>CAWIEI010000017.1:0-386768 GCA_963834965.1 uncultured Actinomycetota bacterium | reverse complement strand
AGGACGTTGCTCATCGCGTCCGGGTCGGGTACTTGGCTGACCGGGACTCCCACGCCGCGTCCGCCCGCGGAGCGGCCCGAAGCCACCTCTCCGCCACCGGTCGCACCTCAGCGACTCCGCCTGCGGAGACGATCAGACAATGCTCTGCGATCGTTCCGGCCCCGAAGTGCCACGTCAGGTCCGGGTGAATGGACGCGACGCGACGGCCGAGTTCCTCCGTGGACGGCGACGCACGACGTGGGTCGATGCGCTGGCCCTCAGTGGCCCACCATTCCCAGAACGCCACGATGGGGTGCCGGCCCGGACCAAGCTCGCGCTTGCGGAAGAGTGCCACGACGGGAGTCTTCCACGCGCCTCCACTCCGCCCTGAGCTTCTCACCTGCATGGGGCAGCCTCGACCTGTGCGACCCGCGACATGTGAGCGGTTCACCTCGTCGCACCCCGTCGTCCCTGGCTTTCGACGTGTCAATCTGAGTCGGTTGGGCTCTCGTGGATGCGTCGGTCGCCGTACTCGATCCACGTGCGCGGAGGACTCGGGGGGCGGGCAGCGAGCCACATCCTGGTGTCGTCGAAGCCTCGCAACCTCCATCCGGCCGCGGCGAACGCGCGGCGGAACCTGTCGATGACCACTTGCGGGTCGTGATCACGCAGCTCGAGGAACTCGCGCGCGGAGACCATTACGTCGACACCTCGATAGACCGAGGGCTCGCAGCCAAAGTCGACTGCTCCTACCTCGTCGAGATACTCGATCCGTTGCCTGTGTATCTGGATGGAGTAGCCCTCGCTCGACTCGATCTTGTACTTCACCCAATGCTTGTTGAACCGCTCTTCCATATGCGTGCATCCCGTCCTTCAGAGCTTTGCGCGAAGCCCGCTTTCCCGTGTCGGCCACCATCGCGTCCCATTCGCCGCATCTGCGGAAGACCCGGTTTTGTCCTGTGCGGGCCTGTGCAACGCCGGCCAGCCGTTGACGCCGGCTATTCGAGGGTGGTCAGGTGGCGGTCGGAGACACCGATGGTGAGGTGCTGGCCCCAGCTGAGGGTGAGGCGGTCGTCTTCGATGCCGTCGCCGAAGGCGACGAGAGTGTCGGACTCGATGTGCACGGTGAGGGGTTTGCCGTTGGTGGTGCCGTGGGTCAGGGAGGCGAAGGTGGACGGGGAGGGCCATGGTTCCCGGACGAACCACACCAGGGTCGGGTCTTCGGGGGTTGGGAGTTGAAGGTCGCGGGCCTGGGCCTGCTGCAGGGACAGGCACCACCCGGTGGAGCCGGTGCCGGTCCCGACGAGGATTCCGGAGGACGACTGCCGCTCGGTGCGCTCGTCGACGTGGAGGCTGTAACGGGCCGACTGGTGAGTGGGCTGGCCGACGTAGATCTCGTTGAGCGCGGTCAGGGTCTGCCCGTCGTCGGAGCGGGCCTGGACCATGGTCCGCCTCAAGGTTCGCGCGCTGCCGCTGGTGATCTGCCGCAGCAGGTGGCTGATGGTGGCTGGTTGGTGCGGGACGAGGACGCCGGCGTTGGTGCCGGGCAGTGGGTTGATGCCGATGACGGGTTGGGTGCTGATGTACTTGGCCAGGTTGGCGACCAGCCCGTCCTGGCCGACGACGACGACGATGTCCTCTGGGCGGAAGACGAACCGGGACAGTTCCTCGCGCTCCAGAGTGGCGCGGGACCACTCGGTGGGGATGGCGGCGCTGACCGTGGCGAGGGCTGCCTCGGTGTGGTCGTGCCGCTGCTGGACGGTGTCGAGGTCCTGGTGGCGCGTGGTCAGGAAGAACGCGGCCTGACCGCGGGTGCCGTGCCGGGCGATCAGCTCCTCGTACTCGGTTCGGCGGTGAACGACGACGACTCTCGGGGTGGTCACGGCGTCAGTCCTGACCCTGAGCGGCGGTGAGGCGGCTGAGCAGGCCGGTGACCATGTCCGGGGTGACCACGACCTGTTCGATCGCGGGCAGGTTGCCGGCGAGCTCACGCAGGGCCAGCGCGAGCAGCAGGTCGCGGGAAGCCCCGTCATAAGCGGTGAGCTTGGCCCGCTCGGTGTCGGCGGCGGCCTGGCCGATGGCCCGCTCGGCCTCGGCCCGGGCGGCGGCGATCGCGGTGGTGCGGGCGGCTTCTGCCTCGGCGGCGATGGCGTCGGCCGCGGCGGCGTCCTGCGCGGTCTTGCGGGCGTTGGCGCCCTTCTGCGCGATGAGGTGCTCCTGCCGCTTAGCGAGCTCGATCTGGTTGGCCAGCTCGTTCTCACCGATCGCGGCCTCCCGCTCGACGGCCAGCGCCCGGCGCTCGAAAGTGGCCCGGTCGGCCTCCTGCTGGATGACCTCACGCGCCGGGGTCTGCAGGGCACGCTCGACGTCGGACTCGGGACGCAGCACGCTGAACCGCACTCCCACCACCGCGATACCGACCGAGCGCAGCCGGTCGTCCGTGGACAACCGGGCGGTCACCGTCGCGCTCAGCGCCGCGGTGTCCATCGCCAGGGCCTGCACCAGGGTCAAACCGGTCAGCGCCGAGGCGACCGCGGCCGAGGTGGCGCCGTGGATGGAGGCGCCGACCCGCTCCAACGGCCGCTCCAACCAGGCCCCACTACCGAGGTCGACCGAGAAGTCGATCCGGCTCGCGGCCAGCTCCGGCTGGACGAACCGGTACGTGACCGTGCCCGGGGCGGTGGCCTCCTGCAGGTCCGCGGTGCGAATCCGGACCAGGACCTCCTGCTCCCGGTCGTCGATCGGAACCTCGCTGATCGCGGCGGTCAACGGACGGAACCAGAACGACGCGCCCGGGGCGCTGTGCCGCACCTTCCCACCCGACAGGTGCTGGACGTGGCTGGTGGCCGACGAGCGCAGGTGACGAACGAACGGTGCGGTGGTGATGCTGGCCATGACGTCCTCCTCAGGACTAGTTATCGTGTAACTGACGATATGCTTCTAATGCATATTCGTCAACTAGACGACAAGGGGTTACGCTGGGTGCATGACGACCCCGAAGGTGGCTCTGACCGTCGACCTGGTGGTGCTCACCATCCGAGAGCACGAGCTGTGCGTCCTGCTGGTGCAGCGCGGGATCGAGCCGTTCGCGGGCAGGTGGGCCCTGCCGGGAGGGTTCGTCCTGCGTGACGAACACATCGCCGCGGCCGCCTACCGCGAGCTGGCCGAGGAGACCGGCATCCGCGACGGCGTCCACCTCGAGCAGCTGGCCACCTACGGCGCGCCCGGTCGCGACCCGCGCGGGCGCACCGTCTCCGTGGCCTGGCTGGCCCTGGCTCCTCAGATGGCCGAGCCGGTCGCGGGCAGCGACGCCGCCGGCGCACAATGGCTCGCGGTGTCCCAGGTCGAGGAGTCGACCCTGGCCTTCGACCACGCGCAGATCTTGCGCGATGGGGTGGAACGAGCGCGCGCCAAGCTCGAGTACAGCCCCCTGGGTGCGGCGTTCTGCCCACCCGAGTTCACCGTCGCCCAGCTCCGGTCCGTGTACGAGGCCGTTTGGGGCCAACCACTCGACCCCCGCAACTTCCACCGCAAGGTCACCCGCACCCCCGGGTTCCTACAACCCACCGGCTTGACCACGACAGTCGACGGTGGACGACCCGCACAACTCTTCACCCGAGGCGAACTCGAGGTCCTGAACCCAGCCATCACCCGACCCCACCCCAGCCACAGCTAAACGAGGGGGGCCTCGGCCAGCTCGCCTCACGCCCGGCGGCAGTTCCGGACGGGTCGGGTCGGCCTGCTTCAGTGGTTGCGCTCGGGGATGTTGACGAAGCCGTCGGTCCAGTTGTCCCCGTCAAGTGTGTAGGTGTCGACGGTGAAACAGTCGGGCTCATCGGCGAACCCGGGACGACTTCGACTCCGTGAGGTGGCCTCGGCCGCTGCCTTAGGTGAGCTGTAGAGGCCGATGATCTTGACGTCATCGAAGTCCTCGTCGAGGACCACGCCGCGGATGCGGCTACACACCGTCGACCAGCTCGAACAGCTCGCAGGACATATTCATGTACCGGCTGGTGGTGCCCCGGTGGCGCATCCCGATGCGTCGGCAGACAGCTTGGGAGGCCCGGTTGTCAGGGTGGGTAACGGCGATGATTCGCTGTTGGCCGCGGGAGAAGGCGTCGGCGACTGTGGCTTTCGCGGCCTCGGTCGCGTAGCCGGTGCCCCAAGCGTCCGGGTGCAGATGCCAGCCGATCTCCACGTCGGCGGGTACCGCTGGAGTTTCGCCGGCTGACAGGGGCACCGGCTTCAGCAGCAGGTTTCCGAGCCGGTCCCCGGCCCGGTCGGTGATGATCCAGATCCCGTGGACAGAGTGTTGGCTGATCGCTCGACGGCGGTGGATCGAGGCAAGTGCCTCATCGCGCGAGGTCATCATCGAGGAGCCAACGCCTAGGTAGCGCACGACCTCCCAGCGGCCCTGGAGGTCGACGAGGAAGTCCGCGTCCTCCGCCTCCCACGGCCTGAGAATCAATCGCTCCGAGGTGATTGTCCGCATAGACGGAACCTAACTACCCCGCCCAGGCGCAGCGCGAGAACGACGCCGTCCATGGCACAACCAGCGGCAGATCCGGACAGATCCTGAAGCACGAGCGGCCTGGCCCCTCTACGTTTGTCCTGTGACGAACGACGCCATGCAAACGGGGAAGAAGCCTCCCGCCACACGTCAGGACCTCGCAGACAGTTGGGTCCTCTACATGTGCTTCATCATCGGCCTCGCCGCGATCATCGCCTTCGTTGGTTCGGGGTATGCCTTCCCTAGCGATGCGTCCGCCGGCGGCCCAACGACCTTCAATCCCATGGCTGGGCTCATCGGCGCGCTTGGCGCCGTGCTGGGCCTCCTGCCGTTTCTGGGCATCTTCACCGTGTTACGCGCTAAAGACGCCTGACATCCGGTCATCGGCACCGCCTCACCCACCGCGGCATGTACGGACCGGGTCAACTGCCCGATCCCTGAGGCGGCGGGCGCCGCAGCTTCCACGGCTTCATCATCACAACGAAGAACGTGCTGAACGCGACGGTGGTAGGTCCGGAAACCTCGCTGAGAAAAATCCACTGAGTGCCGATGAGGAACGCCTCAAACGCCAACAGCGATAGAACGAACTTCTGCCACGTCACGAACGCATGGTCGCAGAGGACACGTCGTGCGCGCGCGGAGCTTCGCTCACCCCGCGGCATGTGCGGATGCTTTAGTGGGACCCCTCCTCAGGCGCTGGCGACCATGATCCTGAGGCGAAGTACGCGTGGGCGCGGGCACTCCATGCGGCGAGCTCATCCTCACTGGGGTCTTCGTAGGGAGGGCTAGGCAGGCTCCCCGCCAGGTACCCACGAACCCAGGACCTCGTAGTGATCGGCGCGTCGGCAGAGATCTCCTCGGCGGAGATTCGAAAGTACACGTCCTTGGCAGCGCAATACGCGCCCATGCGACCTGGGGAGGTATGCCAGACAGAGGGATACACGTAGTCGCGTTCGCCCGCTACATCGCCGCAGGGAAGCCACAGCTCTGGGTCGATGTCGTCAGGCAGGGCAGGCTTCATGCAACCACCACTTCTTAGAGGGACCCTGTCCGCGGCAGCGGGCGCTTCTACGCCCGTTCCATGCTGGCTGCCGTGCTTTGTGCGAGTTTGGCCGCTTCCTCGGCACTGTCGGCCAGAATGTAAATGACGGCAGTGGAACCCTCGTCCGCGCCGTCCCCAATGAGGATCACCCCGAACACGGGCGCTGCTTTGTCTCCGGCCAGGAAGGTGGCCATCCCCAGGCGACCGAGCCCGCTATCGATGCTCCCTAGTTCCACGTCTCTGCCTTGGAACTCGCTCGCGAGGGCCTGAATCACTTCACGTGTGGGGATGAGCCGTTCAGGGCTATAGGCCACACGCATCTCAGCCGGGTTGAGCGGGTCAGCGGCGTACAGCTCGAATGCCTCGTGTTCTTGAAGACGCTGCAGGTAAGTCCCCTCAACAGACATCTTCGAGGCCAACGAGTCGACCTGCTCGGCCGGCATCGCTTCCAACTGCTCACGGTTGACGGCGACCCAGCCGGAAGGGATCTCGACCCGCCAGCCCGCCCGACGGGCGACACCTTGCTCCAAAGCCGCCGCGGGGGCGCCGGTAGCGGCGCTTGCCGCTGTCGGTGCGCTCGAACCGGGCTGCTGTGGCGCGCCGGCGCAGCCCGCCAATAGCAGCGCAACAGCGACTCAGGGTCGACGGTCGCGCTCCAGTCATGCGTCGTGTTTGGCCACGCAGACCGCTCGCCCATAGCTGGCAACTCTAAGGAGCGTCCCTGCTCCATCGTCGGCGACGCTCTCGCCAGCCCGACGCACGATTACCGCACGTGCCGCTTGTGGTGTGAGCTTCCGATCTGCCCAACGCCGACGCGATGGCGCTCGCCGCCGTCACTCGGATGATCACCCAGCCATCCCAGCTGAACCGACCACGCCCGCTGCTCAGCTTCTTCGCACCGTTTCGTCAGCGCTCGGACCGACCCACCGCGCATCGCCGTTGCTCGCACCGGCCGATTCGTACCCACCGATAGATCTGAGATCTGATGGCCTACACAGACCTCTTGCACTCCCGGATCGGATTATATCGTTGTGACGAAGAACCCGGCACGCGAACGTGGGAGGGACGTTGTGACGAACCCTGACTCAGCGGAGCCGGCCGAGGCCTCCAAACCCTCTTCGACAACCACGGCGCGGGCCGCACCAAGGGTGCCGGGTCAGGTCGTCGTGTGCGGTTGGTGCGGGGTGGAGGTGCCCGTCCCGGCCCGCGGCCGCGTCCCGAAGTGGTGCTCGGGGACCTGCCGGCACCGGGCCTGGGAGCAGGCGCGCGCTGCCGCGTCAGGGCGTGCGGCCGTGACCGTGGTGGACCGCGTCGTGGAGACGGTACGCACCGAGACGGTGGTGCAGCACCACCGGACGACGGTGCCCGTGGCCGTCCACCCAGTGAGTGCCCGCGAGTGGGCGCGGCTGCTGGAAGAGCTCGCCGTCGGGCTGGACACGGGGCGGGTCTACGACCGCGACCTGCCGGTGCTCATCCCGGCGGCCAACGCGGTGATCGACGCCCTCCAGCGACGGATCCAGCGCCGTTGACGAGCCCGCCGGCTGTCAGCCGGGCAGCTGCCGACTCCCCATCGGATCCGCAGGGGCGGCATCCCACAGCGCCGCTCCCATCCGCCGGGCCGCCTCATGGCGCAGCTCGTCGACGGCGTGGACGTACCGCTGCGCGGTGGCCAGCTCGGTCCAACCCATGATCGCCATGACGGTGCGGATGTCGACGCCCTGCAGCAGCAGCAGGGTTGCCGCGGTGTGTCGGGCATCGTGCAGACGCACCTCGCGCACCCCGGCGTCGCGCAGGATCTGCTTCCAGTGGTGGTAGTCGGCGTGCGGGTCGATGAGAGCGCCCCAGTCGGTGCTGAAGACGAGGTCGTGGGTGTGGTCCCAGACGTTGGCCCGCTCGACCTTGAGCCGCCGCTGGGCGGCCCGGTGGGCGCGCAGCTCGGCCACCAGCGGCGGCGGCAGCGCCACCGAGCGCCGTGACGAGCGGGTCTTGGGCTCGACGAGCACCAGTCCTCCGTCGCGTCGCTGTGGGCACTGCGCGCCGCGGGTGTGACCGCAGGCCGGCTCCGTGCGCCGCCGCGGGCTGCAGCCGTGGCTCCAGGTGCGTCGCTGCACGGCACGTCGCACCCGCAGGACGCCGGCGTCGAGGTCGACGTCGTCCCACATCAGCCCGAGTGCCTCGCCCTGGCGCAGCCCCAGGGACAGTGCGACCGACCACCGTGCAGCGTTCAGCCGGCCCCGCGACTCCTGCAGGATCGCGCGGCACTCGTGCGCGGTCAGCGGTTCGATCTCGGTCCTCTCCACCCGCGGCGGGCGTGCCAGGGCGGCGGGGTTGGTCACCAGACGCTGGCGCCGGACCGCCTCGTTGAGGCTGGAGCGCAGCACGCGGTGCACGCCGTGCACGACGTGGGTCGACCGGCCGTCGTCGATCAGCTGGCGGTAGAGGCGCTCCAGGGTCTCGGGCCGCAGCTCGGTCAGCCGCGCGGCTCCGATGGACGGGATGACGAGCACGCGCAGGTGGCTGGCGTACCCGGAGCGGGTCTTCCACCGCACCGACAGCGGCAGGATCTCCTCGAGCCAGTGCTCGAGCCACTGCTCGAGCGCGATGTTGTCCAGGAGCCAGGGCTGCTGCCCGCTGTCGCGGGCGTTCTCCAGCTCGCGCACGGCGGCGTCGAGCTCGCGCTTGGTCGCCCGGCTGAGGTGGCGGCGGTCGCGCTCCCCGTCGAGGCGCCGCCCGACGGTGACCCGGGCGTGCCAGCGTCCGTCGGCGCCGCGGTACCTCGTCGTGGCGCTGTCAGCGGCGGCGGCCCGGGCCTACCGCGCATCGCGCCTATCCCGCATCACGATCGCGCATCGAGGCGACGAAACGGTCGAGCTCGGCGCGCTCGACCCGCACGGAGCGGCCGAGGTGAACCGCGCGCAGCCGTCGGTCCGAGATCTGGCGCTCGACGCTGCGGCGCGTCCAGCGCAGCTGGGTCGCGACCTCGTTGAGGTTGAGCAGCAGGGTGGCCTGGGGGTGCGGTGTGGTGTCCATGACCCCCAAAGGCGCCGAACGGGCGCCCTGTGGCCACATCCGACCCGACTGGTTCTCCTCACGACCCCAGTGTCAGCCCACCCGACCCCAGGCCACCGCGGCGAATTTTGGGGCCCATTTTGGGGCCCAAGGGCCCCTCAAACACTGTCCGGATGCCGGACGGAGCGAAGGCCCCAACCGCGCATCCGCAGGTCAGGGCCTTCATCCTCTGTCTCAACACAGAGCGCGCCCGGAGGGATTCGAACCCCCAACCTTCTGATCCGTAGTCAGATGCTCTATCCGTTGAGCTACGGGCGCCCGTCCCCGCTGGGGGACGGTGAGACGATACCGGACCGGTGCGCCCCCGCCGAAATCCAATGCCTGCAGGCTTCCGCAAGACGGCAGAGACTGAACCGGCTAGGGCAGGGTGAGCGTCGCCTGGATCAGGAAGTGGTCGGAGGGGATGACACCGACGAGCTGGAACGTGCTCATGTTGATGGGGGCGTCAGTCACCCACTTCTTCACCGGCAGCGAGTTCGTGGCGAAGATCCAGTCGATGTTGGTCCCGATCCTGGACTGCACGTCCTCGTAGGAGTAGCTGCGGGCGTCTCTCTTGTAGGCGTTGTACGAGCTCACCCAGGCACGGTCCAGCACCGCCGCGCGCGGGTGCGACACGGAGCTGTTGTACACCTGGCCCAGGACGTCGCCGTAGCCGGCGGCCTTCATCCGCGGCAGGTAGGTCGCGGCCCAGCTGGCCCATTTGGAGGTGTTGTAGTCCCCGACCGACACCACCGGCAGCGCGCCGGCGAGCCGCTTGGTGTTGGCGATCACCTCGTCCCACTCCGCCTTGCGCACCGAGACCGTGTACGGGTCGAGGTGGGTGTTCGTGAAGAAGAACTGCTTGCCGGTCGCCTTCATCTTCAACACGGCCCACGCCAGGTAGCGCGGGTTCTGCCCGGCGGTCTGGTGGGCATACTTCACCGAACCTGCCTTGACCAGGGTGACCGTGTCGGTGTTGTAGAGGATCCGGTTGTCCTGGGAGGCACCCCGGTTCTGGTAAACGCAGTTGGCGCTGCTGGTCGACCGCACGCAGTTGTAGGCGTAGGAGTTGGTCAGCGCGTAGTGCCCACCCTTCGCCGCCAGCGCCCCCTTGAGGTCCATGTACTGGTTGACGCCGTAGTCCAAATGAGTTGCATAGATGCTGGACTGGTTGGCCTCTTGGACACCCAGGACGTCCGGGCGCTGGTTAAGGATCTCGTAGGCGATGATGGGCCGCCGCACGCGCCAGGTGCGGTGCTCCCCGGTGGCCTGGGCGTCGAAGGACACCCCGCTCACGTTGAAGGAGGCCACCTTCACGTCCGCGTTCCCCCTGGACGGGGTCCGGGTCGTGGTCGTGATGGGGGTGCTGAGGGCGCCAGCAGTCGCGGCGCCCGAGACCAGGGCGGCGACGGAGAGTGCGGCCGTGGCAAGGTAGGTGAGGGTGTGGTTTGCCGTGCGCATGATCGGGCTCCTGTTCGTACAGCGGCACCGAGTGGGCCCCTCGTGAGGTGACCGTTCGCACACGCGGCCGCTACCGCAATGGGCTGGGCGCCCGAGCGTGAGAACTTCCGGTCTCTCCTGACTACCACGCCGGCCGGGTACGAACGCGGCGTTGCGTTCGGGCCCACACAGCCATCCCACAGCAACGGCACATGGCCAGCTGCTTGCGCCCCCTTCGTGCTGAACGCAAGGGGCACCACCGCTATGACCTGCACTTCCAGTCAAACTGCAAGATCTTCCATGACCAGCAGCACCTTGTGAGGAGCCTCATAACGCGTAAGCGCTTCCGCGGTGGCTACCCCCGAGTAGGCGGGCCTAACGTGGAGACGAGGCTCCCACGGGCGGGTGCCGAGCCACCGCCACGAGCGGTTCGCAAGGTTTTCGCGCGAGGGGTGGCCGACCAGTTGAGCCAGACCGGCGGAAGGACCACCATGACCACGCAGGCCGAGCACACCACAGGCACCAGTCATCCAGGCTTGGCGGCCTGGGTCGAGGAAGTCGCAGCGCTCACCACCCCCGACGCCATCCACTGGGTCGACGGGTCCGATGCGGAGTGGGACCTGCTGACGACCCGACTGGTCGACGGCGGCACCTTCACCCGGCTCAACCCCGACAAGAAGCCGAACAGCTTCCACGCGGCATCCGACCCCAGCGACGTCGCCCGGGTCGAGGACCGCACCTTCATCTGCTCCGAGGACGAGAAGGACGCCGGCTTCACGAACAACTGGAAGTCACCGGCCGACATGAAGGCCCTGATGACCGACCTCTACCGCGGGTGCATGACCGGTCGCACGATGTACGTCATCCCGTTCGTGATGGGCCACATCGAGGCCGACGTGCCGATGTACGGCGTCGAGATCACCGACTCCGCCTACGTCGTGGTGTCGATGAAGATCATGGCGCGCATCGGCACCCCAGTGCTCAAGGCCATCGAGGACCAGGGCGCCGACTTCGTCAAGGGCCTGCACTCGGTGGGCTTCCCTCTGCCCGCCGGCACGGCCGACGTCGCCTGGCCGTGCAGCGAGACCAAGTACATCGCGCACTTCCCCGAGACCCGCGAGATCTGGAGCTACGGCTCCGGTTACGGCGGCAATGCGCTGCTCGGCAAGAAGTGCTACGCGCTGCGCATCGCCTCGGCGATGGCCCGCGACGACGGCTGGATGGCCGAGCACATGCTCATCCTCAAGCTCACCTCGCCGACGGGCTCGGTGCACTACATCGCCGGCGCCTTCCCAAGCGCCTGCGGCAAGACCAACCTCGCGATGATCGAGCCGGCCCTGGACGGCTGGAAGGCCGAGATGGTCGGTGACGACATCGCCTGGATGCGCTTCGGCGCCGACGGCCGGCTGTATGCCGTCAACCCCGAGTTCGGCCTGTTCGGTGTCGCCCCCGGCACCGGCATGCACTCCAACCCCAACGCCATGCGCACGGTGGAGAAGGGCAACTCGATCTTCACCAACGTCGCCCTCACCGACGACGGCGACATCTGGTGGGAGGACATGACCAAGGAGAAGCCGGCGCACCTGATCGACTGGAAGGGCAACGACTGGACCCCCGAGTCCGACACGCCCTCCAGCCACCCGAACAGCCGCTTCTGCAGCCCGGCCAAGCAGTGCCCGATGATGGCAGCCGAGTACGACGAGCCCAACGGCGTGCCGATCGACGCGATCCTCTTCGGCGGCCGCCGCAGGACCACCGTGCCGCTGGTCTACGAGTCGCGCGACTGGGCCCACGGTGTCTTCATCGGCGCCACGCTCTCCTCGGAGACCACCGCCGCCGCCACCGGTGCGGTCGGCGTGGTGCGCCGCGACCCGATGGCGATGCTGCCGTTCATCGGCTACAACGCCGGCGACTACGTCAACCACTGGCTCGAGATCGGCAAGGCCCACGACGAGTCCAAGCTGCCGAAGATCTTCCAGGTCAACTGGTTCCGCCGCGACGACGACGACGGCTCCTTCCTGTGGCCCGGCTTCGGCGACAACGCCCGCGTCCTCAAGTGGGTCGTCGAGCGCCTCGACGGCACCGCCGAGGCCGTCGAGACTCCGGTCGGCCTGGTGCCCACCCCGGACGCCATCGACACCACCGGCCTCGACATGAGCGAGGAGCAGGTCGCCAAGGCCCTCGCCGTCAACGTCGACGAGTGGCGCGACAAGGAGCTGCCGCTCATCGAGGAGTGGTTCGCGAAGTTCGGCGACACCCTCCCCACCCAGCTGGCCGACGAGCTCGCGACCCTCAAGGCGCGGCTCGAGACCGCCTGACCGTCCGCCCGCCCGCGGACGCGAGAGCCCCCGGAGAGCCGCCCTCTCCGGGGGTTCTGCGCACCCGGCGCCCGGCGTCTTGCGTCGGATGCCGTTGCGCCCGTTGCGCTCTCGCCCCCAGCCCGTCAGGTGGCCGGCGAGGTGCCGTTCGCGTCCGTGCCTGTGCCGCCGCCGGGCACCTGGCCCGGGCTGTCGTCGTTCTGCGGCTGGTCACCGCCGGGCACCTGGCCGCCGGGGAGCTGACCATTCGGCAGCCGTCCTCCGGGCGGCGGGCCACCGCGACCATCGTGCGGGCCGAAGCCACCGTCGCCGTCGCGGCCGAAGCGCGCGGTGCCGTCGGCGGTCGTGCCGATGCCGTCGTGGTGGGTCGCGGCGAAGGTGACGGCCGTGCCACCGACGGCTCCGAGCCCGAGCCCGACGAGCAGTGCGGCGACGGCCAGGCCGCGGCCACCGCTCATCTGCGATCGCCAGGAGCCCTTGGCCGGGGTTGCCGCGATCGGCGGCACCGACGGGCCGTACGCGGCGGCCGGCGTCATCGCCGCGACCGGAACCGGGCGGGCGGATGCCGGGTCGCCGCCGTCGGGGCCGGCGTTGGCCCAGGCGGGTACGTCCCCGGCGTCCAGCGAGGGCTGCCAGGCATCCACCGTCGGCTGCTCGCTCGTGGACCCGGTCGAGATGGGTTGGGTCCGGTCGTCCGGTCGGTCGGTCATCGTCGCTCCTGGAAGGCGGTTGGGCTGTCCGCACCGACGATCGAGCTCGCGCCTGTGGCGGTGCTGTGACACACGTGTCGACCGGCTGGCAGGCACACCCACTGCTCACAGGAACCACACAGACAACGCATGGACTCGGAACAGCGCCTGCGCGCACGATAGGGGCATGACGACGACCCGCCCCGTGAGCGCTCCTGCCCTCTCGCGACCCGACGGCAGCCCGGTTCGGGTGCTCGTGGTCGACGACGAGCCCAACCTCACCGAGCTGCTCTCGATGGCCCTGCGCTACGAGGGCTGGGAGGTGCGCACCGCCGCCAGCGGGCTGGCCGCCGTGCGCTCCGCGAAGGACTTCGAACCGGACGCCGTGGTGCTCGACATGATGCTGCCCGACTTCGACGGCATGGAGGTGCTGCGCCGGATGCGCGCCGACGACCCGAACGTGCCGGTGCTGTTCCTCACCGCCAAGGATGCCGTCGAGGACCGGGTCGCCGGCCTGACCGCGGGCGGTGACGACTACGTGACCAAGCCGTTCAGCCTCGAGGAGGTCGTCGCCCGGCTGCGGGCCCTGATGCGCCGCACCACCGTGTCCGTCGACGAGGGCAGCTCGCTGATCGTGGTGGGCGACCTGTCCATGGACGAGGACAGCCACGAGGTCACCCGTGCCGGCGAGCAGGTGCACCTCACCGCCACCGAGTTCGAGCTGCTGCGCTACCTCATGCGCAACCCGAAGCGGGTGCTGAGCAAGGCGCAGATCCTCGACCGGGTGTGGAACTACGACTTCGGCGGCCAGGCCAACGTGGTCGAGCTGTACATCTCCTACCTGCGCAAGAAGATCGACGCCGGGCGCTCCCCGATGATCCACACCATGCGCGGTGTGGGTTACGTCCTCAAGCCCGCCGACTGACCGGGCAGTCGACCCCATGCCGCCACCCATTTCGCAGTGGACCTTGCGGGCCAAGCTGCTCGCCTCGGTGCTCGCGCTGTTCACCATTGTGATGCTCGCGACCAGTGCGCTCACGGTGCTCGAGATCCAGCGCTACCTCACCCAGCAGATCGAGAGCGACCTGAACGGAGCCCTCGGCCGGGTCGGTGACAGCCGGCCGGGCGGGTACGACGGCGACGACCTGGGCCACCTGCCACCGAGCGGCGGACCTATCGCCGCACCCGGTGGCGGCAACCAGCTGGTGCTCCTGCTCAACCCCGACGGCACCGTCTTCACCGACCGGCAGGGGCTGGAGCAGAACGCCGTCGTCAACGACAAGGGTGTCGCTGACACCCTCGACCCGGCCCAGGTCCGCACGGTCGCCGAATCAGTCGCCGGGTCGGACACGGTCAGGGTGGTCGTCGGCGGCGACGTCGGCAGCTACCTCGTCACCCAGCGCACGGCCCCGGACGGTCGGCGCCTCATCGTGGGCGTGTCCACCCGCCAGGTCGACGAGCTGATGGCGAAGCTGCTCGGCCTCGTCGTCGGCGGCACCGTGATCGGGATCGTGCTCGTCGGCGTCGGCGGCACGGTCGTCATCCGGCGCAGCCTCGCCCCGCTCGACCGGGTGGCGGCCACGGCACGTCGGGTCTCGGACCTCAAGCTCGACTCGGGCAAGGTCGCGCTCGCCGAGCGGGTGCCCGCTGCGGATGCCGACCCGCACACCGAGGTCGGCCAGGTGGGGCTCGCCCTCAACACCATGCTCGACAACGTGGAGTCAGCCCTGCTGGCGCGCCAGGCGAGCGAGACCCAGGTGCGCCAGTTCGTCGCCGACGCGAGCCACGAGCTGCGCACCCCGCTGGCGTCGATCCGTGGCTACGCCGAGCTGACCCGCCGCGAGACCGATCCGGTGCCCCCCACCGTCACTCACGCCATCGGCCGGGTGGAGTCGGAGGCGCTGCGGATGCAGGAGCTCGTCGAGGACCTGCTGCTGCTCGCCCGGCTCGACTCCGGGCGGCCCCTGGAGCGTGAGCCGGTCGACCTGTCGCTGCTCGCCGTCAACGCGGTGAGCGACGCCCACGCCGCCTCGCCCGACCACACCTGGGAGCTCGACCTGCCCGAGGACCCGGTCGAGGTGCCCGGAGACCAGGCCCGGCTGCACCAGATCCTGGCCAACCTGCTCGCCAACGCGCGCACCCACACGCCGGCCGGCACCCGGGTGGTGACCCGGGTGCACCCCGAGGGCCACCTCGTGCGGGTCTCGGTGACCGACGACGGGCCCGGCGTGCCGGTGACGCTGCAGCCCAAGATCTTCGAGCGGTTCACCCGCGGCGACGACGCCCGGGTGCGTGCCAACGGCTCCACCGGGCTCGGGCTCAGCATCGTGGCGGCGGTGGGCCAGGCGCACGGTGGGCGCGTCGAGGTGTCGAGCCGTCCCGGCGCGACCACCTTCTCCGTCCTCCTCCCCGCGACCTGAGAACCCGTCAGGAAAGGGGGAGCCGGTAGGCGATGAGCTGGACTCCGGCGACCGGCGACCAGTCGCGCTCGGGCAGCCGGGTGAAGCCGAGCCGCTCGTAGAGCCGGTGCGCGGTGTGCATGGTGGTCGACGATGACAGCACCATCGAGGTCAGTCCCCGCTCCCGGGCCCGCGCGATGGTGTGCCGGGTGAGCGCCTCGCCGATCCCTTCTCCGGATGCCGTCGGCAGCACCGCGAGCGAGCGGATCTCGGCCTCCCCGGCGCCAGCGATCTCGCACAGCGCCGACCCCGGCTCGACGTACGTCACCGTGCCCACGACCCCCCGGGCGTCGACGGCGACCCACACCTCGGCGTCGGCATCCCGGCTGTGCGCGTCGCCGAGGAAGCCGAGGTACGGCGCGTCAGCGGGGATGACGCCCCCGCGCACGTACGCGTCGACCGTCAGCTGCCCCACGGCATCCAGCTCGTCGGGGCGGGCGCGCCGGATGGGCACGGAGGGAACGGAGGAGGGCACCGACCCATCCTCGCAAAGGCTCGTGCGAGCCGGACAGGAAGGGGACAGTAGGGGAACAGACGGCGTCGTCAGGGTGAGGACATGAACACCGTGACCACCACGCCCAACCCCCAGCCACCGGCGACGGCTGAGCCGACGCCGGTCGACGAGCAGGCCGCCCAGGTCTCGCCTCCCGCGGGCCGGCTCCGGCGGCTGGTCCGTGGGCCGGAGCGCGAGCCTCGTTGGGCGAGAGGCGCTTTCGTGCTGCTGCTCGTGAGCACGGCCCTGGCGTACCTGTGGAACCTCACCTCGGCCGGCTGGGCCAACTCGTTCTACTCGGCCGCGGTGCAGGCCGGCGCCGACTCGTGGTCGGCGTTCTTCTGGGGGAGCTTCGACGCGAGCAACGCGATCACCGTCGACAAGCCACCGGCCGCCCTGTGGGTCATGGCCCTGTCGGTGCGGCTGTTCGGCCTCAGCTCGTTCGCCATCCTGCTGCCCCAGGTTCTCATGGGTGTCGGCACGGTGGCCGTCGTCCACGCCACCGTGCGACGGCGGTTCGGCCACGGGGCGGCCCTGCTGGGCGGGCTCGTCATGGCCCTCACACCCGTGGCCGTGCTGATGTTCCGCTTCAACAACCCCGACGCCCTGCTCACCCTGCTCATGGCCCTGGCCGTGTGGGCGACGCTGCGGGCGACCGAGGCGGGCTCGATCCGGTGGATGCTGCTCGCCGGGGTGTTCACCGGGTTCGGCTTCCTCACCAAGACGTTGCAGGTCTTCCTCGTGCTGCCCGCGCTGGGGCTGGTCTGGCTGGTCTGCGCCGACACCCCCCTCCGCCGCCGGCTGCTCGGCGGGCTGGCCGCGAGCGCGGCGCTCGGGGTCTCCGCGGGATGGTGGGTCGCCGTCGTCGAGCTGGTGCCCGCCAGCATCCGGCCCTACGTCGGCGGCAGCCAGACCAACTCCTTCCTCGAGCTGACCTTCGGCTACAACGGCCTGGGCCGCCTCGAGGGCTCCGAGGTCGGCTCGGTCGGCAACCGCGGCCCCAACTCCGGTACCGGCAGCATCTGGCGGATGTTCTCCGACTCGGTCGGCGGCCAGATCTCGTGGCTGTTGCCGACGGCGCTGCTGCTGCTCGTCGCCGGGCTCTGGTTCCGTGTGTCGCGCACCGCGCACCGACGGCCGCCGCGCCGCCTACCTCGTCATGGGCCTCTGGCTGCTCGTCACGGCGCTCACGTTCTCGTTGATGCAGGGCATCTTCCACGAGTACTACGTCGTCGCCCTCGCTCCCGCCATCGCCGCCCTCGTCGGGATGGGCACCGGAGAGGCCTGGGAGCGACGGAGCCGGCTCAGCGGGGCCGTGGTGCTCAGCGCCGCCAGTGCCACGACCGCCATCTGGTCGTTCGTGCTGCTGGGGCGCACCGAGGCCTACGGCGACTGGCTGCGCTTCGGCGTGCTGGCCCTGGGGTGCACGGCTGCCGGGCTGCTGCTCCTCGTCGCCCGGCTCCCCCGGCGCCTGGCTACCCTGGCCGCCGTGGCCGCGGTGCTCGCGGGTCTCGCCGGCCCCGCCGCCTACAGCGCCACGACACTGGCCACCGCGCACTCAGGCTCGATCGTCACCGCAGGGCCCGCGACGGGTCACGGACCCGGTGGGATGCCGGGCGGCGGCGCCCCGCGCGGGATGCCGGCCGGCGGCGCCCCGGGTGGGATGCCGGGCGGCGGCGCCCCTGGTGGGATGCCGGGCGGTGCCCCGGGTGGAATGCCGGGCGGTGCCCCGGGCGGAGCGCCCGGCGGCAGCACCGGTGCGCTCCAGGGCGGTCCGTCCACTGGCGGCGCGCCAGGCGGCGGGATGCGCGGCCTGCTCGACGCCACGACACCGAGCGCCGCAGTCGTGAGCGCCCTGCAGGCCGACGCGGGCTCGTTCACCTGGGTCGCCGCGGCCGTCGGCTCGCAGAACGCCGCAGGTCTGCAGCTGGCGAGCGAGCAGCCGGTGATGGCGATCGGCGGGTTCAACGGCAGCGACCCGAGCCCCACGCTCGCGCAGTTCAAGGAGCACGTGGCCCAGGGCAGGATCCACTACTTCCTGCAGAGCAGTGGTTTCGGCCAGCAGAACGGTGGGTCCTCGGCCGCGAGCGACATCTCCAGCTGGGTCACGCAGACCTTCACGAAGGTGACCATCGGTGGCCAGACGTTGTACGACCTGACCCAGCCGGTGGGAGGTGCGTCGTCGTGACGACCGTGCTCGACGTCGTGGTCCCGGTGCACGACGAGGAGGCAACGCTGGCGGCATCCGTGCGCCGGCTCCACGACCACCTCAGCGGCTCCTTCCCCTACTCGTGGCGCCTCACGGTGGCCGACAACGCGAGCAGCGACAGCACCTGGCCGCTCGCCCAGCAGCTCGCCGCGGAGCTGCCCGGGGTGCGGGCCGTGCGGCTCGAGGAGATGGGCCGCGGCCGGGCCCTGAAGCAGGTGTGGTCGTGCTCGGACGCCGCCGTGCTCGCCTACATGGACGTCGACCTCTCGACCGGCCTCGACGCCCTGTGGCCCCTCGTCGCCCCGCTGCTGTCCGGGCACTCGGACATCGCCATCGGCACCCGCCTGCACCGCGACTCACGCGTGGTGCGCGGGCCCAGGCGCGAGGTGATCTCACGGTGCTACAACCTGCTGCTGCGGGTCGCGCTCGGCGTGCGGTTCACCGACGCCCAGTGCGGGTTCAAGGCCGTGCGGGCCGACGTCGCGGCCGAGCTGCTCCCGCTCGTCGAGGACACCACCTGGTTCTTCGACACCGAGCTGCTGGTGCTGGCCGAGCGCAGCGGCCTGCGCGTGCACGAGGTGCCGGTCGACTGGGTCGACGACCCCGACAGCCGGGTAGCCATCGCCGCGACGGCCCGCGACGACCTGCTCGGGGTGTGGCGGGTCGGTCGCGGGCTGGCGCTCGGGCGGCTGCCCGTCGACGAGGTCGCGACCCGGATCGGACGCGCGCCGGCCGAGCCCGCCCGCACGATGACGACCGAGCTGTCGGTGTTCGCCGTCATCGGGGTGCTCAGCACCGTGCTGCACCTGGGCGGGTTCGTGCTGCTGCGCCAGGTCGTGGACTCGGCGACCGCGGCCAACGCCGTCGCGCTGCTGGCGGCGGCCGTGGCCAACACCTGGGCCAACCGGCGCTGGACCTTCGGAGTGCGGGGGCGAGCCGGTGCGGTGCGCCACCAGGTGCAGGGGCTGCTCGTGTTCGCGCTGACGCTCGGCCTCACGACGGCCGGGCTCGACCTGCTCCAGGTCACGATGCCGTCGGCCCCCACCTGGCTGCAGACGCTCGTGGTGGGGGTGACGACCGCCGTGGCGACAGCAGTGAAGTACCTCGCGATGAAGCTGTGGGTGTTCGCGCCGCGCACCTCGCGGGCGGTCGCCCCCGCAGCCGACTCGGTGCGGCCGACACGCTCAACCAAGTTGCCCGTGGTGCCGTAGATCTCAGGCGGCCCGACCCTGCAGAAACGCGTGGCCTCAGTACTCCGTGATGAGGATGGAGCCCTGGCGGTCGAGGACGTGCACGAGGTAGGTCCAGTCGCTGCCGTCGACCGAGCCCTGGCACGCGATGACGGTCGAGATCTGGGCGGTCTCGGTGTCCGGGCAGTCGATGCTCGAGACGTCCGCACCGTCGTCCACCAGTGCGGCCTCCACGGCGTCGGAAACCGCCGACCCGTTCAGGGCGCTACCCGCCTCGAAGGGCTCGACCTGCCCCCGGTAGGAGTACGTCCCGCCGACCGACGAACCGAACGCGAAGAGGGCCGGCACCACGAAGGCGGCGACCAGCGCCGCCAGTGCCCCGACGGCCGCCGCGATCGCCCAGCCCAGCGCGGTGCGCGCCTTGCGCAGCGCCGTCTCGGCCTCCTGGAGTGCACGGGAGTCCGGCGTGCCCCACCCCTGCGGGGGGATGCCGGGCTGCTGGGACCACTCCGGTTGTGGTGACCACGCCGGCTGTTGTGGCCAGGCCTGCTGCTGCGGCCAGGCCGGCGGGGCGTACGGGTCGACGGGTGCAGGGACCGGCTGCGGCGCCTGACCTGACGGGGGGACGAGCGGGCCGTCGGTCGGGGTGCTCACGGCATGGGTCCGTCCGGCCCGTTCGGCCCGTTCGGCCTGAACGAGGCGTCCGGCCCACCCATGGTGAGCACGTCGAAGGAGCCGTCCGACCCCGAGAAGCGCACGATGCCGTACCAGGCCGGGTCGGTGGCCCGGCAGAGCACGCTGACGTCGCCGCCGACGTGGGGCACCGGGTCACAGGTCACCCGCCCGGCCATCCCGTCGAGGCCGTTGTCCGACGCGAGCGCCGTGACCGCGGCGGCCAGGGTCGTCCCGGTGACGCTCCCGTCGGCGGCCGGCGTGACGTCACCCCCGTAGTACGAAGCGCTCGACGACATCATCGAGCCGTCGCCGATGACGTCCCCGAAGCCCGCGGCGCCGAACGCGAGCGCTCCGAAGAAGAGGAAAGGCGCGATGGTCATCACCCCAATCCCCAGCAGGGTGAGGCCAGAGATCACGAGCGCGATGATCGCGATGGTGCGTGTCGAGTCGGCGCGTGGCGGCAAGGGCGGCTGGCCCTGTACCTGGGGCGGCACCGCCCAGGGTGGGCCAACCTGTTGCTGCGGTGGCCAGATCTCGGGGAGGCTCGGCTGACGTTGCTGCGGTTGCCAGACCTCGGGGACGCGCGGCTGTGGCTGGGGAGCGGAGTCGGGGGCAGGGGCCCCGGGCTGGGTCATGGCGCGCAGTCTGGCACCTCGGCGGCTCCGGCATCCAGGCATCCGACGAGCACGTCGCGGAATTGCCGTCGTGTGCTGCAGCCGTGGGTGGCAGAGGCGGAGGGACCCGCCATCGCTCCGCCATCGCCAACAGGAAAACCCCCGGTCGCAAGCTCCCGGGGGATTTCCTGATGGCGGAGGCGGAGGGATTTGAACCCTCGATGGGCTTGAGACCCAAACCGCATTAGCAGTGCGGCGCCATAGACCGGACTAGGCGACGCCTCCAACGTCGCACAGGGTAACCGTCCGCCCACCCGAGGCACAAAGCGGGTGCGGGCCGAACGGCATCCGCCCGCTCTGGTTCGTCCTCTCGGATGGCGCCGGTCTGCCCGGCTGGCGGCGGCACAGCACCACCGCGCCCGCGAAGTGCCGCCATCCGAGGAGACGGACCAGAGCGCGACCGAGCCGATGGAAGTGTGGTCCCCTGCCGCGGTCAGGAGCAGATGTCCTGGTCGGCCGTGCGCGTCGTGATGGACGGCGAGGGCGAGGGTGACGGCGCGGACACCGTCGGGGTGGGCAGCGGCGAGGACCCCGTGCGGTTCGGCACCTCGCGCACCGCCGGCGCCCCGGCCCCGATGACGACGCGAACACCGGTGGTGAGGCCGGCATCCTCGCGCAGTGTGGCCCCCTCGAACGCCGCGGCCACGGTGCGGGCGGCCTCCTTCTGGCCGGGGCCGTACTCGACGACCACACCGGCGGGCCGGTCGGCCGTGCTGCTCGTGGTGGGTTTCGGGAACCCCTGCACCTCGAGCGCCTTGGCCACCTGCGCCGCCAGCCCGGGCACCCCCGTGGCGTTGACGACGTCCACCGTGATCGACACCGGGCTCACCGTCAGCGCTTCCGCCGACGCGGATGCCGTGGGTGTGGGCTTGGCGCCGACGACCGCGTCGTCGCGCAGGGTCTGCCAGAGTGCGTCGGCGCCGGGTGCCCACTGCACCCGGTTGGGGTCGGCGGGGTAGGCCTGCACGGGCACGGTGATGAACTGGATGTTCTTCATCCCGACGTCCTTGACGCTCGTCGCGAGGTCCTTCATGGTGCCGAGGTCGAACTGCTCGTCGGTGGTCAGCGACTTGGTCGCCGCGTCGAGGAAACCGAACAGCTTGTCGGGGCGCACCAGCAGCGAGGTGCGGGTGGCCTCCTGCACCACCGACGACAAGAAGGCCTGTTGCCGCTTGATCCGGCCGAGGTCGGAGCCGTCGCCGAGCGTCTTTCGGGCGCGCACGTAGCCCAGCGCCTGGGTGCCGTTCAGGACGTGCCGCCCGGCCGAGAGCTTGAGCTTGGCCTTGGGGTCGTCGATCGCCTCCGGGGCGCAGATCGGCACGCCGCCCAGGGCGTCGACCATGTCGCGGAAGCCACGGAAGTCGACGACGGCGAAGTGGTCCATGCGCAGCCCGGTGTTGCCCTCGACCGTGGTGATCAGACAGGCGGGTCCGCCGATGCTGAACATCGCGTTCCACTGCTGCACGACCCACTGGTCCTTGGGCGTGGAGTTCTTGCAGCCGGGCGGGGCGGGCACCATCGAGTCGCGCGGCACCGACACGACCGTCACGTGCTGGCGGTCGGCCGAGACATGTGCGATGAGCGTGGTGTCGGAGCGGGCGCCGGAGGTCAGCGAGGCACCCGGCACCCCCTCACCCGCGCGATTGTCGGACCCGACCAGCAGGATGTTGAGGGGGCCGGCAGCCGCAGTGGGGCGGGTGCCGAGGTTCTTGGTCACGTCGAGCCGCGAGATGTTGCCCTCGAGCCGCCACCAGGCCACCCCCAACCCGAGTACCACGACGAGCACGAAGACCCCCAGGCCCGAGAGCAGCCGACGGCGGCGGACGTGCCGGGTCTGGCGCGCCTGGCTGTCGGCACGCTTGCGGCGAGTGGCGTCGGGCAACGCGGCTCCTTCACGCTCCGATGCCCGCCTCGTCGCGCGGGGAGCGAGAGGCAGGGCCGTGCGCCGGGGCGGGCGCTCGACGTGTGGAGTGTAGGACCGCGGCCTGTGAGAACGATGGCATCGGGTTCTCGTAGTTGACTGGGGCCCATGAGGACTCGCATCGCACTGATCGTCGCCGCCGTGCTGGTGGTCGCCGTGGGCATCGGCGGTGCGCTCTGGTGGCGCCAGCGCGAGGCAGGTCGGGATGCCGCCGCGCGCGACGCCGTCACGTCGTACGCCAAGGCGTGGGTCGCCAAGGACCTCGCTCCCGTGCCGTTCGCCGACGACGCGACGAAGGCGACCTTCGCCCCCGCGATCAAGGACCTCGGCGACGCGAAGGCCGCCGTGACCGCGAAGGACGTCACGCGCGACGGTGACAAGGCCACCGGCACCCTCGACGTCACCTGGACGCTGCCCGGCGACGTGCCGTGGAGCTACACCGTGCCCGTCACCGTCACCGTCACCGTCACCGCCGCCGGCGAACGCTGGGCGGTGGCCACCCCGGCCGCCGGCTCGCCGTGGCACCCCGACCTCCCCGCCGGCAAGGCCTTCCGGCTCGATCGCACCTTCGGCGAGCGAGGCGACCTCCTCGACCGCTCGGGCAAGCCCCTGATGCCGCTCGGCACGGTGCACGCCGTGCAGATCGACCCGGTCAACGCGACGCCGGAGTCGGCGGCCGCTCTCGAGCCGGTGGTCGACGTGGCGAAGGGGTCGTTGGTGCAGGCCCTGGCCAAGGCCACGGCATCCGGTTCGAGGGGGCCGATCCCCGTGATCAACTACCGCGACGCCGACTGGAAGCCGCGGGCGGCGCGCATCGAGGCGATCAAGGGCGTCATCGCGCCGACGAGCCAGCAGCCGCTGGGCCGTACCCGCACGTTCGCCCAGCCGCTGCTCGGCAGCTACGGCGAGGTGACCAAGGAGATGGTCGACAACAGCAACGGCCGCTACGAGGCCGGTGACCGCGCCGGCCGAAGTGGCCTGCAGGCGCAGTACGACGAGAAGCTGGCCGGCGCGACCGGCCTCGAGGTCACGGTCAGCGGCGAGGGCGGCGCCACCCTGTTCGAGAAGGCGGCCACCGACGGCGCCGACGTCGAGACCACCCTCGACCCCACCGTGCAGGTCGCGGCCGAGAAGGCGTTGGCCGACAGCAAGCTCACCGTGCCCGGCGCCGTCGTGGCCGTCGACGTCAAGAGCGGTGAGGTGCTGGCCGTCGCGAACAGCCCCACCACCGGGTTCGACCGGGCCCTGACCGGGCACTACCCGCCCGGCTCGACGTTCAAGGTGGCCACGAGCTACGCCTACCTGACCCGCGGCATCACCACGCCGTCGTCGAAGGTGCCGTGCCCGGCATCCGTCACGGTCGACGGTCTGAAGTTCACCAACTTCGCGGGTGAGTCCGTCAGCGGCAGCCCGACCTTCTTCCAGGACTTCACCATCTCGTGCAACACGGCGTTCGTCGGGCTGTCGGGAAAGCTCGGCGAGAACGACCTCCCGACGGCCGCGAAGGCCCTCGGCATCGGCGCCGGCTGGGGCGAGACGCTCGGCGTCAGCGGCACCTTCGCCGGCAGCGTGCCGCCCACCAAGGCCGGCACCGACCAGGCCGCGGCGTCGATCGGCCAGGGCCGGATCGAGGTGTCGCCGGTCGCGCTCGCCGTGATGGCGGGCAGCGTGGGGCGCGGTACCTTGGTGCCGCCGGTGCTCGTCAAGGGTGGCGGCGGGTCGGCCCGGCCGGTTCCCCTCGACGGCACCACCGTGGCCCAGCTGCGCTCGATGATGGCCTCGGTGGTGTCGTCGGGCACGGGCACGGTGCTGCGCAACACCCCGGGCGGCCCGGTGCGGGGCAAGACCGGCACCGCCGAGCACGGCAACGACCGCACCGTCCTGCCGCGCGCCTGGTTCGCCGGCTACCAGCGGGGCGTCGCGTTCGCGGTGCTCGTCGAGGAGGGCGCGAGCGGCGGCACGGTGGCGGCCCCGGTGGCCAAGAAGTTCCTCACCGACCTCGCCGGAAGCTGACCGCCCTGCTGGGAGACAGCGGAAGGCCCCGCCCGGCGAACCGGACGGGGCCTTCGCGAAGACTCGGGGGACCCGGGTCAGATGGGGCGGACCTGGTCAGCCTGCGGCCCCTTGGGGCCCTGGGTGACCTCGAACTCGACCCGCTGCGCCTCGTCGAGGGAGCGGTAGCCCTGGGTGTCGATGGCGGAGTAGTGAACGAACACGTCGGGGCCGCCGCCGTCCTGGGCGATGAAACCGAAGCCCTTCTCAGCGTTGAACCACTTCACGGTGCCCTGTGCCATATCGGGGGTAACTCTTTCTGTGTGTAGCACGCGGCCGGCACACGTCGCACCGACCGTGGATGCGAACTCCAGTCCCCTTGTGGCGCGTTGGTGTTCGACCTGCCAGGAAAGCCTGATGCTGCAACCGACAGCGAAACTAGCACGCAGTCGCGCCGGGCGCGCGTCACGAGCAGGACCGATCACCCAACGGGACGACGCCGCGATGCCGGGCCCGCGCGCGGGTCGGCATCGCCGCAGGTCAGGACCCGGGAACCTTGACCGCGAGCACGTCGCACGTGGCGTCGAGGAGCACCTGCTGGGCGGTCGAGCCGGTGATCAGCTTGCCCAGCGGGCTGCGCCGGCGCAGGCCGATCACGATCAGGGTGGCGTCGACCTCGTCCGCGGCGGCGAGCAGCTCGTCGGCGGGTGCCCACGCGCGGTTGGGCTGGCGGATCTCGTGCTCGATGCCCCGCTCGGTGAGCTGCGCGTCGAGGGCGTCGAGGTCCTGCGGGGCGGCGTAGCTGGGGTCGGTGTTGTCACCGTGGTGGCCGGTGTTGACCACCACGAGCCGCTCCGCGCGACGCTCTGCCTCGATGATGGCGGCGTCGACGGCAGCCAGGCCCTCGGGGCGGGGGATGTATCCGACGACGATCGTCATGACGTTCTCCGGGTTCCGGTGCAGGTGCAGGAATGGGTGCGGCCGGCCGATCGGGTCGGCCGGCCGCGGGGACAACGGGGTCGTTGGGGACGAGCCGCCGCACCTGGTCGTCCGTCAGGTGCGGCGACCCGCGTCTAGCAGGGCGAGGGTCGCCGGTGGCCGGTCACCCGGCCGCTTCGAGCGTCGTCGCGCCGGTCATGATGGCCACGCCCTCTCCCATGTCGTGCGACTGCGGGGAGATGACCCCCGCGCAGCCGCCGAGGCGCTGGATGTGGATGCGGTCGGCGACCTCCCACACGTGGGGCATGTTGTGGCTGATCAGGATCACGGCCATGCCGCTGTCGCGCAGCTGCTTGACCATGTCGAGGACCATCCCCGACTCCTTGACGCCCAGCGCGGCGGTCGGCTCGTCGAGCACGACCACCTTGCTGCCGAACGCCGCGGCACGAGCCACGGCGACGGCCTGGCGCTGACCACCGGACAGGGTCTCGACCGCCTGACCCATGTTCTGGATCGTCTGGATGCCGAGCTTCTGCACCGAGTCGCCGGCGCGCTCCTTCATGCCCTTCTTGTCGAGCATCCGCAGCACCGACCCGAGCGGGCCCGGCCGGCGCTCCTCGCGGGCGAGGTAGAGGTTGCTCGCGATGTCGAGCGCCGGGATGACGGCCAGCTGCTGGTAGACGGTCTCGATGCCGGCCTCGCGCGCGTCCTGCGGACGCTTGAAGTCGACCCGGTTGCCGTCGAGCCAGATCTCTCCGGAGTCAGCCGTGTAGGCGCCACAGATGCACTTGATCAAGGTCGACTTGCCGGCCCCGTTGTCACCGATGACCGCCAGCACCTCACCCCGGTACAGGTCGAGGTTGACACCGTCGAGACCGATGACTCGGCCGAAGGTGATGACCAGGCCGCGTGCCGACAGGATCGGGTCGGCGTCGTACTTCGACCGCTTCTCCTCGGGGATGTGGTCGATGCTCAGCGGGAGCCGCTCGATGGTGCTCATGACTTCACCTTCCGGATCCACTGGTCGACGGTGACCGCGACGAGCACCAGCACACCGGTGGCGAGGAGCCGCCACTGCTGGTTGACGCCCGCCAGGGACAGGCCGAAGCTGAACGACTGCACGATCAGCGCACCGAGCAGGGTGCCGATCAGCCGGCCACGACCACCGAACAGCGACGTGCCACCGATGACGACCGCCGTGATCGACGCGAGGTTGGCGTCGGTGATCGCGTTCGGGGTAGCCGCGCCGGACCGGCCGATGAGGGCCCACGCCGCGAAGCCGTAGATCAGCCCCGCCACGGTGTAGACCGACAGCAGCACGCGCTTGCTGGCGACACCGGACAGGCGGGCCGACTCGGGGTCGTCGCCCACTGCGTAGACGTGCCTGCCCCAGGCGGTCTGGCCCAGCGCGAAGCCCACGATGAGGTACAGGACCACCACGAGCACCACGCCCCAGGTGAGCCGCAACCCACCCCGTGGGCCGAAGCCCTCACCGAGGAAGTTCAGCAGCCGCGGCAGCTTGTCCTGCTGGATGCTCGAGCCGCCGGAGTACAGCAGCGCGATGGCCGTGAAGATCGACAGCGTGCCCAGGGTGACGATGAAGGGGGGCAGGTTGACCTTGGTCACGAGGATGCCGTTGAGGAACCCGGCCGCCACCGCCATGGCGATGCCGATCACCAGGGCCAGCAGCCCGGGGATCCCGTTGTCGGCGGCGAGGGTCGCCATGATCATCATCGCGAGGATGGTGATCGCGCCGACCGACAGGTCGATGCCGGCGGTGAGGATGATCAGGGTCTGGCCGATGCCGAGCGCCGCCACGATGGCCGTCTGCTGGATGAGGATCGAGATCCCACCCGGCTCGGCGAACCTCGGGTTGAGGACCGAGAAGAAGGCGAACGTGACGACGAACAGGATGAGCGGGCTGAGCCAGGGGTAGGAGTGGAGCAGGCTCTGCAGCCGCTGGGCGGGGCTCTGCCGCCGCCGAGCGAACTCGGCGGCGGCAGCAGATGTGGACGACGACATCCGGGGTCAGCCCCAGCAGATCTTCGAGGCGGCGTCGGTGGTGATGCTGTCGACCCCAGCCGCCGGCTTGTCGGTGACGAGCGCGACGCCGGTGTTGAAGAAGTCGAGGCCCTCGGAGGTGGTCGGCTTGGTGCCACCGCGGGCGATCGAGGCGATCGCCTCCATGCCCATGGTCGCCATCTTCAGCGGGTACTGCTGGGCGGTGGCGCCGATGACGCCGTCCTTGACCGACTTGACGCCGGCGCAGCCGCCGTCGATCGAGACGACGATGGCGTCGCTGATGCCGGCCGCCTTGAGCGCCGTGTTCGCACCCACGGCGGTGGGCTCGTTGATCGTGTAGACGACGTTGATCTTCGGGTTCTTGGACAGGCAGTTCTCCATGGCGGTACGGCCACCGTCCTCGGCGCCGTTGCCCGCCTCGTTGCAGACGATCGTGTAGTCGCCGCCCTTGCCCCCGGTGTACTTGCCGCTGGGGGCCTCGTCACCGTTCTTCTTCGGGTCCGCGACGTCGATGCCCATGCCCTCGAGGAAGCCCTGGTCACGGTTGTAGTCGACGGAGACGATCTTGTCGTTGAACAGGTCGAGCAGCGCGATGGTGGCCGCCTTGCCGTCGAGCGTGGATGCCGCCCACTTGCCGATCAGCTGGCCGGCGAGCCGGTTGTCGGTGGCGAAGGTGATGTCGACGGTGTTGGCCGGGTCGGGCGGGGTGTCGAGGGCGATGACGTAGAGGCCGGCGTCGCGGGCCTTCTTGATCGCGGCGTTGACGCCGGTCGACATCGGGGTGATCAGGATGCCCTTGTCACCGCGGGCGATCGCGTCTTCGATGGCGGTGATCTGACCCTGGTCGTCACCCTCCTGCTTGCCTGAGGCGACGGTGAGGTTGACGTTCTGCTTGGCCGCGTCGGCCTTGGCGCCGTTCTGCATGGCGACGAAGAACGGGTTCGACGAGTCCTTGGTGATCAGCGCGACGCCGATCTTCTCGTTGCCGCCGGAGCCGGAGCCCCCGGAGCCGCTGTCGCTGGAACCACAGGCCGCGGCGCCGAGCGCGAGGCCGACGATGCCGGCGGACGCGAGGGCCCGGCGCACCGTGCGCGAGGACGAAACGTGACGGATGTGCATGGGGCGAACTCTCCTTTGAGTGCTGTACTGGGCCGACCGCGTCTTGACAACGTTGTCACGAGTAGTTCTAGCGGCTACTTGCGCTCAGGTCAACCCATGGACTACACATCGTGATGTGAAAGTGACATCGTTGTCAGGTCAGAGCAACCGGGCCACCATGCGCGACGTCGCGGCTCTGGCGGGGGTCAGCCTGAAGACGGTGTCCCGGGTGGTCAACGACGAGCCCGGCGTCTCGCCCGACGTCCGCGAGCGGGTGACCGCCGCCGTCAAGCGGCTCGACTACCGCCCCAACCTTGCCGCCAGCAACCTGCGGCGCAACGGGGCTCGCACCGGCCTGATCGGCGCGTTGGTGCAGGACCTGTCGAACTCGTTCTCCGCCAGCCTTCTTCGCGCACTCGAGGACGCCGCCCGCCGGCACGGCACGGCGGTGCTCGCCGCCAGCCTCGACGAGGGCGCCGACCGCGAGCAGGAGCTCGTCCACGACCTCGTCACCCGCCGGGTGGACGGCCTGGTGATCATGCCCGCGAGCCTGCGCCAGGACTACCTCGTCAGCGAGCTGCGCTCGGGTACGCCTGCCGTGTTCGTCGACCGACCGCCCCGCGGCATCGACGTCGACTCGGTCACCGTCGACAACGAGCGTGGCGGGCGGCTCGCCGCCGAGCACCTGCTCGCGCAAGGGCACCGGCGCATCGCGGCGCTCATCGACCTGCCGACCATCCCCACGGCCGAGCGCCGCCTGGCCGGGTTCACCGACGCGTATGCCGAGCGCGGCCTGCGCCCCGACCCGCGCCTGGTCGTGACGGGGCTGCGGTCGACCGACGAGGCGACCGAGGTGATGCACGAGCTGCTCGCCCTCGACGACCCGCCGACGGCGGTCTTCACTGCGCGAAACATTCTCTCCGCCGGGGTAGTTCGTGCCCTCGCCGAACGGGGCCTGCGCCGCGATGTGGCGCTGGTCGGCTTCGACGACTTCCCCCTCGCCGACCTGCTCGACCCGCCGCTGACCGTCATCCGGCAGGACGTCGCCCGCATCGGCAAGGCGGTGGCCGACCTGCTGTTCGACCGCATCGGTGGCAACACCTCACCGCCCCGGCACATCGTGCTCGAGCCGACCCTGGTCGCCCGCGGCTCCGGCGAGATCCCACCCGCGACCTGACCCAACTCAGCGCGCATCGCCTGTGCGCGAGGTGACCGACAACCTATCCGGTGGGCGTGAGCGTGATCGACGCGTCGCCGCCGATGCAGCCGAGCGGTCCGGCGGCGCAGGCGTCGCTCGTCTGGGTGAGCATCAGCACGTCGCCCTCGTCACCGGCGATGGTGTAGCCCCCTCCGCCGGAGAGCTTGTACCCGCCGACCGTGCCCGTGTACGTCATCCGCCCCTTTCGGCCGGAGTCGTCGCTCGGGGCGTAGGAGAAGGTGAGCTTGGCACCACCCTCGCCCTTGATCGTGAACGGCTGGGTCAGGTCCGCGATACTGCCGCTGAACGAGATGTTGCCGGCTTTTCCGCTGGCGGTGTACGGGCCGGCCTTGGTGTCGACGACGACGTCGGCCTTCGCCACCCCCCGCTTGGACCGTGCTTCGAGGGTGACCGTGGACTTCATGTCCTTCTCCCCCGGGGCGATGACGGTGAAGGTTGCGTCCGCCTTGACCTTGCTTCCCGAAGGGTCCACGGACGTGGTGCCACTCATGGCGGCCGTGACGGTGCCACCCACGGGGCTCCCGTCGACCTTGCTGCGCGGCGGCGCGAGGAGTTTCAAAGATGCCTTCGGTTTCAGTCCGGTTCGCTTGCCCGGCTGGGCCGTCGGCTTCAGCGAGACGCAACGACCCGACTCCCAGCCCTGCTTCGCGGCCTCCACCGCCTTGTCCTGCATCATCATCGCCGTCAGCGTGCCCCAGCGGCGCTGCTGGTCGATGAACTGGCTGGTGACCTCTCCCCCGGTGCGGTTGATCATGCCGCGGTAGTTGTCCCGCGTCCCACCCCTGACCGTCCATCCGGTCGACATGTCGAGGAACTGGCCCCTGCCGCTTTCGAAGCTTGCGGACTGCGTCCTGGTGTCGACGTCGAACGAGACAAGCCGGGCGTCATCGTCGATCTGTCCCTTGATCACCACCTCGATGGTGAGGTTCGACCCGGTCCGCCCTCCGGCAGAGCTCACCGCGGCGGACAGCTTCGTGGTCGAGGTGAACTGGCCGTTGGCGTCTGGGCAGGGTGCGACGGTGACGGCAGCGCCGAGCCTGGCGGTCATGCCGTCGACGGTCATCTCCGAACCTGCCTCGATCTTTGCCTCGTTGACGGTTGCGGAGATCGTGTAGCTGGACTTGCTCGACCCGTTCTCCTCCGCGCCGGTCCGGTTGGCGGGTGCGGCGGGCGTGACCTCGTTGGTCGACGCGACGATCGCGCCGGCCCCGGTTCCCGCCACCACGAAATTGCCGAACATGAGCCCCCCGATGCTCGGCTGGTCGGCAGCGGGAAGAGAAGCGCCGAATCGCCCGAAGGAGCGAGCCCTCGCCGTCGCCTGCAGGTCGCCGACCAGCGCTCGGCTCAGGTCGGTGTACGCGGCGTCGGCGGCAGCGGCCCCACCCAGCTCGTCCTCCAGGCCAGAGAGCGTCATGAGCCGGCGTTCCACACTCGCGCTCAGCGTGCGCAGTTCCGCCTCCCGGGCCGTCGGGTCCAGCTCGGCGTACTGCTCTGCCATCGAGGCGATGACGCCGACCTCGCCGGAACGAGTTGATGCCACCGGGGAGGTCCCGGCAGGTGTCGTGCACGCGCCGAGGAAGAGCAGGACCGGGAGAGCCCAGCGCAGGTGTCCGCATGGCAGATCGTTCATCACGGACCCCGTTCAGTGGTCACAGGCACCCGGAACGGGTCACAACGGACGCTACTCGCGAGGTGGTGGCCCGCGTGACCGTGCGCGGTGAAGCCGGAACGGCCCTCGACAAACGCCCTTGGGACCATCACCATCGGCGCCGGGCGTCGGACTCCGCCTCTCACTGCGTTCGAGGCTCCCCGTCATCCACCGCCCTCCGCAGCGCCGCACGGCGCGAGCGCCGGGCGGCGTTGCGGAGGGCGTGGGATTCGAACCCACGATGACGTTGCCGCCATAGCGGTTTTCAAGACCGCCGCACTAGGCCACTATGCGAGCCCTCCAACCCGGCGCACAGCCGGGCGAGGACAAGGGTATGACGGACCGCTCTGGCAAGCGCACGGCATCCGGACCGAAGGGGCAGGTAGGGTCGGAGGCCGACGAGAGGAGCCACCCCATGGGGAAGCTGACGTTCATCGCCGGCATGGCCGCCGGTTACGTGCTCGGGGCGCGTGCGGGCAGGCATCGCTACGAGCAGATCCGCCGTACCTCGGGCAAGGTGTGGAACTCCGGCCCGGTGCAGAAGCAGGTCTACAACGCCAAGGAGGTCGCCCGTACCAAGGCGGCCCCGGCGGTCGCCGACATGGTGGCCGACGCCGCCCGCGCCACCGGTGAGAAGCTGCGCACGAGCCGCACCGTCGAGGCCGAGGTCATCGAGCCGGGCACGGGCAACGGCGCGACGAACGGCCGACCGGCACCCTCGCCGACCGGCTCCGGCGCCGACCCCTGGGCCGCCGCCACGTCGCGCACCGACGGCGCCGCCTGAGCCCCTCCGCGCAGACGGATCGCAGTCGGGGCCACGACCCCATCCGGTCGGCCTGCCTCCGGAGCACGACGGCCACGCCAGGTGCCGCACCCCCTGCGGTGCTGCGCCCGGCGTGGCCGGTCCCCGTGTTGCGGAACCGTCGTCCCGTGCACCGCGCCTCTGAAACCCGGTGCCGCGACGCCCCTGAAGTTCCGCGGGCCGACCGGCTGGCCCCTGAAACGAGCCGGTCGACGTTCGCGGTCCTTGTAAGGGTCCGACGGGATAGAAGAGCGGGGTCCCGCCCCGGTGATACACGGCATCCCCAACTTCTTTTCGGATGCCGTGCCGACCGGACCGCTGCGAGCGTGCTCCCCTCGCGGGCGCGCGGAAGAGTAGGTGAAGTTCGGACGTATCAGGGGGGTCCGGGCGGGCTCCTGTTCACCGTCGATGATCATCACTACGCTGGGCGAGTTCCCCTCTCGCACCGGTCGTGCACCCCAGGAGACCTGATGGCTGGCAAGTCCCCCGACAAGTCCGCGCCCGAGGAGAAGCCGGCCACCGGCCAGACCAGTACACCCACCGTGTCGACCGCGAACGATCCCGGCTTGGTCCCACCGACACCGGTGATCTCGCCCTTGCTCGCCCGGCGGCTGGGTGCCCGCGTGCTCGACCCTGAGACCGCAGTCCTGGCGCCCGATCGTCCGACGCCGCTGCCCACGGTGTATGTCGGCGACACGTTGCTCGTGCGTGACATCGCCGACCCGTTCCTCGACGCGGGTGGCGCGAAAACCCGTGTCGAGGAGCTCATCGAGTACGCCGGCTCGCAGGCCAACCCGCTCGTGCTCAAGCAGGTCGGCGAGCCCGTCAGCGTGACGCACCGGCGCAGGAGCGACTCACTCCGCCCGGACGCCAAGGTCACCGTCACCCGGGTGCGCCTCGAGCGCCACCCGAAGCAGGCCGGAAAGGTTCCCGACGCGTGGCGGTTCCTGCAGGACGCCCTCACCGAACCATCCGAGCGAAGCAGGACCTTGTACGACAAGCTCGGTCTCGGCCAGCCGCCAGACCGGGATGACAGCGTGCCGGAGAGCGACGCCGAGCGACGTCGGCGTGAGCGCCGGGACCGGCGCGGCGGAAGCATGGCCGGCGGCGTCCACGTGGAACACATCCTCACCGCTGGCGGCGGCATGTGGGGCGGTGGCGGCGGCATGTGGGGCGGTGGCGGCGGCATGTGGGGCGGTGGCGGCGGCATGTGGGGCGGTGGCGGCGGCATGTGGGGCGGTGGCGGCCTGCTCGCCGAGTACGGCACCCCGGGTATCGGCGGTCGCACCCCAGTGGTCTGGTCGGCACCAGACCCACGGACGCTGGTCGCTCCCGTCGAGGACCCACCCGTGGTGGCCGTGCTCGACACCGGCCTGGGGCCGCATCCGTGGTTTCCCCCTGAGGCGGAGACGGCCACCGCCGATACCTGCACGGGAAGCTGCCCCGGTGCACATCGGAGGGTGACCTCTGGGACCGAGAAGATCGGCGTGTGGCAGGACCCGTCACGCGATCCGGAGAACATGCGCGAGGTCATCGACGACGTCAACGGCCTCCTCGACGAGTTCTGCGGGCACGGAACCTTCGTCACCGGCGTCATTCGCCAGCGATGCCCCCAGGCGGTGATCCTGGAGATCCCGATCATGGCCTCTGACGGCGCGGCCCTGGAAGACGACATCCTCAAGGCCTTGGGTCTCCTGCTCGACCGGCACCGTGCGGCCAAGGCTGCGATAGCCGAGAAGCGCGAGAAGGACGTCATCGTCCACGGCGTGCTCGACGTCGTCAACCTCTCCTTGGGCTACTACCACGAGACCCCTGACGAGGCCGACGACACCGCCCTGCACGACCTCCTGCAGGACTTCGCACATGAAGGGATCGTCGTCGTTGCCTGCGCGGGCAACGACTCGACACGCGCGCGGTTCTTCCCGGCCGCTTTCGCGGTGAAGGGGGACGAGAACCTGGTTGGCGTCGGCGCGACCAACCCGGATGACCGCAGCATCGCCCTGTTCACCAACGTCGGTGAGTGGGTCACCGCCTACGCGCCCGGCGCGGGAGTGGTGAGCACCGTTCCCACGACACTCTCCGGCTCGCTCAACCCCCCGCTCAGCGTCGAGGGCTATGGGCCGGGAGTGAGGGCGGGAGTCGACTTCGACGACTTCCGCGGCGGATTCGCCCTGTGGAGTGGCACGTCGTTCGCCTCGCCGTGGATCGCCGGCGAGATCGCAGCCGAGGTCGTCCGCAGCAAGGCTGCTCCGACGTCCAAGGGCAGCCGTTCACGCTCCCGCGCGGCGTCCGAGAAGGTCATCGCGACGGCGAATGCCGAGCGCTTCCCCGAGAAGGAGGCATGATGACCACCGACGACACCGTGCCGTCGCTCGCCACCCGAGCCGCCGCAGCCTTCAGGTCCTACCGCGACGGTGACGTCAGCGCCATGGACGAGCTCGTCGACCTCCTGACCCCCGTCCTCTGGCACACTGCCCGAGCGCAAGGGGTGGCCGATGCCGTCGCCCAGGATGCCGTGCAGACCGCGTGGCTCCGCCTGGTCGAGAACTCGGAACGGATCAACGACGCCCAGGCTGTCATGGGCTGGCTCATCGTCACGGTTCGCCGCGAGACCTGGCGGGTGCACAAGGCGCAGGGACGTGAGGACCACGACATCGACGAGAACCTGACCGACTCGCTGCCCGACCCCTCGACCGTGGTGCTGCGGCGTGAGGGCCACCGGGTGCTGTGGCGGCACTTCCAGGACCTGCCGGAGAACTGCCAGGCGCTGTTGCGCGTCATCGCCTTCGCCGACCGGCCCGACTACGCCGCGGTCTCCGAGTCCCTGAAGATGCCGATTGGGAGCATCGGCCCGACCCGCGGCCGCTGCCTCGCCAAGCTCCGAACCGCTCTCGCCAATGACCCTGCCTGGGAAGGCGGTGCGCTGTGAGTCCTGACCCTGACCTCGCCGCGCAGCCGCTCGACGACCTCGACCGCAGCATCCTCGACACCGTTGCGGAGGTCTTCCGCGCCGCCGACCCCGTGCCCGCCGGGCTCACCGAGGACATCAAGTTCGCCCTCACGGTGCAGGCCCTGCACGCCGAGGTGGCCGAGCTGCAGCGGGTCGGGGCCGAGAGCGCCCTGGCCCGCTCCGAGTACACCCAGACACAGACCCTGACCTTCAGCGCCGAGACCTTGTCGGTGATGGTGACGATGTCGCCGATCGACGCCGACGAGGTGCGGGTCGACGGGTGGGTGACCGGCCACGACTCGCCGGTGCGGGTCGAGCTGCGAGCCGGCACCCGCACCGTCGGCACGGAGGTGGACGACGACGGCCGGTTCACGATCGACCCGGCTCCTCGGGGGTTGGTGCGCTTCGTGTTCCTGCCCGAGGGTGACGTGCGGCCCGTCATCACGCCCACTGTGGAGATCTGAGGGCAGGATTCGCCCGGACCTGCACGACTCCGTCACCCGCCTCGTCGAGGAAGCGGTCCTTGCCAACGCTGCGGGCAGGCCGGCGCGCGCCGAAGCCCTGCTGCGCCGGGCACTGAGGCGTCTCCAGGGAGAAGCCGATCCTCCCGATGACGCGGTGGTGCTGGAGGCACGGGTGCACGTGACCCACGCGGTGTCCCGGGTCCAACGCGGCGACCGCGACGGGGCCTTCGCCCTCCTCGACACCGCCGATGCCCTCCTCACCGATTCGAGACCCAACCATGTGCGCTCGCTGGCCGTGGTGCAGCGCGCCGGACTCCATGGACGGGTCGGAGAGTGGGAACGCACCCGAGAACTCCTGGAAGGCGTATCCCTCACGGCCGAGGTGGCTCCGCGGACCCGGTGCCTGCTTCATCTGAACCTCGGGCTCACGTACCAGTTCCTGGGTCGGTACCACGACAGCGATGTGCGGCTGCGACGGGCCCACCAGGACGCCTTGGCTCTCGGATTCACCGACCTCACCATCGCCTCGATCCACAACCGCGGCCGGCTCCAGCTGCTGCTCGGCAACCTCCCGCGCGCGCTCTCACTGATGACGCAGGCCCGCGACGTGGCGGAGCGTTCCTCCCCTGCTGTCGGTTACCTTCCCGTCGGGTACCTCGACCAGGCACGCGTCCTGGCTGAGGTGGGACTGGTCGACCAGGCCCTCGAGGCATTGGAGGAGGGCGAGCAGGCCGCCCGGGCGGGGGGCATCACCCACGATGTCGCCGAGGCCGACCTCGAGCGGGCCCGGCTCGCCCTGTTGCGCCGCGAGCACGCCGATGCCCGCCGCCACGCGGCTCGTGCAGAGCGCCGGTTCGCGCGGGCGTCCGAGGCGGCGTGGGCCGTGCGCGCATCCTTGTTGCGGCTGCAAGCGGAGCTGCTCCTCGGTCGCAACCCCCGCGCCACGGCCACGACGCTCACCGATCTGGCCGACGGGCCGGCCCGCGAGAGCGCGGTGGGGGCGGAGGCTGCCGTGCTCGCCGCCGAGGCCAACGCCCGGGTCGGTCGGGTCGACCTGGCCCGTCAACAGCTGGCCCGACCCGAGGTGCGCCGCGCGGCGTCGTTCCCGCTCCGGCTGCAACGCACCCTGGCGCTGGCCGAGCTGCACGCCGCCGAGGGCCGCCCCGACCTGATGCGTCGGGAGCTGCGCCGAGGTGCCCACCGGCTTGCGGTCGAGCAGGGCCGACACACCTCGATCGACTCCCGGACGGCGGCTGCGCTGCACACCGGACGGCTGCGCGACGCCCACCTCGACCTGGCCATCGCGAGCGGTTCACCGGCGCAGGTGTTCGACGCCACTGAGCTGTGGCGCGGTGTCTCACAACGGCTTCCCCGCCTGGTGGCATCGCACGACGTCGAGGTGGCGCGGCTCACCGCCGACGCCCGTCGACTCCGTGCCGAGGCGTTCGACGCCCCCGACCCAGCGCGCCGCTCCGCGCTCGAGGCGGCCGCCCGCGCGGCGGAGCGCGCCGTGGCGCGGCGCGACTGGGCGCAGGCAAGCACCGACCGGGCGAGCGCCGAGGAGCGGCCGGTCACCGTGTCGGCGCTGCGCCCGCTCCTGCGTCAGGCGCGAGCCGGGCTGCTGAGCCTGTTCATCCACCGCGACGTGCTCTGGGCGGTCACCGTGACTCCCAGCGGGGCGAGGCTCACCCGGGTTCCGGACGGCCTGCGCGTGGTCGAGGCCGCCGCGCGCCTGCGGGCCGACCTGGCCACGCGCCGGTTCGCCAAGGGCACCGCGCTGGAGGAGGTCATCGCGCGCTCCACGGCGCGCACCGCCGCATCCCTCGGTGAGGCACTGGCCCCGGTGCTGCCACGGGCACAACGGCTCGTGATCATCCCGTCCGCGTCGCTGGCGTCGATGCCCTGGCGGCTGGTCCCCGGCATCCGCGGCCGCATCGTCACCGTCGCGCCGTCGGCCACCTTCTGGGCGCGCCGGTCGGCGCCGTCCAGTGGTCAGGATGGCGGCCAGCGGGTCGTTGCCCTCGCGGGGCCCGGGCTGCCCCGCGCCATCAGCGAGGCGCGAGACGTGGAGCGGGTGTGGAACGGCGCTGCGCCTCCCCCTGCCGGGGCCAGCGGGGTCGCGAACGGCGCACAGCTTCGGGACGCCTTGTCGGACAGCACGATCGTGCACGTCGCGGCCCACGGCATCCACCAGGACGAGAGCCCGCTGTTCTCCTCGGTGGTCATGGGTGACGGCCCCGTGTTCGCGCACGAGTTCCAGCGCACCGGCATCCGGGCCGAGCACGTCGTGCTGTCCTCGTGCGAGGTCGGGCGCACGCACGTGCGAGCGGGGGACGAGGCGCTCGGGCTCACCGCGAGCCTGCTGGCCACGGGTGTGCGGTCTGTCGTCGCAGCCGTGGGTCCCGTGGGTGACGAGGACGCACACACCGTGATGACGGCCTACCACCAGGTGCTCGCCCAGGGCCTCGATGCCGCCGAGGCGCTCGAGATCGCCACTGCCGGTGTGGAGGAGGGTCGCCTGTTCTGTGCCTACGGCGCCGACTGGTCGGCTGCTCCGGCCGATGTTCTCGACGGGGCAATCGCGGCGCGGATGGACCGGGCGGACTCGGCGAACAGCGCGACATAGGGGCACGGGCACGACGGCCACGCCGGGTGCGGCACCCCCTGTGGTGCTGCACCCGGCGTGGCCGATCCCCGTGTTGCGGAACCGTCGTCCCGGTGCACCGCGCTCTCGCAGCCCGGTGCCGTGACGCCCCTGAGGTTCCGCGGCCGACCGGCAAGCCCCTGAAACGAGCCGATCGGAGTTCGTGGTCCGGTAAAGGGTCCGACGGGATAGAGGAGCGGCGTCCCGCCCCGGTGATACCCGGCATCCTGAACTTTGTTTCGGATGCCGTGCCCACCACTCGCCGCAGCGCGCGGTGCTCGCGGGCGCGCGCGACGAAAGTGCAGGTCCGAGGTATCAGGGCGGCCTGGATGCACTCCTGTTCAGTGTCGATGTTCATCACTACGCTGAACCCGCGGGGATCCACCCAACGGCTCGGCCGCACAGGAGCAGCACATGACTGAGACGACCCCTGAGAACCAGTCGGGTGATGAGCCGCGCGAGCCGGCGCACAACTTTCCCATCTTCGGTGTGCCCGCCTCGGCCTTCCGCCGCTTCCGGGCCACGGTGCTATCACCGGATGCCGCCGACGTGCTCGGCGATGACGAACCGCCGCACCCGACGGTCTACCGTGCCGACCGCCTCTTCATCCCGGGCCTCCCGCATGGCCCCCTGAACACGGGCCCGATCGCAGAGCTGACCCGGATCGGTGCGCTTCCGCAGTTCGCGTTCACCCCCGAGGTCGTCGACCCGCCGCGGGCGAGCGACCTCGGTGACGAGGACTCGGGCGACTCCGCGGACCGCACGCCGGAAACCCTGCGCGACCTCGCCATCCGCCTCGGCTACGAGGAAGACCTCGACCCGGTTGCGCAGACCGTCGTGGAGTTGGTGCCGCACCCCGGCCGGCTGGCGCCCCCGCTCGATGCCTGGCAGGTGCTCCAGTTCGCCCGCAGTCAGGCGCAGCGGGTCGCGGCGTTCCGGGAGGACCCGGACAAGTTCCGCGCCGGCCTGAGCCAGGAAGAGTTCGAGGAGTTCGAGAGAGCGATCCCGATCATCGAGGGCGGTAACGCGCCGCACTGGGGGCTCAACCACATCTTGATGGCGACCGGGTACGGGTCCGGGGTGGGCTACGGGTCCGGCGTCGGCTACGGCAGCGGTGTGGGCTATGGCTCGGGCGTCGGCTACGGCAGCGGTGTGGGTTACGGGTCCGGCGTCGGCTACGGCAGCGGCGTCGGCTACGGGTCCGGCGTCGGCTACGGCTCGGGCGTCGGCGTCCCGGGGTCCGCCGACGGCCGCATCCCCGTGGCGCTGCACCTCGGGCCGCCCGCCCCCGTCGGCGATCCGGCACCGAACGTCGCGATCCTTGACACCGGCCTGGGCCAGCACCCGTGGTTCGACGAGCCGGGGTCTCGCGTCATTCGCCACCCGCGCGTGGGGGGCAAGGGGATCGGTGTGGAGTTCGAGCCTGGCGAGGCTCCCGAGGTCGACGGCGTCACCCTCGACCTGGTCAACCGGTTCCTCGACCCCATGTCCGGGCACGGCACCTTCATCGCCGGCCTGGTGCGCCAGCACTGCGCCAACGCCACGCTGGTCATCGTCCCGGTCATGTACGGCGACGGTGCAGCCGACGAGGCCGACATCATCGACGCCCTGCACCGCCTGCTCCTCTGGCACTGGATGGGCCTGGACCACCGGGCGACGCACGGCCCGCTCGACGCGATCAGCCTCTCCTTCGGCTACTACCACGAGACCCCGAGCGCGATCGTGGACGAGGCGGGCCTGTTCAGGCTGATCCGGGCCCTGCAGCACCGTGGCGTGTGTGTCGTCGCGGCGGCGGGCAACGGCGCAACCACCTTGCCGTTCTGGCCCGCAGCACTTGCTCGCTACTACGACGACGACATCCAGAACAAGCGGGTGCCGGTCGTCAGTGTGGGCGCCCGGAACCCCAACGACGGCACCGTCGCGGCCTTCTCCAACACCGGTGACTGGGTGCTCACCTACCGGTGCGGCGTCGCCACGGTCAGCACGATGCCGGTGACCTTCGACGGCTCGTTGCGTGGGGGCCTGGACGTGCCGAAGCAGGACGGCAGCCCCGAGCGTGGCACGCCCGACCCCGACGACTACTCCAGCGGGTTCGGCATCTGGAGCGGCAGCAGCTTCGCCTCACCCTCCTGCGCCGGCGACATGGCGCACATGATGTGCGAGGAGCCGTTCATCAAGGGCCCGGGCACCCGGGTCGAGAAGCTGACCAGGATCGTGGAGCGGGCCATCAAGGACGGCGCATGATGCAGACCGGTGCGGAGAGCCTGGCCGTACGGGCGGCCGACTCCTTCCGCGCCTACCGCGACGGCGACGCCTCCGGCATGTTGACCCTGGTCGACGAGGTGACCCCGCTGCTCTGGTCCGTCGCCCGCCAGCAGGGTCTGTCCAGGCAGTCCGCCGAGGACGTCGTGCAGAACACCTGGCTCAAGCTGGTCGAGCACGCCGCTGCCATCACCGACCCGCAGGCGGTGCTCAAGTGGCTCATCACGACGACCCGGCGCGACTCGTGGACCACGTCGTCGCGAGGCCGCCGGGAGGAGCCGGCCACCTACGCCGACGTGCGCGACCAGGAGTCCGACGACACCTCGCCGTCGCCCGAGGCCAGCGTGCTGGCGGATGTCGACGACCGGCTCGTCTGGCAGCACTTCGCCTCGCTGCCGGAACGGTGCAGGTCGCTGCTGCGGATCATCGCGTTCGCCGAGCGCCCTGACTACGCAGCCGTCGCCCAAGCGCTCGGGATGCCGGTCGGCAGCATCGGCCCCACCCGCGGGCGCTGCCTCGCCAAGCTCCGCCACACCCTGACCACCGACCCGCGTTGGGAGATGCCGTCATGAATGCCACCCCGGACCCCGAGACCGTCCTCGCCGCCGGCGCGCTCGACGACGTCGACGCCCAGCTTCTGATGCAGGTACGGCATCTCCACGAGCTGCTCGACCCCGTCCCCGCCGACCTGCTCGACCGGGTGAAGTTCGCCATGTCGATCGCGGCCCTCGAGGCCGAGGTCGCCGAGATCGTCTCCAGCGCCACGCTCGAGACGGTGCGGGGCACGGACTACGACCGCGCCGACACCGTCACCTTCGCCAGCGAGGGTCTCAGCGTGATGGTCACCATCGAGCACGGCCGCTCGACCCGCGCGGACCTCGCCGGATGGGTCAGCGAGGGAGAGGTCGAGGTCGAGCTCCGCGAGCGGGGCCGCACCCGCACCACCGTGGTCGACGAGGAGGGCCGCTTCACCTTCACCGGCGTCGAGCGCGGGTTGGTCAGCTTCGTCCTCCGCAGGCGCGACGACACCGAGGCGCCCCCGATCATCACGCCGGCGATAGAGCTGTAGGAGAACCGATCCGGGATCCCGTCGACATCGCGGACTCCCACCTCAACGCGGCGCGGCACGCCAACGAGGTGGGTCGCTTCGAGGATGCCGTCGCGCACCTCGACCAGGCCGTGGGAGCGCTCGACGGCGCCACCGGGGACGATGCCGGGCGGCTTCGCATCCGGGTGCTGATCACCCGGTCCTGGACCGAGCTCGAGGTCAACGGCCTCGGGCCGGCCCTGACGATGCTCCGCGACGCACGGGGGCAGGCAGCCGCCATCGACGACCGCCTGCTCGTCGCCCTGAGCCACGTCCAGGAGGGCGTGATCCACGTGCGCGGCGGCGACTGGGCGGCATCCCTGGCGGCGTTGAACGGGGTCGGCGACGATGAGCAGGCCCTCAACCCCAGCCAGCGCTGCGCCTTGCTGATCAACCGGGGTATGGCCCACCTGGGTCTCGGCCACATGGCCGCGGCCGAGGCCGACCTCACCCGCGCCGCCGAGATCGCTGCCACTCACGGGTATGCCGACCAGGAGTTCAAGGCCCGGCACAACCTCGCCTGCCTGGCCTTCGTCGACGGAGACCTCGCCCGGGCCCTCGTGCTCATGCGTGCTGCAGACCGGATGGATGCCGCCGTCAGCCGAGACCGCGCCCGCCTCGACCACGCCGAGGTGCTGCTCGAGGCGGGGCTGGTCGACAAGGCGCGCAGCGTCCTGCAGGACGCCCTGGAGTCGGCACGCTCCGACGACCACCGGCTCGAAGTGGGCGAGATCAGCGCGCGGCTGGCCCGCTGCGACCTCCTCGTCAACGACCTCGACGGCGCCCGACGACACATCCGCACGGCCCTGGCCGCCTATCGCACCCGGCAGGTCGAGGAGCTGGTGCGCGATGCCACCCTGATCCGGTCGACGATCGACGTCGCTGCCGGACACGACCTGGAAGTCGTCATCACCGAGCTGGCGCGGCGCAACGGGCAGGCGACGACCGGCAGGGTCGCCGACCGCGCGGCGGTGCGGCTGGAGGCCGAGGCGCGGCTGCTCTCGGGCGACGTCGACGGCGCCGAGCTGCGGCTGGCCACGCTCGAGCGCACCAACCGTGACTCGCTCGCGGCCCGGCTCCACGAGACCCTCGTCCGCGCCCGCCTCGACCACGCGCGGGGCCGGCAGGTGGAGGCCGAGCGCCGCATCACCACCGGCAACCGGCTGCTCGCGGCGCACCAGTTCCAGTCCTCGAGCCTCGACGTGCGCGCCGCCCTGGCCCTGCACGGACGACGGCTCGCCGCATTCGACGTCGAGCGCGCCCTCCAGGGCAACGACGGCGACGGCATCCTCACGAGCATCGAGCGGTGGCGTGCCATCTCGCACCGGATCAACCCGGTCACCAGCTCCACCGACCCCGAGCTCACCGCGATGACCCGGGAGCTCAGGCGGCTGCGGCGGGTGGCGGCCGAGCGCGAGGGCCATGCCTCCGCGGAGCTCGTCCGCGAGATCGCCCAGCTCGAGGACCACGTGGCCCAACGGGAATGGACGCTGACCGTCGGTGGGAGCTCGGCCGGCACCCTCCCGCCCGTCGACGCCGACGAGGCCCGCGCCGCCGCGTCCGACCGGGACGCCACCGTGGTGGAGTTCTTCGAGACGGGCGACGAACTGTGGACGATCGTGCTCGACGACGGCGCCCTCGCGGTGTCGCGCACCGGCACCATCTCGGTGGCGAGCCGGCAGCTGGCCCGCTTGCGGCGGGACCTGCGGGCCCGGGCCATGCTGGCACCGGGGTCTCCCATGGAGGCGGCCCTGAACCGGGCGAGCGCGGCGTCACTCGCCGCTGTCGACACCACCCTGAACCCGGCCGGGCCGGCCCTGGGCCGCTCAGCCGACCGCCGGGTGGTCGTCATCCCTTCGGGCACCCTGGCGGCCGTGCCGTGGAGCCTGCTCCCCAGCCTGCGGGGTCGCCCGGTCACGGTCGCGCCGTCCCTCACCCGCTGGGTGCGCGGCCCCTCCCGCAGCTCGGCTGCCGGCTGGTCCGTTCCGGCCGCCGCTCTCTACGGCCCCGGGCTGGCGCGCACCGGCCCCGAGATCCGGGCGGTGCGTGGGTTCTGGTCGGCCGACCCGGTGGCCACCGACAACCGGCCGGCGACGAGCGAGGAAGTCGTGACGGCCCTGGGCCGCTCGCGCGTGGTGCACCTTGCCGCTCACGGCGTGCACGAGGCACAGAGCCCACTGTTCTCGTCGGTGCAGCTGGCCGACGGACCGGTGTTCGCACACGAGTTCCCCCGACCGGTTGCGGCAGAACACATTTCGCTGGCGGCGTGCGATGTCGGCCAGTTCTCGACCCGCCCCGGTGACGAACCCCTTGGGCTGGCGATCGCGCTGATGGCGCTCGGGGCGACGAGCGTGCTGGCCGCGGTGTCGCCGGTCGCCGACTCGGTCGCCGCCGACGCGATGGTCGCCTACCACCGGGTGTTGTCGACGGGTGCCGATGCCGCCGAGGCCTGGGCCGGGGTGGTGCGCGAGCATCCCGCAGCGGGCGTGTTCTGCCTCTACGGCTCCGACTGGAGCGCGACGGGCGGCGAGCCGGCGCTCAGATGAAGATCGCGGGCTCGGCGAAGAGCGCGTCGTAGGGGTCCTCGGTCGGCGAGTGGGGGAAGCGGACCCGTGCCGGGATGCCGGTGGCGACGGCACCCGCCGGAACCGGCTTCACCACAACCGAGTTCGCGCCGATCTGGACGTCGTCGCCGATCTCGATGTCACCGAGCACCCGGGCGCCCGCCCCGATGGTGACCCGGTCGCCGACGGTCGGATGCCGCTTGGTGCCGCGGGCCAGCGACCGGCCGCCCAGCGTGACCCCGTGGTAGAGCATGACGTCGTCACCGATCACGGCGGTGGCGCCGATGACGACGCCCATCCCGTGGTCGATGAAGAAGCGCCGGCCGATCTGCGCCCCGGGGTGGATCTCGACGCCGGTCACCGACCGCACCACGGTAGACAGGGCGCGCGCCACCGGGCGGGCACCGGGCTTCTGCCACAGCCGGTGCAGGCCCCGGTAGGCCCAGATCGCGTGCAGCCCGGGCGAGTTCACGGCGACGTCGGCGCGCGTCTCTGCTGCAGGGTCGCGCAGCATCGCGGCGTCGAGGTCCTCGCGAACCGTCGCCCGGGCAGCACGGATGATCGACATGTCAGTCGACGAGGCCCTCGAACAGGATCGTCGACAGGTAGCGCTCACCGAAGCTCGGGATGATGACGACGATGGTCTTGCCGGCGTTCTCCGGTCGCGAGGCGACCTGGTTGGCCGCGGCCAGCGCGGCGCCGGACGAGATGCCCACGAGCAGGCCCTCCTCGGTGGCGGCGCGGCGGGCCCACTTCACCGAGGTCTCGGCGTTGACGTCGATGACCTCGTCGTAGACGGTGGTGTCGAGGATCTCGGGCACGAAGTTCGCGCCGATGCCCTGGATCTTGTGCGGGCCGGGGGCGCCACCGTTGAGGATCGGCGACTCCTCGGGTTCCACGGCGACGATCTGCACGCTCGGCTTGCGCGACTTCAGCACCTGGCCGACACCGGTGATCGTGCCACCGGTGCCGATGCCGGCCACGACGATGTCGACCTCGCCGTCGGTGTCCTTCCAGATCTCCTCCGCGGTGGTCTTGCGGTGGATCTCGGGGTTGGCGACGTTGGCGAACTGGCGGGCCAGCACGGCCCCCTCGCGCTCGGCGACGATCTCCTCGGCCTTGGCGACCGCGCCCTTCATCCCGGTGGAGGGGTCGGTGAGGATCAGCTCGGCGCCGTAGGCGCGCAGCAGGGCGCGGCGCTCCTTGCTCATCGACTCGGGCATGGCCAGCACGACCTTGTAGCCACGAGCCGCGCCGACCATGGCCAGCGCGATGCCGGTGTTGCCCGACGTGGCCTCGACGACGGTGCCGCCGGGCTTGAGGTCACCCGACGCCTCCGCGGCGTCGATGATCGCGACGCCGATGCGGTCCTTCACCGAGCTCGCGGGGTTGTAGAACTCGAGCTTGGCGGCAACGATCGCGTCCCCGTCGATGATCCGGTTGAGCCGGACGAGCGGGGTGTTGCCGACGGCCTGGGTCACGTCGTCGAGGATGGGCATCGCGGGGCCTTTCGCTGGAACGGTGGCCGGCCCGGTCGCCCGAGGTGGGCAGCACGGCATCCGGCTCGGAACAACCGACGACGGTGCCAACCGTCGCCTGCTTATGCGTATTCCAACAGAGGGTTATCGCCGCGCACAACGATGTCTCAGTGGCGGCGGCGCGGCGTCAGCGGTCGAGCAGGTCGCGCTGCACCGCGTTGAGCGGCAGCCGGCGGGCCTTGTCATCGGCGGCGGCGGCCTCGCCCGGCCGGTCGAGCCGGCGCAGCAGGGCGGCCCGGGTGGCATGCCAGAGCGGGTAGTCGGCCAGCCCGTCGATCGCGTCGACGAGCGCGAGTCCCTCCTGGGGCCCCCGCGCCTCGGCCACGGCGACAGCGTGGTTGAGGCGCACGACCGGCCCGTCATCGATTCTCAGCAGCACCTCGTACCAGGACTCGATGGCCGCCCAGTCGGTCTCCTCCCACGACGGGGCGAGCGCGTGGCAGGCGGCAATCGCTGCCTGCACGACGTAGGGGTCGGGGTGCGCGGGCGACAGCCGCAGGCCTTCCCCCACCAGCGGTACGGCCTCGGCGATGGCGCCGCGGTCCCACAGCGCGCGTTCCTGGTCGGCGAGCAGCACGGCGGCGCCCGCGGCATCGGTGCGCGCGGCCCGGCGCGAGTCCTGCAGCAGGATGAGCGCCAGCAGGCCGGTGGCACCGGGGTCGTTGGGGCGCAGGCGGTGCAGAAGCCGGGTGAGGCGAAGCGCCTCGGCCACGAGCGCGGGGCGGGTCAGCTCGGGGCCGGCCGTGGCGGCATACCCCTCGTTGAACATGAGGTAGGTGGTGGCGAGCACGGTGCCCCAGCGCTCGGGGAGGTCGTCGGCCGACGGCACACGGTAGGGGATGCCGGCCAGCCGGATCTTCTGCCGGGCCCTGGTGAGGCGCTTGGCCATCGTGGGCTCGGAGACGAGCAGGGCGCGCGCCACCTCCTCGGTGCCCAGCCCGCACAGGGTGCGCAGCGCCAGGGCGACGCGGGTCTCGGGCGCGAGGCTGGGGTGGCAGCAGGTGAAGACCAGGCGCAGCAGGTCGTCCTCGACCACGTCGGGCTCGGGGTCCTGTGCGAAGAGCACCACGTCGGCATCCGGGCCGGACGCGAGCGCCTCCTTGGGGGCGCGAGCCGCCTCACGACGGATCTGGTCGACGGCGCAGCGGCGGGCGGTGGTGCGCAGCCACGCGACCGGGCTGTCGGGGATGCCGTCGCGCGGCCAGGTCTGCAGCGCGCGCAGGCTGGCGTCCTGCACGGCGTCCTCGGCGAGCGCGAGGTTGCCGGTCCAGCGGGCGAGGGTGGCGAGGACGTCACGGCCGGCGACCCTGACGATCTCGGCCAGGGCGCGGTGGGCGTCCTCGGGGGCGGGCCGGCCTGCCGGACCCGCCCCCGAGGCGACGGCACTCACATCGGGAACTCGATGACGGGGCGCACCTCGATGGCGCCGTCCCAGGCGGCCGGGATGGTGGCCGCGACGCGCACGGCCTCGTCGAGGTCGGCGCACTCGAGCAGGTAGAAGCCGGTGAGGGCCTCCTTGGTCTCGGCGTAGGGCCCGTCGGTCGTGAGCGGGGTGCCGCCCTTGGCCGCGACCTTCACGGTGGTGGCGGTCGAGGTGGGGTAGAGGGCGGCGCCGCCGCGGATGACGGCGCTGGCGGCCTCGGCGAACTCGCCGTACTGGGCCGTCTCCGTGGCGTACTCGGGGGCGCTCCAGTCGACGTCACGGGTGTAGATGAGGGCGGCGTACTGGGTCATGTCGACTCCTTGGTTGTCAGCGGTGGGCCGCACCGGTGTCCGGCCTCACCCTAGAGACGAACGGGGTGGCGTGAGAAGGACAACCGGCCCGGATCCACCTGTCACACTCCTGTGGTGCGCGGACAGTCCCCCATGACGGCACTCGACACCGGGGCTGGCGGCGCACGACGTGGGGATGACGATGACGCACGGGGGGACCGACGAGCTGGGGGCACTGCTCACCGCGGCGGCGCCACCGGCGGTGGCCGACCGGGGGCTGCGCGCGCGGCTGCGGCGGGTCCCAACCCGGCACTGAACCCCGGCATGGACGACGCCTCGGAGAAGATCGACGTCTGTGCCCAGGACTTCACCGACTACGTCGCCACCCTCTCCCCGACCGACCTTCCCGTGCCACCCGGCCACAGCTGGCGCGAGTATGCCGGGCAGTCGGCGCGTGAGTGGGCGGACCCGCACGGCTGCGCCCCGGAGCAGCAGGGCCTGGTGCAGAAGGCCGAGTTGTTGCTGGGCCTGCTCAGCCGGGCCAGTGCCGACTGGGGGTGCACGCCGGTGTGGGTGACGCGCGACGGCGACCGCCCCGCGGCCGCGTCGGCTCGCTCGACGATGCTTTCCATCGACGCCCGCGCCCGCAGCCTCTCGACCGCTGAGGGCAGCGTGAGCACCTGGGACCCGGACGTCTACCAAGACGTACCTCACCACGGCGTGGCGCACGGTGCACGACGCCCCCGAGGACCCCGAGCACCAGCTGGCCTGGCTGCTGGCGATCGCCCGGCGCACGCTCGCCAACCCCCGGCGGGCCCGCACCCGACGGGTTGGAGCACGTGCGCGACGCGCTCGACGCGCTCGGCGGCGACGACCGCGAAGTGCTCACGTTGGCCTCCTGGGAGGGCCTGTGCAGCGACCAGGTGGCGACCGTGCTCGGGGTGCGGCCGGCCACGGCGCGCAAGCGCCTGGAGCGCGGCCGGTGGCGCGTGGCGGTGGTGCTCGCGGCCCCGGCCGTGCCGACGCGGCCCATGACCATCGCCGGGTGATCGACCCGGTGGACGCCATCCTTTGACAGCGGTCACCTGGCGGTCCGACACGGGTTACCGGCCAGTAGGGTGAGCGTCACACCGAGGTATGCGCCCGCTTAGCCGTGGATAGACTCGGGCGGCGCCCCCGTGGCCCCGAGCTGGGCGCGACACCACGCACACCACCCCACCCGCCGGATGGAGCACCACATGACCGCCGTCCTCGTGATCGGCCTCCTCATGACCGCGATCGCGCTGCCCCTCGCGGCACGCCGGGTGTCGTGGATCTACCGGCTGATCCGCAGCGGCCAGCCCGCGCCCGACCGCGTGGAGGGGGTCACCGGCCGCGTCGCCGCCGCGGTGAAGACGCAGCTGGTCGAGGTCTTCGGGCAGAAGAAACTGCTCAAGTGGACCGTCCCGGGCGTCGCGCACTTCTTCGTCTTCTGGGCGTTCCTGATCCTGGCCACGGTCTACCTCGAGGCGTACGGCTCGCTGTTCCAGGAGGGCTGGGCCATCCCGGTCGTCGGGCACTGGGGCATCCTCGGTTTCGCACAGGACTTCATCGCCGTCATGGGCCTGGTCGGCATCGCCGTCTTCGCGGCCATCCGCGTGAAGAACTCACCGAAGCGGCTCGGCCGGCGCTCCCGCTTCCAGGGCTCTCACCTCGGGGGCGCCTGGCTGACGCTGTTCTTCATCTTCAACGTCATCTGGACGATGTTCCTCTTCCGCGGGTCGAGCGTGGCCACCGGCAACTTCCCCTACGGCAACGCGGCCTTCGCCTCCCACACGGTCGGTGCGGCGATCGAGCCCCTAGGCGAGTCGACCGCGACCTTCCTCGAGCACATCGGCCTGCTGCTGCACATCGGCGTGATGCTCGTCTTCCTCATCTTCGTGCTGCACTCCAAGCACCTGCACATCTTCGTGGCGCCGATCAACGTCATGTTCGGCCGGCGGCCGGTCGCGCTGGGTGCGGCCAAGGAGCTCATCGTCGCGGGCAAGCCGTTCTCCATGGACGAGATGGAGGAGCTCGACGAGGGCGCCTCGCTCGGCGTGGGCCACGCGGAGGACTTCACCTGGAAGGGCCTGCTCGACTTCACGACGTGCACCGAGTGCGGCCGCTGCCAGAGCCAGTGCCCGGCCTGGAACACCGAGAAGCCGCTGTCTCCCAAGCTGCTCATCATGGGCCTGCGCGACCACGCCAACGCCAAGGCGCCCTACCTGCAGGCGCTGGCCAAGGTCGACGGAGACCGCGAGAGGGTGCCCGCGAACGTGCTGCCGGTGCCGGCCCATCACGGTCACGCGGCACCCGAGGGCCTGTCGTGGGATGACGTGCCGCTGGTCGGTGACACCGGGTACAACGGTGACTCCCTCGCCGCCTACACGCCTGCGGGCCCGGGCGCGGTCATCGACGACGACGTGCTGTGGTCGTGCACCACCTGCGGCGCGTGCGTGGAGCAGTGCCCCGTCGACATCGAGCACGTCGACCACATCATCGACATGCGGCGCTACCAGACCCTCATCGAGTCGGCGTTTCCCTCGGAGCTCGGTGGCCTCTTCAAGAACCTCGAGGGCAAGGGCAACCCGTGGGGCATGGGCGCGCGGGCCCGGCTCGACTGGGCCAAGGACCTGCCGTTCCCGGTGAAGGTGCTCGGCCAGGACGTCGAGAAGGCGTCCGACGTCGAGTGGCTGTTCTGGGTCGGCTGCGCCGGCGCCTACGAGGACCGCGCCAAGCAGACCACCCGCGCGGTGGCCGAGTTGCTCGACACTGCGGGGGTCTCGTTCGCGGTGCTCGGCAACGGGGAGACCTGCACCGGCGACTCGGCCCGGCGAGCCGGAAACGAGCTGCTCTTCCAGACCCTGGCCCAGCAGAACGTCGACACCTTCGGCGAGTTCGGGGTCACCCGGGTCGTCGTCACCTGCGCGCACTGCTTCAACACGATCAAGAACGAGTACGCCCCCCTCGGTGGGTCGTACGAGGTCGTGCACCACACCCAGCTGCTCAACCGGCTCGTGCGCGACAAGAAGCTCGTGCCGGTGGCCCGGCCCTCGGACGTGCTGGGGATGTCGTCGGCGAAGAACGCCGCGTCCACCGCCTCGACCGTCACCTACCACGACCCCTGCTACCTCGGCCGGCACAACGGCGTCTACAACCCGCCGCGCGAGCTCATCGAGTCGCTGCCCGGTGTGGAGCTGCGCGAGATGGAGCGCACCCGAGAGACCTCGTTCTGCTGCGGCGCCGGCGGCGCCCGCATGTGGATGGAGGAGAAGCTCGGCACGCAGATCAACACCAACCGCACCGAGGAGGCCATCGCCACCGGGGCCGAGCGGATTGCCATCGGCTGCCCGTTCTGCCGGGTGATGATCTCCGACGGGTTGGGCGCGAAGCAGTCCGAAGGCATCGCCGAGACCGTCGAAGTCGTCGACGTTGCCCAGATGCTGCTCGCGGCCGTGCGCCGCGGGTCGGAGCCGGACGGGGCTGCTGAGGCCTCGTCGGACACCACTGGGTCGGGGATGCCGGTCGCCCCCGCTCCCGAGGTGACGGCACCTGCCGCTGCGGCAACGGCGGCTGCGGCAACTGCGGCTGGCGCGGCTGCGGTCGCGACGCCCGAGGCCGAGGCCGAGGCCGAGGCGGACCCGTGGGACACCCCGGCCGCACCTGCAGCAACGGCCACGGCCGAGCCCGAGGCAGACCCCTGGGACGCCCCGGCCGCACCTGCAGCAACGGCCACGGCCGAGCCCGAGGCAGACCCCTGGGACGCCCCGGCCGCACCTGCAGCGACGGCCACGGCCGAGCCCGAGGCAGACCCCTGGGACGCCCCGGCCGCACCTGCAGCGACGGCCACGGCCGAGCCCGAGGCAGACCCCTGGGACGCCCCGGCCGCACCTGCAGCGACGGCCACGGCCGAGCCCGAGGCAGACCCCTGGGACGCCCCGGCCGCACCTGCAGCGACGGCCACGGCCGAGCCCGAGGCAGACCCCTGGGACGCCCCGGCCGCACCTGCAGCGACGGCCGCCGCGGCATCCGCGGCACCAGCCACGGCCGAGCCCGAGGCAGACCCCTGGGACGAGCCCACCGGGACAGGTCCGGATTCACCTGCTGAGCCAGCCCGGGACAAGATCGACCAAGTGGTCGAAGTTGCCCCAACCGCGGACGAACCCGACCCCTGGGACGAGCCTTCCGACGCGACTGACCCCGAGCCGGCTGAAGCTGCCGCCTCATCACCGGTGGCCGAGGCCGAGCGTCCCTCCAGCGACCTATTGGTCGATTCCGGGACGGCCACGGACGACAAGGTGACGAAGGCTGCTGCGGAGGCACCGGCATCCGAGACAGTCGTCCCCGAGCAGACCGAGCCCGAGCAGACCGAGCCCGAGCAGACCGAGCCCGAGCAGACCGAGACCGAGCAGACCGAGCCCAAGCCGGCCGCGGAGCCGACGGCGGCACCGACCCGGTTCACCGGTGAGGCTGCGCTGCTCGACGAGCCGGACCCCTGGGACTGACCGGCGAATCAAGGGTCGGACTTGTCGGGGTGATGGCCCCGATCTGTCCGACTCTTGTTTCGACCTCCGCCCGGAGGCAGCGGAGGCCCCCGAGGGGACGCACGGCATCCGCGAACTCAGGAGCACTTCGCGCATCCGCGAACACGCCCCCTGACACGACGAAGCGCCCGACCTCATGAGGATGTCGGGCGCTGTCGTCAAACGATGGGCTGGGGTCAGCCCAGGCCGTTGGCGGTGAGGAACTCCTGGGCGACGGCCTTGGGGTCCTTCTTGTCGATGTCGGTCTGCTTGAGCATGCCGGCGATGGCCTCGGTGGTCAGTTTGGCCGAGACGGCGTTGAGGGCGGCCTTGACTTGGTCGGCGCGGTCGGCGCGCACCAGTGGGACGATGTTCTGCGACCCGAACAGCTTCTGGTTGTCCTCGAGGGTGACGAACCCGTTTGCCGCGATGGCCGGGTCGGTGGAGAAGATGTTGGCCGCGTCGGCCTGGCCGTTCTTGAGCGCCTGCACGATGCCCTGGCCGGTGAGCGGTCGGAACGACTTGAACTTCACGCCGTAGGTCTTCTCGAGACCGGGGATGCCCTGCGGGCGGGCCTTGAACTCCGGCGGCGCCGTGAGGGTGAGGTCACCCGCGACGGCCTTGAGGTCGGCGATCGTCTTCAGGTTGTACTTGGCGGCCGTCTCCTTGGTGACCACGATCGAGTCGTTGTCCTCGGCGGCGGACTTGTCGAGCACGGTGAGGTCCTTGGGCAGCACCTGCTGCACGTGCTGGTAGACCTCGTCAGGGTCGGTGCCGGTGTAGGCCTTGTCGTAGTTGAACGCCAAAGCCCCGGTGTACTCGGGGAACACCTGCACCGAGTTGTCCTGCAACGCGCGCAGGTAGATCTCGCGCGAGCCGATGTTGAGCTTGGTGCTGGCGTCGATGCCCTTGGCCTTCAGCGCACCGGCGTAGATCTCGGCGAGCAGGGTGGACTCGGAGAAGTTGGCACCACCGACGACGATCGGGCCGCCGGAGCCGCCACTGGCCGAGGCCGAGCCGGACGGCGCCGACGAGGAGAGCGGGTCTCCGGAGCTGCCGCACGCGGTGAGCCCGAGGAGCGAGGCGGCGATCAGTGCCACCGCGGAGGTCATGCGCTTCATCGGAGTAGGTCCCTTCGTGGTGCTGTGGTCGGTCTGGCGATCAGGCGTAGCGGGAAGTGTGGAACAACGGATGGAACTGGTCAGGCAGGAGCAGCAGGCGTGCGAGCATCGGCCGGGGGCCTGTCGGCCTCAACCGAGACGCTGCGCGAATCCTTCCCGCGACCACCGACAGCGCGGCCGGTGAGGCCCGGTGAGACGACCCGCCGCTGCACCAGGGCGAAGAGGCCGTCGAGCGCGACGGCCAGCACGGCGACGAGAATGGCGCCACCCGCGGTCTGCGGATAGTCGCCCAGGGCGATGCCGTCGATGAGGTAGCGACCCAGGCCACCCAACCCGACGTACGCCGCGACCGTCGCGGTCGCGACCACCTGGAGCACCGCTGAGCGCAACCCGGACAGCAGGAGCGGCAGCCCGACCGGCACCTCGACCTGGCGCAGTACCTGGCCCGACGTCATGCCCACGCCCTTGGCCGCGTCGCGCGCCGCCGGAGGCACGGCCTCGATGCCGGCATACGTGCCCGCGAGGATGGGCGGAATGGCCAGCAGCGCCAGCACCAGGATGCTCGGGAGGGTGAAGGCGAGATCGCCCTGGATGACCGCCCCCAGCCACAAGGTGGCGGCGAGCAGCAGCCCGAGGGTCGGCACGGCACGTACCGAGTTGGCCAGCGAGACCAGCCAACGGGCGCGCCCGGTGTGGGCGACCCAGAGCCCCAACGGGATCGCGATGACGGCTGCGAGAAGCACCGCCATCGCCGTGTACTCGAGGTGCTGCAGGGTGCGGTTGGGGATGCCGTCTTCGCCCTGCCAGTTGGCCGGGTCGGTGAACCACGCCCAGATCGAGGCGATCATGCGCGCGCCCCCTCCACCCGCAGCCAGGGCGTCACCAGCCGCGTGCCCAGCACGATGACGGCGTCGAACGCCAGCGCCAGCAGCACGCACGCCACGATGCCGGTGAGCAGCTCGCCCCAGATGACCCGGTTGAACCCATCGACCAGCAGGTCACCGAGCTGGCTCACGCCGATCAGGGTGCCGATGCTCACGATGCTCACGTTGCTCACCGCAGCCACCCGCAGCCCGGCGGCGATGACCGGTGCGGCCAGCGGGAGCTCGACCCCGAACAGCCGGCGGGCGCCTTTGTAGCCCATCGCGGTCGCCGCCTGCGCGATGTCGTCGGGCACCGAGTTGAGCCCGTCGGCCACGGTGCGGGCCAGCAGTGCCACGGTGTAGATCGTCATGGCGACGATGACGTTCACCGGGTCCAGGATCTTGGTGCCCAGCAGCGAGGGCATCAACACGAACAGGGCGAGCGACGGGATCGTGTAGAGCAGGCCGGTGGTCGTGATGATGGCCGGGTAGGCGGGCGACCACCTGCTGGCGGCCCAGCCCAGCGGGATCGACAGCACGAACCCCATCACGAGCGGGATGCCGGCGAGGTAGAGGCTGCGCCAGGCAAGCGTCAGGACCGTGTTCCAGTTGTCGGCCAGCCAGCTCACGGCACGACGTCCTGGGGGCTCGGCACAGCATCCTGTGGGGTCGGCCCCGCACCCGACACGACAGCGGCACCACCGTGCACCGGGTCGGTCTCGTCGCGCTCGGGGCGACCCGTCTGCTCGATGGCGGTGAGCACCTCGTGCGCCTGCACGGTGCCGCACAGCGCCCCACCGTCATCGACGATGACGCCGCGACGGCTGGGTGACGACAGCGCGGCATCCAACGCACCACGCAGAGAACCGTGCTCGCGAGCGACCGTGCCGCCCCGGTGCAGGTCGGCCTCGGTCACGGCGCGGTCGCCGATGCGCTGCGGCTCGACCCACCCCAGCGGATGCCGGTCGTCGTCGACCACGAGCAACCAGTCACCGCCCGCGCCCCCCGGGCGCTCGCCGAGCACCACGGTCGGCTCGGAGTGCAGCGGCAAGCGCGGGGCCTCCTGGAACTGCAGTGCGCGGTAGCCGCGGTCGCGGCCGACGAAGTCGGCGACGAAGTCGTCGGCCGGGTGGGCGAGCAGGTAGGAGGGCTCGGCCACCTGGGCGAGCTTGCCGCCGACGCGCAGCACGGCCACCTGGTCACCGAGCTTGATCGCCTCATCGATGTCGTGGGTCACGAAGATGATGGTCTTGCCGAGCTCGCCCTGCAGGCGCAGGAACTCGTCCTGCAGCTGCTCGCGCACCACCGGGTCGACGGCCGAGAACGGCTCGTCCATGAGCATCACCGGCGGGTCGGCGGCGAGGGCCCGGGCCACGCCCACCCGCTGCTGCTGGCCGCCGGAGAGCTGCGCGGGGTAGCGCTCACCGAGCTCGGGGGCCAGACCGACCCGGTCGAGCAGCTCGCGGGAGCGGTCGGCGATCCGCTTCTTGTCCCAGCCGAGCAGGCGCGGCACGGTGCCGATGTTGTCGATGACGGTGCGGTGTGGGAACAGCCCGGCGTGCTGGATGACGTAGCCCATGCCGCGGCGCAGCTCGGCCTCGTTCATGCGGCCGGTGTCCTGGCCGTCGAGGGTGATGGCCCCCCGGGTGGGCTCGATCATCCGGTTGACCATGCGCAGGCTCGTGGTCTTGCCGCAGCCGGAGGGGCCGACGAGCACGGTGATCTTGCCGGTGGGCGCGGTGAGCGAGAGCTCGTCGACCGCGACGGTCCCGTCGGGGAACTGCTTGGTCACGGCATCGAAGCGAATCATCGGGGCCCCTCACGAGGTCGGTGACAAGGCCTCACAACCTATCGGCTCAGGCCCACACAGGCAGCCGTGCGCGCCCAGCCGCCCCGCTGTCGAAGTTGGCGGGTCGCTCGTCGAAGGGTGGCCGCGCACCGCGTGGTACCCATACGGGATGGACTCGAGCGCCGCCCGCCACCGGCTCGACTCGTCACCGCGGTGAGCGAGACCGCCCTCGACCGGCGCTCCAGCCGTGGCCGGATGATGCTGGCCGGCGTCATCCTCGGGTCCGGCGTTGCGATCCTCGACGGCTCGGTCGTCAACGTGGCGCTGCGCACCATCGGGCGCGACCTCGGTGCCTCGCTCGCCCAGCTGCAGTGGGTGGTCAACGGCTACCTGTTGACCCTGGCGTCGCTGGTGCTCGTCGGCGGAGCACTGGGCGACCGCTTCGGGCGGCGGCGGGTCTACCTCATCGGGGTCGGCTGGTTCCTCGTGGCGTCGGCCCTGTGCGCTGCGGCCCAGACCCCGGCGCAGCTCATCGCCCTGCGCGTGCTGCAGGGGGTGGGTGCCGCCCTGCTCACGCCCGGTGCCTTGTCCCTCATCCAGGCGTCGTTCCGCCCCGAGGACCGGGCTCCTGCCATCGGCACCTGGGCGGGGCTGTCCGGCGTCGCGGCGGCCATCGGCCCGCTGCTCGGTGGCTGGCTGGTCGACAACGCGTCGTGGCGCTGGATCTTCGCCATCAACATTCCGTTGTGCCTGGCGGTCGTCGCGCTGACCTGGCGCGCCGCCCCCGAGAGTCGCGACACGACCATCGAGGGCCGCTTCGACGCCCTCGGTGCCACGCTCACGGTGGTCGCCCTCGGCGCCGCGACCTACGCGCTGACGGCCGCGGGTGACACCGGCGGCGCGGTGGTAGTCGCGGCGTGGGTGGTGTCCGTCGGTGCTGGGGTGGCGTTCGTGGTCGTGGAGGAACGCACGGCATCCCCGCTGGTTCCGTTGCGACTGTTCCGTTCTCGCATCTTCTCCGCCGCCAACGCGATGACCCTCTTGGTCTACGGGGCGCTCGGCGGCGTGTCGCTCTTCACCGTGCTGCAGCTGCAGGCAGTGGGATGGAGCGCGCTGCAGGCCGGGTTGTCGGGGCTGCCGGTCACCCTCTCGTTGTTGCTGTTGTCGTCGCGAGCGGCCTCCCTGTCGGCGCGGATCGGGCCACGGGTGCCGATGACGGTCGGCCCGCTGGTCTGCGCGGCGGGCGTGCTGCTGCTGCTCGGCATCAGCGAGGGTGCGACCTGGCGATCGGTGCTGCCGGGCATGACCGTCTTCGCGCTCGGCCTCGCCCTGCTCGTCTCGCCGCTGACAGCATCCGTGCTGGCGGCTGCCCCCGACCGGTTCGCCGGTGTGGCGAGCGGGGTGAACAACGCCGTCGCCCGCGCCGGGTCGCTGCTGGCGGTGGCGGCCCTGCCCGCCCTCGTCGGGCTGGCCGGTGACGACTATCTCGACGTGGGTGCCATGACCGACGGCTACCGTGCGGCGATGCTGTGGTGCGCCGGTCTGCTCACCACGGGTGGGGTCGTCAGCTGGATCGGCCTGGGCCGGGCAGCACGTCCGTGACGAAGTCGGCGACGGCTTCGTGCCAGACGCGGGGGTACCGCAGCATCGAATGGATGCCCCCCTCGACCTCGACGTAGCGCAGGTCGACGCCGTCGAGCGTGTAACGCTTGGCGAGCACGTCGGTGCGCCGGGGGTGGATGACGCGGTCGTTCGAGCCGTGGGCGAGGAGCACCGCGACACCCGGCGGCGGCTGGCGGGTGTCGTACTCGACCCACGGGGCGAGCGCGGCGACGCCGCCGACATCGTGCTCACCGCTCAGCTGCAGCGCCACCCGCCCGCCCATCGAGTGACCCACGAGCACCACGGGCCGGCCCGGCAGCACGTGGCGAATGCGGTCGAGGGCCCAGCGGGCGTCGTGCAGGGGGTCCTGGCGGGTGCCGTTCCAGCCGCGCACCCGGTTCTTCAGGCGAACCACGGCGAGTCGGTCGCCGGCCCGGCGCTCGATGGCCGTCGCGAACGGCGCCATCCGCAGCACCGGCAACCGCCACCAGGTCATCGGGGTGTGGCTGGCCGCGGCGCCACCGTGCAGCACGAGCGCCACGCCGTCGGGGTGCGCCGGCACATGGCCCCGCAGCTCGGCGCCCGCACCGCCCTCGGGCGCCAGCAGGGCAGCCTCGGCATCGCGGGCGTCGGCGGCCCGGTCGTGGTGGTGCCGACGCATCACGTGGCCTTCGTCGTCGTTCTCTCCCTGCGTCACGCCCGAGTGCCGCCTGGTCATGGATACCCCTCCCCGCTGTCCACTATCCCCTGTAGTCGAGGAGTTCGGAACAGACCGGGCTCCCGGATTGCCCTCCGGCGCGGAAACCTCTGGTGTCGGTACGGGGGACCGCCGGCGTGGTCAGACGTCGGCGCGGTGGAAGTTCTGGAAGCTGCGGCTGGCGGTGGGGCCGCGCTGGCCCTGATAGTGGGAGCCGTGCCGCTCCGAGCCGTAGGGGTTCTCGGCCGAGGACGACAGCCGGAAGAACGCGAGCTGGCCGATCTTCATCCCGGGCCAGAGCATGATCGGCAGGGTCGCGACGTTGGACAGCTCGAGCGTGACGTGGCCGTTGAAGCCCGGGTCGACGAACCCGGCGGTCGCGTGGGTCAGCAGGCCCAGCCGGCCCAGGCTGCTCTTCCCCTCGACGCGGGCGGCGAGGTCGTCGGGCAGCGCCACGGTCTCCAGGGTGCTGCCCAGCACGAACTCGCCCGGGTGCAGCACGAAGCCCTCGGCGGGGTCGACCTCGACCAGGCGGGTGAGGTCGGCCTGGTCCTGCGCGGGGTCGATGACCGGGTACTTGTGGTTGTCGAACAGCCGGAAGAACTTGTCGAGCCGCACGTCGACGCTGCTGGGCTGCACCATGTCGGGGTCCCACGGGTCGATCCGGACCCGTCCGGACTCGATCTCGGCCCTGATGTCGCGGTCGGAGAGCAGCACGGCGTCAGGCTACCGGTTGGGCCCGTGGGCATGGGCGAGGCGGCTTCCGGAACGGGCTCACGGTTGGGCTAGACTTCCCGGCGCCGGGGAGGTCGCTGGACGGCCCGCGACCCGGCACGCCGGTGTAGCTCAATGGTAGAGCGCCAGCTTCCCAAGCTGGACACGCGGGTTCGATTCCCGTCACCGGCTCTGAATGACGAAGGCCGGGAATCGGGAGGAGTCCCACGCGAGCGCAGCGAGCCCGGCACGACGGATCCCGTCACCAGCTCCGCGAGCGAAGCGCGCCCCCTCGTGACGGATCCCGTCACGAGCGCCGAGCCCTCAGCCTGAGAGGTTGCCCAGACCCCGATCCGCAGTCGGGAGGCACCCCCCGCCACCCGGGCCTACCGTCGAAAGCGGCTGAGCAGGCTCCGGCCACGTCACCAGACGACGACGAGGGGCCCCCGAAATGCGACTGCCACCCACTGCCCGTACCACCCGAACCACCGCTCGGGGCCATCGCCGCCGGTGCCCTGCTCCTGGGGGGAGCCTCGACGGCATCCGCCGGGATTGGCACCCGGCCCGCCAGCGCTGCCACGATGTCCAGCGTCGCCTCGCTGACGGCCCACACCGCCTCGCCGGCCGACGTGCGGATGAAGTCGGCGCTCGCCTCCCGCGCGACGACCGCCCGCTTCGGCACCTTGTTCAGCGGCACCGTGATCGACGCGGCGTCCAACGCGTACATATGGGGCAAGAACAGCAACAGCTACCGGCTGCCGGCGTCCACCAACAAGCTCGTGACGGCGACCAACGCCCTCACCGTGTTCGGCCCCGACAAGCGCTGGACGACCCAGGTGCGCGCCGGGTCGCGCGCCGAGCACGTCATCCTGGTCGGCGCCGGTGACCCGAGCCTGAGCAGCAGCAGCCTCGAGGCGATGGCGACGACAACCGCCGCAGCCCTTCTGGCCAAGCGGATCACCGCCGCCAAGGTGTACGTCGACGACGACGTCTTCCCGATCCCGACGCTGGCCTACGGGTGGAAGGCGAGCTACGTTCCCGACTCGATCGCGCCGGTGCGCGGCCTGGTGCGCGACCAGCGCAACACCACCGACAGCAGCGCGGATGCCGGGGCCTACTTCCGCGACCGGCTCAAGGCCCACGGGGTGACGGGAGCGGTCTACTCGGGCCGTACCAACGCCGCCCCCGGCTCCACCATCCTCGCGAGCAGAACAGGCTCGACGCTCGCGTCGATCGTCCAGTCGATGCTGCTGTACAGCGACAACGAGGTGGCCGAGGCGCTGCACAAGCTGGTCGGCGGGCAGCTGGGCCACGGCACCACCTGGGCCGGCGCTCGAACCGCCCAGGCCCAGGAGCTGGCGGCCCAGAGGCTGAGAAGCGGCAACCTCTACGACGGGTCGGGGCTGTCCCGCGCCGACCGGATCACCACCACCCAGCAGACGCAGCTCCTCGACCGTGCCGTGCACCCCGGCACCCAGGCGACCCTGTGGCCGCTGAAGAACGGGCTGCCCATCGCGGGTCGCACCGGCACGCTCGCGAGCCGCTTCACCACGGCTTCCTCGAAGTGCGCCGTCGGGCGGGTGTTCGCCAAGACCGGCACGCTCAGCGACGTGGTGACGCTGGCCGGCTGGACCACCGGTGCGGACGGCCGGGTCAAGGTCTTCGCGTTCATGGTCAACGGCAAGGCGTCCTCCACGACGCTGCAGCAGAACGTCGACATGCTGGCCGCCACGGTCACCGGTTGCTACTGACTTCGGCGCCCCGGGCCTAGGCTCGCGGCGTGACCGAGAGCGTTGGGACGACCGGGTCGAGCGACCCGCTCGAGAACCCCCCGCTGCCGGAGGACCGGCCGCGCTCGGTCGGGCGCCGGATCCTCTCCGGGTTCCTCAGCTACGGCGTGATCGTCCTCGCGGTCTATTACCTGCTGACCAACGTGCAGACCGAGGACTTCACCTCCGCCATCGAGCTCATCACGGCACCGATGCTGGTGGCCTCGGTCGTGCTCGGCCTGGTCAACCTCGCCACCAACTGGCCGCCGATCGTCGTCGCCCTGCCCGGGCTCAAGGTCCGCGAGGCCGCGGTCACCAACACTGCCGGCGCGGCACTGTCGAACACCGTGCCCGAGGGCGGCGCGATCGCGACGGGCCTGAACTACGCGATGCTGCGCTCGTGGGGCTTCACCCTCGGCGACACCACCTCGGAGGTGCTCGTCACCGGCACCTGGTCCCAGCTGATGAAGTACACCTTGCTGGCGATCGGGCTCGTGGCCGTGGTGATCGAGGGGTGGGGCCCGGCGGGGGTGGTGTGGGTGGCCCTCGGGCTCACCGTGCTGGTGGTGCTGGCCGTCGTGCTGCTCACCCTGATCCTGCGCAGCGAGCGTTTCGCGAGACGGCTGGGCGCCTGGTGCGACCGGGTGGTGGGCCGGGTACGGCGCCGCGTCACCCGCATGCCCGACCCCGGGCTGACCGAGGGGTTGCCGCTGTTCCGCACCGAGATGGTGCGGCTGCTCCGGCTGTGCTGGGGCCGGCTGACCGTGACGATGCTCATCTCCCAGCTCACCGTGGTGCTGGTGCTCGGCCTCTGCGTGCGGATGCAGGGCCTGGACCGGGCAACGATCTCGTGGGCCGTCATCCTCGTGGCGTGGGGGCTGGTCACCTTCGCCTCGCTGCTCATCCCCACCCCGGGCGGCCTGGGGGTGGCCGAGGTGGTGCTGGTGGGGGTGCTCGGTCTGGGCCTGCCGGAGTCCGACCAGGCGGCCGTGCTCGCCGCCGTGCTGCTCTACCGCATCGCGACCTTCCTGGTCCCCATCCCCATCGGCCTGGTCACCTACCTCTACTGGCGCAAGTCCACCGCGTGGCGGCGCCCGGTGAACTCCCGCGGCCCCAGCGCCACCGCCACCCCTACGCTCCAGGGATGACGGGGTCCGGCCTCACCCTTGCCGCCGTGCTGGCCGCCACGGTCACGAGCGGGCTGTTGGCCGGGGTCTACCTGCTCTACGCCCACACGGTGATGCCGGGCCTGCGCACCCTCGACGACCGCACCTTCGTGGCGGCGTTCCAGGCGGTGGACCGGGCCATCGTGAACCCGTGGTTCATGGCGCTCGGTTTCCTCGGCGCGCCGGTGTTCAGCGCGGTGGCTCTAGCCGGCACATGGGGCGAGCCGGCCGCCGCCTGGGTCGCGACGGCCCTCGTGCTGCACGTGGTCGCCATGGTGGTCACCGTGCGGGTTCATCTGCCGCGCAACGACCGGCTCAAGGCCGCCGGCGACCCCGACACCCTGGCGGACGCCGAGCTCGCGGCGCTGCGCGCGGCCTTCGACGAGGCCGGCTGGGTGCGCTGGAACCTGCTGCGGGCGGTCACCTCGGTGGCGGCCACCGGCATCCTGGCCTGGGCGCTGGTGCTCACCACCCGCGCCACCGGCTGACCTCGACCGCTCAGCCGGGAAAGATCCAGCCGAGCATCGTGATCGCGCCGATCGCGGCGAACACCACGAAGGCGACAGCCAGCACCCACGCGATCAGCCACGCGAAGTCGAACCCGCCGTCGTCGTCGTCATCGAGCCGGGCACCGGCGGCCTCGTCGGCGGCGGCCACCTCCGCCACCGTGGCCGCCTCGGAGTTCAGGGCCCGCTCGCGCAGCGCCTCGATGCGGCGCGGGCGCGGCTGGGAGCGGGCGGAAGCCGGCAGCCCGGCCCACATCACCGCGAAGTCGTCGTGCGACTGCTCGCGCCAGGCCGCGATCGCCGTGTCGACGTGCGCCCCCTTGGCGCCGGCCGCGAACCAGATGGCCCCGGCCCGCGGCAGGTCGCCCATCTCGAAGAGCACCTCGCCGAGCTCGACCAGCGCCTCGGGGTCCTGGCTGCCCTCGACGTACGCGGCGAGCACGTCACGCGCCTTCCACAGCTCACCCGCCTCGCGGGCATCGCGCGCCAGCCGCACCGGTGCGGACGCCCCACCTTCGCCGGTCACCCGACCCCTTCCATCGAGCGCGACACCGAGACGACGCGCACTGCCACCAACGTGGCGAGCACCAGACCGATGAGCAGCACGGCAAGTCCGATCGACGGCACCAGCATCGCCACGGCGAAGCAGAGCACCGTGACCACCACCGCCGGCACCATCGTCGCCACGGTCTCGCGGTCGCTCATCGCGTGCAACCCGGAGACGGCCAGCGCCACGATCGACACGGCCCCCGCAAGGGCGAGCGCGATCGGCCGGGGCCCGGCCTCCGCCTGGCCCTCGACCACGTCGACCGCGGCCGCCAGCGCCGCGCCGACTGCGGCGATCGAGGCGAACACGGGCAGGTGGCCGTAGCCGAACACCCAGGCCCCGCGCGGGCTCTCGAGGATGCTGGCGTGGTCGCGTGAGAAGTACATCCACCACAGCGAGAACACGATCAGCAGCCCGCCGGCGATGAGCGGTGCCAGGGCCCAGGTGACGCCCGCGCCCTCGCCCGCCATGACCCCCTGGATGGCCTGCACCGCCGACAGGATGACCTCGCCGAGCACGATGATCGTCAGCAGCCCGTAGCGCTCGGCGATGTGGTGCGGGTGGAACGGGGTGTTCCCGTGCCGCTGCTCGGCGAGCACCGGAATCAGCAGCTCGAAGCCGACGAGCAGGAAGAAGGAGGGGATCAGCCACGACTCGGGCACCCAGAGCCGGGCGATCCACAGCACCTGCACGACAGTGATGCCGTAGGCATACCAGAGCGCGGTCTCGCGCCGTTCGGGGTGGCCGGCGGCGGCCCGCAGCCACAGCCCCACCATCGCGAACCGCATGATGGCGTAGCCGATCACCACCGTCGTCGACTGGCCGTCCGCGAAGATGTCGGGCACCCCGGCGGCGAGGAACAGCGCACCGATCATGATCACGAAGGTGAGCAGGCGGAAGACCACGTCGTCGTTGTCGTAGGCCGAGGCGTACCAGGTGTAGTTGAGCCAGGCCCACCAGATCGCGAACCAGGTCAGCGTGTAGCCCACGATCGTGCCGTAGTGCGCCTCGGACAGGCCGTGGTGCAGCTCGGCGGCGTTGCTCGCGATGGCGACGACGAAGACGAGGTCGAAGAGGAGCTCGAGCGGGGTGGAGACGCGCTCGTGCTCGTGGCTGTCGCGCGCGACCACGGGCCGGCGCAGCGGAACAGGGACGATGCTCACGAGCCGAGTATGCCGCCGGTCGGCCGCGCGACGATGAGCGCGCCCGGCCCACCCGCACCAGGCGCCGCACGGGTTCGGCTGGCCGCCGTCGACCACAGCGACGTTGACCAGGGCGGTGCTGGCGGACAAGCCTCGCAACGCGAACGGACCGCCGCCCCATCGCGAGGTCGTCTGCACCTAACCCTTGAATTTGTTACCCGTGGGTAGCACACTGGTAAGCAAGCGCTCACTGACCACATCGGGAGGACCACGGCCATGGGCCACTACAAGAGCAACCTGCGCGACATCGAGTTCAACCTCTTCGAGGTGCTCGGCCGAGGCGACGTGCTGGGCTCGGGCCCGTACGAGGCCATCGACTCCGACACCGCCCGCGAGATGCTCAAGGAGGTAGCGCGCCTGGCCGAGAACGAGCTGGCCGAGTCCTTCCAGGACAGCGACCGGCACCCGCCGGTCTACGACCCGGCCACGCAGGCGGTCACCATGCCGGCCTCCTTCACGAAGTCGTTCAACGCCTACCGCGACAGCGGCTTCTGGGCCATCGACCTGAACGAGGAGCTCGGTGGCACCGTGGCTCCCCCCAGCCTGCGCTGGGCCGTCAACGAGATGCTGCTCGGCTCGAACCCGGCCGTGGCGATGTTCGCCGCGTCCTACGGCTTCGCCAAGCTGCTCTACGCCCTCGGCAACGACGACCAGAAGAAGCTCGCGCACTGGATCGTCGAGAACAACTGGCACTGCACGATGGTGCTCACCGAGCCCGATGCCGGGTCCGACGTCGGCGCCGGCCGCACCAAGGCGGCCCAGAACGCGGATGGCACCTGGACGGTCGAGGGCGTGAAGCGCTTCATCACCAGCGCCGAGTCCGACATGGTCGACAACGTCGTGCACTTCGTGCTCGCCCGCCCCGAGGGCGCCGGCCCGGGCACCAAGGGCCTGTCGCTGTTCATCCTCACCAAGTACGACGTCGACCTCGAGACCGGCGCGCTCGGCGAACGCAACGGCGTCTACGTCACCAACGTCGAGAAGAAGATGGGCCTGAAGGTCTCCACGACCTGCGAGCTCACCTTCGGCGGTGAGCGGCCCGCCGTGGGCACCCTGCTGGGTGATGTGCACGACGGCATCGCGCAGATGTTCCACGTCATCGAGAACGCCCGGATGATGGTGGGCACCAAGGCGATCGCCACCCTCTCCACCGGCTACCTCAACGCGCTCGACTACGCCAAGCAGCGCGTGCAGGGCGCTGACCTCACCCGGTCGACCGACAAGACCGCCCCGCGCGTCACCATCACCCACCACCCCGACGTGCGCCGGTCGCTGATGACCCAGAAGGCGTACTCCGAAGGCCTGCGCGCGCTGGTGCTCTTCACGGCCAGCCAGCAGGACATCGTCGACCAGCAGCTGCTGTCCTCGGGCTCGATGGAGTTCGAGCGCGGCTCGGCCGCCGACATCGCCAGCCGGGTCAACGACCTGCTGCTGCCGATCGTCAAAGGCCTGGGCTCCGAGCGGGCCTGGGTGCTGCTGGGCACCGAGTCGCTGCAGACCTTCGGTGGCTCGGGCTTCCTGCAGGACTACCCGGTCGAGCAGTACGTGCGCGACGCCAAGATCGACACGCTCTACGAGGGCACCACCGCCATCCAGGGCCTGGACTTCTTCTTCCGCAAGATCGTCAAGGACAAGGGCCAGGCACTCACCTACCTGTCCACCCAGATGCAGGAGTTCGCCAAGGACCTCGGCGCCCACGAGGGCCGCCTCGACCACGACCGCGAGCTGCTCGGGCAGGGCCTCGAGGACGTTCAGGGCATCCTGGGCTTCATGGTCGGCGAGCTGATGAAGAGCGACCCGCGCAACGGTGGCGAGATCACCAACCTCTACACGGTCGGCCAGAACACCTCGCGACTGCTGCTGGGTGCCGGCGACCTCGTGGTCGGCTGGCTGCTGCTGCGCCAGGCCGCCGTCGCGCTCGACGCCCTGGCCGCCGGTGCCGCCGGCAAGGACAAGGACTTCTACGAGGGCAAGGTGGCCGCCGCGCAGTTCTACGCCCGGCAGGTGCTGCCCAAGCTCACCGCCGAGCGCGCCATGGCCGAGGCGACCGACTCACTCCTCATGCAGGTGCCCGAGTCGGCGTTCTGAACCCCCGACGCCTCACTGCCACACGAACGGCCCACCCCGAGTGCGGGGTGGGCCGTTCGGCGTTCGGTGCGGCGACGGCATCCGACGGTGCCGTGCCGTCGCGGTCAGCGGGGGTCGATGTCCCTGCGGTCGATGCGCGAGCCGCTGACCGGGTCGACCTGGCTCTCGCGGGTGGTGGTGTAGCCGACCGGGCGGCGCCGGGTCATGGCGAACGAGAGCAGGATGGCGACAATGCCGAGTCCGATGTACATGAAGCACTCCTAGATGGGGGCCGCGGTTTCGGCCAGCCCATCCACGTCAGGTCGGTTGGGAGCCCGACCTCAGGCTCCGCTACAGGGAGGTTCGCGGCTCAGTAGCCGTCGCCCTTGGTCATGTCGCGCTGGTAGTTGGAGGGCAGGTCGTCAGCCCTGCTGGCGCCCGTGGACCCCCTGCGGTTCGTCACGACGACGATGGCACCCACGATGAGGATGAACCCGATGATGAACGGCCACATGACGGCTCCTCCCGTCGTCGGCACCCCCGCCGGATGCCGTACCCGTCAGGATGACGCGGTCGGCCGCCGGTGTCCATGGCCTGGGTGGGTCAGAAGGCCGCCCCCGGGTTGAGGATGCCGCGCGGGTCGAGGGCGTACTTGACCCGGCGGGTGAGGGCCATGACGTCGGGCCCGAGCTGTGCCGCGAGGGAGCCGACCTTGAGCCGGCCGACGCCGTGCTCGCCGGTGATCGTGCCACCGAGCTCGATGGCCGTGGCCATGATCTCGTCGAAGGCGCGCCGGGCGCGGGCCTCGGCGTCCGGGTCACCGGGAGGATAGATGATCGCCGGGTGCGTGTTGCCGTCGCCGGCGTGCGCCACTACCGGGATCTCGAGGTCGTGCCGCTCCGCGATCGCCTCGACGGCAGCGAGCAGCGCCGGCAGGTTGGGGATCGGCACCCCGACGTCCTCAGGCAGCACCGACCCGCGGGTCTCGATGGCCGTGAAGTGCAGCCGCCTGGCCTGCACGAACAGCTCGCCCTCGTCGGGGTCGTCGGTGGCGAAGACCTCCTTGGCCCCGGCCACCTCGCAAGCCGCCATCGCCACGGCCACCTCGTCCGCGCGAGACGGGCCGGGGGCGTCGGACTGGATGAGGAGCAGCGCCCCGGCATCGCGGTCCAGGCCCATCGGCGTGAAGTCCTCGACGGCGTTGATCGAGGCGTGGTCCATCAGCTCGACCAGCGAGGCGCGCACCGTGCGGCCCAGCTCGATGACGGCGGCGGCCGCGGCGGCCACGGTCGGAAAGGTGGCGACGACCGTCGACCTCGGGGCCTGCGCCGGCACCAGGCGCAGGGTCGCCCGGGTGACGATGCCGAGGGTGCCCTCGGAGCCGACGAAGAGCTTGAGCAGCGGCAACCCCGCGACGTCCTTGACCCGCTTGCCGCCCAGGGTCAGCAGGGTGCCGTCGGCCAGCACCACGTCGAGCCCCAGCACGTAGTCGGTGGTCACGCCGTACTTGACGCAGCACAGGCCACCCGCGTTGGTGGCGATGTTGCCGCCGATCGAGCAGATCTCGTACGAGCTGGGGTCGGGCGGGTACCAGAGCCCGTGCTCGGCAGCCGCCCGCTTCACCTCGACATTGAGCGCGCCCGGCTCGACCACGGCCACCCGGCTGGCGGTGTCGACCTCGATCGCGCGCATCCGCTCGGTCGACAGCACGATGCCGCCGTCGACGGCGAGTGCACCGCCCGAGAGCCCCGAGCCGGCGCCCCGCGGCACGACGGGGATGCCGTGCCGGCTGGCCCAGCGCAGTGTCGCCTGCACGTGGGCGGCGGTCTCGACCCGCACCGCTGCCAGGGGGGTGCCGGCGGTGGCGTCGTGCGTCCAGTCGAAGCGATACTTGTCCACGGCATCCGGCGCGGTGACCACCACCCCGTCGGGCAGCATCCCCACCAGCTCGGCGACGGCACCGCCGGGAGTGGCAGCAGGATCGGCGACCTCGGCATCCATGCCGCTCACTCTGCCACTGTGGGTTCCCGATGTCGGTGCGGCCGCCGGCTCTGGTCCATCTGCCCGGCTCTGGTCCATCTGCCCGGGTGGCGGTGCTGTGGGGCCACCCCTCCCGAGAACCACCGCCATCCCGGGGGACGGACCAGAGCCCAGGCGGTCCTGCAGTGCGACCAGCGCAAGCGGCCCGGGAATCGGTCAGAGGCGGCGGTCGTCGAGCACCGGAAAGGCCATGCGGTACTCGCGGGTGGAAGAGAGATCGACCTGCACCGACAGCACCTGCTCGTCGCCGCCCGATGCCTCGGCGAGCACCTCGCCGCTCGCGGTGACGACCTGGCTGTGGCCGCCCATCTCGTACCCCGCGTGCGTGCCGGCGGTGTTGCACTGCACGACGACGCACTGGTTCTCGATGGCCCGGGCCCGGCCGAGCAGGGTCCAGTGCCCCACCCGTGCGGCGGGCCACGCGGCCGGCACGACGAAGAGCTCGGCACCGGCCTCGACCTGTCGCCGGTAGAGCTCGGGGAAGCGCAGGTCGTAGCACGTCGACAGCCCGACCTTCACCGACTCGCCCGTGCCAGCGGGCAGCTCAGCGACCACTACGTCCTCTCCGGCCTCCATCAGCCGGGGCTCACCCGCCCCGAACCCGAACCGGTGGATCTTGCGGTAGACCGCGAGCGGCGACCCCCCGGCATCCAGCAGCAGTGAGGTGTTGGCGAGGTCGTTGCCGTCGGCGCCGGGCTCGGGCAGCCGCTCCACGAACGACCCGGCGTGCAGCACGACGGACGCCGCGCGCGCGGCATCCGCCATCGCGCGGGCCAACGACCCGTCGAGCGGCTGTGCCTCGGCATCCCAACGCCGGTAGTCGAACCCGGTGGCCCCCCAGAGCTCGGGGAGCACGACGAGGTCGTGACCGGCCTGCTCGGCGACCAGCGCCGCCACCCGGTCGACCCGGGCGCCGAAGGGCTCGTCGTCGTCGTACCCGAGCTGGATGAGCGCGATGCGCATGCCGGAATTCTCCCTTGTCAGTCGAGGTGCTCGGCCTCGGCGCGCAGGCGGCCGAGGTACTCGTTGTAGGCGTTGAGCTCGGCGTCTCCGTCGCGGTCGGCCTGGCGGTCCAGGCGGCGCGTCTCCTGCGCGTCGCGGCGGAACCACTGGATGGCGACGACCACGGCGAGGAACAGGGTGGGCGCCTCGCCGAACCCCCAGGCGATCTCACCGGCGCGATGCTGGTCGAGTAGCGGGTCGGGACCCCACGGCAGGTTGACCTGCCCGAAGAAGTCGGGCGCCAGCAGGGTCTCGCTGCCGGTCAGCGCCACCCCGAAGAAGGCATGGAAGGAGATGGTGGCGAACAGGATGACGAGCAACGCCAGGGGCGACCACCGCGGCGGCCCGGGGTCGATGCCGATGAGCACCCACACGAACAGGTACCCGGTGAGCAGGAAGTGGGCCATCATCAGCAGGTGCCCGGTGTGGGTGATGAGCGACAGCCCGAACAGGCCGGTCCAGTAGAACGCCGCCAGGCTGAAGAAGAACAGGGATGCCGCCACGACCGGGTTGGCCAGCGCGCGCATCGCCCGCGAGTGCACCACCTGCAGCAGCACCTCGCGCGGCCCCCACGACTTGTCGGGGCGCGGCTTCAGGGCTCGTAGGGCCAGCGTCACCGGTGCCCCGGGGACCAGGAACAGCGGCACGGTCATCGCCACGGCCATGTGCAGCACCATGTGCGTGCTGAACAGCAGCCGCCCCCAGATGCCGGGCGCCCCGCACGTGGCCCACACGAACAGGGTCCACCCGACCACCCAGCAGAGGGTGCGCGCCGGGGGCCAGGCGTCGCCGCGCCGCCGCAGCCGCACGACCCCCGCGACGTAGAGACCCACGGCCACCGCCGCGGTGGACAGGAACAGCCAGTCGATGCGCCAGGCGGTGAGCCAGTCGGCGGCGACCATCGGCCCGGGGTCGGGGTATCCGCTCAGCTCGAGGATGCGGCTGGGCGCCGGAGCCGCGTCGGGCACCGGTGGCACGCTGCGCGCCAGCACCGCGGCCAGACCGGTTGCGGCCCCCATGACCGTGATCTCGACGACCGCGAGCCGGGCGAACGCCCGCCCGTCACCGGGCCGGGCCGTGAGCACGTTGGCGATGTTGCGCCGATGCAGCCAGCCGAGCACGCCGAGCGCGACTATCGCCACGGTCTTGAGCAGCACCACGATGCCGTAGGGGGTGGTGAGCCCCGCGATCGAGCCCACCCGGATCCACGCCTGCTGCACCCCGCTCAGGGCCACCGCCGCGAAGCACCACGCCGCCACGGTCGAGTAGCGCGCCACGGTCGTGCCGAGGTCGGTGCCCAGCGACGGGCGCAGGGCGACCAGGCCGATCAGCCCACCGGTCCAGACCACGACGCCGAGCAGGTGCACGCCGAGGGCGTTGACGGCATCCTCGTGGCTGGCCGAGCCGGCCGCGTGGCCGGTGAGGGCGAGGATGACGACCGCGGCCAGGGTGAGCACCGCGAGCCACGCCATCGGGGCCCGGCGGGTGGTGAACCGGGCCGACACCGCCACCACGACGGCGACGAGCGCGCTGATGAGCAGCACCCGGGTCGTCTCCAGGGCCCACGTGAACGAGACCAGCTGGTCGAACAGGGCGGCGCTGGTGAGCGGCGTCCCGGCGAGGTCGGCGAAGGTCAGCACCACCTCGAGCAGCGCGGCCACTGCCCACACCGTGGCGGCGGTGGCCGCGTAGCGCGTGGCGGTGATGCGGCGGTTGGTGCGCGTGCGCTCGGGCACGAGGAAGGCCGCCAGGCCCAGCAGCCCCACGGTGGCGGCCGACGCGAGGGTGCTGACCGCCCCCACGAGCGGCAGTCCCCAGCGCACCAGCGCACCGGGGTCGGCCAGCTGGAGCGGTTTGGTGGCGCCGGTGATCAGCGCGGCGACCAGTGCCCCCAGCAGCCCCGCGACGACCGCGAGACCCAGGGCGCGCACGACCCCCGGCGCCCTCTGCGCGGGCGGGTGCTCGGGGGTGGCCATGAGCACCAGCGTAGGTACTGTGGCCGCATGTCCCTGCACCCCCCGGCTCCGAGCGACCTGGGCGAGCTGGTCGAGGCGTACGCGCAGACGGTGCAGCACGTCATCGACCTCGGCCGCACGATGCGCCCGGCCGACGCCGCGCGGCCCACCGACTGCCCGGGCTGGACCGTGCTCGACCAGATCGCGCACGTCGCCGCCACCGAGGCGATGGTCGCCGGCGAGCCGGTGCCCGACGTCGACGTCAGCCAGCACGCGCACGTGCGGCACTCGTTCGGTGAGCTGATGGAGAAGTACGTCGAGTCCCGCCGCGGCCGCAACCTCGAGGAGGTGCTCGACGAGCTCGAGGAGCGACTGGCCGAGCGGCTGTCGGTCTACCGCTCCGGCACCGAGTGGGCCGAGGTCGAGGTCGACTCGCCGTTCGGGCGCGTGCGCGCCGGCGACCGGCTCGGCGTGCGCACCTTCGACGTCTGGGTGCACGAGCAGGACGTCCGCGAGGCACTCGAGCGCCCCGGCGGCCTCGACTCCGCGGCAGCAGCGCACGCGGTGTCCCGGTTGTTCGCCGCCCTGCCCCGCATCGTCGCCAAGGACGCCGACATCGAGCCCGGCAACGCCGTCGTGCTCGACCTCACCGGCCCGACCGTCGGGCGGGCCGGGGCGCGCGTCGAGGAGCACGACGGCACGGCGCGCGGCATCCCGCTGTTCACCGGCGAGGCCGACGAGCACCCCGACGTCGTCACCACCTCCCTGACCATGTCGACCGCGGTCGCGGGGCGGCTGATGGGCGGCCGGCGCTCACCCGACGACCTGCACGTCGTGGTGCACGGCGACGACGACGTGGCCCGCCGGGTCATGGCCGCGATGGCGATCACCCCCTGAACATGGCCACGTTCTCGACCGCGAACCGCTCCGCCGCCACCGTCACCGCCGACGTCGATGCCGTGTGGGAGGTGCTCACCGACCCCGACCAGATCGCCCGGCTCACCCCGTTCCTGCACTCGGTGAAGCCGGAGGGCGAGCACTGGGTCTGGCAGCTGACCAGGGTGCCCGTGCTCGGCGCCACCTTCTCGTTCACCTTCCGCGAGCGGATGGACTTCGACGAGCCGCACCGCATCGACTTCACCCACGACCCCGCTCCGGGCGCGGACGAGAGCGCCGGCGTGGTCGGCTGGTACAAGCTCGCCCCGCGGCCCTCGGGCACGCACCTCGAGACCTCGATGCAGATCACCGTCGACCTGCCCTTCCCCGGCATCGTGCGGCCCGCGGTGACGACCGCGATGAAGGGCGTCATCGCCCTGATGGGCCAGCGGTTCGCGCACAACCTGCTCGCCCACCTCGGCGCCAGCACCGCCTGAAGGTTCGACAGCCGCACTTCCTGCGCTGTTTCGGGAATGCTTGCGCCTCCCCATATAGTTGTATGCCGCAAGCAACTGTTATGAGGAAGGACTCCGGATGCCGTTCAGCTCGGTGCCGTCGACCCCGACGGCCGTGCTCGGCGACGACCTGATCCGCGTCGTCAAGCTGCTGCATTTCGTGCGCCAGCAGGCCCCGCGCCAGCACCCCCAGGTCGACCCGATGGCCTACCCGTTGCTGTTCAACCTCAAGGTGGCGCCGATGCGCGTCTCGGCCCTGGCCGAGGTGCTGCACTCCGACGTCTCCACCGTGAGCCGCCAGGTCACCACCCTGGTCGACCTCGGCTTCGTCCGGCGAGGCCCCGACCCCGACGACGGCCGGGCCCAGGCACTGTCCCTCACCGACGAGGGCAGCAGCCTCCTCTCCGCCATCCGCGAGGACCGCGACCGCTGGCTGCAGGGCCTGCTGGCCGACTGGTCCGACGACGACGTCACCTCGTTCTCCGCACACCTGCGCCACTTCGCCTCCGACCTCGAGGCCTCCCTCCCCTCCATCACCAGAAGGATCGACCGATGAACGACTCCACCCCGCCCGATATCCGGGAGGCCGCCCTGGCCACCGGCAGCGGTGCCCCGGCACCCGCCGCGGTCGACGAAGCGGACCGCCCCACCGGCCCGCTCAGCCACCGCCAGATCGTCACCATCCTCATCGGCCTGATGATGGGCATGTTCCTCGCCGCGCTGGACCAGACCATCGTCGCGACCGCCATCCGCACCATCGCCGACGACCTGCACGGGCTGAACCACCAGGCCTGGGCGACGACGGCCTACCTGATCACCGCCACCATCGTCACGCCGCTCTACGGCAAGCTCGGCGACATCTACGGCCGCAAGCGGCTGTTCATCATCGCCATCTCGATCTTCATCTTCGGCTCCATCCTGTGTACCTTCTCGCAGTCGATGTTCAGCCTTGCGGCCTTCCGCGCCGTGCAGGGCCTCGGTGCCGGTGGTCTGTTCTCGCTGGCGCTGGCCATCATCGGTGACATCGTGCCGCCGCGTGAGCGCGCCAAGTACCAGGGCTACTTCCTCGCCGTGTTCGGCACCGCGTCGGTGCTCGGCCCGGTCATCGGCGGCTTCTTCGCCGGCCAGCAGACCATCCTGGGCATCGACGGCTGGCGCTGGGTCTTCCTCGTCAACGTGCCGATCGGCATCGCGGCGCTCGCCGTGGTCTCCAAGACGCTGCACCTGCGCCACCACCGCCTCGACCACCGGGTCGACTTCGCCGGCGCAGCACTGCTGTCGGTCGCGCTCGTACCGCTGCTGCTCGTCGCGGAGCAGGGCCGCGAGTGGGGCTGGGTCAACAGCAAGTCGACCGCCTGCTACGTCATCGGCATCCTCGGTACCATCGCCTTCTTCTGGCAGGAGCGGCGGATGAAGGAGGAGGCGATCCTCCCGCTGAAGATGTTCACCAACAAGACGGTCGGGGTCGCCTCGGCCGCCTCGGTGCTCATCGGTGTCGCGATGTTCGGTGGCCTGGCCGCCCTCCCGCTGTACCTGCAGATCGTCAAGGGCGCCACCCCCACCCAGGCCGGCCTGCTGCTGCTGCCGATGACGCTGGGCATCATGTTCGGCTCGATCCTGTCGGGCCAGATCATCTCCCGCACCGGGCGCTACCGGAAGTTCCCGATCATCGGCTCGGCGTTGCTCGCGATCTCGCTGTTCATCTTCCACTACGTCCAGTTCGACACCCCGCTGTGGCAGACCAGCATCGTCATGCTCGCCTTCGGCATGGGCCTGGGCTTCAACTTCCAGCCGCTCACCCTCGCCGTGCAGAACGCGGTGCCCCCGACCCAGATCGGCGTCGCCACCTCGACCGCCACCTTCACCCGGCAGATCGGTGGAGCGCTGGGCACCGCCGTGTTCTTGTCGATCCTGTTCTCCACCGCCGGCGAGAAGATCGCCTCGGCCCTGCGAGCCGCGGTTCCCACCGCCGACTTCCAGGCCGCCCTGGCCGACCCGGCGAACGCCGCCGTGGCCGCGCAGCTCAAGGCGGCCCAGGCCAATGGTGGCGGCGCTGCCAGCGGTGTGCTCCAGGACAGCTCGTTCCTCAACAACCTCGACGAGCGCATCGCCAAGCCGTTCCTCATGGGCTTCTCCGAGGCCATGGACACCGTGTTCCTCGTCGGCTCGATCGTCATGGTCGTCGGCTTCCTCGTGATGCTGATGCTGCCGCACGTCGAGCTGCGCAAGGGCTCGTCGTACGACGACCGCGCCAAGACCGACTCGGATGCCGCCGCGGCGGCCGGTCCGCAGGACGCCCCGGTGGTCGCCCCCCACTGACCACGGCTCGAGCTCACCGCCATGAGTGCGGGAGTGGTTGCCCCGGCGACCACTTCCGCACTCATCGCGTTCTAGCGGCCGAGCAGGGTCGGCGCCGAGGTCGACGCCGAGCCGCCGCGACCGGTGCGCTCGTCACGAGCCCGTGGGCCAGGCGAAGAGGGCGTCGCCCACGCCGACCGTCTCGCCGGTGCGGTCGCTGGTCACGTCTCCGGGCTTCGTGTCGAGCACGCAGACCATCACCATCGGGCTGAGGCCGCGTCCGGCGACGTCGGAGGGGCTCCAGCGGGTGACCGGCTGCCCGGCCTCGACACTGTCCTTCTCGGTCACGAGCAGCTCGAACCCCTCTCCGGCGAGGTGGTTGGTGTCGATGCCGAGGTGCACGAGGATGCCGGTGCCGTCGGCCGTGAGCACCACGAACGCGTGGGCGTGCAGCTTGAGCACGGTGCCGGCGACGGGCGAGACGGCATCCACCACGCCGCCCTCGGGCTCGATGGCGACGCCGGCACCGACCATCTCGGCGGCGAAGACCGGGTCGGGTACCTCGGCGAGCGCGTGCACCAGCCCCGCGACGGGGGCGAGCACGTCGGTCACATCAGGTCCTCGATGTCCTCGGCCAGGTTGTCGGCCTCGGGCCCGACGACGACCTGCACGACCGACCCGGCCCGCACCACCCCGTGCGCGCCGGCGGCCTTGAGCGCCTTCTCGTCGACCAGGGCCATGTCCTTGACCTCGGTGCGCAGCCGGGTGATGCACGGCTCCATCTCGATGATGTTGCCGGCGCCGCCGAGCCCGGCCAGGATCTGCTCTGCCTTGCTGCCCATCGAAGGTCCTCTCGGTTCGGGAGCCGCCCGGATTGACAGGTCCCCACCCCGGGTGCATCCTCAGCTGGTACTGACTGGACCGTACCAGCTGAGGATGTACCCGGCGAGGGGGACGAATGGCGGACCCGGTGAGCACCGTGCCGCGCCGGCTCGTCGACGGCGCCGAGCCCAAGCATGCCCAACTGAGGACGGTGCTGGCCGCCCTGTGTGCGGGCGAGCTGGCGCCCGGGGCCGCCATCCCCTCCGAGCGCGAGCTGATGACGACGTACGCCGTGTCGCGCGCCACCGTGCGCCGGGCCATCGAGGCGCTCGTGGCCGAGGGCGCGCTGCGCCGGGTCCCTGGCAAGGGCACCTTCGTGGCGCCACCGCGCGTGCAGTCCCACCTGCACCTCGCCTCGTTCACCCAGGACATGCAGCGGCGCGGCAAGACCCCGTCGACCCGAGTGGTGCGGGTGGCCCCGCTCGAGCCTCCTGGCGAGGTGGCGGGCTGGTTCGCGCTGGCGCCGGGCGAGCCGGCCTGGTGGGTCGAGCGGGTGCGGCTGGCCGCCGGTGAGCCGATGGCGGTCGAGGCCGGCTGGTACTCGCCCACCCTGCTGCCCGGGCTCGACCGGCACGACCTGGGCCGCTCGCTCTACGAGCTGTTCGCCCGCGAGTACGGCCTGCCGGTCGACACCGCCGAGCAGACCGTGCGCGCCGAGCTGGCCGACGCCACCCTCGCCCACCACCTCGACGTCGCACCCGGCGACCCCGTGCTGGCGTTCGACCGGCGCAGCCGCACCGGGGGCGCCCCGCTGGAGCAGGTGACCAGCCACTACCGCGGCGACCGCTACGAGCTGCACGTCTCCCTGCACCGCACGATGCCCGACGAAGCACGTCAACCACCACTGGAGGGGAACCCATGACCACCGCCGACGCCACGGCCGGGACAGGCGCGACAAAGCGCCTCAACCTCGCGCCCATCCAGAAGTTCGGCCGCAGCCTGATGCTGCCGATCGCTGCGCTGCCGGTCGCAGCGCTCATGCTGCGCCTCGGCCAGCCCGACCTGCTGGGCGCCCAGGGCCTGGGCTGGGACAAGGTCGCCGCCGTGCTGGCCGGCGGGGGGAATGCACTGTTCGAGAACCTCCCGCTGCTCTTCGCCGTCGGTGTCGCCATCGGCATGGCGAAGAAGGCCGACGGGTCGACCGCGCTCGCCGCGGTCGTCGGCTACCTCGTGTTCAAGGGCGTGGGGGATGCCGTGTCGCCGTTCGTCCTTCCCCTCCCGCAGCAGGGCAAGGAGCAGGAGCTGATCAACTACGGCGTGCTCGGCGGCATCCTGTGCGGCCTGATCGCCGCCTACCTGTGGCAGCGCTACTACCGCATCTCGCTGCCGCCCTACCTGGCGTTCTTCGGCGGGCGGCGGTTCGTGCCGATCGTCACCGGCTTCGCCACGCTGATCCTGGCCGTGCTGCTCGCCGTCATCTACCCGGCGTTCGACGCCGGCCTGACCAACCTCGGCGAGTGGGTCGCGGCCAACGCGGTGATCGGCGGCTTCGTCTACGGCACGGCCAACCGGCTGCTCATCCCGCTCGGCCTGCACCACATCCTGAACTCGGTGCCGTGGTTCATCCTCGGCGACTACACCAACCCGGCGACCGGCACGATCGCGCAGGGCGACATCAAGCGCTTCCTGGCGGGCGACCCCACCGCAGGCGCCTTCATGACCGGCTTCTTCCCGATCATGATGTTCGCCCTGCCGGCCGCAGCCCTCGCCATCTGGCAGGAGGCGAAGTTCACGTCGCGCAAGCTGGTCGGTGGCCTGATGATGACGGCCGCGCTCACCTCGTTCCTCACCGGCGTCACCGAGCCGCTCGAGTTCGCCTTCATGTTCGTGGCGTGGCCGCTCTACGTCATCCACGCGGTGCTCACCGGCACGTCGATGGCGCTGACCAACGCCCTCGGCATCAAGGACGGGTTCGGTTTCAGCGCAGGCCTGTTCGACTACGTGCTCAACTTCAACATCGCGACCAAGCCACTGCTGCTGATCCTGATCGGGCTTGGCTACGCGGCCGTGTACTACCTGCTCTTCCGGTGGGTGATCCGCAGGTGGAACCTGCGCACCCCCGGCCGCGAGGACGACGACGATGACGCGGTGACCCCGCGGGCCCAGGACACCGGACAGATCCAGGAGCCCGAGAAGGTCGATGCCGGTGCTGCTCAGCGCTGACCGCGTCGTCCTCCCCTCCGGCTCGGCCGAGCCCGGCTGGGTCGAGGTCGACGGTGACCGGATCACCGGTGCCGGCGGGGGACACCCGCCGGCACCGGCCGACCACCATCTCGCCGGCACCCTCGTTCCCGGCTTCGTCGACGCGCACTCGCACGGCGGCGGCGGGGCGGCCTTCACCTCGGGCGACCCAGCCGAGGCCGCGACCGTGCTGGCCACCCACCGCGCCCACGGCACCACGACGATGATGGCCAGCCTGGTCACCGACACCACCGAGCGGCTCGAGGCGTCGGTGCGGGCCCTGGCCCCGCTGGTCCACGGAGGTGAGCTGGCCGGCATCCACCTCGAGGGCCCGTGGCTGAGCGACGCCCACTGCGGCGCGCACGACCCGGCCCTGCTGCGCGCCCCCGACCCGGCCGAGGTGACCCGGCTGCTCGACGCCGGCCAGGGAGCGGTGCGGATGGTGACCCTCGCACCGGAGCTGGACGGCGGGCTCGCCGCGGTCGGGCTGCTCGCCGAGCGCGGCGTCATCGCGGCACTGGGGCACAGCGACGCGACGTATGCCGTGGCTCGCGAGGCGCTCGACGCCGGCGCCTCCGTGGCCACGCACCTGTTCAACGCGATGCGGCCCATCCACCACCGCGAGCCCGGGCCGGTGCTCGCACTCGTCGAGGACCCGCGGGCGTTCGTCGAGCTGATCGCCGACGGCATCCACCTGCACCCGGCCGTGCTGCACTGGGCCGCGACCACGGCGCCGCACCGGTTCCTGCTGGTCACCGACGCGATGGGCGCCGCCGGTGCCGCCGACGGCGACTACGTGCTCGGGCCGGCCGCCGTCGAGGTGCGCGACGGCGTGGCCCGGCTGGCCTCGAACGGCGCGATCGCCGGCAGCACGCTCACCATGGACCGCGCCGTGCGGTATGCGGTGCAGACCGCGGGCCTGCCGCTCGACGCCGTCGTCTACGCGGCGACGGCCACTCCCGCGCGGCTGCTCGGGCTGGCCGACGTCGGCGTCATCGAGCCCGGCCGCCGCGCCGACCTCGTGCACCTCGACGACGACCTGCAGGTGGGCGCGGTGATGCGCGCCGGGAAATGGGCCCGCACCTGACCCGACTCATTGCGGATCTCCCACCCGGGCTGGGGTCGGAGATCCGCAATCAGTGGGGAGCTACGCCAGCTCGTGACGCTCGAGGTGGCGGTAGCGCGCCGCGATGATCGCCACCGCCAGCGCCCCGGCGACGACCGGCACGGCATACGCCGGCTGGGCACCCCAGGCCTCGATCGCAAAGCCGCCGATGGAGGACCCGCCCGAGATGCCGATCAGGATGCCGGTCACGGCCACGGCCAGCCCCTCGGTCATCAGGGCCGCGGGCACGAGGCGCTGGGCCAGCGACAGGCTGGTGATCAGCATCGGGGCGGTCGCCGAGCCGGCCACGAACATCACGGCCACCAGCGGCCACAGCCCACCCACCAGCAGGGCCGGCGTCTCGAGCACGAACATCCCGGCGGCTGCGAGCAGCAGCCGGCGGGTCATCGTCATCCGGAACACGGTGCTGCCGAACACGATGCCGGCCAGGGTCGAGCCGAGCGCGAACGCCCCGAGAATGATGCTCGAGAACCCGGTGTCGCCGCTCTCGGTGGCGAAGGCGACGGCGATGACCTCGTTGGCACCGAAGATGACACCGGTCATCACGAGCACGGCGGAGACGACGAGCAGCCCGGGACGACGGGCGGCGAAGCCCACCGGACGGTCGGCGTGCGGCACCACCGGCGGCTCGGTGGCACGGGCGGAGAGGAAGGTCAGCATCCCCACAGTGAAGAACAGCTCGGCGAGCAGCAGTCCGGCCTCGGGGAACCACAGCGTCGACACGAGGACGGCGAGCACCGGGCCGATGACGAACGACGCCTCGTCGCAGACCTGCTCGAACGACATCGCGGTGTGCAGCCGGTCGGGCTGGTCGCGGTAGATGTGCGCCCAGCGGGCGCGCGACATCGGGCCCGGCTCGGCGAGAACGGCGCTCAGGCCGTACAGGAGGAAGAGGGTCCAGGCCGGTGCGTCGCGCCAGGACAGCGCCGCGACGGCGACACCGCAGGCCGTCGAGAAGATGACGAAGGGAAGCGCCACCCGGCGCTGGCCGTGCTGGTCGACCAGCCGGCCGATGACCGGCGCGGCGATGGCGAGCACCAGCACACCCACCGCCGAGACGGCTCCCGCGAGCCCGAACGACCCGCGGCGCTGGCTGAGCATGACGACGATGGCGACCCCGAACATCGCCCCTCCGGTGCGCGACAGCGCCGTACCCGCGATGAAGCGGGTGGCGCCGGGGACGCGGAACAGCGGGGCATAGGCGGACAGCACGGGGTTCTCCGATGAGGTGGTGGGGGACGGTCATCGTCCCTGCCGCCGGCAATGGCGGGCAAGGTGGTGTGGTGCGAGGCGAAGCCTCAGCGGAAGGCGGACTCGCCGGTGAGGGCCTGGCCGATCACGAGGGTGTGCATCTCGACGGTGCCCTCGTAGGTGAGCACCGACTCGAGGTTGTTGGCGTGCCGCATGACGGGGTACTCGCCGCTGATGCCGTTGCCGCCGAGGATGGTGCGGGCGGTGCGGCAGATCTCGATCGACTTGGTGATGTTGTTGTACTTGCCGACCGACACCTGCTCGGGGCGCAGGCCCACGCTGTCCTTGCGGCGGCCCAGGTGCAGGGCGAGCAGCTGGCCGAGCTGCAGCTCGGTGGCCATGTTCGCGAGCTTGGCCTGGGTGAGCTGGAAGCCGGCGATCGGGCGCCCGAACTGGATGCGCTCCATCGAGTAGCGGCGGGCCGCCTCGAGCGAGGACCGGGCAGCGCCGAGGGAGCCCCAGACGATGCCGTAGCGCGCCTCGCTGAGGCAGGCCAGCGGGCCCTTGAGGCCGGTGACGTCGGGGAACACGGCATCCGCGGGCAGGCGGAGGTTCTCGAAGGTGAGCTCGGAGGTGACCGACGCGCGCAGCGACATCTTGTGGGTGATCTTGTGCGCCGCGAATCCCGGTGTGTCGGTGGGCACCACGAAGCCGCGGATGCCGCCGTTCTCGTCGCCGGCGTTCGCCCAGACCACCGCGACGTCGGCGATCGAGCCGTTGGTGATCCACATCTTGGAGCCGTTGAGCACCCAGTCATCGCCGTCGCGACGGGCCCGGGTGCGCATCGAGCCGGGGTCGGAGCCGTGGTCGGGCTCGGTGAGGCCGAAGCAGCCGATCGCCTCGCCGGCCGCCATCCGCGGCAGCCACTCCTGCTTGTGCTCCTCGGTGCCGAACCGCCAGATCGCGAACATCGCCAGGCTGCCCTGCACCGACACCAGCGAGCGGATGCCGGAGTCGCTCGCCTCGAGCTCGAGGCAGGCCAGGCCGTAGTCGACGGCGGACATGCCGGCGCAGCCGTAGCCCTCGAGGTGCATGCCGAGCAGGCCCACCTTGCCGAACTCCTGGGCGAGCTCGCGGGCCACCGGGAGGTCGCCGTCCTCGTACCACTGCATGATGTGCGGGTCGACGGCGTCGGCGCAGACCTGGCGGGTGGCCGCCCGGATCGCCTTCTCCTCGTCGGTGAGCAGGCTGTCGACGTCGATCAGGTCGAGGGGGTCGGACGGTCGCTTCGGCATCGACGAGGTGGCGCTCATGCCTCCATCATGACGGGTGGCGCGATGGTTAGCCAACCGCGGATTCCGCACACGCAGACGACGGTGACGTGCGGATCCGGCGCATCACACTCGCGTTGAGTGCGGAAGTGGTGGCGTCAGGGGCGGGCGGAGGCTGCGCCGAGCAGCGCGGCCAGGCCGAGCGCGCTGCGGGGGTCGTAGGCGGCGCGCCACAGACCGCCGTGCGCCGCGGCGTACGCCTCGTCCTGCCACGGGAACTCCTGGCGCGGCGAACCGGCGGCCAGGTCGTGCACGAGCAGCGCCGCCATCAGCGTGTTGGCCGTGCCGGGGTCGAACACCTCGACGCCGAAGCGGTGCGCCCCGGCGTACGCGGCGGCCAGCGCCCGGTTCTTGAGCACCGACCGGGTGCGGGTGGGCGGGGCGATCTTGAACGACACCGTCGCGCCCCGAGCGCGCGCCGAGGTCGCGCGCCAGCGTTGCAGCCGCTTGGCGAGCAGGTAGTTGGGGCCCTGCTGGAGCACGACGGAGTCGTTGATGCCGGGGTCCTCGCCGGGCACGTAGTTGCGGCGCAACAGGCGCCCACCCGACAGGGTGCGCAGCGGGCCGCGCAACAGCTTGGAGGTGCGGCGGTCGGCATAGGCCTGCACCGAGGCCTCGACCGCCTCGCCCGGCACGGCGAAGACATCGGTCGGGGTGGCGAGGAACGACATCGCGGTGTCGGGCCGGGCGCTGCGCACGGTCTGGGTGAGGGCGTCGACGGCGGTGCTGACCCGCACGTTGGTGGCGCCGTCGGCATAGACGTAGTTGCCGATGACGAGCGAGCCGGGCAGGCCGCACACCCAGCCGGTGGCGGTCGGCAGGTCGTGGATGAGGTCGACGCCGGCGCGCTGGGCGAGGTCGGAGGTGCCCGGGGTGGCCGGTACCAGCACGCGGCCGGGCAGCTTTCCGGCGTCGCCGAGCAGCCGCGCCCACAGGTCGGGGCGGGGCAGGTCGACCGCGGCGACCGTGGCACCCCAGCGCAGCAACGAGCGCAGCGGGCCCATCTCGGCGGCGGCGCCGAGCACGACGACGGTGCGGCCTTCGAGTCGCAGCCACTCTGGGTGGTCGACCACCGCGCCCACGGCGTCGCGCAGGGAGGGCTCGACGACACCGTCGGCCACCCAGGTGTCGAGCTGGCGGCGCAGGTCGTCACCGGCGAGCCGGGAGCCGCGGTAGGGGATGGTGAGGGCGGTGTCAGGCTCACCGGTGCCGCCGAACGACTCCGTGGTCAGCCGGTCGGCGGGGCTACCTGCCACCCCGCCGAGGGCCGCCTCGAGGCGCACCTGGCGGCCGTCGGGGTCGCGCCAGCACATCCGGTCGTATACCGAGGCGAGCCCGGCGTCGGCGATGGCGACGGCATCCTCGGGCCCGGCCAGGCCGGCCTCGACCAGGCGCCGGAAGTGGCTGAGGTAGCCACTGCGCCAGTTCGTCTCGCGCTGGGCGGCGGCGGCACCGACCGGGTCGACCGGCCGCAGCGCGTCGGCCACCACCGCCCGCCCGGTGGCGCCGGTGGAGCGGCGCCCGTCGACCTCCGGGAAGACGACGCCGGTGGGCTCGGTGGCCTCTGCCGGCACCGCGCTCAGCCCCAGACGAGCGCGCGGGAGGGGTCGGCCAGGATCGCCGCGACGTCGGCGAGGTAGCGGCTGCCGAGCTCACCGTCGACGAGGCGGTGGTCGAAGCTGAGCGCCAGCGTGGTGACCCAGCGCGGCTCGATCGACTCGGTGCCGTCTGCTGCCGTGACGACCCACGGGCGCCGGGCGACGGTGCCGAACGCGAGGATCGCGGCCTCGCCCGGGTTGAGGATGGGCGTGCCGGCGTCGACCCCGAAGACCCCCACGTTGGTGATCGTGATGGTGCCGCCAGCCATGTCGGCGGGCTGGGTGCGGCCCTCGCGCGCCGTGGCGGTGAGGGCGCCGATGGCCTCGGCGAGCTCGCGCATCGACATGGCGTGGGCATCCTTGACGTTCGGGACGACCAGCCCGCGGGGGGTGGCCGCGGCGATGCCGAGGTTGACGTAGTGCTTCACCACGATCTCCTGCGCGGCGTCGTCCCAGGTGGCGTTGATGCCGGGGTTGCGGCGCACGGCGAGGCACATCGCCTTGGCGAGCACGAGCAGCGGCGTCACCCTCACGTCGCGGAACTCCCTGTCGCGCTTGAGCTTCTCGACGAGGTCCATGGTGGCGCTGACGTCGACGGTGACCCACTCGGTGACGTGGGGTGCCGTGAAGACGGAGGCGACCATGGCCTGCGCAGTCATCTTGCGCACACCCTTGACCGGGATGCGGGTCTCGCGCTCGCCGTCGCCAGCCCAGGGCTCGGATGCCGGTGCCGCCACCGCGACCGCCGCGCCGTCGGAGGTGGCGCCCGCGGCGGCCGACTTGACGTCGGCGCGGGTGACGGTGCCGCCCGCGCCGGTCGGGGTCACCGAGCCGAGGTCGACGCCGAGGTCCCTGGCGAGCTTGCGCACCGGAGGCTTGGCCAGCGCGCGAACCCGCTCTCCGGAAAGTGGGGCCTGTTCCTCCCTCGACCTATTGGTCGATTCCGGGACATCGGCGGCGCGGCCGGCCTGTCCCTCCTGTGACCTATTGGTCGATTCCGGGACGCCGGACGGGGAGGCGGACGTGGAGCGGGGGCGGCGCTTGGCCTCGGTCTGCTTGACGCCGTAGCCGACCAGCACGGCAGTGCGACCGGTCGACGTCGTGCCGCCGATCAGGCCCTCCGCGATCTCCGGCGGAGCGTCGGCCGACGAGGCGGCCGACGTCGTCGCCGGTGCATCACCCTGGCCGGAGACGGCAGCGGGAGCAGGCGTGCCGGCATCCGGCGCACCGCCCAGGCCGTCGTCGATGGTGATGATGGTGGTGCCGACCTCGACAGTGTCGCCCTCGCCGGCGTTGAGCGAGACCACCGTGCCGGCGAACGGCACGGGCAGCTCGACGAGCGACTTGGCGGTCTCGATCTCGACGATGATGTCGTTGACCTTGACGGCGTCGCCGGGCTTGACGTGCCAGGTGACGAGCTCGGCCTCGGTCAGGCCCTCGCCGGGGTCGGGGAGCTTGAACTCACGAAGAGCCATCTGCAAGAACGCCTTTCAGTGAGCGAGTGAGCGGTCGACGGCGTCGAGGACGCGGTCGAGGTCGGGGAGGAACTCCTCCTCGATGCGGCTCGGCGGGTAGGGCACGTTGTAGCCACCGACGCGCAGCACCGGAGCCTCGAGGTGGTAGAACGCCTGCTCGGTGACCATCGCGGAGATCTCGGCGCCCATGCCCAGGAAGGTCGACGCCTCGTGCACCACGACCACCCGCCCGGTCTTGCGCGCGGAGCCGAGGATGGTGGTCTCGTCGAGTGGCGAGAGCGAGCGCAGGTCGACGACCTCGAGGCTGCGCCCCTCCTCCTCGGCGGCCTGGGCGGCCTGCAGGCAGGTCTTCACCATCGGGCCGTAGGCGAGCAGGGTGACGTCGGTGCCCTCGCGCAGCACCCGGGCGGTGCCAAGTGCACCCTCGGGGGCGTCGCCGACCTCGCCCTTGTCCCAGTAGCGGCGCTTGGGCTCGTAGAACACGACCGGGTCGTCGGTCTCGACGGCCTGCTGGATCATCCAGTGCGCGTCGTGCGGGTTGGACACCGCGACGACGCGCAGGCCGGCGGTGTGCGCGAAGTAGGCCTCGTTGGACTCGCTGTGGTGCTCGACCGCGCCGATGCCGCCGCCGAACGGGATGCGGATGACGAGCGGCATGGCGACGTGGCCCAGGCTGCGGGCGCGCAGCTTGGCGACCTGGCTGACGATGTGGTCGAAGGCCGGGTAGACGAAGCCGTCGAACTGGATCTCGACCACGGGGCGGTAGCCGCGCAGCGCCATCCCGATGGCCGTGCCGAGGATGCCGGCCTCGGCCAGCGGGGTGTCGATGACGCGGTCCTCGCCGAAGTCCTTCTGCAGGCCCTCGGTGACCCGGAAGACACCACCGAGCTTGCCGATGTCCTCGCCCATCAGGACCACCTTGGGGTCCTTGTCCATTGCGGCGCGCAGGCCGCTGGTGATGCCCTTGGCCAGGGTGGTGGCGGCCATCAGCTGGCTCCCTCGAACGAGGACTGGTAGCGCTCGAACTCGGCCCGCTCCCGCTCGACGAGCGGGTGGGCCTCGGCGTAGACGTTGTCGAACATGTCGGTGCCGGGCGGGTCGGGCAGGGCCAGGCAGCGCTCGCGCACCGAGGCGCCGAGCTCGTCGGACTCCTCCTCGACGGCGTCGAAGAAGTCGGGGTCGGCGCGGCCGGTGGTGGTGAGCCAGCGCTTGAAGCGCTCGATCGGGTCGCGGTGCTTCCACACCTCGACCTCGGCCGAGACGCGGTACTTGGTGGGGTCGTCGGAGGTGGTGTGCGCGCCCATCCGGTAGGTGTAGGCCTCGATGAACGTGGGGCCCTGGCCGGTGCGGGCGGCATCCAGCGCCGCCTTGGTGACGGCGTAGACGGCGAGCACGTCGTTGCCGTCGACCCGGATGCCGGGGAAGCCGAAGCCGCGCGCCCGGTGCCAGAGCGGGGCACGGCTCTGCTTCTCGTTGGGCTCGGAGATGGCCCACTGGTTGTTCTGGCAGAAGAAGACGACCGGGCTGTTGTTGACGCCGGCGAAGACCAGCGCCTCGGACACGTCCCCCTGGCTGGTGGCGCCGTCGCCGAAGTAGGCGATGACCGCGGTGTCGCGGTCGTCGTCGCCGGTGCCGACGCTGCCGTCGCGCTGCACGCCCATGGCGTAGCCCGTGGCGTGCAGGGTCTGCGCGCCGATGATGATCGTGTAGAGGTGGAAGTTCTTCTCGTTGGGGTCCCAGCCGCCGTGGTTGACCCCGCGGAACATGCCGAGCAGGTTCACCGGGTCGACCCCGCGGCACCAGGCGACGCCGTGCTCGCGGTAGGTGGGGAACGCGTAGTCCTGGGGGCGCAGCGCGCGACCTGAGCCGACCTGGGCGGCCTCCTGGCCGAGCAGGCTGGCCCACAGGCCGAGCTCGCCCTGGCGCTGCAGCGCGGTGGCCTCGGCGTCGAAGCGGCGGATGAGGACCAGGTCACGGTAGAACCCGCGCAGCTCCTCGTCGGTCAACGCGTCGATGACGGCGTCGTGATCCGGGTGCGAGACGCGCTCGCCCTCGGGGTTGAGCAGCTGGACCATCTCCGGCCCGCCGTCCTGGGCGGGGCGTTGCGGGGCCTCGGCTCGTGAGACGTGGTGGTCCACGCCGAACGCCGCCTCGAGGGGGGCGACCTCGTTGTCGCTCACAGGGCACTCCTTCTCCGGGCTTCCGTGGTGACGGTCGCCGCGTCGGTGGTCGTCGCGACCGCTGGTGCTGGGTGTGGCGGCGGTCACTGCCGGTGTCGGCAACCACCGTACCGGTGGGCCAGCAGTTACGCGTACGCCTGCTCTCCCGGGGCGAGCACGCGCAGCCACTGGCCCGTGGAGCCGTCGACGCGCAGCTCCACGTGTCCGCTCGGGTCGACGGGCTGGTCGTCGCCACCGTCGAGCACATCGCGCAGCACCGTGCCCTCTGGCACCTCACCGAGCTCGAGGCTGATGATGGCGTCATCGGGGCCGAGGTTGTGCACGGCGAGCAGCCGCCAGCCGTCGCAGCGACAGACGTGGGCGAGCACGGCGGGCACGGCGGAGTCGAGCACCTCGACGTCGGACCAGCCGATCTGCGGCATCTGGCGGTAGCGGCGGATGAGCAGGCGGATGAACGACCACAGCGAGTCGGGGTCCTGGCGCTGCGCGGCGGCGTTGACGTGCTCGGGCCCGAACAGGCCGTCCGGCTGCGGGCGGGTGAGCCGCCGCTTCGATGCGCTGGAGAACCCGCCGTTCGGGCCGGCATCCCACTGCATGGGGGTGCGCACGGCGAGGCGGCCCTCTACGTCGAGGTTCTCGCCCATGCCGATCTCCTCGCCGTAGAACAGGGTCGGCGTGCCGGGCAGGGAGAAGAGCAGGGAGTAGACGAGCCGAAGGCGGCGCTCGTCGCCACCGAGCATGGTCGGGAGGCGGCGGCGCAGGCCACGGCCGTAGAGCTGCATGTCGGGGTCGGGGCCGAACGCGGCGAACACCTCCTTGCGCTCGGGGATGCTCAGCTTGTCGAGGGTGAGCTCGTCGTGGTTTCGCACGAAGTTGGCCCACTGGCTGGTGACGTCGAGGCCGGGGCGCTCGCGCAGCGCGGCGGCGAGCGGCCCGGCATCCGCACGGGCGAGCGAGAGGTAGAGGCGCTGCATGCCGATGAAGTCGAACTGCATGGTGAGGCCGTCGCCGTCGGTGCCGCCGAAGAAGTCCTTCTGCTGCGGGTAGGGCAGGTTGACCTCGCCGAGCAGGGCGGCGTCGCCCAGGCGCCGGGTCACGAAGTTGCGCACATCCTTGAGGTAGGCCTGCGGGTCGAAGGCGCCGGGATCCGAGCCGGGGTAGGTGTCGGTAGCGAACAGGAAGGGCACGGCGTCGATGCGGAAGCCAGCCACACCGAGCTCGAGCCAGTAGCCCAGGGTGCGGGCGATCTCCTCCTGCACGGCGGGGTTGGCGACGTTGAGGTCGGGCTGGGTCCGGTAGAAGTGGTGGAGGTAGTACTCGCCGGTCTTCTCGTCGAGCTCCCAGATGCTGTCCTCCTTGTCGGGGAAGACGACCTCGGCCTTGCTCGAGCGCGGCTTGGTGGCCGACCAGACGTAGTACTGGCGGTAGGGGTCGTCGACGCTGCGCCGGGCGCTCTTGAACCACGGGTGCCGGTCGGAGGTGTGGTTCATGACGAAGTCGACGACCACCCGGATGCCGCACGAGCGCGCCGTGCGCACCAGCTCGACGAAGTCGCCCGGGGTGCCCAGGCGGCGGTCGACGCCGAAGAAGTCGGTGATGTCGTAGCCGTCGTCGCGCCCGGCGGTCGGGTAGAGCGGCATCAGCCACAAGCAGGTGATGCCGAGGTCGGCGAGGTACTCCATGCGCTCGGTCATGCCGCGCAGGTCACCGACGCCGTCGCCGTTGCTGTCCTGGAAGGTCTCGACGTCGGCGCAGTAGAAGACGGCGGACTTCCACCACACGTCGCCGGTCTGGCTCAGCCTCATCGGGTCACGTCCTCGCGCTCGCGGGCGGGCCGGTCGGTGGTGGCCAGCGCCGCGCCGAGGAAGGACCAACCGAAGCCGTACTCACCCTGGCGCTGCGACCACGGGGAGAGGTGGTCGGAGGACATCGCGGCGGTGAAGCCGACCTGCTCGGCGTGCTGGACGTCTCGAGGGAGGCGGCCAGGGGCGATCTGCTCGAGGGAGCAGTGGAATCCGATGGTGGGCATCGAACCACCGAACCACAGCGCGCACCCGCGACGGCGGGTTCGGCGCGCACCGTCTGCGAGTGACACGATTCGCTCGGAGGTGAGGCCGCGTGGAGCAGCTGGACGCCGACGTCGTCGTCGTGGGGTCGGGCATGGGTGGTGGCACCATCGCGTGGGCGCTGGCCCAGCGCGGGGTCGACGTGCTGCTCCTCGAGCGCGGCGAGCGACTGCCCCGGGAGCCGCAGAACTGGTCGCCGGACGAGGTTTTCATGAAGCGCCGCTACAAGCCGGCCGAGCTCTGGGAGGACGGCGACGGGGTGGCCTTCGCCCCGGGGGTGCACTACGTGGTGGGCGGGAACACCAAGGTCTACGGGGCGTCGCTGCCGAGGTTCCGGGAGTCGGACTTCGAGGAGGTGGCGCACCTCGACGGGGTGTCGCCGGCCTGGCCGTTCCGGTACGCCGACCTGGAGCCGTACTACAGCGAGGCCGAGCACGTGTATGCGGTGCACGGGACGGCCGGCTCGGACCCCACGGAGCCGTGGCGCAGCGGGCCGTTCCCGTACGCCGCCCTGCCGCACGAGCCGTACGTCGCTGCGCTGGTCTCGCGGCTGACGGCGGCGGGGGTGCACCCGGCATCCACCGCGATGGGGGTCGACCTGCGGCCGGGCGGGCGGTGCGTGCGGTGCGCGACCTGTGACGGCTTCCCGTGCCGGCTCGGCGCCAAGTCGGATGCCGAGGTGTGCGCGGTCGACCCGGCGCTGTCCACCGGGTCGGCACGGCTGGCGACCGGGGTGCGAGTGCAGCGGCTGGTCACCGACGGGTCGGGGCGGCGGGTGGTGGAGGCGACCGGGGTCGGACAGCGTGGCCCGGTGACGGTGCGCGGGCGGCGGTTCGTCGTGTCGGCGGGGGCGGCGAACTCGGCGGCGCTGCTGCTGGCGTCGTCGAGTGCGGAGCACCCCGCTGGGCTCGGCAACTCCTCGGGGCTGCTCGGGCGCAGCTTCATGATGCACAACAACGCGCACATCGCGGCCGTCGACCTGAACCGGCACAACGACGTGGTGTTCCAGAAGACGGTGATGGTGACCGACTGGTACCACGACGGTGGTGACGGGCACCCGCTGGGCACCGTGCAGGCGATCGGCAAGGTGCAGGGCCTGATGATGAAGAGCTGGGCGACCCGGGTGCCGCTGCCGGTGCTCGATGCCATCGCCCGGCGCTCGGTGGAGTGGGTCGTCATGGCGGAGGACCTGCCGGACCCGGCCAACCGGGTCACCCTCTCGCCGAGCGGACGGATCCGGACTGCCCGGGTGGCGACGAACACCCGCCAGCACGCTCGCCTGCTGATCCGGGCCAAGCGGCTCATGCGCGACGCCGGCTACGACGTGGTGTTCACCCAGCCGTTCGACATCAGCATGAACAGCCACATGTGCGGCACCGTCGTCGCGGGGGCTGACCGCGTGGCAAGCGTGCTCGACGGCCACTGCAAGGCGCACGACCTGGACAACCTGTGGGTCGTGGATGCCGGGTTCTTCCCGTCATCGGCCGCGATGAACCCCGCGCTCACCATCGCGGCCCAGGCGCTGCGCGTCGTGGCCGAGTCCGACCTGGTCGGCTGATCTGTCAGGTCAGGTACCTGCACAGCTCGCGTTCGAGGTGGCTGGTCAGCCGGGGCCGCCGTGCTCGTCGCGACCGGTCAAGTGCTGTGCCGGCGAGCGTGCGCACTCGGCGCAGGGCTCGCTTGCGCCTCGCAACCTGGGGTGGCCGGCCAGAGGCTCGGTCGGAGCGTCGAGACCGGTCGCGTCGCTCCGGCTCCGGACGCACACGTCCTTCCATGGTCGCGCTGCGTACCTCGGATGCGCGAGTCGGGCTCGGCGCGACCGGGGCGTCACTGGTCGGAGTAGGCACCTCGGGGGTGCGGGTGGCGCTCGGGTCGGCGGGTGCACGGCTGGCCGATGGTGGCTCAGGAGGACGCGCAGTGTCCACGGGGAAGGTCTGGCTGCCCCAGCCCAGCAGTGGTGGGGGTTCGGCGTCGTAGGAGTGGCCGAGCGGGGTGGTCACCCGCACCACTCGCCTCGCCCGCGCCTGGGCACCGGCGCGGCCGGGGCGCTCAGGTGGTGGCTCGTCGACCCCGGGCCGGGTCAGGATCACGCGAGTGCGCCAGCCGGGGGCGTCCTTGCCGTAGTTGCACCCGGCGCACTTGCCGTTGCCCTCCTCGAAGGTGGTCTCGGCGTGCTCCCGCACCGGCGTTGCATGGTCGGCGTGCACGATCGGCGCCTCGCACCACGGGGTGGTGCACACGTCATCACGCAGCACCAGCATCCGCCGCAACATCCCACCGAACACCCGCCGCCGCGAGTCCATCGCCACCAGGTCCCGACCGTCCGGAGACGTGTACAACCGCCGCACCCACACCCGCGCACCCGCCGACAGCTGCACCGCCGCGCCCGTCCCCACGTCCGGGTCGGACCCGGTAAGCGACGAGCCGCCAGACCCGGTAGGCGGAAAAGCGTCCGCCCCGGCCGGCGGCAAGGCGGCAGCCCCGGTGGGCGGTGACGCGTCGGGCCCGGCGGGTGGTGGATCGGTCAGCCCTTCGCGCAGCCACGCCCGGGCCACCGGTGCCGGAACCGACCCGTGACCCGGGACACGAGCCGGCTCGAACACCGACCGGTCGCCGTCACCGGTGCCGAGCAAGGCCCGGTCGGTCATCACCAGATGCACCTCCACCGGCTGCGGCTGACCCACCGCCCGCCCCGACAACAACCGCAACGCCGTGTCCGCCGCGACCGCACCCACCCCACGACCTTCGGGAAGCTCATCGGGGCACTGGCCACCCACCACCGACCGCGACCTGGCCTGCACCGCAGCATGCGCCCCGACCACGTCCTTGAGCGGCCCCAACACCGTCAGGTACGCCATCCCATCCGGAGCCGGCCGCACACTCACCCGACGACTCCTGGCCGCCGCCTCCATCCGCGCCACCACCGACGCCGCATCCAGCTCCGCCGCGACCCGGATCGCCGCCCGACCCGCCTGCTTGACACCGAGTCGGCGCAGCGACCCCGCCAACCGGTGGTCGACCTCGGCGCGGTCCTCCCGACTCAACGTCGCCGTGCCCTGCACTACGACCACCGCCACCCGCTCACTGATGCCCCCTTCGGTCAGCGCGGCCATGGTGTGCGGCATCTCGTGCACCAACGCCCGCGACAACCCCACGAACCGATCGCCCAGCCTGGGCGACTCCCGCCGCGCCAACGCCACCACCGACCCCACCGACCGGGCCACATCCCGCGGCGCCACCACCTCCCGCGAGCACCGCAACGCATCCGTCGCCCGAGCCTGCGCCGCCGACGACGCACCCTTTGACCCGCTCCAGACCCTCGACCAGGCCCACCCGCTCTCGATCCGACAGCGAGTGCATGTCGATCGTGGCCAGCCACGCTCGGAAACCGTCCACCACTCCCCCCGGCGACCCAGCCCGCACGGGTGTGACCCCGACGCCCTCCACGGAGTCGACGGAGATACTCACGACCTCAGCGACATCACCAGAATCGGGTTCTAGCACAACGGAACCCGGGCCTACGACCCGCATGGCAACCGTTTCCTCGTCCATGCATTAATCGTACGCATGTTCACTGACAGGACACTGCACCGCCGAGACCAGCTGTGGATAACGCCAGCCTCCAACACCACCTGTGGACAACGGATCCTGCTCTCGCTCAACCGACAAGCAGGTGCTTCAGCCTCCGGAGTTGCTCCTCAGAAACGCCTGAGTCGAGGAGGTACGCCGCCACGTCGAACGCTTCGACCCACTCGCGGAGCGCCCGGCGGCGATCGGCCAGAGCGGTGTTGAGTTCTTCCTCGGTCCACTGCTGCTCGGCCGACAGCAGCCACCCATCTGGCTCCGCGCTATGGGCGTGCCAGTGTCCGCGGTGGAGGGCCGCCCCGCGAAAGCCGGCCTCGTAGTTCGCCACGATCGACTCGGGCGTGGCGTCGGCGAGCGCGAGCAGCATCGAACCGATCATCCCGGTGCGATCGCGGCCGCCCGCGCAGTGGATGAGCAGCGGTGTGCCAGCGTCAGCGATGGCCGTCAGGACTCGGGCGATCTCGGCCGGAAACAAGCGCAGGTTCGCAGTCCATGATCCGGGGCCCACCACCGGATGGACCTCAGATCGACCGCGCTCCACCTCGTTGCGCAGATCGATGACGGTGGCCACACCTACCGCCCGCACATCGTCCCAGCCCTTGCTCGTCATCCATTCGGGGGCGGCAGAGCGGTAGACCCGCCCCAATTCAGTGCACCCGCCCGTGCAGAGTGGCAGCCCGCCGAGGTCGCCGAGGTTGCAAGCACCATCCCACGACAGGCAGGGGTGGGTGCCTGAGACAGACTCGCGTCGGGCGTCCAAGCAGCGAACCAGGTCAGCCGAAGTGCTTCGCGTAGAACGACCCGGCCACCTCGATGAGCCGGTCGTTCGCCTCCCGCTCACCGATCGTGGCCCGTGCACCATCCGTCCCGTACGGCCGCACCGTCAACCCAGCTGCCTCACAGGCTGCCGCGAACTCCCCCGTCAGCTCACCCAGCCCGAACCAGACGAAGTTGGCCTGCGCGTCGGGCAGCACCCACCCCTGGGCCTCCAGGGCGTCGACCACCCTCGACCGCTCCTCGACCAGCTCCTTGACCCGCACCTCGAGCTCGTCGAACGCCTCCAGCGACGCCACCGCCGCCACCTGCGCCAGGGAGTTGACGCCGAACGGGATGGCGGCCTTGCGCAGCGCCTCCGCCAGCGGCTCGTGCGCCACGGCATACCCGACCCGCAGGCCGGCCAACCCGTAGGCCTTGGAGAAGGTCCGCAGCACCGCGACGTTGGGCCGCGACCGGTGGGTGGCGAGCGCGTCGGGCGAGTGCGGCGACGTCACGAACTCCAAATAGGCCTCGTCGATGACGACCAGCACGTCCGAGGGCACCTGCTCGAGGAAGACCTCGAGCTCGGCGTCGCCCACCGTCGTGCCGGTCGGGTTGTTCGGGGTGCACACCAGCACCATCCGCGTGCGTGGGGTGATCGCCGCCGCCATCGCCGCGAGGTCGTGCCGCTCGCCGGCAGCCAGCGGGACCTGCACCGGCACGGCGCCCGCCAGGGTCACGAGGATCGGGTACGCCTCGAACGACCGCCAGGCGAAGACGACCTCGTCGCCGGGGTCACAGGTGGCCGCGATGAGCTGTCCGAGCACCCCCACCGACCCCGGCCCGAGGGCCAGCCGCCCGGCCGGAACGGCCAGCCGCTCGGCCAGCGCCGCAGTGAGCGCCGACACCGCCATGTCGGGGTACCGGTTCATCGACCCGGCTGCTTCGCGCACCACCTCGAGCACCGACGGCAGCGGCGGGTAGGGGTTCTCGTTGCTGCTGATCTTGTAGGCCGTGACGCCCGGTAGCACGGTCGCCGGCCGGCCCGGCGTGTAGGCCGGCAGGGCGTCGAGGGCACTGCGCAGGTGCACCGCGGGCACGCCCGCGACGGGCTCGGGGGCGGCGGCGCCGGGGTCGTCGGTCATGGCGACCACTGTAGGCAACCCACCCAGCCCGGGTGCGGGATGCGCCCGTCCGCCCGAGCCGGTCGGCGCCACCCTGCATGCCAGAATGCGCCGGTGAAGAACTTCCTGATCCGGGTCGTCGTCAACGGCCTCGCCCTCTGGTTGGCCGCGCTGGTCATCCCCGGGGTGAGCCTTGGCCGAGGCGACAGCTCCTGGACCAACAAGCTGCTGACGGTGCTGTTCGTCGCGCTGGTCTTCGGCGTCATCAACGCGTTCGTCAAGCCCGTCGTCAAGCTGCTCTCGCTGCCGTTCATCGTGCTGACCCTGGGGTTGTTCACCTTCATCGTCAACGCGTTCATGCTGCAGATCACCGAGTGGATCTGCGAGTGGCTCAACCTCGACTTCACCATCGACGACTTCTTCTGGGATGCCGTGCTCGCAGCCGTCGTGATCACCTTCGTCTCCTGGCTGCTCAACATCGTCCTGCCGGACGACGACTGAGGGTCGCGCGAATGGGCCGCCACGGCGCACCACGCGGCGGCTCCGGCCGCCGCGTCCTGCTCCTCACCCTGATCCCGCTCCTCGTGTTCGTCGTCGGGGGCGGGGCCTACCTCTGGCGGACCACCCGGCCCGAGACGGCCGCAGCCGCGCAACGCCCCACCGGCTGCCCCGCCCCACTGCAGGTTCTCGTGGCCGAGGAGCTGCAGCCCGTCGTCGAGTCCGTGCTCGCCGCGGCCGACGAGGCCGCCCCCACCGATGCCGCGGATGCCGCACGTACCGACAGCGCCCAGACCAAGACCGGATGCCGCACGGCTCTGGTGCGCTCGACCGCTACCGCCCAGACCACCCTGCAGAGCATCGGCGCCGGCCTGGTGCCCGACGTGTGGGTCCCCGACTCCTCGACCTGGCTGGACGCCCTCCCAGGCACCGGCGACCTTCCGACCTCTCCCGACGGATGGGAGAAGGGCCTGTCGGTCGCGACCAGCCCCGTCGTGCTCGTCTCACCCACGGTGGGCAGGCGCACGGTCGACGCGGCCCCGGCATCCTGGTCGGACCCGATCAACGTCTCGGGGCAGCTGCGACTGGCCAACCCCGACACCGACACCGCCGGCCGGCTGGCCTACTACGCCTCCCGGGTCTCCCGGCCCGAGGCGCTCGACCTCGCCGTCGCCTCGAAGCTGATCGTCGCCTCGCGCTACGCCGCACCCTCGACCCAGTCGCAGTTCGACGCGCTCACCAAGAACTACGACGCGTGGCCGTTCCCGGCATCCGAGCAGGACGCCTTCGCCCACGCCGCGTCAGCACCGGGCACCGTGCGTGCGTTCGTCCCGCAGGCCGGCACGATCAGCCTCGACTACCCGTGGCTCGTCAACCGTGCCCTTCCGGCCGACCGGAAGGCCCTCGCCGACCGGGCTGCCCGGGCACTTCGCTCGGATGCCGCGCGCCGCGCCATCGCCAAGGCCGGCTTCCGCACCACCGACACCACGACCCGGCCGAAGATCCAGGGCAAGACCATGCCGCCGTACACCGAGCTGCCGGCCCCGACGGCAGCGCAGCGCGCCGGTGCGCTCGAGCAGTGGCGCATCCTGCGCAAGGACATGCGGATGCTGGCCGTCATCGACGTCTCCGGGTCGATGACGTACCCGGCCAAGGGCACCAAGGGTCTGAGCCGGGCCAAGGTCACCGAGGGGGCCGCCAGCACCGCCCTGCGGATCCTGCCCGCGGGCAGCCGGATCGGGGCCTGGGTGTTCTCCACGGACCAGTACGGCAAGGGCGTCGACTACCGCGAGATCGCACGCGTCGAACAGCTCGACACGCCCTACGCCGGCAAGACCTGGCGCGACAACCTCCTCGCCGCCACCCGCACCCTCCCGAAGCGGCTCGGCGGCGACACCGGTCTGTACGACACGACCGCCGCGGCGTACCAGAAGATGGTCGCCGAGTACGACCCCACCCACGTCAACTCGGTGGTCATCATGACCGACGGCACAAACGACGACCCTGGCGGCGGCCTCGACCTCCCCCAGCTGCTCGCGAAGCTCAAGGCGACCAGCCGGGGCGACCGCCCGGTGCGCATCATCACCATCGGGATGGGCGAGGCGGACCCCGCCGCACTCAAGGCCATCTCACGAGCCACCGGTGGCACCGCGTACATCGCCAACACCCCGGCCGACATCCAGCGCGTGTTCGTGCAGGCGCTGCTCGCCCGCACCGCCAAGTAGCCCGCGGCGCGCGATAGGTTCGACGCCATGCGCGTCCTCGTCTCCGGCGGAGCCGGCTACATCGGCTCCCACACCGTCGTCCAGCTCGTCGCGGCCGGCCACCAGGTGGTCGTGGTCGACTCCTTCGCCAACGCCAAGCCCTCGGTCGTCGGCCGGGTGGAGGCGCTGACCGGGCAGCCGCTCGACGTGCGGTCCTTCGACCTCACCGACCACGACAAGACCGAGCACCTCTTCGCGCACGAGCGGATCGACGCCGTCATCCACTTCGCCGGGTTCAAGGCGGTGGGCGAGAGCGTGGCCAAGCCGCTGGAGTACTACGAGAACAACATCGGCACGACCTTCTCACTGGTGCGCGCGATGCGCCGGCACGGGGTCTCGATGCTGGTGTTCTCGTCGTCCGCCACCGTGTACGGCGCGAACGCCCCGGTGCCGATGACCGAGGACCTGCCCACATCGGCCACCAACCCCTACGGCTGGACCAAGGTGATGCAGGAGCAGATCCTGCGCGACGTCGCCGCCGCCGACCCGCACTGGCGCATCGCGCTGCTGCGCTACTTCAACCCCGTGGGGGCGCACCCCTCGGGCACGATCGGCGAGGACCCGAGCGACGTGCCCAACAACCTGATGCCGTACATCGCCCAGGTGGCCGTCGGCCGGCGCGAGAAGCTGTCGATCTACGGCGGCGACTACCCCACCCCCGACGGCACCGGGGTGCGCGACTACATCCACGTCGACGACCTCGCCGCCGGCCACATCGCGGCCCTCAACCGGCTCTCCACCATCGACGAGCCGGTCTCGACGTGGAACCTCGGCACCGGCCACGGGACGTCGGTGCTCGAGCTGCTGCACGCGTTCGAGCGGGCCTGCGGCCACCAGCTGCCCTACGAGATCGTCGACCGCCGACCCGGCGACATCGCCGCGTCGTACGCCGACCCCGCCCTCGCCGAGAGCGAGCTCGGCTGGCGGGCCACCCGCACGGTCGACGACATGTGTGCGGACACCTGGCGCTGGCAGAGCAAGAACCCGCACGGCTATCCCGAGGGCTGAGCGCTCCGCCCGCCGGGCTGCCTCAGGCCGGTGGTCGGCCGACCCGCTCCTCGAGGCGGTCGGCGACTGCCCGCCAGAGCTGCTGGTGGACGGTCAGCTCGGCATCCCACGGCTTCCCGAGGCTCGCCCAGTGGATGACGGCCGGGTCCTGCACGTCCTCGTGCACCGGCAGGGCGTTCCAGCGCGCCGGCAGGTGCACCCGGTCGGGCCCGAGGTACATCAGCATGGTGTCCTGGTCGTGCAGGCCGAACCGCGCGCCGAGGGCGAGGTACCGGGCGGTGAAGTCGTCGGAGCGCATCCGGTCGAGGTCCATGACGAGCACACCGGCGTTGATCGCCCGACCGCCGAACGGGTGCTCGCGGCCCATCCAGCGGCGCAGCGCCAGCGCCTCGGTCTCGGGCAGGCGCCGTCCGGCCGCCGCCCACTCGCTGGCCTCGGAGACGTTGGAGTCGCGCACCGCGACCGGGTGGCCGTCGAGGTCGGTGCGGAACAGCTCGGTGATGTCGTCGAGCACGACGGTGTCCACGTCGAGGTAGAGCACGCGGTGCACCTCGGGCAACAGCAACGGGAGCAGGATGCGGTCCATCGTCGAGACCGTGATGCGCCCGGGGAAGCGACGGGCCGGCCCGGCATCCGCGTCGTATGAGACGTCGTCGCAGGGCAGGAACGTCATCGGCACCGCGGGGAACGCGGCCGCCAGCCACTCGCCGTAGGAGTGGTCGATGCCACGGGTCAGCACCCACAGCCGCACCGGGGTGCTCGCGTGGTCGATGACCGACTGCAGGAACACGGCCGCCGGCCAGGTGAGGTTGGCGTCGTAGGCGAGGACGAGGTCGACGAGGTCATCCGGGTCGACGGCGTCGTGCGGCCCGAGGGAACGGGCGCCCGCGAGGGCCGTCGCCGCCAGCGCCTCGACGTCGAGGGTCGGCTCGGCAGCGTCGAGGGGCTCGGCGAAGCGGCGCTTTGCCTCCGCCACCCGGTCGGCGGTGAGCTCGCACCACCGGGCACGCACCTCGCCGGGCCCGGCGCCGGCCAGGATCGTCGTGAACACCGCTGCCAGCAGCTCGCGGATGCCGTCGCGCATGGCGTCGAGCTGGGGCGCGCCCGGAGCCATCCCCACCAGGCCCGCGAAGCGCACGTCGCCCGGGCTGCCCGGCCGGAAGTCGACCGGTACCCCCAGCGAGGTGAGCGGGAGGTAAGCGTGCAGACGACTCGTGACCACGCGGTCGAGGTCGCGCTGGTAGGTGGCGAGCCGGGCGTGGGCACACCGGACGCCCTCAGCCGGGGCCATGAAGCGGAAGTCGTCGGACTGGTGCGTGAACTCGCGCACGTCGGCGGCCTGGCCCAGCGACCCGCGCGGGCGGTCGATGACGCCGACGACCCGGCCCCCGACGAAGACCTCATCGCGCGCGGGGAACAGGGTGTCGACGGTGGACGTGAAGCACCCGGTGAAGAAGGCGTCGACGCCGGCGCTGAGGAGGAGGTTTACCGTGGTCCAGTCTCGGCAGCCGACCGGCCCGTGCTCGCGCAGGTAGGCCAGCGCCTCCTCGCTGAGCATCTCGAGCCGGTTGACGTGGAAGGACACGAAGATCGGCCGGACGTGGTCGGTGTAGGGAAAGTCGTACCGGAGGTCGAAAAGGGGGTGCATGTGCCACCCGAAGGCCACGGCCCAGGTGCCCTGCGGAACCCTGGCCATCGAGCTGAAGTCACGGTCGATGGGCAGCAGGTGCATCGAGCCGCCGACGCCGGGAACGCGGAACCGCGGTTGCACCAGCCCCTGCAGCTCGGTCGCGACCTCGCCCAGGCCGTGCTCCCCGGTGAAGGTCACGTCAGTCAGCCGCGCCAGGTTCCCGAGGAGGGCGAGGGTCTGCACGTAGTCGCCGAGGTTGCCCGAGGTGAGCACGTGGTCGGGCGAGGAGTAGTCGATGATGCCGATTGGCACCGACTCCTCGGGGACGTCGACCGGGTGGTCCGCCAGCCACCCGTCGAGAAGACCGACCACATGGGTCCGCCGCTGGTCGAGCCGCGCGTCCGGGCGGCTGTCCAGCTCGGCAACCATGGCGGCGGCGGTCGGCGCTGCTCCCATGGCCAGGAACCGGCCCGCGAGGTCGACCAGGTCTGCGTCACCGATGTCGTGGGGGGTGGCCACCAGGCGCAGGGCGACAGCTCGCGACTCCTCGGTGTCGACGGCCATTGCGGCGTCGACGGCCTCCAGCAGGAGCGCCTCCCGCAGGACCGAGTCGTCGAGCTCGCGTACCAGCTCCCAGGCGCGCACCAGCTGCCCACGGCGGTGCAGGAGAACCGCGTGCCCGGCCGTTCCGGCCTGACCGGCTCCCGGCATCCGGCGCACCGCCTCGGCCAGGGCCCACGCGGCCGAGAACTCACGCACACCGGCGAGCTCGGAGACGGCTCGGCACGTGGCGACGGCCACGGAGCAGCCGGTGCCGAGCGCCTGCGAGAATGCCGCCTGACCGCGGTGCCGCCGCGCGTCTCCCACCAGCGTGGCGGCGGCATCCGGGTGCGGGGGAACGGGGTCGAGCAGGGCGTTCTGCCCCGCGACGGCCATGGCGAGCCGGCCCCACGCCCCGACGTACCACCCCTGTCGCCGGCCCCCGACCAAGGGATCGGCCCGCTTGGGCGCGGGCGGCTTCGTCGGGCCGGCCACCCGGGATGCCACCTTGCGACGTGCCCGGGCCATGGCCGCTGGCCGGGTGCTGCTCCTGCCGAGGTCGGCGAGCAGGCGTCGGGCCCGCGAGGATCGGGAGGGGCTCACGAGGACTCCACTCGTCGGTGACCAAAGCCGCGAGTCTATAGCCGATCGACCGCCCCCGGCCGACAGCGGACCTCCACCGGTCAGCTCTCGGGCAGAACCTGGTTGAACCGCAGCATGTTCCCCGCGGGGTCGCGGAAGGCGCAGTCGCGCACGCCGTAGAACTGGTCGGTCGGCTCCTGGAGCACCTCAGCCAGCCCCGACGCGCGTACGTGCTCGAACAGCGCGTCGACGTCGTCGCAGCGGAAGACCAGCGGGGTCAGCAGGCCCTTGGCGAGCAGCGTGTCGATGGCCGCACGGTCCTCCTCGCTGACGCCGGGGCCGCCGCCGACCGACTGGATCGTGATGTCGAGGTCGGGCTGCGTGGGGGTGGCGACGCTGAGCCAGCGGAACTCGCCCATGGTGACGTCCTTGGTGACGGTGAACCCGAGCACGTCGCGGTAGAAGGTGAGCGCCTTCTCGTGGTCGTCGACGACGAGGAAGCAGTTGGCGACGGCGAGCGTCGCGGTGGCCGGCGAACCGGAGGCGGCCGGCATCCCGGCGGTTCCTGAGCTGGTGGTCGTGTCCATGCCCTCGAGGTTAGGCACCGGGCACCGGCTCGCGCTTCTCCGATCCTGACCGGCCGGCGCGCACCCGGGTGGGCCGGTCGGCCTGCTTGGCGACGCACGACGGGATGCCGGCCCGCTCGTCGTGCGAGCGGGCGCGGTACTCGCTCGGGGTCTGACCCATCAGCTCGGTGAACCGCGAGCTGAACGAGCCGAGCGAGGTGCAGCCGACCTGCATGCAGACATCGGTGACGGACAGCTCGCCCGACCGCAGCAGCCACGCGGCCCGCTCGACCCGGCGGGTCATCAGGTGCGCGTAGGGGGTCTCGCCGTAGGCCTCCTTGTAGCTGCGCTGGAAGTGGCCGACCGACATCAGCGCCTCCGCGGCGAGCGCGGGCACGTCGAGCGGCTCGGCGTAGTCGCGGTCCATCCGGTCGCGGGCCCGCCGCAGCCGCACCAGGTCGTCTCGCTGCACCCACCCAACGGTGCCACAGGTCGGGCGCACCGACGTGGGTGGCCTCACACCCCCGGTGGCTCGGAGCCATCTACGACGGGCTGTAGTTTATAGAGCGTCACGTCGCTGAACGACTGCCCAGGAGTACTGCATGAATGCCGTTGATGTCGCCAGGTGGCAGTTCGCCATCACGACCGTCTACCACTTCTTGTTCGTCCCGATCACGATCGGGATGTCGCTGATCGTCGCGATCTTCCACACCCAGTGGCTGCGCACCAAGAACCCCGAGTACTACCGGCTCACCAAGTTCTTCGGGAAGCTCTTCCTGATCAACTTCGCCCTCGGTCTCGTGACGGGCATCGTGCAGGAGTTCCAGTTCGGCATGAACTGGTCCGACTACTCGCGCTTCGTCGGCGACATCTTCGGCGCCCCGCTCGCCTTCGAGGCCCTCCTGGCGTTCTTCCTGGAGTCGACCTTCCTGGGCATCTGGATCTTCGGCTGGGGCCGCATCCCCGAGAAGGTGCACGTGGCCACGATGTGGCTGGTGCACATCGGCACCGTGCTGTCGGCCTACTTCATCCTCGCGGCGAACTCGTTCATGCAGAACCCGGTCGGCTACAAGTTCAACCCGGCCACCGGTCGTGCGGAGATGAGTGACTTCCTGGCGGTGCTCACCAACAAGGTGCAGCTCGTGACGTTCCCGCACGTGATCATGTCGGCCTACATGGTCGGTGGCGCCGTCGTCATGGGCGTCGCGCTCTGGCTGATGCGCAAGCACGCCGGCACCGGCGACGAGAGCATGTACCGGAAGGCGACCAAGTTCGGCGCGATCTTCGCCCTGGTGGCCTCGCTCGGCGTCATCGTCACCGGTGACATGCAGGGCAAGATCATGACCCAGGTGCAGCCGATGAAGATGGCCGCCGCCGAGGGCCTGTACGACACCACCAGCAGCGCACCGTTCTCGGTGCTCTCGATCGGTTCGCTCGACGGCAGCGAGGCCACCCGGATCATCGAGATCCCCGGCCTGCTCTCCTTCATGGCGACCGGCAGCTTCGACGGCACCGTCGAGGGCATCAACCAGCTCCAGGACAGTGAGCGCGCCAAGGCCGAGCAGGTCGCCGCCCGCTACGGACCGCAGGTGGCCGCTCTGATCACCGCCAAGAGCTACGCGCCGATCATCCCGCTGACCTACTGGTCGTTCCGGTTCATGATGGGCCTGGGCTTCCTGACGATGTTCTTCGCCGCGATCACCCTGTGGGCCATCCGCAAGGGCCGCGTCCCGGCATCCAAGTGGTGGGTGTGGGTCGCCGTGCTGACTCCGCTGGCACCGGTCTTCGCGAACAGCTGGGGCTGGATCTTCACCGAGGTCGGCCGCCAGCCGTGGATCGTCTACGGGCTGATGACGACGTCGACCGGCGTCTCACCGTCGGTCAGTGCCGGCGAGGTCTGGTTCTCGATGATCGCCTACACCCTGGTCTACGCGATCCTCGCCGTCATCGAGGTGAAGCTGTTCCTCACCTACGTCCGCCGCGGCGCAGACCCGTTCCAGGAGCCCGTCGACCCAGCGAGCAAGGGCGAGGACGCCCCGCTCGAGTTCGCCTACTGAGATCGGATCGAGGACACACACTCATGGACCTTCAACTCGTCTGGTTCGGCCTCATCGGCCTGCTCTGGGCCGGCTACCTCGTGCTCGAGGGCTTCGACTTCGGCGTGGGCGCCCTCCTGCCCGTGCTCGGCAAGGGCAAGAACGCCGCCGACACCGAGAAGCGTCGCCGGGTCATGCTCACGACCATCGGCCCGCACTGGGACGGCAACGAGGTGTGGCTGCTCACCGCCGGTGGCGCCACCTTCGCGGCCTTCCCCGAGTGGTACGCCACGATGTTCTCGGGCTTCTACCTGGCCCTGCTCGTGCTCCTCGTCGCGCTCATCGTGCGCAACATGGGCTTGGAGTACCGCGGCAAGCGCGACAACGACGCCTGGCGGCAGCGCTGGGACTGGGCCATCATCGCCGGCTCGATCATCTCGCCGCTCCTGGTCGGCGTCGCCCTGACCAACGTGGTGCGCGGCGTGCCGATCAACAAGGACATGGAGTACGTGGGCAACTTCTTCACGCTGCTCAACCCGATGAGCCTGCTCGGCGGCCTGGTCATCCTCGGCCTCAGCCTCACCCACGGCGCGTTCTTCCTCGCGCTGAAGACCCGCGGTGACATCCAGCGTGACGCCCGGGCCCTGGGCACCACCCTCGGCCTCGGCACCGCGGTGCTGGCCGTCATCCTGCTGGTCTGGCTGGGCCTGACCCAGGGCACCGTCTGGTCGTGGATCACCACCGCCATCGCGGCGGTCGCACTCCTCGCGGCGATCTTCGCGAACACCCGGGCCAGGGAGGGCTGGGCCTTCATCGGCACCGCCGTCACCATGGCGGCCGCCGTGGCGACCTACTTCCTGACGCTCTACCCCAACGTCATGCCCACGACCCTCCCCGGCGGCACCTCGCTGACCATCCAGAACGCCTCGAGCAGCGAGCTGACCCTGAAGATCATGACCGTCGCGGCCCTGGTCTTCACGCCGATCGTGCTCATCTACACGGGCTACACCTACTGGGTCTTCCGCAAGCGGCTCGGGACGCAGAACATCCCCGTCGCCGTCCCCGTGCCCTGACGAGCCCGACGGCCCACCCCCGATGAGGCCCTTCGACCCTCGGCTGCTCAGGACGGCACCGGCTGCACGCCGGCCGGTCGCCGTCCTGGCGGTCGTGGGCGTGCTGCAGGGGGTGGCCACGATCGGCCTCGCGATCGCGATCGCCGCGCTCATCGTGGCGGTCGTCGACAGCACCTCGCTGCGCACCCCGGCCCTGTGGCTGGCGGGCCTGTTCGGGGTGCGGGCCGTGCTGGCCTGGACCTCCGAGCGGGTCGCAGCCTGGGTAGGGGTCGAGGTCACCGTGGCCCTGCGTGGCCGGCTCGTCGAGCGCTGGCTGGCCGCCCCGGCCGAGCGCCGCCCGGCCCCCGACCGTGCGGTCACCCTCGCGGCGCAGGGCGCCGCCTCGGTCGAGCCGTATGCCGCCCGCTTCCTTCCGGCGCTCGTCGCCGGCGCCTTCGTGCCGGTGCTCGCGCTCGCCACCCTGTTCCTGGTCGACTGGGTCAGCGGCCTGATCGTGTTGCTCACCCTCCCCCTGCTCCCGTTCTTCGCGGCTCTGATCGGGCGCGCGACCCAGGCCCAGACCGAGAGGCAGTGGAGCTCGCTCGCGGCCCTCTCCGGTCACTTCCTCGACGTCATGCGCGGCCTGCCCACCCTGGTCGGCTACCAGCGCGCCGAGCGCCAGGTGCAGGTGATCGGCGAGGTGAGCCAGCGCCACCGCACCGCCACCATGAACACCCTGCGCATCGCCTTCATGTCGTCGGCCGCGCTCGAGCTGCTCGCGTCCATCTCGGTCGCCATCGTCGCGGTCACCGTGGGCGTGCGGCTCACCCACGGGTCGATGAGCCTGCAGGCCGGCCTGCTCGCCATCCTGGTGGCGCCCGAGGCCTACTGGCCGATCCGCCGGATCGGCGCCGAGTTCCACGCCGCCGCCGACGGCGCCGAGGCGATCGACGGCATCCTCGCCGAGCTCGACGCAGAGGCGGTGCCGGCGGCCGAGGGCGGCGAGGAGGTCGGCCTCCTGCTGCGCCACGTCGCCTACACCTACCCGCAGGCCGCCAACCCCGTGCTCGTCGGCGTGCACCTGGATGCCGGTCCCGGCCTCACCGCTGTCACCGGGCCGTCCGGGGTCGGCAAGTCCACCCTCCTCGAGCTCGCGGCCGGGCTGCGCACGCCCACCGCCGGTACCGTGCGCGCCGGCCGCGCCCACCTCGTCACCCAGCGCCCGTTCCTGCCCGCCGGCACCCTGCGCGACGCGCTCGTGCTCGGCAACGGCGCCGACGACCAGGCCGTCTGGGACGCCCTGCGCCTGGTCGGCCTCGAGGGCTTCGTGGCGAGCCTGCCGCTGGCGCTCGCGACCCCGCTCGGCGACGACGGCTTCGGGCTGTCGGCCGGGCAGCGCGCCCGCATCGCCCTGGCCCGGGCGACGCTGTCCACCGCCCCGGTGCTCCTCGTCGACGAGCCGACCGCCCACCTCGACGCCGATGCCGCCGACCTCGTGCACGGGGTGCTCGCCGAGCTGGCCGAGCGGCGCACCGTCGTCGTGGTGACGCACCGCCCCGAGCTCGTCACCATGGCCGACCAGCACGTCGTGCTCACCCGTGAGGGTGCGGAGGTGATCGGATGACGACCGAGACAGGTCTCCTCCGCCCGACCCGCCAGACGATCTACGGCGCGCTGCTCGGGGGCGCGGCGACGGCATCCGGCATCGCCCTCACCGCCACCTCGGGCTGGCTGATCGTGCGCGCCAGCGAGGAGCCGATCATCCTCACCCTGATGGTCGCCATCGTCGCCGTGCGCACCTTCGGCATCGCCCGCCCGTTCTTCCGCTACCTCGAACGGCTGGTGTCGCACGACGCCGCCCTCGATGACCTCGCCGTGCGGCGCACCTCGGTGTACGCCGCGCTCATCCCCCTCACTCCGGCCCGCCTCGGGCGCCGCTCGCGCTCGCGGGTGCTCACCGGTGTCGTCGACGACCTCACCGACGTCGTGGAGGCACAGGTGCGGGTCACCGTGCCGCTGCTCTCGAGCACGCTCGCGGCGCTGGTCGCCGTGCTGCTGACCGCGTGGTTCTCGCCCGCGATCGGGCTCGTGCTCGCCGGGCTGATGGTCGCGGTGGCGGTCACCTGCTGGCTCGCCTGGGTGCTCGAGTCGCAGTCGCGCGACGAGCTGCTCGAGTCGCGCGCCGAGGTGCTGCGGATCAGCGACCTGGTCGCGCGCCAGGCCGCCGAGCTCCAGGCCATCGGCGCCACGCACACGGCCGCCGGCTGGCTCGACGACGCCCACGACACTCTGCGACGTGCGGTGCGGCGGCAGAGCCGTGGTCGCGCGCTCGTCGCGGCGGCGCTGCTCGTGGCCACCGCCGCGGCCACCCTGTTGGCAGCCCTCCTCGTCGACCCGGCCGTCACCGGCCGCCCGATCGCGGCGCTGCTGGTCGTCGTGCCGGTCGCCGTCGGCGACGCCCTGGCGCCCCTGGTCGACACCATGCGCTACCTCGCCCGCGCCCAGGGCAGTGCCGTGCGGCTCGAGGCGCTGCTCGACCAGGAGCCGGCGGTGACCGACAGCCCGGCCGCCGTCGCCGACGCCAACCACTCGTCCGGCCGGCGGGTCGACCTCGACGGTGTCGCGGCCTCGTGGACCGGTCGCGGCGAGCAGCTCGCCCCCACCGACCTGCACCTGCGGCCCGGACAGCGGGTCGCCGTCGTCGGGCCGAACGGCACGGGCAAGAGCACCCTGCTCGCGGTGCTCGCGCGCCACCTCGACCCCAGCCGTGGGCGGCACGCGGTCGACAACGTCGACGTCCACCGCCTGACCATCGACGACGTGCGGCGACACGTGGCCGTCGTCGACGACGAGCCGCACGTGTTCGCCGCCTCGGTGGCGACCAACCTGCGCCTGGCCGGCCCGGATGCCGATGACGCGGCGCTGCAGCAGGCGCTGGACCGCGCCGGCCTGGGCCGCTGGCTGGCCGACCTCCCCGACGGCCTCGAGACCACGCTGGGCAGCGGTGGGCGTGGCCTGTCCGGCGGCGAGCGGGCCCGGCTCGGCGTCGCCCGCGCCGTGCTGGCCGACCGCCCGGTGGTGCTCCTCGACGAACCGACAGCACACCTCGACCACGCCACCGCCACAGCGGTGCTCGACGACGTACTCTCGGCCACGGACGGCCGCAGCGTCGTCATGGTCAGCCACCGACTCGAGGCCCTCGACCGGTTCGACACGGTCCTCGACCTCGGCGCTCGTCGCCCGGCCGCGCCACCATCGAAGGAGTAAGCCATGCCCCACTCGACCTCAGCGCCCCGTCTCGGCGACCTCGAGCGCGTGGTCATGGAGCATCTGTGGGAGGCCTCGTCGGTGGGGGGTGCGTCGTTCGAGGGCGCCACCGTGCGTGAGGTGCACGACCGCTTCGAGGGCGAGCGCGAGATCGCCTACACCACCGTGATGACCGTGCTCGACCGGCTGGCCAAGAAGGCCCTGGTCACCCGCGAGCGCGACGGCCGGGCCTGGCGCTACCTCCCCGCCGACACCCGCGAGGCCCTGACCGCCCAGACGATGCTGCGCACCCTCGACGACATGGACGTCACCGACCGGCGTACGGCCCTGCTGCACTTCCTCGACGGAGCCACCACCGACGAGCTGGCCGACATCAAGGCTGCGCTCGCCGAGATCGAGGCCCGCGCCGAGGGTGAGACCGGCACCGCCGGCTCGGACGGCCGGCGCTCGATGATCCGCCGTCGCTGACCCCTCAGTGGATCCGACGTCCCACGTGGGGTGACCGGGTTCGGGTTCGCCGCGTTCTCCTGTCACCATTGGGCCCGTGATCCCGTTCGTCCTCGCGGGGCTCGCGGTTCTCCTCGCGTGGGTGGCCCCGGGCCTGATGGCCCGTCAGAAGGGCTTCCGGCGTGCACCCCGGTCGGCCCTGGTGGCGTGGCAGGCGGTGTCCCTCGGCGGCATCCTGGCGGCGCTCGCCGCTGCCCCCGCCGCCGTCCCGCTGCTGCTCGACGGTGACTCCCCCATGCGGCGCCTCGCCCTGGTCGTGCTCGCCGTGCTGGTCAGCGCCCTGGTGCTGGGTCGGCTGCTGTATGCCGGGCACGACGTCGGCACCACGCTGCGGCGGGTGCGCTCCGACCACCGCCAGCTGGTCGATATCGTGGCGCAGCACGACGAGCGGATGCGGATCCTGCAGCACCCGACGCCGACCGCCTACTGCATCCCCGGGCGGCAGTCCCGGGTGGTGCTGTCGCAGGGCGTGCTCGACGCGCTGCCCCCCGACCAGCTCGACGCGGTTGTCGCGCACGAGGAGGCCCACCTGCGTGGCCGGCACGACCTGCTGCTCGAGTTCTTCGCCGTCGTCACCCGCGCGGTGCCCGGGCCGTTGCGGTCGATGGAGGCGCTCGGCGAGGTGCGCCTGCTCGTCGAGGCGCTGGCCGACCGTGCCGCGGTGCGCCGCAGCGGCGAGGTCGCGACGGCCCGTGCCCTGATCACGCTGGCCGGCAGCCGCACCCCGGAGGCCGCCCTCGGTGTGGGCACCACGGCCCCGGTGCGCCTGCGCCTGCTCGCCGACGGGCCGCCGAACCCGGTGCTGCCCGTCGCCGCCTACTCGTTCGCCGCCGTGGCCGCGACGCTGCCGCTGGTGCTGCTCGGGCTGGCCTGGGCATGAGCAACGGGTCGGGGGACCTGCGGGGCCGGATGTCGGCCGCGCTCACCGACGCGATGCGCGCCCGCGACCGGGTGGCCGTCTCGGCGCTTCGCTCGGCGCTCTCGGCCGTCGCCAACGCCGAGGCGGTCCCCATCGACACGGTGCCGCGGGCGGGCGCGGTCGAGCAGGCCCGGCTGGGGGCCGGTGCGGCCGACGCACCGCGTCGCGAGCTCACCGAGGCCGACGTGCGCCTCATCGTCGGTGCCGAGGTGGCCGAGCACGACCGGGCGACGGCTCACCTACGCGATGCCGGGCGCCCGGATGACGCGGCCCGGGTCGCCGCCGAGGCCGACGTGCTGCGCGAGCTGCTCGCCAGCACCTGGTGACGTCGGTTCGAGGTGATCCCCTCACCCCTGAGGGCAGCACATCACCTCGAATCCGCTGATGGTCGCTAGGCCCAGCTCGGCGGTGGCGGAGGCGGCGGTGGGGGCGCCGCTCCGGGGGGAGGGGGCGGTGGGGGCGACATCGCCGCGGATGCCGCAGCCGCGCCGGGCGGAGGCGGAGGCGGAGGCGGAGGTGTGCCCGGGGCGGCATAGGCGGGGCTCACGCTGAGCTGGCCGAGCCGACCGGTCGACTCGAGCTCGCGCAACGTCGCCAGGACGCGTGCCCTGTCGTCGGCGGATGCCGGGCGGCCGGTCGCCTCGAGGTAGCTGAGCACCCCGAGGTCGCGCAGTGCCCGGTCGGCGCCGCCGCCACTCGCGCCCCCCATGACGCTGGTGCCACCCGGCGTGCTGATACCGGCCTTCTTCATCTCGGCATCCGCCTTCGCGGCGAGGTCGTTGGCCGCTGCCTTGGCCCGTTCGAAGAAGCTCATGTCGACTCCTGGAGTGTGCGCGCTCTCTCGCCTGAAACCCTAGGACCGTTGTGCGCGTTGCGCATAGCGTGTGTGCGACAGCAGACACCGCGCCGGGCGCGGGCCGACGAGGAAGTGGAGAGAACCGATGACCATCCACGGGTCGCTGTTCCAGGAGTTCAAGGAGAAGGAGACCCAGGACCCCTTCGCGCTGCAGAACAAGAAGCTGCTGCGCATCGACATGCGCTACGGGGAGGTGTGGGCACGTACCGGCTCGATGGTGGCCTACCAGGGCGACGTGCGGTTCGCGAACAAGGGCTCGGGCGGTTTCGGCAAGATGCTCAAGGCGGCCACCACCGGCGAGGGCGTCAAGATGATGCAGTGCTCGGGCAGCGGTGAGCTCTTCGTCGCCGACTTCGCCAGCGAGATCCAGATCATGTACCTCGAGAACGATGCTGTGTCGGTCAACGGCGCCAACGTGCTCGCCTTCTCGAACTCGATCGAGTGGGACATCCACCGCATCCAGGCCCGCGGGGCCACGATGACCGGTGGCCTCTACAACGTGGCGCTGCGGGGCACCGGCTACGTCGCCGTGACGACCAAGGGAGACCCCATCGCGCTCGACGTCGCGTCGGCGCCGACCTTCGCCGACGCCCAGGCCGTGGTGCTGTGGACGGCCGGGGTGTCGATGGACATCCGGGTCGACACCGGCGGCCTGTCGTCGATGGTGCGCGGCGGCACCGGCGAGCTGCTGCAGATGGCGTTCGGCGGCCAGGGCTACGTGCTGGTGCAGCCGAGCGAGTCCGTGCCCCAGGGGGCGCCGGGGCAGTCGAGTGCTAGCAGCATGCTCGGCGGCTTCCTCCAGTAGTCGACCTGCGGAACTCGTTGTCGTTCAGGCGTTGTCGCGCCTGAACGTGGCTGTTCCCCACCAGAGCGAGACGGCGAGGAGGACGAAGGTCCAGGCCACACCCCAGCCGAGCGCGCTGACCGTGAGGTGACCGGTGAAGGTGCTGCGCACGGCATCCACGACGTGCTTGGTGGGCACCAGGTCGGCCACCTTCCGCAGCCAGAGCGGGGCGAGCGCCATCGGCAGCAGGATGCCGGAGAGCAGCAGCACCGGCGTGATGAGCGAGTTGATGATCGGGGCCATTGTGTCCTCGCTGCGGGTGGTCAGGGCGAGGGCGTTCGAGGATGCCGCACACGCCCCGCCGAGCAGCAGGGTGAGCACGATGCCCACCACCGCCCCGCGCGCCGGCGCGACCATCCCCATGGCGTACCCGAGGCCGACCAGGATCAGCGCCTGCACGAACAGCTGGAGCAGGTCGCGCCAGAGCCGCCCCATCAGCAGCGCGGTGCGGCTGGCCGGGGTGACCCGTTCGGCCTCGATGACGCCGTCGCGCCACTCACCGATGAGCGCGAAGCCGGCGAAGAACGCGCCGAAGATGGCGAGCTGCACCAGCAGGCCGGGCACGAAGAACGTGTAGGCGTTGGCGTCGCCGACCTGGGCGGCCAGGGGCTTCAGGAGCGGCCCGAAGAGCAGCAGGTAGAGCACCGGCTGCATCAGGCCGATGAAGACCCAGGCCGGGTTGCGCAGGTACATCCGGATCTGGCGGCGGAAGACGATGGTGCTCTCGCGCAGGAAGGTCATGGTGGGTCCTTTCGGGGTCGGTGAGGGGGCTTCAGCCCTCGCGCAGCGAGCGGCCGGTGAGGTCGAGGAAGACGTCGTCGAGGGTGGGCCGGCGCACCTCGATCGAGGACAGCCCGACCCCGGTGCGGTCGAGGTCGCGCAGCAGCCCGGGCACGGCTCGACCGGCGTGCCGAACCCGGCCGCGCACCTGCAGCCCGTCGACCTCGACCCCGTCGGCGCTGTCGACGAGGGTGCCCAGCTTCTCGGCGGCCAGACTCACCTGCTCGAGCGTGGCCACCTCGAGCTCGACCAGGTCGCCGGCGACGGCGGCCTTGAGGTGGTCGGGGGTGTCCGACGCGACGATCCGGCCGTGGTCGATGATGACGACCCGGTCGCTGAGCGCGTCGGCCTCGTCGAGGTAGTGCGTGGTGAGGAACACCGTGGCCCCGCGCCTGGCCCGCAGGTCGGCGATGTGCGTCCAGAGGTTGGCCCGGGCCTGTGGGTCCAACCCAGTGGTGGGCTCGTCGAGGAAGACCAGGCTCGGCTCGTGGATGAGCCCCATGACGATGTCGAGCCGCCGGCGCTGGCCCCCGCTCAACGTTCTCGGCTGGCGGGTCCAGAGCCCCTCGAGGTCGAGCTGCTCGAAGAGGTGCCGGCCGCGGGCACGGGCGTCGGCCGCGCTCATCCCGTAGAGCATCCCGTGGTCGACGACCTCCTCCCCGGCCCGGGTGACGCTGCCGGTCGACCCCGACTGCGAGACATAGCCGATGCTGCGGCGCACGTCGACGGCCCGGGTCGCCACGTCGTACCCGGCCACCGTGGCCGTGCCGGCGGTGGGCTTGAGCAACGTGGTGAGGATGCGCAGCGTGGTCGTCTTTCCGGCGCCGTTCGGGCCGAGGAAGGCGACGACCTCACCCTCGGCCACGTCGAGGTCGATGCCGTCGACGGCGGCCACCTCGGTCTTCTCGCGCCCGGCCTTGGAGGTGAAGGTCTGGGTCAGTCCCCTGGCAGTGATCATTCCCGCTCCTTGATCAAACTTGAACAGTTGTTGTCACCATAGTGATCAACGTTGATCATCAAGTCAAGCGATCAAGTCGCCTGGGCTCTGGTCCGTCTGCCCGGGCCGTGCTCATCCGCCCCGGTGGCGGTGCGGTGGCACCGCCAGGCCCGCGAATCACCGCCACTCCCGCGTCCTGACCAGAGCACAGGGAGCGCGCACCGCAGCGCCGGCTCCGGCGCCGGAGCCCGCCGTCAGTCGGGGATGCCGAGGGCCTGGCGGTAGCGCTCGCGGTCGGCCTGCATGTCCCAGCCCGGGTCGTCCGCGGGGGGCACCCAGTCGCCGGTGTCGACGGCATACGCGCCGGTCCGGCTGCGGACCTCGGCGATGGTGGAGGTCAACCAGTCCCGCTCGGTGTGGGCCTGGGCCTGCCAGAGGTCGATCAGGGGCGGCAGGTGCGGTGGCAGCACACCGGCCGGCGCCGACGCCAGGGCCTCATCCTCGGCGATCAGCGCGTCGATCGCCGTCACCCGCTCCTCGAGCAGGCCGAGGAACACCGAGCGGTCGACCAGCGGCTGCAGCGACAGCGCGGTGGTGAAGCCGCGCGCCGAGCCGCGGTCGTGGGTGCGCACGGCATCCGCGAAGAGCCGGTGGAACTCGTCCCGGCCCTCCCGGGTGGTCGTGTAGACCGTGACCGTGCGGCTGCCCTCGACCAGCGGGTGCCGACCCAGGTGGCCGGCACGGGCCAGGGTCTCGAGCCCGGAGTAGATCGAGCCGGGGTTGATGTGCGCCCACTCGTCGACGCGCCACGACACCAGCTCGCGACGGATCTGGTAGCCGTTGACCGGCTCGAACAGCTGCACGGCGCCCAGCAGCAGCATCCGTGTCGACGAGCTGGCCATGCGCGCAGTCTAGGGAGGGGCGTCCAACCCGCGACCGGCGGACGGTGCCACGTCGGCCGGGTGGGCGGCATAGGCAACAATCAGGGCATGACGGCACAGGTGACCGGGACCGACATCCTCGACGTGGCGCGCGAGCAGGTGCTCGAGCGCGGGGTGCCGCTGACGCACCCGCAGATCGTCGAGGTCATGCGCACCGGCGACGACCGGCTGCAGGACCTCCTCGCGCTCGCCCACGAGGTGCGGATGAAGTACCAGGGGCCGAGCGTCGAGGTCGAGGGCATCGTGTCGCTCAAGACCGGCGGCTGCCCCGAGGACTGCCACTTCTGCTCGCAGTCGGGCCAGTTCACCAGCCCGGTGCGCTCGGTGTGGCTCAACGTGCCCGAGCTCGTGCGCGCCGCCAAGCAGACCGCAGCGACGGGCGCCAGCGAGTTCTGCATCGTCGCGGCCGTGCGCGGGCCGGACGCCAAGCTGATGGAGCAGATGCGCGAGGGCGTGGCCGCCATCCTGGCCGCGGTCGACATCAACGTCGCCGCGTCGCTGGGCATGCTCAGCCGCGAGCAGGTGGCCGAGCTGGTCGAGATGGGCGTGCACCGCTACAACCACAACCTCGAGGCCGGGCGCTCCTACTTCCCCAACGTCGTCACCACGCACTCCTTCGACGAGCGCTGGGACACCTGCCTGATGGTCAAGGAGTCGGGCATGGAGCTGTGCTGCGGCGGGCTGGTCGGCATGGGCGAGACCGTCGAGCAGCGGGCCGAGCTGGCCGCCCAGCTCGGCGAGCTCGAGCCGCACGAGGTGCCGCTGAACTTCCTCAACCCGCGCCCCGGCACCCCCTTCGGCGACCTCGAGCCGATGGAGACCGGCGACGCGCTGCGCACGATCGCGGCGTTCCGGCTCGCCCTGCCGCGCACCATCCTGCGCTACGCCGGCGGACGCGAGCTGACCCTCGGCGACCTCGGAACCCGCGACGGCCTGCTCGGCGGCATCAACGCCGTCATCGTCGGCAACTACCTCACGACGCTCGGGCGCGACCCCCGCGAGGACCTCGCGCTGCTCGACGAGCTCGAGATGCCGATCAAGGCCCTCAACGAGACGTTCTGACGCGGTGGTGTTCGTGCTCGGTGAGGATGCCGTGGGGCCGGTCGCGCGCGCCGGCGACACCGGGCAGTGGTGCGGGCAGTGCGGGTCGGCCGTGGCCGACGGCGACCACGCCAGGTGCGCCCGCCGGGCCGAGCTCGAGCCGCCGCGCTGGTGCGTGCACTGCCGGCGTCGGATGAAGGTGCAGGTCACCCCCGGCGCATGGACGGCGACCTGCGTGCAGCACGGCACGGTCGAGCAGCCCACCTGGGGCTGACCACGCTCAGCTCGGCCTGGGCCGTTTGGGGCCCCGCCGCCCTCCACTGACCCGCTCCCGGGCCGGCGCCCGGCGTGTCGTGGCGCCGGTGGAGGCGGGCAGACGGTCGGCCGCATCCTGCGCGCGCCCGTCGACGACAGCCCAGGCCTCGTCACTGACGTCCGGGTGAGCGGACCTGTCGATCTCCACCAGGGCGCGGCGCACCGCCTCCACGGTGTCGGACACCACGCGCCGGGCGCGGGCAGCCGGCAGCCCCCAGCCGACGCCCTCCGCCACGACGTCGTCGATGGTGAGCTCGTCGATGAGGAACCTGCCGTTGATGTCGAGCGCGTTGCGTCGGTCGTCGGGCCGGTGGTGCAGGTGCATCGCGACGTCGTAGGCGGGCGCGAGTTCCACACTCCCGTCGGCATGTCGGAGGAAGGAGATGTTCTTCGCGTGCAGGTCGGTGTTGCCGACGATCAGTGAGAACGCGACCAGACGCAGCAGCGAGTCCTGGTTCGCGCCGCCGTCGCGCAGCACCATCGCCGCGTCGCGCAGCGAGGGCATGGCCGAGCCCCACTGGAACTTGCGGTTCGGGTCGCTGGTGTTGAGGCCGATGGCCTGGGCGAGGTCTTCCTGGTGTTCGCGCCCAAGGCGCCCGAGGCGACCGTCGCGGTCGTAGCGGGACACGGCGATGCCACGGGCCTCGCCGAAGTCGAGCACCTCGGCGTCGACGCTGGTGAGCCCGACGGCGCGCGCGAGGGCGAGGCACGCCACCTCCGTGTCGATGATGTCGCCGCCGTCGTCGGTGAGCCGGCCACCACGCTTCAGGATCCACGTCGACGGCGCGCCGTCCTTGCATGCGTGCCACGACCCCTGCTCACGGTGCAGCGTGATCTTGGGGACCATGCCGGGCAGCGTGGAGGACTCATGGGTGACACCGGGCTGCGCCGGCGCGTGCTCGTCGGCGCGCTTGAGGCGCTCCTGCACCTGGTCGTCGGTGAGCGGCTCGTAGTGGCCCGCACGGGTCGGGTCGCCGTCGCCGGTCGGCACGAAGATGACCGCGCCGGGCGTGTCACGCCCCAGGGCGCCGATGAGGGCGTACGTGTCGTCCGGGGCGATACCGGCCGACATCGCCTGGTTGACCCGTGCGTTTCCTTCGGGCAGGAGCCCGTCGACGTACGCCGTGACCACGACGTCCGGTGGGGTGGTGCCGATCGGTAGCTTCGCCGACAGCAGGTGCGCGCCGGGACCCCACCGCTCCAGTGCGTGCTCGGTCCAGCGCAGGGACACCCGCCGCAGCGCCCCCTCGGTCACGGTCGCAATGTGGGTGCCGTACAGCCACACGTCCATCGGTTCGCGGGCCATCAGAGGTCCGGGGGCAGCGCGGTCAGGAAGGGCTGGGCGCTCGGGTCGGGAGACGGGACCGGGTCCGGCGTCGAGACGACCTCGAGATGGGCGCCGAGCTCGCGCAGGAACTCGAAGAGCCGGGTCGCGAACAGGGTGGGACGACCGGTCTCCAGCTCGTAGATGTAGCGACGCGTGACGCCCAGAGCGTCTGCGAGCTCCCCTTGCGTCAGACCGCGCTCAAACCGCAGCCGGGCCAGCTCCCTGCCCAGCGCCTTCTGCGAGCGTGCTGGTACACGACTCTCCATGGTCCCGCCTCCCGTCACGATAATGCGAGGATATCATCGCATTATCGTAATGGGAGATAATCCTCCCATTAGGAGAATGCGAGGATTCTGTCCCAACGAAAGCCTGGCCGAGACCTCAGGGAGTCGGGGACTCCCCGAAGCAGACCCAGCCGCCGGTGCGCTCGGCGAGGGGCAGCGCGCACTGGTCCTGGGCGCTGCCGCCGGCGTCCGCGCGCAGCAGCCCGATCGTGCCCACGACGGACACCGTCGCGATGGCGAGTGCCATGAGGGTGGCCACCAGGGCGCGTCCAGTCACCGGGTCACTGTGTCACGCCCAGGCGCTGGTGTCCCAGCCCTCGCGGCGGGCCATCAGCTCGTACATGGTCGCGCCGTCGATCGCCTCGCGGAGAAGGTCGGCGTGGCCGGCGTGGCGGGCGAGCTCCTCGATGAGGTGCAGCGCGACCCAGCGCACCGACCAGGCGGGCACGTCCTTGGGGAACCACGGCACGTCCTGCGGCACCGGCACCGGGGTGTCGAGGTCGGCGGCCCGGATGGCGGCGAGCACCCGCTCGGCCTCGGCGTCGAACGCGGCCAGCGCGGCATCCACCGTGTCGCCCTCGACCCAGCTGTTGTTGCGCTCGTAGTTATCCTGCTGCTCCTCGAGGGTGCCGGGCCAGGTCGGCGGCTCGGGCGCGGCTTCGATCATCAGCCGCCAGCCCACCTGCACCTGCGCGGCGTGCTTGACCAGCCCGCCGACGCTCAGCGCGCTGCTCTCGATGCGCCGGCCGGCCTGCTCGTCGGTGAGGTCGAGGATCGCCCCCCGGAAGCCGTCGTGCTGCTGCTGCACGTAGTTCGCGAGCAGTTCGCGCTCGTCGGTGGTCATCGCCGCATTGCCGGACATCTTCAGGCTCCTTCGTCGGTGGTTCTTCCCTGGTGTCACCACCCTCGGCCACAATGAGGACAGTTCCGGTCCGCTATCGCCCGGAGGATGCCGGACATGACCCAGACCTCGCGCGTGCTGCGCCTGCTCGGCCTGCTCCAGTCGCGCCCGACGTGGACCGGCCCCGAGCTCGCCCACCGCCTCGGGGTCACCACCCGCACCGTGCGCCGAGACGTCGACCGGCTGCGGGCGCTGGGCTACCCGGTGCGGGCCGGGCAGGGCGTGGGCGGCGGTTACCAGCTGGGGTCGGGGGTGGCCCTGCCGCCGCTGCTGCTCGACGACGAGGAGGCCGTGGCGGTGGCCGTCTCGCTGCGGCTGGCGGCCGGCGGCACCGTGGCCGGCCTCGGGGAGCCGGCGATGCGCACCCTCGGCAAGCTCGACCAGGTGCTGCCCGCCCGGCTGCGTGCGAGCGTCGAGGCGGTCTCGCAGTCCACCGTCACCCTCGGCCGCCGCGACCAGCTCGTCGAGGGCGCCGTGGTGGCGCTCCTCGCCCGGGCCGCTCGGTCGTGCCACGAGGTGCGGTTCGGCTACGAGGCGGCATCCGGCGAGCAGTCGACCCGCCGGGCCGAGCCCTACCGGCTGGTCGCCACCACCTCGCGCTGGTACCTGCTCGCCTGGGACCTCGACCGGGCGGACTGGCGCAGCTTCCGCCTCGACCGGATGAGCGAGGTGCGCGAGACGACGTTCACCTTCCGCCCGCGCGAGGCGCCCGACGCCGCCGAGCACGTGCGTGAGGCCCTGACCCGCGGGCCGCAGGGCGTCGACGTCGTGATCGACATCGACGCACCGCTCGACGTCGTCGCCGACGCCTTGCCCTCGGGGCTCGGGTCGCTGTCGGCCGTGGGCGACCGCTGCGAGCTGCGCTTCGCCACCTGGGACCTGCGCTCGGCGGCGGCGCGGCTGGCCTGGCTGCCGTGGCAGCTCCGGGTCGTCTCGCCCGACGCGCTCAACGACGAGGTGGCGGCGCTGGCCGAGCGGCTCGGTCAGGCCATCGCGCGCCGGTAGGCGAGCATCGCGAACCCGTAGGCCGCGGCCAGCAGGGCGACGCACCACCCGAGCGCGACCCAGATGTCGCTGCCCACCGGCTGCCCGGCGAGCAGGTTGCGGATGGCGTCGACGATGGCGGTGACCGGCTGGTTCTCGGCGAAGACCCGCACCGGGCCCGGCATCGTGGCGGTGGGCACGAAGGCCGAGCTGACGAACGGCAGCATGATCAGCGGGTACGAGAACGCGCTCGCCCCGTCGACGGACTTCGCCGTGAGGCCGGGGATGACGGCCAGCCAGGTGAGCGCCAGCGTGAACAGCGCGAGGATGCCGGCCACCGCCAGCCACGCCAGAACGCCTGCGCCGGAGCGGAACCCCATGACCAAGGCGGCGCCGACGACCACCAGCACCGAGAGGGCGATGGCGGCCAGCGAGGTGAGCACGTGCGCCCAGAGCACCGACGAGCGCGCGATCGGCATCGAGTGGAACCGTTCGAAGATGCCGCTGCTGTGGTCGAGGAAGAGCCGGTACGCGGTGTAGGAGACGCCCGACGCCACGGTGATGACGAGGATGCCGGGCAGCAGGTAGTCGACGTAGGCGCCGGTGCCCGTCTCGATCGCCCCGCCGAAGACGAAGACGAACAGCAGCAGGAAGGCGATCGGCATGATCGTCGTGGTGATGATGGTGTCGAGGCTGCGGGTGATGTGGCGCAGCGACCGCCCGGTGAGCAGGGCGGTGTCGCCGACGAAGTGCGTGGTGCTCATCGGTTCTCCTTGGTCAGTGCTAGGAACACGTCCTCGAGCGTGGGTTGCTTCTCGACGTACTCGACCTTCGCCGGCGGCAGCAGGGCCTTGAGCTCGGCCAGCGTGCCGTTCTCGATGATGCGACCGTCGTGCAGGATCGCGATCCGGTCGGCGAGCTGCTCGGCCTCGTCGAGGTACTGCGTGGTGAGCAGCACGGTGGTGCCGCCGGCGGCGAGGTCGCGCACCGCCTGCCACACCTCCAGGCGCGCCTCGGGGTCGAGCCCGGTGGTGGGCTCGTCGAGGAAGACCACCGGTGGGTCGCCGATCAGGCTCATCGCGATGTCGAGCCGGCGGCGCATGCCGCCCGAGTAGGTCGCCGCCCGCCGCTCGGCGGCGTCGGTGAGCTGGAAGCGAGCGAGCAGTCGCTCGGCGATGCGACCGGCATCCGGCAGGTGCCGTAGCCGGGCCACCAGCACGAGGTTCTCGCGCCCGGTGAGCACGTCGTCGACCGCCGCGAACTGCCCGGTGAGGCTGATCGACTCGCGCACCTCGGCCGCCGACGACACCACGTCGAAGCCGTTGACCCCGGCCCGGCCGGCATCCGCCCGCAGCAGCGTGGCCAGGATGCGGATGACGGTGGTCTTGCCGGCGCCGTTGGAGCCGAGCAGGGCGAAGATGCTGCCCCGCTCGACCTCGAAGTCGACCCCACGGAGCACCTCGAGGTCCTTGAACGACTTGACCAGGCCCTCGACCCGGATGGCGGCGTCGGTCGTCATCGCGGCCCACCTGCCTCGGCGGCCTCGACCGCGGCGGTCAGCCGGGCGCGCTCCTTGTCGATCCACCGGGTGCCGGCGTAGGCCTCGGCGAAGTTCTCGGCGAACTCCACCGGGTCGTCGCCGACGATCTCGCGCACCGGCGTCCCGTCGACCGCGGCGCGCTCCCAGAGGTCGGTGAAGTCGCCGAGCATCGTCACCATCGTGTCGCCGTCGGTGAGCCCCCCGTAGTACATGAAGTACCGCGCGAAGGCCTTGGCGGCGCCGCGGTAGGGCTCCGGGAGGGCCTCCATGCGGGCCTTGTCCTTCTTGTACTGCTTCTTCTGCTCGAGCGACCCGGTCAGGGCCTCGATCCACTTCGCGACCATCTCAGCGGCCTCCCTCTCGGAGCTGTTCGATACGTGCCTGGAGGAAGCTCCACGTCCTCCAGAAGTCGTCGAGCTGGGCCCGACCGTGGGTGTTGAGCGTGTAGACCTTGCGCGGCGGGCCCTTCTCCGACGGCACCTTCTCGACGTCGACCAGGCCGCGCTGCTCCACCCGGACCAGCAGGGCGTAGACGGTGCCCTCGGCGATGTCGGTGAAGCCGCGCTCGCGCAGCTCGGCGGTGATCTCGTACCCGTAGGCCGAACGCCCTGCCAGCAGCGCGAGGACGATGCCCTCGAGCGTGCCCTTGAGCATCTCGGTCTCCTGCTTGCCCACGGTGCCACCTCCTCTCGCTGGCTACTCAGTGACACTGCTATTCAGTGACACTGACTACCAGTACATAGTAACGCTGAATACCGGCAGCGCAACCACCTGCGGAATATCCACAGATTAGTTGACTGTTCAACCACCTGATCAGCGTCGATCGTCCTGTCCGATCCGCCCTCTCCTCGCTAGGAGCACCCCGTGAACGTCCTCGTCCTCGTCGGCAGCCTGCGCGCCAGCTCCACCAACCGCCAGCTCGCCGACGCCGCCATCGCGCACCTGCCCGCCGGTGTCGACGGCACCGTCTTCGCCCGCCTCGCCGAGCTCCCGCACTACAGCGAGGACCTCGATTCCCCCGAGGAGCTGCCCGAGATCGCCCGTGACCTGCGCGAGGCCGTCGCCGACGCCGATGCGGTGCTGCTCGTCACCCCCGAGTACAACGGGTCGCTGTCCAGCGCGGTCAAGAACGCCGTCGACTGGGCCTCACGGCCGCGTGGTGCGGCCTCCATCGCCGGCAAGCCGGCTGCCGTGATCGCCGCCAGCGGCGCTCCGCGCGGCGCCCAGTGGGCCCGTGCGGACGGCGTGAAGGTGCTCAAGGTCGCCGGGGCCGACGTCATCGAGGACACCGTGGGGGTCGGCTCGTCCTTCCAGGCCTTCGTCGACGGCCGCCTCTCCGACGAGGCGCTCGACGCCGAGCTGCGCACGCTGGTGCAGCGCCTGGCCAGCGAGGTCGAGAGCGCCCGCGCCGCCGCCTGAGGTCAGCGAGTCCGGCGTCGCGACACAATGGGCGGCGATGACCATCGACCTCGCCCAGCTGCTCGCGTTCGACCGTGAGCACGTGTGGCACCCGTACTCCTCCGCACTGGCGCCGCAGGAGCCCTACCTCGTGGAGTCGGCGTCCGGCATCCGACTGCGTTTGCGCGGCCGCGACGGCGCACCACTCGAGGTCATCGACGCCATGTCCTCGTGGTGGTGCGCCGTCCACGGGTATGCGGTGCCCGAGCTCGACGCCGCCGCGCACCGCCAGCTGGCGTCGATGTCGCACGTGATGTTCGGGGGGCTCACCCACGAGCCCGCGCTCGGGCTGGCGCGGCGGCTCGTCGACCTGGCACCCGCCGGCCTCGAGCACGTGTTCCTCGCCGACTCGGGGTCGGTGTCGGTCGAGGTCGCGATGAAGATGGCGCTGCAGTTCCAGCTCGCGGCCGGCCTGCGGCGCACCCGGTTCTTCACGGTCCGCGGCGGCTACCACGGCGACACGTTCTCGCCGATGTCGGTGACCGACCCGGTCGGCGGGATGCACGCACTGTTCCGGGGAGTGCTGCCCGAGCACGTCTTCGCTCCGCGCCCGCCCGGAGGCCTCGACCGGGTGCCGGGCGACCCCGAGCTGGTCGCCTGGGAGCGCGAGACCCGGGCGCTGTATGCCGCCCACGCGGACTCGGTGGCGGCCGTCATCGTCGAGCCGGTGCTGCAGGGTGCCGGCGGCATGCACGTGTACAGCCCGCACGTGCTGGCGGTGCTGCACGAGCTGGCGCACGAGCACGGGGCAGTGGTGATCCACGACGAGATCGCCACCGGATTCCACCGCACCGGGCCGCTCTGGGCCGGTGCCGGCAGGGGCAGCTCTGACCTGTTGGTCGATCTTGCCCCGGACATCCTGTGCGTCGGCAAGGCCCTGACCGGCGGCTACCTCACCCTGGCGGCCGTGCTCTGCACGCGGGCCGTGGCGGAGGGGGTCAGCGCCGGCGACGCCGGTGGGCTCATGCACGGGCCGACCTTCATGGGGAACCCGTTGGCCTGCGCCATCGCGTCGGCCAACCTCGACCTGCTGGCCTCGCGCGAGACCGAGGCAGAGGTGGGTCGGATCGAACGCGGGCTGACCGCGGGGCTGGATCGGGCGGCATCCCTGCCGTCGGTGCGCGAGGTGCGGGTGCTGGGGGCCGTCGGCGTCGTGCAGCTGCGCGAGCCGGTGCGGGTGGCCGAGGTGACCGCTGCGGCCATCGAGCGCGGCGTGTGGGTACGCCCGTTCCGCGACCTCGTCTACACGATGCCGCCCTACGTGGCCTCCAACGACGACCTGTCGCTGCTCACCTCGGGGCTGGTCGGGGCCGTGGAGTCGGTGCACGGCTGAGCGCCGGCGGCGCGTCGGGTGAGCTCGTCGGTCCCCGGCCGGCCCACACCCGGATCTCCTCGGCCGCAAGGGGCGGCGTCGAGCGCTCAGGTGCGGCGCACCGAGATCGCCACGAGCACCGGGCCCGGCCGGCGGCTCGACGGGGCGCTCGACCCACACCCCGCCGCGCCGTCGTCGGTGCCGGAGGCGCACGAGCCGCACCCGCCGCCCGGGCAGCCGACGGCGAGCTGCTTCGCCTCGAGCCGGCCCATCCGCACCAGGTGGTCGACGCAGGCGCGCACCGTGTCGAGCGGCAGGTCGCAGCGAGCGGCCACCTCGCCGAGCGAGTGCGCGCCGGCGTCGAACGCCGCCAGCACCCCGGTCAGCGGGCCACCGGACCCGCGGCCGACCGGCGCCACGGCGCTCACCAGAACACCCGCCCGACCTGGAACACGAGCACGGCGAGCGTCCAGGCGACGACGAGCTGAAGCCCCAGCCCGAACACCGTCCACCGCATGCCGAGCTCGCGACGCTGCGCGGCCAGGGTTGCGACACACGGCGTGTAGGCGAGCAGGAAGACCATGAAGGCCGCCACCGCTGCTGCCGTGTGGCCGCCACTGGCGACCGCGAAGGTCTGGTGCAGCTGCACCCCGAGGGCACCCGGGTCGTGTGAAGAGGCCGGCTCGGCGAGCGCGTAGGTCTGCGCCCACGACGAGATCACCGCCTCCTTGGCGACGAACCCGACGAGCAGCGCCGACACCGCCTCCCACTGGCCGAACCCCGCTGGCGCGAGCAGCGGGGCCGCAGCCCTCGACAGCTCCGCATACAGGCTGCCCGACACCGGCACGTCGCCGAACGACCCCGCCCCCACCGGGATCGACTGCAGCAGCCACACCACGACCACGGTGGCGACGATGATGCCGGATGCCGTGCGCAGGAACCCCTGCAGCCGCAGCCAGGTGACCGACAGGCTGAGCCGCAGCGTCGGCCGCTGGTAGGGCGGCAGGTCGATGACGAGCGGGTCCGCGCCGACCGCCCGCCACAGCGTGGCCCGCAGCCCGAGCCCGACGACCACGACGAGCAGGATGGAGACGACGTACATGGCGAACACGACCGTGCCCGCGTGCGCCGGGAAGAACGTCGTCGCCAGCAGCACGTAGACCGTGAGCCGAGCCGAGCACGACGTGAACGGCACGAGCAGCGCGGTCAGCACCCGATGCCGTGCGTTGGGCAGGATCCGCGTGGCCGACACCGCCGGCACGTTGCAGCCGAAGCCGACGACGATCGGCAGGAACGCCCGCCCGGGCAGCCCGAGGCGGCTCATCATCCGGTCGGTGACGACGGCGGCCCGGGCCAGGTAGCCGGAGTCCTCGAGCACGGCCAGCAGCAGGAACATCAGGGCCATCAGCGGCACGAACGTCAGCAGCATCCCGACGCCGGCGATCACTCCGTCGACCACCAGCCCGCGCACCGGCGTGCCACCGAGCCCCACGGTGTCGACCAGCCACCCGCCCACCGACGACAGCGGCCCCGACACAAAGGCGCCCAGGGCGTTCTGCAGCGGCGCCGCGAGGGTGGTCGTCGCCTGGAAGACCAGCCACATGACACCGAGGAAGAGCAGCGGGCCGATGACGGGAGCGGTCGCGAAGCGGTCGATGCGGTCCGACCAGGTGCGCCGGGTCATCGCTCGCGTGCTCACGGATGCCGTGACCGCCGCGTCGATCCAGCCGAACCGTTCGTCGGCGGCGGCCAGCCCGTCGTCCTCGTCCGCCGCGACCGGGTCGGCACCAGGGCTTCGCGGCTGGGCGACACCGACGTCGAGCGCTGCCCCTACGGTCGCCACCAGCTCGTCGACTCCCGAGCGTCGGCGCGGGTCGAGCGCGACCACCGGGCAGCCGATCGCCCCGGCGAGGGCGTCGGCGTCCACCGTGATGCCGCGCCGCTCGGCGACGTCGCCCATCGTGAGGGCCACGACCACCGCCAGCGTCGTCTCGCGCACCTGGGCCACGAGGTAGAGGCTGCGCGCCAGGTTCGCGGCGCTCGCGACGACCACCACGACGTCGGGCCGCTCGGCACGCTCCGCGAGCACGACGTCACGGGTCAGGGCCTCGTCAGGGCTGAGGGGGTCGAGCGAGTAGGAGCCCGGCAGGTCGACGACGTCGGCGGCCCGGCCCTCGACGACGCAGCCGCCGCGGCCGACCTCGACCGTCGTGCCCGGCCAGTTGCCCACCGTGCGACGGGCTCCGGTGAGGGCGTTGAACAGGGTCGACTTGCCGACGTTCGGGGCGCCGGCGAGCACCACGACAGGTGCGCCCACGGGCGCCGCGAGTGGCGAGCCGTCCTCGTGGCACGTGGGAGCCGACGACGTCCGCGGGCCGGGAGGGACGGTGCTCACGCGGGAGTCGCCTCGGCGGCGCGTGCCGGCACGGTCTGCACCGACTCGAGCACCTCACGCCCCAGCACGATGCGCGAGCCCGCGACGTCGACGATCCGCCCGCCGCCGGAGGTGCGCTGCACGCACCGGACGTGGCTGCCGACGCGAAGCCCCAGCTCGGCGAGACGTCGCGTGAGGGCGGTCGGCCCGACCGCGTCGACGACCCGCAGCTCGGTGCCGATCGGAGCCCGCGCGAGGGACGTCGCCACCCCTCGACGCTAACACCGGGTTAGGCGAACCTAAGCACGGGAGAAGGTGATTGAAACCAACCTCACACTGCCTCGGGTGCTCGGGGCTACTCGGCCTTGGCTTGACCCCAGCCGTGCCAGTGGTCGACCCGCATCCAGCAGCTGACCCGCGGGCGGTCGCGGGTCGGGTAGGGGCCGCCGCCGTAGTGCATCGAGAGCCGGTCGATGTCGGCCAGCCCCTTCTCGGGGTCGTCCTCCCACCGCACGATCGGCCCGCGGACGCTGACATGGGTGTACCACTCGTCCTCCTTGATCGCCGTGAGGGCGAGGTCCGGCCGCTGGCGCATCCAGCCGAGGCGGGCCCGGCCGGCATCCATGTTGAGCAGCACGGTGCCGTCGTCCTCGACGAGGTACCACGTGGCGACCGACATCGGCGCGCCGCTCGGCATCAGCACGGCGACGACCGCGGGGTTGGGTCGCACGAACAGCTCGGCGACCTCAGCGGGCAGTGGGGCCTTGGGCATGTGTCCTCCTCGGACGGTTGAGTCAGGTCTCGCCCGGGCTCGGGGAGACGGAGGTGGTCAGGTCGTGGGAGCCGTCGGCGTGCGCGACCTCGGCGTACCAGCGCAGCCTGCCACTGGGCAGGGCGACCGCCGTGGCGTAGCGCAACGCGCCGTCGCCGTGCGGTGAGGATGCCGCGGGGCCGCCTTGGTCGGCCACGAGCGTCGCGCTGGAGTCGCGGTGGCGTGCGACGCCGGTGCGCTCGAACCAGTTCTCACGCACCGACGGCCGCCCGTCGTAGAGCACGACGAGGGGGTCGCGGGACAGCACCGCGGTGACCCGGGTGCCGCGGGCGTCCCAGGTGCCGGGGGTGCCGCGCAGCACCTCGCCGAGGTCGGTCCAGGCCAGCCCGTCGTCACTGCGCAGGAGGCGGGTCGTCATCCGGTCCTCCTCGCCGCGCTCGTCGAGCGGGTGACAGCACAGCCACATCCGCCACCCGTCGCCGTCGACGAGCACCACCGGGTCCTTGACCCCGACCTCGGCGCCGCCGGGATGCCCCATCGTGCGGTGGCCCTCGGGCAGCGCCTGCGGGCGGTCGGCGTCGACGGCCTCGACCCACCAGTGCTTCGAGCCGGGGGTCGCGCAGCTCAGGTAGAGGCGCCAGCCGCCGTCGGGGCGGCGCACCAGCGCCGGCCGCTCGAGGGATGCCGCGCCGAAGGTCTCGCGCCCGAGGTGTGCCACGGTCTCGAACACCACGCCGTTGTCGGAGCGCGCGACCACCACCCCGACACCACGGCCGTCGTCGACCGGGCGGCGCAGCCGGTAGGCGAGCCAGACCGTGCCGTCGTCGTCGAGCGTCGCGCTCGGGGCGCCGGCCCAGTGGCCGGGGCCGCGCCCGGGTGCCGGCACGACGACCTCACCGTCGGCGGTCGGCAGGCAGGTCGCGATCACCCGGTCGAGGGTATCGACCGGTGACCGCAGTCAGCGGCCCGCGGCCCGCGGCCCGGCGAACCGTCTCCACGGCATCCTCGGGACTGAGCCCGAGAGCGCGTGCCCGGTCGAGGTAGGCGGCGGCCGCTTCCTCCAGGGCCCGCGTCGGCGTGGGCGGCGATGGCGCGGTCGCGGCGACCCGGGTGCCGCCGCCGCGGCGCGAGCGCACGTAGCCGGCCTGCTCGAGCTCGCGGTAGGTGCGGGCGACGGTGCCGACGGCGAGCCCGAGGTCGGCCGCGAGCTGGCGCACGGGTGGCATCCGGTCGCCCGGGCTGAGCACCCCCGAACCGATCAGGTCGGCGAGCTGGCGGCGCAGCTGCTCGTAGGGCGGGGTCGGGTCGAGGACGTCGACCGTGACAGTGGACAGGGTCATCGCACCGGCGCTCCGACGGGCGCGACGTCACCGGGCCGTGGGCGGGGCAGGTCGTCGACGCGGATGGTGGGCGGCAGCACGAGCCCAGCGAGCAGGCCGAACGCGGCCCCCACGGCCAGCGGGGCCATGACGGCCGCCGTCCAGGCGACGAGCCGCTGACCGAGCCCCCCGTCGCAGGGGGTCTGCCGGAGCGCGGAGGAGATCAGCAGCGCAACCGGCCCGAGCGTGCCGAGCACGGTGACGGTGGCCGCCGTGAGCACGTTGCCGGTCGCCCAGCGGCGCAGCAGGGTGTCGAGGTCGCGGCTGTCGAGCTCGGGGCGAGGCCGGGCGACGATGGCCCGCAGCGCCACGACGACCAGCACCGCGAGCACGGCGAGGGCGAGGGCCAGCGGTGCGGCGTAGAAGGAGCCCGGCCACGGGCCGTGGCTGCCGCTGATGACGATGCGGCCGAGGTCGGGGTCGTCGACCGTGCAGGTCCGGGCGAACGAGCGGCCCTCCCGGCCGAGGTCGTCGGCCGACCCCCACGCGGCCCCCGCGGCCAGAGCCCCGACCAGGATGGCGGTCGACCCGGCGAGCACGAGGGCCCGGCCGCGCGGCAGGATCGCCGACAGGGTCCGCGTCTCGACGACGGCCGAGCGGCGGATGCCGACCGCGGGCCGGGCGGTCAGCTCACCGGCGATGGTGCCGAGCAGGATGCCGGCGCCCAGGGCCATCGGCGCGAGGGCCGTGACCCGACCGAGGGTGTCGACCCGCTGGCCGAGCACCAGGAGAAGCGCCGCCGCCACCGCACCGAGCAGGACGCCGACCACCCGCCAGCGCCGGGTGTGCCGGGCGGTCTCGACGACTCCGGGGTGCTCGTCGACCCCCACCGTGACCACGACCCGGCGCGCCAGGGCTACGAGCAGGCCGACCACCATCATCGGCAGAGCCAGCAGGACGACCGCCATGACCACTCCAGTTGTGTCGACTCATTGATACAAGCGAGAGCATCTCGCTCGGCCTGGACTTGTGTCAAGTGATTGCCACAAGTACGCCCGTCACCCGCCCAGCGCTGCCGGGGGGCGCAGGATGCCGCGCGGTCGCCAGCGCCGGGTCAGCCCCTGGCGAGCCGCTCGAGACGCGCGCGCTCCTGAGCGAGCCGCTCGCGGCCGGCATCCGTGGCCCATCACGTGCACCTCGGGCAGGCGGGCGATGCCGAGCACGTGGCCACCACCGGTGAGCCAGCCCTGCCGAGCCAGCACGGTGGCCCACTGGGCGCCCACGGTGGGCGACATTCCCACCCGCTCGCAGAGCCAGACCAGGGCCACCGACGCCACACTCGCGGCACCCGAGAGCAGCGCGTACGCCTCGGAGCCGGGTGGCCACGCCGCCGGCGGGGATGGCGCGGGCACCGGCTCGCCACAGGGCGCTCTGGAACATGACAGCGAGATTGCCGATCAAGACCATGAGCAGGAAAAGGAACCACCACGCTGGAAGCTCACCGCTGTGGAAGAACTGCAGGGAGGCGACGACGGCGAGTACGAAGATCCCTAGCGCGACTCCGACGGCCGCCTCCCGCAGCCAGAGGTGGCACATCCCCTGTGGGTCCAGGACCGACGTCTCCGACTCCGCGCGGAGGGTGAACCGTGCGGCATCCGGGCGGGTGACCGGGGTCAACGCCCCGTCCGCCGGCCACCCGGGCGCGGCCCACGCCAGCATCGGCATCGGCGGGTAGCCACCGACCGGCGCGACGGGCGCGGGCTGCTGTTCGGGCAGAGCGCAAGTGTGCTGGTCAGCGCGCCCACGGCACAGCCGCTTGACAGAACCGTGGGGCCGGATCCGAGCCGTCGTGGCAGGATCGATGCCGTGACGAGCCCCCTCGACTGGATCCGGGACGCCGCTGCCACCCGTGAGGGGGCAGGGCTCACCCGCCGGCTCAGCACCACCAAGACCGGTGATGGCCTCGACCTCGCCGGCAACGACTACCTCGGCCTGCGCACCCACCCCGCCGTCATCGCCGGCGCGGTCGCGGCCGCCGAGACCTACGGCGGCGGGGCCGGCGCCTCACGACTGGTCACCGGCACCCTGGACGTGCACGACGAGCTCGAGGCCGCGCTCGCCGCGCTCACCGGCGCCCCCGCGGCGCTCGCCCTGTCGAGCGGGTATGCCGCCAACCTCGCCGTGCTCACCACGCTCGCCGACGCGGGCACCCTGGTCGTCAGCGACGAGCACGCCCACGCGAGCCTCATCGACGGCTGCCGGCTGTCGCGGGCCGCCGTCACGGTGGCGCGACACAACGACCTCGAGCACGTCGCCGAGCTGCTCTCGCGCCGCGACACCCCCCGGGCCGTGGTCGTGGTGGAGTCGATCTACTCGGTGCTCGGCGACGCCGCGCCGATCGAGGACCTCGTCGCGCTGACCGCGGAGGTCGGCGCCATCCTCGTGGTCGACGAGGCGCACGCGCTGGGCGTCGTCGGTCCCCGAGGCGGTGGCCTCGTCGCCGCCGCGGGCCAGTCGCAGACCGAGCACGTCGTGGTGACCGCCACCCTCTCGAAGTCCCTTGCGGCACAGGGTGGTGCGGTGCTCGCGGCACCCATCGTGCGCGAGCACCTCGTCAACACCGCCCGCCCCTTCATCTATGACACCGGCCTCGCCCCGGCCTCCGCCGGCGCCGCCCTGGCCGCCCTGGCCGTGCTGCGCGACCACCCCGAGCTCACCGACCGGGTGCACGCCAACGCCGCCCGGCTGGCCGCGGCCTGCGGCGTCGAGGTGCCCGCCGGCGCCGTGATGTCGGTGTCGATGCCGGGGCCGCACGAAGCGGTCGAGGCGGTCGAGCGGGCGCGGGCGCGCGGCATCCGGATCGGGTGCTTCCGGCCCCCGTCCACGCCCGACGGCTCGTCGCGGCTGCGGCTCACCGCCCACGCCGACCACACCGAGCACGACCTCGACCGGGCCTGCGAGGTGCTCGGCGAGCTCACCGGCCCCCGTGGCTGACCCGAGGTCGCTCACCTCGGTCGTGCTGGTCACGGGCACCGGCACCGAGGTCGGCAAGACCGTCGTCACCGCCGCCCTGGCCGCCGTGGTGCGCCAGCGTGGCAGTGACGTGGCGGTCGTGAAGCCGGCCCAGACCGGGCTGGCTCCGGGTGATCCGGGCGACGTCGACGAGGTGCGCCGCCTGGTCGGCGACGACGTGGTGACCCACGAGCTGGTGCGGCTGCGCGACCCCCTCTCACCGGAGGCAGCGGCGCGACGCGAAGGAGTGCGACTACCCCCGGTGGCCCAGCACGCCAAGCGGATCAGCGAGATCGCCGCGGCTTCCGAGGTGGTCTTGGTCGAAGGTGCCGGCGGGCTGCTCGTGCGCCTTGACGAGCGCGGCGGCACGCTGGCCGACCTCGGAACCGGGCTGCGCTACAAAGGTATTGGCTGTGGTGTGGTACTCGTCGCCAGCGCCGGGCTGGGCACGCTCAACACGGCGGCCCTGACGGCAGAGGCCCTGGCCGCCCGCTCCCTGCCCCTGCTCGGCGTGGTCATCGGCTCGTGGCCCGACGACCCGGGCCCGGCCGAGGAGAGCAACCTCGTCGACCTGCCGCGGGTCACCGGGGCGCCGCTGTGGGGCCGCATCCCCACCGGCGCCGGCGCCCTGTCGCGCGGGGCCTTCCTCGACGGCGTCCACACCTGGTTCGACCTCGACTCACCCGACTGATTGCGCCGCCCACCGCCCACTTCCGCACTTCGTGCGATTTACACACGGTTCTCGCACGTCCCGGGCTGTAAGAACCGTATGTAAATCGCACGATGTCGGGGTTGGCAGGATGGGGGGATGAGCGAGCGTTCCGAGCCGTACCGGGTGTGCGTGGTGTGCTGGGGCAACATCTGCCGGTCGCCGATGGGCGAGTTCCTGCTCCGTGAGGCCTTCGCGGATGCCGGGCTGGGCGACCGCGTCGTCGTCGACTCCGCGGGCACCAGCAGCGAGGAGCTCGGCAACGGGATGCACCGGCGCACCGCCGCCGTGCTGCGCCGCAACGGCCACGACGACAACGGCTGGGGTGAGCACGTGGCCCGCCGCTTCGAGCCGGGCTGGTTCGACCGCTACGACCTGGTGCTCCCCGTCGACCACGTGCACGTCGAGCGGCTCGAGCGGATCGCCCGCACCGACGCCGACCGCGCCAAGCTGCGCCTGTTCCGCTCCTTCGACCCGGATGCCGTGGCGCGGGGGGACCTGGGCATGGACGACCCCTGGTACGGCACCGACCCGGCCTACGACCAGACCTACGGCGAGATCGTGGCGGCCGTGCCCGGCATCGTCGACTTCGTGCGGGGCGAGCTGGAGGAGCGCGAGCGGCACTGACCCCTGTGGGGCGCCATCAACCGATTGGGCGCGCGCGGTGCAGCACCCCAGGTGGGGTCGGTGTCGCCAGGTGCTGCACGGGGCGCGACTGGCCGCGCGCGGTGCAGCACCCCACGTGGGGTCGGTGTCGCCAGGTGCTGCACGGGGCGCGACTGGGCGCGCGCGGTGCAGCACCCCACGTGGGGTCGGTGTCGCCGGGTGCTGCACGGGGCGCGACTGGGCGCGCGCGGTGCAGCACCCCACGTGGGGTCGGTGTCGCCGAGTGCTGCACGGGGCGCGACTGGGCGCGCGCGGTGCAGCACCCCACGTGGGGTCGGTGTCGCCGAGTGCTGCACGGGGCGCGACTGGGCGCGCGCGGTGCATCACCCCGGGGTGCTGGGCACGCGGCATCCGCCACTGCGCGGCTCTGGGAGGATGGGGGCATGGCCAGCACCGCCCCCGCGACCAGCCTCGCGGCATCCACCTCCCTCGCCGACGCCGAGCCGCACATCGCGCTCGGTGCGCTCGACGGGCGCTACCGCGGCGTCGTGGCCCCGCTCGTCGACCACCTCTCGGAGCCCGCGCTCAACCGGGCCCGGGTGCACGTCGAGGTCGAGTGGCTGATCCACCTCACCGAGCACGAGGTCGTGCCGGGGGTCCGCCGCCTCGCGGCCGACGAGCAGGAGGCGCTGCGCGACGTCGTGCGCGGCTTCGGCGCCGCCGAGATCGACGAGATGGCCGCCACCGAGCGGGTCACCCAGCACGACGTCAAGGCCGTCGAGTACTTCCTCAAGAAGCGGCTCTCGCAGATCGCGCCGGCGCCGGGGGACACCGGCCTGGCCGAGCTGATCCACTTCGCCTGCACGAGTGAGGACGTCAACAACCTCTCGTACGCCGTCATGGTCAAGGGCGCGGTGCACGAGGTCTGGCTGCCCCGCGCCACCGCCCTCGTCGACGCACTTGCCACCATGGCCTCCGACCTGCGCGAGGTGCCGCTGCTCGCCCACACCCACGGTCAGCCCGCGACCCCCACCACGATGGGCAAGGAGCTCGCCGTGCTCGCGTGGCGGCTGCAGCGCCAGCTCGCCCGCATCGAGGACGCCGAGTTCCTCGGCAAGCTCAACGGCGCCACCGGCACCTACGGCGCGCACGTCGCCGCCGTGCCCGGTGCCGACTGGCAGGGCATCAGCCGCGCGTTCGTCGAGCACCTCGGCCTCAGCTGGAACCCCCTCACCACCCAGATCGAGAGCCACGACTGGCAGAGCGAGCTCTACGCCGACGTCGCGCGGTTCAACCGGGTGCTGCACAACATGTGCACCGACGTGTGGACCTACATCTCGCTCGGCTACTTCGCCCAGGTGCGCGGCCAGGGCACCGTCGGCAGCTCGACGATGCCGCACAAGGTCAACCCGATCCGCTTCGAGAACGCCGAGGCCAACCTCGAGGTCAGCAACGCGCTGCTCGACGTACTCGCCGCCACCTTGGTGCAGAGCCGGCTGCAGCGCGACCTCACCGACTCCTCGATGCAGCGCAACATCGGCAGCGCCTTCGGCCACAGCCTGCTCGCCATCGACAACGCCACCCGCGGCCTCGACGGCCTGGATGCCGTGCCCGCCGCGATGGCTGCCGACCTCGACGCGAACTGGGAGGTGCTCGGCGAGCCGATCCAGTCGGCGATGCGCGCCCTCGGCGCCCGCGGGGTGCCCGGCATGGACCAGCCCTACGAGCGGCTCAAGGAGCTCACCCGTGGGCGCCGCATCGGGCAGGCCGAGCTCGTCGAGTTCGTGCGCGGCCTGGGCCTGCCGGCCGACGTCGAGGCCAGGCTGGCCGCGATGACCCCGCAGACCTACGTCGGCCTCGCCCCCGAGCTCGTCGACCACCTCAGGTGAGCGCCCCCACCGCCGCCGCGGCGCTCCTCGCGGCGTGCCTCGCACTCGTGGTGCTGTCGGTCTGGCTGCCCGTGGCCGGCGCGCGCCGCTGGGCACCGGCCCGGTGGCGCCCCTTCACGGCATCCGTGGGGGCGGCCCTCGGGCTGGCGCTCACGAGCTGGCTGGCCGTGCTGTCGTTCACCGCGCTCTCCGCCGGGTGACACCTGGCGCAGGCGGCCCGCTCAGAACTTGCGGAAGTGCGCCTTCATCGCGTTGGTCGTGGCGTCGTGCGGGCACATGACGTCGTAGTCCCTGGTGGTCGTCCACCACTGGGCGAGGAGCGTGGGGCCGCCGTTGAACGACGCCGGAATCACGCCTTGCTCGCCGTGCCCAGCGACGACGAGCCGGTCGTGTGCCACTCGGCGAGCCCGTACCTCACGGCCCCGACGATGGAGGTCCACTGCGACCTGGTGGAGTACGCCCCGACCTTCATCCCCCGGCGCGGTGGGCGGCCAGCACCCCGTCGACGACGCCTTGTTGCCGGTGGTGCTGCTGGACCACGGCCGCGACGGGTAGACCCCGACGTCCATCCAGATGACCGGGCCGGTCGGGCCGGCGCCCCGCATCCGGGCGAGGTTGTGCTGCCCCTGCGCCCAGCCCACGTTGCGCAGCCGGGTGGTCAGGCTGGGGCCCTTGTCATGGGCCCACGGCGCCGTACTTCGTCAGCTGGGCAGCGGTCGGGTAGCTGAGGACGGCGTACGGGGCCGCGTACACGTGGTGCGACCTGATCCACGCCGCCTGGCTGGCCAGGCAGGGGTTGGGGTTGAACGCCGGGCCGTTGGTCAGGCCGATGATGACGAAGCTCGCGGTCGAGCTGGGCATCGGCAGGGCCGCACCGGTGTGCCCGGGGATGGCCATGCCCTTCGGGCACGGCGGCCAGGAGATGTCCTGACCGCGCACCGGGGACGGGAGGGCGGCGGCGGTTCGGACGGGCGCCGTGGGGGCGCTGGCCGGCGCGGCCGGGGCCGCCAGCAGGATGCCGGCCAGACCCAGCAGGGCGACGGTAGCGGTGCGTCGCATCAGCCCGCCGGTCGTGCGCAGGTCCCTTCCACTCGCGGTGGGGGTGGCTGACAGGTCGGGTGCGTGGAACACGATGGTTCGCCTCCGTGCGGTCGTCCCTGCGCTTCGACCCCAACTGCGCTCCGGCCGCACCGTGCGTTCATCCGAACGGGGTGATGCGAGCCATCCCGCGCAGGAGCAGAGTCGCGCCGCAGGCGCGAGCGTGGGCTCGAGCCATGACCACGCGAGGGCACCATGTCCACAGCAACGCGCCGGCTCCCCGTCCTTCAGGGCATCATGCCGATCGACCGCAGCCGCATCCCGAGGGACATCGCCGCCGGCATCACGCTCGCGGCGCTCGGCATCCCGGAGGTGATGGGGTACACGACGATCGCCGGGATGCCGGTCATCACCGGCCTGTACACGATCCTCATCCCCATCGCCGTGTTCGCGCTGCTCGGCTCGTCCCGCCACCTCGTCGTGGGCGCCGACTCGGCGACGGCCGCCATCATGGCCGCCGGTCTCACCGGGATGGCGGCGGTCGCCTCGCCGCAGTACGTGACCCTGGCCGGGATGACGGCGATCATCACCGGCGGGTACCTGATCCTCGCGCGGCTGCTCAGGCTGGGTTTCATCGCCGACTTCCTGTCGCGCAGCGTGCTCGTCGGCTTCCTCACCGGTGTCGGCATCCAGGTGGCCATGGGGCAGGTGGGCGGGATGTTCGGCATCCCCTCGCAGTCGGGCGGCACCGTGGAGAAGTTCGTCAAGACCCTGGGGAACCTCGGCGAGTCCAACGCCGCCACGGTGTGGGTCTCGGTCGCCGTCATCGTCGTCATCGTCGGGTCCAAGGCGATCTCGCCGAAGATCCCGGGCGCGCTCATCGCGGTCATCGGCTCCATCGTCGCGAGCTGGTACCTCGACCTGGCCGCGGACGGCGTCAAGACCCTCGGCGTGGTGCCCGGTGGCCTCCCCAGCCTCGGCTTCCCGTCGGTGACCTGGTCGCAGTTCGCGTCGCTGGCGAGCACCGCAGGTGCCATCTTCATCGTCGTGCTCGCCCAGAGCGCCGCCACCTCCCGCGCCTACGCCGCGAAGTACGAGGAGCCCTTCGACGAGAACATCGACCTCGTGGGTCTTGGCCTCGCCAACGCCTCGGCCGGTCTCTCGGGCACCTTCGTCGTGAACGGCAGCCCCACCAAGACCCAGATGGTCGACGGAGCCGGTGGCCGCAGCCAGCTCGCCAGCCTGACCACGGCCGGCATCGTGCTCATCGTCCTGCTCTTCCTCACCAAGCCGCTGCAGTACATGCCCAGCGCCGTGCTCGCCTCGGTGGTGTTCCTCATCGGCATCGAGCTGGTCGACATCAAGGGCCTGCGCGCCATCCTCAAGGTGCGCCCCAGCGAGTTCGTCATCGCCGCGATCACCGGCCTGCTCGTCATCGTGGTCGGCGTCGAGCAGGCGATCATCGTGGCGATCGTCGTGTCGGTCATCGACCACCTGAGCCGCAGCTACGCCCCCAAGGACACCGTGACCGTCGCCGGCAAGGGCGGCCACTACCAATCGGTCCCGGTCGCCGACGGCGGCCAGCTGGTGCCGGGCCTGGCCGTCTACCGGTTCTCCTCGGGCCTGTACTACGCGAACGCCAACCGCTTCAACGAGGAGATCCTCGGCCTGGTCGACAGCGCTCCCAAGGAGTCCCCGATCCGATGCGTGGTGCTCGAGGCCTCGGCCGTCGTCGACGTCGACTACAGCGGCGGCCTGACCCTGAAGCAGGTCGTCAACGAGCTGCACGACCGAGGTGCCCGGCTGGTCATCACCCAGGAGTCGGAGAGCCTGCGGGCCGAGCTCGACCGGTTCGGCATCAGCGAGGCCATCGGCCCCGACGGCTACACCGGCTCCGTCGGTGAGGCGGCGCAGGCGTTCGTGGCGACCGGCACGGCATCCGCCACTCCGCCACCCGAGCCGGCCGCGACCTGACCGTCAGACTCGGCGGGGCACCTTGCCGGTGAGCTTGAGCAGGGCGCACATCACCTTGTGGCCACCGTCAGCGGCGGGGCCGAACATCAGCGGGCAGCCGCCGTCGATGACGACCATGCCGAGCTCGCGGCCGAGCGCGGTCGCGGCCGGGGAGACGCTGCCTGCTCCCATCGACCGGTGCATCCACACCTTGGTCATGCCCAGGTTGGCCGCCTCGCGCACCGTGGCCTCGGCGCGCTCGGGCCGGGTCGCGATGACCACGGCCTCCACGCCGCCGGGGATGGAGGCCAGGTCGGGGTAGGCCCGGTCCCCCTCCACCAGCGCGGTGTTCGGGTTGACCGCGAACACCTCGTAGCCGCGCTCCTTGAGGCGCGTGTAGACGATGTTGCCCCCGTGCTCCTTGGGCTCTCGCGACACCCCGGTCACCGCGATCCGCCGACAGGACAGGAAGTCCGTCGCGGCCTCCTTGATCGTGCTCATGCCCGTTCCCTTCCCGGCGCGGGGCGTGGCCGACCGACGTGTCGTGGCACCGGTTCCCGCATTCCCCTCCATCGTCCTCCCGCCCTCGCTGCCCGGCGCCTCCCCGGGAGCGTGAGACGGGCCACCCCGTACCCCCCGATACCCCCTAGGGGTAGGGGTATCGGGTACCCTGATGGGGTGGATGCGAACGACCAGACCATCGTGCCGGGCTACGCCGGCCACAAGGACGACCACCTCAAGCGCCTACGCCGCGTCGAGGGGCAGGTGCGCGGCATCGCCCGGATGGTCGAGTCCGACACCTACTGCATCGACGTGCTCACCCAGGTCAGTGCGGCGACCCGCGCCCTGCAGGCCGTCAGCATCAAGCTGCTCGAGGAGCACATCGAGCACTGCGTGGTCGACGCCGCCCGCGAGTCCGACGCCGCCGCCGCCGCCAAGGTGGCCGAGGCCACGGCCGCGATCGCGCGCCTCGTGAGGAGCTGAGGTGACGCAGACCACCGACCGCCCCGTTCCCGACGAGGTGCACGAGGTGGACCTCGCCATCACCGGCATGACCTGTGCCTCCTGCTCGGCCCGCATCGAGAAGAAGCTGGGCAAGCTCGAGGGCGTGGATGCCGTGGTCAACCTCGCCACCGAGAAGGCCACCGTCCGCTTCGCCGGGCCGGTCACGGTCGAGCAGCTGCTGAGCACCGTGCGTGCCACCGGCTACGGCGCCGAGGTCATCGGTGGCGCTGCACAGCCAGCTTCGGATGACGACCCTGCCCACCCCGCCGACGCCGTCACACCATCCGAGAGCGCACCGCGCTTCTCCCTCGTCGACGTGATCAGCGCGGCCGTGCTCACCGTGCCCGTCGTGGTGCTCGGCATGGTGCCCGGCATCGAGATCAACAACAGCGGCTGGGTGCAGCTGATCCTGGCCACCCCGGTCGTGCTGTGGTGCGGGTGGCCTTTCCACAAGGCCGCGTTCATCAACGCCCGCCACGGCGCGTCGACCATGGACACCCTCGTATCGATCGGTGTGCTCACCGCCTACCTGTCCTCGGCCTACGTGGTGCTGACCGGCGGCGGTGGGTCCGGTGGTGCCGGCAGCATGATGGGCGGCGGCGGCGCTGCGGCAGCCACGACGACGTCGAACCTCTGGTTCGAGAGCGCCACCGTCGTGACCACCTTCCTGCTCTTCGGGCGGTGGATGGAGGCCCGCGCCACCGACCGCACCCGCGACGCCCTGCGCGGGCTGCTCAGCCTGGGCGCCAAGGATGTCGCCGTCGAGCGCACCGACCCGGCCACCGGGACCATCACCGAGACGCGCATTCCCATCGACCAGCTCCTCGTGGGCGAGCGCTTCCTCGTGCGGCCCGGCGAGAAGGTCGCCACCGACGGCCGGGTGGTCGAGGGCAGCAGCGCGGTCGACGCGTCGCTCATCACCGGAGAGTCGCTGCCCGTCGAGGTCACCCTCGGTGACGAGCTCACCGGCGGCAGCATCAACACCACCGGCCGCCTGGTCGTCGAGGCCACCCGGGTGGGCGCCGACACCACGCTGGCCGGCATCGCCCGGCTCGTGGAGCGCGCGCAGACCACCAAGGCGCCCGTGCAACGGCTCGCCGACCGGGTGTCGGCCGTGTTCGTCCCCGTCGTGCTCGTGCTCGCCGCGCTCACCTTCGCCGGGTGGTGGATGGCCACCGGCGACCAGGCCCGCGCGCTCGAGGTCGCCATCTCCGTCCTCGTCATCGCCTGCCCCTGCGCACTCGGCCTGGCCACGCCGACCGCGCTGCTGGTGGGCACCGGGCGCGGCGCCCGGCTCGGCATCCTGATCAAGGGCGCCGACGTGCTCGAGGACACCCGGCGGATCGACGCCGTCGTGCTCGACAAGACCGGCACGGTCACCACCGGCGAGATGACCCTCGTCGACGTCGCGACCGCCGCCGGCCTCCCCAAGGACCAGGCCCTGCGTGCCGCCGCCGCTGTCGAGGCGGGCAGCGAGCACCCGGTGGCCCGGGCCATCGTGACCGCCGCCGCGAGCCGGGCCCTCGAGGTGCCGAGGGCCACCGACTTCGTGTCGCTGCCGGGTTCTGGTGTGCGGGCGAGGGTCGAGGACACCGAGATCACCGTCGGCCGCGCCGACCTGTTCGACGAGGTGCCTGACGAGCTCGCGCGGCCCACGGTCGACGGCACCACCGTCTGGGTCGGCTGGCACGGGCGGGCGCAGGCCTCCCTCACCGTCGCCGACACGGTGCGCGAGAGCTCGGCCCAGGCGATCCGCGACCTCACCGCTGCCGGGCTCCCTGCCTACCTGCTCACCGGCGACCACGACGCCGCGGCGCTGGCGGTCGCGCGCGAGGTCGGCATCCCCGTGGGCCGGGTGCTCGCCGACGTGCGCCCCGAGGACAAGCACGCGATGATCGCCGACCTCCAGGCCCGCGGCAAGGTGGTCGCGATGGTCGGTGACGGTGTCAACGACGCCGCGGCTCTGGCCCAGGCTGACCTCGGCATCGCCATGGGCAGCGGCGCCGACGTGGCCGCCGACTCCGCCGACATCGTGCTGCTGCGGGCCGAGCTGCCCGCCGTCGTCGATGCCATCGGGCTGTCGCGGGCCACCCTGCGCATCATCAAGCAGAACCTCGGCTGGGCGTTCGGCTACAACGTCGCGGCGATCCCGCTCGCGATGGCCGGGTTGCTCAACCCGATGATCGCCGGCGCCGCGATGGCGATGTCGAGCGTGCTCGTGGTGTCGAACAGCCTGCGGCTGCGCGGCTGGTCTCGCGACTGATTGCAGGTGACGCAGGTCAGATGGTGACCTCGCCGGCGGCGGTCTCGAAGGTGACCGCCATCAGGCCCGGCGTGCCGTGCGGCGAGACGAACTCGAAGTCGATGACCGACGAGGTGCTGTCGGCCGGCAGGCCGAGCCACTCGCGCACCCGGTCGGGGTCGCCGGCGATCTGGATCGTCTGCATGGTGACCTCGGTGTGCGCGTCGTCGGAGGGGTGCGGCACGCCGGCCTCCCACTCGATGAAGTACGGCAGCTGCGGGTCGGCCTGCAGGCCCTTGACCCCGACCTGGCGCCAGCGCAGCTCGACCCCGTCGGGGCGGTGCCGGTTGCCCAGCACCGCGGTGCGGCCCAGCCGGGTCTCTACCTCGGAGATGTCGTCGACCTGAACGACCCACCCGAGCCAGCCGCCGCCTGCCTCGGAGCGGGCCCGCACGGCCTGCCCGAAGGGCGCCTTGTCACTGGCGGGGTGGTCGAGCACCTCGACGACCTCGACGTACCGCTCGTGGGCGAGCGGCAGGATGATGTTGCGCGTCCCGAAGCGCGGGTGGACTCCCCCATCGACCGGCGTCACGCCGATCTGCTCCGCGAGGCGCTGCGCCGTGGCCTTGAGGCCGTCGCGCTCGGCGGCATAGACGACGTGGTCAACTCGCATGCACGTCATCGTCGCACACCGAAAGGCATGCTCTTGACACGGCCCTGTGCACCTGCCTCACCGCGGCGTCCGCGGAACCACAGCACGTCACACAGGTCACACCAGCCTCACGCTGAGCGCTGTCGGACCGCCTCGTACACCACGACCGCCGCGGCCGTGGCCGCGTTGAGCGAGTTGACCCGGCCCACCATCGGGATGCGCACCCGGGCGTCGGCGGCATCCAGTGCGACGTCGGTGAGGCCTTCCTTCTCGGTGCCCACGGCAATCGCCACCGCCCCCCGGTAGTCGACTGCCGTGTGCGCGGTGTCGGTGTCGGGGGTGGTCGCCACCAACCGGATGCCGTTGCGCCGCAACCAGGCCAGCACCTCCGCGGTGCTCGCGGCGGCCACCGGCACGGAGAACACCGTGCCCTTGCTCGAGCGCACCACGTTCGGGTTGCCCCAGTCGGTGACCGGGTCGGCGGCCACGACGGCGACGACGCCCGCGGCATCCGCCGTGCGCAGCACCGCCCCCAGGTTGCCGGGCTTCTCGAGCCCTTCGCAGACCAGCACGAGCGGGTCGGGCGGCAGCACGAGGTCGTCGAGGGCGGCCCCAGCCACCGGAACCACGGCGAGGAACCCGTCGGGGCCCTCGCGGTAGGCGACCTTCTCGAAGGCCGCGCGGCTGCACCGGATGGTGCTCGCCCCCAGCGCACGGGCCCGCTCGACCAGGGCCGACTGGCGCTGGGGGTCGAGCATCAGCTCGGGGCAGTGCAGCACGGTGTCGGGCACCACCCCGGCGTCGAGGGCCAGGGCGATCTCCTCGTAACCGTCGACGACCGTGCGGCCCTCCTGCTCGCGCACCCGGCGCCGGCGCAGCGCGAGCACCGCCCGGAGGCGGGGGTTCGACGCGGAGGTCACGTGCAGCTCGGCCATGGCGGGCCCAGCATCCCACGGTCACGCGAACCGCTTCTCGCCGCGACATTCGGGTAGAACAGGTCGGTGAGCAGCACGACGGCGGAGACGCCGACCCGCACCCACGGACGCAGGCTCGGTCGGGCCTTCGTCTATGGAGTGGGCGTCGCGGTGGTGCTCTTCGGCGTCGGTTTCCTCGTGCGCAGCAAGTGGGGTCCGCTGCAGACCCTCGACGACGAGATCACCGGGGCCGCCACGTCGTTCACCCGCCCGCGCGACGGGCTGCGGTCGTTCCTCATCACCTGGCAGTGGCTCACCCAGCCGATCCGGCTCTACGTGGTCGGCACCGCCCTGTGCCTGTGGGTGTGGCTCGCCAAGGGGCTGCGCACCCGCGCCTGGTGGGCCTTCGGCACCATGATGGTCGCCTGGTTCATCGGCTACGCAGCCAAGGATGTCTTCCAGCGGGCCCGCCCGGTGGTCGAGGACCCCGTGTCGAAGGCGCCGGGCTACTCGTTCCCGTCGGGTCATGCGCTGAACTCGGCCGCCTGGGCCACCATCGTCGTCATCCTGCTGTGGCCACTGCTGAAGCCCCTCTGGGCCCGGGTCGTGGCCGTCCTGCTCGCCGCCCTCGTGGTGCTCGTCACCGCGCTGGACCGGGTGCTGCTCGGCGTGCACTACGCCAGCGACGTCACGGTGGGGGTGATCACCGGCGTCGGGCTGGCCCTCGCCTCCTACGCCGGCTACGCCGGCTGGAACCCCCCTGACCCCACCGAGGCCGACGACCCCGACATCGGCCCACCCACCCCCCAGGAGACCTGATGCCGTTCCTCACCCGCTGGGACGACGACCACAGCCGCCCGAAGCTCACCGCGGCGTTGCGCGACGTGGCCGTGCGGGCCGTGCTGCCGGCCGTCGCCGTCTTCGCCGTCATCGTCGGCTTCGGCTTCCTGCTCCAGGGACCGCTCAAGTCCTACGCGACGTGGGAGAACAGCGTGAGCACGTGGTTCGAGGACGGCCGCACCGAGACCTGGAACACCATCACCCATGTCATGTCGACGATTGGCAACACCGAGTACGTCATCGCGGTCGGCGTCATCGTCTGCGCGATCGTGTGGTGGCGCACCAAGGAGTGGTGGTTCGCCGTCGTCCCCCTCATCGCGATCTCGCTGCAGGCCACCGTCTTCGTCATCGCCACTGCTGTCGTCGGTCGCGAGCGGCCTCCGGTCGAGCGGCTCGACCCCACCCCGCCCACCTCCAGCTACCCCAGCGGCCACGTCGGGGCCTCGACCGCGCTCTACGTCTCGTTCGCCCTGATGGCCACCCGCATCTCGAACGTGGTCGTGCGGCGCGTCGTCATCACGCTGTGCGTCATCGCGCCGCTGCTCGTGACGTACGCGCGCCTGTACCGCGGGGCCCACCACATCTCCGACGTCGTCGTGGGAATGCTCAACGGCGTGCTCTGCGCGCTGCTCGCGTGGAACTACCTACGCCGCGAGCCGGCACCCGGCACCTCGACCCGGGCTCGGGCCGGCAGCGAGGAGACCGGCGTTCAGACCCGCGCGTAGCGCGAGCGGGCGAAGGAGTAGACGCCGTAGGCGGCAAGCCCGAGGGCCACCAGGGTCAGCAGGAACGGACCGAACGGCGCGTCCTTGAGGGTCTTCAGCGCCCCGTCGAGGCCCTGCGCCTTGTCGGGGTTCGCCTGCCAGGCGGCGACCAGGAAGAAGAAGCCCACGACGACGAGGGCGACACCCTTGGCGATGTAGCCGACGCGGCCGGCCGTGACGGCCCACTGGCCGGGGTGCTCGCGCAGGTCCTCGAGGAACTTCTTGGTCCAGCCCTTGTACACGTGGTAGCCCGCGATGCCGAGCACGACCAGGCCGACCACACCGACGAGGAGCCGGCCGCCGGGGCTGCCCATCAGGGTGGCGGTGAAGTCCTGGGTCTTCTTCTCGGCCGACGAGTTCGCGCCCTGGCCGACCTTGAAGGTGGTCCACGCGAAGAACAGGTAGGTGACGCCCTTGGCTGCGGCCTTGAGCCGGTCACTGGCCTGGCCCTGGTTGAGCGCCGCCTCGAACAGCTGCCACACCGCGAGCAGCAGGAAGCCGACGACGCAGATCCAGAGCAGCACCAGTCCGGTGCTCGAGGACGACAGGGTCTGCAGGGCGCCGGAGGTGTCGGCCTGCTTCGACCCGCCACCGATGTTCCAGGCCACCTTCAGGGCGATCCAGGCGATGAGCAGGTGGATCAGCCCGAGCGTCGCGTAGCCGAGGCGGGCGCCCCACTCGACGACGGGGCTGTTGCCGGCCTCCCGGGCCGCGGTGGTGGCGTGCGTGGTGTCCATCCGCTCACGATCCCATCGGCGCGGATGCCGCGGCGGCTTGCGTGCGCGTCGATGTCAGCCCGTCACAGCAGGGCGCGCAGCACCGGCACCAGGCCGTCGTCGTCGACGTCGCCGGCCACCTCGTCGGCGGCCGCCTTGACCTCGTCGGGGGCGTTGCCCATGGCCACCCCGCGGGCGGCCCAGCGCAGCATCTCGAGGTCGTTGCGCTGGTCGCCGACGGCCACGGTGTGCATCGGCTCGACACCGAGGCGGCGCCGGATGGCCTCGAGCGCGGCCCCCTTCGAGACCCCCTCGGGGTTGATGTCGAGCCAGGCGCTCCACCCGACGGCGTACTCCACGCCGTGCAGGCCGATGTCCTTGGTGCGCTCGATGAACTCCTCGCTGGTGCTCGACGGGTCGCGCAGCGTCAGCCGGGTGACCGGGGTGGCCATCAGCTCCTCGAACGGCACGACCCGGGGGCGGCCGTCGAGCTCGCCGTCGGGGAACGGCGCGGTCACCTTGAACCCCACGCCGAGCTCCTCGACCGCGACGAGCGCCGAGGGGAAGTGCTCGCGCAGCACCAGCAGCGCCGGGCCGGGGTCGAAGGTCACCGCCTCGAGGATCTCGTAGCCGAGGTCGAGGTCGGGGTTCAGCCGCAGCGTCACGGCGCCGTTGGCGCACACGGCGTACCCGGTGGTGAGCCCGAGCCGGTCGAGCACCGGCAGGGTGCCGATGATGGCGCGCCCGGTGGCGATGGTGACGTGGTGGCCGGCATCGGCGACCGCACGCACGGTCTCGCGGACGGCGTCGGAGAGCTCGCCCTCGTGATTGACCGTGGTGCCGTCGATGTCGAGGGCGACGAGGTGTGGAGTGGTCATCACCGCCGACGCTACCCGGGCGGGTCGGGTGCACGCGGACGCGGCCAGGTGTCGGCACCCCCGCGTAGCGTCGGCGCATGCCCCAGAAGCCATCGCTCCGGCTCGACCCCGCCGACCCCACGCACGCCGATGTCCTGGCCCGGCTGGCCACCGACCAGATCGGCTGGTTCACCACGGTCCGTGCCGACGGCTCGCCGCACGCGGTGCCGGTGTGGTTCCTCTGGCACCACGACCGGTTGCTGGTGATGAGCGAGCCGCAGACCGCCAAGGTCGCCAACGTGCTGCGCGGTTCCCCCGCCCTGCTGCACCTGCACACCCTCGCCGACGGCAACGGCGTGGTCGTGCTCTCCGGCCCGGCCGTCATCAGCGACCGCACGGCCCCGCAGTGGCTGCCCGAGATCGAAGAGGCCTACCGGGCCAAGTACGCCGAGGCGATGGTCGCCTACGGCATGGGCCTCGAGCCGATCGCCGAGCAGTTCCACGTCGTCATCGAGCTCGTGCCCACCGACCTGCAGGCGTGGTGAGGCCACGGCCCGCCGAACCCCGGTCACTCCGGCGCAGACCAGGCCTGCCGCACCGAGAGCCGACCCGAGGTCTGCAGCAGCGACCTGCGGTAGAGGCGCTCCGCAAGCAGCACCACGGCACCCGCGGCGGCCAGCAGGATGGCCAGCGCGACCACCGGCTCCCACCACTGGGCGCTGCCCTCGAGGATCCGCTGCGGCATCAGCACCGCAGACGCCGGCGGCACGTACGACAGGATCGTCTGCGGGGTGCCGCTGAGGAAGGCCGACCCGAAGAAGATAGCGACGAGCAGCATGGTCAGCGGGGTGGACGTCGACTGCACGTCCTCGGTGCGGCTGGCCAGTGCCCCCGTGACGGCCCACAGGCACGCGATGAGCAGGAACCCGACGAGGAAGAAGGCGAGGAACCAGCCGAGCGCACCGCTCACCGTCGGAAGCAGCGCGCCGAACGACGTGAAGCTCAGGCCGACCAGGCCGATGGCTGCGTAGAGGCCCATCTGCGCCACCGCCAGTGCGGTGTTTCCCAGGACCTTGCCGGCGAGCAGGTGGCGCACCGGGATCTTGGTCGAGATGATCTCGACGATGCGTGACTGCTTCTCCTCCACCACGCTGCCCGCGAGGGTGTAGCCGAACACGAGCGAGGAGATGTAGAACAGGAACGCCAGCGCGAACGCCACGCCCTGCGCGAAGTCGCGCTGTTCGGCATCCCCCTCGAGCACGTCCGAGGTCAGCGTCGAGCCGGCAGTCAGGGTGGCGACCGACGTCCCGGCCGCGGCGGCGTTCTCGGTCAGCGTGGTGTCACGCACCACCGTCTCGGTGACCGACTCGAGGTCCCGGGGCACCTCGGTCTTCCCGGTGAGCACCCAGCCGTCGTCGCCGGGGGCGAGCCAGGCGTCGGCCCGCTCATCGGTGAGCGCCGCGCGGGCCGCGGCGTCGTCGGCGACCTCGACCACGCTCACCCGCACCTTGTCGTCGATGGCGCCCGCACGGCCGGCGACCGCGTCGGCCATCGCGGTGCCGGCAGGTGTCGCCACGACGTCGTAGTCCTTGACCCGGTCGGCCAGCACGGCCTGCACCGCGACCAGCGCGACGATGATCGCGACGGTCAGCAGCGTGCCGACCAGGAAGGCCCGGTCGGTCAGCCGGGTGGCCACCTCACGCCTCGCCACCAACGTCCAGGCGTGCCGCACGCTCCCCTCCGGGCGCGAGTCATCATGCTGCTGCTGCGGCTCGGTCCTCGTCCGCACGGTCGTCATGCCGTCACCTCCCGGTAGATCTCGGACAGCGGTGGCACGACCCGGCTGAACTCGCGGACCGCGCCACGCGCCACCGCCTCGCGCAGCACCGCCTGCTCCGCGCCCTCGGTCACCAGCTCGAGCAGCGCGGCCGAGCCGTCGACGTCGTGCACGTGGATGCCGCGCACGTCGCGCACCCATCCCGCGTCGGCGTCGGTCACCAGCCGGTAGCGGGTCGGGCCGCCGGCGCGCAGGTCGTCGACCGCCCCCTGCGCGACGACCCGGCCACGGGCCAGCACGACGAGGCGGTCGCACAGCCGCTCGACGAGGTCGAGCTGGTGGCTGCTGAACAGCACGGGCACGCCGGATGCCGCGGAGTCGCGCAGGACGTCGGCCATCGCGTCGACGGCGCCCGGGTCGAGCCCGCTGAACGGCTCGTCGAGCACCAAGGCGGTCGGGCCGTGCAGCAGCGCCGCCACGATCTGCACGCGCTGCTGGTTGCCCAGGCTGAGGGACTCGACCCGGTCCTTGGCACGCTCGGCCAGGCCGAACCGCTCGAGGTGGGTGTCGATGGCGCTGCGGGCGTCCGCGGCCGTCATCCCGGACAACCGGGCGAGGTAGGTCAGCTGGTCGGCCACCTTCTGCTTCGGGTAGAGCCCACGCTCCTCCGGCAGGTAGCCGAAGCGGCGCCGGTCGGCGGCGGTCATCGGCCGCTCGTTCCAGAGCACCTCCCCGGCGTCCGGGCGCAGCAGGCCCATCACCATCCGCATCGTCGTCGTCTTGCCCGCCCCGTTGCCGCCGACGAAGCCGGTCAGGCCCCCCGGCCGCACGACGAGGTCGACCCCGTCGACGGCACGCACGTCGCCGAAGGTGCGGCTCAGTCCCCGTGTCTCGATCTGTCCCATACCGCCACGCTAGGCACGCGGCGCGAATGCCGGATCAGCCCACAGGCGGAACCTCAGCCCTCCGCCGGGAGGACGAGGCCGGCCTCGTAGGCCAGCACCACCGCCTGCACCCGGTCGCGCACGTGCAGCTTGGCCAGGCAGTTCGACACATGGGTCTTGACGGTGGCCTCACCGAGGAAGAGGTGGGCCGCGATCTCGCTGTTCGACATCCCGCGGGCGACGAGCACGAGGATCTCCCGCTCGCGGTCGGTGAGCCGCTCGAGGCCGCCGAGCCGCGCGTCGACGGCCGGCCCACGCAGCCCGGCGGCCCCGTCGGGTGGCGGCGGGCCGGCATCCGGTCGTGGTCGGGGGCTCCGGGCCGTCGTCATCCGGGCGATGACCCGGCGGGTCACCTCGGGTGCGAGCAGCGCGTGGCCGTGGCCGACGGCGCGCACGGCGTCGACGAGCTGGTCGGGCTCGGCGTTCTTCAGCAGGAACCCGCTGGCGCCGGCCTGGAGACCGTCGAACACGTAGTCGTCGCGGTCGAAGGTGGTGAGGATCAGCACCCTGCCGAGGTCCTCCGCCACGAGGGCACGGGTCGCCTCGATGCCGTCCATGACCGGCATCTGCACGTCCATCAGCACCACGTCGGGGCGCAGTGCGCGGGCCTGCTCGAGGGCCGTCGCGCCCGTGCTCGCCTCGCCCACCACCTCGAGGTCGGGCTCGACCGAGAGCATCATCCGGAAGCCGGAGCGCACGAGGTGCTGGTCGTCGACGATGAGCACGCGCAACGCCCGGTCGGCCTCAGCCACGGTCGACCTCGAGCGGTACGCGCACGCGAACCCGGTACCCACCGGTCGGCCGGGGGCCGATCTCGACCTCGCCGCGCATGCCGGCCGCGCGCTCGCGCATGCCCAGGTGGCCCAGGCCAGACCCGGAGGTCGCGCCGCGCGGCCGCCCGTTGTCGAGCACCTCGACCTCGGCGTACGGCAACGGGGTGCGGTCCTCCACGCGCAGCACCACGCGCGCCGACCGTGCGGTCGAGTGCTTCGTGGTGTTGGCGAGCGCCTCCTGGGCGACGCGGTAGAGCGACAGCCCGAGCGAGGCCGGGAGCTGTTGCGCCGCACCGGGGCTGGACTCGACGACGGCGAGCTCGGTGGACAGGCCGGCCGCGGTGCGCTCGGCGGCGAGGGCGGGGAGGTCGTCGACCCCGGGCTCCGGGGCGCGGTCATCGCTCTCACCCGCCTGCTCGCCGAGGTCGCGCAGGGTGCCGAGCAGCCCGCGCATCTGGGTCACCGCCTCGCGCGAGGAGCGCTCGATGTCACCGAGGGCACCCGCCGCGGCATCCGGGTCGTGGTCGATGACCCGCCGGGCCGCCGCCGCCTGGATGCCGATGACCGACACGTGGTGCCCGACGACGTCGTGCAGCTCGCGGGCGATGCGCAGCCGCTCGTCAGTGACCGCGCGGCGGCGCAGGGAGTCGCTCTGGGCGTGGATGGTGACGGTCTGCTCCGCCAGCAGGGCCTTCTGCCGGGCGTTGCGCCACGAGATCTGGCCCCCGAGCACCGCGCCCCCGAAGTAGGCGGCGTTGATGACGAGGGTGAGGGCGACCGCGGCCGGGATGGGGCCGATCAGGCCGTCAGGGGTCGTGCCGCGGCTCTCGTCGACGAGGTCCTGGATCGCCGTGCCGATCGCGAACTGCAGCGCGATCCAGACGAACATGGCCAGCACGATCGCGCCGACGACGCCGATCATCAGGCGGCGGTCCTGCGCCCAGGACACGCCCGAGAGGATGGCGAGGAAGTAGACCAGCTGGAGGGTGAACTGGCCCATCACCTCGGGCATGGTCACGCCGACGACGAGCATGTGGGTGGCGGCGAGGGCGGCGACAGCCAGCGGCCAGCGGCGCCGCCCGACGAGCAGCGCGGCTCCGGTGAGCACCGCCAGCGACTGCACCGGCCACGGGGCGGTCAGGTGGTCGAGGGCGCCGACGCTGCGAACCAGCTCGAGCGAGACCAGCCCGACGACCGCGACCGTGGCTGCGAGCAGCACGTCCTGGCGGCCGACCGGCGGGCGGGGACGCTCCCACGGGTCGTCGGCGCCGAAGAAGGCCCCGACCCGGGCGGGCACGCTGGCGACGGTCGACGGCATACGACCCAGCGTAAGCACGTGGGCGGAGGTACGGACTCCCCCTGCCGGCGGACCTGCCTCCGTCAGCGGGCGGGGGTGAGCACGTCGAGGCCGACGTACGGGCGCAGCGCCTCGGGCACCACCACGGAGCCGTCGGCCTGCTGGTGGTTCTCGAGGATGGCGACGATCCAGCGGGTGGTGGCGAGGGTGCCGTTGAGGGTGGCGGCGACCTCGTTGCCGTGCTCGCCCTTGAACCGGGTGTTGAGCCGGCGGGCCTGGAAGGTGGTGCAGTTCGACGTCGAGGTGAGCTCGCGGTAGCGGCCCTGGGTGGGCACCCACGCCTCGCAGTCGTACTTGCGCGCGGCGGGGCCGCCCAGGTCGCCGGCTGCGGTGTCGATGATGCGGTAGGGCAGCTCGACGGCGGCGAGCATCTCCTTCTCGAAGTCGAGCAGGCGCTCGTGCTCGGCCGCTGCATCGTCGGGGCGGCAGTAGACGAACATCTCGATCTTGTTGAACTGGTGCACCCGGATGATGCCGCGGGTGTCCTTGCCGTACGAGCCGGCCTCGCGGCGGTAGCAGGTCGACTGCCCGGCGTAGCGGATCGGGCCGTTGCCCAGGTCGATGACCTCGTCCGCGTGGTAGCCGGCGAGCGCCACCTCCGAGGTGCCGGTGAGGTAGAGGTCGTCGGCCTCGAGCCGGTAGACCTCGTCGGCGTGGTTGTCGAGGAAGCCGGCGCCCGCCATCACCTCGCTCTTGACGAGGGTGGGGGTGATCAGCGGCACGAAGCCGGCGGCGATGGCGCGGTTCATCGCGTAGGTGAGCAGGCCCATCTCGAGCCGGGCGCCGACGCCCTTGAGGAAGTAGAACCGGGCGCCCGAGACCTTGGCACCGCGCTCCATGTCGATGGCGTCGAGGCCTTCTGCCAGCGCGAGGTGGTCGCGCGGCTCGATGCCCTCGGCGGCGAAGTCGCGGGCCGTGCCGATGGTCTCGACGACGACGTAGTCGTCCTCCCCGCCGACCGGCACCTCGGGTTCGACGACGTTGCCGACGGTGCGCAGCAGGCGGTCGAGCTCGGTCTGCGCCTCGTCGGCGGTCGCCTGCAGGGTCTTGACCTCGGCCGAGATCTGCTTGGTGCGTGCGAGCAGGGCCTGCTTCTCCTCGCCCTGGGCGCGGGCGACGTCCTTGCCCATCGACTTCTGCTCGGCCCGCAGCCGCTCGAACGCGGTGAGCGAGCTGCGGCGGCGCTCGTCGGCGGCCCGGACGGCGTCGACGACGCCCTCGTCCTCACCCCGCGCCCGCTGGCTGGCACGGACGAGGTCGGGGTCGTCCCGGAGCACCTTGATGTCGATCACGGCGCGAGTTTATCGGTGGGGGAGTTGCGACTTCTCGCGGATATCGCCGGGAGGGTGGCGGTGGCCCCCGGCCGGCACCGATGGTGCCCGCCATGAGCGAGACGTCGAACCTCGCGAAGCCCTCGGGCTTCGTACCCCGACCCGAGGACGCGGCCCGCCTGCGCACGTGGGACGGCGTGGGCTGGACCGACAGCTGGATGGCCGCGGCGCCGGGCACTCGCGTCGGCGGTGGGCACCCTGTCCTGGCTGTCCTTCGGCTCCTCACTCTCCTCCGTCGCCGCCGCAGCCCTCGGGGCGCTCCTCGTGCGCCGGCTCAGGTCCGGACTGCGACCGGTGGAGTACCTCGAACCCGCTGAGCAAGCCGTCGGCAGCGGGGCCGTGGTGGAGCTGGGTCGGGCGTCGCGAAACCTCCGGATGCCGTTGTCCCCGTGCGAGAGTGCCCGGGTGATGGAGGGGTTCGAGGAGTGGGCCGTCGAGGTCGCGCCCGAGATCCGGCTGCACGGCCGCAGCGGCGGTGACGGCCCGGCGGTGGTGCTGCTGCACGGCCACCCGAGAGCCCACACGACCTGGCACCGCGTGGCCCCCGCGCTGGCGCAGCGCGGCCTGACCGTGGTGTGCCCCGACCTGCGCGGCTACGGTCGGTCGTCGAAGCCCCCACCGGACGAGCGGCACGAGCGCTACTGCGACCGCACCATGGCGCACGACGTCGTGGCACTGATGGCGCACGTGGGGCACGAGCGCTTCGCCGTGACGGGCCACGACCGCGGCCAGGGGGTGGCCTACCGCACCGCCCTGGACCACCCCGAGCGAGTCACCGCCCTCGCCGTGCTCGACGGGCTGCCGCACGTGGAGCAGGCCGAGCGGGTCGACGCGAAGTTCGCGACGCAGTGGTGGCACTGGTTCTTCTTCGCCGGGTCGCCGCACGCCGAGCGGGTCATCGACCTCGAGCATGACCGCCAGGACCGGGCCGAGGAGCGGCGGATCACCTGCCCGACGCTGGTCGGGTGGTCGGTCAAGGACGACATGGAGGACCTCTACGGAGACCTCGTGCCGCTCTGGGAGCCCTGGGTGTCCGGCCCGATCAGCCGGGCTCGGATCGACAGCGGCCACCACATGGCCGAGGAGAACCCGCAGCAGCTCGCCCAGGTGCTCGGCGACCTCCTGCTTACGGACCTGCGCTGACGAAAGGTCTCAGTCAGCGCGACCGGTGAGCAGCAGCCCGGTGCCGAGGGTGACCATCATCAGCCCACCGGCGCCGCCGACCCGCTCCATGCGGCGCGGTGACGAGGCGAACCAGTCGCGGGCCCGGCTCGCCACCAGCGCGACCGTGCCGTCCATGAGCAGGGCGAGCACCGCGAACACCAGCCCGAGCGCCACCAGCTGCGGGAACACCGGCGTGGTCTGCACCACGAACTGCGGCAGCAGCGCCGCGAAGAACACGATCGTCTTGGGGTTGGTCACGCCCACGACGTAGCCGGCCCGCACGGCGTGCAGGCTCGGCGTGGACACGGGAACGCCGGCATCGAAGGCCTCGGCCAACGCCCGGCGGTGCCTGATCGCCTGCACCCCGAGCCAGATCAGGTAGCCGGCCCCCACCACCTTGAGCGCGGTGTAGGCGGTGGCGCTCGCCGCGATGAGCGGCCCGAGCCCCACGGCCAGCGCGCAGATCTGGGTGAGGATGCCGAGCGCGTTGCCGACCACGGTGAGCAGCGCCTCGCGACGCCCGGACGACAGCGCACGGCCGATCGTGAAGAGCACGCTCGGGCCGGGGATCGCGATGATCACCGCCGACGCGATGGCGAAGGCGAACAGCGTGGACGGGGACGGCATACGACTCAGTGTGGAGCAGCGTCCGCTCGCCGCGCACCGGTGTTCTGCGCGGCGTCGTCCCGATGCCGGTCGAGCCGGCTCATCACCGGCGTCGCGAGGATGCCGTGCAGCACCACCGAGAGCGCGATCGTGAAGCCGACCGTCGACCAGAGCCAGCGCTCCTCGGGGAAGGTCGCGGCCCCTGCGGCGTAGGCGATGTAGTAGATCGAGCCGACGCCACGCACGCCGAAGAACGCGACGACCCAGCGCTGCCGGTGGTCGAGCCCCTTGGCCCCGACCTGGCTACGGTGCCCCAGGAACGACAACCACCCCGCCACCGGCCGGATGACGAGCACCAGTGCCAGGCCGACGGTCACCCCATGCCAGTCGAGGTTCTCGAGCAGGCCGTTGGTGAGCGCGAAGCCCAGACCGAGCAGCACGACGAGGGTCAGCAGCGTCTCGAGCCGGGCGATGACGTCGTGCATGTGCCGGTGGTAGTCGTGGTCGCGCTCCACCGAGCGGACGGTCAGCGCGCTGGCGAACACGGCGAGGAAGCCGTAACCCCCCACGAGCTCTGCGGCGCCGTAGGCGAGGAGCAGTGCCGCGAGGGCGAGCAGCGGCTCGCCGACCTCGGCCAGGCGCAGCGAGCGGGCCGGCGCCCGGAAGGCGAGCCGCGCCATCCCCCACCCGACCGCCACCCCGACGAGCACCCCCACGACCACCTTGCCGACCAGCTCCCAGGCGACCCAGCCGAACCCCCACTGCGACACCGGGCCCAGCGTCGCGAGGAAGATCGCCGCGTAGACGAACGGGAACGCCAGCCCGTCGTTGAGCCCGGCCTCGCTGGTCAGGGCGAAGCGCACCTCGTCGTCCTCGTCGATCTCCTCGACGTCGCCCTCGAGGGTCGGGCCCTCCACCTGCACGTCGGACGCCAGCACCGGGTCGGTCGGTGACAGTGCCGCCCCGAGCAGCAGCGCGGCCGGTGCCGCGACCCCCAGCGGACCCCACGCGAGCAGCGCGACGGCGCCGATCGTCAACGGCATCGCGATGCCGAGCAGCCGCCAGGCCGGCGACCACGCTCGCCACGACTCCCTGCTGCGCCACCGCAGCGGGCGGTCGAGCGCCAGGCCCACGCCCATCAGCGCCACGAGCACGGTGATCTCGGTGACGTGCTCGATGACCGGCCGGGCGGTGACCGGGTCGAGCCCGACGTCGGCCAACGGTGGCAGCAACCCGATCGCCATGCCGGTGGCCACCAGCACGATGGGGGCGGACAGCGCCCAGCGGTGCAGCAGCTGCGGAAGCACGGCGGCCAGGAGCAGTGACCCCCCGAGCAGGAGGTACACCAGCTCGGGCTTCACGAGGAGTCGACCCCGACGTCCCACAGGTGGTGACGCAGGTCGTGCAGGCCGTACTGCCCCAGCGTGAGCACGGTGAACTCCGACCCGTTCGAGCGGATGCCGGTGCGCCCCCATCCGTCGGGCGGCACCTGTGCGTACGCCGCCGCGAACGACGACCCGGCCTCGCTCAGCTCGTGGGCGACCCGGGCCGGGTCGTGCTCGCCGTAGCGGTCGGCGACGGCGGTCTCGTCCTGGTCCCAGTTGGCGAAGGTGGGCGACTCCTGCGTGAGCATGAGCCCCAGCCGCTCCTCGAACAGGCGACACACGTCACGCACGTGGCAGGCGTACTCCAGCGGCGACCACGTCGACGGGGTCGGGCGCCGACCGGCATCCGGCCGCTGCAGCACCGCGGGCCACGGGTCGGTGAACGCGGTGACCAGCCCGGCGATCTCGGATGCCGGCACGGCGGCGGCCGTGAACCCGCAGTCGGGGCAGCGCTCGCGCAGGGTCCAGGTCCAGTCCTTGCCGTCCGGGGTGATCGCCGCAGGCGCGGCTTCGCCGGAGACGCCGGAGACGCCGTGGTCGGCGAGGTCCGCGGGCGGCGGTGAGGTCATGCGGGCAGCCTACGCAGCGAAAGGGCCGTCGCCGCTGGCGAGGCACGCGAGGTGCTGTACCTTCCACACTGTGTCAAACGCATGGTGGACCTGGGTGGGCATCGCCGTCGCCGTGGTCCTCGTGCTGGTGGGCCTGTGGCTGCTGCTGTCCTCGCGCAGCGACGCCAAGAAGGCGTCGCACCGACCGGCCCGGGACAGCTTCCGGGCCGTCGACGACACCCCGCCGCCCCCGCGCAAGCGCCTCGCCGTCGTGCTCAACCCCACCAAGCTCGACAGCACCAGCGACGACGTGCACCAGGTGATCGGGCGGGTCTGCTCGGAGCACGGCTGGGACGAGCCGCTGTTCATCGAGACCTCGGAGCACGACGTCGGCTTCGGCCAGACCCGTGCGGCGCTGGCCGAGAAGGTCGACGTCGTCTGCGCCTTCGGCGGTGACGGCACCGTGCGCGCCGTGGCCCAGGAGATGGTCGACTCGGGCGTGCCGATGGGCCTGCTCCCGGGCGGCACCGGCAACCTGCTCGCCCGCAACCTCGACCTGCCCACCGACGACCTCGCGAAGTCGGTGGAGGTCGCCATCACCGGGCGCAACCGGCACATCGACGTCGGCTGGCTGCGGCTCAACCCCGACGAGGCGCACCTCGAGGAGCACGTCGGCGAGGGGTCGTCCGCCGGGCTGCGCCGCCACGCGTTCCTGGTGATGGCCGGCCTCGGGCTCGACGCGGCGATCATGGAGGACACCTCCGAGAAGCTCAAGGCGAAGATCGGCTGGACGGCCTACGTGCCCGCCGGCCTGAAGCACCTGCTCGTCGAGCGGTTCAAGGCCCACCTGTCGGTCGACGGCGGGGAGCCGAGCACCGTGCGGGCGCGCACCGTGCTGGTCGGCAACTGCGGCAAGCTCACCGGCGGCATCAACCTGATGCCGGACGCCTCGCCCGACGACGGCACCCTCGACGTCGTGGTGATCGCCCCGAAGGGGCTCACGGCCTGGGCGGCAGTCGCCCTGCGGGTGCTCACCAAGAGCGATCGCACCACCCAGAACCTCGACCGCTACCGCTGCCAGTCGATGGGCGTGCGGGTCGACCACGAGCAGAAGATCGAGCTCGACGGCGACATCATCGGCGAGGCGACCCACATCGAGGTCGAGGTGCAGCCGGGCGCGCTGATCGTGCGCACCGAGACGGGGCGCGCGACCGCCGCCTGACCGGCATCCGGATGCCGGCTGGCCGGCCCTCGGTCAGAACTTGCGCTCGCGCCACTGCCGCTCGAAGGGCAGGCGCCAGGTGTAGGGCGCGATGAGCTGGTGGATCTGGTTGGGGCCCCAGGTGCCCTGCGCGTAAGGCCGCACGGTCGGCGGGTTCTCGATCAGCGGCTGGGAGATGTCCCACAGCCGCTCGATGCCGGATGCCGAGGTGAACAACGTGTGGTCGCCGCGCGCCGCGTCGTAGATGAGCCGCTCGTAGGCCTCGAGCACCGCGCCCGCCCACGAGGTCTCCTGCATCGAGAACTGCATCGACAGCTTGTCGAGCCGGAACCCCGGGCCGGGACGCTTGCCGTAGAACGACAGCGACATCCGCGACTTGTCGGCGAGGTCGAAGGTGAGGTGGTCGGGGCCGTTGTCGCCGACACCGGAACCGGCCGGGAACATTGACTGCGGGGGCTCGCGGAAGGCGATCGAGATGATCCGGGCACCCTCCGCCATCCGCTTGCCGGTGCGCAGGTAGAACGGCACCCCGGCCCAGCGCCAGTTGTCGACGAAGCACTTGAGCGCGACGAACGTCTCGGTCTCGGAGTCGGGCTTGACCCCCGGCTCGTCGTGGTAGCCGGTGTACTGCCCGCGCACCACGTCGGCGGGGTGGATCGGCTGCATCGAGCGGAAGACCTTGGTCTTCTCGCGGCTGATGGCGGCCGGCTCGAGCGAGGTCGGCGGCTCCATCGCGGTGAACGCGAGGATCTGGAACAGGTGCGTCACCACCATGTCGCGGTAGGCCCCGGTGGCCTCGTAGAAGTCGCCGCGCTGAGTCAGGCCGAGCGTCTCGGGTACGTCGATCTGCACGTGGGAGATGTTGTTGCGGTGCCAGATCGGCTCGAACAGGCCGTTGGCGAACCGGAACGCGAGGATGTTCTGGGCCGGCTCCTTGCCCAGGAAGTGGTCGATGCGGAAGATCTGCTCCTCGTCGAAGACCTCGTGCAGCTGGGCATTGAGCGCCACCGCCGACGCGTAGTCGGTGCCGAACGGCTTCTCCATGACGACCCGGCTGCGCACCACCAGGCCGGCTTCGAGGATGGTGCGCACCGCGGCGAGGGCGGCCTTCGGGGGCACCGAGAGGTAGTGCAGCCGCTGGTTCTGGTCGCCGGGCAGCTGCTCCTCGGCCCGTTCGACCGCCTCACCGAGTGCCAGCGGACCGGCCGAGAGGGGCACGAAGTCGAGGCGCTGCGCGAACTGGCGCCAGTCGGCATCCCCCATCTCGCGGGTGCTGTGCTCGCGGATGGCGACCAGCGCCAGGTCGCGGAACTCGTCGGCGGAGATCTCGTCGAGCGAGGTGCCCACGATGCGCAGGTCGTCGACGAGGCGCGACTGGAACAGGTGCAGCAGCCCGGGGATGAGCTTGCGCTTGGCGAGGTCCCCCGTGGCACCGAACAGGACGAAGGTCGTCGGCATGGTCATGCGCACAGCCTGTCGCGAGGAAGGCCCCTTCGCCACCCTTCGCTACCGCCGAGCTCGGCGGTATCGTCGGCCGGAGCACCGGACCCTCCTCCGGACGGGCGGGGGGCCGGCGGGTCAAGGAGGATTCGATGGCGGCGTTCACGGTGTGGAAGTTCGACGGCCCCGACGGTGCGCAGCAGGCGGCCGAGACCCTCAAGCAGTGCCAGCGCGACGGCATCGTCAAGGTCATCGACCACGCCGTCGTCACCTGGCCCGAGGGCGACTCGAAGCCGAGCACGCACGAGGGCCACGAGGAGCGCTGGCACGCGAGCGGCTGGGGCGCACTGTGGGGGGTGCTGATCGGCGCGCTGTTCTTCGTGCCGGTCATCGGGGGCGTGGTGGGCGCCGGCATCGGTGCGCTGAGCAAGATGACCGCCAGCGCGGGCATCAGCAAGGAGCAGCTCGAGACCATCCGCACCCAGGTCACGCCGGGCACGTCGGCGCTCTTCGTCGTCACCGAGGAGGGTGACCTCGACCGGGTCGGCGAGCGCCTGCACATGCACAGCACGCTGATCGCGTCCAACCTCACCGACGCCGAGCGTCAGGTGCTGATGGAGACGTTCGGCAGCTGATCCTCACGACCGCCCACGTCACGACTCGCAGCTCGCGTCACTGACCCAGGCGCACCACCCGCTCCCGGATCGCCGCGGCATCCACAGCGTCGATCTCGAAGCACCCGAACCGGATTCGCGATGCAGGCAGGTGGTCGCGGATGTCGGCGAGCGGCACCGGCTCGACCTCGCGCAGGTCGGCCGCGCGCCGGAAACCGCCGGGGATGACCTCGCTCGTCTCGGGTGCGTCGCCGGTGACCTCGCCGACGAACGTGACCGCGCGCAGCGGCTCACCCCGGGGAAAGGTCGTGGTCGGCGAGTAGACGAGGATGCCGTCGCCACGCGACATTCGCGCCAGCGGCGTCCTCTTGCCGTGGTTGGCCATGATGAAGCCGCCCTCGGTGCCTCGCCGGGCGTGGTCGCGCGAGGCCACGACGACCCAGTGCCGTGGGATGGAGTCCGTCATGGCGCGACCCTAGGGCGGCCCACCGACACCCATCCCGTGGCTGGAGGGCGGTGTGCTACCCGGTGACCGTGAAGTCGGCGCGGATGCCGTCGCCGGACATCCCCGGCTTGCAGGCGGTCTGGTAGGTACCGGGTGTGGACAGGTCGACCGAGAAGTCACGGGTGAGCCCGGGCGAGATGTTCTCGAGCTCGCCGACCACCTTGTCGTCCGCGCCGTAGACGTAGAACTCGTTGACCTTGCCGCCCGAGTTGGTCACGGTGAACTTCACCCGGCCGGCGGGCGTGGTGGTGGCCGAGAGCTCGCAGGCGCTGTCGGTGGCGTTGACGGTGACGCTGCTGCCGGAGCCGGCCGCGGCGTCGTCGCTGCTGGAGCAGCCGGCGAGGGCCAGCGCCGAGGCGGCGAGGGCGGCGGGGAGGATGAGGGATCGAGGGCGCACGGGAGACTCCTGGGTGACGTCGGGTGGCGGCGGTGGGCCGAGGATGGGGTCGGGGTCGGGAGAAGGGCGCCGGTGGGCGCAGATGGTGGACGGCGGGTCGGGCGTCTGGCGTGGGGGGACGGCGGTCAGGCGGTGGTCGACTCCTGCACGGCCGGCGCGCTCGCCGGTGCGGCGACGGGCGCCTTGCCCGGGCGCAGGAAGAAGAACATGACGGTGCCGACGTAGAGCGCCCACGCGACGGCCTGCAGCACGGTGGTGGCCGGGGTGAAGTTGAGCGTGCCCTTGGCGATGGTGGCGTACCAGCTGCCCGGGTCGATGGTGCCGGAGACGTCGAACGCCAGGGTGTTCAGGCCGGGCAGCACGCCGGCCTCCTGCAGGTCGTGGATGCCGTAGGAGAGGATGCCGCCCGCCACCAGGATGAGCGCGACGCCGGTCCACTTGAAGAAGGCGCCGAGGTTGATCTTCAGGGCCCCGCGGTAGATGAGCCAGCCGAGCAGCACCGCTCCGGCGAAGCCGACGACCCAGCCGAGCAGCGGCAGGTTGTTGCCGGCGCCCGCGGCCTGGGCGGTGGCGTAGAAGAAGATCGCGGTCTCCAGGCCCTCGCGACCGACGCCGAGGAAGGCGACCAGGGCCACGGCGAGCGGGCCGAGGTCGAGGGCACGGTCGAGCTTGCCCTTCAGCTCGCCCGAGATGCTGCGGGCGGCGGACTTCATCCAGAAGACCATGGCGGTCACGAACCCGACGGCGATGATGCTCGCCACGCCACCGATCAGCTCCTGGGCCTCGAACGAGAGCTGCCGGGTCCCGTAGGTGAGGGCGGCGCCCAGCACGACCGACAGGGCCACGGCGGTGCCCACCCCGAGCCAGACGTAGCGGATGCCCCAGGTGCGGTTGGTCTTCTTCAGGAACGCGAGCAGGATGACGACGACGAGCGCCGCCTCCAGGCCCTCGCGCAGCCCGATCAGGGCGTTGCTGACGAACATCCGCGGCTCCGTCCGGTGCAGGTTAGGCTTACCTGAGTTAGGTAACCCTAATGTTGGCAGAAGGTCAAATGCGGGTCCGCCCTGCGGAACGGTGCCGACGCCCGACCCAGCCATTGTCGATTCGCGGACACCGGCCGACGCCCCGGATGTGACCAATCGGTCGGTCCGCCGACGGAGTCAGCTCGACGGCGTGGCGAGCCGGACCTCCTCCGGCGTGGGGGTACGTCGCTCGCGGGCCTCCGGCGGCAGGCAGTTGGCGATGGCCGCCATGATCCGCCGGGTGTCGGCCGGGGCCGAGCGCCCCTTGAGCTCGACCGGCGGGCCGACGCGCACCCGCACGGTCGGCGGGTCGGTGAGGTTGAAGATGCGCGGCACCGGCTCCGAGCGCGGCCAGACGTTCTCGGTGCCCCACATCCCGAAGGGGATGACGGGGGCGCCGGTCATTGTCGCCAGCCGGGCCGCGCCGGTGCGGCCGGTGAGCACCGGGTCGTAGAACTTCTCGCCCCGCGGGATGGTGCCCTGCGGCAGGAGGCACACCAGCTCACCACCCTCGAGAGCCACCGCGGCGTGCTCGAACGACTCCTGGCCGCCGCTGGCGCGGTCGACGGGGATGCCGCCCAGCGCCGTGGCGATGGCGCCCAGCACCGGCACGTCGAAGATCTCCTTCTTGCCCAGACCACGAGCGGTGCGACCGCTGGCCCGCAGCAGCTGGATGATGGTCTGCAGGTCGAAGTAGGAGCGGTGGTTGCCGACGAGGATGGCCGGCCCGGTTCGCGGGATGTGCTCGGTGCCGGCGATGTCGAAGCGGGCGTAGGGGATGAACAGCGGCGGGCTGGCGAGGAACAGCAGGCGCTGCAGCTCGATGCCGAGCACCGGCACCTTGAGCACGCCGGGCGAGACGTCGAAGTGCACGATCGGCCAGCCCCGGGCCACCGCGTAGACGGTGAGCCGGGGGTCGGGGTTGACCGCGGCCGGGCTGCCGACGGCCGACAGCAGCGGCAGGTCGTAGATCGAGTCGGAGTAGGCAAAGCTCTCGGCGAGGTCGACGTCCTCGTGATCGGCCCACTCCTTCACCGCGGCGAGCTTGCCCCGCGACCACACGAAGTTGCCGGTGATCGAGCCGTCGAACCGGCCGTCGTCGCCGATCGTGTACTGGGTGGCGATGACGTGGTCGAAGCCGAGGCGGTCGGCGAGGGGCTTGATGAGGTGCAGCGGGGTCGTGGTCGCGAGCACCACCGGCCGGCCGGCTGCGTGGTGCTGCTCGATGAGGGACAGGGCGAACGGGTGGATGACGGCCGCGATCGACTCGGCGGCCGCCTCGGCCGCGGCGTCGAAGGTCGCGCCGTCGCGGCCCTTGGCCAGCAGCGTCGCCTGCCGGGCCAGGAAGATCGAGGGCAGCGTCTCGCCGATCAGGTCGAACATCCCGTAGAGCAGGCCCTCGCCGGGCAGCCTGCGGGTGACCACGCCGAGGTCGTACATCGCCCGCGACAGCAGCGGGCCGGTGCCGCCCTGGAGCAGGGTGCGGTCGAGGTCGAAGATCGCCGCGCCGCTCATGGGGGGAGGCTACCGGTGACCGGACCCCGGCACACCACACCGGGCGACGGCATACATTGACCGGTATGCCGCGCGAGGAGCTCACCGCGTACGTCCTGGGCGGCGGCGGCGTGCTCGGCTCCAGCGAGGTCGGGATGCTGCGGGCGCTGGCCGAGCACGGCATCCGGCCCGACCTCGTGCTGGGCACCAGCATCGGCGCGCTCAACGGCGCGTTCATCGCGGCCGACCCCGGGCCGGAGGGCGCCGACCGGCTCGCCGCCGTCTGGGAGGCCGTCGTGCGCGAGGGCGTCTTCCTCGACAACCCGGTGCGCCAGGCGGCCCGGGTGGCGAAGTACCGCACCCACCTGCTGTCGAACGCCCCCTTGCGCCACGTCATCGAGCGCTACCTGCCGGTGAGCCGGTTCGAGGAGCTCGAGGTGCCCTTCCAGTGCGTCGCGGCCTGCATCGAGGACGCCAGCGGGGTCTGGTTCGCCACCGGCGACCTCACCGACCCGGTGGTGGCGTCGTGCTCGGTGCCCGGCCTGTTCCCGGCGGTGCGCATCGGCGACCGGCACTTCCTCGACGGCGGGCTGGTGCACTCCATCCCGGTCGGGCGGGCGCTGGCGCTGGGCGCCACCCGCATCTTCGTGCTGCAGGTCGGCCGGGTCGAGCAGCCGCTCGCACCGCCGACCAAGCCGTGGGAGGTGGCGACCGTGGCCTTCGAGATCACGCGCCGCCACCGCTTCGTGCACGAGATGGAGACCGTGCCCGACGACGTCGAGCTGCACGTGCTGCCCAGCGGCGCCACCGACAGCCCGAACATCTCGCTCGGCCAGGCCCGTTCGAACCGGATGCGCCTGCGGATGGATGCCGCTCACGCGGCGTCCGACGCCTACCTCAGGGATGTTGCAGAGCCGTGACCAGCGCGACGACCTCGCGGCGCTGCACCTTGCCCATCGCGTTGACCGGCAGCGACTCGACCACGACGAACCGCCGCGGCACCTTGTAACCGGTCAGCGTCGCGCGGGCGTGGGCGTGCAGCTGCTCGGGGTCGAGCTCGATGCCGTCGACGACCACCACCGCCGCGACGACCTCCTCGCTGCCGCTCGGGTGCGGAACGCCGACGACGGCGACGTCGAGGATGCCGTCGTGCCCCCGCAGCGCGGCCTCGACCTCGGAGGGGTAGACGTTGAAGCCGCCGGTGATGATGACCTCCTTGATCCGGTCGACGATGGTGATGAAGCCGGCGGCATCCATCGTCACGACGTCACCGGTGCGGAACCAGCCGTCGTGGAACGCCACTGCGGTCTCGGCCGGCCGGCCCCGGTAGCCGCCGAAGACCTGCGGCCCGCGCACGAGCAGCTCGCCGCGCTCGCCGAGCGGCACCGCCTGGTCGAGGTCGTCGGCAGCGGCGATGCGCACCTCGACGTCGGGGAACGGCACCCCGATCGAGCCCGGCCGGCGGTCGGTCGTCATCGGGTTGCCGACGACGACCGGCGAGGTCTCGGTGAGGCCGTAGCCCTCGACGAGCAGGCCGCCGGTCGCGGCCTCCCAGCGGGCGACGAGCTCGGCCGGCAACGGCATCGCGCCGGACAGGGCGTAGCGGATGCCGGTGACCGACACCCCGCGCCGCTGCGCCTCCGTGGCGATCCGGTCGTAGAGCGGCGGCACGGCCGGCACGAAGGACGGCAGCCGCCGCTCGATGGCCTCCATGAGCAGGCCGATCTCGGGCTTGGGCAGCAGCACCAGGGTCGCCGCGAGGTCGACGCCCAGCAGCATGCCGACGGTGACCCCGTAGGCGTGGAACAGCGGCAGCGCCAGCAGGAAGGTCTCCTCGCCCTCGGCCAGGCCGGGCACCCAGGCGCGGCCCTGCACGACGTTGGCGACGAGGTTGCGGTGGCGCAGCGGCACCCCCTTCGGCTCGCCGGTGGTGCCCGAGGTGTAGAGCAGCAGGGCCACGTCGTCGGCACCCGGGCGGGGGTGCGCGGCGGACAGCGGCGGTGAGGTGACCAGCCCGGTCCACGCCAGCGCCCCCGGCGCCGGGGTGCTCAGCTGGGCGCGGGCGGCCCGCGCCTTCGCGAGCGGCAGCCGCAGGGCGAGGCGCTTGGCCCAGGGCAGCTCGGCGGTGAGGTCGACGGCGACGACGTGTTCGAGCGACGAGCCGGCGCGCAGCTGCTCGACGACCGGCACGATCTTGTCCCACACCACGGCGACCCGGGCCCCGTGGTCGATGAACGGCAGGTGCAGCTCGCCCGCGGTGTAGAGCGGGTTGTGCTCCACCGCGGTGGCGCCCAGGCGGAGCACCGCGTAGAAGGCGATGACGTTCTGCGGGCAGTTCGGCATGACGAGTGCCACGCTGTCGCCGGGTCCGACCCCCAGCCGGCGGAGCCCCTCGGCCACCCGCTCGACCCGCTCGGCGAAGCGGGCGTAGGTGGTGGTGGCGCCCAGGAAGTCCAGGGCCACCCGGTCGGGGTGGAGCCGCGCCGACCGCTCGAGCCGGTCGACGAGGGTGCTGTCGTCGTGGTCGAGCCGCAGCGGCACCCCCGGGCCGTACGCCGTGGCCCACGGGGGCTGCGCGGGCTGCGGGACCTGCGGGGCCTGCGCTGCACTCATCGACGCCTCGTCCTGCTCGCCCCGGTCCGGTCCCGCGGATGTGCCCAACCTAGCCCCGCCCCGGGGCCTACGCTGGCGGCCATGGGCGCCCGCAGCATCCCCCCGCCGCCGTTGTGGGTGCGGCGGGTGCTGCACGTGCTGTGGCCGGTGGTCGGGGTGGTGGTCAGCGGGCTGATGCTGCCGGTCATCGTGGCCGGTGCCTTCATGGTCGTCGTCGACCGCCGCGCTCGGCTGTTCCGCGCCTCGTGCCTGGCCGTCGTGCTGATGTGGGTCGACATCCGGATGCTGCTCGGCTGCTGGGCGCTGTGGGCCAGGAGCCCCGACCACTCCTCACCGACCTGGCGCAAGGACCACGAGAAGCTCTTCTCGCAGTCGCTCGACGCGCTGATGTACTACGCCCGGCGCTGGGTGAGGCTCGAGGTGGTGCTGGCCGACCGGATGCACTTCGGCACCGACGACGAGCCGCTGATCACGTTGGCCCGCCACGCGGGGCCGGCCGACTCGCTGGCCATCGCCTGGCTGATGTCGCGCACCGTGGGCCGGCTGCCCCGCATCGTGCTCGCCGAGGCGCTGCGCTGGGACCCGGGCATCGACACCATCCTCAGCCGGCTCGACTCGTTCTTCGTTCCGTCGGGGAGCGGCGCGGGCGACGACCGCATCGCGGGCCTGACGCGGATGGCCGAGTCGATGGTCGACAACGACGTCTTCGTGATCTTCCCCGAGGGGCGGAACTGGACGCCGGGCCGGCGGGCCGGCTACATCCAGCGCCTGCGCGAGCGCGGTGACGTGGCCCGGGCCCGCCGGGCCGAGGAGCTGCGCCACGTGCTGCCACCGAAGACCCGCGGCGCCTGGGCGGCCAGGTCGGCCCGCCCCGAGGCAGACCTGATGGTGCTCGCCCACGCCGGGCTGGCCCGGCTCTCGACCCCCCGGATGATCTGGGACGCACTGCCGTTCGACGGCCGGCCCTTCCTCGTCAAGACCTGGACGTATGCCGCCGACACCGTGCCGCTCGATGCCGAGGCGTTCGGGGAGTGGCTCGACGACCGGTGGACCGAGGTCGACGCCTGGGTCGGCGCGAACGCCGCCCCCCACCTGCCCGGGCACGAGCCGGGGCCCGAGGAGGTGACGATCCGATGAGGGATGCCCGCACCTTCCTGGCGGTCGGTGGTGTCTTCGCGCTGGTCGCCGTTGGTGCCCTCGCCGCGACGCTGGCCGACGGTGGCTCAGGTGGTGACGGCTCCGCGAACGGGTCGATCCCGGTCGAGCGGGTCGACCAGCTCACCGGGTCGTGGGTCGCGGTCAACGACGGCTCGGCCCCGGCGACCACGCTCGGCACGGTGCGACTGGACTTCTCGGCCGATGGGCAGCTCATCGCCCAGACCGGCTGCAACGGTGTGTTCTCCACCCCCTCCGTGGAGCACAGCGTGCTGGTGACGAGCGAGCCGAGATCGACCCTGATCGCGTGCGCGCCGGCCCTGATGGAGCAGGAGCGTTGGGTCACCGAGATGCTCGGCAGTCGCCCGCGCCTCGAGCTGTCCGGGCCCTACCTCTACCTGCACTGGGGCAAGGGCGAGCAGTGGTGGCTCGGCCTCGAGCGCGAGCCGGAGGGCACGCACGCGAGCATCCCGGCATCCTGAACGCCGCCCACCCCACGTGAGGTGATGCATCGCGCGCGCCCTATCGCGCCCCCTGCAGCACCCCGCGACACCACCCCATCCGAGGTCATGCATCGGCGCGCGCCCTATCGCGCCCCCTGCAGCACCCCGCGACACCACCCCACCCGAGGTGATGCACCGCGCGCGGGCTACGAGCGGCCGTCGCGGATGCCGTTCAGCCAGGAGCGCGCCGCACTGAAGTCGCCGTCGCTGGTGAGCGGGGCGATGCTCGCGCGCTGCCGGTCGGCTCGCGGGTAGGAGCCCAGGAAGCGCACCTCGGCGCAGATCCGGCGCAGCCCCATCAGCGCCTCACCGACCCGCTCGTCGAGCACGTGGCCCTCGAGGTCGATCGAGAAGCAGTACGACCCCATCGACTCCTTGGTCGGGCGCGACTCGAGCCGGGTCATGTTGATGCCGCGCGCCGCGAACTGCTCGAGCAGCGCCAGCAGGCCGCCGGCGTGGTCGTCGCGCTGGAAGAGCACGACCGTGGTCTTGTCGGCACCGGTCGGCTCCGGCAGCACGCCGGGCCGGGCGACCAGCACGAACCGGGTCACCGCCGCCTGCATGTCGCCGATGCCGTGCGCCAGGTCGACGAGCCCGTGCAGCCGGGCCGCCGCCGGCGCGCACACCGCCGCGTCGTAGGGCTGCGGCCCCCGCTCGAGCCCCTCCGCGGCAGCCGCGGTCGACAGCGTCGGCACGTACACGGCATCCGGCAGGTTGTCGGCCATCCAGCCGCGCACCTGGGCCCAGGCGTGCGAGTGGGTGCCGACCGCCCGCACGTCGGCGAGGTCGGTGCCCCGGCGCGCGGCCAGCACGAAGGTCACCGGCACGAGCACCTCGCCGGTGACGACGAGCGGGTCGCCGCTGGCGAGGGCGTCGAGCGTGGCCGAGACGCCGCCCTCGACCGAGTTCTCGATCGGTACCATCGCGCCGTCGATGTCACCGGCGCGCAGGGCGGCCAGCGCCGCGTCGACCGAGCCGTATGCCGTGCGCTCGCCACCCGCTGCCGGCCCCCAGGCGTCGAGCGCCATCGAGGTGAAGGTGCCCTCGGGGCCGAGGTAGCCGAAGCGGGTCACGGGGTCTCCTTGCCGGTGCGGGCAGCGGCCAGGGCCTGCTGCTCCTCGGGGGTGAGGGTGGCGTCGGAGGTGCCCCCGACCACACCCTTGGCGTAGGTGCGCGACTCGCCGCGCGCGTGGATCGAGCTGAAGACCAGCCCGTCGCCGTGGTCGTCGATGACCGCCGCGCTGAAGCTCAGCCGCCCGCCCATGTCGCCGAACGCGTCGTAGCGCACGACCGCGACGTGCCGCAGCGCCTGGCGCAGGTCGGCCCGCAGCGCGGCGAGGTCGGCGTCACCGGCGGGCCGGTGCTGCTCCAGCGCCGTGAGCCGTCGTCGGGTGTCCGCGCTGCGGCGCAGCAGCACGACCATGGCGCCGACGAGGAACACCACGGCCACCACAGGGATGGCGAGCAGCAGGGCCTCGAGCGGGTTCACACCGAACACGGTCCTCAGGCTAGGCGCTGGCCGCGCGGCACTGCCGACCATTCCACGGCCCGCCTCTTCTCGACCTCGTGCGATCTGCCTGCGGTTCCCCCACGCCCGGACGCCCCGAAACCGCGCCAACGTCCCACGACGCCGCACGAGAGGCGCCAGTGGGCCGGGGCGCCCGGCACCCGTTGTGCTGCCTAGGGTGGATGCCGTGGGACTCGACTTCGCGACCGCCGCCGTGGTCTTCGGCACCATCTTCCTGGTCGAGCTGCCCGACAAGACGTTCATCGCGACCCTGGTGATGGCGACCCGCTGGCGCCCGCTGCTGGTGTGGGTCGGCGTCTCGCTGGCCTTCTTCGTGCAGACCCTGGTGGCCGTGCTCGCGGGTGGGCTGATCTCGCGCCTGCCGCGCACCCTCGTCGAGGTGGTGGCCTGCCTGATGTTCCTGGTCGGCGGCATCCTCCTGCTGCGCGGGGCCGGCGCGGCCGACGAGGAGGAGGCCGAGACCGAGGCGGAGTTCGGCGCCAAGGCGGCCGGCCAGGTCGTGGGATGGCGCGTGGTCACGCTCAGCTTCACCGTGCTGTTCCTCGCCGAGTGGGGCGACCTGTCGCAGATCCTCACCGCCTCGCTGGTGGTGCGCTACGACGACCCGCTGTCGGTGTTCGTCGGGGCGTTCCTCGCGCTCGCCGTCGTGTCGGGCCTCGCGGCGGCGCTGGGCCGCACCCTGCTCACGAGGATGCGGCTGTCGACCCTGCGCCGCATCGGCGGCGCGGTCTGCCTGGTGCTCGCCGCGTTCACCGGCCTGGAGATCCTCGGCGTGCTGTGATCACCGAGGTCCGGTGATCACCGGTGTGCGGTGAGCGTCGGCGCGGCATCCGGGCCAGCGGCTGCCCCGGCGTCGGCACCGGCATCCTGGCCGGAGACCTCAGCGGGCCGCGGACGCGTCACCCACCACAGCAGCACCAGCGCCGCCAGGGCCCCGAACACGTCGGCGTTCTGCAGCACCCGCCCGGGCAGCTCGGGCCACTCGCGGTGGTTGAGCCAGTCGATGCCCCACCACGGCAGGCGGCACAGGAAGAACGCGGTGACGCCGAGGCCGGCCCACAGCCGGCGGCGGTCGCGCAGCGGGTCGGCCCCGAGCAGCGCGAACACGACCACCACGACCCAGTGGAAGTGGTGGATCCAGGCGACCGGCGACAGGAGGCAGGCCATCAGCCCGACGGCGGCCACCTCGCCGATCGAGTCACCCTGCAGGTAGAGGCGGCGGGCCAGCCAGAACCCGAACACCCCGACCACTGCGACGCTCACCAACCAGATCAGGTTGCCGGCGGTGCCCTCGGGCCCGACGCGCAGCAGGAAGCCGCGGATCGACTGGTTCGACGTGCCGCCGTTCGGCCCGAGCCGGGCCGGGTCCTGCAGCGCACCGCCCCAGAACGCGAACGACGCCTGCGGCAGCAGCACCCACATCGCCAGCGTCACGGCCACGGCGGTGCCGACGGCGGTCGCGGCCTCCTTCCACCGCTTGGTGACCAGGAAATGCACGACGAAGACGCCGGGGGTGAGCTTGACGGCCATCGCGAGGCCGACGAGCACGCCCCGCGGCACCCGGCGCACGAGCCCGGGCCGGGGCTCGCGCAGGTCCATCAGGCAGGCCAGCACCATGAAGGCGTTGACCTGCCCGAACCGGATGCCGTCGCTCACCGGGTGCAGCCACAGCATCGGCGCGACGAGCGCGGCGAGGGCGAGCGGCATCCACGCGCCGGTGCGGTGGATGAGGCGGTAGCCGGCGTACCAGACGATGGCGGTGGTGGCGAGGACCTGCAGGGCGGTCCAGAGCCAGCCGGCGGCGCCGAACGGCATCATCGCCAGCGGGATCGCCAGCACTGCGGCGAACGGCGGGTAGGTGAAGGGCAGCAGCTGGGGCGCCTCGGTGAACGCGGCGTAGATCGGCCGTCCGGTGAGGATGGAGACCCCCGCCTCGCGGTAGACCTCGACGTCGACCTGCCACTGGTCCAGCGGCCAGAACACCAGGTAGCGCAGCACGACGGGCACGGCCGCCAGGGCGATCAGCACTGCGGCGAGCACCCACCGATGGCGCGGGACGGTACGGTCGGCGGGCGGGGTCACAGCACCATTCTGGGGGGTCGGGAGCCCACGGCGGCACCCGCGCCCCGAGCACCGCACGGCCCGCAGGTACCCGGGAAACCTGAGGATCCGCTGATTCGGGCGGCGCGGCTACCGCCCCGTAACCTTGCCCCGTGCTGCGCAGAGCCCTCGCCATCACGGTCGCCCTCGCGGCCGTGCTCACCGGGCTCCTCCTCCCATCGTCGAGTGCTGCCAGCGGCGCCCCACGCGCAGACCCGGCCGGTGCGGTGGTGCTCGTCGGCACCGGCGGCATCAGCTGGTCCGACGTCGACCAGCGCACCACCCCGAACCTGTGGGGGCTGCTGCGCGACGGCTCCTCGGCCGCCCTGTCAGTGCGCTCGGTCTACCTCAACACCTGCCCCATCGACGGCTGGCTGGGCATCTCGGCCGGCGCCCGCGCTGCCGCCCCGCGCCCCGGCGTCGAGAGCGACCCCGCCGACCGTCCGTGCCCGGGTGCCCCCACCGTCGAGGGCGGCTCCGTGGTGCAGTGGCCGACCTACCTCAGGGCCGCCGCCGACGAGCGCTTCGACTCCCAGCTGGGCCTGCTCGGCGACACCGCGGCCGGCGGGCGGATGTGCCTCAAGGCCGTGCAGCCGTTCGCCGCTGCCGGCGGGGCCCGCCGCGACGGGCGCATCGAGCAGTACACCCCGTGGTCGGACCGGCAGCTGATGGAGGACCTCAACGGCTGCCCCGTCACGCTCGTCGACGTCGGCTCGCTGCGCGACCCGGACGACGTCGCCGCGGGCGAGCCGGCCGCGGCCTCGCGCCGCCAGCAGCTCATCGAGATCGACCGGCGGATCGGCCAGGTGATCGAGGACGGCCCGAACGGCGCCGACTACGTGGTGGCCTCGCTCTCGGATGCCGGGCGCGGCGAGCGGCTGCGCCTGGTGGTGGCGCGAGGCCCGCACTTCGGCCCGGGCGTCCTGGTGTCGTCGTCGACCAAGCAGAAGGGCCTGGCCCAGGCCGCCGACGTCACGGCGACGGTGCTGTCGGTCGTGGGGCTGCCGGTGCCGGACGCCGTGGCCGGCTCACCCCTGACCTCCGACCCCGCGCCCGACAACTCCGAGCGGCGCGCGCAGGCCCGGCTCACGTACCTGTCCGACTACGACGAGGCCAGCCACGACGTGCACGACCTGGTCGAGCCGTTCTTCATGGTCTTCGCCTACGGGCAGCTGGCGATCTACCTGCTCGTGCTGCTGGTCTACCAGGGGCGGCTGGGGTCCGAGCGCACCCGGGTGACCACCCTGTCGCGGGTGCGCGTGATCTCGGTGGCGGCCGCCTGTGTACCGGTCTCGACCTTCCTGGCCAACCTGCTGCCCTGGTGGCGCTTCCCCATCGCCATGGTCTCGGTCGTCGCGGCCGTGGGGCTGTTCGTCGCGATCATCGCCACGGCGGCCCTCAAGGGCCCGTGGGGCACGTGGGCGCTTGGCCCGATGGCGTTCGTGTCGGCCACGACGATGGTCGTGCTGGCGGTCGACGTGATGACCGGGTCGCGGCTGCAGCTGTCGTCGCTGATGGGCCTGCAGCCCGTCGTCGGCGGGCGCTACTACGGCATGGGCAACCCCACGTTCGCCCTGTTCGCGACGGCCACCATCCTGCTCTGCACGGCGGTGTCGTCGATGCTCGTGCTGGCCGGTCGGCAGAAGGCCGCCGCCATCGCGGTGGCGGTGATCGGCGGCATCGCGGTCGTCATCGACGCCATGCCGTTCTGGGGCGCCGACGGTGGTGGCCCGCCGGCGCTGGTGCCCGGGCTGGCCTACCTGATCCTCGCGGTGCTGGGGCTGACAATGACCTGGAAGCGGGTGCTCCTGCTCGGGATCGGTGTCGTGGGGCTGTTCTTCCTGGTGGCGGGCGCCGACTGGCTGCGGCCGTCGGCCTCGCGCAGCCACCTGGGCCAGTTCGTGCAGGCCATCCTCGACGGCAACGCCCTCGACATCGTCGTGCGCAAGGCCCAGCAGAACTACGAGCTCCTGCTCGGCAACGCACCGCTCACCCTGCTCGTGCCGGCGGCCCTGCTCTTCGTCATCTACGTGCTGGCGCGGCCGACGTCGTGGGGCTCGCGGGCGATGCAGCACTCGTACGACCGGGCGCCCACGCTGCGGGCCGGCCTGATCGCCCTGCTCGTCACGCTCACCATCGGGTTCCTCGTCAACGACTCCGGGGTCGCGATCCCGGCCGTCGGGGCCAGCCTCGCGGTGCCGCTCATCGTGTCGGTGTCGGTGTCGTACCTGCTCGACGAGGCCCGGGCCGCCGCGCAGACCCGCTCCGCACGCCGGCGGTGATGACCACCACCCAGAGCACCAGCCCGACCCACGGGATGACGCCCCGGCGCACCCCCAGCGTGAGGTCCTCCACGGCCGGCGTCATGCCGAGCACCCGGCCCGGCACGTAGGCCACCGCCATCGCGGCCAGGCGCACCAGCGCCACGAGGTCGACCAGCCCGGGCAGCACCGCCGGCAGGCAGGCCCACAGCAGCAGGTCGTACCACGGCAGCGAGTACGGCGCCGCCAGCGAGTAGGCCAGGGCCAGGCACGCGGTGACCCAGAGCGCGACCGGCGCGAACGCGGAACCCGGCCCCCCGGCATCCGTCCCGGAATCGACCAATTGGTCACGGGAGGGACGTTCCTCGACCGCGCCCGGTGTCCCGGAATCGACCAATTGGTCACGGGAGGGTCGGGCCGCTGGGCGGCTGGCGCGCAGCAGGCACCAGGCCAGCAGCACCGCCAGCAGTGCCGCCCCGATGCCGATGAGCGCGCGGGTCGGCCCGTTGCCCCAGGCGTCGCGGCCCACCTCGAGCAGCGGCCGCCACGGGGTGGCGAGCGACACCGCCTGCCGCGAGCGCAGCAGCTGGTCGAAGACGTGCGGCCCCGCCCACACGTGCAGCGCCCCGGCCACCACGACGAACCCCCCGGCCAGCGCGCCGACGAGCCGGGCGAGGGCGCCCGACCGGTGGCCCACCACCCACCAGGCCGCAACGATCCCCACGCCGACGACGGCATACGTGAACTTGGTGGATGCCGCCAGCGCCACCACCACGCCGCTCAGCGCCGCCCCGGCCCAGCCCGGCCGCCGGGCCGCCACCACCACCGCGGCCACGGCGAGGGCGGTGGCAACCGCGTCGATGTGCGCCCCGAGCACCCCGACCCCGACGACGAGCGGGTTGAGGGTCCACAGCACGTCGACCCGGCCGTGCAGGTCGGGGTCGAGCACGACCCGCAGCAGGGCCCGCACGGCCAGCCACGACAGCACCACGATCAGCTGCCACACCCACACCCCCTGGCGCAGCGAGCCGCCCCCGACCCATGCCGACAGCGCGTGCAGCAGCGTGCCGAACGGCCCGTAGACGCTGGGTTCCGTGGTCCACGGCTCCTCGACCCGGCTGGTGATGGGGTCGAGGCCGCCGGCCCAGCTGATCGGGGCGTCGACCCACGGGTTGCCACCGGTGACGAGGATGCGCCCGTAGGCGAGGTAGTTGACGTGGTCGGCCGAGCCGAACGGTGCCGACAGCAGGGCGAGCAACGCCAGGATGCCGGGGGCCAGCCAGGTGCGCAGCGCCGCCACCTGCGCCCGCAGCCCGAGGTAGACCGCCACCGCCCCGAGCAGGTATGCCGTCCACAGCACCGCCGTGACCGCCCCCGGCCCCAGCTCGAACGGCAGCTGCGGTGCCCGCACCCAGCCGGGCGGGGCGAGGTCGGGCTGGGCGGCGTTCGGGCCGGACAGCCCGACGAGGAGCAGCAGCCCGAGCGCCCCGGCGACGCACCACCGGTGGGCGCGGGCCAGCCCGGATGCCGCGGACGCCGGCCCTGGCGGGGCGCCGGTCAGCCCCGCTGCCACGGCCGCCAGCCGCGGCGCACGAGCGCCCACCAGACGTCGCGGTACTGCTCGGCCCGGTGCACCTGCCCGCGCCAGTCACGCCCGCTGACCCGGTGCTGCAGCTCGCAGGGCACCTCGAGCACGGTGAGCCCGGCCCGCAGCACGTCGACGGTCAGCGCCGTCTCGACGCCCCAGCCGCGAGCCAGCGGGCTGCCCGCCGAGAACGCCGCCGGGCTGAGGCAGCGCATCCCCGAAAGAGGTTGCACCGCAACGAAGCCGGTGAGGTGCGCGATGCCGCGCCGGGCCAGCCCCACGACCAGCCCGCGGCCCCCACCCGCGGTGATCTGGGCAGGCAGTGTGGCGATCGTCATGTCGGCACGGCCGTCGAGGACCGCCGCGGTGAGCACCCCGAGGTTGGTGGCGGTTTCTTGCAGGTCGCCGTCGACGAAGAGCAGCGCGGCGGGCCAGGCAGCGGCGGGGTCGCCTGCGTCGTCGAGATGCGTGACGGCATCCGCCTGCTCGAGCTCGCGCACCCGGCGCACCCCGGTCTCGAGCGCTGCCGCCTTTCCACGGTTGCGCTCGTGGCGCACGACGTCGGCGCCGGCCGCGCGGGCGGCATCCGAGGTTCCGTCGGTCGACCCGTCGTCGACGACCACCACCCGGCCCACCTGGGGCAGCGCGGCCACGGCCGCCACGGTCGCCGCGATGCGGTCGGCCTCGTCCTTGCACGGCACGACGGCGGCGACCCGCGCGGCGAGCGAGCTCATCAGCGGAGGGTGACCTGGCGGCTCAGCAGGCCCGAGCGCGCCCGGCGCTCGTCGGCGGTGAGCGAGGCGTCCGAGGCGAGTGCCGCGGTGTACCGCATGCCCCAGGCGGCGAGCTCGTCCTCGTGGTCGGCGGCCTCGAGCTCGGGGTCGAGGTCCCACACCGGCACCAGCAGGCCGCACGCGCGGAAGGCGCCGAGCAGCCGGGTGTCGCCGCCGAGGGTGTCGTCGCCGGCGGCGTGCAGGCGGGCCAGCGCGTCGGTGGCGGGGTCCTCGTCGTCGGGCAGCACCAGGCGGATGTGCGCCCGCTCACCGATGCGCACCCAGTAGGCCGAGGGCAGCGACCTGAGCGCGACGGTGGGCACCACGGTGGCGTTGGCGCGCTCGAGCGACTCGGCGGCCTCGCCCTCGAGGTCCTCGCCACCCACCCAGAACTCGAAGCCCTCGTGCACGGTGACCTCGAACGGCGAGTCGTCGACGAGTACGTCCTGCAGCCGTGGGCTGTCGGCGGTGACCTGCGGCGTGGTGACCACCGGGTGGCCGGGCTCGGCCGCGAGCGCCGCCAGCAGCTGGCCGGCGAGGTCGCGCGACGCGTCGCCGCTGGCGTTGCCCGACTGGGTGCCGATGAGCACCGACCCGTCGGCCCGGTGCAGGCCGGGCCACGCCATCGGCAGCACGGTGGCCACGGTCACCTCGCTCGGCGCGCCGTCGGCCAGGTGCTCCGGGCGCACGGTGACCACGGCCGTGGCCGCCGGCAGGATCTCGCGCAGGGCGACCCAGTCGGTCTCACCCGCCAGCCCCTGGAACGGCCGTCGCTCGAACGGCGCCGGTGCCGGCCGCGGCTGCCGGGGGGTGGTGTCGGTGCCGCGCTGACGTCGAGATGCCTTGCCCATGCGAGCACCCTAACCGGGTGGGCTCAGGTGGCCCGGCGCCGGCTCGGGCCGCCGAGGGTGGCCCACACGACGTTGCCGGTGCGGTCCTCCGTGACGCCCCACTCGTGGGCGATGGAGCGCACGATGCGCAGCCCGCGACCCGAGGACAGCCACACGGTGCGCGGTGCCGGCCGGGGCACGGTCTCACCGCCGCCGTCGGTCACCTCGACCTCGACGACGTCGCCGCGGATCTTCCAGCGCACCCGGATCGTGCCGTCGGACAACGGCCGGGCGTGGCGCACCGCGTTGGTGAGCAGCTCGGAGGCGACCATCTCGGCCTCGTCGACGAGCTGCTCGGGCAGGTCGCGGGTCTGCAGGTCGTTGACCACCTCGCGGCGCACCTTGCCGACCGAGGCCGGCTCGTGGGGAGCGCGCAGGGTGCAGATGATGCTGTCGACGCCCGGCCCGGGCGTCTCGGTGACGATGAGGCCGGTCTCGCCGGTGCGCCCCGTGCCGGGGGCGCCCTCGTCCTGGCTGTCGTCGTGGTCGAAGTTCGAGGTCACGCCGCCAAACCTAGCCGGATCGGGCCACTTGGCGAAGAACGTACCCGGGACGGTTCGTGATGATCACGTCGACCCCGAGCTCGAGGCAGCGGTCCACGTCGTCGTGCGAGTCGACGGTCCAGACGTAGACCTGGTGCCCCCGGCGCTGGTAGGCCCGGACCACCTTGGGGCGGCGCAGCATCCGCACGTCGAGCCCCACGGCGCCCACGCCCTTGGGCAGGCTGCCGTCCCAGGTGAGCGCCGGCACCGTGGCGTCGACGAGGTAGACCAGCGGCAGCTGGGGAGCCAGCTTGTGGGCCCGCTTCAACGCCCGGTTGGAGAACGACATCATCCGCACGTGCGGGCGGCCCGGCTGGTCGCCGCCGTCGAGGTCGAACATGCGTAGCACCTGCACCAGCGTGTTCTCGACGTCGTTGCCGTGCCGGGTCGGGTGCTTGGTCTCGATGAGGGTCACGACCTCCTGGCCGGTGCCGACGAGGGTGTCGAGCAGCCGGCGCAGGGTCAGCAGGTGGCCGCGCTCGGGGTCGAACTCGGGCGACTCGGTGTCGCCGGGGCGGTCGGCGGTCTTCCACGAGGCCCAGTCGAACTCCTCGAGCCGGGCCAGCTCGAGCGCGGACACCACCCCGGCACCGTTGGAGGTGCGGTCGACCTTGCGATCGTGCACGCACACGAGGTGGTGGTCGGCGGTGAGCCGCACGTCGCACTCGACGCCGTCGGCCCCGTGCTGGAACGCCTTCCGGTAGGCGCCCAGGGTGTGCTCGGGCTCCTCGTCGCTGGCGCCCCGGTGGGCGATCACGAGCGGCCGGTCCGTTACCGGCGGCCCGGGCAGCACCGTCCGGTTCTCGACGTCCACCCCTGAATACTCACACGCGCGGCCCCCCTACCGTTGGACCATCGTGAGCCTCCCGCCCTTCCAGCACCTCGTCGACGCGCACTGGCGCGACGTCGCCCGCCTCGCGCACGCCCTCGCCCCCGGCGCCGGTGACGACGTCGCCCAGCAGGCGTGGACCCAGGCACTGGTGGCCTACCCCCGGCTCACCCACGCCCGCAACCTGCGCTCGTGGCTGCTCACGATCACCCACCGGTGCGCCATGGACCACCACCGCGCGGCCCGGCGCACGGTCCCCCACGAGGATCCGGCCCTGCTGGCGCAGGCCCCCACGCTCCCCCCGCCCGAGGCGCCCGACGGCGACCTGTGGGCACGGGTGGCCGCGTTGCCCCCACGGCAGCGGGATGCCGTGGTGCTCCGCTTCGTCGGCGACCTCGACCACCGCGCGGTGGCGGCCACGCTCGGCACCTCGCCGGGCATGAGCCGCCGCCTGCTGAGCGACGCGATCGCCACCCTCCGCCGGGACCTCCCCGGCCTGTCCGACCTGGAGGACTCGCCATGACCAACCCGTTCACCTCCTTCGACCCGCCACTCGCCGGCCCTCCCGTGCTCGAGCCCACCGACGTCTCGTACGTGCTCGAGGACACCGAGGTGGGGCGGCTGCTCGTGGCCGTGCGCGACGACGGCGCGGTGGTGACGTGCGCGTATGCCGGCGACCCGGCATCCGAGGACCGCTGGTTGCAGCGCATCGCAGCGGCTGTGAGCCCACGGGTGCTGCGGCACCCGGCACCGACGGATGCCGCGCGGCGGGCTCTCGCCGCCTACCTCTCAGGGGCGGCCCGGTCGGTCGAGGTGCGGCCCGACCTGGCGCTCGCCTCGCCGTTCCAGCGCGAGGTGCTCCGCGGGCTGGCGGCGCGGGTCGGCTACGGCGAGCGCACGACCTATGCCGTGCTCGCGTCGGCCGTCGACCACGCCGGGGCGGCCCGGGCGGTGGGGACGGCCCTCGGGGCGAACCCGCTGTGCATCGTGCTGCCGTGCCACCGGGTGCTGCCGGCATCCGGCGGGGTCGGCGGATATGCCGGTGGGCCGGCCGCCAAGGAGCACCTCCTTGCGCTCGAGGCGGCGCACGCCGCAGGACACTTACCGGGCCCGGCGACCGGAACCGGCACCTACACGGTGTGAACCTGGAACGTGGCCGGCTGGGCGATGCATCGGGGCGGACCTGGCGCCCTGCTCGCGGTGACCTCAACGCCCAGCCGCACCACGGGCGCCTCGACGACTGGTACTCCGCGTCCGTCGACACGGCCCACAACGGCTCGAACCACGGCGCCTACCGTGAGCTCGACGACAGGGACCGCCGGTGTCCCGGCCACGGCGAGACGACGACCAGCGGGACCCGGCCCTGCTCCGACCACCGGACGCTGATCGGGACGGTCCGGGTGTCCGTAGGGTAGTCACCCGTCCCGCCCACGAAGGAGCCCACCCGCCATGGACATGCGCCTCGAGCTGATCCCGCTGCCGTCGAGCGACGTCGACCAGAGCCTGGCCTTCTACGTCGACCAGGTGGGGTTCACGCTCGACCACGACGTCTCACCGGGCAACGGGATGCGGATCGTGCAGCTGACGCCCCCCGGGTCCGCGTGCTCGGTCGTGCTGGGCGTGGGCGACCCGCACGCCGGGCCGGTGAAGGGCGTGCATCTGGTGGTCGACGACATCGAGGCGGCCCGCGCCGAGCTGCTCGGGCGCGGCGTCGACGTCTCGGGCGTGGACGACATGGGCGGCGTGAAGTACGCGTACTTCGCTGACCCCGACGGCAACTCGTGGGCCCTGCAGGAGATCCCGGCGTCGATGCGCCCCTGACCTCCGGTGCCTGCGCCGGTGGCTCGTCGTGCGAGGGTGGCGCGATGGACGACACGACGGCGACGACGGTCGAGCGCGCCGCCACGGCGCTCGGTACGGCCCTTCAGCTGGTGGGGGTTCCGTTGCCGACGAGCGCGCGCAACCAAGTGGTTCGGGCCGTCGCCGCCGACGGCCGCTCGGTGATCGTCAAGCGGTACCTGGAGCCCGAGCCGTTCGCCAGTGGCCGCGAACCCAGCGCCTTGAGCGCGCTGGGGACGGTCGGTGCCGGGTGTGTGCCGCGGATGGTCGCCGAGACGCCCGACCTGATCGTGCTGGAGGACCTCGGTGAGCACGACAACGTCGCCGATGCCCTGATCGATGGGCCCGTCCACACGGCGAGCGAGGCGGTGCGCGCGTGGGCGACCGGCCTGGGTGCCTTCCACGCGGCCGGTCGTGCTGCCGCAGGCACGTTCCGGTCCGAGATGGTGCGTCGCACCGGTGCGTGCAGCGACTACACGGATGCCGAGTTCAGCGAGGCCGCGCAGGGCTGGCCGGGTCTCGCCGCGAACCTCGGGGTTGAGACCGCCCGGTCCGACTTCGAAGAGCTGGCCCGGTTGCCCGGGCTCATGCGAACCGACCTGGAGGTGTTGTCGGCCGGCGACATGTGCCCGGACAACAACCTGCTCATCGAGGGTCGGGTGGTGATGATCGACCTGGAGTTCGCCACGCTGCGACACCTCGCCTGGGACGTCGCCTACCTCCAGGTGCCATGGCCCTCGTGCTGGTGCGCGTGGACCCTTCCCGAGACCGTGGTGCACGACGCGCTGGTCGCCTGGCGCACCCACGCCGCGCCGATCCTCACCGACGTCGACCCCGCCGACCTCGAGCACGACCTGCGCCTGGCAGCCGACGGGTGGCGCTGGTTGAGCAGCTACTGGCTCCTGCAACAGCTGAGCGCCCCACCACGGCCCCACCGCGAGGACCGGCCCAGCCCGCGGCACCAGGACCGGGTCGTGCATTCTCTGCTGGCGGCCGCCGACTCCCCGCTCCTCCCGGAGCTCGGCAGAACCGCACGGGATGTCGCCGCCGCCGTCACCGAACGCTTCGACGCCACCGCGCTGGCATACCCCGCCGCCTTCGGCTGACTCCCACGACAGGATCCGACCGTGCTCCGAACCGTCGTTCTCGACTTCCACACCACGAGCGTGCGCGCCGACTCGCTGGCGGCCTCGCTGACACGCGCCGCTCGAGCCGTCGGGCAGCCGGGGGCTTGCGCCTGAACCTCGGCGCAGGCTCAGCCCACCAGCTGGTGCAGGCGCACCCCGTGCTCGGTCGCGATCAGCTCGGCCGCCTTCTCGCCGATCATGATCGCGGTGGCGTTGGTGTTGCCGCTGACGATGTTCGGCATGACGCTCGCGTCGGCCACCCGCAGCCGCGCGACCCCGAGCACGTTCAGCCGGGCGTCGACGACGTCACCCATCCGGCAGGTCGAGGTCTCGTGGTAGACGGTCAGCGCGTAATGACGGGCGAGGTCCTCGAGCAGCGCGTCACTGGGCTCGGCGCCGTTCTCGTGGCCGTGGGCCTGCGCCAGGTGGGGCGGGATGACCGGGTCGCCCAGCCCGCCGCCCGGCCAGGCCGCGGCGATCTCGAGCGCCTTGCGCATCACCGACACCATGACCAGGGCGTCGTGCGGGTCGGCGAAGTAGTTGAGGTCGATGCGCGGGGCAACGGCCGGTTCGGCGCTGACCAGGGTCACCGACCCCTCCGAGTGGGGCTGCACCGGGTTGGGCAGGAGCACGACCTGACCCCGGGTGGGGTCGAGGAACGCCACCGGGTCGTCGAAGAACTCCGCGGCGGGGATGCGGAAGACCCCCTCCCAGATCGCCGGGGTGTAGCCGCAGGCCAGGAAGCCGATCTGGGCGTCGTGGGTGTGCTCGTCGCCCAGGCCGGTGGAGTAGAACGCGACGGCGTCGTACAGCGAGGAGGACGCCAGTCCGCGCCCGGTCGTGAACCACTCGACCAGGCGGCGCTCGGCCTCGGCCTTGGCCGCTGCCAACGGCTCGGGGAGGTCGACGTCGTCCGCCGGGTCCGCCGGCAGCGGGCCCGCGGGCGCCCGCAGGGCGTCCGGACCCAACGACATCGCGATCTCCAGCATGGTCTCGCCGATGCCGTCCGCGGCGAACATCAGCGGCGTGTGCAGGTGGTCCTTGAGGTGCTGCCCGACGTGGGGCAGGTCGACGAGGCAGTCCACCCCGACCTCGGCCAGCGCGTCGCGGGCACCGACCCCGGAGAGCAGCAGGAGGTGCGGCGACCCGATGGCCCCGGCACAGAGCACCACCTCGGTGCCGGCCTGCACCTCCGTCGAGACGCCGTCCGCGGTGCGGTAGCGCACCCCGGTGGCGCGCAGGTCGTCACCGTCGCCCTCGAGGATGACGCGCTCGACGAGCGCGCCGGTGACGACGCTGAGGTTCTCCCGCTCCATCGCGGGCTCGAGGTAGGCGTGGAAGGTCGAGCTGCGCTTGCCGGCGCGGGTCGTCGTCTGGAACAGCGAGGCGACGCCCTGCGGCTCGCGGCGGTCACGGCCGTTGTAGTCGCCCTGCTTCAGCCCGGTGGTGCCCGCCGCCTCCACGAACTGGGTGGATGCCGGGAGCACCGGTTCGCGCACCGACACCCCCACCGGTCCGTCGCCGTTGTGGGCGTCGAGGTCGGGGTGCAGCTCGGTGCTGTGCACGAAGCCCTCCGCCTTCAGGAAGTAGGGCAACACCTCCGCGTAGGACCAACCCTGCGCCCCGCCGGCCGCCCAGTCGTCGAAGTCGCCGGGGTGGCCCCGCACGTACGCCATGTAGTTGATGCCCGAGGTTCCGCCCAGCATCTTGCCGCGGGGCACCATCATCCGACCGCCGACCAGACCCTTGCCGACCCCTCCGGCGTCGCCGGTGAACATCCAGTCGGTGGTGGGGTCGTTCTGCAGCGAGGCCACCGCGGCAGGCATCAGCTCTGCCGGTGGGGGCGGGCCTCCCGCTTCGAGCAGGCACACCCTGACGTCCGGGTCCTCGGTCAGTCGTGCGGCGACGACCGCACCGGCCGACCCCGCTCCCACGATCACGTAGTCGTACGTCGAGCCCATGGATGCCACCTCGTCGTGGTTGCCTCGCCGAGCGGCGCGGACGGTGCCGCTCACGCAACCACAGGCCGGTCGCCCGCGGCAAGGGTTGTCGAGGGCCGACGTCTACCCGTCGGTCGCTGTGCTTGTGTCGCGCTGTTCGTCACCGCTGCGCGGTGGGATGCCGTGTGCGGCCGTTGACCATCCGCACCTCGCGCGCTAAGCGCACTCGGCGCGCCCACGCAGAGCGTGGGACCCGCCGCCAGACCCGTCCATCGGCTCGCCCACGGCATCCCACCGCTCCGCTCCTGCCGCTTCAGTCGCCTTCCCCTGCGTCACCTCTCGCTTTCGTCGTCCCTTCTCGTTGGCCGGGTGCCCCTGGTGACATGCAGTCGGGCCTCGCGGCGGCCCCGAGCACGCTCGGTCCCAGGTTCATCACCGGCTACTGCATGTCACCCGGCGCAGGCGTCAGGGTCGGTCCGCGGTGAGGGCCAGTTCGGAGCCGGGGGCTACCGACGTCGCGTCGGCTACGTCGCAGTAGGTGCACCGATTCCTCCATCTACCAGGCGGTAGCCGAGGACAGGTCAGCGGTAGAAGCCGTGGCGGGCCAGTGGGTGGAGCAGCTCGCGCTCCTCGTAGGCAAGGTGCGACAGGAGGGTGTCGGTCAGGAGGTCGACCACGCGCTGGAGGCGGTCGAGGGCGCCGGGCTCGTCGGACACGAGGGCCACCAGCGATCGGTCGATGTCGTCGAGCACGTCGTGGATCACCTCGTGCTCCTCCTCGAGCCGGTCGATCACGGGCACCGCGTCGGGGTCGCTCAGCCGCAGGTGGGGGAAGATGCCGGTGTCCTCGAGCCCGTGGTGGCCGGTGACCACCCGGCAGTACGACTCGCAGTACGCGCCGAGGGTCCAGTTGTTCTGGCGCATCGTCATCGCGTTCACCGCCGACCGGGCCGACCCCACCGCGAGGTGCCCGCGCACGACCTGCTCCACCACGTCGCGCACCTGGGCCAGCTCGGCCCGCAGGTGGTCGTGCACCTCCTTGAGGTGCCGCGGCACGGCCAGCTGGGCCGGGCCGTAGGCCGCCTGCGCCGCAGGGTCGGGCCGCACGGGGTAGGTAGGCCGGCTCGCCTCGTCCCAGGGCAGGATGCCGGTGAGCCGGGCCCCATCATCGGGCGTCGGGACGACGACGTCCGGGAACGACGTGGAACCAGCTGCTGCAGAACGAGGTTGGCCAGCGCCCACGACGTCGGCCGCGCCTGCCGCATCCGCATCGCGCGGCACCTCATGCGCAGCCGAAGGACCCGGGTCAGCCACCGCGCCCAGGGGCCGCGCCGGTGCGGCATCCGGCACCACAGCGCGCCGCTCGCGCTCGGCCGCCACCAGGTCGCGCACCAGGGGCGCCACCTCCTCGCCGAAGCGCCGCGCGTCGTCGGGGTCGTCGGTGCCCAGGATGTAGGTGGCCATGCCCTGCTCGAGGGTGAGCCCGGCGAGCTGCTCGGCCCAGTCGGAGGGCCGGCCGCGCAGGAAGCCAGCGCCCGAGCCGAAGGACCCCGACACGTTGTAGAGCCGCCGCACCGCCTCGGGCGCGCGCCCTGCGGCCACCGCCGCCTCGTCGATCCGCGCGTTGAGCTCGCCGAGCGTCTCCGGCGCGGCGTAGCCCTGGCTCGGCAGCCAGCCGTCGGCGAGCCGCCCGGTGAGCCGCAGCATCCGCGGCTTGTAGGCCCCCACCCAGATGCCCACCGGGTGCACGGGCGCCGGCCCCGAGTGCAGCCCCGTCGCGCGGTGGTGCACCCCGTCGAGGCGCACCGAGCCCGACCCGGCCCACATCGCCCGGATGACGCCGATCGCCTCCTCGAGCGCCGCGACCGCCTCCCCCGGTGTGAGCCGCACCCCGCCGGCGGCCTCGATGGCGTCCCAGAACGCGCCGGTGCCGATGCCGAGCTCGACCCGGCCACCGCTGAGGATGTCGAGCGAGGCCACCGACCCGGCGAGCACGACGGGGTTGCGCAGCGGCAGGTTCGCGACGTTGGGGGCGACCCGAAGGGTGGAGGTGCGGGCCGCGACGACCGACAGCAGCGTCCAGGCGTCGAGGTGCCGCGCCTGGTACGGGTGGTCCTGCACCGTCAGCAGGTCGAGCCCGCTGACCTCGGCCACGGCGGCCAGCTCGAGCACGTGGTGCGCCGAAGCCGCGTCGGGCGAGGGGAACAGCCCGAACTCGAGACCGTGGTCGTAGTCGGTCACCCGCCGGCGCCCTGGTCCTCACGCGGGAGTCGACCCGACCCGGCATACCCGCCGAGCAGCTCGGCCATCGCGAGGTGCGGCTTGGCCTCGGCGTGCCGGCCCTGCCGCTGCAGGGTGCGGCCGAGCACGAGGTTGGCGTAGGCGTCGTCGGGCACGTCGGCCAGCACGGCCCGGGTCACCCGCTCGGCGCGCCCGAGCTGGGCGGAGTGGAAGTAGGAGCGGGCGAGCAGCAGCCGCAGCTCGACGGTGCCGTGCAGCGGCGGCGCGAGTGCGCTCTCGTCGACGAGCGTGGCGAGCGCCTCGGCCGCGGCCTGGTACTCGCCGTGCTCGAACAGCCCGCGAGCGCGCTCGTAGCGCTCGGCCATGTCGGAGCCGGGAGTGGTCATGGGCTCCACAACACCACATCGCGACGCCCGATTCCGGATGCCGGGCGGCGCCACCCGGCGCTCGCCGCAGCCGTGCCCACCACCTGCCCACCACTCGCACAGCACACGCCCAGCCACGGCCCAGCCCGCACCCCTAGGCTCGCCCGGGTGACGACCACCCTGGCGACCGAGCACCTGCTCGTCGACGTTCCCGGCCACCCCGGAGCCACCCTGCGGGTCGAGGTGCACCACCCCGACGCCCCGGTGACGGCGCTGTTCAGCTCGGGCCTGGGGCTCCCGCTCGACCTCTGGCACCCGGTGACCAGCCTGCTGCCCGACGTGCGGTGCGTGCTCTTCGACCGCCCGGGCATGGGCGGGTCCACCCCGTGGCACCGGGCGGTCGCCCTGCCCGAGGGTGTCGACCTGCTCGCGACCGTGCTCGCGGCGGCGCACCCCTACGCTCCGACCGACCCGGTGGTCGTGGTGGGCCACTCGCACGGGGGCCTGTTCGCCGAGGGTCTGGCCCGCACCCGCCCCGAGCTGGTGCGCGGCCTGGTGCTCGTCGACGCCTCAGACCCGGAGTTCGAGGCCACCCGCCTCCAGCTCGGCGGACCGGCGGCGACCTGGGCCGCCTGGGTCGCGGGCCGTCCATGGCTGGCCGGGGTCGCGCCCGACCTCGCCGCTGGTGTCATGCTCGTCGGGGGCACCGTCCGGCCGGCGTCGGCACACGCACACCGCTCGCTGGCCACGGCCTACGGCCAGCCGGCCCAGCTCGAGGCGACCGTGGCCGAGCTGGCGGCCGTCGGCGACGACGCCCGTGACCTCCTCGCGCTCGCGACCGCGCACCCGCTGCCCGAGGTGCCCGTACAGCTGGTGGTCGCGGCCCGGACCGGTCGATTCACCCACCGCCGGCGCCGGTCGTGGCTGCGCCGGATGACCGACCGTGCCGCAGCGCTCGGAGCCGGCACGGTGCGCACCGACGTCGACTCCGGCCACCTCGTGATGCTCGACGCGCCGGATGCCGTCGCCCGCGCCGTGCGCGCGTGCCTCAGCCGTACGGCAGGCCCCTGATCGCGTCCTCGATGGCGGCGATCTCGTCATCCGGCAGCGAGGGAGGACCCACGATCTCGGACCACGCGGTGACCTCCGTCGAGTCGTAGACGTGCGCGTGGCCCCTGGGGCCGGCTACCCGGCATCCGAGGTCAGGTCGTCAGTCGCCGTCACAGTGGTCATCTCGGGCTCCGGTCGACGCGGGGTCAGGTGGGCCTGGTGATCGGGAAGAGGATGGTGTCGCGGATGCCGAGCCCGGTCAGGTTCATGACCAGCCGGTCGACGCCCATCCCCATGCCGCCGGTGGGGGGCATGCCGTACTCGAGCGCCGCGAGGAAGTCCTCGTCGACCTCCATCGCCTCCGGGTCGCCGGCCGCGGCGAGCAGCGACTGCTCGACGAGCCGGGCGCGCTGGTCGACCGGGTCGATCAGCTCGCTGTAGGCGGTGCCCTGCTCCGACCCCCAGATGACCAGGTCCCACTTCTCGACCAGCTTGGGGTCGTCACGGTGCACCCGGGTGAGCGGCGAGGTGTCGCGTGGGAAGTCGGTGTAGAAGACCGGCGTGGTCGTCTGTCCCTCGCACAGCTCGCCGTAGATCTCCTCGAGCACCGCGCCCCAGGTGAGCCCGGGGTCGAGGTCGAGCCCGATGGCGCGGGCGTGCTTTCGCAGCTCGGCGAGCGGGGTCGCCGTGGAGACCTCCTCGCCGAGCGCGGTCGACACGGCCGTGCAGATCGAGATGGCGGGCCAGTCGCCGGACAGGTCGAACTCCTCGATGGTGCCGTCGGCCCGGGGGCGGCGCGCGATGGGCCGGCCGTAGACCGCGACCGCGGCCTCCTTGATGAGCTCCTGGGTGAGCAGCCGCATCGAGACGTAGTCGTTGTAGGTGCCGTAGACCTCGAGCGAGGTGAACTCGGGGTTGTGCGAGGAGTCGGCACCCTCGTTGCGGAACTGCCGGCCGAGCTCGAAGACCTGCTCCATGCCACCGACGACGAGCCGCTTGAGGTGCAGCTCGGTGGCGATGCGCAGCGAGAGCTCGAGGTCGTAGGCGTTGATGTGGGTCTGGAACGGTCGGGCGTTCGCCCCGCCGTGCACCAGCTGCAGGATTGGCGTCTCGACCTCGACGTAGCCGCGGTTCTGCAGCGACTCGCGGATGCTGCGCACCACGGTCGAGCGCAGGTAGGCGATGTCGCGTGCCGCGGGCCGCACGATCAGGTCGACGTAGCGCATCCGCACCCGGGCCTCGGGGTCGGTCAGGCCGAGCCGCTTGTCGGGCAGCGGCCGCAGCGACTTCGAGGTCAGGGCGAACGAGCGCGCGTCGACGGTGAGCTCGCCACCGTTCGACGTCATGACGTCACCAGTGACGCCGACGTGGTCGCCGAGGTCGAGGCTGCGGAAGAGCCGGTGCTGCCCCTCACCCAGCACCGCGCGCGAGGCCAGCACCTGCAGGTCACCCGAGCCGTCGCGGATGGTGAGGAAGCACAGGCCGCCGTGGTCGCGCTTGCGCATCACCCGCCCGACGACGGAGACGACCCGGTCGGTGCGGGTGCGCGGGGGCAGGTCGCCGGCCACGGAGCGCACCTCGGACAGTGTGTGGGTGCGGGGGTAGCCCACCGGGTAGGGGTCGACGCCGGCCTCCTGCAGCCGGGCCAGCTTGGCGCGGCGCACCCGCTCCTGGTCGGGCAGCCGCCGTGCCGTCAGGGCCTGCTCGAGTCGGTCGGGCTCGGCCGGGATCGCCTCGAGCACCTGCGCGGCATAGTCCTCGTCGGCGTGCTCGAGGTCGCCGCTGTCGGTGACCCGGCGGCGCAGGATCGAGCCGACCGACGGGGCGTTGAGGAATCCCTCGGCGCTGCCGGCCGCGACGCCCACGCGCGGCAGGTCGGAGGAGTACTCGAAGCAGATGAAGCGCGGCTGCCACTCGGGCAGGTACTTCGCGTTGGAGCGGTAGAGCGACTCGAGCTGCCAGTTGCGGCTGGCGAGCAGCAGGGCCTGCCGACCGAGCCGGGCCATCGGCCCCGCCCCGAGCTCCTCGCCACGGGTGAAGGCCTCCCGGAACATCGCGAAGTTCAGCGACACGCGGCGCACGGCCAGCCGGGGCGCCTGCTCGGCCAGCGAGCTGACGAGCAGCTCGACCAGTCCGTTGTCGGCGGTGGGGTCGCGGCGCATCAGGTCGAGCGAGAGCCCGTTGCGCCCCCACGGCACCAGGCTGATGAAGCCCCGCAGGGAGCCCTCGGCGTCACGCGCCTCGACGAGCACGCAGTCGCCGTCGAGCGGGTCGCCCAGCCGGCCCAGCGCCATCGAGAAGCCGCGCTCGTCACCGCCGTCACCGCGCCACGAGGCTGCCGAGGCCGCGAGCCGGGCGAAGTCGTCGGGGGTCAGCGTGTCGTGCCGACGCACCTCGACGTCGTAGCCGCGGCGGCGCAGCCGGCTCACAGCCTGCCGCACGGGCTTCAGTCCGGGAGCGTTCAGCGAGAAGGCACCCAGGTCGAGGATCGCCTCGTCACCGATCTCGAAGACGGTGAGGCCGGCCTCCTCGAACGCCCGGGCCCCCTCGGACCCGGCCGCCATCACCGCGAGCGACCAGCCGTTGGCGCGGGCGTCGCGGCGCCACGCGTCGATGGCCGCCCCCCAGTGCTCCGGATCGCCGATCGGGTTGCCACTGGCCAGGCTCACCCCGCGCACCACTCGGTAGGACACACCCGCCCGAGCCCGCGCCGCGTCGCCGGAGTCCCAGACGACGGCCTTGTCGCGCCGGGTGGCGAAGTAGCCCAGCGAGTCGAGGTCACCGTGCTCGCGCAGCATCGTCCGCACGGCGGCCTCGTCGGGGGCGCCGAGCGTGCGGGTGTAGGCAGGTGACCGGAAGAGCACTGCTGCGCTGCCGAGCACGACCGCCGCGCCCATCAGGTTGAGCAGCAACCGCACCCACATCGGAGCGACGACCCCCGGGGCGGCGATCAGCCCGAGGTCGCCCAGCAGGACGTTCGCCACCGCGTCGCCGGCCCCGACCCGGGTGTCCTTGGCGAAGCTGGTCAGCAGCCAGGAGCCGATGAGCGACACGACGATGGCGCCGAGGATGAAGAGCAGCAGGGCGCTCAGGCCGGCCCGGCGGGCCGTGCGCGCCGTGAACTGGCGGTACGCGATCACGGCCACGCCGAGCACGGCTGCGGCCACGACCAGGCCGACGGCGTCGAGCACGTCCCGGCCGGCGCCGGCCAGTGAGACGACCCGGCCGACGGAGGGCAGCACGAGCAGGAGCACGACGAAGACCCACCACGCGGAGCGCAGACGTCGGCGCAGGCCGACGCCCAGGGCGAAGAGCACGGCGGCGTAGACGAGGTTGGGCACGATGGGCACGGTCGCCAGCGAGACGGGGTCGTCGCTGCCGTCGAAGAACCGGTGCAGCGGGGGCACCAGCCAGGTGAGGAAGACCGCCGCCGACAACACGAAGGTGAACGCCGCCAGCCAGTCGGGCCACCGGTCGTCCGGATGACGGGCCGCCTTTGCGGGTGCACTGCGACGGTGCGGCGCGTGATCGTCCGCGGGACGGGTCGCGTCTGCGGTTGCGGTCATCTCAGATCCTCCAGGCCGGGGTTGCCACAGCACAGTCAAGCAGTACGGTGATTCTGCCGTGAGACACATCTCGTCGCGCGTACCCAGCATCCATGGTCGCGTGTCCCCGGCTGCCGCCCACACTCGCTCGTCCACGCGCTCGGCGCATTCCTGCTCGGGGTGCGGTCACCCGGTGAACCGCAGCCGGATGACGCCGCCCACGGGCCCGCCGCCGGTGGATGCCGTTCTCGGCACGTCCTCGACCGGCTGAGTACACACTGGCCGCATGTGGAACTGGTACGTCGACCACATCGTCGACACCGGGCGTTCGCCCGCGCTGTGGATGCTGATCGGCTTCGTGGTGGCCTACGGCATCACCCGCTTCGTCACCATCCGGATCAAGAACCGCAAGGCCTCCGGGAACGGCGAGGAGTCGGGGCCGATCAAGGACGTGCACATCGGCGGCGTGCACGTGCACCACCAGGTCTGGGGCATCCTCCTCGTGCTCGTCGTGGGCCTGCTGACCTTCCGGTTCGGACCGGAGTCGCCGTGGATCGAGATCCTGGCCACCCTGTTCGGCATCGGTGCCGCTCTCGCGCTCGACGAGTTCGCGCTGTGGCTGCACCTCGAGGACGTCTACTGGTCGGAGGAGGGCAAGAAGTCGATCGACGCGGTGATGATCGCCGTGGTGTTCGGTCTGGTGCTCCTCACCGGCACGTCCCCCATCGGCATCGAGACCTCGACCGTCGACGCCGGGGCGTGGGTCCTCTTCGTGGCCGTGCTGATCCACGTGGCGATCTGCTTCGTCTGCCTGCTCAAGGGCAAGCTCGTGATGGGCCTGGCCGGCCTGCCCGCGCCGCTCTTCTCCTACATCGGCGCACTGCGGCTGGCCAAGCCCGAGTCGTTCTGGGCCCGCCGGTTCTACGGCGAGAAGCGGCTGGACCGCGCCCACCGGCGGAACGCGAGGTACGAAGGCCGCCGCCTCGCCCTGCGCGACAGGCTCTTCGGCGGCTGACGCTGGGAAACGACAGCGCTGCATCCCATTGTGGGATGCAGCGGACTACCCTTGGCGGCATGAGCACGCAGATCGCCATCCGCCTTCCCGACGACATGGTCGCCTTCCTGGACCGCAGCGTCGCGACCGGCAAGGCACCGAGCAGGGCCGCGCTCGTGGCGTCCGCGCTGGAACGCGAGATGCGACGACTGGCCGCCGAGCAGGACGCGCAGATGCTGCGTGCCCAGGGTGCGGCCGACGAGCTCGACGACCTGGTCGAGTGGACCGGCACGCACGCCGTGGTCGAGGACTGAGCTGGTGCGCGAGATCTGCCTGGTCGGCCTCGACAAGACCCGGCCCGCGCTCGTCCTGACCCGGGAGGCTGCGCGGGGCGCTATGACCAAAGTGACTGTTGCCCCGATCACCAGCACCATCAAGGGCTTGTCCAGCGAGGTCCTGGTGGGGCCCGACAACGGGTTGGATCACGACTGCGCGGTGTCCCTGGACAACGTCCTCACGGTCCCGGTCGATGCGCTCGGACGCACCGTCGGGTACCTCAGTGGCGAGCAGGAAGCGCAGCTGGCGCGTGCCGTGGTGTTGGCCTACGACCTCGAGGTGGCCCTGCTCGGCTAGCGCCGAGGACCTGTCGCCGCCTCGTTCCCAGTGGACACCCGCGCGTGGGAGTGGTCGGGCGCTGACGGTTCGGGAGAGGATCGAGGCGTCATGACGCAGCACGAGCAACCTCAGCCGTCGGCGCCGCAGACCTCGCGGCACCGGGTGGCCGGCGCGGGCCGCAGCGTCGGGCGCGGCGGGCGGGCCGGCATCCGGTGGGTCGGGCGTGGCGGGGCCGCCGTGGGCCGCCGGTTCCGCAGCTTCGCCGACGCCGACGGGGCCGCCGACACCGGCCTGGCCCGCCTCACCGAGCTGCACGCCGTCAACGTCGCCGGGGATGCCGCCCTCACCGTCTCGCTCGCAGGCACCGTCTTCGCGCTGCCCACCGACGAGGCGCGCGGCCGGGTCGCGCTGTTCCTGGTGCTGACCATGGCGCCCTTCGTGCTGCTGGCACCGCTGATCGGGCCGCTGCTCGACCGGTTCCGACACGGCCGGCGTTGGGCACTCGGCACCACCCTGGCCACCCGCGCGTTCCTGGCCTGGGTGCTCGCCACCGCGGTCGTCGAGGACAGCGTGTGGCTCTTCCCGGCCGCCCTCGGCTGCCTCGTGGCGAGCCGCACGTATGCCGTGGCGCGGGCGGCCGCCGTGCCGCGCCTGTTGCCTCGCGACATCAGCCTGGTCACCGCGAACTCCCGCCTGACCATCGCCGGGCTCATCGGCATGGCGATCGGCGGAGGCCTGGCCGGCGGGCTGTCGCGGATCGGCCCGGACTGGTCGCTGCGGCTGGCCTTCGTGGTCTACATCGCCGCGACCGTGCTCGCCATCCGGCTGCCGGCCCGGGTCGACTCCACCGCAGGCGAGCTCGACCTCGACGGCCGGCCGGCCGGCGAGGCCTCGCTGGCGATGCCGTCGGCCGGCCGGGGAGCCCGGCGGCTGCGGGCCCTGCCGCCCGCGGTGCGCTACGTGCTCTGGCTGACCACCGGCGCCCGCCTGCTGAGCGGCTTCCTCACGCTCTTCCTCGCCTTCTTGATGCGCGAGCACCCCCTGCCCGGGTGGTCGGGCCCGGCCGTGCTGGCCATGGTCGCCGGGGCCGCCGGCGTGGGTAACGCCCTGGGGTCGGTCATCGGCAACCGGCGGCGCAGCGCGGCGCCCGAGCGACTCGCGACCGTCGTGGCCGGAGTCGCCGTGCTGGCCGGGCTGCTCACCGCGGTCTTCTACTCGCTGCCCACCCTGGTGCTGCTCGGCCTGGCGACCGGGCTGTTCGGGCAGCTCGCCAAGCTCAGCCTCGATGCGCTCATCCAGCGCGATGTCGAGGACCACGTGCGGGCCAGGGTGTTCTCGTGGTCGGAGACGATCCTGCAGGCGTTCTGGGTCGTCGGCGGCGCAATCGGCATCACCCTGCCGCTGCTGCCCGTGCTCGGGTTCGCCATCGTCACGGCCGTGATGGTGCTGGCCTGTCTGGTGGCCTGGCGCTCACGACGCCTTCAGTGACGCCCCACGGTGTCGAGGTCGACGGTGAGGCAGCCGGTGCCCCGGCCGGACAGGGCGCGCTCGTACTCGCTCGGGTAGTCGACCCGCCCGTCGGCGGCCACGCTGAACTCCACGACGGTGCTCGGAACCAGGCCGAGCCGGATGGTGTAGGCCGGGCCGGGCGGAATCCGAACGGTGCGCTCGTTGGTGTCGAGCGGCTCGTGGCAGCCACCCCAGAGCGGCAGCACCGGGCCCGGCGAGCCGGTCGGGTTCAGCGTCACGGGCACGCCCACGACCTTCAGGGTGCTGGTGCGTCGACCCTGCAACAGGTGGTCCTGCGAGGCGGCATAGTCGACCGTCCCGTCCTCCTCGACCCGGAAGCGCAGGTCACAGGCCCGGTTGCGGGTCTGCTGGAAGGCGTAGCCCCCGACCTCGAGGCCGACCGCGACACCGCCGGGCGGCGAGCCGTCGACGAAGTGGGGCAGGTGGCCGGGCAGCCAGAACCAGGTGTAGGTGAGCTCGGAGGTGTCGATCCAGATCTGCGGCATGGTCGGTCCTCGGTGCGGTGGCACGCCGTGGGTGGGCGCGGTTCTGCCCTCAGGAGTCCCGCCAGGGCCTCGGTGATACCTCCGGCGGGCGCCGGGTTCAGGGGGTGCTCCTAGGCTGAGCGGGTGACGAGCACCCGGGCGGCCGTGCTGCGCCTGCTGGGGCTGGGGCTGGCCGTGGTCATCGCGGGCGCCCTGCTCTGGCTGCTGCTCGGCGGCGAGCTCGGCGCCGTGCAGGCGGCCATCGCGGCGACCGGTGTGTGGGGCCCGGTGGTCTACGTCGGGCTGCACGTGGTGCTCACCTTGGTGCCGGTGTCCAAGAACCTGCTGTCCGGGGTGGCGGGCGCGCTGTTCGGCCTGGCCGGCGGCATCGCGATCTCGTGGGTGGCATCGATGCTCAGCGCGGTGGTGGGCTTCGCGATCGCCCGCCGGCTGGGGCGCGACGCCGTCGCCGAGCTCTCCGGCCCGCGGCTGGCCCGGGTCGAGGACGTGTTGCGCCGCCAGGGTGTCACGGCGGTCATCGTGGCCCGGCTGACACCGGTGCTGCCGTTCACGATCGTCAACTACGGGGCCGGCGTCAGCGCCGTGTCGCGGCGCGCCTTCCTCGTGGGCACCGCGGTCGGCATCGTCCCGGGCACGGTCGGGTACGCGGCGCTCGGCGCGTCCGCCGGGCGAAGCGTCGCCATCTGGGTCGGCGCGCTGGCGCTCGGCGCAGTGCTCCTGGTCGGCTCGCTCGTCGTCGCCCGCCGGACGGCGCGGCGGCCACCGCAGTGATCGCCGCGCCACCCACCGGTCACCTCGCTGTCGGTGCGGTCACCGGGTGGTTGGCCACGAAGAGCTGGTGCGGGTCGACGCACGCGCGCACCGCGCGCAGGCGGTGCCACGCCTCGGCGTCGTAGGCGGCGCCGGTGTCGGTGCGCTGCTCGGTGAAGTTGAGCAGGGCCCTTCCGCTCGACCACGGCGCGAGCGCGGCCACGAGCCGTTCCGCGTCGGCCCGCCCCTGCGCGGCCAGCTGCGCTGTCGGAGCCATGGCGACGAAGAACCCGGCGTAGGCACCCTCGAGCCGTGACAGGGCCCCGGCGCCCGGGTGCTGTCGCCCCAGTGCTCCCCCGAGCTGGCGCAGCTCAGCGGACAGCAGCGAGGTCGTCGACCCCGGCCCGACCTCGGCGAGGAAGGCCACCACCGCCTCCTCGGAAAGCCGCTCGAGCATGGTCGTGCCGGCGACGGCCGGCGTCGGCCCCTCGGGGTCCATGTGCAGCCGGGTGAGCGAGGCGGACGGCACCCGGCCGAAGGTGTCGATCTCAGGGCGTAGCGCCCGCAGCGGCGCGAGCAGCGACTGCGCGGTCGAGTCGTCGGTGAGCACCGCCCCGTCGATGACGACGACCTGCCGGCCGCGCAGGAACTCGGGCAGCTCGGGCATCGGCGGGAAGCTCATGACCCGCATCGAGGTCGTGACCTCGTCAGGTGCCGTCACCGACCAGGCGGCCCAGGCGCGCACCACCTCGGGAGCACGTTCGCGGTCCCAGAGGAGCATCCCGGCGTACACGTCGGCGATCTCGTGCAGCCGGAACTCGATGGCGGTGACCAGCCCGAAGCTGCCGCCCCCGCCGCGCAGTGCCCAGAACAGGTCCTGGTGCTGGTGGGCGTCGGCCCGCACGAGCTCACCGCCCGCGGTGACGAGCTCGACCGCCGTCACGCTGTTCGTGGCGAGTCCGAACTTGCGGGCGTACCAGCTCAGGCCGCCGCCGAGGGTGTAGCCGGCGACGGCGACGTCGGGTGACGACCCGTGGAGGGCGGCGAGACCGTGCGGGGCGACGACGGCGACGACATCCTGCCAGAGGGCGCCCCCCTCGGCCCGGGCGACCCGGGCGACCGGGTCGACCGACACCGCGGCCATCTCGGAGGTGCGCACGATCACGACGTCGTCCAGCTGCCCCTCGGCGAGGGGGCCGGCGCCGTGCCCGGTGCTCTGCGGGGCCACGCGCAGGCCGGCGGCGCGCGCGGCGCGCACGAGGTCGCGCACGTCGTCCACGGTTCGCGGCAGGGCCACGGCGGCCGGTCGCTGGTCGACGGCGACGTTCCACGGCATCCGCGCCGTGTCGTAGCCGGGGTCGCCCGGCAGGTGCACCGCTCCGCCGCAGAGCCCGCGCAGGGCTTCGGCGGATGGTCGGGTCGTGCTCTGCTCGAGGGTGGTCTCGACGCTCATCGTGCTGTCCTTCTCCTTCTCGTGGTCGCACGGTGTGCCCGTGCCGGCGATGGTGGTGCTGGTCGTGGTGACGGTGCTGACCGCCCGCGCGAGCAGGTCGACGAGCTGGCCCGGCACGCTCAGGGCGTCGACCGCCTCGACCCGTACGGCCGGGGCAGCCTCGACCTCGCGAAGCCGCTCCGTGAGCGTGTCGAGCACACCCGCGACGGCCCCGACGTCGGTGGTGCGCACCGTGACGTAGGCGAGCTCGGCCGGAGCCAGGCCCGCCCTGGTGAGGGCGTCCTCGAGGTGTGCGAGGGCGAGGGCGAGCTGCGCCGCGCAGTCGTCGGCGTGCACGAGGCGCCCGGTCGGGTCGAGGGGAGCCTGCGGGGGGATGGTGATGTCGGCGCTGCGCGCCGCTGTGGTCTCGGTGCTGGTGGTCATGACTGAGGAGCGTGGTCGCCGGCCGCGTCGCTGCACCATCCCGCGCGACCGGGGACTTCCTGCTCCGGCCGGCTGGGAGGGCCGAGATCCCACAATTGTGGGATGGCGCGCGGCCACGGCCCTCCGTCACACTCGGAGCATGGCCAGCGCACTGACCCGAGAGCGCGTGCGCCGCGACGTCGAGGTCGTGGCCCGCGCCGGTCTCGACATCGACACCTTCCTCGCCGAGGCCGTCGACTCGCTGCACCGTGCGGTGCCCTACGTCGCCGCCTGCCTCGCCACCGTCGACCCGAGCACCGAGCTGCTCACCGGCACCCGCAAGTACGGCGACCTGTTCGGCCGCGACAGCCACGACCACGAGTGGGGGCTCCTCGAGTACGGCTCGATCGAGCCCACGGCCTTCAGCGCGCTGTCGCAGGCCGGCATCCCGGCCGCCGGGGTGCACGCCGTCTACGGCGGTGACACCGAGCGGTCGAACCGGCTGAGCTCGTTCATGAAGCCGCACTTCGGCTACAGCGACGAGCTGCGGGTCGTCTTCCGCGACGGTGGGTCCCAGGTGTGGGGCGGTGCCGCGTTCTTCCGCGACCCCGAGTCGGGGCCCTTCGAGCAGGGCGAGATCGACTTCGCGGGGTCGCTCTCGGCGGCCTTCGCTGCCGGGATGCGCACCGGGCTGCTGGCGCGGACGGCCACGTCGGCGCCTCCACCCGCGGCCGCTGGGCCGACCGTGCTCATCGTGGGGTCCGACGACGAGATCAGGCAGACCAGCATGGGTGCCGAGCAGCGGCTGGGCGAGCTCGAGTGCGCCACGAACACCGTGCGCTGGACCGGCATCGTCACCTCACTGGTGGCGGCCGCACGCCGCTACGCCCGCGGCGAGACGACCGTCCCGCCGCGCAGCCGGGTCCGTGCCCGCAGCGGCATGTGGCTGGTGCTGCACGCGACGCCGCTGCTCGGGCCGGGGGGCGCGAGCGGCGACGTCGTGGTCACCGTGGAGGAAGCACGCCCGCCCGAGATCGTCCCCCTGGTCGTCGCCGCCTTCGACCTCACCCAGCGCGAGCGCGACGTCACCCAGCTGGTGCTGCAGGGCGTCGACACCAAGGAGATCGCCGCGACGATGCACGTGTCGACGTACACGGTGCAGGACCACCTGAAGTCGGTGTTCGACAAGGCCGACGTGCGCAGCCGACGCGAGCTCATCGCCCGCATCTACTTCGACCAGTACGTCCCACGCATGGGCGCCGAGCTCGGCCCGTCGGGGTGGTTCGCCACGGCCGAGCCCGGCACGCAGCCTCAGGCGTCGCGGTAGCGGCGAGCGCGCAGGGCGGCGGCAGCCACGGCATCCTGGTCGGCCGGGCGGGCGCCCTGGGTCCAGTCGGCCGGGTCCTTGGCGTACATCGATCCGTAGGCGGCGGTGTCGCGCTGGGTGCGCCAGCCCTCAGCGAGCGGCCCGAGGTCGACAGTGTCGTAGCCGATCTCGTCGAGCGCCACCCGCACGACCTCCTTGGCCTGCACGTCGTCGCCGGCGATGGCCAAGGCGCTGCGGTCGTCGGCCCCGCTGGGGCGGGCGAGCACGGCGAGGTGCTGCACGAAGATGTTGTTGAAGCCCTTGACCACCTTCGCGTCGGGGGCCAGCGCCTGCAGCAGCTCGGACGTCGTGGTCGACTCGTCCTCGAGCTCGGGCACCTCGCCGTCGCGCTGCGGGTAGTAGTTCATCGTGTCGATGACGACCTTGCCGGCCAGCGCGGCGTGCGGCAGGTCGCCGCGGGCCTTCAGCGGCACGGTCACCACGACGATGTCAGCGGCGCCGGCCGCCTCCTCGGGGGTGGCGGCCCGGGCGTGCGGGCCCAGCTCCGCAACCAGCTCGGCGAGCGTCTCCGGCCCGCGGCTGTTGCTGAGCACGACGTCATTGCCGGCGTCGACCGCGAGCCGCGCCACGGTGCTGCCGATGTTTCCGCTTCCGATGAAGCCCCAAGTGGTCATGGGGTCGCCAACGCAGTGGGCGGGCGGGGGCATTCCCGGCGGCACGGCATCCGGCCCGACCTTCGACGGGCACGGGTGTGCGGGCGAGACCGGGGTAGGGCACGGGCACAGACCCTCTGAGTGAAGGAGATCCCGTGACCCGGTTCGGATTCACCCTGATGACCGAGCAGAGCGGCCCGCGCGAGCTCGTCGACGCCGCCGTGCGCGCCGAGGATGCCGGCTTCGACCTGCTCGTGTCGAGCGACCACTACTCGCCGTGGCTCACCGAGCAGGGGCACGCGCCGTACGCGTGGACCGTGCTCGGCGCGGTGGCCCACGCCACCAGCCGGGTCGACCTGATGACCTACGTGACCTGCCCGACCCTGCGCTACCACCCTGCCGTCGTCGCCCAGAAGGCCGCGACCCTGCAGATCCTCGCCGAGGGCCGGTTCACCCTGGGCCTCGGCAGCGGCGAGAACCTCAACGAGCACGTGGTCGGCGCCGGGTGGCCGGCGGTCTCGGTCCGACAGGAGATGCTCACCGAGGCGATCGAGATCATCCGCGAGCTGCACACCGGCGAGCTCGTCGACTACCGCGGCGAGCACTTCGACGTCGAGTCGGCCCGCATCTGGGATCTGCCCGACGTGCCGGTCGGCATCGGCGTGGCCCTCAGCGGCGACAAGGGCGTCGAGCGGTTCGCCCCGCTGGCCGACCACCTCGTCGCCGTGCAGCCCGAGAAGGAGCTCGTCGACGGCTGGAACGCCGTGTCGGACAAGCCGATCGGCTCGGGCGCACGTGGCGTGGGGCAGATCCCGATCTGCTGGGACCCCTCAGAGGATGCCGCGGTCGAGCGGGCCCATGAGCAGTTCCGGTGGTTCGCCGGCGGCTGGAAGGTCAACTCCGACCTGCCGACCCCGATGGGCTTCTCCGGGGCCAGCCAGTTCGTTCGCCCCGAGGACGTCGCCCAGCAGATCCCCTGCGGACCCGACCTCGACGCCGTCGTCGAGGCCGTGCGCCCCTGGTGGGAGGCCGGGTTCACCGACGTCGCGCTCGTGCAGGTGGGCGGCGAGCACCAGCAGGCGTTCCTCGAGAAGGCGGCCGGGCCGCTCCTCGAGAAGCTGCGCAAGGCGGCGCCGTCGAGCTGAGCCACGCGACGTTCGGGGGTGGCCGCCCGGACACCCACCTGGGGTGCTGCACCGCGCGCGCTCTACCGCGCCCCCTGCATCACCGGAGACTCCGGCCGCGGCTGCGGTGATGCACCGCGTGCGCTCTACCGCGCCTCCTGCATCACCGGAGACTCCGGCCGCGGCTGCGGTGATGCAGGGGGCGCCACCTCGTCGGTGCTCGTGGCGGTCAGTGGGCCGAGGTGGCCCCGGAGCCCTTCGCGGAACGGACCCGCTGGATGCCGGTCACGACCGCGACGACCACCGCCCCCACGACCAGGCCGATGACCGCTGACGCGAGGGTGTTGACGCACCAGCCGAGCGCCCCGCCGCCGACGGCCTCCTCGGCGTGGTGCACCCAGTCGTACAGGGTGTGCCAGCCGAGCTCGTCGACACCGACGAGCAGGATGTGGCCGCCCACCCACAGCATCGCCACGATGCCGATCGTCGACAGCGCCGACAGCAGCTTGGGCATCCCCGCCACCATGCCGCGGCCGACCCTGCGCGCCGTGCCGGAGTTCCGCCCAGCGAGGTGCAGGCCGATGTCGTCCATCTTCACGATCAGGCCGACCACGCCGTACACGAGCACCGTGATGAGGATGGCGACGATCACCAGGATGACCGCGCGCGACACGAACGGCTCGTCGGAGACCTCGTTGAGCGCGATCACCATGATCTCGGCGGAGAGGATGAAGTCGGTGCGGATGGCGCCGGTCGTCACCGTCTTCTCGCGCTCGGCGGGGTCGAGCACGACCTCCTCCTCGGCGTGCTCGTGGCCCGCGACCAACTCCGCGATCTTCTCGGCGCCCTCGTAGCAGAGGTAGGTGCCGCCGAGCATCAGGATGGGGGTCAGCAGCCACGGCACGAACTGGCTGAGCAGCAAGGCGGCCGGGGTGATGATGAGCAGCTTGTTGCGCAGCGAGCCGAGCGCGATGCGCCGGATGATCGGCAGCTCGCGGTCGGGAGTCAGCCCCTGCACGTAGCGCGGCGTGACGGCGGTGTCGTCGACCACCACGCCCGCGGCCTTCGCGCTCGCCCGGCCGGCGGCAGCAGCGACGTCGTCGACCGATGCCGCGGCCAGCTTGGCCATCGCGGCGATGTCATCGAGCAGGGCGACCAGGCCACCAGCCACGGCACCTTCTCCTCCGGTCGGGTCGTCGCGCCGGCGCGAGCGCGGGCGACGTGGGCACACGGTAACGCGCCTCGGTGGCCCGCAGTTGCGCGGCCGCCGTGCGACCTCGACAGTGAACCCGGTGCAGCGCCATGAGATCAGCCACCTCGCCCACGCCCACCACCCCGTCGCCCGTGCTCGAGCAGGGCGACGCCATCTGGGACGCGCCGCCCACCGACGCGGCGCTCGTCGCCCTCGAGGCCACCGCCGACGAGCTCCCCGACCTGGCCGGGCTGGTCGCCCTCGCCGGCGACCACGGCTACGAGGTGGCGCACGGGCACGTGAGCACGCTCGCGGAGTGGGACGAGTACGAGTGGTCGTGGACCGGCTCGCTGGCCGACTGGTCGCTCGCCGAGGGCCGCGCGCCCGACGACCGGGCGGAGGCGCTGGGCGCGGCCCGGGCGCACCGTGACGCCTGGCTGGGCGGCTACCGCGGGGTGCTGGGGTTCGCCACCCTCGTGCTCGTCGACGCCGGAGGCAGCGGAGACGCCGGGGTCAGCCGCCTCAGCTGAGCGCGTCGCGCCGGCCGCCGAGGAAGGCCTGCTCGGCGGGGTTCGCGGCCAGGGCGATCGCCCGGTCGTAGGCGGCGACCGCCTCGGGATGCCGGCCGAGCCGGCGCAGCAGGTCGGCGCGGGTGGCGTGGTAGGGGTGGTAGCCGTCGAGCCCGAGCCCGTCGACGACGGCCAGCGCGGATGCCGGACCGCTCACCTCCGCGAGCGCGACGGCCCGGTTGAGGGCCACGACGGGGGTGGGCGACAGGGCATACAGCTGGTCGTAGAGCGCGAGCACCTGCGACCAGTCGGTGTCGGCGGCGGTCGCCGCGTCGGTGTGCACCGCGTTCACCGCGGCGAGCAGCTGGTAGTGCCCAGGCCGGTTGCGGCGCAAGCACTCCCGCACCAGGGCGTGTCCCTCGGCAATGGTGTCGCGGTCCCAGAGGGCGCGGTCCTGCACGTCGAGCGTGACCAGCGCGCCCCCGGCATCCAGCCGGGCCGCCCGCCGCGCGTCGGTGAGCAGCATCAGCGCGAGCAGCCCGGCGACCTCCGGCTCGTCGGGCATCAGCCCACGCAGCACCCGGCCCAGCCGGATGGCCTCGGCACACAGGTCGTCACGGATGCCGTCACTCCCCGAGCCGGGCAGGTGGCCCTCGGTGAAGACGAGGTAGATCACCGCGAGCACCCCGCGCAGCCGGGCGGGGAGCTCGTGGTCGCGCGGCACCCGGTAGGGGATGTTGGCGGCGGCGATCTTGCGCTTGGCCCGGGTGATCCGCTGCGCCATGGTGCGCTCGGGCACCAGGAAGGCGTTGGCGATCTCGGGCACGGTGAGCCCGCCGAGCAGCCGGAGGGTCAGCGCCACCTGGGCCTCGGGGGCCAGCGCCGGGTGGCAGCAGGTGAAGATCAGGCGCAGCCGCTCGTCGGTCACCGAGGTGACCGGGGCAGCGGGGTCCTCGGCGGCGGCGAGCATCTCGGCCTCCTCGTGGCGGGCCTGTCGGGTCGACTCGCGGCGCAGCCGGTCGAGAGCCTTGTTGCGCGCGACCACGGTGAGCCAACCGCCCGGGTTGGGCGGCACGCCCTCGGTGGGCCAGCGGCGCACCGCCTCGACGAAGGCCTCCTGGGCCATCTCCTCGGCGAGGTCGAGGCTGCCGAACCGCCCGGCGAGCGAGGCCACCACTGTGCCGAACTCGGCACGGTAGACGTCCTCGACCACCCGGGCGGCACCGGCATCCGTCACGGGTCGCTCAGCCCTGGAAGGGCCGGACCTCGACCCTGCCGCGGCAGGCCTGGGAGCCGCGGGCCGCGAGGGCCAGCGCCTCGTCGAGGTCGGTGGCCTCGACCACCCAGAAGCCGCCGATCTGCTCCTTGGCCTCGCTGAACGGCCCGTCGGTGGTGACCGGCTCGTCACCGGTGCCGTCGACCACGGTGGCGGTGCTCGGCGAGTGCAGGCCGCCGGCGAACACCCAGTTGCCGCTCTTCCGGAGCTCCTCGTTGAACGCCCCAGTCGCCGCGTACGCCGCCTCGCGCTCGGCCGGGTCGGGGTAGATGTCCTCCGGGGTGGCGTCCTTGTCGTGCCAGACGGACAGCAGGTACTGGGTCATTGGCGTTCTCCTCGTTCACGGGTGTCGGACCCGACCGTAGTGCCGTGCCCTCACCCTCTCCACGAGCGAGGAGGCCCGAATGCGACAGCTGGGGCGCATCAACCTCGAGTCGGGTGCCGAAACGGTTGCCGGAGCGACCACTTCAGCACCCAACTCAGCTGGGATGCCGGGCCGTCAGCCCTTCTCGGCCCCGGCGTTGGCGCCCTGGGTGAACTGGCGCTGGAAGATGATGAACACGATCGCCGTCGGGATGGTCATCAGCAGCGCCGCGGCCATCGAGATCGGGTACTGGTTGCCCGAGCCCAGCCCACCCGAGGTCAGCTGGCCCACCCCACGGGTCAGCGTGAACAGGTTGGGGTCGTCGGTGGCGATGATGAAGTGCGCCAGCTCGTTCCACGACCCCTGGAAGCTCAGGATCGTCAGCGTGATGACCGCCGGCTTGGCCATCGGCAGCACGATCGACCAGAAGATCCGGAAGGTGCCCGCGCCGTCGATGCGCGCGGCCTCCTCGACCGAGGGCGGGATCGACTCGAAGAACTGCTTCATGATGAACACCCCGGCCGCGTCGACGAGCAGCGGCACGATGAGCGCGGGGTAGGTGTTGTAGATGCCGAGGTAGTTGAGCACCAGGAACTTCGGGATCAGCAGCACGATGCCGGGCACGGCCATCACGGCCAGGATCGCCGTGAAGACGGCGTCGCGACCGCGATACTTCAGCCGGGCCAGCGAGTAGCCGGCCAGCGAGTCGAGGAAGACCCGGCCGAGGGTGACGAACACGGTGACGATGACCGAGTTCATGAACCAGCGGGGGAAGTCGGTCTGGGCGATCCGCTCGAAGGCCGCCGTGGTGATCGGGTCGGGGATGATCGCGAGCGGGTTGGCGACGGCATCCCCGTTGGTCTTGAAGGCCGTCGAGACCTGGACGACGAACGGGTAGATGTAGACCAGCGCGAAGAGGAGCAGGGCGCCGTAGACGACGACCTTCTTCACCGGGCTGCTGCGGGCGACGACGGAACCGCCGTCGCCGGAGGGCGGCCGGGTCGCGAGCGACTGGTTGGCCATCGCCCCGCGGGCCCGGGCCTCCTCGCTGACGTTGCTGCCGACGGTGGGCTGGGTCATGCCGTCACCCTCTTCTTCGCCGCCTTGCGCTGGGCCCGCTCGGCCTTGTGCTGCTTCGCGGCGTCCTTGTCGCGCAGGAAGTACCGCTGGATGCTGGTCAGCACGAAGATCAGCACGAAGAGCAGGAAGGCCATCGCGGCGCCCTGTCCCCACTGGTTCTGGTTGAAGGCCGCGGTGTACGACAGGTACGCGGGCGTCAGCGTGGTCTTGGCCGGTCCTCCCTGGGTCATGACGTACATCTGGTCGAAGACCTGCCAGGTGCCGATCACCCCGAGGGTGACGACGAGCAGGATCGTCGGGCGCAGGTGCGGCAGGGTGACCGCGCGGAACCGCTGCCACTTGTTGGCACCGTCGACCATCGCCGCCTCCTCGACCTCGGTGGGGAGGTCCTGGAGCCCGGCGATGAACATCAGCATGAAGGTGCCGGCGGTGGTCCAGACCACCTGCAGCATGATCGCGCTCATCGCCACCGACGGCCCGCTGATCCACTCCCACAGCGACAGGCTCATGACCTGGGTGTTCTCGAGCGCCGCAGGTGGGCTGCTCCCGTTCCACAGCCCGAGCCAGTCACCCACGAGGTGGATGAGCCCTCGCGGATCGGAGAACCACGTCGGCCCGTCGATGCCGAAGATCGACAGGAACTGGTTGACCGCGCCGGTGCCGGTGAACAGGAAGAGGAAGACCAGCGAGATCGCGACCGACGACACCACCGACGGGAAGTAGAACGCCGTGCGGAAGAAGGTGCGGCCCTTGAGGAAGCGCTGGTTGACGATCACGGCCAGGGTCAGCGCCAGGATCGTCTGCAGCGGCACCACCCCGATGACGTAGTAGAAGGTGTTGCGCAGCGAGAGCATGAAGTCCTGCCGCGACAGGCCCGGCTCGGTGAGCAGGGCCGCGTAGTTCTGGGCCCCCACGAGGTTGACGCGGGAGGAGAACGGGCTGCCCCGGCCGTTCCAGTCGGTGAACGACACCCACAGCGCCATGACGATCGGGATGACCAGGAAGAGCCCGAGCACGGCCAGCGTGGGGGTGACGAACAGCCACCCCGCCACCGACTGGCGCTGGCCCTGCCCCTTGCCGCCGCCCCGGCCCTTCCCCGGAGCCCGCGCGGTGACGGGCTCCAGGGCGGTGTTGGTGGTGCTCACTTTCCGAGCGCTGCGCTGGCGTTGGTGTCGAAGCTCTGGAGCACCTGCGGGATGTTCGCCCCGCCGAAGCTCTCGAGCTTGGAGTTCAGGTCGGCCACGACCTGCTCCATCCCGGGCGCGTTGATCGGACCGTGGCCGTACTCGCCACCGGCGATGAACGGGGCGTCCTCGGGGAACTTGGCCTTGTACTGGTCGGCGGCCGACTGGCGGCTCGGCATGACCCCGAAGGCGTCGGCGAACTTCATCTGCTGGTCGACGGTCGTCAGCGACTTCACGAGGTCGACGGCCTGGGCCTGCGCCTTGGAGTCGGAGGCGACGCCCCAGCACTGGGTGAACTGCAGCGTGCCCTTGCCCTTGGGGCCGGCCGGCAGCTCGACGGTCTTGTAGTTGAGCTTCGGGTAGTCGTTCTTCGCGGCGCCCTTGATCCAGTTGCCCTCGATGGTCATGGCGGCCTTGCCGGTGCCGAACGCCTCGCCGCCCCAACCGGAGTCGAGCTGGTTGGACATCTTGAAGTTGCCGGCCTTGACGTTCTTCTGAACCCACTCCAGCGCCTGGGTGACCTCGGGGCTGTTCGCCGCGGGGGCGCTGCCGTCCTCCTTGAGCCACCACCCGCCGTTCTGCACGATGAACGCGCCGAGCCGGTCGATGCCGACGCCGATGCCCAGGCCCACCTGGTCCTTGGTGGTCAGCTTCTTCGACACGGCCTCGAGCTGGTCCCAGGTGGTCGGGATGTCGGCGTCGGTCAGGCCGGCCTTCTTCCACGAGTCGGTGTTGATCTGCAGGGCCAGGGTCGAGAAGTCCTTCGGGATGCAGTACTGCTTGCCGTCGAAGGTGAAGGTCTTGCGCAGCGACTCGTAGAAGTCGTTGTTGTCGCTGACCTGGTCGGCGTAGGGGTAGAGGCTGCCGTTCTTCGCGTAGTCGGCGAAGCGCGCGGCATCCATGTAGAACACGTCGGCCGGGCTGCCGCTGGCGAACCCCTGGGCGAGCTGCTGGTTCATGTCGCTGGCCACGGTGACCGTCACCGTGTTGCCGGACTTCTTCGCCCAGGCGTCAGCGGCGGCCTTGACCGCGTTGGTCTCGGCGTCACCCGAGCTGGCGATGAGCATCTTGAGGTCGGCCGGGCCCTTGGCGGATGCCGGGGCGCTCGACGCGCCCTCCTCCTTGAACCCGCCACCGCCTCCGCAGGCGGAGGCGAACAGGGTGCCGCCGAGGACGAGGGCGAGGGCCGCGGTGCGACGGGTGCGGTGCATGAGGACTCCTTTGTCGGTCAATGGTTTCGGTGGTGGTCAGGGGGTCTGGGTGCGGCGGTCGGTGCCAGGGCCAACGCTGCGGTCGGTGCTGCGGGCGACGACCAGGGCCGGTTCGAGCAGCACCCCGGTCTCCGGCCGGGGGCGGCCGGCCATGGCGTCGTCGAGCAGCACGAGCACCTGCTCGGCGATCGCGTCGAGTGGCTGGGCCACGCTGGTGAGGTGGTGCATGGCGGCGGTCTCGGAACCGTCGAAGCCGACGACGCCGACGTCGAGGCCGGGCCGCAGCCCGGCGGTGAGCAGCTCGTGGTGCACGCCGAGCGCGAGGATGTCGGAGGCGCACACCACCGCGTCACCGGGCCCGACCTCGCGCAGCAGCAGCCGCGCGGCGTCACGGGCGGCGTCGAGCTCCTGGGGCGCCGTGGCCTGCGGGCCGGCGTGCTCGGCACCGGCGGTCGCACAGCCCCGGGCCCAGCCCAGTCGCCGGTCGTCACCGACGACCGAGCCCTGCGGCCAGCCGAGGAAGGCGATCGTGCCGTACCCGGCGGCCACGCAGTGGGCGACGGCCGCCCGGGTGCCTGCGGCCCCGTCGACGTCGACCCAGCAGGTGTTGGTCGGGTCGTCCCAGACCCGGCCGAACGCGGCGAACGGGATGCCGTTCTCCTCCAGCCAGGGCGGCCGCGGGTCGCCGTGGTGGGTGTCGGCGAGGACGAACGCGTCGACCAGGCCACGGGCCCGCATCAGCCGGTAGCCCTCGAGCATCGGAGTGCTCTCGGGCGAGCCGAAGGGCACGATGTGCGCGCCGAGCGAGCCCGCGCGCATGCCCAGGGCCGCGAGGAAGGGCGCCATCGTCTCGTTGTGCGAGCGCGGCCCCAGGGTGTTGACCTCGACCCCCACCGCCCCGGAGCGCTGGGCGCGCAGCGACTGTGCCGACGACGAGGGTTGGTAGCCGAGCTGGTCGATCGCGGCCATGACCCGCTCGAGCGTGTCGGGGTGCACCCGGGCCGGGTGGGTCAGCGCGTTGCTGACGGTCTGGCGCGACACGGCGGCCTGCCGGGCTACGTCGAGGATCGTGACGCGCTGTTGCGATCCGTCCGACTTCATCGTCGCCCCTTGCTCTTGGATCGTTCAGATCGAGGCGTGCCCTTGATTTGAACGATCAAATCGATAGGCTGAACACTGTGCCTCCCGTCACATCGCCCTGTCAACACCTCCGTCCGGAATACCGCCGAGAGGGGTCCCGATGACCGACGCCCCCCCGACCGCACCGGTGCGCTCGCGCCAGCCCTGGCTCCACGAGCTCGAGGTGGCGGTGCACGGCAACGTCACCTGCCTGTCGCACCGCTCGGGCGACCTCGAGGCCGGCGCCGAGGGCCAGTCGGCGGCTGGGCTCTATGTCGACGACCGCAGGGTGCTCGACCACCTGGTGCTCACCGTCGACGGCGTCCGCCCGGTCCCGGTCGTCGCCGCGACCTCGGGCCCGAGCACCTCGTGCCTGCTGCTCGCCCGCAACGTCGGCGACCCCGGGCCGGACCCCACCGTCGAGGTGCGGCGTCGTCGGTTCCTGCGCGACGGGGGGATGACCGAGGAGGTCACGGTGACCTCGCGGGCGGGCGACGAGGTGCGGTGCGAGGTCGTGCTCGAGGCCCGCGGCGACGGCGCCGAGCTGCACGAGGTCAAGTACGGGGAGTCTCCCGGGCCCGCGCTGCCGATCCTCGCCCCCGGCGGTGCGAGTGGCGGCTGGGGCGACGCCCGCCACGCCACCAGGCTGGTGGCCGGCGGTGCCGTCGTGAGCGCCAGCGACGACCGGCTGGCCGTCACCTGGCCCGTCGTCCTGCCCCCGGGGTCGAGCGCCACGCTCGAGGTCGAGGTGTCGGCCGAGCGCACCGCCCCCACCCCTTTCGATGCCGGCGCGGGCGCCGGCCGGGTCGGCTGGGATGCCGTGCGCGTCACCTCTCAGGACTCCCGGTTGGCCGCCACGGTGCACAGCTCGCTGGTCGACCTGCAACACCTGCTGCTCACCGACCCGCTCGACGAGGGTGACGTGTTCGCGGCCGCGGGGTCGCCCTGGTACCTCACCCTCTTCGGGCGCGACTCGATCTGGGCGGCCCGGATGTCCCTGCCCTTCGGCACCGAGCTGGCGCGCGGCACCCTGCGGGCCCTCGCCCGGCGGCAGGGCACCACGCACGACGTCGCCTCGGCGCAGGAGCCGGGCAAGATCCTGCACGAGGTGCGCCGCACCGCCTTCGTCGACCCCGGCAAGCTCGCCCTGCCGCCGGTCTACTACGGCACGGTCGACGCCACCCCGCTCTGGGTCTGCCTGCTGCACGACGCGTGGCGGTGGGGGCTCGACCCCGCCGACGTACTCGACCTGCGGCCGGCCCTCGATGCGGCCCTGGGCTGGATGCGGATGGCTTGCGAGAGCACGGACGACGGGCTGCTCCGCTACCACGACGCCTCGGGCACCGGGCTGGCCAACCAGGGCTGGAAGGATTCCGGCGACGCCATGCGCACGGCATCCGGGGCCATCGCGCGCGGGCCGATCGCCCTGGTCGAGACCCAGGCGTATGCCGTCGAGGCGGCCCTGGGGGCCGCCGACCTCCTCGAGGGCGTCCTCGGCGAGGACGGCACCGCGTGGCGCGCCTGGGCGCACGCCCTCGCCGAGCGGGTGCGCTCGCGGTTCTGGGTCGACGGGCCGGCCGGTCCACGGCTGTCGATGGCGCTCGACGGCGCCGGGCAGCCCGTCGACGGCGTCGGCAGCAACATGGGCCACACCCTGGGCACCGGCCTGCTGAGCACCGGTGAGTCCGCACGGGTGGCGGCCACGCTGGGCGCGCCGGACATGCTGGGGCCGCTCGGCATCCGCACCCTGTCGGCCGACAACCCCGCCTACAACCCGCTGGGCTACCACACCGGCTCGGTGTGGACTCACGACACCGCGATCTGCGCCCACGGGCTGGCCCGCAGCGGGCACCCGCGCGAGGCGGGGCGGGCGGTGGCGGCGCTGGTCGACGTCGCGGCCGCCAGCGGCTACCGGTGGCCCGAGCTGTTCGGGGCCGAGCCGGTCGGCGGGCGGCCCGCGCCCTACCCCGCGAGCTGCCGCCCCCAGGCCTGGGCCGCGGCCTCGGCCGGGCTCGTGGTCTCGACCGTGCTTGGCCTGCGGGCCGACGCACCGGGCGGCCGGCTGCTGCTCTCACCCCTACCCGACCCACCCTGCGGGGCGGTGCGGGTGGACGGCATCCGGGTCGGTGGCCTGCCGGTCGCCGTCGAGGTGTCGGCGACCGGGCAGGTGCTGGCGGTCGAGGCGCCGCCCGAGCTGGAGGTCGTCGCGGCCACCCCCCACGCCTGAGCCGCACCGAGCCGCGCGGGCTGCGTCAGCCGCGCCGAGCCGTCAGCCCGGCGCCGGCTCACCGCCGGTGGGCGCCGGCCACCGGCGGATCTCGAGCATGCCGGTGTCGGCGACCTCGCTGGCCACGTCGGCCAGCTTGCGGTTGGAGTCCTGGCTGGCCACCCGCAGCACGGCGAACGCCTGCTCACGGTCGAGCCGGTGACGGTGCATCAGGATGCCCATGGCGACCCCGATCTCGCGGTTGCTCTCCATGGCCCGCAGCAGGTTCGCCGCCTTGTCGCGCGCCAGCTGCGCGGTCACCAGCAGCGAACCGTGGGTGGCGAGCACCAGGCCGGTGCCGATGGCGTGGTCGTCGAAGGCGCCGGGCCGGTCGGAGTAGACGTTGAGCGCCGCGACCGCCTCGGACTCGTCGAGCAGGGTGAGCCGGTAGGCCAGCACGCTGTGCAGCCCCAGCTCGGCGCTCACCCGCTCCCCCCACTGCCGCCAGCGGTCATCGTGCGCGACGTCGTCGGTGACGTAGACGTTGTCGTCGAGGATGGCGTCGACGCACGGGCCGCTGCCGATCTCGTACTGCAGCGCGTCAGCCCGCAGGGCGACGTCGTCGGTGCTCGAGGCGGTGCGGAACCGGCCGCCGCGCAGCACGGTGACGCTGACCGAGGTCGCCACCGGGAGCTGCTCGAGCGTGGCGTTCACCAGCTCGTCGAGCGGGGGCCGGGCGCCGGCCCCGCTGGCCCGCCCCGTGACGGCCTGCAGCGCCTCGGCGATGGCGAGCAGGTCGGTCGACCCCGAGCTGCCGGCCCGGCGGGTGTCGGCGCCCCGGGTGTGGGCGCGCGGCATCATCGACTCGAGCTGCTGGTCGGTCACGGCATCCTCCTGGTTCACCGGGGACGCGGACGACAGCCCCGGGACAGGGCCAGTATGCGCGAACCCGTCAGCGACCGGGGGGTGGCGGCATCCGTGCGTCGGCCCGGCGGGAGATGTCGTCGCACACCTCGTCGGCGCTTCCGTAGGTGCGGCTGTGGTCGAGCGCCGCCGCCCGCCAGAGCAGCCGGGCGCGCTCGTGCCGCGAGACCAGCTGCGCCAAGATGTCGTCCTGGGTGGCGGGCCACTGCCGCCGGGCCAGAGCGGCCCGCAGCTGCGCGAGATCGGTGTCGAGGTCGGTCCGGATGGCGTCGTCGATGCTCATGTCCCCACTCCTCAGGTCGAGGGCCCCGTCCCCCGGGGATTCCTCTCTGCCGATGACTACCCTGCCCGACCTGGGGGGAAACGGCTAGTGGGCGCGGTCAGGGGCCCGAATCCGGCCCCGTTCCCGGCCACGGACGGTACCGTCCGCCCATGCGCCTCGTTCGCCGCATCGCTGCGGTGCTCCTCGTCCTGGTCCTGGCGGCCGCCGTGGCCGGGTACTTCTACGCCCGACCGCTGCTGAAGACCGGCACGGGCTACGCGGCGCACAACTCCTGCGCCGTCACCCTCGTGGCCGGCCGTGACGACCCCGAGTCCGACCTGCCGGACAACCCCCTCGTGCCCTTCCTCACCGGCTACGTCAACGAGGCCGGCGGCTCGAGCACGTCGCAGATCCTGTTCACCCTGTCCACCCAGAAGGCCTGGTTCACCCGCGGCTTCGGCTGCACGCTGGCCACGGAGCGTCCCAACCTCGGAGAGGCGACCAAGGTCGTCGCCGACACCAACCCACTGGAGGAGGCGCCGGCCCCGGAGCCCGACGCCCAGGTCGACGCGGCCATCGGGCGCGCCTTCGGCGACGACCTGTCCTCGTCCGGGCGGCAGCGGCTCGGCACCCGCGGCATCGTGGTGCTGCGTGGCGGCCAGCTGGTCGGCGAGCGGTATGCGTCTGGGTTCGACTCCACCACCCCGCAGCTCGGCTGGTCGATGGGCAAGAGCGTCACCAGCCTGATGCTGGGCCGGATGGTGCTCGACGGCCGGGTCGCGATCACCGACACCGGCCTGCGGCCGGAGTGGACCGACGGGCGCAAGGACATCAGCATCGACGAGCTGCTGCGGATGACGAGCGGCCTGAAGTGGGACGAGACCTACGCGCTCGGCACCCCCATCACCCAGATGCTGTACGCCGAGCCCGACATGGCACGGTTTGCCGCGAGCCAGCCCCTGGCGCACCCCCCGGGCACCTACCAGCAGTACTCGAGCGGGTCGACCAACATCCTGTGCGGGGTGTTGACCCACCTCGCCGACACCCCGGACGCCGACCTGCCCCGCCAGCAGCTGTTCGCCCCCCTCGGCCTGACCACGGCGACCTGGGAGCCCGACGCCTCGGGGACACCGGTGTGCAGCTCGTACCTGTGGGCGTCGCCGCGCGACTGGGCCGCCATCGGCCAGTTCGCGCTCCAGGACGGCGTGTGGGCCGGCACCAGGCTGCTGCCCGAGGGCTGGATGCAGCAGACCACCACCGACACCACGGTGAACCGCAGCGAGGAGCAGGGCTATGCGGGCGGCTGGTGGGTCAACAAGCGGGCCGACGGCTCACTGGTCGACAAGACCCTGCCCGAGGACGCGTACTGGGCCAGCGGCCACGACGGGCAGTGGGTCTACGTCGTGCCGTCGGCCGGCCTGGTCGTCGTGCGGCTGGGGTTCACCCCCGAGGGTGACGAGGCGGACCGGCGCACCACGAAGCTCGTGGCCGACCTGGTGGGGCTGAACCCGAAGTAGCGGCCGGGCGCCGGCTCAGAGCGAGGCGGTGACCTCGGCGGAAGTGGCCCCCGCGACGTCTCCGAAGAGCGGAACGCACGAGACGTCGACCGTCTCACCCTTGGACCCCGACGCCGTGCACACCGTGTCGATCATGTCGCCGCCGACGGCCGGGAACGACATCGTGAAGAGCACCGGGAAGCCGCCGTCGGACTTGAGCGTGGCCTTCATCCCGACGATGTCGACGACGGAGGTGTCCTTGGCCTTCAGCGACCAGCCTGACTTGATGCTCGCGCGGGGCAGGTCGAAGGAGTCGCCGACCGAGACGCCGATCGACTGGCTCAGCCCCCCAGTGGGCAGATCGGAGGGGAAGTCGCTGGGCAGCTGGGTGGGCAGGCCCGAGGGGAAGGCGCTGTTGATCGCCTGCGATGCCTTGTCAGCCACCCGGTTGAAGGCGAAGATGCCGCCAACGATCAGCGCGATGACGACCACCAGTCCGATGATGCCGGCGATGAGGCAGCCCTTGGCCAGGCCGCCACCCTGCCTCGGCGGCGGGGCGTAGGGCTGGCCGCCGGGCGCGCCGTAGCCGGTCTGCGGGTAGCCCTGCTGCTGCGGGTAGCCGGGTTGCTGGTAGCCCTGCTGGTAGCCCGGTTGCTGGTAGCTCGGCTGCGCATAGTCCGGCTGCGCATAGCCGGCCGGGGGGTAGTCCCCGGGCGGGTAGTCGCTGGGGGTCGCCTGCGGTGCCGGGATGGCCTGGGTGGTGTCGAGGTCGACCGCCTGGGTCTGGTCGACCGGGCCGTCCCACGAAGGAGGCGCCGTGGGGTCGCTCGGCAGCGGCATCCGGAACTGGTCGGTCCACTGGTAGCCGTCCCAGTAGCGTTCCTGGCCGTCCGGCTGCAGGTGCCATCCCGCTGGTGCCGACATTGGTGGGCCCTCCTCGGCTCGTCCGGTCTGCGCAGCGTATCCCGCGGTGCCGACCCGCAGGTCAGGGTTCGAGAACAGCGAGCTCGGGCTCAGTGAGCATCCGCGAGCGGATGATGAACCGCACGCCCTCGGGCGCCTCGACCGAGAAGCCCGCGCCGCGGCCGGGCACGACGTCGATGGTGAGGTGGGTGGAGCGCCAGTAGGCGAGCTGCGAGGTCGACATGTACATCGGCACCGCCCGCTCCAGCCCACGCCGAGCGGCCGCCGCCCGGTAGGCCCGGTTCCCGTCGCGGGACCCCACACCCCCGCATCCAGGCCGTACCCCTGGCCGCCGATCCAGCTGTCGTAGTGGCTCGTGACGCTGACGGTGCTGCGGTCGGAGCCGGGTGATGGGAACAACGTCATGGTCGTGTCTCCTGTGGTGTCTGTCCCGTCCGGCGACGCGATGACCGGAGGTTGGGCAGCGAGACGTTGCGACCACGTTGCACCCGGGACCGGGCAGTTCAGCCCTCGTCGTCGAGGCAGAGGCAGAAGGGGTGGCCGGCGGGGTCGATCATCACCCGCACGTTCTCCTGCGGCTGGTGGCCCGCGAGCGTCGCACCGAGGGCCACCGCCTCCTCCACCGCCTCGTCGAGGTCGCCGACCTGGAAGTCGAAGTGCATCATCGGGCGCTGCTGGCCGTCCTCTGGCGGCCACACCGGCGGTTGGTAGTCGCTGGCCTGCTGGAACACCACGTTGACCGCGGCCTCGCGCGAGGTGGCCAGCACGGTGGTGCCCGGCTCCTCGTAGACCACCGGCCACCCGATCAGCTCGGAGTAGAAGCGGGCCAGCGCGGCCGGGTCGGGGGCCTCGAGCGCCGGGCCCCACCACATCCCCTGGGTTCGTGATCGCATCACGCCAGCGTGCCGCAGGGCACCGACATCGTCCAGCGGATGCCGGTGTGGGGCTCGGCTCAGGCGCGGAGCTCGCGTTCCAGCCGGCCGACGAGCGCAGCCACGACTCGGCCACCAGCGAGCGTCACCTGTTGCGAAACACCCACCGGGAAGGCGGCCTCGGGTAGCCCTGCGCGGTGGGCATTTCGCACAAAGTCGGGAAACGCTCAGCCGAGGCGCTCGGTGAGCACCACCGTGACCGTGTCGCCGGCATCCTTGCCGATGCTGTGGCGCACGACGGCCGTCACCGGCAGCTTGTGCCGTCCGTCGCCCAGCGCCATGAACGAGGTGCGCACCGGCACGCCGTCGATGGTCGCCGCCACCTTCACGAGGCCGCGGGTGCCGAAGAACTCGGCCGAGCGCGGCCAGACCAGGTAGGTCCAGCCCCCCTTGGCCGAGCTGCGCTCGAGCACGGCCTCGAAGCGGGCATCCAGGGGACCCACCCCTGCGCCGGTGGTCACTTCGGTCCGATCGCCGCGTCGATCCGCGCGGCGTGGGCGGCGGACCAGTTGGGCGGGTCGGTGACGGCGGCCCAGGCCTGCAGGTTGGCACGCGCCGAGTACATGTGCCCGTAGCCGGTTGGCACGTTGCCCGCGCCGGGCATGTCGAGCAGCACCTGCCACATCGTCACCAGCGGCACCCAGCCCATGGTCGGCGACACGTCGGGGCCGCGCTGGCCGTCGTCGAGCCAGGCCGGCCGGTCGAAGGCGAGGTCGCTGGAGAAGAACACGACCGGGTCGGACGCGTGCTGGAGGTAGGCGACCCGGGTCGGCCCCCACGCGCCGGTGACGGGCTCGAGGGAGGTCTGCTCGTCGGCGAACCGCACCGTTCGCCCTTCCTCGTAGACCGGCAAGGATGCCGGCGAGTCCGGGTCGCGTTCGGCCTCCAGGAGGCGGTGCATCGGGTTGACGAACGGCGGCCCGACCATGAGCGCACCAGCGACGGGCTCGTTGACGATGTTGACCGACCCCAGCACGCTCTCGACGCCCATCGAGCCGAGCGAGAGCCCGTACAGATAGAGCTCGGGGCGTTCGCCCTCGGGCAGGGTCGCCCAGTACTGGCGAACGGTCTCGAAGACCGTGCGCGAGGTGTCGACGACGGCTTCCTGGTCGGCGAGCACCGAGATCCAGCTCGGCAGGTAGGAGTACTGCACCCCGGCGATCGCGGTGTCGCCGTTCCAGAGGTACTCGAGGGGGTCGGTGCCCCGGGCGTCGAGGAAACCCATGCCGGTGGTGGTCGCCACGACGAGGATCTTGCGGTCGAAGGCCTTGGTGCGCTTGAGCTCGGCGAGCACGAGATCGGCCCGACCCTGCACCGTGTCGGCGCTCTGCAGGCCGGCGTAGACCCGGATCGGCTGCTTGGCGCCGGGGCCGTTGACGGCCTCGAGCTGCGCGACCGTGGGGCCGCCGCGCACGAAGGTCCGCCCGTAGTAGCCGAGGTCCTTCCACGCCGCGAGCGAGGCCTTCGAGCCGGACCGTTCGGGGGAGGTCGGGTAGCTCGTGCTGTGCGAGCCGGTGGTGTCCTGCGGGGCGAAGATGGCGTTGGCCCCCGCGAAGAACCCGTTGACGATGACGCCGGTCCACAGCCCCCAGAGCAGGGCCACGACCAGACCGGTGCCGAGCACGATCGACAGGCGTGGTGGCAGACGTCGTCCTAGCCACCGCACGGCCGTCCTGGCGAGCAGCCGCACCCCTCGACCCGCGAGCAGGAGCAGCACCGCGACCACCACGGTGACCGCCACGACCACCGGCCAGATGAGTGGTGAGGTGGCCGGCATCCCGAACATCGCGCGAATCTCGTTCTGCCAGCCCACCAGTCGCCAGCCGTTCCAGACCGCACCCCACAGGCCGATGCCGATGAGCGCCCACAACGCGACGGTGCGCCCCCGACCCCGCAACCCGGGGATGCCGAGGTAGCGCCACAGCCCGGCGGTGCCCGCGCCCAGCCCGTAGCCGACGGCCACCGTGACACCGGAGACCAGCCCCTGCAGCCAGGCGGCCCGGGGCAGGAGCGACGGTACGAGGGAGGCGGCGAAGAACCAGGTGGCCGTGGTGAGCCCCACGCCGGACAGCACGCGGTCGAGCGGGCGCTGCGGTCGCCCGAGGCTGGGCACCAGGGGGCTCTGCCGTACCCGCAGTGCGGCGGTCTCGACGAGCGCGGCGGTCACGAACGCTCCTTGCCTGGTACGGGACTACGTGGGGTCCGATTGGGTCATGCCTCGGTTCTGACTCCATCAGCGTAGGCGTCCTGGTCGTGCCGCCTCCTGCCGTTTCGTGGCCGCCGGCGCAGGTTGGGGGTCCGGTCAGGGGTTCCCCGGATGCCGTGGCTCTCCTACCGTGGTCGGGTGCCCGGTGCGGATGGAGGAGCGCCGGGGTCCCGGCCGGATGATGGAGGTCGCGTCGTCGCGTTGGGGGCGGAGCTGCGGCGGCTGCACGCCCGCATCCGGGAGGTGCTCGACGACGCACGCGACGGTCTGGACGCGACGGCTGCTGCCGCATCCCTGACCGACGACCTCCTGCTGCGCTGTCGCGCGGTCTGCACCACGCTCGGGGCGCACCACCGCGACGAGGATGCCGCACTGTTCCCCTGGCTCAGGCGCGCGTTCCCCGGGCTGGGCCCGGTGGCCGACCGCCTGGAGGAGGACCACGCCATGATCGACGTCCTGCTGTCGGACCTCCAGCACCTGGTGGGATCGGGAGCCCCGGCGGGCCTGGTGCTACAGCACCTCGAGGGGGTGGACGCCATCATGGAGAGTCACTTCCGCTACGAGGAGCGCGAGCTCGTGGCGCTGCTCGATGCCTCGGACGGCGTCGGGCTGGTTCTGCCTGAACGCTTCTGGCGTGGTGGGTGAGAGGGTGTCGTCAGGAGGTGGTTCGCGTGAGTGACGTGAGCGAGCAGGTCGTCGTGACCCGTAACGAGGACGAGCACCGCTGGGAGGCCCGGATCGGTGGCGAGCTGGCCGGCTTCGCCGCCTACCAGCTGACCGACGAGCTGGTGGTGTTCACCCACACCGAGGTCGACCCGGCGTTCGAGGGCAAGGGCGTGGGCGGCGCGCTCGCGCGGTCAGCGCTCGACGAGGTGGCCGAGGAAGGCACCCGTAAGGTGATGCCGCTGTGCCCGTTCATCAAGGCCTGGATCCAACGGCATCCGGACTACGTGCCCCTCGTCCACGGCGCCTGAGTCCCGGTCTGCTCTCTCTCAGTTGCGAGTGTTCATCGACTGATCGAAGTGCCGGCGCCCGAGTCACGCTCTGCTCTCTCTGATGCGAGTGTCCGTCGACTTCTCGGAGCCCGAGGGGTGGCGGCCGCGCGCCGCGCGTACCCACCCTGTTCGCTGTCAGCGTAACGAACGGGTCTGCGCGGCAGACCGATTCGGCTCTTGAGCGGAGGGCTCTGTCAGTGGTCGCCGCTAGGTTTTGGGGTAGCAGATGACGCAGCGCAGCAGTGGGGGTAGGGGGTGAGCGCAGTGGCCGTGCCGAGCGGAGATCAGGCGGTGGCAGTGGTCGGGCCGGGTGAGGTTCAGGCCTCGGCGGATGCCGCGGTGGCCGCGTTGAGCGCCGCGCTGGACCCGTCTGCGGTGACTGGCACGCGAGCGGAGTGGGCGGGTGCTGTGGGGTCGCTGCAGCAGGTGATCGACATGGCGACCGCCGCGCAGGACGCGGCGATCGTGCGGTTGGCGGCGATCGAGCCGGAGTACCTCGAAGACGGTACTGAGGTGGAGACGCACCGGGCGCCTGGGCATGTGGCGTTGGATGCGCCGGCGATCGTGTCCGGGGTGTTGTCGGTGTCGGCGCTGCATGCCGAGCGGAGGGTGGAGGCGGCGGTGCTGCTGGCGGCGGACGGCCCGCAGGGGTCGGGCACCCACAGCGGCCTGGGTGGCCTGCACGCCGCGATGGGTGCGGGCCGGTTGGACTCCTACCGCGCCTGGGTGGTCGCCGAGGAGCTCGAGGCCGCCCCGGTGGAGGTACGCGAGGCGGTGGTGTCACTGTTGGAGCCGTACTTCGAGGTCGAGGATGGTGCGCACCTGCGGCGGCGGTGTCGGCGGGCGCTCGCGCGGATCAGCCCGGAGCTGTTGTTGGAGCGGGCCAGGGCGGCCCGGGCTGGGTGTGGTCTGCGGCGGTGGGTGGCCGAGCCGGGGGTGGACCGGTGGGAGGGCACCTTCCCGTCCGAGGACGCCGCCACCGCGTGGGCGGCGATCGACGCGCTGGCGCACCGGTACGTCAAGGACGCGGTGTGCACCCACATCGAGGCCGCCCGCGGCAAGGCCCTGACCGACCTGGTCGCCGGGCAGGCCAGCATCGACACCGTCTTGACCATCACCGTCCCGGCCACCGGCCTGACCCACGACGCCCACGACGCCCCGGTCGGCACCACACCAGCCGCTACCGGGCCGGACGAGGCCGCCACGCCAGGCAGCCTGGGCGCTGTCGTCGCGAGCGGACCAGGGGGCGGCGCTGCAGGCAGCGAACCCGACGACCTGATCGAGGTCACCGGCCCGGCCGGGAACCAGCCGGTGTTCGTCTCCCGCGCCTGGGTCACCGCCATGGCCACCCCTGGTGGCCGGCCAGGCTCGCGGTCCACAGCCAAAGCCAAAGGCAACGCCACCACGTCAACCTCCGCGCCACCGTCCGAGTCCGAGTCCGAGCCCGAGCCCGAGCCCGAGCCCGAGCCGCAGCCTGGACCCGGCTCAGGTACCAGGTCACAGACGGTGCGGGTGGCGCCGTGCCACCCTGACACCGGGGCCCTGGTCGACCCCGCCCTCCAGCCCGCCCTCACCGACCCGTTCGGAGGTGACCTGCCGGCTCGAGACACCGCCGGTGTCGGACCCGGGACTGCTCAACTTTTCACGGGCGCGGAGCGCACCGCACGAAGTGGCGGCGCCGACACCCAGCCCGACAGCGACGCCAGCGGCCAGTTCGACGGCCACGGCACGGTCGACGGCACGGTCGAGGGCGGCGGTGCAGCGCCAGTCATCCTGAACAGCCCGCCCGCGGAGGGTGACGCAGCCGTGGTGGCCGTGCCCGCCGAGCGTGAACGAACGGGGCCGGAGCCTGCTGCCCCGCCGGGTCGGTCCGCACCCGAGGGGGCGACGACACTGGCCCGGATCGCCGCGGGGTTCGGGGCAGGGGCGTACCGGCCCTCGGCCTCCATGGCCAAACGGGTCAAAGCCCGCGACCGCCGGTGCCGGTTCCCCGGCTGCACCGTCGCGGCCGTGTTCTGCGACCTGGACCACGTGCGGCCCTGGCCGGGCGGCCCCACCGCCGACACCAACCTGATCTGCCTGTGCCGGCGCCACCACCGGGTCAAACAACGACCCGGCTGGCGCGTCGCCCTCGCCACCGACGGAACCGTCACCTGGACCGACCCCACCGGCCGGGTCCGCACCACCACACCCGCCGACGCCCTGACCTGTACCGTCCTGCGCGGCGCTGCCACACCCCCACCCACAGCGGTCAGTACCAGCGTCACCCTGACCGACCTGCCCGACGGCCCGCACAGCGACCTCGAGTTCCGCCTCGAACACCACGCCGCCACGGCACCGCCCGCCACGGGCAGACAAGCGCTGCATCGGCGCCCAGTGCTCACCTCCTGGCTCGATGACCAGGGCATCCGACACGGCGTCGAGCTCGCCCCGACGCGCGACGTCATGCTCGTCGACTTCAGCGCCACACCGTGCCGACGACCCCGACGACGCGGCCGGCACACCTTCCCCGACGAACCACCCTTCTGACGGCGTGCCCGCCCATCAGCGGGCCGGCGTCGCGGCGGACAGCTCGGCAGCCGGCTTGTAGGCGGCAACCAGGTCGGCGGAGTTCAGCGGCGTCCCGAGTGACCTCGAAGGACTTCACGTCCTAGGCAAGGGCCGCAGAGACCAGGGAGAAGCGACTGCTGCCTGCCCGAGGGAAGAGCCGTACCGGAGATTCGTCGAGCCGACGTCCTCACACGTGGCGATCTCGGCGGCCGCCGATCGTCATCCCGGTGGACGCTGCCACCCGGGCGGCATTCGTGCCATCGTGACGATGGACGCAGACGAAGGAGAACGACGATGCGCTACCTGCTGCTCATGAACTACCCCGAGCCCGCCCCGGGCGAGATCCCCGACGAGGTCATCCAGGAGACCCAGCAGGCCTTCGGTACGTACGGCCGCGCGCTGCAGGAGGCCGGGGTGCTGGTCGCCGCCGAGGTGCTGACCCCGACCGCCTCGGCATCCACCCTCACCCTGCGGCGCGGGTCGGTGGAGGTGCAGGACGGCCCGTTCGCCGAGACCAAGGAAGCCCTCGCCGGGGTGTTCGTGCTCGACGTCCCCGACCTGGATGCGGCGCTGGGCTGGGCCGAGAAGTGCCCCGGCGCCCAGTTCGGTGTCATGGAGGTGAGGCCGAGCTGGACCTCGTTCGTCGACGGTACCTGGAGCGCACCCTGCGCCCTCTGACCGGACCGTCGGACGGCGACGGCGACGGCCACGACGACGGCGCCCGACGCGCCGCGCTGGTGCGGGCCGAGCTCGCGGCTCGCACCAGCTACGGCCGGCTCCTGGCCCTGGTCGCCGCCGGAACCTCCGACATCGCCGGCGCCGAGGACGCCCTCGCCGACGCCTTCGAGCGCGCGCTGCGCAGCTGGCCGGTCGACGGCATCCCCGACCGCCCCGACGCCTGGCTGCTCACCGTGGCGCGCAACCGGCAGCGCGACCGCTGGCGCTCGGCGCAGGCCACCCGCACCACCCCGTTCGACCCGGCGGCGCACGCACCCACCCACCTCGACGACGTCGACCCGGATGCCGTGCCCGACCGCCGCCTCGAGCTCATGCTGGTCTGCGCGCACCCCGCGATCACCGTCACCGACCGCACCCCGCTCATGCTCAACACGGTGCTCGGCTTCACCGCGGAGCAGGTCGCTCGGAGCTACGCCGTGCCCACCCGCACGATGGCGACCCGGCTGGTGCGCGCCAAGCGTCGGATCCGGGACAACCGCATCCCGTTCGTGCTCCCCGACCGCTCCCAGCTCGCGGAGCGGATGGATGCCGTGCTCGCCGCCGTGTACGCGGCCTACGTCATCGAGTGGTCGACCGGCCCCGGCGAGCGCGAGCTGCCGCCCGAGGCCCTGCACCTGGCCGAGGTGCTCGCCGAGCTCGCGCCCGACGACCCCGAGGTGCGCGGCCTCGCCGCCCTCGTCGAGCTGTCCGCCGCCCGCCGCCCGGCCCACGTCGGTGCCGACGGCCGGTTCGTGCCGCTCGCCTCCCAGGACACCGACCACTGGGATGCCGCCCTCATCGCCCGCGCCCACGACCACCTGCGCGCCGCGCACCCGGCGCGGGTGGTGGGCCGCTACCAGCTCGAGGCGGCGGTGCAGGCGGTGCACTGTGCCCGCCGCGAGACCGGCCGCACCGACTGGCCCACCCTGCTCGAGCTGCACCGGTCGCTGGCCGTCGTCGCCCCGAGCCTGGGCAGCGCCACCGCGCTGGCGGCGGTCACGGCGGAGGTGGAGGGCCCGGCATCCGGCCTGGCACTGCTCGATGCGGATGCCGGCCGCACCGCGCGATTCCAGCCCGCCTGGGCGACCCGCGCCGAGCTGCTCGCCCGGCTGGGCCGCACCGCGGAGGCGGTGGCCGCCTACGACCACGCCATCGCCCTGACCCACGAGACGCCCGAGCGCCGTCACCTCGAGGCTCGCCGCGCGGCCCTGCGCCGGTGACCCCGCCGACGGGGCGCCGAGGGGGGCGCCGACCTTCGACAGCGCACACCCGCGTGCGCGGACAGCCCCGGCATCCCGGCCGTCACGACGCCTAGGTTGGCGGCATGACGGCTTCCGGCCTCGCCCTCGGTGCGAGCGACTTCATCCAGCTGACCACGTTCCGCCGCACGGGCGAGGGCGTCCCGACGCCGGTCTGGGTCGTGCCCGACGGTGACGCACTCGCCGTGTTCACCCCCGCCGGCACCGGCAAGCTGAGGCGGATCGGCCACACCCCACGGGTCACCGTGGTCGAGTGCAGCCGGCGCGGGAAGGTCGCCGATGGCGCGGTGCCGGTGGAGGCCGTCGCCACCACCACCGCAGACCCGGTCGAGGTCGAGCGGGTCACCCGACTGCTCGCCGCGAAGTACGGCCTGCAGTTCCGCGTCTTCATGCTGGTCGAGCGGATCGCGGCACGCGGCGAGCGCGAGCGCGAGGCGAGTCATCCGTATCGTGCCCGTCGACGTGGCGGCCGAGGCCGGCGCGGGGTGAGCCCCATGGGCGCGCCGGCGACCGGCGACGGCATCCGGGTGCTGTTGATGTCCGACACCCACCTACCGGTGCGCGCCAAGGACCTCCCGACTCCGCTGTGGGAGGAGGTCGACCGCGCCGACCTCGTCGTGCACGCCGGCGACTGGGTCGACGTGGCCACCCTCGACCGGCTCGAGGCCCGCAGTCGATCGCTGCTGGCCTGCTGGGGCAACAACGACGGCCCCGAGCTGCGGGCCAGGCTGCCAGAGGTCGCAGGAGCGACCGTGGCCGGCGTGCGGGTCGCGGTGGTGCATGAGACGGGGAGCAAGGACCGGCGCGACGAACGGATGCGCGCGGCCTACCCCGACACCGACCTGCTGGTCTTCGGGCACAGCCACATCCCCTGGAACACAACGTATTCGGGGCTTCACCTGCTCAACCCCGGGTCACCCACCGACCGGCGCCGACAGCCGCACTGCACCTGGATGACGTGCCGGCTCGCCGACGGCGCGGTACACGACGTGGTCGTGCACCGCCTCCCGAGACCTCAGGCCGGGGCGTCGGCGAAGCGCAGGTAGGGGCGCACCTCGTCGACGTTGGCGAACCGCTCCTGCGCGTCGGCGGTGGAGATGGTCGGCGCCACGATGACCCGGTCGCCCGGCACCCACTCGGCCGGTGTCGAGATCGGTGCACCGTCGGTCGCCTGGAGCGCGTCGAGCGCCCGCAGGATCTCGGTGATGTTGCGCCCCACCGACTTCGGGTAGGTGATGGTCAGGCGCACGGTGTTGTTCGGGTCGATGAGGAAGACCGACCGAACGGTCGAGGTGTCGCCCTGGCCGGGGTGGATCATGTCGTAGGCCTGCGCGACGGCGCGGTCGGAGTCGGCGATGATCGGGAAGTCCACCGGCACCCCGGCGACCTCCGCGATGTCCGGGATCCAGCGGTGGTGGTCCTCGATCGAGTCGACCGACACCGCGATCGGCTTGGCGTTGCGGGCCGCGAACTCCGACGACAGGGCAGCCGTGCGGCCGAGCTCGGTCGTGCAGACGGGCGTGAAGTCGGCCGGGTGGCTGAACAGGACGGCCCACGTGCCCTGCTTCCAGTCGTGGAACGAGATCAGACCAGCGGTCGTCTCGGCGGTGAAGTCGGGGGCGGTGTCTCCGAGGCGGATGGACATGTATGGCTCCTGGTTTGGACAACGGTTATCCGAAGTTGTCGAATGTCGTTCCGGCGCGTCTCGCGTTGCCCGCATCGTGGGCACGGGTCCGACCACGGTCGGATGTGCCGGCCGCTCGCGATTCCTGCGCTGGGGTGGTGAGCCCCCAGACGGTCTACGACTGGCCCCGACGTCACCCGCTCGTCGTCGACGCCACGCTGAGCGGCGCCCTGTTCGTCGTGTTCGTCGTCCCGCTCTGGATCGGCGCGCGCGGCGCGCACCCCTCCGACGCCGCCGGGGCCGTGGCGGCCATCGCGTCGGTGATGGTGCTCGCCCTCGCGGCCCGCCGCCGGCAGCCCGTGCTCACCTTCACGGGTGGTGGCCCTGTGCTGCCTGCTGCAGCTGGCCGTGCGGTCCGACCCGGTGGCCGCTCGCGCGACCTTCGGGTGCACCTCGACGAGCGCCTCGGCTCCTCGCTGCTGCTCAGCGCGGCCGACCGGGCCTCCCTTGACCCCCGCGCCGGCACCACGACCGCGTGCAGGCCACCAGCCTGGTCGACACCGCGCCCGCCGTGGTCACCGCCCTGCTCGCGGTCTCGGTCGTCATCGCCGTCGTCGGAATCGGCACCTCGCTGTCGCTGTCGGTCATCGAGCGCTCCCGCGAGCTGGCGCTGATGCGGGCGCTCGGCCTGACCCGCGGCCAGCTGCGCGGGATGCTCGCGGGCGAGTCCGTGCTGCTCGCGGTCGTGGCGGCCACCCTTGGCACGGCGCTCGGCCTGCTCTACGGGATCACCGGCCCGATGAGCGTGTTCGGCCGCGGCGCTCGCCGACGACTGACCGCCTCCGGCTGGGCGGGCGCGGCGCAGGTCAGGAACGAAGAAGCGCGGCCCGCGCCCCCGGCCTAGTCTGAGCGGGCCGAGCGACGACCACGGATGGCGCGACACGGCATCCGCCCGACCTGAGGAGGACCACTCGATGGCGAGTACGCAGCCCACGGCCCGGGCGGTCGCCGACACCCACGACCTGATCCGGGTGCAGGGCGCTCGCGAGAACAACCTCAAGGACATCAGCATCGAGCTTCCCAAGCGACGCCTGACCGTGTTCACCGGCGTCTCGGGGTCGGGCAAGAGCTCGCTGGTGTTCGCCACGATCGCCGCCGAGTCGCAGCGGATGATCAACGAGACCTACAGCGCCTTCGTGCAGGGCTTCATGCCCAACCTCGCGCGGCCCGACGTCGACCGCCTCGAGGGCCTGACCACCGCGATCATCGTCGACCAGGAGCGGATGGGGTCCAACCCACGGTCGACCGTCGGCACCGCGACCGACGCCAACGCGATGCTGCGCATCCTGTTCAGCCGGTTGGGAACTCCGCACATCGGCCCACCCACGGCCTACTCGTTCAACGTGCCGACCCGAACGGCGAGCGGGGTGATGTCCACCGACAAGGGCGGGCGCGTCGAGAAGGCCGTGGTCAAGGATGCCGTCTACCTCGGCGGGATGTGCCCCCGTTGCGAGGGCATGGGGCACGTCAGCGACATCGACCGCACGGCGCTCTACGACGACTCGAAGTCACTGCGCGAGGGTGCGCTCACCGTGCCCGGCTACTCGATGGACGGCTGGTACGGACGGCTGTTCGAGGGCATGGGCCTACCCATGGACACCCCCATCGCGTCGTTCACCGCCCGGCAGCTCGACACGATGCTCTACGCGCCGCCGACCAAGATCAGGGTCGAGGGCATCAACCTCACCTTCGAGGGCATCATCCCCAAGATCTCGAAGTCGATGCTGTCCAAGGACCCCGAGGCGATGCAGCCGCACGTGCGGCGCTTCGTCGAGCGGGCTGTCACCTTCCAGGCCTGCCCCGAGTGCGGGGGCACCCGGCTCACCGCCGAGGTGCTGGCGTCCACGGTCAACGGGAAGAACATCGCCGAGCTGTGCGCGATGCAGATCAGCGACCTGGCCGACTGGGTGCGCGAGCTCGAGGAGGCTTCTGCCGCACCGCTGCTCGCCGGGCTGTGGCACTTGCTCGACTCGTTCACCGAGATCGGGCTCGGCTACCTCTCCCTCGACCGGCCGGCCGGCACGCTCTCGGGCGGCGAGGCGCAGCGCACCAAGATGATCCGGCACCTGGGCTCCTCGCTCACCGACGTCACCTACGTGTTCGACGAGCCGACGATCGGGCTGCACCCGCACGACATCGCCCGGATGAACCAGCTGCTCCTCCAGCTGCGCGACAAGGGCAACACCGTGCTCGTCGTGGAGCACAAGCCCGAGGCGATCGCCATCGCCGACCACGTCGTCGACCTCGGGCCCGGCGCCGGCGCCGGCGGTGGCGAGGTCTGCTTCGAGGGCAGCGTCGAGGGCCTGCGCGCGAGCGACACCATCACCGGTCACCACCTCGACGACCGGGTGAGGGTCAAAGGTGCCGTGCGGCCGGCATCCGGGGTCCTCGAGGTGCGCAACGCGTCGACCCACAACCTCAAGCAGGTCGATGTCGACCTCCCGCTGGGGGTGCTGTGCGTCATCACCGGCGTGGCCGGCTCGGGCAAGTCGTCGCTCATCCACGGCTCGGTCGCCAAGCGGGAGGGGGTGGTGGTCATCGACCAGGGGGCGATCAAGGGGTCGCGGCGCAGCAATCCGGCCACCTACACCGGTCTGCTGGAGCCGATCCGCAAGGCGTTCGCCAAGGCCAACGGCGTCAAGCCGGCGCTGTTCAGCTCCAACTCCGAGGGCGCCTGCCCCACCTGCAACGGCGCCGGCGTCATCTTCACCGACCTCGGCATCATGGCCACCGTCGAGTCGACCTGCGAAGAGTGCGAGGGCCGGCGGTTCCAGGCCGCGGTGCTCGAGTACACCTTCGGCGGCAGGAACATCGCCGAGGTGCTCGCGATGTCGGTGGCCGAGGCGGAGGCCTTCTTCGGGGCCGGCGAGGCACGCACGCCCGCTGCCCACGCGGTGCTCGCCCGGCTCGCCGACGTCGGGCTGGGCTACCTCAGTCTCGGCCAGCCGCTCACGACCCTCTCCGGCGGCGAGCGGCAGCGGCTGAAGCTGGCCACCCAGATGGCCGACAAGGGCGAGGTCTACGTGCTCGACGAGCCGACCACCGGGCTGCACCTGGCCGACGTCGAGAACCTGCTCGGGCTGCTCGACCGGCTCGTCGACTCCGGCAGGTCGGTCATCGTCATCGAGCACCACCAGGCCGTGATGGCGCACGCCGACTGGGTCATCGACCTCGGCCCGGGTGCCGGGCACGATGGTGGCCGGGTGGTCTTCGAGGGCACGCCCGCCGCCCTGGTCGCTGACCGCTCCACCCTCACCGGGGAGCACCTCGCGGCGTACGTCGGCGCCTGACCGGGGCAACTTCGACCAATAGGTCAATGTTGTCCCACCGGGCGGCCCGGGTGCCGGCACCAGAAGGAGGAGAGCCGCTGCTCTCCTCCTCTACTTCCAAGGTATAGCCGACCGGAGGGCTTGCGGCAAGACCCCCGAAGTGGCGCAGAATCGCGGGCCGAGGCCGGGACAGCCGGGGAACCCTGGCCCGATGCGACCGATCGGAGCCCACTGGATGATGCCGACCACAGAGCCGGATGCCACGACGACACCCACCGAGCCGGACGACCGGATGACGACCGGCGAGCCCGTCAGGGGCCCCGCCGCTGTCAGCGCGTTCGCCCTGCCCGCGCGGCTCGCGGCCAAGGCCGACCCCGCGCTCATCGCGTCCGACGAGCGCCACTTCGCGGCCATCGCCAGCAGCCTCGAGCACGCGATCGCCGACCTGACCGAGCGCCTCGCCGCGGCCCGGCTCGCCCCGGCCGGCACCGGTCAGGCCGCCCTCGACCGCGACCTCGAGGTGCACCGGCTGACCGCCCGGCTGCACACCCTGCGCCGCTACGGGCTCGACCTGTGCCTGGGCCACGTGGTGCCTGCCGATGGCGGCGACCCCATCTATGTCGGGCGCCTCGGCCTCACCGACGGCGACGGCGAGCGGCTGCTCGTCGACTGGCGCTCGCCCGTGGCCGAGCCGTTCTTCGGCGCGACCCACGCCGACCCGATGGGCCTGGCCAGCCGGCGCCGCTACCGGTGGACCCGCGGCCGGGTCAGCGACTACTGGGACGAGGTGTTCACGGCCGAGGCGCTGACCGGGCACGCGGCATCCCTCGACGACCAGTCGGCGTTCATCGCCTCGCTCGGCGCCACCCGCTCAGCACGGATGCGCGACGTGCTCGGCACCATCGCCGCCGACCAGGACGCCATCGTGCGGGCCGGGTCGAAGGGTGCGCTCGTCGTCGACGGCGGCCCGGGTACCGGCAAGACCGTCGTCGCGCTGCACCGCACCGCCTACCTGCTCTACTCCGACCCGCGCCTGGGGCACCGCAGGGGCGGGGTGCTCTTCGTCGGCCCGCACCAGCCCTACCTGGCGTACGTGTCCGACGTGCTGCCCAGCCTCGGCGAGGAAGGAGTGCAGACCTGCACGCTGCGCGACCTGGTGCCCGAGGGGGCCACGGCACGCGACGAGGCGGACCCGCGGGTGGCCCGGCTCAAGGCGGACGCACGCCTCGTGGCCGCCATCGAGCCCGCGGTGCGCCTCTACGAGGAGCCACCGACGCAGGGGATGGAGGTCAGCACCCCCTGGGGCGACGTCTGGGTCGGCACCGCCGACTGGGCCGATGCCTTCGACGCCCCCGCCCCCGGGGCCGCCCACAACGAGAGCCGCAAGGTGGTCTGGGAGGCGCTGCTCGGCATCCTCGTCGACAAGCTGCGCGACGAGACCGACGAGACCGACGAGACCGACGAAGCTCACGACCCGGAAGACGGTCGGGATGCCGGGTGGGCCGCCGACGACGCCGGGCCCGAGGACGACTTCGACGCCTACGGCATCCCCACGACCGACCCGCTGGAGAAGTTCCGTCGGGCGCTCGCCGGCGACCGCGACCTGGTGGAGGCGTTCGCCCGGTCCTGGCCGCTGATCGAGCCGACCGACCTCGTCGGCGACCTCTGGACGGTGCCCGCCTACCTGCGCCGGTGCGCGCCGTGGCTGGAGCGCGACGACCTGTTCGCGCTGCAGCGCGAGGACGCCACGGCGTGGACGACCTCCGACCTGCCGCTCCTCGATGCCGCCAGGCGACGCCTCGGCGACCCGGAGGCACCCGCACGCCGTGCCCGCCGGGAGGCAGCCGATGCCGCCGAGCGCGAGCGGATGGCCGACGTGGTCACCGACCTCATCGCGAGCGACGACTCCGAGATGCACGTGATGTCGATGCTGCGCGGCCAGGACCTGCGCACCGCCCTCGTCGACGAGGATGCCGAACCGGCCGAGGGTGCCGACCTGCTCGCCGGGCCGTTCGCCCACGTGGTCGTCGACGAGGCGCAGGAGCTGACCGATGCCGAGTGGCAGATGGTGCTGGCCCGCTGCCCGTCGCGCAGCCTGACCATCGTCGGGGACCGTGCCCAGGCCCGGCACGGGTTCGCCGAGCCGTGGCAGGAGCGGCTCGAGCGGGCCGGCCTGCGGCGGGTCGAGGTCGCGTCGCTGAACGTCAACTACCGCACCCCGCGGGCCGTCATGGCCGAGGCCGAGCCCGTCATCCGGGCCGCGGTGGCGGACGCCAATGTGCCAACGTCGGTGCGCGACAACGGGCTACCGGTCGGGCACGGCCGGGCAGCTGAGCTGGCAGCCGTCGTCGACGGGTGGCTCGCGACGCACGACGAGGGGGTCGCCTGCGTGATCGGCGACTCGACGTTCGTGGCCGGCCCACGGGTCAGCCCACTGACGCCGCAGCTCGCCAAGGGGCTGGAGTTCGACCTCGTGGTGCTGGTCGACCCACACCGATTCGGCGAGGGCATCGAGGGCGCCGTCGACCGCTACGTGTCGATGACGCGGGCGACACAGCAGCTCGTCATCCTCACCTCGCACGAGCACCGGACAACGATGTCCTGAGAAGCGGTTGAGGGCCGCCCCTCGCAGCCGCTTTCCTGAACTCCCACAGCGGAGTACGGTCGAACCAGATCGACACGGACTCCCGTACCCCCTGCAGCGGTAGTTCGTGTCGATGTACGAACGGCCCGCAGGATCCTGCAAACGGATCTTGCGGGCCACGTGCATGTCGGCGACCTGGAAGCGCGCGGTGCCCAGACGGGGGTCGCCCTGCGCGCCGCCACCCGGGTGATTCGGCAGGCGCTGCCCCGCCAGGTGACCGCCGGTGGTCAGCCGATGTGGTCGAGCACCGTGGTGCGCGGGAGGTAGGCCACGCAGCGCAGCCCATCGTCGTCGACGCGTTCGAGAAGGAAGTCGCTGACCAGCAGTGCGGCCCCCACCCCCTCGCCGAAGGACCAGCTGATCGTGGCGAGCACCATGCGGTCGCCGATCGCGATGGCCGCCGTGTCGGTGAGGGAGGTCGAGGCGGCGCCCGCCTCATCCACTGCGGCGGCACGGCCTGCGACTGCAGCCAAGAACGCGCTGCGAGGCACCGGCACCGTGCCATCCGGGCCGAGGACGAGGATCGGGTCGGCGACCACCAGCTCGCCGACTCCGGGTGACCCCAGGCGTAGCCAGTCGTCGGCGAATGCGGCGACGCGTCGTTGGAGATCTGCGGATGATGGCGTGGTCATCCCCCTCTCCTACACCCTGTGGCGGACCCTCGGCATCCGCAATGGCTGCGAAGCCGCCGACGGGCACCTCGGCGGCGGATCCATGGTGGGGTCATGGGAAGGACCGCGGTGAACGTGCTCTACGCGTTGGCGATGGTTGCCGTCGTGGTGGGCGTGGACCTGCTGTTCTATCGGGACCACGCCTGGGAGCGGCTGGCCGTGAACATCGGCATCGTCCTGGTGTTCCTGGGCTGCTACTACCGCTTCGTGCGCCGCGCCTGAGCCGTTGCGCTGCCGGGCTCAGACGGCACCGGGAGCGACCCGCCGTCCCGAGGCCCGCTCGGCCCGCAGGCGTCGGCGCGAGCTCACGACCACGACGACCGAGGCGCCGACGGCGACCAGCCAGCCGACCGTCATGGCGGTCAGGGCCGGGTCGCCCTGACCGTTCAAGACGTAGGTGACCCCCGACGCCACGGCGAGCCCGCACCCCAGCAGCGCTACCACCGGCCACCGGCGGAACCTCGCGCGGAGGGCGAGCCAGCCGGCCAGGCCCAGCATCAGGATGCCGAGCAGCGCGTGGGCCACGGCCGCGCCGGAGGTGACCAGGGCGTGCCAGGCCGTGCCGGCCGGCACCTCCCGAGGGAACGCGGCCCCCAGGCCGGCGAGCACGACGGTGAACACCAGGCCGACGAGCAGCAGAGATCCCGCGGTGCGTTCGGTCCGTGGGTCCATGGCCCGTTCCTATCGCTACAGTGAGTTGCGTTGTGAGGTCGAGTGTGGCATCCACGCCACGCCTAACGCAACAAGGAGTTGCGATGAGTCCGGATGCCGTCACCGGCCGCCGCGGAGCCGTGGTCCGCCGGGCGGTGCTTGCGGCGACCCTGGCGGAGCTCGGCGAGGGTGGCTACGCGACGCTCGGCATCGAGCGGGTCGCCGCCCGCGCGGGCGTGCACAAGACCACCGTCTACCGGCGCTGGCCTGACCGGGAGTCCCTGGTCACCGACGCGTTGCTCGAGCTGGCGGCCGACGACTTCGCCGTCCCCGACACCGGCGACGTCGACCTCGACCTGCGCACCTTCGCGGAGTCGCTCGTCGGGTGGCTGCACGGCCCGGTCGGCCGGCCCCTGGTGGCGATGCTGGGCTCGGATGCCGCCCGCCTGCCGGCCGCCGTCGACGCCCGGCAGCGGTTCTTCGCGACCCGGGCGGCGGCGCTCGGCGAGCGGGTGCGCTCGGCGGTCGACCTCGGCCAGGTCCCGGCGGGCACCGACCCGCTGGCCCTGCTGTCGACGATCGTTGCGCCGCTCTACCTGCGCCTGCTGGTTACCGGCGCCCCCGTGACGCCGGCCGACGGCTCCCGCGCCGTCGACGTCGCGCTGCTCGCGGCACGCGCCGACCTGCTGGGGTGAGGGCAGGCCTCATCGGAACACTGGTCCGGCCAACAGGCAGTACGGTCTTCCGGCTTTGAGTCGACGGGGCAGACTCCCGACCGGATGTCCGCGCCGATGGGTGTAACCAGATGGAGGGCCTGGGCGTCTGAAGGTTGCACGCAGGTCGGATCAACTGGACGAGGGGGAGGTGGCGCGTGAGTGTCGATGAGCGGGCCGACGAGTTCGACGCGTTCTACCGGGGGACTGCACCGCGGGTGGTGCGACTGGTGTACGCCAGCACCGGCGACCTGTCGCTGGCGCAGGAGTGCACGCAGGAGGCGTTCGCGCGGGCGTGGTCGGACTGGGGGCGGGTGCGCACCCACGACGACCCGTTGTCGTGGGTGCGCACGGTCGCTCGGCGCCTGGCCATCAGCGAGTGGAGGCGCGGGCGCAACCGGGACGACGCGCAGCGCCGCGCCGCCCCGCCCGCGGCGGTTCGTGGACCGGGGCCGGACCACGTCGACGTGGTGACCGCGCTGCGCGCTCTGCCGACGGAGATCCGCGAGGCCGTCGTCCTGTTCTACGTCGGCGACCTGTCCGTCGAGGCGATCGCCGCAGAGACCGGCTCCCCGGTCGGCACCGTCAAGGCGCGCCTGCACCGGGGGCGGGCGCGCCTGGCTCCCCTGCTCGCACCCGATGACCGAACGAACACCAGGTAGGAGGACGGACATGGCACGCGATGAGCTTTCCTGGACCGACATGGATGACCGCGCACTGCGAGCAGCCCTGACCGGGGCGAGTGTCGAGCCGGACGGGCTGCGGCTGGCCGACCCGGCGGACGTGCGTGCCGCGGGTGACCGGCTGCGGCACCGTCGGCTCGGGATGTGGGTGGCCGGTCTGGCAGCGGCGACCCTGGTCGTGGCCGGGGTCGGCGCCGCTGTCGCGATCGGGCCCGATGACCGCCCGCCGCTGGTCGCGACGGCTCCCCCGACCGGCACCACCACCAGCGCGACGCCAACTCCCACCCCGTCCGCCTCCCCGTCTCCGCCGTCCCCGTCCCCTTCGTCGTCGGCATCGCCGTCAGCGAGGCCCACGCCCACCCCGACGCCGAGCAGACGGCCGTCGCCTCCCGGGACGCCGATCGTGACTGACACCCGGGTCATCGGTGCTGACGGCTCCATCGGCCCGTTCCGGATCGGGATGACCACCAAGGAGGTCCAGGCTGCCATCCGCGCCGCCGGCCTGACCGGCAAGGTCTCGGTGCGCTCGGAGCCGCTGGGAGGCACACCGCGAGAGGTGCTGGTGCAGAACGGCGTCGACACCGGCTACGGGTCACTCGGCCTGATCGGCGCGTTCGACGCCGGCCGGCTCGACGTGCTCTTCGCTCGCGCCGACGCCACGATCCGCGGTGCAGGGGTGGGCGACCCGATCACCGCCTTCCAGAAGCGGTTCCCCGGCAAGGTCAAGCCCGTGCCCGACGTACCGCACCTGTTCGTGCTCACCCTCACCAACGGCGTTCGGCTGCAGCTGGGCTCCGCGGTGGCGGTGAACGACCCCAACGCGGTACGCAACATCACCGTGCTGCCGCCGGGCACCCGGCTGTTCCTCGAGTTCTCGTGACATCCGGCGCGGCTTGGCGGCATCCGCCCACCCGTGGTCCCGCCACCACGGGGCGAGCTCCGTCGGGCGCCGGGGCCATGTCGCAGTCCCGTCGGCCACACTGGGGGGAGCACCGACCGTAGCTTCGACAAGGAGTCAGCCGTGACCGAGGGAACCGTGCGCTGGTTCGATGCCGACCGGGGCTTCGGCTTCATCGCCCTCGGGCACGAGGCCCAGGACCTGTACGTGCATGCGTCCGAGATCGTCAGCGACGACGCGGTGAAGCTGCTCCGGGAGGGGCAGGTGGTCGAGTTCGACATCGGCGAGGGGGACCGCGGCCCGCAGGGACGCCGCGTCCGGGTCATCTCCGACCATGCCGCTGACACACCGCTGGGTGTGCTCGGCACCGTCACCTGGTACGAGCCTGGCAAGGGGTACGGCTTCATCACGCCCGACGGTGGTGGCGCCGAGATCTTCGTGCACAGTTCGGCCATCGTGGGGGGTGGCGTGGTCTCGGAGGGGCAGCGGGTGGCGTTCCTCGTGGTCGACGGGGAGAAGGGACCGCAGGCTGACCATCTGCTGCCCCTGGGGGCCCAGGCCGCGCAGGCCGCGCAGGCCGCGCAGGCCGCGCAGCAGGCCGTGGCGTCCGACGGGGCGGACGGCACCGTGTCCTGGTACGACGAGGACAAGGGCTTCGGTTTCATCACCCCCGAGTCGGGCGGCGCCGACGTCTTCGTCCACGTCCGGGCGCTGGCCGACGGGCTCCCCGAGCTGGGCGAGGGGGACCGGGTGACGTACGACGTCGTCGTGAGCGAGAAGGGCCCGCAGGCTCGCGACGTGCGCCTCGCCCGAGGCTCGACACCGCGGGGCGCACCTGCCACGTCGGTGGCCCGCGCTCGGTCGGGGCACCGGGAGGCATCCGACGTCCCGGCGCGCGGCGGCGAGGGAGTCGTGGCGCGCTACGACGCGGAGCGGGGGTTCGGCTTCATCGCCCCGGACGCCGGAGGCGCGGACCTTTTCGTGCACGTGTCAGTCATTCGAGGCGCCGAGGCGCTGCACCAAGGCGATCGGGTCCGGTACCAGGTCCGACAGAGTGATCGAGGACCACAGGCCGACCGCGTCGAACGGATCTGAGGGGACGGCGGCCCGGGCGACACTGGTGTCAGCGGCGCACGACGTCGAGACAGGTGCCTGCCTGGGCGGTCGATCATGAGACGCCTTCAGCGCGGGATTCTGGGACGGCCATCAGGAGGTCAGCTGTCCAGCTCGACGACGACGTCGCCGTGGCTGCGGAAGGGAAATGTGCCTACCGGAAAGGCCGAAATGTGGAGTTGCGCGGAACGGCCAATGAGCGGGGCTGGCTAGCATCGCGGGGTGCCGCGCATCGTCCTCACCACCAGCGTCCCCGCACCGATCCGTGAGTGCTTCGAGCTCAGCCTCTCAGTCGAGGCTCATACCGCGTCGATGGCGAGATCCGGGGAACGGGCTGTCGCGGGCACCGGGTCGGGGATCTTGACCTTGGGCGAGACGGTGACGTGGAGGGCGCGCCACTTCGGACTCCCCTTCACGATGACCTCTCAGATCACCGAGTACGAGGCGCCGCGCCGGTTCGTCGATGAGCAGGTGACCGGGCCGTTCGCCCGTTGGTGGCACGAGCACACCTTCGAGGAGGTAGGAGGCGCGACCGTCATGACCGACCGTGTCGAGTTCGCATCCCCACTTGGACCGCTCGGCCGGTTGGTCGACTCGATGATCCTGAATCGGTACTTGACCCGGCTCCTGACGGAACGCAATCGCTGGCTCACCGGCGCGCTCTCCTAACCCGGTCAGCATCGAAGTGATGTCCACCCTCCTGCTGCGCGTGGTGCGAGTCCGTGACGGTTGCTGGTGTCCGGTGGACGCTGCGGAACGGCTACTTCACAGATTCTGAGTCCGCGGCAAGGGAGGCAAGGTCGTGCGCGCCCCAGTACCACCAGCGGTGGCACGGGCCATCGAGCGCTTCTCCTACCGGTTGGTTCCCACAAACCGTTCGCGCCGCAGGACATCGGCCGGTTTCGTCCGGGGCAGCCACTCGCTCGCCATGGCGGCCACCGCGACGACGAGCGAGACAAGGGCTACGAGAACCCAGCGCTGGAAGTTGGCTTGCGACTCCACGGTCATCACGCTCACCCCACCTCGACCGGAGCCAGCGTCGAGGCGCGCGAAGGACGTCCACGTGCTGTACCAGTTCATGGCGGCGATGCTCGCTCCCACTGCCACGAGCAGACCAACCAGCACAGCCCGACGCGACCAACGAAGAACTCGTGCTGACATGCAACGAGGTTAGCGCTGGTACAGGTGTCAGCAACGAACGAACCGTTGTTCCCCACGCCGTTGACGCTGCGCGCTCACGCCGCACTGCGGCCGGAGTGCTGGGGATCGCTTCAGGCAGCTGGGTGGTGCACGCGTGCGGCGGCCTTTCGGGTGCTTAGGGTCAGGATTGCGCCGCCTCCAAGGAGAACCACGATCAGTGCGGCCCAGGCGCCTCCGTACACGCCGTTGGCGCCGATCAGCCACCAGCCGACCTGAGGCAGGAGGCCCAGGAGCAGCGCCGCGGCTGGGACCAGCAGGATGGCGACGACCTTCTCCCGGCGTACCCACAGCGGCGAGACCCCAACCAGGACGGCGACGGTGGCCCACAGTGGAAGAGTGGTCATGAGGGCGGCGAGCGAGCCGATCAGTGGCGAGCCGGCCAGCACCTCGCTGGTCTCCTCGTGCGTGATGACGCCGTTGGCATCGCTCGACCCCGACGAGGAGCTGCTCACGACGCTTCCCATCGAGCTGACGATGAAGATCGTCATGAGCAGGGCGACGGCGGTCAGCACGGCCACCACCACCGGCACCCACGAGCGAGCCATGACCGGGTCAGATCCGGGCGTGGCTGCTGTGGCGGTTTGGCGCCCGGCGTAAGCCTCGTCGGCGACCAGTTGCGGCGGGCCCAGTTCGGCCAGGGCCTCGCGGACCTTCTGCTCGTCGCCGCCGGAGGCTGCCAGGGCGCTGTCGAGGTGTTCGCGTACACCGAGCATGACGTCGGCACGCTCGCGCGGTTCTATGCCGGCAAGGAGGCGGTCGAGCTCTTCCAGGTATGCCGCGGCGAGCGGGTGGGTCGTGTCAGGGGTCATGGCGGGTCCCTTCGGTCGAGTGCGTGGTCGACCGCGTCTCGGAACGCGGGCCAGGTGCGGGTGAAGGCGGCCAAGGAGTCTCGGCCGTCTGGGGTGAGGGCGTAGTAGCGACGTGGCGGACCCTCCACGGACTGCTGCCACGTGGTCGTGACCAGCCCGGCCGATCGCAGGCGCGTCAGCAGCGGGTAGAGCGTTCCTTCGCTGGACATCAACAGCCCGTCGACAGTGAGGCGCCTGGCGATGTCCAGGCCGTAGAGCTCCTCGTCGGTGAGCATGGCGAGGACGCAGAACTCCAAGGCGCCCCGGCGAAGGTTCGTCAGGATCGTCTCCTCACCCGCAACCATGCGTTGCAACCTAGCGGATGGTTGCGACGCCAGCAACCGCAATGAGGGGTGAACCGTGGGCCCAACATCATGCTCAATCGAGTCCGCTGACGGACGCGGGCGGGCTGCTGGAACTATCGTGCTCAGGTGAGTGATCCGGCCTCGTCACGGTGGCGACCCCTCGCCATTGCGAGTGCGATGGGGGCGACCGTCGTGGGTCTCTTCCTCACGGCCTTCGGGTACATGGACTCCTGTCCTGGTGAGCCCGCCCCGGGGTGGTCCTGTTACTCGCCTCCTTGGGCCCTCCCGGCGTACGACACCGGTCGCGTGCTTCTCCTCGCCGCCGTTGCCCTGCTGAGTAGCGCGTGGCTGGCACATCGCCGGTCTGGAATGCGCTAGCAATGGCTCCCGGCAGCGCCCACATCAGCGTGAGGCGTCTCCTTAAATGGCCGCAGATAGGGCTCTCATGACACACCTGTGGGTCATTTCCGGCCGGGGAGGACGGGTCGGTGGCCGCCCAGGGAGAGTAGGGCGAGGGCGATCAGGGCCTGGGGGGACTTGAACCCGAATGCGATCCTGGTGATCAGTCGGATCTTGGTGTTGGTGGACTCGATGAGCGCGTTGGACAGGTTGTGCTCGATCGCGGCGAGGATCCGGGGCCGGTGTTTGACGATGCTCTTCTGCAGGTGCACGAACGCCGGGATGCGGCAGCGGCGGGCCCAGCTGATCCACCGGTCCAGCGCTTCGACGGCGGCGTCGTAGGGCAACGTGAACACCACCCGCAGGCCCTCCTTGAGCAGGTAGGCCCGGTGCAGCGTGGGGTCGGTGGTCGCGATCCAGGCGAGCTTGACCTGCTGGTTGTCGGTGAGGTTCTGCGGGTTCTTCCACAACGCGTACCGGGCCCCTTTGAGCGCCTTGGCGCGCTCGCTTCCCGGCCGTGGTGGCGCGTCGTTTCGGGGGCGCCCACTGGGGCGTTTCGGCTCGGTGCGAGCTTGGGCTCGGGCCTCGTTCCACGCCGCGCGACGGACCTCGTCCAAGGCGTCAGTGGCCCAACGCACAATGTGAAACGGGTCAGCTACCCGCACTGCGCCCGGGCACCGGTCGGCCACGATGGTGTCGATGAAGTCGGCCCCATCAGCGGAAACATGGGTGATCTGGGCGCACCGATCGGGGCCGAGCAGGTCGAAGAACTCTCCCACGGTGGCGCTGGTGCGTCCCGGCGCAGCCCACACCAGGGCGCGCCGGTCGTGGTCGACCACGACCATCAAGAACTTGAACCCGCGCTTGTAGCTGATCTCGTCGATCCCGATCCGCGTCAGCCCGGCCAGCCGGTCATGGCGGGCGTCGACGTCAGCCCAGACCCGGGCGATGATCGACCCCACAGTGCGCCACGCGACCCGCATCAACGCCGTCACCGTGGACTTCGAGGACTGCGTGGCCAACCACGCCACGGTCTCATCGAACGCGTAGGTGTGGCCGGCGTCATGACGCGCCCACGGCACCGACGCCACCACCACACCGTGCTCACGGCAGACCACCCGCGGCGCGTCAGCCTCAACGACCGCGCGCACCGTGCCCAGATCCAGCGTCCGCCACCGCCGCCGACCAGCACCCCCGTCGTACCCCGGGCTGCGACGCCGGCACACCCCACACCGGCCCCGCTCGCGCTTCGTGGGCCGCACCCGGGCGACCAGCACCTCCTCGTCCTCGTCGAACTCGACCCGCTCGATCACGGTCTTCTCGACGCCCAACATCTCGCGCCATAGGCTGACATCACGCACGCCGTTCTCCTGACCACGGTTCCTGTGCCTTCGACAGCTCAGAAACCTACTCAGAGAACGGCGTGCGCCTACTCAGCCCTGCTCGAGCACCCACAGGTGTGTCAGAAGAGCCGCAAATAGTGGCTCGCACGCACCTCCCCAGAACAAGGTCTCTAGCCCTGCGAGCGGGAGGCTGCACCTGCGTCTTGATGCCGGATGTCGCCCCTCGGGTTCATCCGGGTCCCTAAGGCCGCGCCAACGTGCGGGTCGGCACCGTACCCGGCAAGGAAGGCAGCCTCGAGGTCGGACCGGCCGTTCCACTGCTGCCGGCTCAGCCGCGCCAGATCCGTCAGGGCTGGGCGCCAGTCGGCCCGACCGAGGTCGATCACGAGAACACGGCAACCGTCGACCAGCCAGTTACGTGGCTGCCAGTCGCCAATGTGCGGGAACGAGCACCGCCGGCGGTCGTTCATGGCCGGCGATGACCTCTCGAAGGCGCGCCTCGGTGCGCGGGTCGATGCGGTGATCGCCATCGAGCCATCGCAGCGCGCGAGCATCCAACTGGGTCTCGTACTGGTCATCGATCCTCGATGCTTGACCGTGCAACGCGGCAAGTAGCGCACCGGCCCGCCGATGAGTCTCCGGGTCGGTCGCCGCGCTCGTGCCGTCCGCCAGGACCCCGGGCAGGTATTCGAGGACGAGGATGGTGAGGTCGCGGTTGTGGTGGAGCAGCCGGCCGACCCGGCCTTCACTCAGCCACGGGGCCGTGAACTCCAGGTGCCCGGTGATCTCCCGCGACAGATGGTGGTTGTCCGGCCCTGCAGCCTTCACGACGACCTCGCCCTCCGCCCAGCGCAGATGTAGAACGGTGGTGTCGACCAAGCCCCAACTGAGGTCGTCAACGACGCTGGCCCCGGGAAGCCATTGCTCGACCAGTTGCTGCTGCTCAGGGGTGAGAGGCACCCCGAAAGGTTAGTTCGTGAGGCCGCTCGAAGGCGCCGATGGAGAACTCGGAGAAGCGTCGTCGTGGACTGGGCCAGAATCGTCGCGTTCACCAGGCGATGGGGTGGGGGGGTGAGGTCAGGTATGGAGACGAACTGGGTGAGCTGGCATGAGCCGTACGCCGACGAGACGAGTCCGTTGTCACGACGTCTCCGGGTCATCCAAGAGCACCTGGCTGCCTGGTTGGAGCATCAGCAACCCTCGGACGACAGGCTGCGAGTCCTGTCGTTGTGCGCTGGTGACGGACGGGACCTGCTGGAGGTCCTCGCTCACCGAGCGGACGCGGAGCAGGTGGACGCCGTTCTCGTCGAGATCACGCCGGAGCTGACCCAGCGGGTTCGAGATGTCGCCGCCGCGTCCGGCTTGGACCGAGTTCGTGTACGCACCGGCGATGCGGGTGACCCCCAGGTCTACGCAGACTGCGCGGGCGTCGACCTGCTCCTTCTGGCCGGGGTGTTCGGCAACATCAGCGATACGGACGTCCAGCGGGTGATCGCCACGCTGCCGATGCTGTGCCGTGCCGGTGCTCGAGTGATCTGGACCCGACACCGAAAGGAGCCGGACCTGACCCCCTCCATCCGAGACTGGTTCGCACGAGCCGGGTTTGTCGAGCAGTCGTTCACAGCGCCCGCGGACGTGTACTTCACGGTCGGGGTCCATGACTTCCACGGCACGGCCGCCGCGTGGTCCCCGCCCAGCCGACTCTTCACCTTCATCCGCTGATCTCGCAGGAGGCGGGGCGCCGCGAGGGGCGCACCAGCTGGAACCTGATGCGCCCCCGGAGATCCACCTGCAGCGCTCAGCCTGGAGCCCACCCGAGACACACACACGCGTGCGTGCCCCTCCTACCGCAAGACACAGCTGATCCCTGGCAAGGCGTTCGGACTCGCCGCGAGAAGGGTGGAACGACGAGCCGGCCTCGCGAAGGTGGTCGCCAGGACGGATTCCACATCGCATCCTTCTTCGGGAAGCCCATTCATCACTCACTCTGCGGCGACCTACCGAACGCGTCGGGTGTCAAGCAGCCCGAGCTCTCGCGCGCGGCTGACGGCCTGCCGCCGGTTGGCGGCGTCGAGCTTTGCAAACAGGTGTCGCAGGTGCGACTTGACCGTGTTGACCGAGACGAAGAGCTCGAGCGCGATTTCCGGATAGGTCAGCATCGTCGGCAGGTACTGCAGCACGCTCAGCTCACGATCCGTGAGGGGGATCCTGAGCGCCGCCGCGTCGGAGGGCCTCGGGTCCGTGGCACCGAGGTGCCGGTCGAGGTCGTCGACGAACGGCACCGTCTGCGGATGGAGGAGCCTCACCCGCGCGATCAGGCGAGAAAGGTGATCACCGTCCCGAGCGCGGAACGGGCGACGAACGTCTTCCTGGACCGCCGCCTCGATGGCGTGGCTCAGCGCGTCGGTCGCCCTACGGTCCTCTCGCAGGCTGTCGGCTGCCAGCGAAGTGAGCACCCACGCCTCGACTAGCCCGGCGTGCGCTCCGTCCCCGTCACGCAGCGGGCCCAGCACCTCCTCGGCCGCCCTCGGCTCGCCGACGGCGAGCAGCATGCGGGCCCGCAGCAGCCGTTCCGGCAGCAGGGCGTTGGCCCGACCTGCCGCCTGGTCGAGGCGCACGCGATCCAGGGCGGCAGCCGCGTTGCCAGACTCCAGGTCGACCTCCGCGTCGGTGATCCTCACCCAGCGGGCGAGGAGTGCTGGCGGCTGCCAGGCGCCCAAGTCCCGACGAAGGCCGGCGAGACCACGTCGGGCCTCGTCCACCCGGCCCGTGGCGGCGTCGACCCGGATCTGGGCGACTACGGTGGCGCACCGTGCCAGGGCGTCCAGAGCAGCTGCCTCCTGGGCCAGGAGCAGCTGGTCTCGGGCACTCGTCACCTGGTCCCGCTGGAAGTGCACCAGCGCCAGCGCGAGGTGGGCGGTGGCAGCCTGGCTCAAGGGCGCCCAGCCGCGTTCCTCGACGATTCCGACGGCTTCCGTCGCGAGCCGGTGAGCCGTCGTCAACCGCCCGGAGATCGCGGAAGACAGCGCGAGGTGCGAGAGCAGGTTCACCCTGCCGGCATCAACTGCCGCCGGTCCGGCCTCGGTGAGCCCCGCCTGGAGGGTGCGCTGGGCGGCAGAGAGCCGCCCTTCCCAGAGCTGGCCGGTGCCGAGGTTCGACAACGCGATCGCCCGGTAGGCCCGCGCGGCGGGCAGGGTGGCCCCGGATGCGTCGAGCACCTCGAGGGCCCGCGTGGTCACCTCGACCAGCCGCTCGCTGTCGCCGTGGGTGCGGGCCACGGCCGTGGCAAGCAGCAGCTGCCCGACCTGTGAGCCCGTGGACACCTGCGGGTCGGTGGAGGGAGCCAGCTCGCGGGCCACTGCGAGGTGCGGCTCGATGTCGGCCAGGCGGTTGTCCAGGAGCATGAGGGTCGCGGCCGCCAAGGCCAGTTCGGGCGTCGTCGCGAGCCGGTCCGGCGGGATCCGGGACAGGGCCAGTGCGAGCGCGGAACGTTCCGCGGAGAGGGCGAGCGGTAGGGCGCGGGTGACGAGCAGCTGTCCCATCAGCTGCCAGTCCTGCGCCTGCGCGGCATGCCGCAGACCGGCCAGCGGTTGGCCGTTCTCGGCGAACCACCGGGCCGCCCGGACGTGCAGGCCGGCCACCTCGTCCGGTGCTTCGACCGCAAGGCGGTGGCGAAGTGTCTGTCGCAGCAGGGTGTGGTAGCGGTACCACGTCCGGCCCGGGCCGAGGCCCACCACAAAGGTGTTTGCGGCGGCCAGAGACTCGAGGACCCGCTGCCCGCCCACCTGCCCTGTGAGCTCGTCGGAGAGCGAGGCGCACAGTCGCTCGGCCACTGAGGTCAGCAGGAGGAACCGGCGCACCTCGGGAGGGTGAGCCGCCAGCACCTCCTCGGCCAGGTACTCGACCACCGCCTGGTCGTCGCCACCGAAGTCGGCCACATGGTGCCCCGGCTCGTCGCGAGCCAGGAAGAGGGCGGCGAGCCGCAGGCCAGCCGGCCACCCCTCGGTGCGCGCCAGGAGGACCTCGACGTCATCCGGTCGCAGCTCGACACCGTCGTTGGCCAGGAGCTCCGTGGCCTCACGCCGCCCGAGCGCGAGGTCCCGGGAGCGGATTTCGGTGAGACCTCCGGCGACCCGCACCCGATGCAGCGGTAGCACCGGGTCCGAGCGGGTCAACAGCACCAGGCGGAGCTGGGGCACCGGTGCACGGAGCAGCATCGCGATGTCCGCGAGGACTGTGGCGTCGTCGACCAGGTGGAAGTCGTCGAGCACGAGCACTACCGGGCCCGGCAGCTGCTCGAGCCCGGCCACCACCCGGCGCAGCCTCTCCTGGTCGTTGCCGAGCCCGGGCGCCAGCCCGGCCAACGGGCTGCCTGGCGGCAAGGTCATTGCCGACCGCAGCGCCTCGACGACGTAGGACCAGAAGGCGCGGGGCTGGTTGTCTGTGGCTTCCAGCGACACCCACGCGACCGGGCCGACCTGCGGCCCCTGGGTGACCCAGGCCGCTGTGGCGAGGGTCTTGCCCCAGCCGGCACCGGCACACAGCAGGGTCAGGGTGCCCTGCGTGCCGGCATCCAGCAGCGCGTCGACGTTCGGTCGTACGACGTAGCCTGGAGGCAGCCGGGGGTGGGTCAGCTTGGTCCTGAGTAGGCCCAGTCCGGCGCCCGGATCCGGCATCGCAGACCAGGCACCTGCGGTTCCCGCACCCTCAACCCGCTGCATCACGCGTCGCTCCCGCGGCTCGTCCCGTTCCCCCGACGGAGGCGGCTTGCTTGACCGCGGCCACACTACCTGCGCGCGGCACGGCGCCCTACCCCTTTCGGGTGACGCGCAGGCGGCGCCCGGGGTCGACTGTGGTGTGGACACCGGAGGAGGCAAGGATGACCGCCAGGGCGTTCGAGGTGCACGTGCGCGGTGAGCTGTCGGAAGACGCCCTCGAGGAGCTCGAGTACCTCGAAGCGCGGCGAGTGCCGGCCGAGACGCTGCTCACCGGACTCGTGCCCGACCAGGCGGCGCTGCTCGGCCTGCTCGGCCGGCTGCAGTCGCTGGGACTGGAGGTCGTCGAGGTCCGCCGGGTGCCGGACCCGCCCGCGGAGCACCCGGGCGGATCGACGTGAGCGGCGGGATCCTCGTCGAGGTGCGGGTCCGCGGTCGGATCACCGGGGAGCTCGAGGCCTTGGTCGCCGACCTGTCACCGACGGTGGTCCCCCCGCACACGGCCATCACCGTCGCAGCCTGCGCCATGGAGCCGGCCCGGCTGGTTGCCGGCCTGGACGCAGCCGGCGTGCAGGTCGAGCACATCGTCGGGTGAAGGGCTTCCCCCGCCAGCGGCGAGCCGTCCAACGCCCGTTGGGCTCCACCACCCCATTCGGGTGACTCCCGGCAGGCCTGTCACCTGCAGCATGGAAGGGTCCCGATCCCGGCCGAGAGACGGAAGCTGCCATGACTGCCTCACCCGATCGCCATGCCCGCACGATGCTGCCAATCCCTGATCGGCCGCCCCACGGGTTGACGACGTACGACGCCAAGGACCCGGACACCGCCTTCCCGCCGATCGAGCCGCTGCTACCCCCGGCGGGCGCCCCCAACGTCGTGGTCATTTTGCTCGATGACGTCGGCTTCGGCGCATCGAGCGCGTTCGGTGGCCCGTGCAGTACCCCGACAGCAGAACGTCTGGCCGCAGGTGGGCTGCGGTACAACCGATTCCACACCACCGCGCTGTGCGCGCCGACTCGGCAGGCGCTGCTCACAGGCCGCAACCACCACTCCGTCGGGATGGGCAGCATCACCGAGACCGCCACATCCGCCCCGGGGAACAGCTCGCTTCGGCCGAACACCAAGGCTCCGTTGGCCATGACTCTGAAGCTGAACGGCTACTCGACCGCCCAGTTCGGCAAGTGCCACGAGGTGCCGGTGTGGCAGTCCTCGCCGATGGGCCCGTTCGACGCGTGGCCCTCCGGCGGGGGTGGGTTCGAGACGTTCTACGGCTTCATCGGCGGTGAGAACAACCAGTGGGACCCGGCCCTGTACGAAGGCACGACCCCGGTCGAGCCGCCGGCGACACCCGAGGAGGGGTACCACCTCACCGAGGACCTCACCGACCGAGCCGTGGGCTGGATCCACCAGCAGAAGGCGCTGATGCCGGACAAACCGTTCTTCGTGTACTTCGCCCCGGGGGCCACCCACGCACCGCACCATGTCCCCAAGGAGTGGATCGACAAGTACACCGGGCAGTTCGACGACGGCTGGGACGCGCAGCGAGAGCGCACCTTCGCGCGCCAGAAGGAGCTCGGTGTCATCCCGCCCGAGGCCGAGCTGACCGCGCGGCACGACGAGATCCCAGCTTGGGACGACATGCCCGAGGAGCTCAGGCCCGTGCTCGCCCGCCAGATGGAGGTGTACGCAGGGTTCCTCGAGCACACCGACCACCACGTGGGCCGGATCGTCGATGCACTCGAGGACCTCGGGATCCTGCAGGACACGCTCGTGTACTACATCATCGGCGACAACGGCGCCTCTGCCGAGGGCACCGTCAACGGCGCCTTCAACGAGATGGCCAACTTCAACGGTATGGCCGGCCTCGAGACCCCCGAGTTCATGCTCAGCAAGATGGACGACTTCGGCAGCCCCGAGTCCTACAACCACTACTCGGTGGGCTGGGCCTGGGCGATGAACGCCCCCTTCCAGTGGACCAAGCAGGTCGCCTCGCACTGGGGCGGCACCCGCAACGGCACCATCGTGCACTGGCCGGCAAAGATCGCCGACCCCGGCGGGCTGCGCTCACAGTTCACCCATGTCATCGACCTCGCCCCCACCATCCTGGAAGCGGCGGGGCTGCCCGAGCCGACCATGGTCAACGGGGTCCAGCAGTCACCCATCGAGGGCACGAGCATGCTCTACACCTTCACGGAGGAATCCGCGCCGGAGCGTCACGACCTGCAGTACTTCGAGATGTTCGGCAACCGCGGCGTCTACCACCGCGGATGGAGCGCGGTCACCAAGCACAAGACGCCGTGGGTCATGGTGGGCGGCGACGTGCCGGCGTTCGACGACGACGTGTGGGAGCTGTACGACGGCAACTCCGACTACAGCCAGTCCCGAAACCTGGCCGCGCAGGACCCGCAACGCCTGGCGACGCTGCAACGGCTGTGGCTGATCGAGGCGACGAAATACAACGTGCTGCCCTTGGATGACCGCACCGGCGAGCGACTCGAACCGTCGATGGCGGGCAGACCGACGCTCGTCCAGGGGTCCTCGCAGCTGTTCTTCGCCGGGATGGGGCGCCTGTCTGAGAACAGCGTCGTGAGCATGAAGAACAAGTCGTTCTCGATCACCGCCGACATCGAGGCTCCCGAGGGTGGCGTCAACGGTGTGATCATCGCCCAGGGCGGTCGCTTCGGCGGCTGGGCCGTCTACGTCAAAGACGGTCGGCTCGCGTTCGTGTACAACGTCCTCGGCATCCAGGAGTTCACCACCGTGGCGGACGAGGCGGTTCCGGCCGGACGGCACCAGCTGCGGATGGAGTTCGCGTACGACGGTGGCGGGCTGGCCAAGGGCGGCGACGTGACCCTTTTCCACGACGGCACCCCGGTCGGTACCGGCCGGGTCGGCGCGACCCAGCCGATGGTCTTCTCGGCCGACGAGACCACCGACATCGGCAATGAGACCGGCACCACTGTCACACCCGCCTACACCGCCCGCGGCAGCCGCTTCACCGGCCGCATCCGGTGGGTCCAGCTCGACGTGGGCACCGACGACCACGACCACCTGATCTCCGCCGACGAGCGGTTGCGGATCGCCATGGCCAGGCAGTGAGCCCAGCGGAGTCGGGGAGCCCGACAGGGCCGGTCCGACAATCGCCGCATGCGGTGACTTGCGGATGCCGGATCTGCGGTGAGGGCCCGTTCGACCCTGCCGTTGGAGAACGTGCGGATCTCATGGGTTCTAGCCGCACGTGGGACGCCCCGCAGCCAGACTCATGTCGTGATCGGCGAGTACACCTGCCGGCATTTCAGCCTGACCAACCCGCAGGGGCCGTCGGGGCACCTGGTGGCGGGCCACCGTGTATTGGGCGCCCGCCGCGTCGAAGTAGCACGCTCGGGGTGATATCCGCGCTCGTGCCGCGTCTCGCGGACCGGCCCTGCCGACGCGCGGGGAAGCCGGGGGGCTCGCGGCCATGGCCCGTTCGAGTTCACTGGCTATAGGGTCAATCATGGAGTGGAGAAGGCGTTCTCATGACGACGAGATATCCGTGGTGCTCCCGGGCGAGCTCCGGACCGGTGAGTGGGTCGTCCGAGGAGTCAGAACGGATGACGCCGCTGCCCTGGCGGCCCTGGCATCCAGGATGGGCTACCAGTGGGGCGATCTGCTGCGCGTTCCAGGGTCAGAGCAGGAAACAGTCGACCTCATCGCGGAGTGGGACGCTTTGCGAGCAACGGGTCGGGCAGATCTCGTGGGCATGTTCAGCCCCGACAACAAGCCGCTCTTCGCGGCGGTTGTCCAGCGCCACGACCTCGCGGCGGAACTGTCGGGCTGGGGCACGGCCGTCGAGTCCGAGCGCAAGGTCGTCGTCAAGGGCATGGCCGTGTGGACGGCGTACTTGCGGGGTTCCTGCGAGCTGGTTCGGCTCTGGATCGACTTACCGCCCCATGATCGCCATACGGATTTCCTGACACATCAAGCGGGTTTCCGGAGCGAAGGCCTCGTCACCCGAGCCGATGGGACACCCCGCGAACGCATCTCGTCCTTATGACACCAGAGCGGGCATGCGCAGGGCGAGGGTGTCACCCTCGCGGTGTTCTGGGCGTTCCTTCACGACCACCCGCGAAACCCCGAGGTCTTCATCGACGCGACGTTCGGCACGTGGGGTGTTGAGGAGTACACAGCCGACCACGAAACGTTCGGCGCTCGCACCGGTGCAGGAGCCAACGGCGAGCGTCCGGTGGCACGTCGACCGACAGCCGAGGCAGGACGTCCACCGGCACGGCCAGCTGGGCCAGGAGGACGGGCTCGCACGAGGCTGAGCTGGCACCGAATCGGACCCGAACCAGCTCGATGTCAGCCCACCTGACGACCACTTGCGACCTCAGAACAGCAGGAGAGGCGATGCGCAGCCCGTCCGGTCCGAACGTCGCTCGTGCCGGCGTCCGAAGCCACCTCAGCAGCATGCCCACGTGACAGAAGCCGAACCCGGCGACCGCGACGATCGGTACCCTAATCATCGGGCACCCGGACACCACCAGGTACCAACCGTCACGCCAGCCCGGCAGAGAGCAGGAGCATCACCAGCACGTACACCGCGCTGGCCCCCTCACCGACACGGTCCGCCTCCCGCCCAGCCCGGCAGGACGCGCGTGGCTGCTCGTCTGGATCGTACGCACCGTCACGCAGGGCCCGGATGCGGTTGGGACCGTTCGCTGCGCCCGGCATACGTCGTTGAATCCCCCGCGACCCCAGGAGCCAAGCGCCGGCGGCGCGCTCTTCTCTGCGTTGCGGCGTCGGTTGATCGACTCGTAACGGTGGCGACGCAGCCCTCTCTTCGAGAGAGCTCGCCCATGATGGCAACCCTGACCCGACGTGCGCGCCTGCTGGCCAGCGTGGCTGCTGCCGGCGCAGCGGTGGTGGTTGCCTCGACGGCCGCCCCGATCGCGTTCGTCACATACGACGGGTACAGCAGAACAGGGATGAACGTGGTCCCCGGCGCGACCGCAGTGATCAACGTGGGGTTGCTTCGACCTGCGCATCCCGGCGGCCGCGTCGAGCTCATCTCCGCGACCGTCGGAGGGGCTGGGATCGACGGTCGCGTCGGCCGTCTCGACGGTGTGCGCGTCTACCAGATCGGACCGCAAGGCGGCATCGGGGCGATCACCGGAAACGAGCTGTCCGGTTTCGAGGGTGGGCCGGGGTGGACGCTGGTCGAGCCGGCCGAGGCCGTCATCACAGACCGGCCGCAGCCGTGGGAGGCGGTTGTCCTGGTCACTGGACTGACCATGGGGGTGTGGAGCGCTGACTATGTCGACTACGAGTACCGGATCGACGGTCGGCACGGCAGACAGCGCGTCCCCATCGGAGCGGCCGTCTGCGTCGTCACCTCCACCGATGAGCCGCCCTGCGAGATCTGACCTGCCATCCGGACAGGGCATCAGCGTGAGGCGTCTACCCGACATGCCGCCGATCGGGAACGTGGCGTCACGCTGAGGCGCGGGTGCCCTCTGCTGCGTGGTGCCGCACACGCACGAGAGCCAGACTCCGGGCGGCCACGAGAGGGTGTCCGACAAGAGCTGCCCTGGTGAGCGCCCCGTGGGCAGCCAGCTCCGGAAATGCGATCGGTGACGTAGCGGTGACCACCCGGTTGAGCCATTGACGGTTTGCTGGGCGAACGGAAAGGGTGATCGGGCGGATGCCCACCACCTGACCCGGTCTCCCTGACCCCTGCACATCGTCAGTCTCTCCGGTTGGTCCGCCCCAACAGGAGGCGTCATGCCCAGGTCCTACCGCCTAGCCGTCATCCTCGCGGTTGCCGAGGGTGCCACCGACGTTCCCACCCTCGCCGACTGCGAGATGTTCGTCGAGTCCGGGCCCGACTCGATGCTCGCGTTCTGGCGCGACAACGCCGGCGACTGGTTCACCGTCGACACCGTCGACTACTACGGCCCGCACCCGGTGACCGACATCCCACCCAAGGCGTCCCGGCGGGTCATCCTCGACAAGGCCGAGGTAGCGGCCGGTGCGGCCCTCGGCCCGCACGACCTCACCTTGGTCCTGCTCGCCCACGCCGTCGGCTCCAACTACGACGTCGGCGCCGACGGCGGTACCCGCGCCCTGGTCCCCACCGACCTGTCGCACACCTTCGCCTGCCACGAGTTCGGTCACGTGGTCGGCCTGAACCACACCTGCGGCATCCCGAACCTGGGCGGCGACTGGTCCGACGACGGCATCAACAACTACACCCCCTGGTACGGCGACCCGTACGACGTGATGTCGGCGATGACGTTCGCCGACTCCGACCCGACCACGACGTTGCCGCCCTCCTCCGCCGTGCCCTCCTTCGGCGCCTCAACAACCGCCGGACCGATGCTGTCGCGGGCGATGCTGCACCACACCGCACCGGACGGCATCCGCGCCGAGCAGGTCCATGACGTGCGCGACGGTGCCGGCGGCGAGGTGGTGACGCTGCACCCAGTCGGGTCCTCGTACGGCACGACCCTACTGGCGTGGCACCCCGCCGGGGAGGACGACAACGGCCGGGGACGGGTCTACGTGGAGTACCGCCAGCCGTTCGACGACATCCCGGCCAGTCGGTGGGACCGGGGTTTGGCGGGCTCCGGTGACGCCCGTGACCGCTGCGGCGTCATCGTGCACGTCGCCAAGGACGTTCCCGACAGCGGGTACACCGCCGTGTGGTACTCCGGGCGGGTCGTGCCGCAGCCGGCCGACGATGACGTCGTCGTCGACACCGGCCGGGGGCGGGTGACCGTGACGCTGCTGACCGACCAGGGTGCCGACCAGGTGGCGCCAGGCACCGTGCGGGTCCGGGTCCAGGCGGGCACCATCGCGCCGGCAGTGCTCCTCCACGAGAGCACCAGTGACGAGGTCAGCGTCACTGAGCTGCCCGCGCAGCTCCTTCCCGGGTTCGAGTTCATGGGTCCGTTCCCGCGCGAGCGGCGCGAGGTCGTGCACACGGTGGTGTACACCCCGTGGGTGTACGGCCTGGGCGGCCCGAGCCCGTACGACAGCGCGACGAACGTCAACGTCCGCTGGTATCTCGGCAGCTACATGGTCACCGAGGACAGCGGCATCGTCGACCGGGCCCCGGACGGCGGCGGCACTCCCGTGCGGCTGCGCTACTCCATCGACACGGCCACCGGGGTGCTGACCCTGGCCAACGTCGACGCCGCTGCGGCGTTCTCCATGCGGGTGGAGTGCCTTGCGGTGCAGCAGGACTCGGAGGCCAAGGCCGAGACGACGTTCGAGGCGGAGGGCGCCACCGAGGGGTGGGGCGAGGAAGCTCGACGCTTCCTGGACTACTTCGACCGGGTCACCCACCCGATCCCGAAGTACAAGGTGCGGGTGCGGGGCTGGAACCAGCTCGAGAGGGTCGGACTGGAGCAGGCCCGCCAGGACCTCGCCGCGCTGCGCCCCGACGCGGTCGCGGCGCTGGAGCCGCTGCGCCAGCGCCAGCTGCAGGTGCTGCGCGGGTACCAGCTGCACCAGTAGCGGCGCTGGTAGGGGCTTGCCGATTGGACCGAGCCCTCTGAGACGCAGGACGGAGTGCCTATACGGCATAGCGCCCGTGGACGAACGCGCAATCGCCCGCACTCTCATAGCCGCGGATCGCGCGGGTGTTCTCAGCGCTGATCTCCGCTCCCGCAGGTGTGACCCGGCGCTGGCTGGGCGGGAGTCGCCTTGGATGGCTGAACGGAGGTGCGCTTCGGCGTGCCGAACCTGAGGGGCCGCGGCCGCGCGACTGCCGACCCCGGTCCTCGCCGGGGATGTTCTGACTCGCGGGGTGCCGACCTGGACGGCGCGGCGGCCTCCATTCTGACCGTGCCGGAGTCCCCGACGTGGGATGGTCGGCCCGTACCGAGGAGGAGCAGATGTCCCAGTTCGGCTTGGTGGTCCGGTTCGCGCTCAGGCCCGGGCGAGCCGAGGCGTTCGACGCGTTGATGCGTGACACGGTGGCGGGCATCGCCGCCCACGAGCCCCGCACGTTGGCCTACGCGGTGCACGCCCTCGCTGGTGAGCCCGACGTCCGCATCTTCTACGAGCTCTACACGAGCGAAGATGCTCTGGCCGAGCACGAGTCGCAGACCACGACCCGGTACTTCCTCGACCGCGTTGACGACTACGCCACGAGCGTCGACGTCCAGCGACTGCGACTGGTGACCGCAACCGGCATCGCGGACCTCCCGGCCGACGCGGAGCGCCCGGCGCCCAGCTGAGCGCGACCGCATCCGATCTTCCACCCGACCGCAGCGACGAGGACGTCCGACCATCAGCGTCAGGCGTTTACGGATCTGGCCGCGGAGGGCTCTCGTCGTGAGGCTGCCCAATTGCGGGCGCGTGTCCGTGTCGGCAGCAGCTGGTCTTGAAGCCGCCGTTGCTGCGCAGGAGCTGACCTGTGATCCAAGCCCCTGCGTCGGACATGAGGAAGCGCACCAGGTTGGCCGTGTCCTGCGGCGTACCGAGCCGGCCGGCCGGGGTCTGCTTCGTTCCCAGTTCGCGGATCTCCGGTGACATCCAGGCGGTGTCTATCGGGCCCCGGATTGATGACGTTGGCATGTACTCCGCGCGGGCCGAGCTCGACGGCAGCGGCGATCACCAACCCGATCGAGGGTCCTTACCTATGCCGAATGTCGGTCGTTTGGGACGCTGTCGGTCGACCGGTCACAACATGCCCGTGAGAATCGCGATCTCGAGCATGTCTTGACCCCTCGTTCCGCTCCGCTGAACCGAAGTGATGCACAGGGCGCGCTCCATCGCACCCCCTGCATCACCCGACTCGTCCAGCGCTGTCAACAGCGCCGGGTGCTGCGCCCATGCAGCGCTGGACCCATCCGGAGATGCCGCCGATCGGATCGGTGCCAGCATGACCGTCAGCTTGAAACCGCCTACTGAGTAGCTGCTGTTCTAGCTCGATGGACGCCCCAGGCCAAGGCCGCCACGGGGAGGGTGACACCCACGAAGGCTGCGAGTCCGTAGCCCAAGTTGGAGGTCACTCGGCTCCACTGGCTGACGAGGTTCCCAAGACCAATGATCACGAAGGTGGTCAGTAAGAAGAGCACAAGCCAAGTCCCACTTGGGACCTCTCGCCAAGACCCGGCATTGCGCTCCATGAGCACATCCTAGGGAGGCTGCTGTTGACGGCTGGGAGGAGCTTCCGAGTGCGCAAGCCCGGCGCAGCTGGTCTACCGGATATCAGCGTGAGGTGAGCAATCAGGGCGCGGAGGTTTCACGGGCCGGTAAGGCCCAAAGGCGCGTGGATCAGCGTGCGCTGACCAAGTGGATTTGCCAGGACAACGCGAACGTCGCGGGTCTGCAGTGACGAGGCGCAGTCGGGTCCCCCTGACTCGGCCACTGCTGAGGTGATGCGCACGTAGTTGTGGTCTTCCTCGACCGCCAGCTCGGAGGAGGTCGTCGGGCAGCCGCCGCCGACTCCGATGTTGAGGTACAAGGTTTTGTGGTCCGGTGACGTCCCCATGAGCACCCAAGGCAGGCTCTGCAATCCGGGGCTCGGGGTTGCCGTCGCGGTCACCAACGGAAAGTTCGCTGTCGGAATCGTCGTCGCGATAACAGGGTCAGACTCACCCGGTGGGGCAGAACCGCAGGCCCCGAGGAGAAGGACCCCGGCGAGGACGAGCTTTCGTGTCCAGCCGGCCACCTTGAGTGCCGCTCAGCCCAAGACGAGCGGGTAGCCGACGGCGAAGACGGACGCTGAGTGCCCCATGGAACGTGAGTGTGACGCGCCCCTGTTAGGCCGTCAATGCGCTGCGTCCGGTGCCCGCTCACGACGTATGCGCCAGCACGCGGATGCGTGTCCGTCAGCCTGCCCGCATTTACTGGACTTGCCGCGACCCGGACGCCTCGAGCGTGGGCGCTACGGTGCAACGCGTGCGCGGACCCAGGCAGGACGACGGCGGGATGACGGTCAACGAGCGTCAGTTCGTGGCGGGATTGGTCCAGCAGTTCGATGAAGCGATCAGGTCGGGGGATCGTCCACGAGCCATCGGGATCCTCCTCCGGGTGGCGCTCCGCGATGCAAGCGCCGGGGAGACGGTCGACGAAGTCCTGGCGAACCCGGAGAAGTATGGTTACCCGCGCTCGAGCTGATCCGCACGGTCATGCGCGCTGCGGGTGGAGTTCTGCGTCTCGCTACCCCACGCCTGAGGCCCGTCGGTAGCGGAGCTGACACATCCACCGGCGGCGCTGGGCCGCCAGAAGTGGCTGGTCGCCAGCGAACGCCAGCAGTTGTCAATCCCGGAGTTGGTCGATCTGTTCGGTCGGGACGTAGAACGTGACCTCCCCGGTGGTGACATCGACTCTCGCCTTGAGGTCTACCTTCCGTCGGACGCGATGCCCGCGAGAGATGGCCACCGGGTAGGAACTCGCGGCATAGACGTCACAGTCCTCAATGAGTTCGCTCATCGTTGAAACCTATCCGGTCCCTACAGGGCATCCCTCTACGGCCTCGTCACCGATTCCTGTGTCCGCTATGGCCGCGGGGAGGTAAGGCGCTCCTGCCGCTGATCGGTCCAGGTGGGAGTCAACCCGGAACCTGAAGCCGGCCCCGCCGAGTCGAGGCTGGTGGAAGGGTTCGTCCCAAAATCCGCCGCCGACGTCCCAAAATCCGCCGCTGACGTGGCCGATCTGTCCCACGTGTCCCGAACTCGCGAGTATTTCCCAAAATCGCTCCCCGCTGACACGCTGACAACAACTGCTCAGGCGTGTTCGCGCAGGTAGCGGCCGAAATGGGGCACGGTGAATGCGATTCGGCCGCGCTCGCCCGAGTAGATCAGCCCCTTCTTCAGCAGCGCATCGCGCGCCGGTGACAGCGACTGCGGCTTGCGCGCCAGGTGGGCCGCGACGTCAGCCGTGGGCACGGCATCCGTCTCGTCGCCGAGCTCGACCGCAAGGTCGGCCATGGCGCGCAGGTACTCGCGCTCACCGGGTGTGGCCCGCTCGAAGCGGGAGCCGAAGAAGCCGACCGCCAGCTCCGACTCCGCCTCGGGCGCGGCCACGGCCACGTCGTCGGCAGTCATCGGGGATGCCGGGGCGAGGTCCCAGACCGCCTTGCCGTAGGCCTGGATGAAGTAGGGGTACCCGCCGGTCGCCGCGTACATGGCGTCGAGCGCCTCGGGCGTGAACCCGGCACCCTCGTCCTGCGCCGGCAGCTCCAGTGCCGCGTCGGCCGCTGCGCGGTCGAGCCGGTCGATGCGTGAGTAGCGAAACAACCTCTCGGAGTACGACTTCGAGGCGGACAGCACCGCCGGCAGGTGCGGCAGCCCGGCACCGACGACGATGACCGGCAGCCGCGACTGGGAGATCTCGTGGCAGGCGGCACACAGCGCCGAGACGTCGTCGGCGCCGAGGTCCTGCATCTCGTCGATGAACACCGCGATGCCGCGGCCGGTGTCGGCAGCCGTGCCACCGAGGTCGGAGAGCAGCTCGACCAGGTCGATCTCGATGTCGCCCGAGTCGGCCCTCCCGGTGACCGCCGGCACCGTGATGCCGGGGTTCCACCGGTCCCGGAGCTTGGCCGCTGCGCGTCCCGAACCAGCGACCTGCTCGCGCTGTGCGAACGCCTTGACCACACCGAGCGCGTGGTCGCCCGCTCCCCCGGCCGGCCCGAGCTCGCGCACCGCCTGGTGCACCGCCGACGCGAGCGGCCGGCGCAGCGACTGCTCGGGGCGCGCCTCGAGCTTGCCGGTGCCCCACCCGCTCCGCACCGCCGCGGAGCGTAGCGCGTTGAGCAGCACGGTCTTGCCCACGCCGCGGAGCCCGGTGAGCACGATCGAGCGCTCGGGGCGGCCGCGGGCAACCCGCTCGAGCACCACGTCGAAGGCGTCGAGCTGCTCGTCACGACCGGCGAGCTCGGGCGGGCGCTGCCCGGCACCGGGGGCGTAGGGGTTCCGGATCGGGTCCACGATCGGAGGGTATACGGCTCTCTAGGAATGACGGCATACATCCGCAGACAGCACTAGGCCGTGTCGCGCCGGGCCGCGCCGCTAGGTTTGGGCGCGTGCTCGAGGCTGCGTTCTGGGGGTTCGTCGGCGGTGCCGCCCTGCTGGTCGGGGCCGTCATGGGGCTCTACCTCAAGGTCGGGCTTCGGATCATCGGGCTGGTGATGGCGTTCGGCGCGGGGGTGCTGATCAGCGCGGTCGCCTTCGAGCTCACCGAGGAGGCCTACCGCTCCGCCGGCAGCATCGCTGCCGCGCTCGGCCTGGCATCGGGGGCCCTCACCTTCTTCGTCGGCGACTGGCTGATCGACCGGAAGGGCGGCCACCGGCGCAAGAGCCCGGTGCACGGCGGCGTGCGCCTGCCCGCCCCCGCCGCAGACGCCGATCACCCGGCATCCGGCGGTTCCTCGGGCGCGGCGGCGAGCAGCGGCATGGCCCTGGTGCTGGGGGCCCTGCTCGACGGCATCCCCGAGTCGGCGGCGATCGGCATCAGCCTGATCGGCGGTGGCGGGGTGGGCACGGCCATGGTGGCGGCCGTGTTCCTGTCCAACATCCCCGAGTCCATGTCGGCCACGACCGGCCTCAAGGCGTCCGGGCGGTCGACCGGCTGGATCCTCGGGCTGTGGTCGCTCGTCGTCGCCGCCTCGACCCTGGCGTCGTTCGCCGGGTACGCACTGCTCGGCGGGGCGTCGGAGGAGACGGTGGCCTTCATCCAGACCTTCGCGGCCGGCGCCATCCTCACCATGCTCGCCGACACGATGATGCCGGAGGCCGTCGAGCACGCCGGTCGGATGGTCGGGCTGCTCACGGTGCTCGGCTTCCTGGTGGCGTTCTTCCTCAGCGCCGCCTGAGCCCCCGCCGGTCCGGCCCGTACGCCCGGCTCACGGCACCTGCGGTGCTGCGCCTCCAGCAGCCTCCATCGGCTTGCCCGCCGCGTGCCACGCGCGCATCCCGCCGCTGAGGTTGGCCACCTCGTAGCCCTGCTGCGCCAGCCACGGCATCACCCGCTGCACCCGGCCACCCGAACGGCAGGTGATGACGAGCGGCTCGTCGGCGTCGAGGAAGGGGGCGAGCTCGTCGACCCGGGCCGGGAGCTCGGACATCGGGATGTGCACCGCGGTGGGGGCGTGCCCGCGGTCCCACTCGTCCTGCTCACGGATGTCGAGGACGACGGCGTCGTCGGGCAGCGCGGTCACGGGCACGTCGGGGAACTCGCTCATCGGGCAAGCATGCCAAACCCCTCACCTACTTCAGGAACTTGCTGGTCCTGCGGTCGGCGAGCGGCTTGCCCCCGGTCTGGCAGGTGGCGCAGTACTGCAGGGAGGAGTCGGCGAACGACACCTCGCGCACCACGTCACCGCACTCGGGGCAGATCTCGCCGGTGCGCCCGTGCACCCGCATGCCAGCGCGCTTGGCGTCCTTGAGCTCCTTCGCGGGCTTGCCGGATGCCGCGGCCACGGCGGCCGCCAACGTGCCCCGCAGCGCGGTGTAGAGCCGCTCGACCTCGGCGTCGCCCAGCTTGGCGGCGATGGCGAACGGCGACAGCTTGGCGACGTGCAGCACCTCGTCGGAGTAGGCGTTGCCGACGCCGGCGATGATCGACTGGTCGCGCAGCATCCCCTTGACCTGCATCCGGTGCGAGGCCGCGATGGCGGCGAACACCTCGAGCGTGAAGGCGTCGGCCATCGGGTCGGGCCCCAGCGAGGCGATGCCGGGAACCGTCGCGGGGTCGTTCACCACGTAGGCAGCCAGGCGCTTCTTGGTGCCCGCCTCGGTGAGGTCGAAGCCCGACCCGTCGTCGAAGCGCACCCGAAGGGCGATCGGCGACTTGCCGGGCCGCAGCACCGTGGCCGGCATCGCATCGGACCACCGCAGCCACCCCGCCCGGGCCAGGTGGAACACGAGGTGGGTTCCGCCACAGTCGATGTCGATGAACTTGCCGTGGCGCGACACGCCGTCGACCGGAGCACCCACCAGAGCCTGCGGCGGTGGGGTGAAGGTCTTGAGCACCGAGATCGAGCCGAGCTCGACCCCGGTCACGACGAGCCCGTCGGTGCGCTCGGCCAGGAAGTGGACGAGGGCCTGCACCTCGGGCAGCTCGGGCATGGGCCGACGCTACCGCTCGTCGGGGTCCGGAAGCAGGTAGTCGGGCGGGTCCTCCAGCGAGGGCACGTTCGTCGAGGCACGTCCGGCGAGCGTCCGGCTGGGCACCTCGGACTGCCAGACCATCCGGACCTGGCGCAGCAAGCCGTAGCCGTCGCTCGCCCTCACCACCGGCACCTCGAGCTGCTCGGTGGGGGCAGGCGCGAGGTCGTCGTTGGCCACCGGGATGACGTGCGAGAGCACCTGCTCGCTCGGTGACAGCTCACGGATGGCGATGCCGCGCACGTGATCGGGGCGGCGGCCAGTGAACTCGGTGTAGAGCTTCGGGTCGTGCTGGCCGTCGTCGCCGACGAGCAGCCACTTCACGTGCGGCAGCTCGCGGGCCAGCCGGTGCAGCTGGGCCTGCTTGTGCTCACGGCCCGACCGGAACCACCCGGAGTTGGTCGGCCCCCAGTCGGTGAGCAGCATCGGACCGGCGGGAAAACCGCTACGTCGCAGGAAGCGGGTGAGCAGCGGCGCGGTGTTCCACGCCCCGGTGGACAGGTAGATGACCGGGGCGTCGGGGTGCTCGGCGAGCAGCTCGCGGTACATCGTGGCCATCCCCGGTACCGGCTTCCGGGCCCCCTCAGACCGCATGAACGTGTTCCACGCGGCGATCATCGGGCGGGGCAGCGACGTGGAGAGCACCGTGTCGTCGATGTCGGAGATGATGCCGTGGGTCACGGTGGTGCCCACGACCAGCACCGGCACGTCGATGGTCTCGGCCCCGGGCGACCCGACGTAGATCTGGTGCCAGCCGGGCGCGAGACCGTGCCCGCGCACGGTGAGGTCGACATAACCGCCCCGGTCGGTGCGCGTGGTCACGATGCGCTCGTTGACCCGCACGGTCACCGGCTCGTCGACCGCGGGGGTCGCGAAGAACGCCTTCCAGCCGCGGGTCTCGAGCTCGACGGCCCGCAGCCGCGCGGCGTAGGTGGGCTCCTCCGGCTCGTCCTCCGGCCGGCCCCGGGTCATGATGACGCGGGCAAAGACCCGCAACTGGCTCACGCTGCCGTAGCCGGTGAGAGGCACGACACGGGTCGTCCACCCGCGTGAATGGAGCACGCGGGCCTTGCGCCCGTTGTAGGCGTCCTCGAGCACTGCTGCGGCATGCGGTCGCGGCATGGCTCGATGCTAGGGCAGCGCTCAGGCGCGCCCCGGCTCCTCCCGCGTGACGACACCGGTGACGATCTGGTGGGCGAGCTCGCGCACCTTGATGTTGCGGGCCTGCGAGGTGGTGCGCAGCACCTCGAACGCCGCGTGCTCGGGCAGGCCGCGCAGCGCCATGATGACGCCCTTGGCCTGCTCGATGACGGCCCGGCTGGCCATCGCCTGCTCGAGCTGCCCGGCGAGGCGCTGTACCCCGTCGAGCGCCGAGACCGCGACCACGGCATCGGCACAGCGTGAGGCGGCGACCCGCACCAGCGAGGCATCGAACCCCTCGAAGGCGTGCGGTGCCCAGCCGTAGAGGTTCAGCGCACCGACGCACTCGCCACCGCTGACCAGCGGCAGGGCGAGGAGGCTGCGCATTCCGTCGTCGCGACACTCCTTGGCGAACAGCGGCCAGCGACCGTCGGGCGCGACGAGGTCGTCGACCCGGTTCTCGCGGCGGTGTCGCGCGGAGTCGAGGCAGGGGCCGTCGTCGAGGGCGTACTGCATCGCGTCGATCTCGAGGGTCTGCACCGTCGTGTAGGCGGCCGTGTGCGGCCGCCCGGCGCTCAGCACGGTGACCCCCACCTCGTCACACCCGGGCACGTGGCGGCGCACCGCGTGCACGACCCGCTCGAGGTAGTCGGACACCTGCTCCATCGACTCCAGCACCCCGCCGATGTCGGTCGTGAGCGCCTCGAGGGCGGCAGGTGGCACGAGGAGCCCCTCGGGCACGGCGGATTGCTGCTCGGTCATCGGTCCTCCCCGTAGTCAGGTGCCTGCCAGTATCCCTCCGCGGCAGCCTGGCACGGGGACCTGCGACGATGGCCGGATGCCGGCCCGTCACCGCAAGCAGTCCACCAGCGCGCCGCCGGGCTACTTCGGCTGGGAGGCGACCGGGCTGCGCTGGCTCGCCGAGGCCGCGCCTGCCGGGGGAGCCCCCGTCGTCGAGGTGCTCGACGACGGACCGCACCACCTCGACCTGGCCCGCCTCAGCCCTGCGGCGCCCACCGTGGCGGCGGCCGAACGACTGGGGCGCGGTCTCGCGGCGACGCACGCCGCCGGTGCCGCGGCATTCGGCTGCGGCCCGCCGGGCTGGGTGGGCGACGGTTGGCTCGGCCCGCTGAGCGAGCCCCTGCCCCTCGCCCTCGGTGGCTGGGACCGCTGGGGCGAGTTCTACGCGCAGGCCCGCATCACCGAGCTGCTGCCGCTGGCCCAGGCGCGGGGCGTGCTCGACGACGCCGACACCGCCGTGCTGCGACGGCTCGCCGACCGGGTCGCGTCCGGCGCGTTCGACACCGGTGAGGCCCCCGCCCGGCTGCACGGCGACCTGTGGTCGGGCAACGTGCTGTGGACCGCGCAGGAGGCGGTGCTCATCGACCCCGCGGCGCACGGAGGTTCGCGTGAGGCCGACCTCGCCATGCTCGCGCTGTTCGGCGCGCCCCATCTCGAGCGCGTGCTCGCGGCCTACGACGAGGCCGCCCCGCTGGCCGACGGGTGGCGCGACCGGGTGCTCCTGCACCAGGTTCACCCGCTGCTGCTGCACGCCGTTCTGTTCGGCGGGTCGTACGCCGGGCAGGTGCTGCGCGCCGCGCGGCGCTACGCCTGAGCGTCCGGGAAGGGCTCGGCGACGGCCGGCCGGAGTGCCATGGGCAGGTCCTCGGGCTGGTCCAGCGGCACGTGCCCCGGCCCGGTTGAGAGCCGGCGCTGCACCATGATCGCCACCGCGACGGCGGGCGAGGCGAGAGCGGCCCCCAGCATCCCCGCGACCGCGGCGCCGACGACGGTGGCCCCGAGCACGACGATGGGGTGCAGGCTCAGGGCGGTGCCCGCCAGGCGCACCAACACGATGGTCTGCACGATGTTCTGCACGACGAGGATGACGACCAGCATGATGATGGCCGTGTCAAGACCGTTGGCGCCCAATGCGATCAGCGTGGCGAAGGCACCCGATAGGATGGCCCCGAGGTAGGGGACGTACGACGTGACCAGCGTGACGACGGCGATGGTGAAGGCCAGCGGCACCCCCAGCACCCAGGCGGTGCCGCCGATCAGCACGGCCGTGACCACCGCCGACAGGGTCAGGGCCCAGAAGTAGCGCCGCACCGCGACCGCCGACTCGCCGACGATCTCCTCGCCCGTGGCGGCATCGAGGCCGACGTGTGCACCGACCCACCGGTTGAGCCCGGCCCAGTCGACGAGCACGTAGTACAGCAGGAAGGCACCGATTGCCGTCGCGATGCCCAACGACATCAGCCCCGAGAAGGTGGTTGCCAGCGCACCCAGCACGCCCCCGAGGGCCTGGCTGGTGGCGCTGCCGACCGAGTCGGTGGCCGCGGCGCCACCGCCGATGTCGATGCCGCGCGATGCCAGCGACGAGCTCACCGTGTCGAGACCGGCGCTCACCTGCGCGCGGATCTGCCCCGACTGCCCGAGGATGCCGGTGATGACCAGCCAGACCGACCCGACCACGACGGCGGTGAGGCCGAGCAGCACGAGCAGCGCGCCTGCGGACCGAGGGACGCCACGGGACTGGAGGCGCTCGACGAGGGGGGCGAAGATGGCCCCCATCACGGCGGCGAGCGCGAGGGGCACCACGAAGCCGGACACCTGCGCCATCAGCCAGAGCAGTGCGGCGCCGAAGCCCAGCACGCCCAGGAGTAACCATGACCGCACTCCCCACCGGGTCAGGTTCGGCGAGGCGGCGGCCGACCAGCCGGCGCTGCGCGGTTCTCGCACGGCGGCACCTCCCTGACCGGATGCCGGGGGCGGGCGCCCTCGACGTGGCGCCATCGTAGGGCCGGGCACGGCACCCGGGCGGGAGCGTGGCCGTCGCTGGGGACGACAGACTGACCGCGTGGTCGTCATCGACGCGCTCGGAGCCCGTTGGTCCCTCGACGTCTCCGGCTTCGAGCACCCCCTGGCCCGCGAGCTCGCGCACCGCTGGGACCGCGCGACCGTCACCACCGACGCGGGCGACCCGGCCCCTCGACCGGCTGGCCCGGGTGCTCGCCGCCGGCCACGGGCCGGCCACCGCAACCGCGAGTAGCCTCCCCAGCATGATCTGGGGCCTGCTCGGAGCGCTCGGCGCGGCACTCTGCTACGGCGGCGCCTCCATCCTGCAGGCCCTGGCCGCCCGTGAGGAGACCACCACCGAGGGGCTCGACCCCCGCCTGCTGCTGCGCCTGGTGAAGTCGTGGCGCTACCTGCTCGGCCTGGCCCTCGACGGGTTCGCCTTCGTGCTGTCCATCGCCGCACTGCAGACCATGCCGCTGTTCGCGGTGCAGGCGATCGTGTCGAGCTTCCTGGCCATCACCGCGGTGCTCGGTGCGGTCTTCCTCAAGATGCCGTTGACCCGACGCGACAAGGTGGCGCTCGGCGTCGTCATCGGCGGCTTGGTCCTGGTGGGCCTGTCCGCCGCGGAGGACAAGCCGGCCGACGTCAGCTCCGCCGAGCGGTGGGGCATCCTGGTCGCCGCGCTCGCCCTGGGCGCGCTCGCGGTGCCGCTGGGCCGGCTGAAGGGAGCGAAGGGGGCAGCCGCCCTGGGTGCCGTCGCCGGGCTGGGCTTCGGTGCCGTGGCCGTCGCCGCGCGGGTGTTGCCACAGATCGGGTTCGACACGCTGTTCTCCGACGTCGGGACCCTGCTGCGCGACCCGGCCACCTACGCGCTCGCCGTCGCGGCCGTGGTCGCCCTCCTGTCGTACTCCACGGCCCTCCAGCGCGGCACTGTCACCCAGGCCACCGCCCCGCTCGTCGTGGGCGAGACCATCGCCCCGGCACTCGTGGGGGTCGTCATGCTCGGCGACGTGCCGCGGGCGGGGTGGGAGTGGGTCGCCGTCGCCGGCTTCGCCCTCGCGGTCGGTGGCGCCCTCGCGCTCGCCGGCCACGGCGAGGTGGCCGATGCCCGTGCCCCCGGGCACCCCGAGCCCGAGGTCTCGCCAACCAGCCCCTGAGTCGGCAGGCCGGACCCAACGCGACCACGAGCGAAACATCAGCCGACGTCCTGCGGTGCACCGGTGGAAGCTCGAACGACCCGGCGCCTCGCCGCGTTGGCCGCCGGCACGGCCCTGCTGCCGGCCGCGACGGCCTGTGACGTCGGCGGCTCGCCGACGGCATCCGTCAAGGGCTCACCCCCGGGCGCTGACCATCTCCGCGCCCTACCGGTTCGAGTCGCTGCCCGGCTGCTGAACGGCCCACCGCCTACGGGCAGGTGCAGGGCAGCGACCCACACCGCGGGCACCCGGCGGCATAGCGCTGCACCGCCGCGGTGAGGTCGACGTCGACCTGGTTGGCGAGCGAGGCGACCCACGCCAGCACGTCGCCGAACTCGTGCTCGCGCTGCGCGTGGTCGCCCTTGCGCACGGCCTGCGCCAGCTCGCCCACCTCCTCGGCGAGCCACGCGACGGTGCTCGGCACCCCGCGCTCTCGGTCGCGGGCGCCGTAGGTGCGCTCGATGACGTCCTGGAGGTGCGCGAGGTCCATGCGCGGCAACCTACCGGCGTCAGTTCAGCGACGCGCCGCTCGGGTCGGGCGGCGTCGGCACCGCCCCGAACCGGCCGACGATGGCGCTCTCGCGGCGCAGCAGCGCGAGCACCGTGCGCAGCCGGGTCGCGGCATCCCCGCCCTCGAGCACCCGCTGCCGGTCGGCCGGGTCGAGCACCATCCGCTCGGCGACCCGGTAGGCGACGGAGGGCAGCGCCGCCTCCACCGGCTCGACCTGCGCGCCCATGCCGGCGAGGTAGTCCAGGTGCGCCCGCAGCACCCGCTGGGCGAGGGCCGCGACCTCCGGGTCGTCGCCGTCGGGCGGCTCGGGCAGCCAGGTGACCAGCCCGGTGGTGAACGGGGTGCCGGCGGTGTCGTCGACGCCGTCGAGGCGGAACCGGCGCACCCCGGTGGCGATGAGGTGCACCATCGGGCCGATCGCGCTGTCGGCGAGCGCCATCGCGTCGACCCGGGCCTCGCAGCCGATGCCGTGCAGGTCCTGCACCGAGTCGGCGCCGACCTCGTGGCCCTTGCGGATGAGCAGCACCCCGAACCGGCGGTCGTCCTCGTCGAGCTCGGCGAGGGTGCGGGCGAGCACCAGGTAGCGCGGCTCGAAGAGCTGCAGGGGAAGCCGCGCTCCGGGCAGCAGGGGCGCGCCCAGGGGGAAGAGGGGGAGCGACGGCATAGGTCACTGTAGGGCGGGGGAGGTCCGCCACGAACAGACTCTCGACAACCCGCTCGGGCCGGGGCGATTCGGGGGATGACGGCGCGGTCACCTAGACTGGGAGCAGCGGCCCGCCTTCTGCCTCGGGCCCTGCTTCTTTGATGTCGATGCCTTCGCGTCGGGGCCAGCCCCCGCCACGCGGCGCCGCGGCCCAGAGCCCCGCCCGGCAGAACATCCGAGTCGACGCCGACCACGACGGTCGCGACGACCCCATGCACCGTGAAGGAAATCTTCTTGTCCTCCCCGAACTTCGGCACGCTCGGCGTGCCCGCCCCCCTCGTCGAGGTGCTCGCCGCCGGCGGCATCACGACGCCCACCCCGATCCAGGCCGCGACGCTGCCCGACTCCCTCGCGGGTCGCGACGTGCTCGGCCGGGGCCGCACCGGCTCCGGCAAGACCATCGCGTTCGTGCTGCCCCTGCTCAGCCGCCTCGCGGCGAGCGGGAAGCGCCCGCAGCCGAAGCGGCCGCGCGCGCTCATCCTGGCCCCGACCCGTGAGCTGGCCACCCAGATCGAGGAGGCGATGACGCCGCTCGCGCAGCGCCTCGGCCTCACCTCGCGCACCGTCTTCGGCGGCGTCGGCCAGGGCCCCCAGGTCGCCGCGATCCGCCGCGGCGTCGACGTCGTCGTCGCCTGCCCCGGCCGGCTCGAGGACCTCATCGGCCAGGGCCACGTGTCGCTCGACGCCGTCGAGATCACCGTCATCGACGAGGCCGACCACATGGCCGACCTCGGCTTCCTGCCCCAGGTGCGCCGCCTGCTCGACGCCACCCCCCAGTCGGGCCAGCGGATGCTGTTCTCCGCCACGCTCGACGGCGGCATCAGCGTCATCGCCAAGCGCTACCTGCACAACCCGGTGACCCACCAGGCCGACTCGGCCCAGTCGCCGATCTCGACGATGTCGCACCACGTGCTGCACGTGACCGCCGACGGGCACCTGCCGGTGCTGCTCGACCTGGTCGCCGCACCCGGCCGCACCGTCGTGTTCACCCGCACCAAGCACCGCGCCAAGAAGCTGGCCCGCCAGCTCAACGGGTCGGGCGTGCCCGCGGTCGAGCTGCACGGCAACCTCAGCCAGAACGCCCGCACCCGCACCATGGACGCCTTCCACTCCGGCGCGGCGCGCACCCTGGTCGCCACCGACATCGCCGCCCGCGGCATCCACGTCGACGACGTCGCGCTGGTCATCCACGCCGACCCGCCGGTCGAGCACAAGGCCTACACGCACCGCTCGGGGCGCACCGCCCGGGCCGGCGCCTCGGGCACGGTCATCACGCTGATGACCGACGACCAGGTGCGCGATGTTCGCGACCTCACCCGCAAGGCGGGCGTGAACCCCACGACCACCCGGGTCACCTCCACGCACCCGCTGCTGCAGCAGCTCGCCCCCGGTGAGCGCTCCTTCGAGGGCGGCATCGCCCTGCCCGAGCCGAGCACCCAGGCCCGCCAGGGCGGCGGTCGAGGCCGCGGTGGCCAGGGTGGCGGCCAGCGCAACGGGTCCGGTACGAAGCAGCGCACCTCGGCCAACGGTGGGAACAGTGGCAACGGCCAGCGCCGTCGCGGCGCCGGCGGCTCGTCCGCCCGCCCGGCCTCCGGCCGCCCGGCATCCACCTACAGCACCTCCTCGCGGCCGGCCCGCTCGGCGGCCTCCTTCTCCGAGGGCGCGAGCCGCCGCTCGCGCTGACCGAGGTGAGCGGGCCCCGCCCGCGCACCACGGTGCCGTCATGAACTGGTTCGAGCAGGTCTGGTCGCGGGTCGTGCCCGAGCAGGGCATCGCCCTCGCCGGGACGCCCGTGCTCGTCGTGCTCGTCGCGGCCCTGGTGGCCGTGGCGGTCGAGCCGGTCTGGCGGGTGGTGCGCCTGGCCGTCACCCTGGTGCACGAGCTGGGCCACGCCGGCATCGGGATGCTGTGCGGCCGCCGGTTCACCGGCTTCGTGCTGCGCGGCGACATGTCCGGGCACGCCGTCACGGTGGGGCCGGCGCGCGGGGTGGGCCGCGTGCTCACGACCTGGGCGGGCTACCCGGCGCCCGGTGTCGTCGGCGCCCTCGCGGTGTGGCTCGCGGTGCGCGGCTGGTCGGCGCCAGTGCTGACCGGCGTCCTCGCCGTGCTCGTCACCAGCGCACTGCGGGTGCGCTCGGGGCTGACCGCGCTCGTCGTGGCGGTGGCCGTCGTCGCCACCGGTGCCCTCTGGTGGGCCGGGTCGCCGCAGCTGCAGGCGCAGGTGGTCGTCGGCACCGGCCTGGTGCTCATCGTCGGTGCCTGGCGCCACCTCGGCGCGGTGGTCGCCGCGACGGACCCCGCGGTGAGCGACCCCGGGGTGCTGGCGCGGCTCACCCGGGTGCCCCGTGCGATCTGGAACACCACCTTCGCCGTGGTGCTCGCCTGGGCCACCTGGCTCGCCGGGACCACGGTGCTCGACGCCTCGGGCGCCCTGCACTGAGCTGCGCGGCGGCGTAGGCTCCGGCCACGAGGACGAGCCCACCCCGAGGAGCCACCCGTGCCCGTTCGCAACGCCTACACCTCCGCCGAGATCGAGGCCTGTCGCGACAGCTGCGACGCGCTGCTCGCCGTCTGGGCGGCCAACGACGTCGAGGACAGCACCCTCGAGAGCTTGGTGTTCGTGCAGGCCGTGGTCGTGCTCGACGCCTGGTTCGCCCACCGCGAGCGCGACCTCGAGGGCGATGACGGGAACCCGATGAACGAGGTGCGCGTGATCGCCGACTCGGTGGTCGGCAACGCCGGCACACTGCGGGTCTTCGAGCCGATCCACTGGGCGCCCGAGCGCACCGTGCTCCGGTTCGCCGTGGGCGACGAGGTCGAGCTGACCGCCAACCGCTTCGAGCGGCTGGCCGCGGCCTACCTCGCCGCGATCGAGAACACCTACCTCGAGATCGGCTGAGCCACCTCGACGTGCGGGCGGCGCTGCCAGAGCGCCCAGTCCTCGCTCACCTCGGCCGCCGTGCGCTGCAGCATCGGTAGCAGCTCGTCGCGCAGCCGCTCGGTCGAGGTCTCGGCCGCATGCACCGTGATGTTCATGGCGGCCCGTACCGCGCCGGTGCCGTCGCGCACCGGCACCGCCACCGAGCGCACCCCGGGCGCGAGCTCCTCGTCGGCCAGCGCCCAGCCGCGGGCGCGCACCCGGGCGAGCTCCTCGTCGAGGTCAGCCACGACGTCGTGCCGCTCGACGGGGCCCCGGCCGCTTGGGCTGCGGTCACCGCCGGGACGGCGCGTCGACGGGTCGTGGTCGCACCCTGACCGGCATGCTGGGGGTGGACGCACCAACGGGGCGGGCCTGACGGCCCGCCCCGTTCCGTGTCGCCGCTACCGTCAGCGGCGCAGGCGGAAGGTGCCCGTGTCGGTCTGCCCGGTGGAGGGCACCGTCACGGTCACGGTGAAGGTGCCGGTCGAGGCCGGCAGGCTCCCCGTGCGCAGGAGGTGCAGCCACACCGGGCCGACCTGGCTCATCGGCTGCTCGAGCACGGTGGCGCCATCGAGCTCGACGGTGACGACCGGTGCGATGTCCCGCGGGATCCGCCCGTTGCAGTCGATGTAGCCGACCGCCACCGGCAGCACCGACCCCCGCTTCACCACGAGCGGGCTCGTCGACGAGCCCAGTCGGGGCACCAGGCCGGTGCTCACGTACTCGACGGAGACCGCCGCGGTCGTGGTCGTCACGTGGCCGTGGCTGTCGGTGACCGTGATGGTGGCCGTGTAGCGGCCCGCCTTGGCGTAGCGGTGGGTCAGGGACAGCGGGCTGGTGGCCGGGTCGACCGTGGTCGGCGTGGAGCCGTCACCCCAGTCGACGCGCACGGTGTGGGTATCGGCGGCGTCGCGGTCGCTGATGTCGACGCTGAGCCGCGCCGTGCGGGCGCAGGAGAGCGAGGCGTCGACGAAGGCCGCCTTCACGGTGGCCGGCGAGTTCGGCGAGAGGCCGACGACGACCGGGTCGTGGTCGGACACGCGGTACTGGTCGGGCGCGTAGAGCGTTGACTGCAGGTTGGGCGTCTTGAAGTTGGTGTTGTAGTCGAGCACCGAGGGCTCGTCGGCGTTGATGTGGTACTCGGTCACCCCGGTCACCTGCGAGCGGATCGACTGGGAGCCGAGCGCGTGGTCGAGGTAGCCCCACTGGCCGTCGAAGACGTAGCTGTAGGCGTCGGCGCCGATCCGGTCCTCGATGAGGTTGGTGAACCCGGCCGCCTCGAGGGCCCGGATCGGGTCCTCCTTCGCGTACGAGTTGTAGTCACCGACCAGGAGCACGTCGTGGTCGCCGGTGCCCGTGGGGTCCGAGGCCAGCCAGGTGGCGAGCGCCTTGGCGGCCACCGTGCGCGCGGCGTTGCAGTTGCCCTGTCCGTCACCGGCATCCGGCACGGTGCAGGCCGAGCCCTTGCTCTTGAGGTGGTTGATGTCGGTGATGAAGACGCCCCCGGTCGCGTTGACCTTGTAGGCCTGCGCGAGCGAGGGGCGGCTGCGCGGGGCGGGGTCGCCGCCGTTGACGAACTCGGTGCTGTTCAGCACGGCCGTCTTCCCCACGGGGGTCACCTTCGCGGGCTTGTAGATCTGCCCGACCTTGATGGCGTCGGTGCCGAGCGCGTCGACCTGGCCGGTCGCGGCATCCGCGTCGACGTAGGCGTAGGTGCCGGGCGCGGTGGCGGCGTTGAGCTTGCCCACCAGGTCGGCGAGCGCCGAGTCGGGGCCGTAGCCGTCGTTCTCGATCTCGTTGACGCCGACGACGTCGGGGTTCATCGCGAGGATGGCCGCGACGGTCTTGGGCCACTGCCGGTCGAACTCGCCGGCGTTGTCGGCCCCGCGGCACTCCGCGGTGGCCCCCTGGGTGCCGAAGCGACAAGCCGTGACGCCGAAGGTGTTGAAGTAGTTGAGCAGGTTCATGCCGACCACCCGCACGTCACCCCCGACGTCGGCGGGGTGGGTCGGGCGGGAGTTGGCCGCAGTGAAGTCGATGCCGCCGTCGAGTGCGTTGACGGGGCGCAGCCGGTAGGCGTTCGGGCTGGCGCTGGCGCCACCCCACGTGTAGGTCATGACCCCCACCGGGTTGGTCGCGGTGTCGCCGCCGCGCAGGGTGTTGGTGGCGCTGAGCGGCTGGCCGTCGCGGGCGAACACGATCGGGTCGGGGTTCTGCGCCTGGGTGGCGTCATCGACGAGCAGCTGGTTCAGGTCGTTGCTGGCCTGCAGGGCATTGGCGGGGGCGCCTGGGTCGACGACGTTGGTCGGCTGGCGCAGCCGCCCGCCCGAGGAGAGCAGCACCTCGCCGAACCGACCGAGCTGGAAGTGCTCGGTGACGGTGAGGGTCTGCGCCATCCGCACGAGCATGCCCTCGTAGGGCTCGAACGCGGAGGCGCTGGCCATCGGCAGGGTGACGTCGGTGGGGTCGACCGTGCCCGTGCCGCACTCGGCGACGTTCGCGGCGGTCACCGACACCTGGGTCTGGCCCTGGTTCTCGCCGACGTTGCCGGTGACGGTGACCAGGTCGCCGAGCTGCACGAGGTCCTGGCCGCCGCCGTTGAAGACGAAGATGCCATCGGAGGTCGCGGGGTCCCCGTCGCCCTTCGGGTCCTGCAGGTAGAAGCCGCGCAGGGCCGGGGAGGGGCCCTCGTAGTCACCGACGACCACCCCACGCACGGTGGTGCGCTGGCCGACGAGCGGGCTGGTCTCACCCGGTCCCTGCACCTGCCCGATGGGCGTCGCGGTCGCCAGGCACGAGTCAGCCACGGTGAAGGTCGAGGTGACGTCGGCCGCCAGGGCGTCCGGGGGGTCGTTGGTGTCGACGTCGGTCACGAGGGCCGCGTGCACGGTGAGGGCGCAGGTGTCGCCGTCGGCGAGGTTGGCGGCCGGGTCGACGGTGTACGTGGTGGGGCCGCCGGTGACGGTCGCGTCGATCGAGCCACCGGGCGTGCAGGCGAGCGTGATCGCGCCCTGAGCCAGGTCGACCGGCTCGCTGAAGGTGACCGTCGGGCTCACCGCTGCCTGGGCGGTACCGCCGGACGCGGGGGTGACCGACGCGACGGTCGGGGCGTCGTCGGGCGCCGGCGTGGTTCCGCACTCGGCGGTGTGGCTGCCGAGGCCGTCGAAGGTGTCGCGGGCGAACCCGTCCCACTGCACGGCGGGGTCGAAGGCGTCGGTGCCGTCGGGGTCTCCGGCGCAGACCGACGGCATCCGGCGGAGCGTCCGGTCGAAGGTGGCGGTCGAGGTGCCCGCCCCCCAGCCGTTGGCGCCCGGGTCGTTGCCGACCTGGCCGATGGCGTCGAGCACGGCGCTGCCCTTGCGCAGGGTGACCGCGTCGTTGCCGTTGAAGTTGATCGACCCGCTGGTCTGCTGGGCCAGGGCCAGCAGGTCGGCCGTCGACGACGGGTTCGCGATCACCAGGGTGCCGCCGCTGGCCACCGACCCGGTCAGGGCGATGGTGTTGGTGGCGGCCGTCCCGCCGTTGGCGAACACCTGGACGTTGTAGCCACCGGCGGCCAGGTCGACCGCCGCGCCGGTTCCGTTGTAGACCTCGAGGGCCTTGTTGTTGCTCGACCCCTCGACGTACTCGGAGAAGAACAGCTCGGTGGGTGCGGCCGCGGACGCCGCCACGGGCGCCAGCACGACGGGAGCGGCCACGACGAGGACGCCGACGGCGATCCTCCCCACGAACCGACGGAACGACGAAGCCATGTAGGTCCCCTCCAGGGTTTCAGCGGGGGTCGGCTGCGATGTCGCGCCGCCTCGCCCGCACACGATGCGGCGCGAACGTAACACCCGCACCGGGCCTCGGCGACTTCTAGGAACAGGCCCTTCGGTGAACGGCCGATGACGGTTTCCCCACCCTTCGACAGCGCCGAGCGGGCGTCGCACAACTCCCGTGCGGCACGGCATCCGGCTAGCGTCGGCGCCCACCAGGAGTCGGCCCTGCGCCGCCACTGATCCGCGCGGCCGGGAAGTTCTGCGAGGTCGCGGCTGTTGGCCACCCTCGTGCCCGGACGGCATCCACGACAACCTGACGAACAGGAGTTGACGACATGCAGCAGCGCAGCATCGCAGACCTGAAGGTGAGCGCGATCGGGCTCGGCGGGATGCCGATGTCGATCGAGGGGCGCCCCGACACCAAGCGCTCCGTGGCCACGATCCACGCGGCACTCGACGCCGGGGTCACGCTCATCGACACCGCCGACGCCTACCACCTGCACGCCGACGAGGTGGGCCACAACGAGGAGCTCGTCGCCGGTGCGCTCCGCTCGTGGGGCGGCGACCCGACCTCGGTGGTCGTGGCGACCAAGGGCGGCCATTTGCGCCCCGGCGACGGTTCGTGGACGCTCAACGGCGACCCGGCCTACCTCAAGCAGGCGGCCCGCGACTCGGCCCGGCGGCTCGGCGTCGACGCCATCGGGCTGTACCAGTTCCACCGCCCCGACCCGAACGTGCCCTACGCCGAGTCGGTCGGTGCGCTGGTCGAGCTGCTCGACGAGGGCGTCATCGTGCGGGCCGGCATCTCGAACGCCACGGTCGCGCAGATCGACGAGGCCAACGAGGTGCTCGGCGGCCGGCTGGCGTCGGTGCAGAACCAGTTCTCGCCCGCCTTCCGGTCCAGCCAGGGCGAGCTCGAGCACTGTGCCGGGCTCGGCATCGCGTTCCTGCCGTGGAGCCCGCTCGGCGGCATCTCGAAGGCCGGTGACCTGGGTGCGACGCACGAGGCCTTCGCGCAGGTGGCGCAGGCGCACGGGGTGAGCCCCCAGCAGGTGGCCCTGGCCTGGGAGCTGTCCTTGGCCGACGTCGTCGTGCCGATCCCGGGCGCCTCGCGGCCGGCCTCGATCGAGGACTCGGTGCAGGCGGCCGAGCTGCGGCTCACCGGCGACGAGCTGTCCCGCCTGAGCTAGAGCCTCTGCGGCGAGTGCGGAAGTGGTTGCCCTGGCGACCACTTCCGCACTCACGGCGGGACGGATGCCGTGCCAGAGTGAGTGCGTGAGCGGCTTCTCCGGCATCCCGACCGATGCGTTCGACTTCTACGACGAGCTGCGCGCCGAGAACTCCCGCACGTGGTGGCAGGCCCACAGGGCGCGCTACGCGTCGTCGGTGCGCGAGCCGCTCGAGGGGCTGCTCGACGCGCTCGAGGAGGAGTTCGGGCCGGCCCGTCTCTACCGGGCCAACCGCGACGTGCGGTTCAGCGCCGACAAGTCCCCCTACAAGGACCACCAGGGCGCGCTCGCGACGACCGTGCCGGGGATGGGCTTCTACCTGCAGGTCAACGGCGAGGGACTGATGACCGGCGGCGGTTTCTACCCGACCGGGCCCGACCAGCTGCCCCGGTTGCGAGCAGCGATCGACGCCCCGAGGCCGGGACAGCAGCTGCAGGGCGTCGTCGACGAGCTCACCGCGGCCGGGTTCCGGCTCGGCGGAGAGCAGGTCGCGACCCGGCCGAGGGGCGTGGCCGCCGACCACCCCCGCCTGGAGCTGATGAGGTACAAGAACCTCATCGGCCTGCGCGAGCACGGGGCACCGGTCTGGGTCTCGACGCCGGAGGTCGTCGACCGGGTTCGCACCGACTGGCGGGCCGTGCGCCCGCTCGTCGACTGGCTCACCGAGCACGTCGGCGCGAGCACCGCCCCGCGCACCCGATGACCCGGGTCAACGCAGCGGCAGCACGAGCCGGGTGCGCCAGTCGGACTCGTCGCCAACAGGCTCGGTGAGGTACTCCTCCCAGAAGTCGTCGCGACCCTGCCAGCCGCGGGCCACGGCGGCCGACGCCAGCTCGGCCCACGTGCCGCCGAGCCCGTCGTGGGACCCCTCGTGCACGGCCACCATGGCGCGCCCGCCCGGGCGCTCGACCACGTGTACACCGCCGTCGGGCTCGTGAACGTCGCCCGCCACGACGAAGCCGGCCGAGACGTCGACGGTGTCTCCCGGCATCGCGTGGTACCAGGCGAAGGGCGGGCCTGCGAGCCGGCCCCCTGCTGCAGGCACCGCCCCCGCGACCCGAACGTAGGCCTCACCGAAGAAGTCGGTGAGACCGCCCATCGGCACCACGCTGCGCACCACTGCCACCGTCTCGGACGGCAGCTCGACGAGCTGGGTATCCACCATCGTCATCATCTCCTCGGCTCCAGCGTCGCAGGCTGCCTCCGGCGCCGCCAGAGCCCACCCCTGTCTGGCGCACCACGTCGACCGGGGTGGCGCCCGGGGCGGGGCCGGTAGGGGAGAATCGGCCGCAATGACCCTCACCGACCGCCTGTCCGGCGCCTCGACCGCCGGCGCGGACGCGGCCTTCGACGTCTTCCTCGACTGGGCCGGTGAGCGTGGCTTCGCGCTCTACCCCGCGCAGGAGGAGGCGGTGCTGGCGCTGGCCGGCGGTGCCCACGTCGTGCTGGCCACGCCGACCGGCTCGGGCAAGTCACTGGTCGCGGTGGCCGCCCACGCCCTGGCCATGGCCGAGGGCCGGCGCAGCTGGTACACCGCGCCGATCAAGGCGCTGGTCAGCGAGAAGTTCTTCGCGCTGGTCGAGATCTTCGGCGCCGACAAGGTCGGCATGCTCACGGGCGACGCGGCGGTGAACCCGGGCGCCCCCATCATCTGCGCGACCGCCGAGGTGCTGGCCAACCACGCGCTGCGCGACCGCGAGCTGGCCGACATCGGGCTGGTCGTCATGGACGAGTTCCACTTCTACACCGAGCCCGACCGCGGCTGGGCGTGGCAGGTGCCCCTGCTGTTGATGCCCGACACCCAGTTCCTCCTCATGTCGGCGACCCTGGGTGAGACGGCGTTCTTCGAGGAGGACCTCACCCGCCGCACCGGCCGCGAGACGGTCGCCGTCACTGGTGCGGAAAGGCCTGTTCCACTGGAGTTCTCGTGGGTGCTCACGGCTGTGCACGAGACCATCGAGCTGCTGCTGCGCGACGACCAGGGCCCCGTCTACGTCGTGTCGTTCACCCAGGCGTCGGCGGTGGAGCAGGCGCAGGCCCTGACCAGCGTCGAGCTCGTCTCGAGCGCCCGCAAGGCGGCCATCAAGGATGCCGTGGGCGGCTTCCGCTTCGGCAAGGGGTTCGGGGTCACCCTGCGACGGCTGGTGCTGCACGGGGTGGGGGTGCACCACGCGGGGATGCTGCCGAAGTACCGCCGCCTCGTCGAGACCCTGGCGCAGGCCGGGCTGCTCGCCGTCATCTGCGGCACCGACACCCTCGGCGTCGGCATCAACGTGCCGATCCGCACCGTGCTGCTCACCTCGCTCACCAAGTACGACGGCCGCAAGCAGCGGGTGCTGCGCGCCCGCGAGTTCCACCAGATCGCCGGTCGCGCCGGTCGGGCCGGCTTCGACACCATCGGCTACGTCGTCGTGCAGGCGCCCGAGCACGTGGTGCTCAACGCCAAGGCACTGGCCAAGGCCGGCGACGACCCCAAGAAGCGGCGCAAGGTGGTGCACAAGAAGCCGCCGGAGGGTGCGCTGAGCTACACCGAGGCCACGTACGACCGGCTCGTCGCCGCCGCCCCCGAGCCGCTCACCTCGAAGATGCGGGTCAACCACGCGATGGTGCTCAACGTGCTCGACCAGTGGGAGGGCCAGCAGGCCGCACTGCACACCCTCCTGCTCGACAACCACGAGACACCCGATCGCCGCGAGGCCCTCGTCGAGCGCGCGGTGCAGGTGCTCGCGTCGCTGCTGCGCGCCAAGGTGGTCGAGCCCGACGACGGCTCCGACCTCGACCACTGGCTGCCCGCCGATCTCCCGGATGTCGTTGCTGCTGACTCGGGTTCCGCCCCGCCACCCGGCGACCCCAACGCTCCTGCGAGCGAGGACGCGGACGGTGCGGATGACGCGGACGGTGCGGATGACGCGGACGGTGCGGATGACGCGGACGGTGCGGACGGCATCCCCGGACCGGTGGCCGACGAGGACCTCGGCCCCATCGGCGCGCTGCTGGCCGCCGCGGGGCACGCGTCGCCGGCCGCGGCGGAGGCCGCCGTGCCGGCACCCCGCCCGGCGGAGGCACCTCGGGAGGTCAGTGCGCTCGAGCACTTCGTGCGCGGCGACGAGCGGCGCTACGTCGAGGGTCCGTTCCAGGTGGCGCTCGACCTCGGCGACGGCTTCGCCCTCAACCAGCCGCTGTCGGCCTTCGCTCTGGCCGTGCTCGAGCTGCTCGACCCCGAGGCACCCGGCTACGCCCTCGACGTGGTGAGCGTCATCGAAGCCACCCTCGACGACCCGCGACCGGCGCTGATGGCGCAAAGGTTCGAAGCGCGCGGCGAGGCGGTCGGGGCGATGAAGGCCGACGGGCTCGACTACGAGGAGCGGATGGACGCGCTCGACGACGTGGGCTGGCCGCGCCCGATGGCCGAGGAGCTCGAGGCGGCGCTGCGCACGTACCGGCAACGGCACCCGTGGGTCGACCCGCGCGGCCTGTCGCCGAAGTCGGTGGTGCGTGAGATGTTCGAGCGGGCGATGGGGTTCGGCGAGTTCGTGGCCCACCACAAGCTGTTCCGCGCCGAAGGGGTGGTGCTGCGCTACCTCACCGACGCCTACCGGGCGCTGCGCTCGACCGTGCCTGCTTCGGCCCGCACCGAGGAGCTCGACGACCTCGTCGAGTGGCTCGGCGAGGTGGTGCGGCACACCGACTCCAGCCTGCTCGACGAGTGGGAGTCACTGGCCAACCCCACCGACGAGCCGCTCATCGAGGTGCGCAGCCCGAGCGAAGGGCGCGCCCTGTCGGCCAACCCCCGTGCGCTGCGGGTCATGGTGCGTCAGAGCATGTTCCGGCGCGTCGAGCTGGTGGCACTGCGCCGCTTCGCCGCCCTTGCCGCGCTCGACGGCGGCCTCACCCAGGACGAGTGGGAGGCCGCCGCCGCCGGCTACCGCGCCGAGTACGACGACCTCGGCACCGGGCCGCAGGCTCGCGGGCCGGCCCTCTTCCGCATCGACGAGGAGGATGCCGACCACTGGGTAGTCACCCAGATCCTCGACGACCCCGACGGTGACCACGACTGGCGGATCACGGCCGAGCTCGACCTCGCAGCCACCGACGAGGCCGGCGAGCTCGTGCTGGTCAGCACCGGCTTCGGCCCCACCTGACGCTGCGCCGGGCCCGTGTGTCGCTCGGCGCCCGTGCTGGTGGATCCGACTGCCCTCAGCCTCCACAGCGTGCCCACGTGGCGACCACGGCGAGTGTGGCCGGGTGGGCTCAGGGGCAACCTCCACGCGATCCACACACGGCGGCCATTCGCCGCCCACAGGCCCGCATGACGCTGACGGTATGGCCGGCCGGAGGGCGTAGGGGGTCCTTCGGCCGGGCAGCAGCTCTCAGGAGGATCCGACCCTTTTGGGCCCATTGAGGAGGTCGAGGACATGAACACACGAACTCGTACGAGGCTGGTCGCCAGCCTGATCGGGTCCGTCGCGGCCGTTGCGTTGGCCGTGACCCCGGCGATGGCCGCAGGCCCGGGTGGCGGAGGCGGCGGCGGAGGCGGTGGCGGCGGCGGCAGGGGGAGGGGGAGGCGGCGGCGGCGGCGAGACGACCGGATCCGTCTACTCCGACCTCGTGCTCGCCCTGCGTGACCCTGCGGGCGCGCCCATCCTCAAGAAGTACACCGTCCCAGAGACCGCCGAAACGGCGGCGGCGATCGAGTACTGCGTGCAGCCCGTTTCCTACGTGGCGATCCCCGGCGTGCCCTCGACGACGAACCCCGTGGACGGCCGCACCGTCTGGGTCGTGCCGCTGCAGGGCGCGTGGATCCAGGACGACACCGTGCCGGCGGACTTTACCGGCGCGTGCGACACCCAGCCGCTCTACGGCATGTTCGTCAAGGAGGCCGAGCTCGAACGGCTCAACCTCGCCCGCACCGCGGAGGCCGTCATCAACCAGAAGATCGCCGACGTCGAGCTGAAGCTGAGGTTCGCCGACGCGATCGCCCTCGAGTCCACCGGCCGCATCCTCTTCGATGACCGCACCATCGACGCCGCTCCGGAGAACGCGGGGATCTACCAGTCCCTGATGAAGAGCGGAACCATCCCGGGGCTCCTCACGACACCCACCACCATGACGGGGCCGCCTGCGGAGATCGGGCCCGTTACCGCCGACGCCACGTCGAACAGCCGGTTCGACGCGTGGGAGCTTGCCGCCATGGACATCGGTGCGGCAGCGAGCAAGTCAGTACCCCTGAGCATCGACGCAGTCGAGTACTACAACCGGATCATCGGCTTCCCACCAGCGGCGGACCCCGCAGCGACACCACCTGTGCCGGAGTACGTGTCCCCCTGGGGCGTGGGCTTCGTCAGGTCTGAGGACCCGGACGACCCGGGCACCGAGCTTGCGGGCAGCGAACAGTTTGTCGACTACAGCGGCTTCAGCTACAACCGCTCGCAGACCTTCCAGGGCAGCGTCACCTGGCTCGACGTGCCGACCCTCACGTGGAAGGTCAGCAGGATCACCGACGTCGTGCCGTTCACCAACCTGTCCGGCAGCGAGATCGGCACCCGGACCCTGACCGGCATCACGGCGTTCGCGCAGCTCGCCGACGACGTGCGGGCCATGTGCAACTTCGTCCCGGACAACACGTTCCTCCCTGGCTTCTTCATGGATGTCCCGGGCCAGGACACCACCGCGGACCAGCTCAAGGCGATCCACGACCCAGCGGTCGACCTCGGCACCCTGCCGGAGAACGTCTTCCAGACCTTCCCGTTCGAGATGACCGCGTCGCTGCTCAACCCCTTCGGCGGCGACCTCATCGATGAGGCGCAGCTTCGCCTGACGATCGCCGCCACCACCGCGTTCGCGCCCGGCGACGTCACCGCGATCGCCAAGGCCGACGGCCAGCCGCTCCCCTTCACCGTGGACGCCAGCGGCGACCTCGTCGGCACGTGGGGACCCGACTCCGGGTTCCCCGTGTGGCCGGGGTACAACGTCTCCACGACGTTCACCGCCACCGTCGCAGCGGGCGCACCCACCGGTACGTACACCGTGACGCTCGACCTCGTCGACGTCGACGACCCCGCGACCGTGCTGGCCCAGGAGACCGGCACGATCACCGTCAACGAGAATGTCAGCACCGTCCTGTGGGGCACCCCGCTGCCGAAGTACACGACGCAGGCTTCGGCGATGACCCTCCCGGTGCAGGTCTACGCGCCCGAGGCAGGCACCGGCGAGCTGACCGTCACCGTCACCGGCCCGGTCGAGGACGACGCGACGCCCGACAGCGAGGCGCTCGCTGAGGGCGACCTCAAGGCCTACGGCAGCATCGGCACCGACATGGCTGCCATGCCGCTGACCCTCGACGCCGAGGGGAAGCTCGTGGGCACGTGGAACACCACGCTCCTGGGCGGCTACACCCCGGTGGCCTGGTACATCACGGTCGCCGAGGGAGCGCCGGTGGGCAGCTACGCCTTCGGTGTCGGCCTCACGAGCGGCAACACTCTCGACCCGATCTCGGTGGTCGTCTTCGCCCCGGAGAGCCACGGCGAGCAGCCACCGGACGCCGGCGAGGACACCACCGCGCCGGTGCTCACCGTGACGCCGGCGACCGCCAGCGGTTCCACCGTGTCGTTCACCCTCACGGCCAACGAGAGCCCCGTGGACCTCACCTGCATGCTGACGACCAACGGCACGGCCGGGGCCTGGGAGGCATGCACGTCTCCCAAGACCTACACCGACCTGCCGCCGGCGGACTACGTCTTCTCCGCGAAGGCGACCGACAAGGCGCTCAACGTCTCGAAGGTCGTAACCCGCAGCTGGACCGTCGCGCCGATCGACGAGACACCACCGGTGGTCGAGGTCGCGCCCCAGGGCGTGAGCGTCCCCGGCGCCACGGCGACCTTCGAGATCACCGCGGACGAGACCGACGTGGTCTTCGAGTGCATGCTGGCCACGGACACGATCGGCGGCACCTGGTCCACCTGCACGTCTCCCGTGACGTACAGCGACCTGGCACCGGGCACCTACGTCCTCTCCGTCCGTGGGACCGACGAGGCCGGCAACACCTCGGCGACCGTCGCGACGGCGCCGTGGACCGTGCTCGACACCACGGCCCCGCTCGTCACCATCACCACGGTGAAGCTCGGGACGACGACGACCTTCGCACTCACGGCGAACGAGTCGGGTGTGGCCTTCGAGTGCCAGCTCACCAAGGACACCGTGGTCACCCGGCCCTGGGCGTCCTGTGGGCCGACCGTGACGTACAAGGGGCTGAAGCAGGGCAGCTACGCCCTCGACGTGCGCGGCACCGACGCGGCCGGCAACCGCTCCGAGGTCGTCACCATCACGTGGTCGTTGCGTAGGGTTCCGGGTGGGTACGTGGCGGTGTCACCAGCTGACACCACGGCCCCGCTCGTCACCATCACCACGGTGAAGCTGGGCACCACGTCGACCTTCGCCTTCAGCGCCAGCGAGCCGCGGGTGACGTACGAGTGCCAGCTCACCAAGAACGCGGTGGTCACCCAGCGCTGGGCACGTTGCGAGCCGACGACGACGTTCAAGGGCCTGAAGCAGGGCAGCTACGTCCTCAGCGTCCGCGGGACAGACGCGGCCCGGAACCCCTCCGGCGTCGTGACCTTCGCCTGGTCGATCCGCAAGGTGCCGGGTGGGTACCTGGCCGTGCCGACGGCGAGCACCACCGTCGTGCGCGGGACCCTGCTGGCCCCCACCTCGCAAACCCTGGGGGTCGCGGCGAAGTGACTCCGCACTCCTGAACGAGTGAGGGACGGGGCCGCACGGTCAACGTGCGGCCCCGCCTGGGGGAGGACGTCGGCAAGGAGCCGTCATGAGCGATCGGGCCATCCACGAGCAGCGCCCGCAGGCGGTGTCTGACGCGTCGCATCGCCGATGCTCCGGCCCCGAGCGGGCAGAGAATGGACGCATGCAGGCGGTGCTCGTCGTGGAGGACGAGCGAGATATACGCGAACTACTTCGTCGGTATCTCGTGCGGGCCGGCCTGTCGGTCATCGTCGCCCCCACCGGATCCAAGGCACTGCTCGAGCTCGAGGAGTCACGGCCCGACCTCGTACTCCTCGATCTCGGCCTGCCGGACATCGACGGACGCGAGGTCCTCTCCCAAGCGACACCGGACATCCCGGTCATCGTCCTCACGGCCCGTGCGGCCCTGCCTGACCGGATCGCCGGTCTGCGCGCAGGGGCCGACGACTACGTCGTCAAGCCGTTCAGTCCCACGGAGGTCGTGCTGCGCGTCCAGGCGGTCCTCGCCCGGCGGCATCTCGACAGCGGTGGGCGAGTGCACAGCTTCGATGGCGGCCGGCTGCGGATCGACCAGGCGCGGCACCAAGCGAGCCACGACGGAGCTCCGCTGTCGTTGACCCCGAGCGAGTGGAACCTCCTGGTCGCGCTCACGAACACCCCCGGACGGGTCTTCAGCCGACACGAGCTCGTCGAGCGCATCGGCGGCGGCGCCGTCGACGGGTACGAGCGGGCCGTTGACTCGCACGTGAAGAACCTGCGCCACAAGCTCGGGCAGGACGGGCAGCGCGTCGTCGAGACCGTCGTCGGGTTCGGCTACCGCTCGGGAGCGCGGGTCGATGACTGACCGGCGACGGATGCGCCCGATGGAGCTTCGGCTGCTCGCCGGCTTCCTCGTCGTGTCGGCCGCCGCCATCGGAGTGCTGTTCGTCGGCAGCGTCGTCCCGCACCTCATGGCCAGGGCCGGGCACCAGGAGGCCGTCGACACGGGCTGGCTCGTCGTGGCCACGGCCGTCGCGGTGCTCACGGCGGTCGTGGCCTCGACCGTGGTCACCCGCCGCATGGTGGCACCGGTGGAGGTCGCCCTCGACACGGCCAGGGCCTTCGCCGCCGGCGACCACACCGTGCGGGTGCCCGACTTCGGTCGGCCCGAGCTGGCCGAGCTCGTCGACGCCCTCAATGCCGCCGCCGGCGAGGTGGAGCGCTCCGAGCAGGCCCGTCGGCGGGACACCGCGGACGTCGCCCACGAGCTGCGGACGCCGCTCACCGCGCTCCAGGCCGGTCTCGAGGAGCTGCGCGACGGCTTGGTGCTGCCCACGCCCGACACCTTGGCAGCCCTGCACGAGCAGGCGACCCGGCTCGGCCGGGTGGTCAACGACCTCGCCGAGCTCTCCACCGTGGAGTCCCCCGGGCTTCAGCTCGCGCTCGGCCGCGTCGACCTCGCGGTGGTGTCGGAGGACGCCCTGATCGCACGCGGCTCGGCAATGTCCGACGCGGGTCTGACGTGGCGGGCCGATCTCATGCCGGGGGCCGTGGTGCTCGCCGACGGCGACCGCGTCCACCAGGTCGTGGGCAACCTGCTCGCGAACTGCACGGCCTACTGCCGGCCCGGCGACACCGTGCGCGTGCGCGTGCGCGTGGACGGTGACCACGGCGTTCTGGAGGTGGTCGACACCGGCCCGGGCCTCACCGCGGAGGAGTGTGCGGAGTCGTTCGACCGGAGCTGGCGCGGTCGGGGTGCCAGACGGACGCCAGGCGCCGGCCTGGGGCTGCCGATCGTGCGTGCGCTCGTGCTCGCCCAGGGCGGACGGGTGGAACTCTTCTCCACGGTGGAGGAGGGCACCACGGTGCGGGTCGCCCTGCCCCTCGCCACCCGGGCACAGGCCCCCGATGCGGGACCGGCGCAGGCGGGGCACCCTCAGTGGTCGGTGCCGGATGCCAGCGCCTCGGCCAGCCGCTCGAGGCCACCGCGCACCATGGCTCCGTAGCCGTCGTCGCCCAGGGAGTCGGCCGCCGCCCGCCCGGCGGCGAGCTGCACCCGGGCCTCCTCGACCCGGCCCTGGCGCAGGTAGCCGTCGCCGAGGTTGAGGTGCAGGCTCGGTGCCATCGCCCGAGCCGACGGGATGCCGATCGCGGCGAGCGCGTCGTCGGCGACCAGCGCGTGCTCGCGCAGGGCCACCTCGTCCCAGGCGACCTCGTCGGCGAGCTCGGGCTCGCGGTCGGCAAGGTAGTGCGCGAGCACGCAGCGCTGGGCGTGGTCGTCGCGGCCGGTCTCCTCGTACAGCTGGACCATCGCCTCGCGCCCATCCGGCAGCCCCTGCTGTGCCTGCCCGACCGCCGCGATCACGTCGTCCCACTCGCTCATGGCTCCACGCTAGAGCTCGCCGCCGACACCGGCGGGTTCGAGGTGAACGTCGACTGCCAGACGGCAGCACATCACCTGGATCCCGCGAGGGGCGGGTCGGTTCGAGGTGAAACCCGCAGGCCGAGGGCACACCATCACCTCGAATCCGGACGGCCAGGGCGCCGCCGCTAGCGTGGCGCCCGTGACGACGATGCGCGAGGGCACGGTGCACGACCTGCCCGGTGCCTACCGGGTCTGCCTGCTCACCGCCGCAGCCGGTGGCGACGCGAGCGCCCGGCACGACGACTCCGACCTGCTCGGCCACGTCTGGACCGGTCCCTACTTCGTCGCCCCCGACGCCGTCAGCCGCGTCGTGCACGACGAGCACGGCGTGGCGGGCTACTGCGTCGCCGTCCCCGACACGGCATCCTTCGAGCAGTGGGTCGAGCGGGTCTGGCTGCCGCCGCTGCAGGCCCGGTACCCGCGAGGCAGCGGGACGACACCCGGCGACGCGGCCCTCATCGAGCGGCTGCACCATCCCACCCGCACGGATGCCGGCCTGCTCGCCACCCACCCGGCGCACCTGCACATCGACCTGCTGCCGCGGCTGCAGGGCCAGGGCTGGGGCCGCCGCACCATGGCGGCCGTGCTCGACGAGCTGGCCCGCGCCGGTGCGACCGGCGTGCACCTGGGCGTCGACGAGGCCAACACCGGGGCGCACGCGTTCTACGAGCGGCTCGGCTTCACCGAGCTCGAGCGGGTACCAGCCGCCCGCGTCTACGGGATGCCGCTCGCACCGCCGACGTCCTGACGAGACAGACCCAGCAGGGTCACGGCCCGGCTGCGGTGTCCATCTGCTGCGCGAGGTACTGGGGCAGCCCGATGCGCATCAGCGCCTCGATCTGGCTCTCGAACCAGTCGGCGTGCTGCTGCTCGTCGAGCACCATCGCCTCGAACAGCGAGGCGGTGCCGTGGTCTCCGAGGTCGTGGCACTCCTGGGCCGAGGCGTTGAACTCGGCGACCGCGGCGATCTCGCTCTCGAGGGCCAGGCGCAGCATCTCCTCGGCGTCCTCACCCACCCGGATGGCGTGCAGCCGCTGGATGTTGGGGTGTCCCTCGAACATCAGCACCCGCGAGATCAGGGCGTCGGCGTCGCGCATCTCGTCGATCGACAGGTCGTAGAACACCTTGCCGAGCTTCGTGAAGCCCCAGTTGTCGAGCATCCGGGCGTGCAGGAAGTACTGGTTGACGACGCTCAACTCGAAGGTGAGCGCGTCGTTGAGCCGATCGACGATCCTGGGGTCAACTGGCTGCATGGCATGCCTCCGCGCTCTCGGGGACCTCAAGTCCCACATGCTCGCACACCAGTCGTCGCACCGAGAAGACGCAGGCCCCGCAGTCGCGACCTGCCCCGGTGGCCCGGCAGACCTCCGACAGGGTGCGCGCCCCGGCACCGACGGCAGCAGCGACGGCCTTGTCGTTGACGACGTGACAGTGGCAGACGATCACGGCATCCCTCTCGTGTGGCGGCGCCCCCCGGAGCCCGAGTGGTGTAGGTGAGGCTTACCTAACCAGATTGTCCCCGACCAGCTCAAGTCGGCGCCGCCCCCCTTCCGCAGAGCGGAACGGCCCCTACGGGCGGACCGGGGCGGGGTGCGGGCACGAAGCTTCGACACAGCTGAGACGGCCAGGCCGGCCGGATGCCGCCTGTGGGAGCTAGGTCGTGGACACTGGCGTGATGCGCGTCGCCGGAACCCACGTCCTGCTCACCGGGGCCACCGGTGACATCGGGGCCCGGCTCGCCACCCACCTCGCCCGGGCCGGGGCCGACGTCACCTGCGTCGCTCGCGGGCGCGACGCCCTCGAGGCCCTCGCGGACGAGGTCGGCGGGCGGGCCGTCGCCTGCGACCTCACTGACCGCGAGGCCCTGCGCGCCCTGGTCGGGCGGGTCGAGGCCGGCCACCGACCGGTCGACCTGCTCGTCAACAACGCCGCGGTCGAGACCACCGCCCACCTCGCCGACCTCAGCGCCGACGAGCTCGAGCAGGTCGTGGCGCTCAACCTGCTCGCCCCCGCCGAGCTGTGCCGCCAGGTGCTGCCGGGCATGCTCGCGCGCGGACACGGACACCTGGTCAACATCTCCTCGATGGCCGGCGTCGCCACCTTCCCGGGGCTGGCCGCGTACGGCGCCACCAAGGCCGGCCTCACCCACCTCACCTCCGGGCTGCGGGCCGACCTGCGCGGCGGCCCGGTCGGCACCCTCGCGGTCGAGCTCGGGCCGGTCAGCTCACAGATGATGGACCGCATCGCCGGCCACCGGCCCTCTGCCGCCGCCTTCGACCGGGTGCTGCGGGCGCGGCTGCTCACCATGCTCGACCCCGACGACGTGGCCCGCCGGGTCGTCAGCGCGGTCGAACGGGACCGCCACCACCTGCGGATGCCGTGTCGCGCGGCCCCGGTCGCGGCCCTCACCCACGCGCCGCGCGTGGTCGTGCGGGCGGTGCTCACCGGCATCCCCGGGCGTCCGGTGACGGCGTGAACCGTCGTCGGACGCCGGTGCGCCGGCAGATCGCCGTCGCCACCTGGCGGCCCTCGCGCGACGGCCGGATCTACGCCCGGATGGAGGTCGACGTCACCGCCGCGCTGGCCTACCTCGAGCGGGTGCGTGCCGAGTCGGGCACCCGGGTGACGCTCACCCACGTGGTCGGGGCAGCGCTGGGCCGGGCGCTGCACGACGTCCCCGAGATCCGGGCCCGGGTGGTGTTCGGGCGGCTGGTGCCGCTCGAGGCGTGCGACATCGGGTTCGCCGTCGACATCGGCAGGGGCTCCGACCTGGCACCGGTCAAGGTCGCCGGCGTCGACCGGCTCAGCCCGGTCGAGGTGGCTCGCGCGGTCGAGGCCGGTGCGGCGCGACTGCGGCGCGGCAACGACGACGCCTACCGGCGCACGTCCCGGCTGGTGCGGCTGGTTCCGGCGTGGACCATGCGGCCGGTCATGGCGGCATCCAGCCTGGTGTCGGGCGGCCTGGGCCGCGGCCTCGTCGGGCAGCCCGGGTTCCCGCTGGGCACCGCGTTCGTGTCGAACGTCGGCACCCTCGGCCTCGACGAGGCATTCCTCGCCCCTCTGCCGTTCGCGCGCACCCCGGTCTACCTCGCGGTCGGGGCGGTGCAGGACCGGGCCGTGGTGGTCGACGGCGCGGTGGTGGCCCGTCCGGTGCTGGTGCTCGTCGCGACCGCCGACCACCGGGTCGTCGACGGCGTGCACGCGGGCCGGATGGCGAGCGTCGTGCGCGAGCTGCTCACCCATCCCGAGCGGCTCGACCACCCGGCGGGCTGACCACCGGCCGCGCCGACACGCGCCGGCAGCGGTGGCCTCATAGCGGATCCACAGGCGGCGTGGACCCCGCTCCCAGCCACCGAGCCGAAGGTGCGCAGTGGAGGTGCGCTCGGGATGTCCCTGACTGGAACGGGTCTGCTCTGGGCCCTGGGCCTGTTCGGCCTGGCCCTGTTCGTCGCCATCGTGTCCGGCTGGCCACGGCGCGGCCCCACCGCGCTGCGGGTCGCCGGCCGCGCCCTTCCCCTCCTGGCGCTGAACACCGTGGTCGTCCTCATGTGCCTGGCGGTGCTCAACGACCAGTACGTCTTCTACACCGACTGGGGTGACCTCCTCGGCGCCCGGGCACCGCAGTCCTTCGCCCACCACGGCGGCACGACGCAGTCGGCCCTGGCAACGACCGTGGGGGGGCCGGGGCTGGCCGCGGTTCCTGGGGCCCGCGACTTCACGCTTCCCCAGCCGGGGCAGCGGGTACAGCACTACACGGTGCACGACCCCGCGATCGGTGCCTCCGTGCCGGTGCTCGCGTACCTGCCGGTGGGGTACGACCCCACGTCGGCACGGACCTACCCGGTCATCCTGGGGCTGCACGGCTATCCGGGTGCGCCGCAGAGCTTCGCCCGCGGCCGCTTCCTGTCCACGGCCGACACCCTCACCGCGACGCACCGGCTCGCCCCGTCGATTGTGGTCATCCCCCAGATCAACGACCCGCGCACCATCGACACCGAGTGCGTCGACGGCCTGCCGGGTGACCCGCAGACCGACACCTGGCTCTCGACCGTGGTGCCCCGGTGGGCCGTCCAGCACCTGCGCGTGCAGACCCGGCGCACGTCGTGGACGACCCTGGGCTACTCCTACGGCGGATGGTGCGCGGCCTCCGTGGCGATGCGGCATCCCAACGTCTTCGGCGGCGCGGTCGTCTTCGAGGGCTACTTCGAGCCCGACTTCCTCGCCGGGTACGACCCCCTGCGCGGTGCGACGCTGAAGAGCTACGACCTGGTGCACCTCGCCGGGCACCGGCCGCCGCCGCTCGCGATGTGGGTGTTCGCCTCCCGGCAGGACTCCCTGGCCTACCCGACGACCGCGCGCTTCCTGGCCGCCGCGCGACCACCGCTCAGCGTCTCCGCCACGATCGTGAAGGTCGGTGGTCACCGCACGGCGATCTACGATCCGTACGTGAAGCCCGCTCTCCAGTGGCTCGCGACGACGCTGCCCGGGTTCAGGCCCTGACGTGCGGGGCCCGCGCAGGCGCGTCGTCATCGTCCTGGCAGCACTTCTCGTGCTGGGAGCGTTCGTCGCGGTGGGTGTCACGGTGGATGCCGTGTACGCACCCAGCCGGGTGGGCGGGAGCGCCGCCGAGTCACGGACGGACGGCGGCCCGACCGCATCCCGCCACCCCACGACCCCCCGTCCCGCCGCTGCGACCTCGGCGGCCCTGCCCCCCTTGCGCGTCGTGGGGCTGGGCGACTCCGTCCCGGCGGCCGACACCTGTGGTTGTGACGGCTTCCTGGAGCAGCTGGTCCCGGCTCTGCGTGCCACGACCGGTCGCCGGGTGACGCTGGCCAACGACGCGACGAGCGGGTGGACCACGCAGGACGTACTCGCCGACCTCGACCGGGGCCGGGCGCACCGCGACCTCGTCGCCGGGGCTGACCTCGTCGTCGTCGAGATCGGCGCCAACGACTTCGACCTGTCGCGGTTGAGCGACGCGTCGTGCGCGCCCGCCGGCACCTCACCGTGCTTCCGGTCGACCCTGGCGGACCTGAGGTCGGGGCTCACGCAGGTGGTCGACCGGGTCAAGGGGCTCGCGCCGGGTGCCCGGGTCGCCCTCCTCGGGTACTGGAACGTGGGGCTCGACGGCTCCGTGGGCCGCTCCCAGGGCTCGACGTACGTCGCGAGCAGCGACGCGCTGACCCGGGCGGTCAACCAGGTCGTCGTCGGGGTCACCCGGTCGACCGGGTCGGTCTACGTCGATGCCTACACGCCGCTGAAGGGCACCAACGGCCAGCGCGACCCGACCGAGGACCTCCTCGACGACGGCGACCACCCCAACGCCTCGGGCCACACCCGGCTCGCCGACGCCGTGCTCGACGCCCTGCAGTCGGACGGGTCGGTCACCGCATGGGCATCGTGACCGACACCTCGGGACGCCCGACGGATGCCGCGTGCTCGCCCGCCGTAGGCTGGCACTCGTGACGGGCCCGGGTCAGATCGTGGAGGTCGACGTCGCGGCAGTGGTCGCCGAGGTGCTGGCCGAGCACGCCACCGGCACGACCGTGGCCGGCCCGGAGTCGGGTGGGGTGCAGGTCGTCCGGGTGTCGCTCGACGTCGTCGCCTTCCGCGAGCTGCTCGTCGCGGTCGCCGCCACCCTCGGCGAGGGCTCGCACCTGCGGCTCGACGCGGTCGGCGGACTGATCGTCCTCGACGTCACCGGTGGCCGTCTGGGTGTCGAGCAGGTCGACCTGTTACGAGCGGCGGCGCAGGCCATGGACGGCCGACTCGTACCGGATCTGCTTGCGCCCGAACGGTTCTCGGTACAAGTGCCTTCGGGCCTCACCGAGTGGGACTGAGCCGCGACCCCAGCCGGTGGGCCGTGAAGCCGTCCGTCGAGCGGGCGGCGACGCCGGAGCGGAAGATGAGGCTCAACATCGTCTCCAGGGGCACCCGCCCGAGGCGGCCGGGGATCTTGGCGCTGCTGCTGCGGGCACCGGCCTTGACGATGGCCTCGACCCGGTCGCGCCTCGCCGCCTCGTAGTGGGCGAGCCCCTCGGCGCCGTGCGCCGCGACCGACCGGGCGAGCACCACGGCATCCTCGAGCGCCATCGCGGCGCCCTGCCCGCTGCTCGGCGAGGGGGCGTGCGCGGCATCCCCGACGAGCACCGTGCGCCCGCGCCACCAGGTCGGCACGTGCGGCAGGTCGAAGGTGCTGTCGCCGGCGAGCTCGAGCTCACCGGCGGCCACGAGCGCGGAGGCCGGGCCCGCGTCGTCGGCGACCAGCTCGCCCAGCCAGTCCAGCCACTGCTGATCGGTGGTCGCCGCACGCTCCTCGCGACCGGTCTCGGGGCGCGGCACGTTGGCGAACCACACGACGTCGCCGGTGGGCAGCGGGTGCGCGCCGAAGAACGACCGGCGGCCGAAGACGAAGTGCCACGCCTGCGGCGTGAGGTCGTCGCCGAGCCGGCTGCCGCGGGTGATGCCGCCGAAGTTGGTGAGCCCCACGTACCTCGCGTCGGGTGCCGCCGGGTCGATCTTCCGGCGCACCGGTGAGCGCACCCCGTCGGCCGCGACCAGGACATCGCCGGTGACCACGGACCCGTCGGTGAGCACGGCGCGCACGCCCTCGGCGTCGTCGTGCACCGCGGCCACCTCGGCACCCAGCCGCACGTCCGCGCCCGCGTGGCGCGCGGCATCCCCGAGCAGCACGGCCAGCGCCGACCGTTTCATCGTCACCGCGACGGTGCCGTCGTCGAGCGGCACCCCGAGCGAGACGTCACCCAGGTGGCGGCCGGTGGCGCCGTACATCCGGTTGACCCGGCTCGGATGGCCGATCCCGCGGACCGCGTCGAGCATCCCCAGCACCGCCAGGGCGTCGAGGCCGTTGGGGGCCACGGTCACCCACGAGCCCTCGTCGGGGTCGGCGACGAGGCGGCGCTCGAGCACGGTCGCGTCGAGGCCGAGGCGGGTGGCAGCGAGCGCGACCGCCGGCCCGGCGACGCCTCCGCCGACGACGAGTAGTCTCATGTCGAGTCCTTCTTTACGAGGTTCGTATATTTCGATTTTCGAAGGGTATGCGCAGTCGTGACGCGTCGTCAACTGGTGGCCGAGCTCGGCGACGCCATGCAGCGCTACCAGCGCAGCGTGCAGGCCTATGACGACGCCGTGGGTCGCGCCCTGGCCCTCGGGCCGGCCGACCTGCGGTGCCTGGACTGGCTGGTCGACGGGCCCAAGACCGCCGGCGCGCTCGCCGCCGCCACCGGGCTGCGGCCGGCCGCCACCACGGCGCTCATCGATCGGCTCGAGGCGAAGGGCCTGGTCGAGCGGGTGCGCGACGAGGCGGACCGGCGGCGGGTGCTGGTGCGGATGACCGAAGAAGGCATGCGCTCGACCTACGCGATGTACGCCCCCCTCGTCGACGAGGGTCAGGGCCTCTTCGCCACGCACACCGTGGCCGAGCTGGCCGCGATGCGCGACCTGCTCGAGGCGATGCGGGAGATGACCGACCGGCACCGCGAGGGCATCACCGGCGACCGCGCGTAGCGTGGATGCCGGGACCGCCGGCCCGCGCACCCGCTCGCACGTCGACGCGCGCTGCCCGATCCGGGTGGGGGAGGCGTGCACGCTGTGCTTCCCCGGCGCCACCGGGCCTCGCGACTGCGGCCTGGTCTACCTCGTCATGGACGACGACGAGCTGCGCTCGGCGCTGGCTGACAACCGGCGCGAGCACCGGGAGCGCGCGGCCGACGGACGCCGCTCATTCGCCAAGTCAGGAGCACTTCGCCAAGTCAGGGGCGCATAGGGCTCTGACCCGGCGAGAACCACCTGATTCAGCGAAGTGCTCCTGGCTTCGCAGCGGACGCACCCTGAACACGCCCGGCCCCGGCGAAGCGGAGGCCTTCGGTCGTCCTGTGCGCAAAGGGGAACCCGTCGATCACTCTGGTGCGCAAGGGGGGACCCGTCGCGGCCGTACGGGTTCGTCCCTCACCCGAACGTCCGCTCCTCCCAAATCCGCTCTGACCCAGAAAATGAGTTCGACCCCGACGAAAAGCGTGTCGGGGTCGAACTCATTTTGTGCGCAAGGGGGGATTTGAACCCCCACGCCCTTTCGGACACTGGCACCTGAAGCCAGCGCGTCTGCCGTTCCGCCACTTGCGCGTGACCGCTCGCGTGAGCCGTCCCAGTGTGCCCGATGCACCCGGCATCCCACAAAATGGCCCCTGCGAACCGCCCGGGGTGATGCATGCCGCGCACTCCAGCGCGCCCCCTGCATCACCCCTCACAACCCTGCATCACCCCTCACAACACAGTCGCATGCAGTGATGCATGCCGCGCACTCCAGCGCGCCCCCTGCATCACCCCTCACAACCCTGCATCACCCCTCACAACACAGTCGCATGCAGTGATGCATGCCGCGCACTCCAGCGCGCCCCCTGCATCACCGCTCACCCCACGACGGCGCAGGACCCCTACGACAGGGCCGGAGCCTCCACGCCGCCGCTGAACCCCGCGCTCCCGCGGTTGCCGCGCGGCTTCAGGCGCACCCCCGGCAGCGCGGGCGCCGGGATGCGCGGCACCGGCCCCTCGTAGCCGTCGACCACCCCGAACCGCTGCGACTCCTCGCCCTCCCACGCAGCCCGCGCGGCAACGACGTCGTCGCTGGTGCGCCCGATGAAGTTCCACCACATGACGACCTCCTCGCCGAACGGCTCGCCGCCGAGCACCAGTACCCGCGCGCCCTCGGCCCCCGCCAGCAAGGACACCCCGCCAGGATGCCGGCCCGCACCCACCACGCCCAGCTCGCCCCGCGCGACGGGAGAGTCCGCGAACACCACCGACCCGGCGTCGACCAGCACCGACACCTCGAAGCCGTCGGGCACCGGCAGCACCACCGACGCCCCCGCAGCCAGCACCAGCTCGGCCCCGACCAGCGGCGCCTCGACCCGCACCGGCGACACCGACCCGCACAGCGACCCCACGAACACCTGCGCCCGTACCCCGGCGGCGACCTCCTCCACCGACGGCACGAAGTGCTCGAAGCGCGGCTCCACGTCGGCGAGCGCCGCAGGCAGCACCACCCACAGCTGCGCCCCGTGCAGCACCGAGGTGGCCGGCGTCGACACCTCCGAGTGCGAGATGCCGCGCCCGGCCGTCATCAGGTTCACCTCGCCCGGGCGCACGGTGGCCACCGTGCCCAGCGAGTCGCGGTGCTCGACCTCACCGCTGAACAGCCACGACACGGTCGCCAGACCACAGTGCGGGTGCGGGGCGACGTCCATCCCACCGCTGGCCGACACGTCGTCGGGCCCGTAGTGGTCGACGAAGCACCAGGCCCCGACGAACGAGCGCTCGCGGGCCGGCAGGGTGCGCCGGACGGTCATGGACCGAGGACCCCCGAGCGGCACCTCTCGGGGCACGATGAGCTGCACGGCATCGTTCATCCGTCCACGGTACGGGTCGTGCCGTTCAGTAATCGCCCAGCCCCGGCGGATAGTCTTGCGAGACCGCTGCCGCCGCTCAACCCCCTGGAGGAGGTGCACCGATGGGACTGTTCGACCGCCTCGAGGCGGGCCTCGAGCGAGCCGTGCAGGGCACGTTCGCCAAGCACCTGCGCTCCGCCGTGCACCCGGTCGAGATCGCCAGCCACATCCGGCGTGCCATGGACGACCGCGCCGTCACCAGCTCGGGCCGCGCCATCGTGCCCAACGTGTTCACCATCGAGCTGTCGCCAAGCGACTACGACCGCCTCCACCCCGACCTGACCAACGTCGAGATGGACCTCGTCGCGGCCGCCGAGGAGCACTGCGACGGCCAGCACTACACGCCCGCCGGGCCCATCGACATCACCTTCGAGGAGCACGACGACCTCGAGACCGGCGTCTTCCGCATCCGCCCGTCGAAGGCCTCGCGCCCGCGGGCGACCGGCAACACCGGCCAGGAGCGCGTCCTGCGCCCCCGCGAGCAGCCACCCCAGCAACGGCCGGATGCCGGTCGCGCGGATCTGCCCGCACGCCCGGCTCCCGGCGCGGTCCGGTCCGGGTCCGCCGGCGCGGCGGGTGCTGCTGCCGGCGGCGCGGCTGCTGCCGGCGGCGCGGCTGCTGCCGCGGCCGGACCGGCCGCCGAGCCGGACTGGGCCAGCGCCCCCGCCGCCGCCGAGCTCGACGCGACGGCCCGGCATCCGGCCCCACCGGCCCCGGCCCGGCCCAAGCGGGCCAACCCGGCCGACCGCCCGTGGCTCGACGTCGACGGCGAGCGCTACCCGCTGATGGGGGCCATCACCATCCTGGGCCGCGACGACAGCGCCGACATCATCCTCGACGACCCAGGCATCTCGAGGCGGCACAGCGAGCTGCGGGTCACCACCGACGGACCCCACTTCGTCACCACCATCCGCGACCTCGGCTCGACCAACGGCACCTTCGTCAACGGCGAGCGGATCACCAGCGAGCACCTGCAGGACGGCGACCGGGTCACGGTCGGCCGCACCTCGGTCACCTTCCGGGGCGGCCGGAGGTGACCGCGGCGTGTTGAGCGAGCTCACCCTGACCGTGATGCGGCTGGGGTTGCTGGTACTGATGTGGTTCTTCGTCTTCGCGGTGGTGGGCGTGCTGCGCGGCGACCTCTACGGCACCCGCGTCAAGCGCCGCGCCGGCGGCGGCCGCGCCGCCGCCAGGGCCGCAGCGCGCGGTGCCGACCCGGCCCCGCCGGGCGCCGCACGGCCGGAGAAGAAGTCCCGCTCGGCGCGTGGCCGCAAGGGCCCCACCAAGCTCACGGTCACGGCGGGCCCCCTGTCGGGCACCACACTGCCGTTGCGCCCGGCCGGCACCCTGATCGGGCGCAGCCCCGAGTGCGCCCTCGTGCTCGACGACGACTACGCGAGCGGCCGGCACGCCCGCATCTTCCAGGACGATGACGGCACCTGGCGGGTCGAGGACCTGCGCTCGACCAACGGCACCTTCCTGGGCGCGACGCGCCTCACCGAGCCACGCGAGGTGGCGGTCGGCAGCGTGCTGCGGATCGGCCAGACCGTCGTGGAGCTGCAGAGGTAACGCATGCCTTTCGCGTTCCACTACGCAGCCCGGTCCGACGTCGGCATGGTCCGGTCCAACAACGAGGACTCCGGTTACGCCGGTCCCCACCTGCTGGCCATGGCCGACGGCATGGGCGGGCACGCCGGCGGCGACGTCGCCAGCTCCACCGTCATCGGCGCCCTCGTGCGGCTCGACGGCGAGGCGCTCGGCGGCCGCGACGTCAGCTCCGCCCTGCTCGAGCGGATCAACCGCGCCAACGACGAGATCGGCGACCAGGCCCACACCGACCCCACCCTCGAGGGCATGGGCACCACCCTGATCGCCCTGCTCCGGGCCGGCGACAAGATCGTCCTGGCGCACATCGGCGACTCGCGCGCGTTCCTGGTGCGCGACGGCGTGGTCACCCAGATCACCAAGGACCACTCGTTCGTGCAGAACCTCGTCGACGAGGGACGGATCACCCCAGAGGAGGCGCAGAGCCACCCACAGCGCTCGCTCGTCACCCGGGTGCTCACCGGCGCCCACGAGGATGAGCCCGACCTCGTCGTGCGCCAGGGCCGGATCGGCGACCGCTACGTCATCGCGTCCGACGGCCTCACCGACTACGTCGCCCGCGACACCATCTCGGAGGTGCTCACCGACACCGGCGACCCGGGAGAGACCGCCGACCGGCTGGTGGCCCTGGCCCTGCGGGCCGGTGCGCCCGACAACGTCACCGTCGTCGTCGGCGACCTCGTCGACATCGGGATTGCCCCGCCCACCCAGCCCCAGGTGGTCGGCGCAGCAGCGATGCGCGAGAACGGAACCCGTCCAATACCGACCACCCCGGCCGCCAAGGCCGCAGCCCTCACGGCCCAGGCCACCGGCGACGCCGGCACCGACGACGGGGTCACCCTGGCCGAGGAGGGACCGCGCTCGCGCCGCGGCACGGTGCTGCGCGTGGCCGCCATCGCCCTGGTGCTGATGGTCGTCGCCGCCGGCAGCTCGTACGCCGGGTACGCGTGGTCCCAGCGCCAGTACTACCTCGCCGAGCAGGACGGCGTCGTGGCCGTGTTCCGCGGGGTGGAGCAGAACCTCGGCCCGATCTCGCTGTCCCGGCCAGAGTTCTCCACCACGATCGCCATCGACGACCTGCCGACCTCCTACCAGGACAGCCTCAAGCAGGGCATCGAGGTGGACGACCGGGCCGCCGCCGACGTGCGGGTCGCCGAGCTGCAGCTGCAGGCGACGGCCTGCAGGTGGGCCCACAGCAACGGCGAGGCGTGCCGCACCGTGCCAGCCACCTGGACGGCACCCACGCCCTCGCCCAGCCCCACGGCATCCCCCACCCCGTCGTCGTCCCCCAGCTCGACCCCCTCGGCCACCTTCTCGCCCGGGGCCACCCCGAGCATCGTGCCCACCGTCCCGCCCACGGTGCCCCCCGGCGCGGTCCCTACCGGCGGACCGGTGACCTCATGAGCATCGTCTCGTCGCCCACCCCGCGCCAGGGCCGCAACGTCGAGCTGGCCCTGGTCGTCGGGGCCGTCGCGATCGTGCTGCTGGCCTACCTCAACGTCGAGCTCGCCACCAGCGGCACCATCCCACCCGGCACGCTCACCCTCGTCGGCGGCTACCTGGCGCTGGCCATCGCCTTCCACCTCGTGCTGCGCTGGCGCGCCTCCTACGCCGACCCGCTGATGCTGCCCATCATGACCCTGCTCAACGGGCTGGGCCTGGTGATGATCCACCGCATCGACATCGCCAACGGCAAGTCCATCGCCGACGGGGTGGCGCTGCGCCAGCTGATGTGGACCGCCGTGGCCATGGTCATCGCGGCGGTCGTTCTCATCGTGCTGCGCGACCACCGGGTGCTGCGGCGCTACACCTACCTCGCCGGCGCGGTCGGTTTCGGCCTGCTGCTGCTGCCGCTGCTCCCCATCATCGGCACCTCCATCTACGGCTCACGGATCTGGATCCAGGTGGGCCCGTTCTCCTTCCAGCCCGGTGAGATCGCGAAGATCGCCCTGGCCATCTTCTTCGCCGGCTACCTCGTGCAGACCCGCGACGCGCTCTCGGTCGCCGGCCGCAAGGTACTGGGCCTCACCCTGCCGCGCGGCCGTGACCTCGGGCCCATCCTCGTCGCCTGGCTGGCGAGCTTGGCCGTGCTCGTCTTCGAGCGCGACCTCGGCTCCTCGCTGCTCTTCTTCGGGCTGTTCGTCGCGATGCTGTACGTCGCCACCGAGCGGGTGTCCTGGATCGTCATCGGCCTCACCCTGTTCTGCGCCGGCGCCTACCTGGCCTACCTGGCCTTCGGTCACGTGCAGACCCGCGTGCTGCTCTGGCTCGACACCTTCAGCCCCGAGGCGCTCCAGGCGTCCGACCAGCTCGCCAAGGGGCTGATGGGCATGGCGTCGGGCGGGATGTTCGGCACCGGCCTGGGCCGGGGGCGCCCCGACCTCACCTACTTCGCCGAGTCCGACTTCATCATCCCGAGCTTCGGTGAGGAGATCGGGCTGATCGGCCTGTTCGCCATGCTCATGCTCTACGTGCTGCTCGTCCAGCGCGGCCTGCGCACCTCCCTCGGCACCCGCGACGGCTTCGGCAAGCTGCTCGCTGCCGGGCTCTCGTTCTCGCTGGCCCTGCAGTGCTTCGTCGTGGTCGGCGGCGTCACCCGGGTCATCCCGCTCACCGGCCTGACCATGCCCTTCCTGTCCTCCGGCGGCTCGTCGCTGCTCGCCAACTGGACCCTGGTCGCCATCCTGCTGCGCATCTCCGACCACGCCCGCCGCCCGCTGCCCGAGGCGAACGCGCCGAGCCCCGTGGCAGAGGCGCGCACCGAGGTGGTGAGGCTGCGGTGAACGCCCCCGTGCGCCGGCTCTCGCTCGTCGTGGCCGTGCTGTTCGCCTCGCTGCTGGTCTCGACGACCCTCATCCAGTACGTCTTCGCCGCCGACCTCAACGCGCGCCCCGACAACCGCCGCACCCTGCTGTCCACCTTCGCCCGCGAGCGCGGCGAGATCCTCGTGGGCCAGACGCCCGTCGCGAAGTCGGTGCCCGTCGACGACGAGTACAAGTTCCAGCGGGTCTACGACGAGCCGCGGCTGTACGCCCACGTCACCGGCTCCTACTCGTTCTTCGGCGCCTCCGGCGGCCTGGAGCAGGCCGAGAACGCCTTCCTGTCCGGCTCGAGCGACAAGCTGTTCTACCGCCGGGTGTCCGACCTGTTCACCGGACGCCGGGCGCAGGGGGCCAACATCGAGACCACCCTCGACCCCAAGGTGCAGGCGGCCGCGGCCGACGGGCTCAAGGGCATCAAGGGGGCCGCGGTCGCGCTCGACCCCAAGACCGGCGCCATCCTCGCCATGTACAGCAACCCCAGCTACGACCCCAACGACCTCGCGAGCCACGACCTGCGGGTGGTCGAGCGCAACTCCAAGGCGCTCAACGCCGACCCCGACAAGCCGACGCTGAACCGCACGATCAACGAGCTCTACCCGCCCGGGTCGGTGTTCAAGGTCGTCACGGCCGCGGCGGCGCTGTCCACGGGCGAGTACACCGAGAACTCCATGCTCCCCGGGCCAGCCGTGCTCGACCTGCCCGACACCACCGCCAACCTGCCCAACCACGACGCCCGCGCGTGCGGGTCGACGCCCGAGATCACGATGACGCAGGCGCTCGCGGTGTCGTGCAACACCGCCTTCGCCTATCTCGGCCTGCAGATCGGCGCCGACGCGCTGCAGTCGCAGGCCGCGAAGTTCGGCTTCGGCGACGGGCTCACCGTGCCGATGCGGGTCACGCCGAGCCGGGTGCCCGCCGAGATGAACAAGCCGCAGCTGGCGCAGAGCTCGATCGGCCAGTACGACGTGCAGGTCACGCCCCTGCAGATGGCCATGGTCGCCGCCGGGGTCGCCAACCGCGGCGTCGTCATGAAGCCCTACGTCGTCGAGTCGGTCATCGGCTCCGACCTGTCGGTCATCGAGTCGGCCGACCCGCAGGAGCTCTCGCAGGCCGTCACCCCCGAGGTGGCCGCCCAGCTCACCCGGATGATGGAGTCCGTCGTCCAGGACGGCACCGGCCAGCGCGCCCAGATGCAGGGTGTCGACGTCGCGGGCAAGACCGGTACCGCCGAGCACGGCAAGGGCCGCAAGGCGCACGCCTGGTTCATCTCGTTCGCACCCGCGAACGACCCGAAGATCGCCGTCGCGGTGATCGCCGAGGACGGCGGTGTCGCGGGCAGTGAGGCAGGGGGCGGCCAGGTCGCCGCCCCGATCGCCAAGCAGATGATGGAAGCACGGTTGAACCGATGAGGAGAGCACAGCATGCCTGAGGTCCCGAAGCTGCTCGGGGGACGCTACGAAGTCGGTGAGCTCCTCGGACGCGGTGGCATGGCCGAGGTGCACCGTGGCTACGACTCCCGGCTCAGCCGCCAGGTCGCCATCAAGATGCTGCGCAGCGACCTCGCCCGCGACAACACCTTCCTGGCCCGGTTCCGCCGCGAGGCCCAGTCGGCGGCCGGGCTGAACCACGCCTCCATCGTCGCGGTCTACGACCACGGCGAGGACATCCTCACCGAGACGGGCGGCGCCCAGGTCAAGGTGCCCTACATCGTCATGGAGTTCGTCGACGGCAAGACCCTGCGCCAGGAGATCACCGACCGCGGCACGGTCGGCCCCACCGAGGCCCTGCGCATCACCGAGGGCGTGCTCGACGCGCTCGGCTACAGCCACCGCAACGGCATCGTGCACCGCGACATCAAGCCCGCCAACGTGATGATCGCCCCCGACGGCTCGATCAAGGTGATGGACTTCGGCATCGCCCGGGCGATGGCCGACGCCAACGCCACGATGACGCAGACCTCGGCCGTCATCGGCACCGCGCAGTACCTCTCGCCGGAACAGGCCCAGGGCCACTCGGTCGACGAGCGCTCCGACCTGTACTCCACCGGCTGCATGCTCTTCGAGCTGCTCACCGGCCGGCCGCCGTTCCTCGGCGAGAGCCCGGTCTCGGTCGCCTACCAGCACGTCGGCGAGCAGCCCATCCCGCCGTCGCGGCTCGTCGAGGGCATCTCGGAGGACCTCGACGCGGTCGTGCTGCACTCGCTCGCCAAGCCGCGCGAGGCCCGCTACCAGAGCGCCGGCGAGTTCCGCGCCGACCTCGCCGCGGTGCGCCTCGGCCGGCCGATCAGCGACGCGGCCCGCGGCTCGGCCGCCGCCCTCGCCGGCGCGGGGGCCCTCGCGGCCGCCACCCAGGTGGTGCCGTCCGGGGCCGGCGACGCGACCCAGGCCTACGGCATCGCACCCGTCCCGGTGCTCGGCGCCGAGTCCGGCACCGAGACCATCCCGGGGCTGGGGGAGCCGCAGGACAAGAAGCGCGGCCCGGCCGGCTGGATCGTGCTCACGCTGGTCGCCATCGCCGCCCTGGCCGCGCTGGCCTACGGGCTGTCGACCTACTTCGGCAACGACGAGGCGCCGAAGGTCGCCGTGCCGCAGGTCAACGGTCTGCCGATCGACACCGCAATCGCCAGACTGGCCCAGGCCAAGCTGGTGGCGGACCCCGTTCGCCAGGCCAGCGAGGACGTGCCGGTCGACACCGTGATCAGCCAGAACCCCACCGCCGGCACCGAGGTCAGCCCGAACAGCACCGTGAAGCTGAACGTCTCCTCCGGCCCGTCCGCAGTGACCGTGCCCGACCTCAAGGGGCTCACGGTGCAGGAGGCGCAGAACGCGCTCAGCGACCAGGGCCTGGTCGTCGGCACCGTGCAGGAGGTCGACGACCCCAATACCGACGCCGGCAAGATCATCGACTCCAACCCCGCGGCCGGCACCTCAGTGTCGCCCACCACGAAGATCACCGTGCGCGTCGGCACGGGCAAGGTGCCGGTGCCCAACGTGGTCGGCACGACGCAGAGCCAGGCGCAGACCACCATCGCCGGCGTCAACCTCAAGGTGCAGACCTCGTTCAAGCAGACCAACGACGTTCCCGAGGGCACCGTCATCTCGCAGAGCCCCCGCGACGGCACGCTCGACATCGGCGGCACGGTCAAGATCACCGTGGCGCAGAAGGCAGCCCCCACCGTCACCCCCACGACGGCGACCCCGACCCCCACCCCGACGCCGAGCCCGTCGGAAAGCAGCTCACCGACCGTGCCCCCGAGCCCCTGAGCCCCTGAGCCCCCGAGCCCCCGAGCCCCTGAAGCAAGATCGACCAATAGGTCAATGTTGACCCACGTCTGACTGGGGCAACTTTGACCTATCGGTCGAACTTGTCCCAGCTGCCGGTCAGCCGGCGGCGACCATCCGGGCGACGCCGGCGGCGTCGTGCACGAGCGGGCTGAGGCCCGCCGAGCGGGCGACGGCATCCGGCATCCCGCACCGCTGCAGCCAGTTGGCGAGCATCCGGTGGCCGCCGTGGGTGAGTACCGACTCCGGGTGGAACTGCACGCCGTGCAGCGGCAGGCTCGCGTGCCGCACCGCCATGATGATGCCGCTCTCGGTGCGCCCGTTGGCGAGCAGCTCGTCGGGCAGCGTGGCGGGCTCGATGGTGAGCGAGTGGTAGCGGGTGGCGGTGAACGGGTCGGGGGCGCCCTCGAGCACCCCGGTGCCGTCGTGGTGCACCTGCGAGGTCTTGCCGTGCAGCAGCTCGGGCGCCCGGCCCACGGTCGCGCCGAGGACGACCCCGAGCGCCTGGTGGCCCAGGCACACGCCGAGCATCGGCTGCTCGCGCTCGGCACACGCCTCGATCATCGCCATCGAGACCCCCGCCTCTTCGGGCGTGCCGGGGCCGGGCGAGACGAGCACGCCGTCGAACTCGGCACCGTCGGCCGGGGCGACGGCGTCGTTGCGCACGACCTCGCAGTCGGCGCCCAGCTGCTCGAGGTAGCCGACGATCGTGAAGACGAAGCTGTCGTAGTTGTCGACGACGAGGATGCGGGTCATGGCCTCAATGGTGCAGCATCACGACGCGGGGACCGCGGCGTGCTCCGGCACGATGGACCCGCTGTAGGCCGGGAAGGTGCGCTGGCCCACGTCCTTCACGTCGTAACCGAGGCCGACGGCGATCGACCAGTCGCGCAGGTTTCCCACGGACGGGTCGCTGTCGAGCGCCGAGCGCATGGCGCCAGGGTCACCGATGGCGGTGATCGTGTAGGGCGGTGAGTAGACCCGCCCCTGCAGGATGAGCGTGTTGCCGACGCACCGCACGGCGCTGGTCGAGATGACCCGCTGGTCCTGCAGCATCATCGCCTCGGCGCCACCCATCCACAGGGCGTTGACCACCGACTGCACGTCCTGCTGGTGGATGACGTAGTCGTCGGGGTCGGCGCCGGCCGGCACCTCGCCACCGGCGAGCTTGGCGTCGTCGAGGGTGACCTGCAGCGCGGGGCCGCGCACCGGGGTGCGGCCGGCGGCCGTGGAGATCTCGTTGGCCTGCCGCTCGAGCTTCTGCGTCTGCAGGTCGCCGGGGGCGAGCGCCGCAGTGGCCTGGTCGACCCGGCCCTGCAGGGCGCCGAACTGCGCCGAGCGCTGCTCGTTGGCGCGGTTCTGGGCGCGGATCAGGTCGGGCAGCCGCGCCTGGTCGGTGCGCAGGTCGCCACCGTCGGAGGCGCGCACGCTGGAGGCGAACAGGGTGCCAGCGACCAGGGCCGCCACGGGCACCAGCCAGGGCCAGAAGGAGGGTCGGTCGACCCGGCCCGCGTGCTCACCGGCCACGGCGGCCACCTCCTTTTCCGGAAACACCCTCTACGCTAGGCCAACACCATCAACGCCACGAGGAGACCGTTCGTGCCCGAGTCAAAGGGTCGCTCCAAACCCGCATACACACCGCCGCGCACGGCGCAGAAGAACACCACGCCCAACCCGCGCTGGTTCGTGCCCCTCATGCTCGGCCTGATGATCGTCGGCCTGCTGTGGGTCGTCACGTTCTACATCTCCGGCGTGCACCAGTTCCCGATCCCCGCGATCGGCCGCTGGAACCTCGCCGTCGGCTTCGGACTGATGCTCTCCGGCTTCCTGATGACCACCCGCTGGCGCTGACCGCGAGGTCCGCACCGGGTTTCCACCAGGCAGCACCGAAGTTATCCACAGGGGTTGTCCCCACTGGGGACGAATGACATCGGTGTAACCCCCGCCCCACCGGCTCAGCCGGCCAGGGCGTACTTCCCGATCGTCAGCACCACGAGCACGAGCAGGATGCCGCCCATCGAGAACCAGTGCACCCGCGAGCTCGCCGGTGGGGCCAGCGGAGCCCGGTCGCGGCCCGAGTAGGCGATGGCCGCGGCCACGGCCGCGCCGGTGAGCAGGCCGCCGAGGTGGGCCTGCCAGGCGATACCCGGGATGACGAACCCGATCACGGCGTTGATGCCGATGATCACGTACATGCCCGCCGAGGACCGGCCGAGCCGGCGCTGCAGCACGAGGAACGCGCCGAACAGGCCGAACACCGCGCCGGAGGCGCCCACCGCGCCGGTGCGCCACATCCCGTAGTTGCCGGCCAGGGCGTCCGCGATGCTCGTGGGGCTGGACAGCAGCAGGTACATCACCGAGCCGCCGAGGGCGCTGATCAGGTAGATGGCGACGAAGCGGGCCCGCCCGAGCATCGGCTCGAGGTAGCTGCCCATCACCCACAGGGCGTACATGTTGAATGCGATGTGGGTGATGCCGCCGTGCGCGAAGGCCGAGGTGATGAAGCGCCACGGCTCGCTGTTCGCCAGCGCCGGCACGAACGCGATCTTCTCCTGCAGCCCCGGCACGGCGTACTGCGCGACGAACACCGCCAGGCAGATGCCGATGATCGTCATCGTCGCGACCGGCCGGCCGTCGGTGACCGAGCCGCCGAAGACGGTGCGCGCCTGGCGCACCGTCTTCGCGCCCTCGGCCACGCAGTCGACGCACTGGATGCCGACCGCGGCCGGCCGCTGGCACTCCGGGCAGGTGGGGCGCATGCACCGCTGGCAGCGCACGTACGACTCGCGGTCGGGGTGGCGCGGGCACACCGGCACCTGCGCGACGGCATCCGGGTAGGCCGGCTGCTCACTCACGTGGTGTCTCGTTCCTGCGCTCGGGCCCGCGGTGGCGGGTCAGTCCTCGATCTCGACGCGCTCGATGACGACGTCGTCGAGCGGCTTGTCCATCTGGCCGGTGGGCACGCCGGCGATTGTGTCGACGACCTCGCGGCTCGGGCCGTCGGCGACTTCGCCGAAGATGGTGTGCTTGCCGTTGAGCCAGGAGGTGGCGCCGACGGTGATGAAGAACTGCGAGCCGTTGGTGCCCTTGCCCATGCGCGTGCCCGCGTTGGCCATGGCGAGCAGGTAGGGGCGGTCGAACTGCTTGTCGGGGTGGATCTCGTCGTCGAACGCGTAACCGGGGCCGCCCATGCCGCGACCGAGCGGGCAGCCGCCCTGGATCATGAAGCCGGGGATGATGCGGTGGAAGACCAACCCGTCGTAGAACTTGGTGGGGTTGGTGCGGCCGGCGTCGTCCTTGTACTGCTTGCTGCCGGTGGCCAGGCCGGTGAAGTTTGCGACGGTCTTGGGGGCCTCGTTCGGGAACAGCTCGACGACGATGGGCCCGTGGTTGGTGTGCAGGGTTGCCTTCATGGCGACGATCCTCTCACGGCGCGAGCGGGCTCCGACCGCCGATCCCAGCGACCCCGGATGGCTTGGAATCGCCCAAACAGGGCAGGATGGGGCCAAGACAAACGTCCACACGAGGAGGACCCGTGTTCCGCACACCCACCAAGACCGACCAGGCCAAGGACGCCGTGGCGGCCGGTGCCGAGCAGGTGACCGATGGCGCACAGGTGGCTGCCGACAAGGCCGCCGAGCTCAAGGTGAAGGCCGGCGAGGCCGCGACCGCCACCGCTGCCGGTACGGCCGTCGCCAAGGAGAAGGTGGCCGACGCCGCCGAGGTCGCCCGCGAGACCGCCGAGGCCGTCAAGGAGTACGCACACGAGGCCGCAGAGGCCATCGCCCCCAAGGTCGAGCTGGCCCGCGAGACCTTCGTCGACGACGTGCTGCCGAAGGTCGCCAGCGCGCTGGCCGCCATCGCCGCTGGCGCCGCCGCCGCGCGGGAGTCCGCCGCCGAGGCTGCCGAGCGGGCCCCAGACGCCTACGCCGTGCTCACGGGTGACGCCGTCGCCAAGAAGGGCGGCAAGGGCAAGTGGATCCTGCTGCTCGGCGCGCTCGCCGCCGGTGCCGCCGTCATGGCGTGGCGCAAGAGCAACGAGCGCCCCGACCCCTGGGCGACCGCCGGCTCCTACACGCCACCCAAGCCGGTGTCCGAGAAGGTCGGCGACCTCGCCTCCGCCGCCAAGGACAAGGCCAGCGAGGTCAAGGACGCCGCAGTCGACAAGGCCGGCGAGCTCAAGGACAAGGCCGGCGACACTGCCGACGCCGCCAAGGACAAGGCCGGCGACACTGCCGACGCCGCCAAGGACAAGGCCGCCGACGCCGAGGTGGCCGTCAGTGACGCTGCCGACGACCTCGCGAGCGCGGCCGACGAGGCTGCTGACGACACCGCCGTCCCCGCGGTCTCGTCCACCTCCGAAGGCGCCGACCTGTCGACCCCGCACCTCGACGGCGGCTCGACCGACAAGGCGTGAGCACCCTCGCCTGAACTGCACCGAGCGCACCGATGCCGGCCGTCCCGAGAAGGGGCGGCCGGCGTCGCCGCTCGTGGGCCGGTAACCTCCCGACTCCTTGCGGATCCTCACCCGGGTAGGTGGTGGGAGATCCGCAATGAGTCGGGGTCAGGTGCCCAGGCTGTTCGCGAGCGCCTCGCGAGCTCCCTCGAGGTGGGAGCGCATCCGCTCCTCCGCGAGCACGGCATCCCCGGCTTCGAGCGCCGCGAGCACCTGCCGGTGCTCGCGGGCGATCCGGTCGCGGCCGAGCACGTAGCGCGACTGCACCATCGACAGGTGGATCTCGCCGCTGAGCGCGGCGTACAGCCGGCTGAGCCGGGGGCTGGCCACCGACGCGACCAGGGCCCGGTGGAAGTCGAGGTCGGCGTCGACGAAGACGCTGTGCGGCGCGTCGTCGGGCACCGCCGACAGCGCGGCGACGGCCACTCCGGCGCCGCCCGGCGGGGCGCCCTGCGCCACCACGGCGCCGACCACGCCGATCTCGAGCGGGATGCGCACGAGGAAGAGGTCCTCGACGTCGGCCCGGGAGAGCACCGGCACGTGGGCCGACTTGTGCGGCTGGCGGCGCAGCAGCCCCTCGTGCACGAGCTGGGTGATGGCCGTGCGGGCCGTCGGACGTGAGATGCCGAACTCCGCGGCGATGTCGGCCTCGACCAGCAAGGCGCCTGGGGGCAGCTGGCCGTCGAGCACCTGGGCCCGCAGGGTGCCGACGAGCGCGTCGACCACCGACACGGTGTGCAGCGTGCTCATGACGCGTCTCCTCCTGTGCGGCTCGCCCGGCATCAGCCAAGCAGTGACCACGCGTCAAGGCGTAGCCGTGTGACGTATGGCACCCAGTCTTCCGATTGCGTGACAAGTATACGGGTCATATTGTCGGACGATATTCGGTTCCGGACAAGGGAGTCCCACGTGTATCAGCCACAACCAGCCCCCGTCGGCGGATCGTTGGCGCTCTCCGCGCTCGTCGCCGCCCTGCCCCTCATCACCCTGTTCGTGCTCCTCGGGGCACTCAAGTGGAAGGCCTGGCAGGCCGGGCTGACCAGCCTGGTGGTCGCCATCGTGGTCGCCGTCGCCTTCTTCGGGATGCCGGCCAGCCAGGCGCTGATCACCGCCACCGAGGGTGGTGCCTTCGGGCTCTTCCCGATCATCTACATCGTGCTGACGGCGATCTGGATCTTCCGGCTCACCGAGCTCACCGGCTACGACCTGGTGCTGCGCCGCGCGTTCGCGTCGGTGTCCCCCGACCAGCGGGTGCAGGCGATCCTGATCGCCTTCTGCTTCGGCGCCCTGCTCGAGGCGCTCGCCGGCTTCGGCACCCCGGTGGCCGTCACCGCCGTGATGCTGATGGCGGTCGGCATCCGCCCGGTGAAGGCCGCGGCGGTCGCCCTGGTCGCCAACACCGCCCCGGTGGCCTTCGGCGCCGTCGCCGTGCCGATCACGACGCTGGGCAAGATCACCGGTCTCGACCCGGCGAGCATCGGCGCCATGGTCGGCCGGCAGACCCCCATCCTCGCGCTCTTCGTGCCGCTCATCCTGGTGTTCATGGTCGACGGCCGGCGCGGCCTGCGCGAGGCGTGGCTCCCGGCGATCGTGGCCGGGCTCGCCTTCAGCGTCGGGCAGTTCCTCACCTCGAACTTCTGGAACTACCAGGTGGCCGACATCGTCGCCTCCTTCGCCGGCGCCCTGGCCGTCGTCGCACTGCTGCGGGTCTGGTCGCCCTCCGAGGTGCTCGGCACCGACGGCATCTCCTCCGCCGACACCACCCGCACCCCGGCCGCCCAGTCGGTCGGCGTCGCCTCCGGGGCCGGCAGCACCGGCAGCAGCACCGGCAGCGCCGGCACCACCGCGGTCGTCGACGAGGACGACCCCGAGCCCCCGCCGCACCTCGGCGAGAGCGGCGGCCCGACCACCGGCCCGGTCACCGGTCGCGAGACGTTGATGGCCTTCGCGCCCTACCTCATCGTCGTGGCCCTGTTCACCCTGGTCTCCTTCGGCCCGCTGAAGACCTACCTCGACACCCACTCGGGCTGGAAGTTCCAGTGGCCGGGCCTGGAGATCCTCTCCGCGGCCGGCAAGACCCCGGGCGCCGCGACCTTCAACCTCAACGTGTTCACCGCGGCCGGCACGGTGCTGCTCATCGCCGGCATCCTCACCGCGCTGGTCTACCGGATCAGCCCCGGAAAGGCAGTGCGCTCGCTCGGCAAGGTCGTCGTCGACTTCCGCTACACCATCCTCACCGTGGTCGCCGTGCTCGCCCTGGCCTACGTCATGAACTTCTCGGGCCAGACCGGCACCCTGGGCACCGCGCTCGCGGAGACCGGTGCGCTGTTCGCCTTCCTCTCGGCCTCGGTCGGCTGGATCGGCGTCGCGGTGACCGGGTCCGACACCTCCTCCAACTCCCTGTTCGGGGTGCTGCAGGTGACGGCTGCCAAGGAGACCGGCATCAGCGAGTACCTCCTCGCCTCGGCAAACACCTCCGGTGGCGTGCTCGGCAAGATGATCTCGCCGCAGAACCTCGCCATCGCCGCGGCCGTCGTCGGCATGGAGGGCAAGGAGAGCGTGCTCTTCCGCAAGGTCATCTGGTGGAGCCTGGGCCTGCTCCTGGGCATGTGCACGCTGGTCTTCCTGCAGTCGACCGACGTGCTCGGCTGGATGGTCGTCACCCCGTGACGACACTGCTCCCCCCGGCCGACCCGGTCGTCGTCGGCGCGTTCGCCGCGGCGCTCGGGGAGCCGGGCCGGCTGCACACCCGCGCCACCGACCGGCTCAAGATGTCGCACGACGCGTCGCACTACGCCCTGGTGCCGCAGGCCGTGGCCGTGCCCGTCGACGCGGCCGAGGTCGGGCGGCTGCTGGATGCAGCGGCGGCGCAAGGGATCCCCATCACGTTCCGGTCCGGCGGCACGAGCCTGTCGGGGCAGGCCGGCACCGACGGCATCCTGGTCGACACCCGCAAGCACTTCCGCGGCATCGAGGTGCTCGACGACGGGATGCGGGTGCGGGTCGGGCCGGGTGCCACCGTTCGGGCCGTGAACGCCCGGCTGGCACGGCACGGCCGCAAGCTCGGCCCCGACCCGGCCAGCGAGATCGCCTGCACCCTCGGGGGCGTGGTCAACAACAACAGCAGCGGGATGGCGTGCGGCACCGCGGCCAACACCTACAACACGCTCGACTCGCTGGTGCTGGTGCTGCCCAGCGGCACCGTGCTCGACACCGGCGCGCCGGATGCCGACGAGCGGCTGCGCCATCTCGAGCCCGAGCTGTACGCCGGGCTGGACCGGCTGCGCGAGCGGGTACGGGGCAACCCGGCATCCGTGCGCACGCTCGAGCAGCAGTTCTCGATGAAGAACACGATGGGCTACGGCCTGAACTCCTTCCTCGACCACACCCGGCCGGTCGACGTGCTGGCCCACCTCGTGGTCGGCAGCGAGGGCACGCTCGCGTTCGTCGCCTCCGTGGTGATGCACACCGTGCCGCTGCTACCGCACGCGATGACCGGGCTGCTGGTCTTCGACGACCTCAGCGCCGCCACCGGGTCGCTGCCCGCGATCCTCGAGACCGCCCCGGCCACGATCGAGCTGATGGATGCCGCGTCGCTGCGGGTCGGGCAGGCCGACCCCCGGGCCGACGAGGCACTGCGGCGCATCACCGTCGACCGGCACGCGGCCCTGCTCGTGGAGTACCAGGCCCTCACGGCGGCCGAGGTCTCGGCGTTGGGCGAGGCGGCCCTGCCCGGGCTGACCCGGCTGCCGGTGAGCACCCCCGCGGCGCTCGCGACCGACCCCGCCTCGCGCGCCCGGCTCTGGAACACCCGCAAGGGCCTGTATGCCGCGGTGGCCGGGGCGCGCCCGAGCGGCACCACCGCGCTGCTCGAGGACATCGTCGTTCCGGTGCCGGCGCTGCTGCCGACCTGCGAGAGCCTCATCGAGCTGTTCGCCCGGCACGGCTACGAGGACCCCGTCATCTTCGGCCACGCCAAGGACGGCAACATCCACTTCATGCTCAACGAGCGGCTCGAGGGTGGCGGGCGGATGGACCGGCTGCTGGCGTTCACCGACGACATGGTGGCGCTGGTGCTCGGCCACGAGGGGTCGCTCAAGGCCGAGCACGGCACCGGGCGGATCATGGCCCCGTTCGTGCGCCTGCAGTACGGCGGCGAGCTGCACGACGTCATGAAGGAGGTCAAGCGGCTGTGCGACCCGCGCGGGCTGCTCAACCCCGGCGTCATCCTCAGCGACGACCCCCACGAGCACACCCGCAACATCAAGGTGGCCCCGACCGTCGAGGCCGAGGTCGACCGGTGCGTCGAGTGCGGTTACTGCGAACCCGTGTGCCCCAGCCGCGACCTCACGACCACGCCACGCCAGCGCATCGTGCTGCGCCGCGAGATGCGGGCTGCCGAGCAGGCCGGCGACCTGGCGCTGCTGCGTGAGCTCGAGGGCGACTACGAGTACGAGGCCGTCGACACCTGCGCGGTCGACGGCATGTGCCAGACCGCGTGCCCGGTCGACATCAACACGGGCGACCTCACCAAGCGGCTGCGGGCCGACGCGGTGCGGCCGGTCGTCGGCATGGCGTGGCGCACCGCGGCGCGGCACTGGGAGGGCACGACGCGAGCGGCCGCCACGGCGCTCACCGTCGCCCGCGCGCTGCCCGACCCCCTGGTGGCGGTCCCTGCCGAGCTGGCTCGCCGGGTGGGCGACGACGACATCGTTCCGCTCTGGTCGAGCGAGCTGCCCGGTGGCGGCCGGCCCCGGCTGGACGCGAGCGCGGGTAGTTCCCCCACCACCGCTCCGGTGGTGCGCGAGGTCGTCTACTTCGGCGCCTGCGTCGGGGCGATGTTCGGGCCGACCGACGTCGGGCCGGGGGTGCGCGACGCCTTCGTGTCGCTCTGCCGCCGGGCGGGCGTGCGGCTCGTGGCCCCGGCCGGCCTTCCCGGGCTGTGCTGCGGCACGCCGTGGCGCTCCAAGGGCATGCGCGAGGGGGCGGCCGAGATGGAGACCCGCGTGGCGCTGGCCCTGTGGGAGGCGACCCGCGGTGGCGAGCTCGAGGTCGTCAGCGACGCGGCATCGTGCACCGAGGGGCTGGTGACCAGCCTCGAGCACGCGGCCGAGAGCGACAGCCGGTATGCCGGCATCCGGGTCGTCGACGCCGTCGCCTTCGTGGCGGCCGAGGTGCTGCCCCGACTGCCCGAGGCGCGGCGGGTGGGGCGCGTTGCGCTGCACCCGACCTGCTCGTCGACCGAGCTCGGGATCAACGACGCTCTGTTGACCGTGGCCCGTGCGGTGGCCGACGAGGTCTTCGTGCCCGACTCGTGGGGCTGCTGCGCCTTCGCGGGCGACCGCGGCATGCTGCACCCCGAGCTGACCGCGTCGGCGACCCGGGTGCAGTCGGCCGAGATCGCGGATGCCGGGCCGTTCGACGCGTACGCGTCGTGCAACCGCACCTGCGAGCTGGGCATGACCCGGGCGACGGGCCAGCCGTACCAGCACGTGCTCGAGCTGCTGGCGGCGGCCGTCGGCTAGTGCTGCGCGGGGGCCATCCTCGCGTCAGCCGGTGCACGTGGGGATCGCGGTGAGCTTCAGGTGCACTGGGGCGCTCCCGCTCTGCGGCCCCACCTGGGGGATCGAGATGGTGCTGTCGAAGACGAAGTCGAGGCTGCCTGACGATGCGTCTCCGCTCAGCGTGACCGTGTAGGCGCCCGAACCGGTGACCTTGAACGGGGCGTTGCCCACCTTGCCGGTGAAGGCGTAGGTGCCCCCGGTCTCCCGGTTGGGGCGGAAGGAGATCGAGCCGACGTAGTCGCCGGTCGTCGTGACGGTGAACCGCTTCTCGAGCGAGCAGGCCGTGCCCTCGTAGCGGATGCCGCTGGGCTTGGACGCGCTCGATCCGCTGATCGCGTAGCTGCGCTTGGTGCAGGCGGGCACCAGGGCCTCGGCCTCGCGGACCCGCTCGTTGATCGTGTCGCTCAGCGTCTGCTTCACGTAGGCGGTCGCGGGGGAGACGATGAAGCCCAGCCACTTGGCCGCCCCGACGAGGGACGAACCGGTGTCGACGAGCAGCTGGAGGAACAGCGCGGCGGCGTTCTCCTTGATCTCCTGCTTCAGCGCCGCGATCTGGTCGGTGACCTTCTTCTGGGCGGCGGGGTCCTTCCCGTACTGCTGCTGGGTCAGGGGGTTGCTCGGGTTCGCGGCGCACTCGGCCAGGGCGTCGAGCCTGGCCAGGGCCGCGCTGATCAGGTCGCTGGCCCCGACGGCGTCCCAGACCTTCCCACCCGCCTTGAAGGCCTCCCACGACCCGGAGGCCACCGAGCTGCCGGCACGGTCGGCCCAGCTGTCGACGTAGGTCTCCTGGGCCTGGGAGATGACGCCCGAGACGACGACGTCGACCGTGCCGGGCTCACCCTGCGTGACGAAGCCGGCACGCTGGAAGACCGCCCGGGAAACAGAGGGAGGGGCACCGGCGGCCGACCCGCCGCCGCCCAGGATGCTGGCCCGCAGGTCGGCCGGGATGGTGGCGGCGTCGACCGCATAGCCCAGCTCGATGAGGTAGCGGTCAGCGCTCTCCTCGGCGCTGATGGTGACCCCGTCAGCGGGCTTCATCCGCCCGGCACCCGGGGCCAGGCGGTAGGTCATCTCGGCCGTGGCGCCGTTGGGGAAGTTGTGCGTGACGACGAACGTGTGGCCGTCGGTGACCTGCAGGCTCGACGTCGTGGTCGAGGCGACGTAGGCAGTGCCGGCGTCGAACCCGGCAGCCCTCACCGCTTTCGCCAGCCCGGGCGAGGCGGCCGGGGTGGTGACGCTCGTGGTGAACGGCGGGCCCCCGGCATCCGGCGCGGTGGTCGCCGTCGACGACGGCTCGGCGCCCGAACAGGCCGTGAGCACCACGGCGACGGCGGTGACGACGGCCCAGCCCCGCAGTGCCGTCGAGGGGCTGCGCGGGGCGGAGCGCATTGCTGACTCCTTCGGAAGGGCCGGCGCTCTCGAACGGCCGGCTGGTCGCAAACTAGTGCCCCGGGCCCGACCTCGCGGGCGGTTCGGGAAATCGGGCCGGGCACCTCGATCGACACGTCGTCGGGGTGGGCGGCCCCGTCGCGGTGGGCGGAGCAGCTGCACCGGGCCGAACGCGAGGAGGCGTGGCGGCAGATCGTCGCCGCCTCGGCGCAGTTCGGGGGCTACCAGGAGAAGACCGACCGCGAGCTGCCCGTCATCCGCCTGCTGCGCAGGGCGGCCTGAGCTGGATCGTCCGTCGACGATTCCCCCGGTGTCTGTGGCCGGTGGCACGGTGGTCGGCATGGAGATCACCCGCCTACAGCCCCAGGGGCTCGTCGTGAGCCCGGCCTTCAGCCACGTCGCCGTCGTCCCCGCCGGCGCGACCACCATCTACGTGGGCGGCCAGAACGGCGTCGACGCCACCGGTGCGGTCGTCTCGCCCGATGTCGGTGAGCAGTCGAGCCGGGCGCTCGACAACGCCGTCGTGGCGCTGGAGGCGGCCGGTGCCTCGCTCGCCGACGTCGTGCAGTGGACCGTGCTGATCCACGCCGACGCCGACCTGGGCACCGCCTACGGCGCCATCGCCCCGCGGCTCGCCGGTGGGGGAGCGCCGCCGCTGGTCACCGCGGCGCTCGTGGCCGGTATCGGCGTACCGGGCGCGCTGATCGAGATCAGCGCCATCGCGGCTGTGCTGCCCGACGGCGCACCGGGTTAGGCGCCGGCCGGAACCAGGTTCTTGCGCCCGAAGAACAGGGCGAGGCTGTAGCAGGCAGCCACGACGAGGAGCGCGCGTTGAATCCGAGGATGAGCGCGAGGTACTCCAGCGCGCCACCCACCATCGCGCCGAGCAGGTTGGCGCCGACGGCGGTGGTGGTGGTGGTGGTGGTGGTGGTGGTCTCACCGACCCCCTTGGCGCGCAGCGAAGGGCGAACTGCACGATGGAGGTAGAAGGGCGAGTCCTTGGTGATCTGCGCGACCGACGCCGTGGTCTGCAGCGGGGTGTTGTCGACGTCGATGCGCACGTTGCCGTCCGACGCCCGGTCGGTGTGGATCTTGTGAACAGCATCAGCGCGCTGGCCAGCACCAGCCGGACACGTGGCGAGAGCGTCACCCTAGGGGTTTGGCCGACCGATCCGACCATAGACAGCGGTTGCCCCAATGCGCCGGCAGGTAGAAGGTTCAGCCATGACTCAACGAGGAGACACCCGCCCCGGCCGTCGAGGGCTCCGGTCCCTGGCCCTGCTGTTCCTGGCCACCGCCCTGGCCGCCGGCTCCGCGGTCGTGACCGCCGACTCCGGTGCCGCCGCTCCCGGGCCGGCCGCGGTGCAGAGCACCGCTCCCAGTCCCTCGTTCGGCCCGAACGTGACGGTCTTCGACCCCTCGATGCCGGTGGCCGACATCCAGGCCAAGGTCGACGCCATCGCCGCGCAGCAGGTGGGCAACGAGATGGGCAGTGCCCGCTACGCCCTGCTCTTCAAGCCCGGCACCTACGGCAGTGCGGCCCAGCCACTGAACTTCCAAGTGGGCTACTACACCGAGGTCGCCGGCCTCGGACGCGACCCGGGCGATGTCGTCATCAACGGGTCGGTCTACGTGCGCAACCAGTGCACCAACGGCAACTGCATCGCGCTGAACAACTTCTGGCGCTCGATGTCCAACCTCACGATCAACGTCACCACTCCTGACTTCGGCTGCTACAGCGGCGAGTTCTGGGCCGTGTCGCAGGCGGCGCCGCTGCGCCGGGTGCACGTCAAGGGCCAGACCACGCTCATGGACTACTGCACGGGGCCGTCGTTCGCCAGTGGCGGTTTCATCGCCGACTCGCGGTTTGATGCCCAGGTCATCAACGGGTCGCAGCAGCAGTTCTTCACCCGCAACAGCGAGCTCAACGGCTGGACCAACGGCGTCTGGAACCAAGTCTTCTCCGGCACCGCCGGCGCCCCCGCCGAGTGCTTCCCGGCCATCGCGAACGGGTGCGGCCCGTACACGACCGTCGCGACGACGTCAGCGAGCCGCGAGAAGCCCTACCTCTACGTCGACGGCTCCGGCGCCTACAACGTCTTCGTACCGGCACCCGCGACCGACAGCAGCGGCGTGACCTGGGGCGCTGGCTCGACGCCGGGCCGCTCCATCCCGCTGAGCAAGTTCTTCGTCGCCAGCCCCTCGGACTCGGCGAAGGACATCAACCGTGAGCTGGCCCGCGGCCGCAACCTCCTGCTGACGCCGGGGGTCTACGACCTCGACCGCACCCTGGAGGTCAAGCGGGCCGACACGGTCGTGCTGGGCCTCGGCCTCGCCAGCCTCACCCCGACCACCGGCAGGGCGGCCATGACGGTCGCCGACGTGCCCGGCGTCGACATCGCCGGCGTCACCTTCGACGCCGGGGCGAAGAACTCGCCGGTGCTGCTCCAGGTGGGCACCCGCCACGGCGACAAGGGCAAGGGGCGCGAGCACGCCGGCAAGAGCAGCGCCGCCAACCCGACCGCCCTGCAGGACGTCTTCTTCCGCATCGGCGGGCCGCACATCGGCAAGGCCACCGTCAGCCTCGAGGTCAACAGCGACCACGTGATCCTCGACGACATCTGGGCCTGGCGCGCCGACCACGGCAACGGCGTGGGCTGGACCCTGAACACGGCCGACACCGGGCTGGTCGTCAACGGCGACCACGTCACCGCGACCGGCCTGTTCGTCGAGCACTACCAGAAGACCGAGGTCATCTGGAACGGCGAGCACGGCAGCGTCACGTTCTTCCAGAACGAGCTGCCGTACGACCCGCCGAGCCAGGCGGCCTGGCGGTCCGCACGCGGCCACGACGGCTACCCGGCGCTGCTGGTCGGGCGCAAGGTCAAGCACTTCACCGGCACCGGCATGGGGTCGTACAGCTTCTTCAACCAAGGCGTCGACATCTTCGCCGAGAACGCGTTCGAGGTGCCCGAGACACCGGGCGTGCGCCTGCACGACCTGCTGACGATCTTCCTCGACCCGGCCAACGGCAAGGGCGGCATCCGCAACGTGGTCAACGGCGTCGGCGGGTCCTCGACCATCGCCAACCCCGACGTGCCGGTCACGGTCGTCGACTTCCCCTGAGCCGAGGGCTCCTTGCACCGGGCCCGGACGTCCCCCTTCTCGGTGGCGTTCGGGCCCGGTGCGTTCCGCTGGTCAGGCCCGTCACCTCAGGCCCGTCACCTCAGGCATGGCACTCGGCGCGGCCCGTGGGCCAGAATCGGGGCACGACCCCCAGGACGGACCATGCACTCCTTCGAGCACGACACCCCCGCACCGCGGACCGTCTTCGGCACGGGCACGCTCGCGCGAGTGGGCGACGAGCTGCGACGGATGGGTGGCCACCGCGCGCTGGTGCTCTCGACCCCCGGCCAGCGGGGCCTCGCACAGCGGGTGGCCGGCGTGCTCGGCGAGGCCGCGGTCGGCATCTTCGACGGCGCCGCCCCGCACACGCCGGTCGAGGCGACGCAGGCCGCGCTGGCCCGGCTGGGTGAGCTGGATGCCGACTCGGTGGTCTCGGTGGGCGGTGGCTCGACCATCGGGCTGGGCAAGGCGCTGGCGGCCCGCACCGGCCTGCCCCACCTCGTGGTGCCCACGACCTACGCCGGCTCGGAGGTCACGTCGCTGCTCGGCGAGACGGCGAACGGCGAGAAGGTGACCCGCACCGGGCCGGAGATCCTGCCGCGGGTGGTCGTGTACGACGTGGCGCTGACCAGCACGCTGCCGTGGCCCGTCACGGTCACGAGCGCGGTGAACGCGATGGCGCACGCGGTCGAGGCGCTCTACGCCCCCGACCGCACCCGCGAGACCGACCGGCTGGCCGTCGACGGCCTGGCCGCCCTCGCCGCCGGGCTGCGCTCGCTGCGGCGCGACCCCGGCGACCTCGAGGCGCGCGCCGACCTGCTCCGCGGGGCGTGGCTGGCGGGCCGGTGCCTCGAGGCCGTCGGCATGGGCCTGCACCACAAGCTCTGCCACACGCTCGGCGGCAGCTTCGGCCTCCCGCACGCGCCCACCCACACGGTGGTGCTGCCGCACGCGATGGCCTACAACGCCCCGGCCGCACCGGAGGCGATGAACGCTGCCGCCACCGCGCTCGGTGTGGATGACGCGCCGTCGGGCCTGCAGTCGCTGGTCGCCGAGCTCGGTGGCCCGGTGCGCCTCGATGCCCTGGGCTTCACCCTCGCCGACGTCCCGCGCGCCGCCGACCTCGCCACCGCCCGGCCCTACCCCAACCCGCGGCCGGTCACCCGCGACGGCATCGCCGGGCTCCTCACCCGGGCGACGCAGGGCACCCCCATCGGCAGCACCGACCGGCCACCCCACGAGATGCAGGAGAACCGATGACGACGACCGACCCCGCCGTGCCCAGCCCCGCCGAGCTCGAGGCGCGCCGGCAGCAGATCCGCGAGGCCCACCTGCGCCCCACCGGCGCGCGCCCGGCATCCACCGCTCGCGGCCTGCACCACACCGCCCTGGTGAGCAGCGACGTCGAGCGCACCGTGCGCTTCTACCAGGACGTGCTCGGCTTCCCGCTGACCGAGCTGATCGAGAACCGCGACTATCCCGGGCTCGTCGCACTTCTTCTTCGACATCGGCAACTCCAACCTGCTGGCCTTCTTCGACTTCCCCGGGCTCGACGTGAGGCCCTACGCCGAGGTGCTCGGCGGGCTGCACCACATGGCGATCTCGGTCGAGCCCGAGAAGTGGCAGGCCCTGGTCGAGCGGCTGGGCGAGGCCGGGGTCGAGCACGAGGTGCACAGCGGGGTGTCGGTCTACTTCCGCGACCCCGACGGTGCCCGCATCGAGCTGATCGCCGACCCCCTGGGCGAGATGTACGGCAACCAGGTGCTCTGAGGGCCAGCGGGTCGGCCCACCAGTCGAGGGGTCACGACACGCCGACGAGAACGCTCGATCCCGGGCATGTCGTGACCGGTCGACAGCCGTGCGCGACCGCGTCAGGAGCGCGCGGCCGCGGCCTGCGCGTCGGCCTCCACGAACCCGCGGTGCAGCGAGTACAGCGCCTCGGTGAGCAGCTGCCGGTCGGCGGGCCTGGGCCGGGCGTGCCGGTGCAGGGCCAGCCCGTCGAGCAGTGCCACAACCATCGGCGCGCGCTGCTCGGCGTCCGCGATGCCCAGCGCCTGCAGCGACGCCGCCGCCCCGCGCTCGATGCTCGCCATGATCCGGTGCGCGGTCGGCTGCAGCTGCGGCCGGCGCCGGCACTCGAGGTAGATCTCGAACTGGGCCACCGTGTCGGGCTCCGGCTCGGACATCACGGCGTCGACGAAGCGGTCGATCGCCTCCTGTGGGCCGAGGTCGGCCTCGGCGACCTCGGCCGTCACGGCATCCACCCGCTGCACGATGCGCTCGCCGACCACGTGCAGCGCGGCGGCCACCAGCTGGTCGAGCGAGGAGAAGAAGTAGCTCGTCGTCGAGGTCGACATGCCGGCCCGGGCCGCGATCGCCCGGTGGGTCACCCCGGCCACGCCCTGCTCGGCGATCTCCTCGACCGCGGCGTCGAGCAGGGCGGCCCGGCGGGCCCGGCCGCTGGCCCGGTGGGTGGCTGGTCGGATCGGCATCCACCGATTGTGCCAAGAGTCTGGACATTCGTCCAGAGATGCTGGCACCCTTGTCCCGGGCGACCCCGCCCGAGCCCGACAGGAGGACCCCGTGGAGCACGTCTCCGCCCGCCAGCACGTCATCGACATGTGTCGCACGATGCTCGAGCGCGGCTACCTCAAGGCCACCGAGGGCAACGTCTCGGTGCGGGTGTCGGGGCAGACGGCTCTACGCCGTCACCCCGAGCAACTACTCCTACGACCGGATGCGGGTCGAGGACGTCTGCATCGTCGACTTCGACGGCCAGCACGTGCCGGATGCCGACCGCGCCGCCGCCGGGCTCGCGCCGTCGATCGAGTGCGGCATGCACGCCAACATCTACCGTGCCCGGCCCGACGTCAACGCCATCGTGCACACCCACCAGCCCTACGCCTCAGCACTCGCCGTGCTGCGCCGCCCGATCCCGGCGCTCACCGACGAGCAGGTGCGCTTCCTCGGCCGGGAGGTGGCGATCATCGACTACGCGCCCTCGGGCACCGGCATCCTGGCGAAGAACGTGCAGAAGAAGATCACCAGCGGTGACAACGCGTTCATCCTCGCCAACCACGGCATCGTGGCCGTCGGCACCGACCCCGAGCGCGCCGTGTTCAACATGGCGCTGCTCGAGAAGGTCTCCATCGCCTACCTGATGGCGCTGGCCACCGAGTCGGGCAAGGTCTACAGGATCCCCACGGCCATCCGCGAGATCGCCTTCGCCAAGCTACGCACCGACGAGAAGCGGATCGCCGCCCAGATCACCAAGTCGGTTCCCGCACAACAGGTTCCGGATGCCGTGCCGCTCCCGAGCGCCGACCGCGCGGCTCTCGACGTGGCGGCCCGGCGCGAGGCCCTCACTGGGGCCGCGCCCGTCGCTGCCGTCGAGGCTCCTGGCGCCGAGTCGGCCCGCCTGGGCTACGCGATCAGCAGCTACCCCGATGTCGACGACACCATGGCGCGGCTGAAGGCGCTGGTCGACCAACCGGTGCGCGGACTGCGCCACGACGCCCTGGGCGACGTGCTCGAGTGGTTCGAGACCAAGTGTCAGGGCAGCAAGCAGCTCACCGACCGGGCCAAGTCGCGCATCCCCGGCGGCGTGCAGCACAACCTGGCCTTCAACCACCCCTTCCCCCTGGCCATCGACCGGGCCGAGGGTGCCCACCTCACCGACCGCGACGGCAACGTCTACATCGACTTCCTCCAGGCCGGCGGCCCGACCCTGCTCGGCAGCAACTACGCGCCGGTCAACGACCGGGTCGCCGAGGTGGTGCGCGAGTCGGGCCCGGTGACCGGGCTGTTCCACGAGTACGAGCTCAAGCTCGCCGAGTCGATCCACCGCTACCTGCCGCACATCGAGATGTACCGCTCGCTCGGGTCCGGCACCGAGGCCGTCATGGCCGCGGTGCGGGCCGCCCGTGCGCACACCGGCCACTCGGTCGTCATCAAGGTCGGCGGCGCCTACCACGGCTGGTCCGACACCCTGGTCTACGGGCTGCGGGTGCCCGGCACCTTCCGGATGAACGCCAAGGGCATCCCGTTCGGCGCCACCAGCGCCACCCGTGAGGCCTTCCCGCACGACCTGGGTGCGTTGCGGCGCAAGCTGATCGAGAACCGGGTGCGCGGTGGCACCGCCGCGGTGGTGCTCGAGCCGCTCGGGCCCGAGTCGGGCACCCGGCCGGCGCCCGAGGACTTCAACGCCAGGGTGCGCGAGCTGTGCGACGAGTTCGGCGCCCTGCTCGTCTTCGACGAGGTCGTCACCGGCTTCCGGGTCGGGATGGGCGGTGCCGCAGGCTACTTCGGCGTCACCCCCGACCTCACCGTGCTCGGCAAGGCGGTCTCCGGCGGCTACCCGATGGCCGGCGGCGTCGGTGGCCGCGAGGAGGTCATGGCGGTCTTCGGCTCGGGCCTCGACGGCAAGAGCGGCGCCCACGTGCAGGTCGGCGGCACGCTCTCCGCCAATCCGTTGTCCTGCGCCGCCGGCTACTTCGCCATCGAGGAGATGGCCCGCACCAACGCCCCGGTCGTCGCGGGCCGCGCCGGCGACCGGCTGGCCGCCGGGCTCCAGCGCCTGGTCAGCAAGCACGCACTGCCATACGTCGTCTACAACCAGGGCTCGATCGTGCACCTCGAGTGCAGCGGCGTGATGCTGCTCGACATGCACAACCCGGTCAAGCTCTTCAAGGAGAACAAGACCCGCAAGCAGCTGATGGAGCAGATGGGCGCGGCCTACACGGCGAACGGCATCATCACCCTGGCCGGCTCGCGGCTCTACACCTCGATGGCCGACACCGATGCCGTCATCGACGACGCGCTCGAGCGCTTCGACCGGGTCTTCTCGATGGTCGACGGTGTCTGAGGCGGCCCCGGCCCCAGCCCCGGCGCCGGCCCTGGACCACCGCGTGCGCCCGGCCCGGTGGGCCCTGCTGTTCGCCTTCGCGGCCCTCGTCGCCTCGACCCAGATCCTCTGGCTGTCCTTCGCCCCCGTCACCACGCGCGCCGCCGAGTCGCTGGGCGTCTCCGAGGGCGCGATCGGTGACCTCGCCGTGGTCAACCCGGTGCTCTACGTGCTGCTCGCCATCCCGGCCGGCCGGTGGGCCGACCGCCGGTTCGGCCTGGCGCTGTCGACCGGCGCCGCCCTGACCGCCGGCGGCGCGCTGCTGCGGGCCGTCAACCCCGACTCGTACGGGTGGGTGCTCGCCGGTCAGATCGTGCTCTCGGTGGGCCAGCCGCTGGTGCTCAACGCCACGACCAAGGTGGCCGCCCGCTGGTTCCCGGCGACCGAGCGCACCCGGGCGATCGCCGTCGGCAGCGGCGCCCAGTTCCTCGGCATCCTCATCGCGGCGACCACCGCGGGCTACCTCATGGATGCCGGGGGCCTGTCGCTGCTGCTCGCCGTGCACGCCGCCGTGGCGATCGTCGGCGCCGTCGCGCTCGTGGTCGCCCTCGCGCTGGTGCCGCCCGCCTTCGCCCCGGATGCCGGGCCCGCACCGTCGCTCAGCTGGCTGCGGCACGACCGGCTCCTGCTCAAGCTCGCCGCCATGCTCTTCGTGGGCGTAGGCCTGTTCAACGCCCTGGCCACCTGGCTCGATCCCATCCTGGCCGACCTCGGCATGCCCAACGCCGGCGGCACCATCATCGCGACGACGACCATCGCGGGGCTGGTCGGCACCGCCGTGCTGCCCGACCTCGCCGCCAGGCGCGACCGGCGGCGCACGGTGCTGCTCACCACCACCGTGCTCGCCGTCGTCACCTTCCCCTTGGTGTCGATCCTGCCGACCCTGTGGCTCGTGGCGGCCGCCCTTGCGGTGGTCGGGTTCTTCCTGCTCGCCGGGCTGCCCATCGCGCTGGACTGGTCCGAGCTCGAGGCCGGCCCCGAGCGGGCCGCCACCGCCACCGGCTTCCTGCTGCTCGCCGGCAACCTCGGCGGCGCCATCCTCGTGCTGGTGGTGCAGGTGGTCGTGGGCAACCCGTACCTGGCACTGGGGGCGTTCGCCGTGCTGGCCGTGCCGGGCGTCATCGTCGCCAGCCGGCTGCCCTCGCACGGCGGCACGCACCGCGACGACGAGAGCAGCGCGGCACGGGACGCGGGCGCGGCGCCGTGAGCGCGGCCGAGACCGCCGCCGTGAGCGACTTCGTCCTCGGCGTCGACCTCGGCACCGGCGGCCCGCGGGTGGCGCTGGCCGGCAGCGACGGCGTGCTGGTCGGGCACGAGAAGGAGACCGTCGGCCTGCGGCTGCTGCCCGGCGGCGGCGCCGAGCAGGACCCCGACGACTGGTGGCGAGCGATCGTGGCGGCGTGCCGCCGACTGCGCGACCGGCATCCGGCCGAGTACGCGCGGGTCACCGCCATCTGCATGAGCAGCCAGTGGGGCGGGCTGGTACCGGTCGATGCCCGCGGCAACGCCGTGCACCCGGCGCTGACCTGGATGGACGCGCGCGGCAGCCGGTACTCCCAGCAGCTCACCGGTGGCGGGGTGCGGGTGCCGGGCGGCTACAACGCGCGGGCCCTGCGGCACTGGCTGTCGCTCACCGGGGGCGTGCCGACCCGCACCGGCAAGGACCCGGTGGGCCAGGCGGCGTGGCTGCGCCACGAACGGCCCGAGGCGGATGCCGCCGCGGTCTGGCTGCTCGACGTGCCCGAGTACCTCACCATGCGGCTGACCGGGCGCGCCGTCGCCGGCTGGGACACCGCCGTGCTGCGCTGGTGCACCGACAACCGCGACCCCTCCGCGGTCGTCTGGGACGCCGAGCTGGCCGCCCGCTGCGGCCTCGACGTCACCCGGCTGCCCCAGCTGGTGCCCCCGGCCAGCGTGGTGGGCACCGTGCGGCCCGACGTTGCCACCGAGCTGGGGCTGCCCAGCGGGGTGCGGGTCGTGGCCGGCACCGGCGACACCACGGCTGCGGCCGTGGGCGCCGGCGCCACCGAGCTCTACGACGCGCACCTCTACGTCGGCACGTCGGCGTGGCTGAGCTGCCACGTGCCGTTCAAGCGCACCGACATCCGGCACAACATCGCCTCGCTGCCCTCCGTCGTGCCCGACGCCTACTGGGTGGCGACGGTGCAGGACGTCGCCGGCAAGGCCGTCGACTGGCTGCTCGACTCCGTGGTCTACGCGCAGGACGGCATGCTCGAGGCGTCGCCCCGCCCCGACGACGCGCTCGAGCGGCTCAACGCGCTGGCGCAGAGCGCGCCCCCCGGGTGCAACGGCGTCGTCTTCACCCCGTGGCTCAACGGCGAGCGCACCCCGGTCGACGACGAGACCGTGCGCGGCGGCTGGTTCAACGTGTCGCTGTCGACCACGCGCGCCGACCTGGCCCGCAGCGTCTTCGAGGGCATCGCGCTCAACACCCGCTGGATGCTGGAGGTCGTCGAGCGCTTCACCCGGCGCGGGCAGCCCGAGGGATTCTCGTCGCTGCGGTTCATCGGCGGCGGCGCCAGCTCGGCGCTGTGGTGCCAGACGATGGCCGACGTGCTGCAGACCCCGGTGCTCCAGGTCGCCGACCCGGTCGTCGCCAACGCGCGCGGCGCCGCCCTGCTCGCCGCCATCGGGGTCGGCGCGCTCGACTGGGCCGACGTGCCGTCGAGGGTCCGGGTCGCCGCCACCTACCTGCCCGACCCGGCCGCGCGGGCCGTGCACGACCGGCAGTACGCGGCGTTCCGCGACATCTACCGGCGCACCCACAGCCTCTACGCCCGGCACAACGCCGGGCGGAGGGATGGCGAGTAACACGTTTGCACCGGTCCGTTTGGGGGATGACAGGCTGGTGACCTCGGGAGATGATTCGACAATGCGCTTGTCGCGTCGGGCCCGGACCGGTGCGGTGGTTGTCGCACTCGCGGTGGCCATCGTGCCTGTCGGCGCGACCGCGGCGTCGGCCGCACCCGTGGCGCCCCCGGTGGCGCCGGTCGCGAACACACCCAGCCCCAGCCCGACCCCGTCGGCGCCGACCGCTGCCGAGGTGCAGAAGGCCAAGGATGCCGCCGCCGCCGCCGCGAAGGAGGTCGCCGCCATCAACGCGCAGGTCAAGGCCGCCGAGAAGCAGCTGGAGACCCTGCAGCGCGCGGTGGCCGACTCGGTGACCGCGCAGGATCAGGCCGCACAGTCGCTGGCCGACGCCGAGGACGCGCTCGTGCAGGCCACCCAGGCCCTGGCGATGGCCCGGGCGGCGCGGGACAACGCCGACCGGTACCTGTCCGGCACGGCGGCCGAGCTCTACATGCAAGGTGGCAGCCTGCAGGACCTCACCACCCTGGTGCTCGCGCCCCCCGGGGTGATGTCCGACCTCGCGGTCGTCTTCGACCACAACGCGCACCAGGTGCGCGACGACCTCGACGCCGCTACCTCGGCCGCGCAGGACGCCGCCACCCAGGAGCGCCTGCTCGTCTCGGCCCGCAACGCGCGCGATGCTGCAGCGCGGGCCGCCACCGACCAGGTCGCCGCCGCCAAGAAGGAGGCCCAGCAGGCCACCGCCGAGGCGGCCAAGCTGGCCACCCAGCAGGAGAAGCTGGCCGCCCGGCTGGCGACCCTGCAGCAGAGCGCCGCCACCCTGGTGAACCAGCGCGAGGCCGCCGCCCGGCTGGCGACGACAAGTTTGCTGGGAGTGCAGGCCGCGAAGGGTGCGCCGCGGGCCGCCCAGCAGATCGCCCTGTCGAAGATGGCCTCCTTCGGCTGGGACCCCGCCACCCAGTTCCCCTGCCTGGTCGACCTCTGGAACGGCGAGTCCGGGTGGAGCTGGAGCGCCGCGAACCCGTCGTCCGGCGCGTACGGCATCCCGCAGGCGCTGCCGGGCTGGAAGATGGCCAGCGCCGGCAGCGACTGGCTCACCAATCCCGCCACCCAGATCCAGTGGGGGATGGGCTACATCAAGTCGGTCTACGGCTCACCGTGCGCCACCTGGAGCACGTGGAAGTCCCGCTCGCCGCACTGGTACTGACCCCGCCCGCCAGAGACCAGGGATGCCGACCCCGAGGGACGAAGGGTGCTGACCGCGCCCTGACACCCCCGCCGGCGCAACCCACGCCACGAGGGGTGCCGCACGCGCGGCTGACCGCGCCCCTGACACCCCCGCCGGCCCAACCCACGCCACGAGGGGTGCCGCACGCGCGGCTGACCGCGCCCCTGACACCCCCGGGGGCGCCGCCCGTCACTCGAGGGCGAACCCTCCGACGGTGCTCGGCCGCTCGGCCTCCAACGCCTCGGTGAGCAGGGCCACCAGCGCCTCGAGCTGCAGGTCGGCCGAGGAGCCGACCTCCTCGTCGGACCCGTCGAGCGCCCGGGCGGCGAGCCCGGCCTTGTCGTCGATGAGCTGGGCGATCTTGGGGTCGATGGTCTGGGCGGCGATGACCCGCCAGGCCGTGACCGGCTCGGTCTGCCCGATGCGGTGCACCCGGTCGATGGCCTGGGTCTGCTCCGCCGAGGTCCACGACAGCTCGGCGAGCACCACGTTCGAGGCGACCTGCAGGTTCAGCCCCACCCCGGCGGCTGTCAGCGAGCACACCACGACGGCGATGTCGGGGTCGGTGAGGAACGCCTCGACGTTGGCCGCCCGCTGCTTCGGCGTCTGGTCGCCGCGGATCGACGCGTAGCCCAGGCCGCGCTTGGCGAAGGTCTGCTCGGCGGTGTCCATGACGTCGATGTGCTTGGCGAAGAAGACCACCTTGCCGACGTTGCGGGCCAGCTGGGCGGCGTAGTCGGCGGCGAGGCCGGCCTTGGCCTGGCCGATCTTGCGCATCACGGTGAACACGTTGTCGCCGGTCTTGTCGGTGCCGGCGTTCTTGCGCTCGGCGGCGGCGACCTTGCGCACGAGGTCGTGGTCTATCGAGTCGACGTCGACGTCGACCGATCGGGCAGCGCGCGCCGCCCGGTAGCGGGCCACGAGCCGGCGCGCGAGCTCCTGCTCCGCCGCCCGGATGGAGCGCGATGCCTCGTCGTCGAGCTCGACCGGAAGGTCGGCCACGCGCCGGGCCGGGATGTCGGCGGCCACGTCGACCTTGCGCCGCCGCACGATGCCGAGGTCGATGACGCTGGTGCGGGCGGCCGCGTAGAACCCGCGGTCGGCGGGGCTCAGCCCGGTCTCCTCGAGCGCCGCCATCAGGGCGCGCCGTGGCTTCTTCTCGTCGATCCAGCCCAGGAACTGCCAGATCGCCTTGAAGTCCTCGATGTCGTTGATCAGCGGGGTGCCGGTGAGGGCCATGAACAGCGCGTTGGTGCTGCGGGCGCGGATGCGCTCGGAGAGCTGAAGCACGTGCTGCGAGCGCTGCGATGACTTGTTCTTGATGAAGTGCGCCTCGTCGACGACCATGCCGCGGAAGCCGTGCTGGCCCAGCCAGCCGACGTGCCGGTCGAGGATCTCGTAGTTGACGATGACGATGTCGGCGAAGCCGTCGATGGTCTCGCCGTCGCCGTGGATGACGGTGGCCGCGCGGCGTGGGGTCCACAGCCCGGCCTCGTGCGCCCAGTTGGCCTTGACGACGTTCGGCACGACGACCAGCAGCGGGAAGGCGTCAGCGACATCGGCGGCCAGCAGGGCCTGCGCGGTCTTGCCCAGGCCGGGCTCGTCGGCGAGCAGGAAGGTGCGGTGCCCGGCGGCGGCCGCGGCCACCACCTGGGCCTGGTGGTGCATCAGCTCCAGGCCCTTGATGCCGTGCACCACGCTGTCAGGCTCGGGGAGCGGCATGCAGGTGGAGTCGCCGCCGTACTCGAATGCCCGAAACAGCGGGGTCAGCAGCTCCCAGCTGCCCAGCCGGTTGGTCTTCGGGCGGGGCGCCGGCACCGCCGAGAAGTCGGGCGCCAGGAACGGGTTGGCCAGCTGGCGGGCGATCACCGTCGGCGGCACGACGCGGCGGGGCGATGGCGCGAGACCGTCGGCCGGCTCGGGCTCCGGCTCGGGTTCGGGCTCCGGCTCGCGCCCGGCCGCCCGCAGCATGTCGTTCTTCAGGTCGACCGCCGCAGGCGAGACGGTCGCGCCCTCGGCCAGCAGCTCGAGCAGCGAGGTGTCGCGGGCGGCGGTCTTGGCCAGGATCGTGGCGATGCCGTCGAGCCGGGTGAGCATGGTGGTGCGCTCAGCCTCGGACATGGTGGTATCGCCCTTGACCCGGGCGCGCTCGTCGCGCACCAGCAGGGCCACGACCTGGTACGACGTGCGGCCGTTGGGCCGCACCTTCCCTCGCTGAGCGGCGGCCTCGACCTGGCGCACGGTCTTCGCGAGGACGGGGATGATCCCCTCGTCCTCACCGGCGCGCAGGGGATGCCGGTCGCGCTGCGTGGTGCGCGGCGCGCCGGCCCGGCGCGGACTTCGCTGTGCCAAGCGGTTCCTTAGTGCTGAGTCGGGCACGGCAGGGATGCCGGCCTGGGCGCCGGATCCGCCGTTGCTCGAGGCGAGGCGGGCGCCGCCCCGGGTGCACGGCATCCCGGGCCGACGCGAACGCGTGCAAGGGCCGAGTGACGGCCCCCGTGTCGCTGGTGCGCGCTCGCCGATCGGCGGGGCGCAGGTCAATCGTACGGGGTCCGGCCCGCTGCCGGATGCCGGGCTGTCGCCAATCTGGCGGATCTGGCGGATCATGGGGCCGTGACCACCGGAAACGCCACCGACCGGGCCGCCGCGCTGCTGGCGCTGCACACCGGTTCCGGCTTCGTGCTCCCCAACGCGTGGGATGCCGGGTCGGCCCGGGTCCTCGAACAGGTCGGCTTCTGCGCGATCGCCACCACCAGCGCAGGCATCGCCTGGGCCTGCGGGGTTCCCGACGGCACCGGGTTCGGCCGCGACCGGATGCTCGAGCACATCGGTGCCATCGTGGCCGCGGTGGATGTGCCGGTGAGCGCCGACCTCGAGGACGGCTACGGCGACACCCCCGAGGAGGTCGGCCGCACGGTCGCTCTCGCGGTGGGGGTCGGTGCCGTGGGCGCCAACATCGAGGATGCCGGGAATGGGCGCCTGTACGGCATCGAGGAGGCGGTCGACCGGCTGACCGCCGCCCGGGCCGCAGCGCCCCGTGGCACCTTCGTGCTCAACGCGCGCACCGACACCTACTTCGTCGGCGTCGAGGGCGACGCCTTCGACGAGACGGTGGAGCGGGCCCGCCGCTATCTCGACGTGGGCGCCGACTGCATCTTCGTGCCGGGCGTCGCCGAGGCCGACACCATCCGCCGGCTCGCCGACGCCATCCCCAGCCCGCTCAACGTGGTGGCCGGGCTGGCCAACACGATCGACGCGCCCACGTTGTTCTCGCTCGGGGTGCGACGGGTCAGCCTGGGCGGGAGCCTGGCGCGGGCCTCACTCAGCCTGCTCGAACGCGCCGGCCGCGAGCTGCTCGACACCGGCACCCTCGGCTTCCTCGACGGTGCCATCGGCTACGCCGACCTGCAGCGCCGCTTCGGCCCCTGAGACCGGGGCTCACTCCGCCGGCGCGACCCAGACCGTGGTCTCCGCGGGCACGACGCCGGGGCGCAGCGGCCCCGACGACAGCAGCACCTCGGCGCCCTCGAGCGGCACGTCGGTGTCGCCGAAGTTCGTGACCACCTCCCACCGCGGATGCCGCGCGAACCGCAGCACGTCGGGGTGGCTGGTCTCGCGCCACTCGAGGTCCTCGCCGGCGAGCAGCTTGCGGCGCAGCGCGAGAGCGTCGCGGTAGAGGCTCAGGGTCGAGGCGGGGTCGTCGTCCTGCTCGGAGACGGCGTACCGCGCCATCCACTGCGGCTGCGGCAGGTGCGGCGCGCCGGTGCCGAAGCCGAACGACGGCTCCTGAGTGCTCCACGGCAGGGGCACCCGGCAGCCGTCTCGGCCGACGTCGAACCCGGCGCTGCGGATGTGGGTCGGGTCCTGGCGCCGGTCGTCGGAGATCTCGGCCACCTCGTGCAGCCCGAGCTCCTCGCCCTGGTAGAGGTAGGCCGACCCGGGCAGCCCGAGCAGGAACAGCGTCGCGGCCCGGGCCCGGCGGAGGCCGCCCGCGACGTCGAGGGCGTCGACGCCCCCGGCGAGCAGCCACTGGCGCCCGTGCCGGTCGGCGGGCCGACCGTCGGGGCCGCGACCGGGTGCGGGCAGGCCGTAGCGGGTCGCGTGCCGCACGACGTCGTGGTTCGAGAGCACCCAGGTGCTCGACGAGCCGGACCGGGCGGCCAGCGCCAGGTTGTTCTCGACCACCTGGCGGAACTGGGCGGCCTCGAAGTCGGCCTCGAGCAGGTCGAAGTTGAAGGCCTGGCCGAGCGACGTCGCGCTGGCGTAGAGCGGCACCCGGGCCGGCGCCACCCAGGCCTCGGCGACCGCCGTGCGCGGTGGGTCGTAGTCGTCGAGCACCGCGCGCCACTGCGCATACACCTCGTGCACGTCGTCGCGGTCGAGCACCGGGTGGGTGCCGTCGAGCGGCATCGCGTCGAGCACCGCCTTGGTGGGCAGCGGCTCGGTCATGTCCTTGGTCAGCATGTGGGCGACGTCGACCCGGAAGCCGTCGACGCCCCGGTCGGCCCAGAACCGAAGGGTACGAACGAAGTCGGCGCGCACCTCCGGGTGCGCCCAGTTGAGGTCAGGCTGCTCGACCGCGAAGTGGTGCAGGTACCACTGCCCGTCTTCCACGCGCTCCCAGGCCGGCCCGCCGAACATCGACTCCCAGTCACTCGGCGGCTCGGCCCGGTCGGGCCCCGTCCCGTCGCGGAAGATGTAGCGCTCCCGCGCCGCCGAGCCACGGCCGGCCGCGAGCGCCTCCTGGAACCACGCGTGCTCGTCGGAGGTGTGGTTGGGCACGATGTCGACGACCACCTTGATGCCACGGTCGTGCAGCTGCGCGACCATCGCGTCGAAGTCGTCGAGCGTGCCGAGCCGTGGGTCGACGTCGCGGTAGTCGGCCACGTCGTAGCCGCCGTCGGCCAGCGCGGAGGGGTAGAAGGGGCTGAGCCAGACGGCGTCGATCCCGAGCGCGCCGAGGTAGTCGACCCGCGAGAGGATGCCGCGCAGGTCGCCCAGGCCGTCGCCGTTCGCGTCGGCGAAGCTGCGCGGGTAGATCTGGTAGACCACCGCCTGGCGCCACCACGGCGCCGACACGATCTCCTCGGCGACGTGCGTCGCCTGCTCGGTGTCAAGGGTCGCCTGCTCGGTGGTCTGCGCGGGCACGGGGATGGTCACGAGAAGGTCCTCCTGGGTGGAGACGTCGGATGGGTGGGGGTGGGGCAGGCGACCGCCCGGGCCCGACACGGGCGGCCGCCCGGGCTCAGCCCTTGACGGCGCCCTGGGTGACGCCGGCCATCACCCAGCGCTGGGTGAAGATGTAGACGGCGATCGCTGGCGCCATCGCCATCAGGTACGACGCGAACGAGACGTTGTAGTTGTTGCTGAACTGCGTCTGGAAGATGCTCTGCACGACCGGAAGCGTCTGCAGCGAGGGGTCGCTGGTGATCAGCGACGGCATCATGAAGTCGTTCCACGAGGCGAGGAAGGCGAAGATGCCGACCGTGGCGCTCATCGGCGCGAGCAACGGGAAGATCAGCTTCCAGAAGGTCTGCCAGGTGGTGGCGCCGTCGATGCGGGCGCTCTCCTCGAGCTCCATCGGGATCGAGCGCAGGAACGCGGTGAACAGCAGCACGCTGAAGCTGAGCTGGAACATGATGTGCAGCAGCGTGACGCCGGCCGGGTTGTCCAGCCCGGCGATGCCGGTGAGCCGGATCTGCGCGAGGGCCAGCACGGGGAACGGGATGAACATCGCGGCGAGCAGGTAGAAGAACGAGTACTTGAACAGCCGCCGCTCCCAGTTGCGCGAGATGGCGTAGGAGGCGAACGCCGCCAGGATGATCGTGCCGAAGACGGAGCCTGCGGTGACCAGCACCGAGATCACGAACGCCCGCGGGAAGTCGGTGAGGCTCCATGCGGTGGTGAAGCCGTCGACGCTGAACGGCGCCGGCAGCGAGAAGGCATTGCCGGAGACGGCCTGCTCGGTGGTCTTGAACGCCATCGAGATCGTGACGTACAGCGGGATCAGGATGGTGAGCGAACAGAGCGCCAGGATGAGCGTGGTGGTCCACGACGGGTGGCCGATCCGGCGGCCGCGCGGAGCCTTGGGGAGGCGTTGCTCGAGGGTCTCGACGCCTTGCACGGACTCGTTCAGGAGAGCGGGTTGCGTCGACATCAGAGGGCGCTCCTTCCGCGGGTGGCGCGGAGCTGGATGAGGGAGATCAGGATCGTGATGAGGAAGAAGAAGGTGGCGTTGGCCATCTGGTAGGCGTAGTCGCCCCCGGTGAAGCCGGTGACGATGGTCATCGCGATGCTCCGGGTCGACGTGCCCGGGCCGCCGTTGGTGAGGCCGACGATGATGTCGTAGGCGTTGAGGAAGTTCTTGAAACCGAGGATCACGTTGATCACCACGTAGCCGGCGACGAGCGGCAGGGTGATCTTCAGCAGCGACTGCAGCTTGGTCGCGCCGTCGAGGTCGGCAGCCTCGTAGACGTCCTCGGGGATGGCGAGCAGGCCGGCGATGTAGATGAGCAGGGTGCCGGGGATGGCCTGCCACGCCGTGACGATGACGATGGCGACCCACGCGAGGTCGGGGTTGGCCAGGATGCTCTCGCTGAGCCAGCTGATGCCGAGCGAGCTGCCCGCTGCCGGAAGGGAGTTGGAGAACAGGTAGTTGAAGACGTAGGCGATGATGATGCCCGAGATGACCATCGGGATCACGAAGATCGCCCGCAGCCCCGACTTCAGCCGGATCTTGGATGTGAGACCCACGGCCAGCAGGAAGGCGATGATGTTGACCACGACCACCGTCGCCGCAGCGAAGCCGAAGGTGAACAGGTAGCTCTGCCAGATCGCCGGGTCGGAGAACATGGCTTGGTAGTTGATCAGGCCGACGAAGTCCCACTCCCCGAACCCGATCGAGTTCGTGAAGCTGTAGAAGATGCCCATGATCGCCGGCAGCGTGATGGCCAACGTGAACAGCACCACCGCCGGGAGCAGGAAGAGGTAGTAGATCGGCTCGACCTTGCGGCGCTTGCGCTCTGCCTGCTCGGGTCGTGGGGCTTCGCGGGTCGCGACTCGGGTTGCCGTGCTGGTTGCCATGTCGTCAGTCCTTCCGGGTCCGGGGCATCACTGGCGCAGGGCCAGGCGGGCCCAGTCGGCGTCGAGGGTCTGCAGCGTCGGCTCGACGCCGGCACCGGTGACGATGCCTTGCAGGTAGTTCTCGGTGGGGATGGTCAGCGGGATGGCCTGTGACGCACCCGTGTAGAAGCGGGCGTCCTCGAAGTACGGCTTCATGCCGACGATCCGCGGGTCGGTGACCGGCGCGGCATCCGTGGTGGTGCCGTAGCCGAGCTGCGACTCGTTGTAGGCGTTCATGACGTCGGGCTGGAACAGGTAGGTGAGGAACGTCCGCGCGGCGTCCTTGTGGGTGGAGTCCTCGGGGATCCAGGCGGCGAGGTCGATGTTCACCCGCACCCTGCGCTCGGCCGGGTCGTCGGTCATCGGGAGCGGGAAGGTGCCGAGCTCGAGATCGGGGCCGCTCTTGGCGATCTCGCCCAGGGCCCACGGGCCCTGGAAGTACATCGCGCCCTCCCCCTTGCTGAACGCGAGGTTGCCGTCGCCGTAGCCGCGGCTCGGGGCATCGTCGTTGGTGTACTTCTGGGCGAGCATGTCCATCCGGCTCACCGGCTCGCTGAGGGTCTTGGTGAACGACACGCTCGAGCTCGGGCCGACGTCGGTGCCCTCCTTGCGCAGCTGCTCGTAGAAGGCCGCCACGTCGACCATGCCGCCGACGGTGTAGTCGAACAGGCCCTGCGAGACGGTCCAGGCGTCCTTGAAGGTCGCGTAGATCGGCGTGACGTTGGCGGCCTGGAGCTTGTCGCAGGCGGCAATGAAGTCGGCCCAGGTCTCGGGCACCGCGATGTCGTTGTCGGCGAAGATCTGCTTGTTGTAGATGACCGACGCGGCCATCACCGAGTAGGGCAGCACGCTGGTGCGCCCCGGGTAGGTGGCGAGATTGCCCACGAGGTCCTGCACCTCGGGCTTGATGCGCTGCGCTTCGGGCATGTCCTTGAGGTCGCTCAGCGCGCCGCGCGCCATGAAGCGCGCCATCTCCATGTTGTAGTTCAGCAGCCCGAGGTCGGGCGGGTTGCCGCGCAGGAAGCCGGCCTGCAGGTTCGAGGAGGTGTCGTAGATGACCTCGACGTCGCTCTGGGAGGCGTTGAACTTCGCGATGAGGTCGCGGAAGTAGGGGATCGCCTCGGGTTTGCTGAGCAGGAACCGCACGGGTTCTCGTCCGCTCGAGCTCGAGCAGCCGGCCGCTCCGGTGGCGAGGGCTGCGGCGGGGATGCCCGCGAGCAGGCTCCGTCGGGTGATCTGCTGGGGTGAAAGCACGTCGTTGTCCTCTCGAGCCCTGCTGGCCGGAGAGGGGATAAGTTCCGCCCAGTAGATTTTGTGTCCGCATAAATTGCCCCACAGGCATGATGGCGCACGGAGAGGACGGTGAGCAACCGCAGTGACAAAGAAGTTTGGAAAGAAGGGGCACGGACCGCACGGACCGGTTCCGCGGCGGGCCAGCCTGGACGCCCTGCTCCGTTTCGCATGGGGCGCCGACGTCTTCACGGCGGGCGACGCGCTCGCGGCCACCGGGCTGTCGCGGTCGACGACCATCGAGGCGATCGACGACCTCGTCGAGCTCGGCCTGGTGCGCGAGCTCGCGAACGCGCGCGCCGGTGGCGACTACCGCAAGGGGCGCCCGTCGCGCCGGTTCGAGCTGCGCGCCGACGCCGCCGTGGTCGTCGGGGTGGATGCCGGGCAGGGCCACCTGGTCACGACGGTCGCCGACCTGCGGGGATCGTCGTTGGCGACCCGGCGGGAGGTGGTCGGTGCGGGCGACGACTCGGCGGCGCGGCGGCGGCAGCTGGTGGTCGAGGCGGTCGACGCTGCGCTGGCCGAGGCGGGCGTCGAGCGCGCCGACGTGCTGTCCGTGTGCGTGGGCGTGCCGGCACCGGTGGACTCCACGGGCGTCTCCCCGGTGCACCGCGACGGCTTCTGGCCGCGGATGAACCCCGACTTCGCCGGCCTGCTGTCGTCGTGGGTTCCGTTGGTGCGCATCGAGAACGACGCGGTGCTCGCGTCCGTGGCCGAGCACACGCGCGGGGCTGCGGTGGGGCTGCGGAACACGGTGACCGTGCTGGCGGGGCAGCGCCTGGGCGCCGGTGTCGTCATCGACGGCAGCTTGGTGCGCGGTGCCCACGGGGGTGTGGGTGAGGTGGTCGTCATCCGGCACCTGCGTGGTGTCGACGCAGCCCACGGCATCGCGCACCACCTGGAGGCGTGGGCGGCCGAGGCGGTGGCGTCGGGAACGCTGCCGGCCGACCACCCGCTGGGTGCGCTGGCGCCGGATGCCGTGACGGCGCGTGCCGTCGTCGACCTCGCCCGCGCCGGGGACCCGGTGGGTCGTGAGCTGGTGGAGCGGGCGGGCGCGACGCTGGCGCGGATCGCGGGCGTGTTCGGCAGCCTCTACGACCCGCAGCGGATCGTGGTGTCGGGTGGCCTGGCGGCCGGGGTCGAAGAGCTGCTCGTCGTCGCGCGGCGGCTGCTGCCCGACGAGCTCGACCTGCCGGCGCCCGAGCTCGTGGCGTCCTCCCTGGGGGCCGACGTCGTGTCGATCGGTGCGGTGGCAGCGGCCCTGGAGTCGGCGCGCGACGGGGCGCTGCACGTCGGGTGACGGCCCGGCAAGCGGTGGTGGGTGTGGGTCACTCGTTGACCGCGGCGCGGATGAGGCGGGCGTAAGCCCCGGCCCCGGCGCCGGGCCGGGGGTGGATGCCGTCGCCGTAGAGGATGCGTTGGTGGCCGGTGGCGTAGGTGTCCCAGTCGACGACGCGCACGTTCCCGCCGGCGGACTTCGTGCCGGCCTCACGGATCGCGTTGTTGGACTGGGCGATCCATGGCCGGTCGGCGTGGCAGGTTACCAGGATGACGCGCTGGCGGTCCTCGAGCAGGTCGAGGATCGAGGTCAGGTCGGCGCTGCGAATCCGGCCGTTGGTGCCGGCGCCGATGATGACCACGTCGCCGAGCCGGCCCAGGCGCTTGCGCTCCCGGATCCGGTCGAAGATCACCTCGGGGCTGCGGCTGACGTCCGCGTCGACGGTGATGCGGGGGAGCTGGGCGTCGAGGGCTGGGGCGGCGGCGAGCATCACGGAGTCACCGACGGCGGTGGTCGTCGAGCCGCGTGTGGGCTTGCGCGTGGCGTGGGCCGGCGGCGCGGCCCTGGCCGGCTTTGTCGAGGACCGCGGTCCGGGGGTCGGGGCCGGGTGGGCTGGCCTCGGTGCCGCGCGAACCGGCATCCGGGCACTGGCGGCGGCAGCACCGGACGCCGTGAGCGCTCCAGTTCCGACCGGGGCCAGGCCTTGGAGCTCCACGGGGAGGCGCGGTTCGCGCACCAGGCCGAGGCCCACGCCGAGCGCCACGACGAGGCCGACGGTCGCGGCGGCGACCAACGGTGCCCTGGTCGGGCGGCCGAGGCGGACCGACGCCCGCCAGCCGGCCCAGATCCGGCCGACCGCTCCCTGGCGCACCGGCATCTCGACGAGGCGGTAGGAGACCTCCGCGGCCAGGAAGGTGAGGGCGAAGCGGGCCACCTCGACGGGCCAGCCGCCGGCATCGAGGTCGATGCCGGGGCGCAGCACCATGAAGATCGGCCAGTGCCAGAGGTAGATGCCGTAGGACCGCTGGCCCAGCCAGCGAAGTGGCTGCACGGACAGTGCGCGGGAGAACGCGGCGCCGTTGACGGCGGCTGCAGCGACGACTCCGGCGGTGATGACGGCGACGATCAGGAAGCCGCTGCGGTACAGCCCCCACGACATCGGGTCGGCGAACCGGAACGCGGCGACGAGGGCGAGCAGCGACGCGAGGCCGAGGCCGCTGACCACGCGGCGGCCGCGGGTGGTGAGGGCCGCCATGGCGCTGCCTTGCGTCCAGCAGGTGGCCAGGACTGCTCCGACCAGCAGCGTCATGGCGTGGGTGTCGGTGCCGAAGTAGACCCGGCCCGAGTCCGTGGCGAAGGGGATGCCGTCGCGGATGGCGATCCACGCCATGAGCACCGTCGAGCCGAGCACTGCAACGGCGGCGCCGGCCCGGACTGCTTCGACCCGCCCGAGGCGCCACAGGCCGTAGAGGAGGAGGGGCCAGACGAGGTAGAACTGCTCCTCGACCGCCAGCGACCACAGGTGCTGCAGCAATGGTGGCCGGCCGGTGGACTCGAAGTACGGCGTGCCGTGGGCGATGTACCACCAGTTGGTGACGTACAGCGCGGAGGCGACGACGTCTTCGCGGACCCGCGCGGCGGCATCCTGGGCGACCGTGAGGGCGAGCAGTGCGGTGGCCGTGAGGACGAGGAGCAGTGCCGGAAGGAGGCGCTTGGCGCGGTGCTGGTAGAAGCGGCCGAGTCGCAGGGTGCCTCTCGCCTCGAGCTCGGTGAGCAGGAGCGAGGTGATCAGGAAGCCGGACAGCGTGAAGAAGACGTCGACACCGAGGAACCCGCCGGGCAGCCGGGTGGGGTCGGCGTGGAAGATCAGGACCGCGGCGACGGCGACGGCACGGACGCCGTCGAGGCCCGGCATCCGCGTGAGCGACCCGGTGCGGGCGCGGGCGGGCGCTGTCGAGGCGAGCGCGGTCGCGTGTGCGGAGGTGGGCGCGCTGCCGACGTCACCCGCCATCGCCACTCGCCCTCACCCGCCCGATTGTCGGCCGCCACGAGTTTCGCCGTCCCCCGCCACGCCGGATGCCGTGCGGTTGACCTGCCGCCGCTCTCGCGGTTGTCACGCCGCGGCTCCCGCGGTTGTTGCGCCGCGCGGGAACCGCAGACACCTCCGGCGCACTTTCCAGTAGGTTGGCGATCTTGTGAGGCGGGTCGTGGGAGTGGAGCCGAGTTGATCGTCCTGCACGGTTGGTGGTCGATCGAGCGCGACCCCAGGGGCGAGCTGATCGTGTGGGCCGAGGACTCGCAGGCGCCGACCCAGCCACCGGTTCGCCGAGGTCGCCGCCCAGCGAAGCAGACCCACCCCTTCGCCGTGTGTGCGCAGACCCTGGCAGCGGCAACAGCCCGAGAAGGCACCCCGGGGACGGCTGTGCTCGTCCTGCCGAACCAGGGCCGAGGCCCGTCCGCCTCGGCAGAGGTGCGCCGAACCCGCGCGGAGTCGCAGACCCCGGAGTCGCAGACCCCGGAGTCGCCGACCGCCGGGCAGTGGGAGGTCGCAACGCTTGCGTTGGACCCTGAGAACGCCCTGGAGTACCTGCTGGAATCAGGCACCAACGAGTTCGACCCGGAACGACCCGTCGCCGGTGGTGACCTGCGAGCGCTGCAGGCCCTTGCCGGGTTGGCCGTGGATCTGGCCGGACGCGGCCGGGTGCTGCCCGGCGTGCGAGAGGCTGGCGACGGTCGGGCGATGGCGATGTGGTTGGCGGTCGTGACCGGAGCCGACGCCGTATGGCTTCGCGCCGCGGCCGGGGGGCTGCCTGGTTCGTTCACGGCTGCATACCCGGCATCCGCTGACCGAGGTGCTGCCGCGGTGCGGATGCTGGCCGCTGCAACCGATGCCCTGGTCGACGCGGCGGTGCGCTCGCGCCTCGGCCCCGGTAAGCGCAGGCGGACAGCAGCGTCGTTCCGATCGGCGCTGACCGGCTCCGACCCCTACTTCACCACCACCCCGGTCGCCCTGGCCGCCCTTGCTGAGGCGCTGGCCGACTGGCAGCGGGAGGTCACTCAGGTCGGCGCGGTTCGGGCCTGCTTCCGGCTGGTCGAACCGGCCGGAGCAGCAGCGGCCACCGTTGGCGAAAGAACGGCCGGCGAGGTGGTGCCCGACCCCACCTGGCGGGTGGACTTCGCGCTGCAGTCGACAGCGGAGCCGAGCCTGGTCGTCGACGCCGGTCAGGTGTGGCGTGCCAGGGGGGCGCTGCGCGCGCTGGCCCGACACGTCGCCGATCCGCAGGAGACCCTGCTCGGTGAGCTCGGGCGTGCGGTGCGTCTCTACCCGGACATCGAGGGCGCGTTGCGCACCGCGAAGCCGTCGTCGCTGGCCCTGGACGCCGACGGCGCGCACCGGTTCCTCTCGGAGGCCGCGCCGATCCTGCTGGCCGCCGGCTTCGGCGTGCTCCTCCCGAGCTGGTGGACCAACCCTTCGATGCGGCTGGGTGCGAAGCTCTCGGTCTCGACCCCGGCTCAGCCGGGCCAGGTCGCGACCAACGCGACGATCGGCCGCGAGGGGCTGGTGGACTTCCGCTGGGACCTGGCGGTAGGCGAGAACACCCTGACCGAGCAGGAGGTCGCCGACCTCGTCGAGGCCCAGCAGCCCTTGGTCCGGGTGCGCGGCCAGTGGATGTACGTCGATGCCGAACGCCTCGCCCGGGCCCGGACGTTCCTGGCCAAGAAGTCATCCGGCAGCGGGCGGATGAGCGTCGCGGAGGTGCTCGCGACGCTCGGGGCGCTGGATGACGGGCCAGCTGGCCTGCCGGTGGTGGACGTCGAGGCGGAGGGCTGGCTGGGGGACCTGCTTTCCGGTGAGGTCGACCACCGGATCGCGCCGATGGCCGCGCCGGAGGGCTTCACCGGCGAGCTGCGTGCCTACCAGGAACGTGGCCTGGCCTGGCTGGCGTTCCTGGAGTCGGTCGGGCTGGGCGGCATCCTCGCCGACGACATGGGTCTGGGGAAGACCGTCCAGCTGCTGGCGCTGATGTGCGGCGACGTTCGCGAGGACGCGGGTCCGACCCTGCTGGTGTGCCCGATGTCGCTGGTCGGCAACTGGCAACGTGAGGCTGCCCGCTTCGCGCCAGGGCTGCGGGTGCACGTGCACCACGGGGCCGAGCGACCTCGTGGTGAGGCGTTCCGGGAGGTGGTGGCGTCCAGCGACCTGGTCGTCACGACCTACGGTCTGGTGGTTCGCGACGTCGAGGCGCTGCGCGAGCTGAGCTGGCGGCGCGTGGTCCTCGATGAGGCCCAGGCGGTCAAGAACGCGGCGACCCGCGCCGCGGTCGCCGTACGGGCGCTGCCGTCGCCGCACCGGTTCGCGGTGACCGGGACCCCGGTCGAGAACAGGTTGGGTGACCTCTGGTCGCTGATGGAGTTCGCCAACCCAGGGCTGCTGGGCCAGCCCACGTCGTTCAAGCACAGGTTCGCGACGCCGATCGAGCGGCACGGCGATGCCGAGGTGGCGGCACGGCTGCGGTCGCTGACCCAGCCGTTCGTCCTGCGCCGGCTCAAGACCGACACCTCGATCATCACCGACCTGCCGGCCAAGATCGAGATGGAGGTGGTGTGCTCGCTGACCCGGGAGCAGGCCTCGCTGTACCAGGCGGTCGTCGCGGACATGATGGAGCGCATCGAGAGCACCGACGGCATCGAGCGCCGCGGGCTGGTGCTGGCGACGATGACCAAGCTGAAGCAGGTCTGCAACCACCCGGCGCAGTTCCTCAAGGACGGCAGCCGGCTGGCCGGGCGCTCGGGAAAGCTGGCCCGCATCGAGGAGACCCTCGACGAGGTGCTCGCCTCGGGGGAGAAGGCGCTGCTGTTCACGCAGTATGCGGAGTTCGGCGACCTGTTGCGCACCCACCTCGGTGCCCGGTTCGGCCGCGAGGTCGGGTACCTGCACGGGGGGCAGAGCAAGGGTCAGCGCGATGCCCTCGTCGCCCGGTTCCAGGACCCTGCCGGTGGGGGTCCCTCGCTGTTCGTCCTGTCGTTGAAGGCCGGCGGTACGGGGCTCACCCTCACGGCCGCCAACCACGTCATCCACGTCGATCGCTGGTGGAACCCGGCCGTGGAGGACCAGGCCACCGACCGTGCCTTCCGGATCGGGCAGACCCGATCGGTGCAGGTGCGAAAGCTCGTGTGCGCGGGCACGTTGGAGGAGAAGATCGCCCTGATGATCAAGGACAAGCGTGGCCTGGCGGCCAGCGTCGTCGGTACCGGTGAGGACTGGCTCACCGACCTGTCCACCTCCGCACTGCGTGAGCTGTTCACGCTCGAATCCGGGTCGGTGATGGAGTGAGCCCGCCGCCCGGCCGCGGACGGTACGGCTCGGCATCCGGCTTCCCGCCCCCGTCGAAACCGCGCGCGGTGGACGGCGGGCTGGTCGCCCGCAGCGCGCGAGGTGCGATCGGGGAGCGCTGGTGGTCGCGACGCTTCATCGAGGTGCTGGAGTCGTTCGCCCTCGGCTCACGACTCACCCGTGGCAAGAACTACGCCCGGCGAGGTCAGGTGCTGTCCCTTGCGGTGGCGCCTGGGGTGGTGACGGCATCCGTACAGGGTTCTCGCCGGGCGCCCTACAAGGTGAGGATCGCATTGCCGGCGTTCAGCGAGCTCGTGTGGGCCAAGGTCGAGGTGACCCTGGCGGAGCAGGCGATCCACAGCGCCCGGCTGCTCGCGGGCGAGATGCCGCAAGACCTCGAAGTGGTCTTCCGCTCGGCCGGGGCGCCGCTGTTCCCGCAGCGGGCATCGGACCTGACGCTGTCCTGCTCCTGCCCTGACTGGGAGGTCCCGTGCAAGCACCTCGCGGCGGCGTTCTACCTGCTGGCGGAGCGCTTCGACGACGACCCGTTCGCCATCCTGCTGTGGCGAGGGCGCACTCGGACGGCACTGCTGAACCGGCTTCGTGAGCTGCGCGGCAGCGACGCGTCACCGGCTGCGGTGGAGCCTTCGGGGCCGGCTTCCGAGGGTCTGCGGCTGGGGGCGATGATGGCGCTGGCCGACGTCGTCCCGGCTGATGTCGTCCCGGCTGATGTCGACTTCTGGAGCGGCGTGCCCGCCCCGGCGCTGCCCGTCCAGCCGGAGCTGCCAACGGATCTGCTGCTGCGCCAGCTCCCCGTACCGGGTGCGCCGTTGGGTGGCCCGGGGCTGGTGACCTGGCTCGCGCCGTTGTATGCGGCGCTCGCAGAGTCGCCCGGTTGATCCGTGCGGGGGTGGGAGGCCGCTCCTCACTCCCGAGCCCACCCGCGCACTCCCCGAGATGCCGAGGAGCTCATCTCCGGGCGATGACCGAGAAGTCGCTCTCACCGAGTCCTGCCTCGACAGCCGCGAGCAGGCGGCCGCGGGCCGCCTCGACAGCCGGGAGCCCCGCATCGGCCTCGAGGATCAGGTCGATGTCCTTGACCAGCGCGTTCACGGTGAACTGTGCGTCTGCGTACTCGCCCGACAGGACGGTGGCACCCTTGGCGGCCGCGATCCCGGCGAGCGGGGTCTTCACGAGGAGGTCCAGGACGTCGCCGGCTGCGAGACCGGCCGAGGCGGCGACCTGCAGGGCCTCGGCGAGGCCCTGCATCGACACCGCGAGGCCCAGGTTGACCGCCAGCTTGCCGGCGGCGGCACGCTCGGCCGAGTCGAGCTCGAAGACCCGCTCGGGGTCGGCCCACAGGTCGGTGACTCTCCGGGCGGCTGCGACATCGGCCGGGTCGCCGCCGAGGATGACGCCCAGCACACCGGCTCGGGCCGGGGCGAGCGTGCCGAGCACCGGGGACTGCACGTAGCGCACTCCGCGGCCCCGCGCCCAGGCGGCCTGGCGGCGGGCGTCGTGCGGACCGACCGTGGTGACGTCGACCCACAGCGCACCGTCGCCAAAGGTGTCGACGCCGTCCAGGACGACCTCGCGCACCGTCTCGGGGCCGAAGAGCACCGAGACGACCAGCTCGGCGCCCTCGACCGCCGCTGCGGGCGTCGCGCCCCGCCGGGCACCCCGACCGACGGCCGCGGCGGCCGCGTCCGGGGAGCGGTTCCAGACGGTGACGTCATGGCCGGCGTCGAGCACGTGGATGACGAGCTCGCGGCCCATCCGGCCCAGGCCCACAAAGGTGATCTTCATGTCGGACAGTGTCCCCCAGCTCAGCGGGTGGCGCTGTGCAGGTAGAGCCGGTTTCCCTCGGAGTCGGCCACGAGGGCGAACCAGCCGTGCTCACCACGCTGGGCCGGCGGCTCGACCACCCGGGCCCCGGCGGCAAGCGCCCGCTGCACGACCGGCGACAGGGGCTCGTCGACGTCGAACACCGGCAGCGGGCCGTGGGTGCCCGGTTCGAAGCCGGCCGTCTGGTTCAGTGAGACGGTCGGGCCGCCGGGGATGACGGTGATGGCCCGGGTCCCGTCGTCGCTGACGGGCGTCGGCTCGTGGCCGAAGACGGTGGCGTAGAAGTCGCGTGCCCGCTCGATGTCGAGGGCGGGGAGCTCGATCCAGATGGCCTGCATGACAGTTCCTCTCGGTGGGTGACGCCCTCGTCGGGGTGCCGTCGCCGAGCATCCCCTCACGCGACCCGGCCGGGCCAGACCGGCACACGGCAGGGGTCGGAGGGTGGCCCTGACACGGCCACCCACGCGGTCGAGGGTGCGCCCATACTGGCTCCATGGCCAACGGCGACACGGACGGCCTCGGGGCGTTCCTCCGGTCGCGGCGCGACCGACTGGGGCCCGAAGACGTTGGCCTTCCCGTGCACGGACGCCGACGCACGAGGGGCTTGCGTCGCGAGGAGGTCGCCGCGCTGGCGGGTGTCAGCGTCGACTACTACACCCGCCTGGAGCAGGGGCGTGACCTGCACCCGTCGCCGGCCATCGTGCGGTGCCTCGCCGACGCGCTGTCCCTCGGGCCGGACGAGCGCTCGCACCTGCACTTCCTGGCCGGCATCGCCGAGGCGCGAACCTACGAGACGTCCCCTGAGCTGAGGCGTTCGGTCACCGGTCTGCTCGACACCCTGATGCCGGCGCCGGCCTACGTCGTGACCCCGGTCGGGGACCTGGTGGCATGGAACGACGCGACGACGGTGCTGTGGATCGACCCCGGGTCGCTGCCGGCGACGGAGCGCAACCTGGCCCGGATGACGCTGCTCGACCCCAGGATGCGCGAGCTGTGGGTGGACTGGGAGGTCGTCGCGCGCGAGGCGGTGGCGCACCTGCGCGGCGCACGGGCACGGTTCCCCGACGTCGTGCGAGTGCAACAGGTGCTCGACGACCTGCGCGAGCACAGCGAGGAGTTCCGGCAGTGGTGGGCCGAGCACGACGTGGAGACTCCGAGGGCGCCGCGCAAGCGCTTCGCACACCCCACCCACGGGGAGTTGGCGTTCTACAACGAGTCGATGGAGCTCGCCGGCGAGAGCCTGCTGTTCATGGTCTACGTGCCCGCCGACGACCGCACGCGGGAGGCCTGCGTCGCGCTGGCCGCTCCCCTGGGCGAGCAGCATGGGTGGGAGCGTGGGTGGGCGCGTGAGTGGGCGCACGGATCGGCGCCTGCGGGCGGTGCGCCCGCATCCGGGCTGACCCGGTCGATGCCGGGTCGGCAGCAGCTTGGCGGCGTGGTTCGCCAACGATGCGACTGCCCTCGACGGGGGTGAGCCAACCCCTCTCTTCATGACCCAGCCTGCGGCGTGCTCTCCACGCTGGCGTCGTGGAGATAGCATCGCATCCCGTGTCTGATTATCGTGACAAATATGTATGTCATGGTAGCGTGACAACCACAGACGTCACGCATTCCAGACAGCAGCCAAGGGGAGGCGTCATGCTCGCCACCGTGCGCGACCTGGGAGCCGCCGTCCGCGCTGCCCGGCAAGAGGGCGGGCTGAGCCAGCAAGCCCTGGCTGACCGCGCTGGCGTTCCACGACAGTGGATATCTCGACTCGAGACCGGGTCGAACCCCGGCGCCGAGCTCCGCAAGGTGCTCGACGTGCTCGCCGCGCTCGGCCTGGCCGTCACGCTGGAGCCGTCCGCCGAGCCCAGCTCGTTGGACGAGGACCCCTTTGCTGACATGTTCGCCCGCGAGCCGTCATGACCCAGCTGGACGTCTTCCTCGACGGCATGTTGGCAGGCAGGCTGGAGCAGGCGACCGGTGGCGCACTCAGCTTCACCTACGACGTCGGGTACACCTCGGGGCCCAACCCGACCCCGCTGTCGCTGTCGATGCCGCTGTCCGGGCGGCGCCACGGCAACCGCGTCGTCTCGGCATGGCTGGATGGTCTGCTGCCTGACAACGCTGCCGTGCGCGAGGAGTGGGGTCGCCGCTTCCTGGTGTCGGCGCGCAACCCCTTCGCACTACTGCGACACGTCGGGCGTGATGCCGCCGGGGCCGTGCAGGTGCTGCCGGTCGACGTCGACCCCCCGGACGCTGCCCAGCGCACCGGAGACGTGCGCCGCCTGTCCGAGGCCGAAGTCTGCGACATGCTGCGTGAGCTGACCGTGCGCGATGCCGGCTGGGAGGTCGGGGCCGGCTCGGGCCGGTGGAGCCTGGCCGGCGCTCAGACCAAGGTCGCACTGCACCTGCCTCGACGACGGCGCCTGGGGGGTGCCGAACGACTCCACGCCGACGACGCACATCCTGAAGCCCACGCGAGCCGATACTCGCTTCGGCGACCTGCACGTCAACGAGTTCGTCTGTCTGCGCGCTGCGGGGCTGCTCGGGCTGCCCGTCGCCCACGTCGAGCTGGTCGACTTCGGCGGAGCGAAGACCCTGGTCTCCACCCGATACGACCGGCGCCGTGACCGTGGCGGGCAGTGGCTGCGCCTGCACCAGGAGGACCTGCTGCAGGCAATGAGCTACCCGTCGTCGAAGAAGTACCAGGCCGACGCAGGCCCGAGCGTCCGGAACGTGGGCGCGCTGCTCGGCACGCTGGGGCTTGCCGACCGTGAGGCGGTGCGGACGGCCTTCTTCGACGCGTTCGCGTTCAACGTGCTCGTGGGAGGCACGGACGCACATGCGAAGAACTACAGCCTGCTGCTGCGCGGCCCTCGCGTCGCCTTGGCGCCGCTGTACGACGCGGCCAGCTACGCGCCGTACCTGAAGACGGGCGAAGCCGTGCGCAGCTCGATGAAGGTCGGCCGGGCATGGCAGGTGCGTGACGTGACGGTCGAGGACTGGGTCGATGTCGCGACCGCGCTCGAGCTGCATCCCGAGCGCGCGCTCGACCGGGTCGAGTCGCTGCGCACCCGGCTGCCCGAGGCGGTGGCAGCAGCGGCCGAGACGGCACCACGAGCGTTCAGCAAGGACGCGCACCGGGTGGCGGCTGCGGTCGGCCGCCAGAGGCACCTGCGCGCCCCGCGGCCGCCCCACGCACGTCGCTAGGAATCGGGACGCCCTGGCCGCATCATCGGATGAAGGGCGACGTGGAAGGCGGCTCCTGGGAGTCCGGCTTCCCGCCCGAGGCCACACCGCGCGTTGATCTGACCACCCAGTGCGACGTCAGCCTCGTTGCGGCGGCGGGTGCCCCTCGGACGCCTGGACGACGACGATGCCGTTACCGGAGAGGGCGAGCTGGTAGGCCTCGCCGGAGCCACGGCCAATCACCGCGCCCAGCTTGGCCGTCTTGCGGATCGACGACTGCAGGCCCGCCGACCAGAGCACGGCGGCCTGCATGTCGACGAAGGTGGGCACGTCGACCTGCAGCACGACCGGGGTGCCATGTGCGACGACTGCGATGAGGCCGCTGCCGGTGAATGTCGTGTTGAACAGGCCGCCGCTGACCATCGAGGCCCCCTCGACCCGTTTGATGTCCCACGTCAGGCTGCTCTCGAAGGCCAGCACGGCGTTGCCGTTGACCGTGACGGACTCGTTCTCGAGCTCGAGGATGAAGATCTCGTCGGCCTCCTGGGCGAGGAAGACGTCACCGCTGCCAGACACCTTCATCAGCGCCATGCCCTCGCCGGTCAGGGCCTTCTTGAACATCTTTCCGAGGCCGCCGCTGCCCTCGTAGGCGAAGTCGACATCGCCCTGGTAGGCCACCATCGAGCCCTGGCGGGCGTAGAAGTACCCACCTGTCCCGGTGAGGTCGACCTTGAGCATCCGCTCGTTCTGGAGCATGAAGCGGCCGGGCGTGCCGGACCGCTCGGACCGGTCAAGGAGTTCTCCGCGCATGCCCCCACACTAGGGAGTGAGGGGATGTGGCGCCGCCCACGCGGGTATGCCGCTCGGCCTCACCTTCTCGCGAGCCCCGTCGGGCGGTGCGGTGCGGTGGAGTCTTCGCGCTGCGGCGGGCCCAGAGGAGGCGGACTTCTGACCCCCTGCTTGCAAAATCCCCGAATGGGTTCCGCGAGAGGGTGATTGAGCACAGGTCAGGGCGCTGTGGGGTACCCGATCACGCCATTTTCGCACCCCACTGCAGTACTTTTCTGGGGTATGACTCGGGTGCGCTGCCGCCTCGCCTTGAGCGGGCGGCATCCGGACCTTCGGGTTCTCGATGCCACCCGCTTCGCTCTTCGCCCGCGTTGCGGGCCGGACGTCGTGGCCGGCACGGCATGTGACGCCGGCCCCCCGGGCGCTCGGCGGGGTGGGGCGCGTCTGAGCGCCAGCAGGCCCGGCGGGTCCACCCCTGACCTGCATGGACACGAGGCCTGCCCGGGCACCGGTTCCTGTGACCCGTGCCCCAAAGCGCCACGCCCGACGGCCCGGGTTGGCAGCATGGGGTGGTGGCCGAGGCATGGGGGAGCAGCCGGTGGGACACCAAGCTGCCTGCCGGCACCACCACGGGGGAGATCGAGCACAGCCCGGTGTGGCTTCGTCGCGATATCATTCGCGTTGCGGCGCTGGCCGTGGGCATCAACGGCGCGCTGGCGGCGCAGTCATCGCATCGAGGGCTGCTGTGGCCACCGGACGGGTTCCTCGCCGTGGTCGCGGCCCTGCTCATCGCCTCGTCGCTGTGGGTCGTGGTGGGCGCCATGCTGGGCTCGCCCGACCTGAGGCCGGAACGAGCCTTCGTCGTCGCAGCCACGGCCGCGAACTTCGTGGCACTCCTGGCCGGGCCGGAGTTGCCGGCTCCCGCGGGCGCCTCGTTCCTCAACGCGTCGACCATCATCGGCGCCTGCCTCGCTGCCGTCTCGTTCGGGACACTGCGCACGGGAGTCTGCTGGGTGGCCGCTCTCGGTGTGGGCTACGCAGCACTGCGCGCCCCTGAGGTCGGCTGGCCGATCGGCGCCCTCGAGGCGTGCGTTGCCATGCTGGGCAGCCTGGCCGTCGGTCTCTTTGCCCGAGCCCTGGGCTCGACGTACGTGCAACTGGCCGAGGTCGAGCGCGCGCGTTCCCGAGCCAGGGATGCCGCGATGCGACGCGAGCAGGCCGAGAGGATCCGGCTCGAGTGGGACCGGCTCGTGCACGACAAGGTGCTCGGCGCGCTCATCCTCGCGTCGCGGTCGTCGTCGTTCGAAACCCTTGCCACCGCTCGGGAGCTGGCCGGGGACGCACTGCGGGCGCTCGGGGTGTTGGACGGTCCCACGCACCGTTCACGATCCCTGCACGAGATGGGCACGCGCCTGGGTGTGCAGGTCACTGGGCCGGTGGCCCTGCCGCCTGGACTGCCCGACGACGTCCGGAGAGCCTTCACGGCCGCGCTGGAGGAGATCCTCGGCAACGTCCGCAGGCACTCCGGCGTGGGAGCAGCCACCATCGAGGTCACCGGCGACCGAAACGCCCTCGTCGTCCGCGTGCACGACGACGGTGTCGGTTTCGACCCGATCAGCGCGGCCGGGCGGTTCGGGGTGGAGCAGTCGATCCCAGGGCACATGGCGACCGTCGGAGGCGCCTCTACGCTGGAGTCGGCGCCCGGAGCGGGAACCACCGTGACCCTGAGCTGGCAGGTCGTCGGTCCGACGACCGCGGAGCCGGACCCGCGCTCAAGCATCGACTGGCAGGTGGGCGGGATCTCGGTTCTCGCGACCCTGCCGCTCGTGTGGGTCCTGCTCCACATCGCGCTCGGGTGGTCCGCGACCCACGGGCAATGGGACCACACGTACGCCGGGTGGCCGTTGGGGGTGTGGGGCGGCACCGTGGCCCTGCTCGCAGCCGTCCTCCTCGCCAGGTTGCCCGGTTCGCTGGCGTCGAGTGCCTCGTTGGCCCTCTCCACCGGCGCCGTCGCCCTGCTCGCCGTGATGACCCCGTCCGAGACCGCGACGGCCTGGCGCCTGTGGTTCGTGGGGGCGAGCCTGCCCTTGGCGATCGTATTCGTCCTGACCGGGCGTGAACGGTTTGCGTGGGCCTACGCCGCGCTGACCCCCGTCGCGCTTGCCGTCGGGCTCTCGGCGCACGGCCTCCCTCCGGTGGTGGCCGAGCCGGGGAGCTTCGTCTCGCCGCCGCTGGTCACCCTGGCCGCCGTGATGTCCACTCGTGGGCTGCGCCGGGCGCACCTGGAGTTGCGCCGGGCCTTCGAGGACCTGTCCCTGCTGACCCGAGCCGAGCGGGCGAACGCGCTGGCCGCGCAGGCGAGCGGGCAGCGTCGTGACGAGCTCTCACGGGACATCATCCCGTTGCTCGAGCGGTTGTGGCGTCACGAGGTGTTCGACGCGGACGACCGGGTCGCCGCCGGCCTCGCCGAGGCCGCGGCTCGTGACCAGCTGGTCGCCTCCACCCTCATCGACGACTCGGTGGCGGACGCAGCGGGGCGCGCTCGGGCGAGGGGTGCCCGGGTGACCCTCCGCACGTCCCCGGCCGCGGAGCGCTCGCCGGCGCCACTCGCGTTCCGCCGAGCCACGGCCGCCGCCCTGGAGGCCTGCGGCGAGGGGTCGGCCGCGATGATCCAGTGGCACCCCGACGACGACCTGGGACCAGCGACCATCGTGCTCTCCTCGCCGAAGGAGCCCTTCGACCACGGCGTGATCACCCGGGCCCTGGCGCTTCTCCCCCACGTGCTCGAGATCGACGAGGGCGAGATCTGGCTGTCCCTGTCACCGGGCCGCCGTCCCACGTCACCAGAAGTGACGACATAGCAGCCAACAGCCCGGTGCGGGTCGGCGCGCAAAGGAACAGTTGAGGTCATGAAGGCAACAGGGCTGCTGGGGTGAGCATGCAGCCGGGCCAAGTGCGGATCGGAGCGGTCGATGACCACCCGGTCATCCTCGCCGGACTCGCGCAGGGGCTGCGCTGGCACATCCCGGAGTCGGTGGTGCGGCCCATCGAGAGGACGGTCACCGACTTCGTGACCCGGGCCGAGGGCAGGATCGACGTCGTGCTCCTCGACGTGGAGCTGCACGACGGCACCGACGCCGCGGCCAACGTCGAGGTGCTCCGCGGCCGAGGGTGGCCCGTGCTGATGTTCACCCAGGACCAGCGACACCATGCACTGGCCCGGTGCCTGCACGCTGGGGCAGCCGGCGTCCTGTCGAAGGGAGAGGACCTCGCGACCATCGCGCAGGCCGTGCGGACGGTGATCCGTGGAGAACCGTTCCTCTCGGCCGACTGGGCGGCCCTCCTGGCCGACGACGGCCACCTGTTAGCACCGCACCTGACGCCACGGGAGATGGAGTCGGTTCGCCTGTACGCCGCGGGGATGAAGCTGACCTCGGTCGCACGGCGGCTGAACGTGTCCGAGGACACGGCGCGCACCTACCTCCTCCGGGCGCGTGCCAAGTACTCGGAGGCGGGGCGCCCGGCGCCGACCAAGACCGACCTCTACATCCGGGCGGTCGAGGACGGCATCCTGCCCGCGCCCGGCACTCCGAACGCGTGACCGGGCCGTTTCCCGGAGAGGCCGCGTTCGCTGGTCAGAAGGCGTCGAGGCCGTGCGCCTCCCCGAACAGAAGGGGACTGGCGTCTGCATCCTGCCGCCCGATCGCGCTTGGCAGCGCCCCGAGCGATGCGTTCTGCGTGGTGGTGAGGGGGTCAAAGGTCGTGTGGTGGTTGACGATCTGACCCGTCTCGACGAGTCGCTCCTTTTCGGTCTCCACGCCACCGACCCCGAGGAAGCTGCCGGCGTAGTCGAGGAGGGAGGGGGCGTCTCCCCTGACGAGCATCGCGTACGTGAGGTCGGCGTTGTGGACGCCGGCGGCGTTGTAAGTGATTGCGGTTGCCCCTGACGCGACGCTGGCGATGGCTGCGTTGCGACCCCCGAGGGAGTGTCCGACGAACGTGACCTGTTCCGGGCCGACGGCGGTCGCGATGGTCTTGCCCAGGACGGCCGACTGCTCGCTCTGCCTCGTCGTGTAGAGCGCCCCCTGCGCGTCCGCGAGCGCGTCTTCGCTGTAGAGGATGTTGCCATCGACCTCGGTGCCCGGAAAGGCGACCACGTAGTGGCCCCTCCCGTCGGAGAACACCGCTGCCGCGAAGCCGCTGGCTCCGTCGTAGAGGTCTCCGCGGTCGAGTCCGAGCCGCGAGAGCTCGTTGCCGGAGAGCTGGGTATAGCCGACCGGCACGCCGCCCGATCCCTGAGCTGCCTTGATGAAGTCGATGCCGAACCTCACCCCGGAGGACGCGTTCGTCGCCGTTGCTGCCGGCGCGCCCGCGTGCACGCGGACTGCCGTGCCCGGCGCGCTCGCACCCCGCTGGTCGTGGGCGTTGTTGAGGGCGGACTGGCCCAGGCCGTCTACGGCGCCCGCCACCTTGAGCAGCGCCGGACGGTGGACCGTCCGCCACTGCTGGGCCAGGTCGCGTCCGTGCGCGCCCCACCAGTTGGTGCCGGCCCGCTCGACCAGCCCGTCGACCGCACGGATGATCGAGGTGACGCCCTGGCCCTCGTGCTTGAGCTGCTTGCCGACCGACTCGACGACGTCGGCATCCATACCGAGACGGGACACGGTGACCTCCTTGGGTTGAGTGCACCGCGCCACGCGTCGGTGCCTGGCGAGGGGTTCAGCCCGCCCCGACGCCGGTGAGGCCCATGATGCGACGGATCTCCGCGTCCCAGCCCGCCTCGTCGAGGTCGACCGGTTCGGACTCCTGCACGTCCCCCGCGGCATCCAGGGAGAGCCGGCGAGTGGCGCCCTCGGTGCACGTGACCCCCGCCGAGAAGGTCGGGCCGCCACGGCCGACGACGCAGAAGGTGGGCCCTCCGGAGGACCTGCTGGAGGTCGCCGCCAGGTCTGCGAAGAACCCCAGCGCATCCCCAAGCGTCACGGGGACGACGACGTGGACCCCGCCCGGAGCGACCGTCACGGCACACCAGTCGCCCTCAGGACCCTCGGCCAGCTCGAACCGCTCGTCGTCGACGAGCTGGGCGAAGGTCGAGTCGACCCAGGTGGCCGCAAGTCGGACCTGACCTCGGCACACGACCGTCGCGGGCGCCACGTCGGGAGAGAGCTCCCCTGTGGCGGCCACCAGACCACGAAGACTCAAGGATCTCAGGCCACGGCCGACCGCCGCGTACAGCTGCGTTGGTTGTGTGACGTCGACCGTCGCGAGCGGGCGGGTCCAGGGCACTCCCGACAGGTGCGAGATGGCGAGCATCTCGTCATCCGTGAGAACGGTATTCGTCGTGTCGCTCATCCCAGGATCCTCCACAGCCGATCGGTGACCATCTCCTTGCCGGACCTCGCCAGTTCCTCGCCGATGACGCCGGGGTTGGCCCGCATGTACTCCCACGTCTGCTGGAGCCCGCTGGAGGAGTAGTCCACCTTGGTCGCCTCGTTGGCAGTCATCGACCAGGCGGTGATTGCCGCGCCGGAGAGGTAGGCGACCGGGTTCTTGCTCATCTTCAACGCCGAACCGGTGGCAGCGCCACCGGCCTCGATCCGGTCGCCGACCGACGCCTCGCTGCCGGGGCCGAAGTTGCTGTAGAGGTTGACCGACTGGGACGCGACGGTGAACCCTGCTCCGAGGTATCCCAAGCCTTTCATCGGCGCGCTGTCGGTGAACCTTCCCAGCTGCTTGACGTAGGTGTCCCCGAGGCTGCTGTTGTAGCGCATGAACTCGGACTTCCCGAAGAGCGCGCTGTAGGCGGCCGGGTATGGCTTCGAGCGCCAGGTACCGGTGAGGACGCCGAGGGTGCCGAGCGCCGCAAGGCCGGGCGTCACCATCCAGCCATTGAGCGCCTTGTCGACGGAGGCGAGCGTCGCGACGCCCTCGGAGTACCTCCACAGGCCCGACCCTGCCTGTGCCGCCGCGCCGTTCGCGCCGGAGGACGAACTCGCAGTTCGCTGTTCCGAGGCATTCGCGAGCGCAGAGTGGCCGAGGCCGTCGACGGCACCGGCGGCCCTGAGGAGGGCCGGGCGGTGGACGCTTCGCCACTGGTGCACGACGTCACGACCGTGTGCGCCCCACCAATTGGTGCCCGCCCGGTCGATCAGCGCGTCGACCGCGCGGATGACCGACGTGACGCTCTGACCCTGGTGCTTGAGCTGCTTGCCGACCGACTCGACGACGTCGGCGTCCATCCCGAGGCGCGCCATGGCGGCTCCTCTCGTGTCGGTGCGTCGGAGGCCGTGACGCTGCCGTCACGGCCTCCGAACCAGGATCAGTGGCCCGAGACGTCGCGCTGCGCGCTGGCGTTGTTCTTGGCGGCGGTGCCGAGCCCGTCGATGGCCTCGGCGGCCCGGGTGAGGGCCGGCTTGTGCTGGCTGTTCCACCAGTCGGCGAACTGGGTGGAGTCATGGCCCTCCCAGACGTGCACCGCCTGGTTCACCAGGTTGCTGATCTGGTTGATGGCCGTGTGCAGGGCCTGCGACTGCTGGTGGAGGCCGGCGGCGACGCGCTCGACCTCATCGACATCCATTCCGAGACGTGCCATGTCGGTGCCTTTCGTTGGTGTTCGTTTCCTCTGTACCTGTGATCCTCGACCTGCGGCCGATTCCTGTCTTGTCGCCGGATGCGGTGACAAGCACTCCCTATGGGGGCCCGTCCGGGAGGGCGAGCTGGCCCAGTGAAACCCGTCCGCCACGCACGAGGAACCCTCTGCCGGAGGGGAACTGGCCCCGGTTCATGCGGATGGGAAGCGTCGCGCCGAAGGCCGACCCGTCACCTGGGTCGGGCTGAAGGAGGAAGCCGACGCGCGAGGTGTTCGACGCACCCGCGAGCCCGTAGGTGCGGCTGTAGGCCACCGCCTCGCCATCCGTCACGAGGAGCCCACCGGCCCGCGTCAGGGCCTTGATCATCAGGTCGACCGAGAGCTCGGCAAGGGTGTCCGACCACTCGGCCACCCGCTCGATGACGACCACGGTCGGGCGCTGGACCTCCTGCGCGAAACGCTCGGTCAGCTGATCAGCCAGGGTGGCCGCGGCATCCAGACCCAATGCGTGCTCGGTCCAGATCGGCTGGCGCAGAAGGCGGGAGCGGCGGTTCAGGGTGAGGAGGTACAGGTCGCTGTCCTGTCGTGCCCGGCGTACCGCGGATGCGACGGTGAGCAAGGCCGTGGTACGGCCCGAGGAGGGCGGCCCGGTCACCGCGAACGTGCCCTCAGGAAGGATCGTCATGGGCGCGAGGGTGTCGTCGGTGACACCGACCACGACTTCGTCACCCACCGCCCGGTCGAGTGACTGGATCGGCAGCAGGTCGGGCAGCCGGCGGATCGGTGGGGCTAGGGGAGCACCGGCCTCGCGCATGGCCGCCGCCATCGCGGCCATCTCCCGGGCCTGGGCCCCGAGGTCAGCCGACGTACCCAGGACCGCTGCCTGGACCTCGAGTCCGTCCCAGATACCCCGGCCCGGGTGCGACGACGGTGACAGGATCAGGCGCGGCACGCCGGTGTTGTCGTACTCCTCCAAGGAGGGCATGCGGAGCACGAGTCGCTGCTGGACCGTGGCGGCGAGCTGGGTCGGTAGCCCTCCGGACCGGTCCGACGTCACCGCGAGGTGCACACCCAACGGCCTTCCCGCGCTGGCGATCGAGGCGAGCCGGTCTATCCAGACGTCATTGGACTCGTACGCCTTGAGGAACCCGCCCAGGTTGTCGACCACCAGCAGGATCCGGGGCTCCTCGGGGCGACCCGCGATCTGGCGATACTGCGAGACCGTGCCGGCGTTGACCGACGAGTATCGCGAGGCGCGCTCGTCGACGACCTCCCCCAGCCAGCGCAAGAGCCTCCTGACGCGCTCGTCGTCGTTCCCGCGCACGATGGAGCCCACGTGGGGCAGGGGCTCGAGCATCGCGAGTCCCTGGGCGCCGAAGTCCATCCCGTAGACCCACGTGGGGTCGGTGCGGAACCCGAGGCCGGCGGAGACCGCGAGGGTGCGCAGCACGGTGCTCTTGCCCGCGCCCGACGCTCCGTACACCGCGAGGTTCCCGGACCGGTCGGGCTCGAAGGACACCGGGTGCTGCGCCTGGTCGTCGGGGACGTCCACCATGCCGAAGGGAAGACGTTTACCCGGCCGGTCGGTGCGCACGAGGGTGCGGATGTCGTACACGGGGGCCAGTGCCTCGAGCCAGGGCTTGCGAGGAGCCGGCAGTTCGGCCTGCGCCGTGGCGCGGGTGATGGTGTCGACGACCCGCGCGATGTCGGTGCCTCCCACGGCCACCGGCACGGCAGGGAGCGAGGACTCGGCGATCTCCCACCGCGCCCCGGAGCCCAGCACGAGCTCCTCCACGCGGATGTCCGGGGCGACCGGACCGCCCCCGGTGTGGCCGCCGGCGTAGGCCGTCTGGAACGGGACGAGCCGACCGGGGCCGGTCTTCGACACCGCCCGGCCGGGGAGGTCGGGGTCGAAGAAGGCCGCGTCCGGGGAGCCGAGGACGTCCGTCGAGTCCGCCTCGTCAGCGACCCGTAGCGCGAGACGGAGGTTGGTGTTGGCTCGCAGGTTGTCCTTGATGACGCCGGCCGGGCGTTGGGTGGCCAGCACGAGGTGCAGGCCCAGGGAACGCCCACGCTGGGCGACGTTGACCACACCGTCGACGAACTCGGGAACCTCTTGGACCAGGGCAGCGAACTCGTCGACGACGATGACCAGGCTCGGCGGGGCCGCCGGGTCCCAGCGCTTCTCCATGGTCATGACGTCCTTGGCCTTGGCGCGGTCAAGGACGTGCTCGCGGTGCTTCAGCTCGGCCGCGAGCGACTTCAGCGCCCGCTGGACACCGTTCGGGCTCGAGGTCGGTGACCATGCCGACCGTGTGCGGCAGCTCGCTGCACTCGGCGAACGCCGACCCTCCCTTGTAGTCGACGAGCAGGAAGGTGAGCCGCTGCGGACTGTGGTTCGCAGCCATCGAGAGGATCCAGGCCTGAAGCATCTCGCGACTTGCCGGCCCCCGTCGTTCCGCCGACCAGTGCGTGGGGCCCCTCGGTGCGCAGGTCGAGATGGTGCAGGTGCCCCGCACTGTGCCCGACGGCTGCGCGCAACGAGGCCTCTCGGCGCCGGGGCTCGCTTGCTCGAGGACCGGTGAGGATCGAGTGGTTCTGGTTCCAGCGCTCGATGACGGCTTCCGGCTGGTCACCGAGTGACTCATAGCCGTCCATGGCCAGGAACGAGATGGTCCGGGGCAGGTCGCTCGAGTCCTCGTTCCTCGCACCGAGGTCGATCACGGGGGCGATGGACCGCGCGAACGCCAGGGCGTCCTCGGCGCTGACCGTCTCGGTCTCGACGGGCGTCACCTCGTGGGCCTGGTGGACGTAGCCGATCCCGGACTGTGCCAGTGAGCTCGTGTCGACGAAGGTCCGGCAGGCCGCCGGGAGCTGCTCGACCTCCGGGGCAACCCACAGGACGTGCACCCCGACGTGCCAGCCACGCTCCGAGATCTCGACGAGCCGGCCGAACTCGACCGGGGCGTCGCTCTCGACCAGGACGAGGACGGCGGGCACGTCGCTCGCCGAGTCCTCCGCGCTCCGCGCCTCGATGAGCGTCTCGAGGGCCGTCACCAACGTGGTGGCCGTGGAGGGCGTGGCGGCCAGGTGGCGGGCCTCCACGGGGCTCCACGGCGCGTCGACGTGGGGAAGCCACTTGAGCCAGTCCCAGTCCGCCGTGCTCCGCTGCGACGCCATCAGGGTCACGGCCAGCTCTGCTGGTGAGTGGAGGGCGGCCGCCTGGACCACGAGCGCTCTGGCGGCACTGATCGCGGCGCTGCGCGCGCCTGCGACTCCGATGCCCCCCTCCGTCCTGGGCGTGGCGATGACCGGCACGCCGGCCACCTCTCCGACGTTCGCCAACGTCGCCTTCGCCTCTGCGACGAGGTCGCGCGGTGCGTTCTTGGTCTCGATCGGCTTCAGCGTCGAGCGGCTGGGCAGCCGACCGAGCCCGAGCCGCAGCTCGAGGAAGCCCCAGTCGTCGGGGCGCCGGGTCCACATGAGCGGCCGTCGTCCCTGACACGCCTCGAGGCACTGCGACGTGGACGGGTGCTCGCCCAGCCGGGTCGCGATCTCGCGGTCGGCCTCCTCGCCGATCTCGACGACCAAGTCGGCCAGGTCGGATCGAAAGGCGCGCACGGCGGTCTTGTCAGCGGTCCTGCCCTGTCGGCGGTTTTCCCACCAGCTGCCGATCATCATCATCGGCGACAGCACCGCGAAGAGGATCGACTGCCACTGCCTCGTCGCGAGGTAGAGCACGCCCGCCATCAGGATAGGCATGAGCAGCATGGTCATGGGGAACTTCTGGGGCTGGCTGCGCTGGGGCACGTCGGGCGCCTCGAACTCGCGGCCCTCGTACTGCGGCGCCAGCCTTGGCGACCGGATGAAGCCCACGGACGCCGCGTCGGTGCGCCCCTCGGCGCTGGCCACGTTCAGGAGCCGGAAGGTGATCACGGTGTCGCCGATGCGGACCCGGTCGGACGGACGGACGACCTCGCGCGAGATGAGCGACCCATTGAAGTCGACGCCGTTGGCCGACCCGAGGTCGACCACCTCGATGTGGTCGGTGACGTTCACGCGGGCGTGGGTCCGCGAGGCCATGGCATCGGAGAGCCGGACCTCGCACGATCGCTGCCGCCCGATCATGTTGGTGCCCGAGGCCAGGGGGAATTCCTTCCCGGCATCGGGCCCTTCGACGACGGACGCGACCGCCACGGCGTCACGCTCGGCGTTGGCGAACTGGGCACCGGAGCGGGCCAGCGAGATGGTGGCGCCGGACCGGATCGGCGAGTCGGACAGCGGTGTGCGGGCGTCGAGCACCTGGTCGCCGTCGCGCTTGACCGAGATCGTCACGTCGTCCTCGGGCTGACCCCCGTGCTGGCGCAGCGTCGGGTCTGACAGCTGCAGGTACCTCCCCAGCTCGCCGACGGTCGTCGAGGCGTCGGCCGTGACCAACAGGTCCTGGCGCTGTCCGCCGGCCCTGGCGAGGGTGAGCTTGAGCTTCACGTCGTGCTCCTCACGGGGCGCAGCCGCGGGCGCCCGCGGCGCTGGGCCGAACGCTCTCCCCCGGTCGAGGGGGAGACCTCGACCGGTCGGGGGTCGCGGTGGAGCAGCGAGGTCAGGCTGAACCGGCGGCTGATCCGCCGTCGCAGGGACGAGCGCGCCGTCAGGTCCTTCCGCGCCGTTGCGATGGCAGCCCAGTAGCGCTGCACCGCCTCGTCGGTGGGCTCACCGGCGCCGAAGACCGCGGCGTCGGCGTCGGCGGCCAGAGCAGGGAACCCGACGACTGCGGACTGCTCCTTGCGGGTCAGACCCTTGGCCACCGGCATCCCGAGATCGCGTGCCCGGTCGACGACCTCGGTCCAGCCCAGGGCGAGTCGGCGGCTCGCCGGCCCCGACCGCCGGCGACGTCGGCGACGGGCGCCGTGGATGGCAGCTATGCCGCCGAGCACCAGGGCGAGGATGCCGAGCGGGATCGCCACCCAGGTCACCACCGTCCAGACCCACGCCGGGATGCCCGCATCGACCGGCTGGTTCGGCACCCGCACGGTCGACGGGTCCATCGACAGCAACGAGTCGAGCGAGCCCGGGGGGCGGACCGCGTTCGGTGGGGGTACATCGGCGGCGTTCTGCTCGGCGACGGGTGGCGGCGGGTTCTGGTTCGGGTGTTTGTCCTTGTTGGGCATGAACACGGTTTCCGGGACGGCGAACCACTGACCGGAGCTCGCCTTCACCTCGACCCAGGCATGCACGTCCTGCCCGCGGACCACGCCGCTCTCGGGAACCACCGCTCCGAACACCACCCGCGCCGGGACGCCCAAGCTGTTCGCCACGAGGGCAAAGGTGCTGGCGTACTGCTCGTCGTTGCCGACGTACTCGGAGCCGGCGAGGAAGGCACTGAGGCGACCGACCCCGTGCCCGGGAAGGTACTGCCTCTCGCCGTCGGTGACCCCGTCCGAGTAGGCGCCCCTGCTCTTGAGCATGGCCGCCGCGGCCTGCACGGCGGCCCAGGGGTTGTCGGCCTTGCCCGCGAGCTTGGCCGCGGCGGCCGTGACGAACTCGCTTGTGGCCTGGTTCACCGTACTTCCGCTACCCGGTTCGATGCCGCCGTCCGGCAGCGTGGGCACCGGTCGCTGGGTCGAGGTGACCGTGTCGCCCACGCGCAGCCGGCTCGAGACGATCGCTTGGCCCGTCGAGGTGTCGTACCGGAGCGACTCGGCGAGGGCGGCGGCCCTCGGTCCCCCGAAGGTCACCGAGCTGGTGGAGCCGACGCCCGGAACCCACAGGTTGAGATCGTTGATGCCGGCATACGCCGGCTGGATCGTGACCCCGACCGACTCAGCAGCGGTGCGCGGGTCGTCGGCGGACGGCGCGACGGTGGCGCCCACCCGCCGGAATCCGCCCGTTCCGGTGCCTGGGGGGCTGGCGGCCCACACGGTCCCCGAGTAGTCGTCGAGCACGGCCAGCCGCAGCCGGGAGCCGGCTGCCACTCCGGTGACCCGAAGCAGGTCCTTGTTCCAGTAGCGCGCCGCGCCCTGGGTGTACTTGCGGAATCCGACCAGGGGACTGGGGTGCTGGCTGATGTCGAAGGGTGGCGCGACCACGGTGCGCAGCACGAAGCGCTCGCTCGACCCGGGGTAGAGGTGTACGCCCGCGATGCTCATGCCGACCGCGGCCGCGATCAGCGCTGTTCCGATGAGGGCCTGGCTCGAGGCGCGCGACCCGGTGCCGACGATGCGCAGCTGGCGTCGACGCCTGACGGCGACCCACATGAAGGCGACGACCGTCACGGAGAGCCCCTGCACGAGCGCCGCAACCGGCTCGATGGTGCCGAGCAGGAGGACGAGGAGGAAGGCCGAAAGCGGGACCAGCGCCGGCCACGCCATCTGCGTGCTCCGCCTCGCCCAGGCGTACCCGACCGCTCCGGTGAGCAATCCGACCACGTAGGGCAGCACGAGGAACGGTCCGTTCCCGTCAACCGGCGGGAGGGTGGTGAGGAAGTCCTTCCACCCGGACACGGCGAGCGAGGCCAGCTCACGCAGAACCGCGGGCCCCGGGAGGAGGCCCGCGACGGCATCGGCCCGCAGTGCCACGGCGCCCCCGACGAGGAAGAACGCGATGCCCGTCATCAGCGCCAGGACGAACCAGCCCTGCTTGAGCACCGTGGCGACGTGGGCGACGGCGATCCCGAGAGCCAGCCCGACGATGCCCACGGCGAGAAACTCGACGCTGTCGAACGACGTCCGGAAGCCCCACAGGGCCAGCATCCCCAGCGCCAGGACGAAGGCCGCATCCACCAGCTCGGCGCGGGTCGGACGGCCCGTGACCGCCAGGCGGCTGATGGTCCTGGACCCCGTGCTGCTGAGGGCGTCGGTGCTCACGAGGCGACCCCTCCCCGTAGGGCGACGGGTAGGTCGGACAGGGACCCGATGGTGATGACCGACAGGCCGGCGGTGCGCTGCAGCCCCACCTTCGCTCCGTGCTCGATGCGGACTGCGACGACGTTGACGTCGGGACCGAAGAGCGACTTGCTGCGCCGCAGCGACGCGAACGGCGTCAGTGGGCCTGCGACGACGAGCACCGAGCTGACGCTCGGCGCCGCATGCGTGAGCCGCGCGGCGGTGACCTCCACCGGTTCGGCGCCGCGGTGGGCGCGGGAGAAGAGGTCGAGGGCGGTGTGCTTCGCGGGTCGGGTCACGAGCAGCCCGCCGGATGCCTCGCTCAGGTCCATCCCGTCGCGCAGCGCCCGCACAGCCACAGAGGCCCCGACCGATGCCGCCGTCTCGAAGTGCTCGGCGTCGAGCCACGAGTCGGCCTGGCTGTCCATGACGACGCCCATGTGGGACCGACGCGTGTCGAGGAACTGGCGGACCATGAACTCTGCGCCGCCCGAGGCGCCCGAGCGCTTGGCGGTCGACAGCCAGTGGATGTGCCGGCGGTCGTCACCCGGGGCGTACTCACGCAGGGTGTGGAACGCCAGGTCGCTCATCGATACGTCGTTGGTCGACCGCCCCTCGAGGTCCCTGAGGAGCCCGGTGCCGAGGCTGTCGAGATAGACCGTGCGGGGGTGGACGACGAAGTCGATGGGGCGGGTCCACACGACCTGGCGCCGGACCAGCCCGAACGGGTCCCCACGCAGTGTGGATGCCGGCCCGATCAGATAGACCCCGCGCCGCACCGACGGGAGCACCACGACCTCGCGGAAGTCGGAGCCCGGCCCGAGGGCCGGCAGGGGGAAGCGGATCGTCCCGCCGACGGCGGGCACGTCCAGGGGCACCGGCAGCAGAGGCGCCCGACCGACGTTGGTCACCGTCGCCTCGAGCGCTGCGGCCTCCCCGGCCACGACGCGCCGCGGCTCGACCCGGAGGTCCACGGTGAGCGACGTGCGCCCGATGGTCAGCAGGCAGGACAGGGCGAAGAGGGCCAGCAGCGCGAAGGCCGCGTACCGCAGCTCGAGCCAGCCGAGTGAGTTGGCGAGCACCCAGGTGACCACGGACGATCCAAGGACGAGCCAGCCCAGCCCTGACACGCACGACAGGGCAGCGCGCACGGGGCGGAGTACCGGCGCGGCGAGGTCCGCCCACCGCGCCACCAGCTCACGGGTGCGCTCGACGAATCGGGTTCGGGCCGAACGCGGATCCGCGGGACCCGGTGGTCCACCGCGCAGGCGGCGTGCGCGTGCGGCAGGGCTCGTCCGTCGTCGGGCAGCCCGCCGGCCCCGACGGGTCTCGGGCGGGTCGTCCTTCTCGAGCGTGGTGGTCATCGGTGTGGCTCGCTCGCCGTCAGCCGAGCCGGTGCGCGGGAGCGGCGACGTCGGACAGCAGCTCGTCCACGACGCGGTCGACCTCGACGCCGGTGAACTGGGCCTCGTCGGCCAGCATGAGCCGGTGCGCGAGGATCGGGTGCGCCAGGTCCTTGATGTCGTCGGGCGTCACGTGGTCACGGCCCTGGGATGCCGCCCACACCTTGGAACAGCGGATGTAGGCCAGCCCACCGCGAACGGACAGGCCCAGCGCCACGTGCGGGTGTCGCCGGCTCTCCTCGGACAGCCGCGAGACGTAGGCGAGGATTGCCGGGTCGACGTGCACCTTGGCCCCCATGCCGGACATCTGCGCCACAGCCTGTGCGCTGATGACGGGGCTGACGCCGGCACTGCGGTCACGGTTCTCGGCTTGGGAGAACAGCTCGACCGTCGTCTCGTGGTCGGGGTAGCCGAGGCTGGTCTTCATCAGGAAGCGGTCGAGCTGGGCCTCGGGCAACCGGTAGGTGCCCGCCTGCTCGATCGGGTTCTGGGTGGCGATGACCATGAACGGGTTACCGACTGGGTGGCGGGTGCCGTCGACGGTGATGTGACCCTCCTCCATCACCTCGAGCAGGGCCGACTGGGTCTTCGGCGACGCCCTGTTGATCTCGTCGGCGAGCACGATGGTCGCGAAGACCGGTCCCGGGTGGAACGAGAACTGCTGCGTGCGCTGGTCGTAGATCGTCACGCCGGTGACGTCACTCGGCAGCAGGTCGGGCGTGAACTGGATGCGGCTGTGCGTTCCGGCGACGGTGTTGGCCATCGCCTTCGCCAGCTGGGTCTTGCCCGTGCCCGGGTTGTCCTCGAGGAGGAGGTGCCCCTCGGAGAGCATGCAGGTGAGGGCGAGTCGGACTACGTGATCCTTGCCGCGGATCGCGAGGTCGACGTTGTTCACGAGCTGCTGGAACGTGCTCGAGAACCACTGGACCTGCTCAGGACTGATGGTCATTGACTACCTTTCTGGGCTACCAGGGGATGGACCCGGTCGCCGACCCTCCTGGGCCGGTGCACCTCACCGTGACGACGGAGAAGGCGTTGTGGCTGACGAAGTTCACGGAGTCAGCCTGAGAGTTGTTGCCCACGGTCCAGGTCCGGAACCCGGGGTCGCTAGGGTCGATCAGCGTGCAAGTCGCCGTGCCACCGAAGTTGGCAACCCGGGCCCCCACGAAGCGACAGCTCTTGTCGGTGCTGCAGACCCCAGAGGTCTGGGTGAACTGCCTTCCCGTGTCGTACGGGGACACTGTGGGCTGCGGGGGCGGCGGCGGTGGATCAGCGGTCTGACCATTGGAGTTGGCCTGACCGGGCACGCCACGTCCGGCGGTGTCCGAGACCGTCACGTGGGCCTGGTCGCCCTGGCTGTAGCTGACCCCGTACCCCCCAAGGTCCCAGGAGTTCGACGCAGTCGTGGAGACGTCCCACGTTCGTCCCGAGTCGGTCCAGACGTGGAGGTTGATCTTGCGCCCGTTGCCGTCCCCGCTGACGTGGACCTGGAAGGTCGTCGGGCCGTCCTTGCTCAGCGAGATGCTTGGCGCCGGAATGGGGCCGTAGGCGTTCACCGAGACCGTGTTCGACTTGGAACAGTTGCCGGCCTCGTTGCAGACCCGCATCTCGATCGGGTAGTCGACCCCGTTGCTGGGCACGCTGACCGTCCGGGACTGGGTCGCCTCCCCGGCCGCTGATGCCGGGAACGTGTCCGAGGGGTTGCCGTTGACCAGGATCGAGACAGTGGATGAGGACTTGCCTCGTGACGGGGGCACGGCGAAGGTCACCTTGACCGCTTGGTTGGCGCCCGTTTCGGTAGCCGTGATGGCCTGCCACATGCCTGGTGTGCCGATCGGCGTGATCTGGGCAGACTGTGGCGGCGAGCTTCGGGGCACCCCGAGGAAGGTGGTGCTCGCGACCACGGAGTAGGTGTACGTCACGCCGTACTGGGCGGTGCCGTCGACGCACGATGTCGCGCTAACGGCTGAACAGACGGCGTGACCATCGGTCGTGCGGGTCACCGCGTAGGCGATGGATGACGGACCGTTGGGTTTGCCCGCGGGCCAGATCACCTTGACCGCTGTCGACGCGGCATCGGCCGGGGCCACCGGGCCGAAGGACACCGGTCCAGCCAGCACCGGCGAGCCGGCGGCACTGCCCTTGGTCGTCGTCGAAGGGCCTGCGCGGAACGCGTTCTTGGCGAAGATCGTGAAGGTGTACGTCGGGCCGTTCTGGAGCCCCGTGATGTCACCGCTCAGCCCGCTGAAGCTGTGCTGCCTGCCATTGACGGCCACGACGTAGCTCGTCACCGGGGAGCCGTCGACCGCCGCCGCTCCCCAGGCGAGGCTCACCGACCCGTCATCCGCCTTGGTCTGTCGGAAGTTGGGGACTGCCTTCGGTGCCTCGTTGGGTTTGTAGGGCGCGGACGGTGCGCTCCACTTGCTCAGGCCCGCCTTGTTCTCGGCAGCGACCGAGAAGGAGTAGTCGACACCGTTCTGGAGTCCCTTGATCGTGCACGGTGCTGCCGGGCAGGTCTGCTGCCCACCGGCCCACTTGACCTCGTACCTCTTGATCCGGGCCCCGTTCGACGCCGGCGCGGCCCACGACAGCACGGCTGAGTGGGTCAACGTCGACGACCCGGGCTGCGGGCGTGCCGGGGTGTCCGGCACCCCGTAGACCTGGAACGAGATGGTGCCCGACACCTGTCGGTCGGTTCGGTTCGATGCGGTCACGTCGCTCGCGACCACGGTGAAGACCATCGGCCCGTGCGCGTTCGCGCCCGGCGTGATGACGATCTTCGACCCATTCGTGCTGGTTTGCGCCTTGATGCCGGCCGTCTGGATCACCGACACCACCGTCGGCTGGGCGTCCTTGAGGTCGGACTTCAGGTAGCCGAAGATGTCGACCGTACGCGACTCGCCAGCCTTCACCTCGGTGAGCTGGATCGGTGCCAGGGTCGGGGGGCGAGCGGCCACGACCTTGACCTTCAATGTCGACGGAGTGGCCTTCGTGCCGAGGGCCGTGACCTTGAGTGATCCGGTGGAACCCGGCTTGGCCGCACCACCGGGGTCGAGGGTGATGGCGCGGGTGCCAGACCCGGTGACAGCCACGTTGGAGATCGGTGTGTCCCACTCCGCACCGAAGCGGAGGGATCCCGCCATCGCCGGAGTCGGTGTCCACACCGAGCAGAGGGACATGGGCTCGACGGTGAGTGGGGTGCCGCCGGCAGTCACCGTCAGGGTGCCTGATGGACACCTCAGCACCGGTGTCTCCGGGCCGACCTGAACCCGGATCGTGAGGACCCGGGTGATGGCGGTGGCATCGCCGAGCTTGCCGTTGGTGACCTCGACCGTCACCGCGCCGGGGCCCACGTAGCCCTTGGCACCGGTCACGGTGAACCCGTCCTTGCCGGTGGCCCGGATCGACAATTGCGGCTGTGGCGAGGCCCAGAGCCGGTCGGTCGTCGTGAGGGTTGCCGGCTTGCCCTGCCCATCGGCCACGACATCGCTGAGCTGCACGTCGACGCTCTTGCCGGTGTCGACCCGGATCAGGGCATCGGGACGAACGTAGGGACCGGGAGTGAGCGCTGCCGGCACATGCAGCACCGCGGCGCTCACGGCGCCCGACTGGTCCGTCACCTCGAAGGGGATGGTCTGGACCCACGGCCTGGTCGGCACGGTGACCTTCCCGCCGTTCACCACCTGACCGGCGACGTGAACCTTAGTGACCTTCAGGGCCGCAGAGTCCCCATCCGGGTCATAGGCCGTGCTGAGCACCTCGGCACTCGCCGTGCCGGCCCCGTCGGCCTTGGCCACCTGGTCGAAGACCCTCGGCGGGTTGACGAAACCCTCCTCGGGATGGACCACGATCTCGCTGGACTCGGAGGGTCCGCCGTTGCCGGTGATCCCGTAGGACACCGTGGTGGGCGCGCCGGTCGGCGTCGTGATGGTGACCGTGTTGGTTGACGGGTCGAGGTGGGTGCCGTCGGGGACCGGGTTGTTCGTGTCCTTGAGGTCGCGGACCCGGACCGGGTCGGTCCGGGCATAGAAATCGTTGGCGAGCGGAGCCACGGTGACGACCGACCCCGGGGCGGCGATGATCGAGTCCGGCACCGGCACCGCGGCCTGCGGCAGACCCGGTGACGTGACGGCGACGCGCACGAGCGAGGTCGACTGCTTCCCGTAACGGTCGGTGATCGTGTATGAGAACGAGTCCAGGCCTGAGGACGTCGGGTACGCCTCATAGGTGATTCCCGTGGGAGTAGTGCCGACCACCCGTCCGAGGGTGGGCGCCGTGGCGATGCCGACAACGGACGTGGAGTCGCCGTCAGGGTCGTTGCCGCTGGAGTCGACGTCGATCGAGTAGGTCTCACCCGCCACGACTCTCGCCTCGAGTGGCTTGGCCGAAGGTGCCTGGTCGTCCGCCGCCTTCGCCGGCTGCGGGTTCACGGTGACCTCGAGAACGCCCCTGCCGCCCAGATCACCGCTGAGGGCCGTGTAGTCGATCCGGAGGGTCCGGGCCGTGATTACCTTCGCAGGAGCGACGTACCTGATCTTGTCGCCCACGACGTAGGCAGTCCCCACGTCACCGGCCGTCTGGTCCTTGGCCGACTCGTCAGTGACCCGCAGGGTACCGACCGCAGCACCGTCCGCGGCCTCGGTGCTCAGTGACAGCGGCTGGCCCCCCTGCGTCGCGTCGTTGTCGAGCACCGGCACGAGCACGCTGTCGCCGTCGCGCACCACGGCGGCGTCGGGACGGGCGATGGGCGGGTCGTTCGGGATCGCCGGCAGCTGGGTCACGACGAGGTCGCCGGTCGCCTGGCGCGGGGGCGCCCCGGCCGAGTCCGAGCCGCCGCTCGTCACGGTGTAGTGAACGACCTGCTGGCTGGGGTCGAAGCTCGCCGTCGTCGGCATGACCCGCAACCAGCGACCCTTCAGAACGGCGACCCGCAGCTGGTTGGGGTCCTCGGCTGTCGCCGACGACACCGTGAGCATGCCGCCGGCAGGGTCGACGTCATTGGCCAGCACGTCGACGAGCACCGGGGCCTGGCCGTGCACCGCGGCGTGGTCAGGCATCGCGACGGGGGTCTTGTCCGCCGAGCCGGGCTTGAGGGCATCGACCCGGATGCTGCCCTTGGCGATGGGAGCACTGCCGTAGGCCGCTGCGTAGTCGAGGAAGTAGGTTCCCGGCTTCTGTGCCACGGCGACCACCCGACCGGTCGCCTCGTCGGTCTCCACAGAGATGCCCGATTTGGCCGCCACGGGCTCCGCCAGCACCATGAGGGCTTTGGGGTTCAGCGGATCCGACCCCTGGGTGTCGTTGGTCAGCGGCGCGAGGTCGATCGGCCGCCGTGCCTCACCCCTGGCGACATCGGGCTTGGTGATGGCCGGACGTGCCGCCGTCGCGTCACCCGGTTGGACCGTCACGTCGACGCTGGCTTTCTGGGGTGCACCCCGACCGTCGGTGACCGTGTAGGCGACCCGCACGGTGCCGCCCTTGCCTGAACCGGGCGCGGAGTACTCGATGTGACCGTCCGGCGTGCTGATGGCCGACCCCTGGTCGGGGGTCGCGACGTTCGCGATGGTCACCGGGTCACCGTCGTGGTCGCGCCAGGCGTCGATGACAGGGAGTGGGATCGTGCCGCCGCTCGCGACGGTGTACTCGGTCGGCTCCACCCGGCGCTGCCTGGGCTCCTCGTTGCCCGACGCCGCGGTGACGGTGACCGTGCCGCGAGCGGTGTTGACGCCGTTGCTCAGGTCGTACTGGAACTCGCTGTCGCCACCCTCGCGTCCGAGGGTGTAGCGGATCGTCTGGCCGTCCGGGGAGATGACCACCTTCGCGTTGGTGTTGCCCGGTGCGGTGACGGCAGAGATGGACAGCACCCTGCCGCTGGGGCTGGAGTCGTTGTCAAGCACGTGGAGGATGGTCGTGAGGCCGGGCCGGGCGCCCAGCTCGTCGTCGACAGCCTTGGGCTTGTTCTTCTTGTCCTGGACCTGCTGCTTCTGCGGTGCCTGGTCCTGCGCCTTGAGGTCCGGCGGCCGGACGTCCTTCCAGGGGTGGATCTTCTGGTTCAGCTCGAGGTCGACGATCCCGCCGTCGGTGACGTCATTGAGCACCGCGACCCCACGGTTGACCCGGAACACCGGGCGGCTCAACGTCCCCAGGTCGGGGATACCCACCGGAGCAGCAGCGGCACCGTTGCAGGAGCGCACCACGGTCCCCGGCGTGCCGGCCCACGCTGCCCAGAGGCACCCCGACGCCTCGACCGGGGCGGCAGGCGCTCCGCCGCTGACCTCGGTCAGGGTCTTCACGGTCGAACCGCTCGCGTCGACGGCGTAGAGCCCGTTGCTCGTGGAAACGGCGATACCACCGCTCGAGACAGGTGTCTGCAGCCGGGCTGCGTCGTTCTCGACCCGAACGGTGGTCGCGTGCGACCCCAGGTACACCGTTCCCGCAGTGGCGTCGAGGACGATCGCGGTCGGCCCGATGGCGCTGATGTCGACGACGCCGAGCTGGGCGGCGACGGTCGACGACACGGGCTTGCCGAACGCTCCCCCCGACACCGGGATGGTCACGAGCCGCCCCGCCCGGGTGACCGCGTGCACGCTGCCGTCGACACCGACGGCCAGGGCGGCGAAGGATGCCGCCTCAGTTGCGCCCTTGGGCGCTGCGCCCACGTTCGCCAGCGGTGCAGCGGTCGACGCCAACCCGCTCAGGGCGGGGACCTGGGCACCCGGGTCGTACCGCATCGCCCAGACCTTGCCGGTGAGCGGGTCGAGCGCGGCGAGTGTGCCTCCGCCCATCTTCATCACGGTCGTTGTCGGAAGGTCCGCCCCCGCGTCCTTCAGGCTCCGACCGGTCTCGACGTCGACCGGGTAAGCGGTACCGCCACCCAGGTCACGGGCGACCACCGACCCCTGGTCCTGGAGGACGTCGAGGTCGTAGCCGCCGCCCTGCGACCCGCCAGGAGGGTTGAAGTACGCGTCGAGGAAGGAGGCGGACTTGTTGAAGCGGCCGAAAGTCGCGTCGCTGTTCGACGTCACCCAGATGCCGGAGTCGTTGAGGTCGACCTTGCGCACGGGATAGCCATCGGAGAAGACGGCGTAGGCGAGGAGGGCCGTCACGGACACCATCGCCAACACGACCATCGCGAACGACTGCGTCCTGCGGCGCGTCGATCCCCCCATGCGTCCTCCTGGTCGATGTTGGTGGCCGCTTGTCAACCTAGGCAGCCGGACGTGGCCCCACCCGCGGCTCCGTCACGATGTCCCCACAACGGCGTACCGGCGTCATCCGGCCCGCTGTCGCCCCGGGTGAAGGGCGTCAGCCGCAGGTCGCCGCCGGAAAGTGCCGCGTGGCGTTGCTCCCGTCGGCCCGCACCACCTTCACGCTGAGGCAGACCTTGCCTTTCGATGGCGCCGGCACGCTGATCGACCGCTTCGTGGACGTCGTCTCGTCGCTCTCGCCGAACTTGAGCAGGTAGGAGTCGGTCGTGATCGGGTTCGCGTAGGTCCAGGTGAAGTGGACGGAGGATCCAGATCGCCTGACACTCACCGTCACCGGCCCCGGAGGAGGGGCCTCCTCGTCCACCGCCGGCGCGTCGGACATCGTGGCCAGCGGGGTGGGAGCCGACGGCTCGTCGGCTCTCGCCAGCAACAGCCACCCGAGCACCGCGACGACGACGAGCAGCCCGATGCCGATGGCGATGAGCGTCCCCCGTGCGGCGCCGGTAGCCACCGGGTCGGGCCCCGGCTCGATCGTGACGGTGCTGGTCCGCGGCCGCAGCTGGGTCGCGTCCGCCCGACTACCGACGAGCTCGGCGGTCGCCGGGCGCAGCTGGGTGCTTGCCCGCCCGAGCTCGTCATCCTTGGGGCTTGCGGAGGGCATCCGCACGACCGGAGGCACCGGCGTGCCACCGCGCCGCGGCCGGACGACGGTGCCCGCGTCGCCGGAGGCGGCCGGCGCGGGATGAGGCGCCGGGGAGACCCCCCTCGAGGTGTCGAGGACCACCGCCTTCGTGCGCGGCAAATTGAGGTCGTCCTCCATCCGCTGCAGGGAGCGGACGAAGTCCGCGACGGATGGCGGCCGGCGTGCCGGATCCTTGGACATCGCCTGGCGCAACAGGTTGTCGAGCGCCGCTGGGCAGTCAGCCCGGCCCGTCTCGGGCGGGGGCAGTGAACGCACGCGGTTCATCAGCTCCAGTCGCGAGTTGTCTCCGGCCGGGATCTCGAACGGCGAACGCCCCACCACGAGGTGCCAGATGGTGGCGGCCAGCGAGTACACGTCGGACTGGACGGAGCCACGGGTGTCGCTGTAGATCATCTCCGGCGCAGCCCACGGGATGGAGACCCCGACGTCCTCCCCCGGTTGCTCGGCGGCGCCTAGGTCGGACGCCACCCCAAAGTCGGTGAGGCCGGTCGTGCCCCACGCGGAGACCAGGATGTTCGCGGGCTTGATGTCGCGGTGCAGCAGGCCGGCCCGGTGGGCCGTCTCGAGGGCTCCCCCGATCTCGACCCCGGTGCGCAGCACCTCCGCGATGGACAACCGACCATCGGCCGCTCGGGCCTCCATCGTCCCTCCGGAGTAGTACTGCATCCGCAGGTACGGCCGCCCGTCGTCCACCGTCCCGGTCTCGTAGACCAGCACGATGTGGGGATGCTCGAGTCCCGCCATGGCATCCGCCTCGGCCATGAACTGGGCCACGGCGACGTCCGACAGCTCACCTTCGCGGATGATCTTGACGGCCTCCTTGCGCCGCAGACCGACGTTCTCGTAGAGGTAAACGTCGCCGAACCCACCACCACCGAGGTAGTCAACATAGGCCAGGCCGGACAGCTTCGGGCCCGTGCGCGCCTGGCTCACGGCACGGCCTCGAAGCGGATGTCCAGGATCTCCGCCAGCACCAGCCGGGCACCCGGCTCGAGCTCGACCGGCGTCTTGGGCACCAGCTTCTGGCGCCGCCCGTCAGGGTTGACCACCTCGGTTCCGTTCGTCGAACCGAGGTCGGTGACCTCCACCGACCAGTAGTCGACGGACACGACCGCGTGCTGACCGGACACCTCGGAACGTGGGTCGACGATCGCCACCAGATGCGGCGTCTCGCCGGTGTGCCCGACGGGGACGGCCGGTTCCCGGCCGAGGACCACCGACCGGTCGAGTGGGTACGCCTGACCCGTGGGTAGGACGAGGCGCCCGAGCACCGGCCGTGGAGTCGTGATGACGTCCTGAGCGGGCACCGCCTTGCCGCAGATACGGCACGCCGGGATGTGCGCCTGGGTCAGGTGCCCGTCCGGGCACCGCTTGGCGAGGACCGTCTGCTGGGATGCCGCGGCCTGGCGCAGGACCTCCGCCCTGCTCACCGTGCGCCCCGTGTCGGCAGACGGAACGGGCTGGGGCGCCAATGGTGTGGGAGCCGGTGGTGCGGCTGCCGGCGCCGGGACCGGCACCGGTCGGTGCTCGACGGTCTCGGGCACACCGGTCAGGTCAGCCGGGTGCGCCGACGGCAGGTCGTCCGCGAACGGGACCACGTCGATGAAACCCTGGGTCGCCGACGCGGTCGACTGGTTCGGGGGCGATGCCGGCGTCACGACCGGGGCGTGGTCGATGAGGGGCGCCGTGGCTGGTGGCCCTTCCTGCTGCTTCTTCGGCTCTTGCTGCTCCGAGTCCCGCTGCTCCGGCACGCCCCGGTGGGCCTCTTCGGGCACGAGCTCCGGGCGAAGGGAGGGGTCGGGTTGCACCGGTGCGGCGAAGATATCGCGGTAAGGAGCCAGCTCGAGGTCGCCCAGGGCGGTCTCGTCCACGCGCGCGCCGGGCCTGATCGGGTTGTCGGGGGCTGCCGAGACGGCGGCGAGCGGTGCGTCGGTCACGCGTTCCGGCGTGGCGGGCGGCTGTGCCGCAGCGATGGGCGTCAAACCCGGCGGAGCGGCCTCGACGACCATCGGCGCCTCTGACGGCATCGGCGCCAGCGCGCTCGACCCGTCGAGCACCCAGCCCAGGGCCGGCACCAGGCCACTCCCAGCGGGGATGGTGACCCCGGTAGGTGCAGGACCGAGGGACAGCGAGGCCCCGCCGACCTCCGGGAGGTTCTGGTCCCGGAAGACCCCACCGCCCTCGACGATGGTGCCGTCGACCAGGGTGAGCCGTGCGGTGCCACGCACCACGACACGCCACCCGCCATCCGCGACCGCGGCGATGCCGAAGTCGGGGGCCGCGGCGAACCCCTCGCGGAACAGGACGTCGAGCAACGCCTCGACGTCACCTCCCCCGCTGACCACGTCGAGGAGGCTCAACGAGACCGGCTCTCCCGCAGGGATACCCGCAACGACTACCAGGTGAGTGCCACAGATCCCCGTGCTGGCTCCGGGCCAGAAGCGCGCACCGATGCCGGTCACCCGCGGTTCCTCGGGTTGGTCGCGGTCGAGACCCGTTGGGCTGTGCCGCTCGCAGGCTCGTCGACCACGATGACGGTCACGTTGTCCGAGCCGCCATGCTCCAGGGCTCGCCGCACAAGGATCCGCGCCGTGTCCTGCGGTGGGTGGTTGGCGGCGAGGATGGCCGCGACCTCCTCGTCCGCGAGCTCGGTCGTCAGCCCGTCGGTGCAGGCCACGAATCGCCCGCCCGTCGCGACCGGGAACAGCACGACATCGACCTCGGGGCAGGGCTCCTCACCGACGGCCCGGGTGATGACGTGCCGGGACGGGTGGACTGCTGCCTCCTCCGGGGAGAGAAGGCCCTGGTCGACCATCTCCTGCACCTCGGAGTGGTCGATGGTGAGCTGGCGGAGCACACCGTCTCGGAACAGGTACACCCGCGAGTCCCCGACGTTGAACACCGCCCAGTGGGGGGCGGGCCCCTCGAGGAGCGCGAGCCCCGCCACCGTGGTGCCAAGGCCGACGCTCTCGGGGTGGGTGGCCGCGTGCGCCCGGACCGCCTCGTTGGCGCGCACCACGGCTCCGCGGACAGCCTCCGAGGTGATGACCTCGCGCTCCAGCGTGGCGAAGACCTCGACGGTGAGAGCGCTGGCAACGTCTCCGGCCGCGTGGCCGCCCATCCCGTCGGCCACGAGGAAGACCCGCCCGCCACCGAACGACGAGTCCTCGTTGACCTGTCGCACGCAGCCGACATCGGTGGCCGAACCCACGGTGACCCCCGGTACCGTCACTGGACCCCCCTGACGCTGGACAGGACGTCCTTGACGCTCTGGACAAAGGGCACGGGCGAAAGGCTGACGGCGACGTCCTGGGCGACGTTGTCGTGGAAGGCACGGTTGCGGCCCGAGGAGTCGGTGAAGAAGGTGATGAAGCCGAGGTAGCAGGGCAACGCCATCAGCCCAAGCATCACGGCCCGAAGCAGCGCCCGCGCCACCCCGATGGGGTCGCCGGTACCGACATCCTGGACCCGGACCCCCACCGTCCGCTTGCCGATCGACTGCCCGATCCGGCCCACCCCGACCACCGACACCGTGACGGCTGCCAGGGCCACTGCCATGGGGCCGACGCTTCCAAGGAGAAGCACTGCTTCGTAGGCGCCGTAGCTGACCCGAGCCGCGAGCTCGCCCAGTACGGCGAGCCCGACGTAGAGGCCCACGAGGCACGCGGCCACGAGTGCTCCGTCAACGGCTGCCGCCGCAAAGCGATGCCCCAAGGACGCGGGAACCATGGAAAGACCGACCGCCGGGCCCTCAGCCTCGGAGGCATCCGTCAGCCGTTCGTGGTGAGGTGAGGAAGCCTCGTCCATGGCTGCATCGGGGGTCTCAGTGGCCTCGTCGACGAGCGGCAGCGGATCGGCGGGTCGGACGCCATCGCGAGCGACGGACCGAGCGACGGTAAGACCTGCGTCAGGCCGTGCCGCGGCGGCGGTCCCGGAGACCCCCAGTCCACACCCAGCGCATCCCGTCTCGCGGTCGGCCAGCTCATGGCCGCACCGACGACATCGCGTAACCAATGGGCCTCCTGGGGCACCCGCACTCCGGCCAGTCGAGCCCCCAGCCTGCGCTCGGCCGTCCCGTGGTCACGCAGGAAGGGTGGATCTGTCCACCCAAATGGGGACAAGGGACGGGGCGCGTCCGCGGTCAAGTCCTGAGCGCACTCTGGTCGGCCAGTCGGGCGGGCCGCGCGGGATCGCCGTGAGACCTTCTTCGGCAATAGGTGCAGACAACCCGCCGCTTGATCCCGGAGGTCCGCTCCCAGACCAGTGGGCAGACTGGATAGAAGCCATCGAGGGGTCGGCCTACCCGCATAAGACGGGAGGCGGCTCGTGCGCGGCTCGACGTCGCCCTGAACAGACACGGCAGAGGCCTTCCGCGCGAGCGGGAAGGGCCTCTGGCCTGCGGTGGAGCCAAGGGGACTCGAACCCCTAACCCCTTGCTTGCAAAATCCCCGAATGGGGTCCGCGAGGGGGCTGATTGAGCACGCGGTCAGGCGTTGTGGGGTACCCGATCACGCCGGTTTCGTGAGCTACTGCAGTACTTCTCTGGGGTACGAGTTGGGGTGCCGGGGACCCCTGAGGCGCCCAGTCCCGCGGTGACGCAAGCGTGCCGCTCAGACCTCAGTCTGCCCCGGCACATACTCAACGGTGAAGCCACTGTCCGCCCAAGAGAGACGGCGGTCATGGTCGGGTTCGGGGAAGAGCGCCCAGTAGCCGGTCGTCCGGTTGTAGGACCAACGCCCGGTCGCCTCTCCACCAATTCCACCAACCACTCCGCCTCGCCAAAGACGGCCCAGGACTCCACCCAAGAACGCGGAGACCGTGTATCGCTTGGCAGCGACCGCCGTGTGGCTGTATCGGTCCACCAGAAATTGCCAGTCCTTGGGGTTCGCCATCGCAAAGGCACGCTCAAGAACCCCGTACTCGACCCAGGTCCCCCGGTACTCCCGGAGGGCCGCCGGCAGTGATACCTCCAGCCCCATTTCGGCGGCGATGCCGTTCATCTCTCCAAGGTCCGGGGGCTCCGGCGGACGCAGCCAGATGTACGGCCCTGGCCGAAGGTGCCCGCGCCGGTCGCAGGTGAACGACCAGCCGACCTCATCGCTGACATGGACCCCCGCCACGTCGTCGTCCGCGTGAAACGGACATACCTCTCGCACGGTCATCGCGGGGCCTCACTCTTGGCACGCGCGTCCGCCCACCACTGGGCCACCAGCGGGTTGAGGCGGTAGTAGTAGACGCCACGCTCCTTCTTCCACTCCATGGGCCAGATCGCCTCTCCGAACAGCTTCTTGGTCTTCTTGCTGAACGCGCCGAGTTCGTTGCGGAGCTGGATCGGGGAGACCCCGCCAACTTCCTCAACCTCAGCCTTGGGGATCCACTGTCCGGGCTTGCTCGCACAGTGGTCCAGAAGGGCTAAGACCGCGTGGTAGCTGACTGCGTCGGCCAGCCGCCCCATCATCCCCTCGGACCAAACGCCTTGGCCTTCGATAGCAACCGCTGGCTCCCCGTCGCCAGCCACTGAACCGACTTCAGCCGACTGACCACCTTCGCCGGCCAACAGTGCCGCCTTGTACCTCGCCACTTCGACGATGTGTCTGAGGGGGACTGGGAGCAGAACGTTCTCGTCTTGCCACACGTCTTCGCGCACTATTCTCGTTCCTCTCTCACATGACGTCACCCGACGTCATACGAGAATCATGTCGCACCCGTGTGCTGATGTCAAGCGACGTCACCTGAGAAGCTGATGACTCGGCGGGCGCAGCCCGAGTTGAGTTCCTCAGGACTCCTCGGGCCAGTGGCCGTGGCCTCAGGCTGCGCGGCGTTGGTCGACTCGATCCTGAGGACCCCCAGCCCCAGCAACTGGCCCTAAACCAACGCGGGGAATCGCCCATAGACCTAAGCTGCGAGTGTGCTTGTCGCAAGCAAACCAGTGAGTGAAGTCGAAATTGACGTTGGGCCAGAGGGGCTGGTGGACATCGTCGAGCAGACCCTCAGACGCGACGGTGCGGAGGTGTGGGTCCCTGGCTCAGACGCACTACCTGCCGTAGTCGCGATTCATCCGCGGTGCGGCTTGATCGTCATTGACTCTGACAATGGCGATGACCCGATGGTCTTGCTCAACCGCAAGCTGGGAACGTTGCGGAGCGCGGTTATGGAGCTGTCGAGAGTGCCAGTCGTTCGGCACCTTGTGGACCCGAGCTACCTCGCTGATTTCGCCGAGGGTAAGTGGGTCGACCAGCTCCCTGATCGGACCTGCGACCCGGCGGTCGCGCAATCATTCGAGGCCTACTTCGGCCCAAGGGTCACGATCGACTTGCCGGTACGGGCAGCGATGCGGGATCCCGGAGCGCATGACCGTGCCGCAGGTCGGATACGCCTCGATGCAGCACAGGCAAAGGCTGCTCGCCGTACCGTCGACGGCTTGCTCGCCATCACGGGCCCTCCGGGGAGCGGCAAGACCCTCGTACTGTGCGCACGAGCGAACTGGCTAGCCGAGGTGCACCCCGAGTGGGACATCCGCTTGCTCTGCTACAACCGCATGCTGGTGCCGTACCTGACGAAGCTCACCTCTGGACACCCGAACATCTGCGTAAGCACGGTCGGCAAGTTCTCTGCGGCGCTGGGCGTGCGCATGTCCCTCGATGATCCGAAGCGGGCTCTGCAAGACCTGGACAAGGCCTGGCGACGGGGTCTCGGCCCGTCAGTCGACGCTGTGCTCATAGACGAGTGGCAGGACTTCTATCCGGCTTGGACCGGACTGGCCGAACTAGTGCTGCGGCCCGGACGAGGTGGGTTGGTGGTAGCCGGTGACCCCAAGCAGGCGCTTTACCACGACCTCGGAATGAGCCAAGCAGGCACGTTGCCGATGGAGACCCTGGAGCTCACACGGCCGTATCGCTCCACCCGCCAGATACTCGACGTCACCGCGGCGCTCGGCAATCAGCTCGATGTCGAGGGCCGCGACCAAGCCTTCGACGGTGAGCCCGCAGACTTGGTGTGGGCGACGACCCAGAAGGAGCAGGCGACTGCCGTCGCACGGGACGTGCTCCTTCTCCTCCAGAACGGCCAGCGTCTCCCTCAAGACATAGGGGTGCTGGTCACACGCAAGTGGGCGATGGGAGGGTGGCCGACGCCCTCACCGACGCCGGCGTGCGATTGCAGGGTCGTGTATCCCAGCCAAGCCGATGAGCTTGATCTGTCGGAACCCAGCGTCAAGGTCCTGACAGTTCACTCGGCCAAGGGGCTCGAGTTCGACGTCGTGTTCTTGGTGGGCCTTGAACAGCTTCCTGATCCTGACGGAACGGACGCTGTCGACCGGCACGGGCGCACTGGTTACGTCGGTGCGACTCGCGCACGCGACCAGCTCGTGTTGAGCTACACCAAGGACAACACCTACCTCGAGCGATCCGGGCCCTGCCCGAAACCACTCTGCGCCGTTGGGTATGGCCTGACGACTATCCGGAGGCGTAGGCAGTGGCTGACCTGAGGGTGAAGGATGATTGGGTTGGGCCGGGGGAGAAGAAGACCGCCGAACTTCTGCGTGACACCTTGCCCACGGACTGGGTGATCTTCGCCGGACGGAAGCTCGCGGGGGAGAACCGTGATGACGTCGACCTCATTGTCGTTGGCCGGGGCAAGATCTTTGTGCTCGACGAGAAGTCGTGGGGTCCGCGCCTGGTCGTGGATGACAGCTACTGGTACGTCAACGGCCATACTCGGCAAAATCCGCTTGGGCGCGTCGGCCAGCTTTCCCGCAAGGTCGCCACGAAGCTGAAAGACCACGCCAAAGGCTACAAGCAGGTGCTTGGCAAGCGCGTTGTGCCGGGAATCGTGCTCAGCCACGACCGGCTGCAGATCTTCTCCGGCAGCAACCACGACAAGAGTGAGCACGTTTGGGAGCTCGAGGCCGCGGCGGCCGAGATGGTGAGGACCGACAGCGCGGAGAATCCGATCGGTCACGCCCGTAACGCCGTCATCGCCTATCTCGATGATCTCCCGCTGGCGGGAAGATTCAGGCGCTCGGCGAGTACCGCGTCGACAACCGGCTAGCTGTGCCGGGAAAGGAGCAGGCCTACGAGGCCATTGACTCCGCCGATCGTCCAGTGGTGCTCAAGTGCTACCCCGTGACAGCCTTGGAGGAGTTCGGAAACCCGACTGAATTCTTGCAGCGCGAGACCAAAGCCCTCAACAAGCTTGCCGAGCTCGGCCGCGCGTGGCAGGCACTACCGTTCTTCCGCGACGATGCCTATGGCCTCTTCGTCGTGCCGGTCGTTAGGCCGCCTAACGCGCGCAGCCTTGTAAGGAGCTTGAAGGAGCTCGACCCAGAGCGGCCCGGGGCCGACTGGGGGACGAGGTCGCGCGCAACGTCGTCGTGGACGCCTACACGGCGCTGGCGGAAGTACACGAGGAGAAGCTTTTACACAGGGCGTTGGACCCCAGCCGGATCTGGCTCGGCCGCGCTCTGCGGGTCATGTTCAGCGATTTTCATCTGGCGCGGATCGAGGGCGCGCAAACTATCGCCGCTTGGGAGCCTGACGAAGACAGCAGCGATGACTACCGCGCGCCTGAGTGTGCGGTGAGCGTGGCCACGGCCACTCCTAAGTCGGACGTCTTCAGTCTCACCTTGTGCCTGATCGAGTGGCTCTTGGGCGAACCTGCTCCCGAATTCTCTGCCGAGCAGCTGAAGGCGCGGCTCGTCGAAGCCTTCCCGTGGGCCGAACCGATGGCGGCTGCGCTGGAGGATCCTGGATCGCGGCCGAGCGCCGAGGAGTTGGCACAGAGCTTGAGACCGAAGCCGGCCCCGGCCGTCGCTGAGGAGGAGCCAGACGAAGCGGACGACTTCACACCAGGCGGAGTCATCGGGGGCCGATATCGCATCGAGGAAATGCTCGGCGAGGGTGGGTTCGCTGTCACCTGGAAGGTGTTCGACACGCAGCCTGGCCACTACAAGGTGCTCAAGCAGTTCAAACAGTTGGTGCCGGAGACGCTTAGGGAGGAGTACCTGACAGCGAACCAGCTGAGCCATGACTGCTGCGGTCGGGTCTACGACATCCAGATCGACAAGACGCCGCCGTACTTGGTGCAGGAGTACGTCGAAGGGCAGAGCCTTAACGCCACAGGGGTCAGCCGTTCGGTAACAGAGATGCGGCAAATCGCGGAGCATGTGCTCTCTGCTCTCGCATACATCCACGGGAAGGGCCTCTTGCACGGGGACGTCACCCCTGCCAACATCGTGGCGGCTAACGACGGCAGCGGGATCGCAAAGCTCATCGATTTCGGCCTCGCGTCGCCGGTTGGCGTGCGGGCCCATGGCTGGACCCCGAAGTTCGCCGCGCCGGAGGTGCTCGACGGCAAACCGACCAACGCCTTAAGCGACCTGTTCGGGTTCGCAGCAAGCCTCACCTACGCCATGCTCGGACGAACAGTGACTCGCGTCGATGACGGTCAAATGTCGCTCGTTGAGCTGACGCCCGACGACCTCGCCGTCTGGGGTGATGAAGGCAGGGCGCTCTTGAACGCCCTACTGACGGGCGTGCAGCTCGATCCGTCCGCCCGGCCAGCGAGTGCCGAAGCGTTCCTGACCGTGGTGCGGGCCGCAGGCGCAGCCACGCCACCGGACCCGCGGGACAAGCCGGACATGTTGACAGAGGTGATTAACGAGACGGTCACAGCTATACGTCGTCTGTACCGAGGAAGTGTCGCTGGCAATGGCGGTAACCGTGGGCTGGATGACCAGTTTGCGAAAGATACCTACGTCCCCACGATGCTTGACACCGAGCTGTTGCCTCGTGTGGTCGCCGGCGAGCTCGACGTCGTGCTCCTCAGCGGCAACCCGGGCGACGGCAAGACGTCGGTGCTCGTCCAGCTTGGAGACCGGCTGAGGGCTGAGGGCGCAACTCTCGAGCACGAGGATGCGGCCGGGTGGCGACTGCGGCTCGGCGAGCGGCTGTTCACCGCCGTTTACGACGCGAGCGAGTCACACGGCGACCTCTCGTCGGACCAGCTGGTTTCTGCCGCACTCGATGCTGTCGCCGACAGCGGAAGGCCACGGCGCTGATCGCCGTCAACGACGGTCGTCTCCTGCAATTCTTCGAGGATCATGGCGAGAAGTACGAGGCTTGGGGTTTCGACGTCAACGACCAGCTTCACGGTAAAGAGACGCCGGGCTCGCGGCTGGCGCTCGTTGACCTCAAGCGCCGCTCGCTCGCTGGCGAGAACGGCACCGCTGGCCCGGCCCGGAAAGCCCTGTCGGGCCTGGTCGACGACACCCACTGGCAGGCATGCCAATCATGCGTGGCTCAAGACGATTGCCCGATACTCGCCAACCGCAACTCGCTCACGGCCCAAGGTGCCGAGGTCTTCGACGAGCTCGTGCGCATCAGCCACCTCAGGCGACGGCGAAGGGCCACCTTCAGGGATGTTCGCTCGGCGCTGGCTTGGCTGATCACCGGCGACCGTTCGTGCGTGGACATCCACCGGTGGCGCTCGTCCAGCCTCAGCGCCATGCAGCTCGACCGAGCCCTTTCTCGGAGCTGGCATTCGCCGTGGATTCGAATGACTACCTGGTGGCGGAGTGGTCTCAGCTTGACCCTGCTCAGGTCGCGGCTCCGGGAGTCGATCGGATCTTCCGCACACAGGGTTCATCGTCGCAGCACCCGGTCTACAACGGAGTCGATGCTGTCGCGCGTGGCCTGTACTTCGGGTTGCTCGGCGACGCCGCTGGTCAGACGGACCGGAAAAGCGTCATGAGCTACAGGTATCTCGATGAGTTCACGACCATGCTGAGGAACGAGTCTCCGCATGCCACGAAGGACCGCCTTCTCCTGGGCATAAGCCGAATCGTCGGGGCCTACGGATATACCGAAGAGGGTTTGGCCATGAGCAGTGGCATGGCCGGCGCCGCCTGGGCGATCCTGCACACGGTGCCCCCTGGCGAGTTCACCGTGTCGATTGACGACGCACGATCGCCGTATGTCGAAACGATCGCGGACCGACTGACGCTGACTCACGTGTCGAACCCGAGCCTCACGTTGAGTCTCGACACCGCCGAAGTCATCCTGCGAGCCGCCGACGGTGAACTCATCAATGACCTCGCCTCCGATGCGATCCTCCAAGAGATCGATGCTTTCGTCAGTCAACTTGCGCGCCGACCGTCATCGGAGGCCCGCATCGTCGACTCGTCTGGCTCAGTGGCCGTCGCCCGTGCCGACGGTGCGCAGATCGCTCTGGAGGGCGCATGATCTTCTCGATCCCTAGAACACTTAAGGACCTCAATTCCCTGCAGACACCGGTAGCCCTCCCAGTCGAACTCAACGACGTAGACGTGGACCGAATGCTCACTCGGATTCTCGAGATGGCTGTCAAGCGCGGGCGCACGGCCGGTTCGAATACAGACGTGAGGGCGTACACCAGCTACCTCGAAGCGCTGCACCAGCATCCGCGCCTGTCCGGCTTTGAGGGGGAACGCGGCCGCGACGTGCTCGACGGGTGGGTCCGGTCTTCGATCCTCATAGAAGAGCGGTCTGGGCTCAAACGCGACAAGGTGGTCATGGGCTACCTCCGCCCGCTCACCATCGCGAGTTACCGCAGCGGCCTCCCGAAGTCGAGCTCGCGGAATCGCGGAGCGGACGACTTGCTGTACCAGACGGTTTCCCACCTCATCGAGGCTCGGGGCTCGACAAACCCCACCAAGGAGATCGACGAGCTGTTCAGGACCACATTCGGGGCCGGCGTCGACGTTGGGGTCGCTCCATGGGCCAAGCCCCGTATGACGAGGTTGAGAAGATCGACATCGACACCCTGCTTGCGCTGCGCTTCCTTGAGGGCTTCACTGCCAGCGAGAACAACGGCAAGGAGCGAGCCAAGGCTGACCCGCCGGTTCCATCAGCGGTCAACCCCCTCGGCGTTGATGTCGTTTCGCTGCTCGAGCTCTACGGACCGAACATGTCCGTGGGCGAGGCCTACGCCCATCTCAGCGCCCTCATATCGCTCCGCCTCTTCCAGATGCCCCTGATCAGCGCTCGGGTGCTGCGCGGGTTGTTGAACGGTGAGGAGCCTCCGACCGAAACAATCCCTGCGAGATGTACGTCGACTTCGTGCGGCGCAAGGGCGGGGGGTCCGACGAACTGACGGCACAGTGCGTCGTGCGGGACCTGGAGATCATGCGCAACTTCTTCCGAGACCGGTTGCTCGTCCGCTCCATCGCCGATGCCGCGGGTTCCCTAGAGACAGCTCTGGCGTTGGACGGCACGGCGGAAGAGAACCTCCGACCGTAGTCAACCTTCGGGATGATCCCGACGTAGCAATGATCCTGCGCATCAAGCTCAAGCAAATCGAGGACGAGCTCGAAGCCGATAGCGACGAGCAGCTCTTCGTCCGAGAGGTCCGTCTCAGCGACGGCCTGACCGGCACCGAGAAGTTCATCCAGGTGCTTGTCGAAGGCTTGCGCAAACGCGGCCTCGAGAACCAGGTCAAGTGGTTCTGGAGCACGGGGGGCATAACCAAGTCCTACGGCGTGCTCTCGGGCACCCTGCGCTATCGCCCCTCCTGGCGCTACGCGCCCTCGGATGAAGCCCTGACCACCTTGCTGTGCCTCTGTTTCGTGGAGCCAGACGGGGCGAGGACGCTCACCACCCTTCCCATTCAGGAGGTGCTCCGTCGTCTGTACGAGAGGTTCGGCATCCTCATCGATCGGCCACCAGCCGACTTCGATTCGGCCGACGCCAGGGCAGGGGCGGCAGAGAACCTGACCGCCTTTACCCAGCGACTCAAGCTGCTCGGCTGCTTTGAGGGCCTCTCCGATGACTTCAACGCTCAGTTCGTGACACGCCCTCGGGTGGCCGTGCGATGACATACCGCGGAAGGGCTCCTGCTTGACATGCTCGCCGAACAGTCGGCATCGGTCATGGCCGGCGCCGACCCTGGGCACTGTGTGCGAATTGACGATGTTTCCCCGGACCTCGCACCGAGCTTGGCGGGCGCGCTGCGTCAGCGGCTGCCAGATGTGGCCGTTCACATCCTTCGGGCGACGCCTCAGTCCGACTCGAGATCCCGCCACAAAGGGCCATCGAGATCCGCAACCGGAAGCAACAGCCCTGCCTGTTGTTGGTACCGGCCGGCGAAGGGCACGCGGCGAGCTCGCTGGACAACTCCTTTAACCGGTTGCCCATGCTCGACGTGTTCTACCGAGCCGACCTCAGCCTGGTCGACAAGGTGAGAGACGCGAACGTGCTCGATGCCGTTCGCCAACTTCGTCGCAGCGTTGCTCGGTCGGACCGCGAGGCTTGGGCCGAGTTCATGGCTGCCATCGTCGCGGAGCCGACGGACCGAGCCTTCGGCGAGAACCTATGGCGCATCGGTCTGATCCCCGACTTCGGCGCCGACCCCTTTCGCGCCTCAAGTTGAACATGATCGCAGCGAGCGCGATTAGCCGCCCGACGCGGCCGGCCGCCACGATCGATGACCGCCTGACAGCAGCCACCATGAAGTCGGGGCCTGGCGAGCGCCCCTGCGCGACTTCCTCGACCAGCGCGGTGCACGGCTCTCCAAAGCCAGTTTGTGGACGCATGACATCGCGACCACGCACCGGCACCTTTCCTTTGAGAATTGGCCACCGGCTGACAGGCCGGAGAACGATCTTGAGAAGCTCGAAGTCGACCCTTTCACCCGCGCGACGGCACACTCGTAACCACGAGCAAGCTGCAGCTTGGAAGTGACGGTCAGCTCCAGCTCACTGTGCCCGAGAATGGCACTGCACCCGTCGTCATAACGTGGAAGACCGAGCCGAACAACGTCGCTCGAGGTCGCTAGGTGGCGCATTGAAGTGGCGCGCCCCGCCGATCAACGCCGGGACGACGATGAACCATTGGTGAGCATGACGGCCCCAGGCAAGCGAAAGCGGGCGACGGTCAAGGTCTCGGTCACTGAGGATGACCTTGCGGATGGGGCACGATTCGTCGTGGTGCTCACTGCGTTGGGCGCCAACGACGAGGTGATCGACCTCGTTTCCGGCGAGCCTGCGGTCGGTGAGAGCGAGGAGTTCCAGGTCGTCCTGGGCGACGCGCCCGAGTCCAAAGCGCGCCGCTCGGCTGCACCGAACCTGCCTGAGGCCGTGGTGCGGGCGGCACTCGATGGTCTTGATGACCTCACAGAGGATCTGGTGACGTGGGACTTGGCCGGTCAAGTGTTCGGCTTGAGACTTGGCAACCGCCGGGCCGTCCAAGTCCGGGTGAATGAGCTGATCGTGCGTCTGCAGCGGGAGGCTGCGGCGGAGCCCTCGTCCCACGTCCCACTGCGGCCCGTGGTGCCTATGGATCCCCTTTGGAGTGGGGCCCGGAGTGCACAGTCGACGTGACCTTGCCGCGGCAGTGAGGAAGGGCGTGCCGATTTTCTCAGGGAGCTAGCAGCCGGCGGCCCGCGCGACACAATCGAGTCGGCCCGCTGGACCGAACGCTTACGCGAAACGGCCAAGTCGTACACCGCGTCGTTCCGGCGCGCGCTCGAAAGTGCCGAAGGCGACACCCTTCGAGACCTCATCCTCGTCGACTCCCTCAGTCTGAGCGTGCGCCGCAGCAACCACTCGATCGACGCCGTGGTCCTGTTGCCGATCCACCCGCTGCGCCTGATGTGGGTAGCGCGTTCGACGAACTGCTCCGAGGGTGGGCCGACGAGTCACCGAGGTATCCCCGCGCAGCGCAAGACCCTCCATGCTCAACGCCGACATGGTCGGACGGTCGTGCCCGCGAACCTCCCGTTCAGCGTTCTCCACCAAAATGGAGAGCTGTCCGTGTACGCCGAGGAGCTCACCTTCGGTTCAGGGCTCTACCTGGTGCCCGGACCATTGACAGCGACGCGGCGGCCGAGAGCATCTGTTCGGTCCTGGATCTCGATCGCGCCACCTCGACGATGCGTGCCTCGTCGCGCCTTGTCGCTCAGCGGATTCGTGCCTACGAGCGAGCTCACGACCCGGGGCAGCTTTGCGGCTGCTGACGATCAACCCGGGGTCAGGCGAGCTGCTCGCGGGGGCCCTGTCGTCGCTGGCCAAGCCGTTGACTCGACGAGGAGGAAGAGCCCCCCAGCCACCACCACAGCGCCGCGACGTAACGAGGTCATCGCCTACACCGACAGCTGGTCTTACGTCAGCCCCGTCCGAAGCTCCTGACTCTGCAAGCAGAACTGCGAGAACGCGAAAGCGTCGCGTCGGCGACGCATCTGGCCCCTCCGCTCTCCCTCAGCGTGCGGACGTCCGGTCGCTCCTCGAGGACTCGAGCGAAGCCCATCTAGCCCTCCTGCAGGACCCGGGCGTCGCGGAGGTGGCGGCCGGCACCATCATTCAGCGGAAGCCCCATTCCACGACCTGCTCGTGCCCCTGGTCACCACCAGTCGGGAAGAGAATGGCGACCTGGTGTGGGAGAGCGTCCCGTGTCTAGGCGGCGGCACGGGTGACTCAGAACTCGTGACCCTCCACCGTGCCCACCAGCGCGCCGTGGCGCGGCACAGTGGCGCTTTACCTGACATGGTGCCAAGCGTTCGCGTGATCCTGGACGGCGATGCCCAAGCGCGCATCCACTCGGCCCACAGGCGGGCCGACTGGGTGATCGGCATTGACAAGTTTGTGGGTGTGAACCTCTTCGAGGCCGGGCTCAGCGACCCATTCATCCTCGACTATGCGCCCTGACTTCGTGGAGGGCATCGGCGACCGGTTGACCGTGACGACGACGCATCGTGACGAGGTCGAGTTCCTGCTCGCGGGCGCGATGTCGGACCTTGGCCTCGACGCTGTCGAGAGCAGTGTCGGTTCGGTGCTGCAGACGCTCGCCGTGGTCTCGGGACGGTTGGCCCTTCGACTCCTGGAGAACACGACCCAAGCTCGTGAGGCCGTCTCGCTTGCCGCGCTGATAGGGCATCTGAAGTCTCGAGACGAGCTAGAGAACACCATCGTGGTGCCCGTCGACGCGCACCCCGAGATCTTCGGTCCAGCCGCGCATGACGAAGGTGCCGCCCGCCGTTGTGACCTGCTGCTGGTGCGCGTGGGCCAGCGGTCTTTCAAGATCGAATGCGTCGAGGTGAAGTCGCGCAAAGAGGCGCAGGTGGCGCAAACGCTCGCCGACACGATCGTCGAGCAGCTGCAGGTCTCCAAGCAGGTGCTGGAGTCGCGCTTCTTCTCCGACCCGCCGCGCATTGATGCGGAACTCCAGATGGCCCGCCTGACCAGCCTCCTTCACTACTACGCCGACCGAGCCGCGACTCACGAGCTGATCACTCTCGAGAAGCTTGAGGAGATCCACCGTTACATCGATCGCGTCGAGGAGAAGGGCGAGCGGGCCGAGATCTCCATGACCGGCTGGGTCATCAGCCTCGATGGAGCGCAAGGTTTCAAGAAGCAGTACGGAGACATCCCCTTGCGCGTGCTCACCGCCCACGACCTCGGGCAGATCGGCCTATCGACCCGTGCTCGACTTGAACCGTCACAGGGTCCGGAGACCACGCTGTTGCCTTCGCCCGTTGCTCGTGAGTCCGAGCCGCTGCCCCTGGCCCCGGTGCAAGACCGCGAGCCCATAGCTGAGTCCGAGTCGGACGCGTCGACGGCGTGACGACGCGGTACGGCCATCGCCGGCACTTCCCGTGCCGCACGAATTGGAGGATCTTCCGGTTGAATCGCTGCCCAGCCCCGGCGACGACTTCACAGCACCGACTCCCGACCTACCCGGCGACGCCCAAGTCCTTGGGGACGAAGAGCCGATCGAAACCAGCCAGGAGGTGGTCGTCACGCTCGGCAACGACCAGGGGGGTCACCAGTGCGTTGGCGTGTGAGCACCAAGGGAAGCCCTCACGCGTTCGTCATCGGCATCCCCGGACAGGGCAAGTCGGTTACAACGCGCAAGATCATTCGTGATTTCGAGCAGCAAGGGTTGCCCTCGCTGGTCTTCGACTTCCACGGCGATATGGCTGCAGATCCGCCCCCGGCGCCGTGGTCCTCGATGCAGCTCTCGGGCTGCCCTTCAGCCCCTTCGAGCCGGACGTCGAACGGGCCCGCCCTATCAACGGCACGGCCTGGGAGATCGCGGAGATCATCGCCTACGTCGCGAAGCTCGGCGAGATCCAGCGAACTCACGTGTATGGAGCCCTCAAGAAGGTCTATGACGACGCAGGGTGGGTGGGGAACACCCCGGGCGACCGGCTGCCGACGATGCTTGAGTTCGCGACGGCACTGCAGGAAGTCGAGAAGGGGGCGGCCGGCAAGAACGCCGCCGCGCGACTGCTCACGTTTACTGATTTCGGACTGTTCCGCGAGGACGCTGAAGGTGCCTTCGATCTGAGGACCGACCCGCCGCACGGATGGGTCATCGACGTCAGTCAACTGATGGAGGAGGTACAGCGCTTTGCCGCCTCGTTCATCCTTCGGCGTGCATACCGGGAGATGTTCGCCTGGCCTCAGGACGGCCGGATGAAACTCGCAGTGGTGCTCGACGAGGCGCACCGCATGGCTCGGGATGTGACTTTGCCCAAGATTATGAAGGAGGGTCGCAAGTACGGCGTCGGCATGATCGTCGCGAGCCAAAGCGCCGACGACTTTCATAAAGACGTGTTGGGCAACGCCGGGACCAAGATTGTCTTTCGAACCAACTTCCCCGCGTCGAAAGAGGTCGCGAAGCTGCTGCGCGGCCGCAATGGCATAGACCTTAGCCAGTTCATCGAGAAGCTTGATGTGGGAGTCGCGTACGTTTCGACACCCGACGCCGCTCAGGCACAGAAGGTCTACATGGCGCGCGACTAGGCCGCCGGAGTCCGAGCCGGATCGCTGCTGAAGGCCCGCCTTCTTCAGCCGGTTCCGCGCTCTTCACGCGAGAGGTTCCAGATCCATGGCAGAGGGTGGCAGTCGCAGTCACGTTTCCAGGGGCGGGCACCTGTTCGTGTTGCACGGGCGCATCGAGAAGGTCCTTCACGACGTAGCCATCGTGCCGACGGCCAGCAGCTTCCACATCCGTGGGTACTGGAGACCGCTTCTCGGCGATGACACCGACCGGTGGCGTCCCCGCGGATGGCCACAGGATGGCTACGCCAAGGCGCGTGGAAGAGACGACGTCTGGTTCGTCAACGTCGGTGGTCGCCGAGGCGCGGGTGCAGAGGTCATCGTCGAGAGGGCAGTGGCTGCCTTGCACGAGATCGCAGCAGCTGGACCGACTGCATCCCGCAACCGCATCAAACCGCTAGTTGCCATGCCCGTCCTCGGCATCGAAGGAGGCGGACTTGGCAAAGAGCGCGGCCATGTCGTGCGGCTCCTGCTGCGCTCGCTCACCGAGGCCGCCAGCGAGCTGGATCTTGACGTGGCCGTGGTGACTCCGGACGCCTCGGTCTATGCCGCAGCACAGCACCTGCGACGTCAAAACGCGCACTGGCCGCTCCCTCCGGAACAGGTGCAGAGTGCTCAACGGATCGGTGCCGCTGCGTGCCAAGGCGAGCTGGCGTTGTTCATGGGAGCTGGCGTGAGCATTCCCGCAGGCTTACCGACTTGGGATCAGCTGTTGACCCAGTTGGCGCAAGAACATGAGATCGACGTTGGCGGGGGATTCGGCAGCCTCAACGCGTTGGACCAGGCGCAGTACCTCCACAGCCAAGTACACAATCTCGGGGATCACGTCGCGCGAATCGTGGGCCAAGCCGAGGTACCGGCCCTAGGTCACGCCCTGTTGGCGGCACTGGGCTGCGCGGAGGCGGTCACCACCAACTACGACCGACTCTACGAGCGCGCCGTCCAGATGCAGAGGGGCGAACACAACGTTGCGACCGTCATGCCCTGGGAGCATCCCCGATTCGGCAAGCCGTGGATCCTGAAGTTGCATGGTGACGTCGAGGCGCCGGAGAGCATCGTGCTCACGAGGCAGCAGTTCGTCAGTTTTGATTAGAGACGCGGCCAGCGGGCGCCCTCCTCCAAACGCTGCTGATGACGCGGCACGTGCTGTTCGTCGGTGCATCCTTGACCGACGACAACGTTGTGCGGCTGGCGTACGAAGTCAACCGCTTCCGACGCCAGTACAAACTCGATGGAGCAGTCGGGACCCTGCTCGATGTCGATAACGACCTCGTGCGGCAACAGCTTTGGCGCGGCCAGCTGACCTGGTTGAGCATGTCAGGTTCGACGATTGCAGAGCGCTCTCGCACCCTCGAGATCTTCCTTGACGCCGTTGCCGCACATGCTTCGGATGACGCCTCCTGGCTCTTGGACGAGCGCTTCAAGGGACTACTCGACGTGGATGAGGAGCTCGTCGGGGCAGCTCGTGACCTTTACAGCAGGGCTGCCGACGCTGGCCCGGAATGGCAAGGGCTGGCGGACGCACTGCTCGCGTTCGGCGCCGCCTCAGGAGAGTACGACGCAGATTTGGAGGACCGCCGCTGGGGTACCGCGCTGCCCAACCGGCAGCGCCGCAACTGAGCATGTTGCTAGGGAGCGTGATCGTATTCGCCGCGGTTATGTACAGGGTCACATCGCTTCGCTGGCGATGGTCCACGGGGCGCTAATCACATAGACTGCACACGCCGGTTGCCGAAAGCTCCATGAAGTGGTCCGGGCACAGCTTGGCGGGAGGACGGCTTGTAGCGGTCCGTCGTGCGCGAGCCTCAGCCAGCTTGGGGGTCAACGCGGGCTTGCCCCCATCGGCAGGCAGGTCTGCCGCGTACTTCCTGTAGCAGAGCAGCCGGTGGGCGGCCGCGAGCTCATCGACGTCTGCCGTCGGGTCGACATCGACCGACTTCGGTGCGCGCAGGTAACCAACCCCTATCGTCCCGTCCTGATGAACGCAGAGGGACGTGAGCGGCACCTCGCCACGATCGGCAGCGAGCTGCGCGACTCGTTCCAGCAGCTTGCCGCTCCAGTTGCCGATGAGCATCCGGGTCCGGACACCTGAAGTTTGCTGGACGTGTTCCGTCAAGTCGAGGTACGTCGTCCAGCGGTTATATCGCCGCGCTGTCTCGATTAGCGATCTGTAGGCAAGGGGAACCCACAGATCCAACGCCGCTGAAAAGTCGACCGGGGAGGAGTCTGAGATTCGATATGTGCCAGGCGTCGGTGCCATGCCTCCATGCTGCACCACTCTGTCGTCCGAGCCCCATACGTGGCGCAGGCGCGCAAGGAGCATCCAGGCGAGGTGCGTCTCATCCGCCACGCGGCCCGGCACCAGTCCACGCAGTTGTTGCTTCACATCCCACGCGTCTCCGATCTTGGCCCTGGGGCGTCGCTGGCCAGGACGGTCTTCAATATGGCCTGACCCAGCGCGAAGAGGGTGTGGTGGGCGCGACTGCGCCGCAACCGGTATGCCCTGCACCGTCGGCGTTGGTGCGTGGTCAACTGCATGACCGGGTTGCGAGCCTCTTACCTTGGTGTCGCCGAGGGACTCCAGAGTGACTCGTCACGTACCGCCGCCTAAGCTCGCGGCATGACCAGCGAGCCGCCTCCCAGCCAGGAGTATCTGCGGCGCGAAATCATCGCCGCAGCGCTGATCAAACGTGCAGATGCGACAGGCGGGTATGTGAGATGGCTCGATCTCACGGAATTCGCATTGCCTGACGGGACTGTCGAGCGGCTCGTTGACCCGGGTAGGGGAGGCATCTGGAATCCGCGTGGATACGCAGCGACGTTGACGATCGTCACATCGCCTGACGGCCCCTACCCGGACCGTGAGATTGACGGTGGGCTCCTGCAGTACAGCTACCAAAAGGGCCCTGAGGGTGGAAAGAACCTCAAACTCCGCGCCGCTATGGAGTTGGGCCTTCCCGTCATCCGACTCAACAAGATTGGGCCGAACGCTTACAACCCGATCTACCCGGTGTTCGTCGTCGGGGACAACCCCATCGTCCGAGAGTTCACCCTGACCGTAGATGAGGTCCTACGCAGCGTGCCGGTGGGGCACGAACTCAGCCCTATCGAGAAGGCATACGCCGCGCGCATCGTGCAGCAACGCGTGCATCAGCCCGCCTTCCGCGCCCAAGTCATGCTCGCCTACGACGGGAGGTGCACGGTGTGCTCACTGAAGCACCCCGAGCTCCTGGACGCCGCACACATCATTGAGGATGGCCAGCCCGGAGGAGACCCCGTCGTGACCAACGGCCTGAGCCTGTGCAAGATTCACCACGCTGCGTATGACCGGCAGCTGATGGGCATAAGCCCCGAGTACATCGTGGAAATCAACACCGACCTGCTCAATGAAGTCGATGGGCCCATGCTGCGCCATGGCCTCCAAGAGATGCACGGCCGACCGCTGATGACGCCGACCCGCCGGCAGGATCAGCCAGATCCAGATCGACTTGAGCAGCGGTACTCCAGATTCCTGGCCGGGTAGATCGCGGCGGTCCTACCGTGAAAGCGCCGGGCGCTAGATTTCTCGCTGCGCGCTCACTGGTGGACCGCGGAGCCTGAGGCTCCGAGCCTCCTGACCTCAGCAGGACTCGAACCCCTAGCTCTGGTTGCAACGACACGATCGGGCTCCGGAGACGGCAACCATGCACGGTTGAGGGCGCGTCGTGCACTGAAACGGCCACCCCGTCGGCGGTCGTTAACGGCCGAGACCCGGCGTTCGCCGACCAGGGGCGTGCGAAGGAGGTTGCCGCCGGTCGTGTTGGCGCTGAGCGGCCGAAAGCCTGCTTTCGAGCTCGGCGGGCGATCCTGTCTGTTGGTTCGTGGCGACAACAAGCTCACTGATGGCACCGGCCATGCGGTCGAGGTATGGGCCTGCCTCCGCATGGTCGCGTAGCGAATTAGGCGCGGCGGACACCCACGACATGGGACCGATCGGGACAGGCGCGGGGCCCGACCTCGAGACACTTCGGGCCAGCTCAGCTGCGGAGTCTTCGGAGGCGAGGAGTTCCGCCTTGTCCTGCCACCACGTGGCCTGCCGGAGGACCTCGTCGGGGGACTCGCCGTCGACCCAGCGGAGTGCGATCTGGCCGCGGAGGCCCGGGTACCCGGGTTGGTCACAGAGCCCGGGCATCCACTTGTCGAGCGCCGAGTCGAGGGCACGCATCTTCGGGTCACCGATGACGTGTTGGGCGAGCAGCGGCAGGGCGTCCTCGTACTGCTGGATGGCGTGCGCCAGTTCTCGGGCCGGATCGGCGGCGCTGGCCCGTGTGGCGGATTCCGCCCGGTCGTCCCGCTCGAGGATGCTGGTGAGGACCTCACGCGGGCCACGGTCGGCGGGCAGATCGAGAGCAACCCCATCTGCGACCGGCTCGGCATCCGACAGGTAGAGGTGGTTCTCGTTGCGTCCCCGCGAGAGTGCGACGTAGAGACCTTGTCGGCTCTCGGTGCCGGCGACCACGGTGTGCGTGGTGTCGACGGTGGCGCCCTGGGCGCCGTGGATGGTGCTGGCGTACCCGAGCTGCACGTGTTGCCCGACATAGTCGGCCGGCAGCCAGAGCGCCGCGCCGACCCTGCGGGCATGGTGACCTGCGCGCGCAACGTGGAGGTCGCCGTTGCGGCCGACGCCCTGGACCACCCATCGGTCCCCGTTCTTGACCCATGACCCGTCGCGGCCGCGGAGGGAGCGGTCGTTGTGCCGCGTGATGATGACGTCCCCAGCGCTGGCTCGGGTGCCGTCGGCGAGCACGGCCTCCCGATCGGGGCCCGCCGCCTGCGCTGCGAGCCGGTCGGCGCGGGCCTGTTCGTTGAGCTCGCGGACCGTGTCGCGGCTCGCAGCGAGGAGCAGGCTCGACCTGCCGGCGGCGACGTCGGCTCGCCAGGCGTCGAATGCCTGGTCGTGTGGCGGAGCCGGCGTCCCCGACGTGGACGCGTCCCTGCGCGAGGTAGTGCTCGAGCGCGGCAGGGTCGCCACTCCGGATGCCGAGCGTCGCGGCAGCCTCCTCCGGGTCGGAGAAGCGGTGGAGTTCGGTGAGGCGGGCCGTCGTCCCCAGCGCACAGCCCTGCTCGGCCAGGTCGCGGAAGACGCCACTCGCGGCGACCGCGGTGAGCTGCTGGTCGTCTCCGACCAGGCGGACGCTGCCGCCCCGCTCGAGGACACGGTCGACCACGGCCGCGAGCTCCTTGGTTCCGACCATCCCCGCCTCGTCGATGACGACGAGCGTCCGCGGCCCGATCGGCGGGAAAGCCGCCACCCGGCCGTCGCTCGCGGCGGCCGCCGCGCTGTGGAGGAACTTCGCGACGGTCTCGGCAGGTGTGCCGATCGCCTGACCGAGCTCGTCCGCTGCGACCGCGGTGGGTGCGAGCCCGATGACCTGCCCGCCGCCACCGCGCCAGGCCTTCGCGAGGGTGGCCATCGCGGTGGTCTTGCCGCTACCGGCGGGTGCCAGGGCGACCTGCACGCGAGCCCCGCTTGTGGCGAGAGCACTGACCAGCTCGGCCTGCCCGGTGTCGAGTCCAGCTCCCGCCTCAGTGCCCCGGCTGATGGCCAGCTCGACGAAGAACTCGGGGATGACGTACCCGTCGGTCCGTTCACCCGCCTCCAGGAGGCGGCGCTCGGCGTCGAGGATCGCGGCCGAGGTGTACGTCCGGCTCCCGTGGACGGTGTAGACCGATGCGCCGTCCGGACGGCGGAGGAACTCGGGCTCGCCGAGGTCGGGGACGACACCCACAGGCAGGGACAGACCCTGCGTCGCACGCGTCGACGACGTCCGCGACTGTCTCGTCGAGGGACGAGAGGGGGATGCCGGCGTACCTGGCCTGGCGAAGGGCCTCGGCCCGGACGTGCCACACCTGCCAG
>CAWIEI010000016.1:0-111019 GCA_963834965.1 uncultured Actinomycetota bacterium | reverse complement strand
GCGTGAGTTCCTTCCCACTCGCGGCAGATCCGGTAAACGTCTCACGCGGATGTCCGAGTGCTCGCGCAAGGGGTGGAGCGGGGTCGGGTGCGTGATTGCGGGTTGTCAGAGTGAGGAGGCCAGAGTCGAGTGCCCGGGGACGCCTACCCCACTGAGCCCGTCGGCGTCGATTCGCCGCTGTAGTGCTTCGGCTAGGCCGGGAACGTCGATGAAGGTCGCCTTGGGCCGTCGACCCAGGTGACGGTCACAACTTTGCGCGCTTGGGCCGGGTGACGCTACGGATGGGGTGTCCGGGGCGCAGCGAGCCGTATCGTGCCGTTCTCGCCTGGGCGTACAGGAACGGTGCAGCCACGAACATCAGCCAGATCAGCGTCAGGACTGGTAGGGGCCATGGGTGGGCCGTGCCTCGGCCCACGCATCCTGGGTCATCACGCGCTCCGGGTTGTCCGGGTCGTAGACCATGCCGGAACCCGTTTCAAGGGTGTACATCGGGTCAGCCGCCCACGCTTCCACCAGACCTTTGGTGGTGTCGAACCGGACCTTGGTCTTGTCGACGCCAGCTTTACCCGTGGCCGCCTTGAAGTCGACGGCCTGTGCATAGGACTCGCTCGGATGAGGCCCGAGCACGATCGCGGGGAAGGAGTTGCTTACCTCGAAAGACAGCGCCACCATGAGCACGATCCACGTCACCGCACTCGACCAGACCAGCCACGGGGGCACCCGCAGCCGCCACGGTCCACCGCTGTCTGCGGGGGTGGGCGCGGCCGATTGGCTGCCTCCCGGTCGCGCGAAGGCGACGCAGACAAGGCTGAACACCAGCCAGGCCAGCAGCAGCCAACCAACCGTGCCACCGACGAATGCCGGCGCACCCCTGAGGCGAACCACAGCATGAAGCACGCCCATAGCAACGCCAGGCCCACCAGCCCGCACCGCACGACGCGGCGCCGAGCCTTCGCACGCACCGCCGTGCCGCGATTGGTGTCGCTCACGTGCCGAGACTAGGGGTGCGATGCGCGAGAGCCAACGAGGCGCTCGACACACTCAAACCCTCGCGAACACCCTAGGAACGCGAAGGTGCGAACCCTTGGCGCTGCACTGAGGCGGCGCAGGCCTCCGGCTCTTGTCCTCACGATCGGCGGCATGACAGTGCGGATCACCTCGAGCGCGGGTAACCGTACTTCTCGGGGTTCGCCAGGACTGCTCGACCGTCTCCCCGGCGCTGGCATCGCTCAGTGCGACCCGGAGGAGGATCCCGATGGCTCGCGGACGATCCCCTGAGCTGATCGCCTCATCGAACTGCTGGACCAACCCCGCCACGAACAGACGCTCGTTGACGGTCATCCCGCCGTAATCCTGCTGTCTCGATCCGCTCACGCGTTGCACCGTAGCGCCCGCGCTCGAGGCATCACCCATCGCGGCAAATGCAGTCACTTCGTGAACCGGCGCGAGGCCTCCTTCCCGCTGACCAAGTCGATGTCGATCGACCAACATGACCATGAGCGTGCCACCACGATCCCAGGCAGAACGTCGACGGCAACCCACGAGTCCGCGGCACCGTCGGGTGGCACGGCTTCCCATCGCACCGACCCATCCGAGTCCCGGCACACGATGCGTGCGATATACCCGTCCTGCGTCTCCGGGAGCTCGACCTCCCCGAAGCCGTCAGGCAACCCGATCCAGTGCGGCATGCGGCAATGATGGCGCAGCGCGCTCATCGCACCATCGGCGGCATGTGCGGCCGGCTGCGTCCCCCTCTTTGATTGCGATGTGACTTCGCGACGGCACGGTCTGGCGGTGCCTTCACCGCCAACGGGGCGAGCCGCCGATCCCGTCACAGATCGAGACGCCGGAGCTGGCGGCGGGACACACTGTTGCTGGCCAGGACGTACAGGAGCGCGACGCCGTGAGATTCCCGCCGAAGAACTTCCCTGACGATCTCCGGCAGTGGACGACTGAGGGTTTTGCGCCTCCCGAGGCCTGTGAGGCGAACTGGCGGCGCATGTACGGCTTCCGGGAGGCGATGATGCCGGCAGTGATACTCGTGTGGTTTCCCGTCATCTACGCGATTTCGCTCTTTCAGCCGTCGATACCCGTCATCCTCGCGTTCACGGTCGCCGCGATCCTCACGGGATGGTCAGCCACGTTCAGGCAGTGGCACCTGCGCCGTGATGCGGAGGCCTACCTGCGCTGGGACTACGAGCTCTGGAGGGCACAGCCAGGCAGGGAGCCGGTCGAGTGTGAGTTCCTCACCTTGGGCTGCCGAGTCTTCCGCCACCGCCACCCATCGCACGAGGCAGCTGGTTCCACCCGCTGACCGCGACGTGCCGCGCATTCCGTCATCGGCACCCCGCGCACGATGCGGTTGCGGCCTGACCTCATGGAGGGGATGGGAATTCTGCACAACATCCCCCCTCATCGGCACGATCGGCGGCAATTCCGGTAAGCGCCGCAACGCTGAGTTGAGGATGCCTGCGTGGTTCCTCGAGCCCGTTACGAGGCCTCGGACAGCGGTTCCGCGTTCCTCTCTGGCGCTTGGACTGGGTGCCACCAGAGCATGAGAAGTGGATGCGACACTCGGCGTCATGAAAGTGCTCTTTCGCGAGATCCGTGATGGTGACGCGACCGCCGTGGCTGCGCGGCTGGATGCGAACCCGGCGCTGGTCGGCGCGATCGCGAAAGCACCACCGGCGAAAGACGACGGACAGTCCACGCTGCAGGTCGCGTTGAAGGCGGGCCGGTTTGAGGTGGCCCACCTGCTTCTCGACAGGGGTGCAGACGTGGACTTCATAGACCAGTCGCCGCGCAACGCGTGGAACGCCCCGGTGCTGCACGACGCGATCCGGGCTGCCGTGTTCAGCTGCCGGTACGGCGTCAACAGAGCGCTGCCGGGAGGGGCAGCACGGGTGGAGATCATGAGCACCGGCCATCAATTCGCCCAAGCCTTCGGCGTGCTGGAACGCGTGCTCGCCCTCGGGGCCGACCCGTCAGCTACCGACTCCTACGGCAACCCGGCCTTGATGAGGGCCACCTTGGACAGCCGTCAGGTCCTAAACGATCTGGCGCTGCCTGACCGCGACGCCGACCTTGGGCGAGTTTTCGCTCTGCTTCTGGCAGCTGGCGCCGACCCCGCGTGGGTGGATCCGCGCCGCCACCTTCGGCTAGCGGACCTCTTCGCCGAGGAAGCGGTCAGCAAGTTCCTCCCCGCCTGAAACGGGCCGGACATGCTGGGTGCCCTCCCACCCACTGCGGCATGAGCGGACGCTTGCTCGGGCAGCCGTAATCAACGACGTACGCGACCAGTCCCGGGATCACGGTCGGTGATGCAGTAGACGTGCCGATCGGGCGCCCGCATCACAGTCCACCGATCCATCACCTTCACCACTTCAGCGCCCAGTGAGGCCTGTCGTGCCGTCTCCTGCGGACGGGAGGCGACCGCGAAGTCAGGGTGGGCCCGGACTGGTCCTCCCCTTGAGTCGAGGCGCTGCAGCAGGATCCGGAGACCGCCGTGAGTATCGGGGTCACCAAGGAAGGCGAACTCTGGACGCAGCCCGGCCTCAAGCTGGCGGCCGGTCATCGAGTGCCAGAACTCGACCTCGCGAGCCCAAAGCGGTGCGGGTATGTCGAGGCACACCTGGTCCAGCACCCGGTCCGCGTCTGCGCGCGCGAACCGCCGCCGTTCGTCGGCAAGGGTGTGACAGAAGAGCAGGCCGCCGGGAGAGCGCATGACCTGCACGTCGCCGTACGCCAAGGCCGCGCTGGCCCCGAGGTCTTTCGATCGGTCAATGGCCGCGGCGCGGTCTGGGCTGTCAAGGACCAGGTGAACCCGTGGCGCATCATCATCGGTGGCCTGGAGCTTCAGCCAGCCGTCGCCCGATGCGGGATCAAGAGCCACCACCTGTCCCTCATCCCCGCCTGGGGCTGCCTGGCCCCACCCGGTTGCGGCAGACCAGAAGACCACGGAGCGGCCCCAGTCGGCACGCGGGACGTCGAGGAACAGGTGAATCCAGCCAGACACGGATGTCATGGGCACACCATCACGCGATTCCCCGTACCTCGCGAGGGGGACGCCGACGGCGGCAGGGTCGAGGGTAGAGACGTCAAGCGGTCAGTTCCATCCGGTGCTCCAGAGGCTCATCAACGGGCCAGCCGTCTGGGACCCCCTTGTCGACGAACCCGGCCCGTTCGTAGGCCTTCCGCGCGGGTGCGTTGTCGCGGAGGACCATAAGGAATGTCGACCGGCCCTGGTCGGCAGCCCACTTGGTCACCGCGTCGATAAGTTGCTGCGCAACACCTCGGCCCCGAGCTGACGGCGCCACCCACATCGAGATCAGCTCGACCCACTTCTCCCCCACCGGGTACCCGCTGACGACGCCGACCACGGTCGTCCCCTCCTCTGCCAGCAGCGTCAGCGGCACCTGCGTGAGACGCGACTCCCAGCGCTCCGCAGGAGCATCTACCCAGTCGGCGTAACGCGCACCGAACGCGGCAGGCGACTCCGACAACGACGCCAGGCGTACGTCCCGAAACCTCTCCCAATCGGCCGGCCCGATCCGTGTGACATCCATCAACCAAACCTAACAACGCGACCGACGACCATCGCGCAGTCGTACAGCGCTCCGCGCCGAACGCGGCATGTGAGTGCGGATCCCATGGCACGCTGCAGACGTGGCGAGGAGATGGTTCAAGCGACGTTGGGATGAGTCGCGGGGTGACCAGTTCGACTCGTGGGGTGCTTCGACCTACTTCTTCGAGGTTGGCGACGACGGCTGGCCGACGCGCCAGGTCGAGATCTACGACGATGGCCCGACGCTGCGATACGGCCCGGACCGCACCGAGGACAAGTACGGCCAGCTGGGGGACGCTCGGCTGGACGCCCTCGAGGACTGGACTGGTTGGGCGATCTCAGCGGCAGAGTTCGAGCGGGTCTGGTCCTCCACCGGTTGATTCAGAAGCGCGCCGGACGCGGCAGATCCGGTAACGCCACAGCTGGTAAGCGGACGTAAGCAAGTGCCGGTGCCGAACGCTAAAAGCCCGGGCCTCGGGTGGCACAGAAGCAGAGGGAGGCCTACGGCTCTACGTGGTGTGTGGCTTCCGTGGCGGGGCGATCGGTACCCGTGCTTCGAAGGAAGCCCACTACGCCCACGACGGTGAAAGCTGCGCCGATCAGGAGCGCTGCCCGTTGCCCGGGCCGAGAGCATTGAGAAACAGAATGATGGCGCCAGCAACGAGCGGAGCAAGGAAGGCCCAGGTGCCGTCGCGGTGGGCTGCTGACCGATTCAGCTCGTCTGCAGTTGAGTTTTCCACTGTTGCCCTCCCGAGGATCAAGGAAGCCGTAGGACCGACATGTCGCAGTGTCCCACTCAGCCTGACGCGAATCTCGCCAATCGGGTTAGACGTGACACCGCGCAACGAGCACCGGCGCCGCCTTCACTTGTAGCGGCAAATCCGGTAAGCGCCTCACGCTGATGTGCGAGCATCTCGAGGTGCCAGAGGCGACCGTCGATGAACTCATTGCGCGTTACCGCGGAGCCTTGGCGTCCATGGACGGCATGAGCTTCGAGAATGACCGCGGAGCGCGGACCTGGAACGCCGAAGTCAACCAGGTGCAGCGCGCCCAGTTGGCGTTGCGCGAGACGCCGGAGGGCCGAGCCGCCATCACCTCACTCATCGACGATGCCGTACCTACCGTTGCCCGGTGGGCCGCCTCTCACGCGCTCTTCTGGGACGAGGCAAAGGCTCGGAAGTATCTCGAGGCCGAGCGCTCAGCCGGACGCCTGGACGCGGCCACGACTCTCAAGGAGTTCGACGCCGGGCGTCTTCGACATGACTGGCTCCCCGCCAGCCGCGGCTGAACAACCGCATCACCACGGAGAAGACCTCCCATGTCGCGGCAGGAGCGGGTGATTCCTCAGTCGTAGTGGAAGCGGGCTTGAAGGATCACCAGGTCGTCGCCGTCGACGAGGTAGACGAGCCGGTGCTCCTCGGTGATCCGACGTGACCAGGCGCCGGCCAGCATGTGCCGCAGCGGCTCGGGCTTGCCGATGCCGCCGACCGGGTCGCGCAGGGCGTCATCTATGAGCCGGTTGATCCGTTTGAGCATCTGCCGGTCAGCGACCAACCAGTACGTGTAGTCCGCCCACCCGTTCGGTGTGAAGACCAGCCTCATCGCACCAGGTCGTGCTCGTCCCGCTGCCCGGACTGCGCCTGTTGCAGGCTTTCGAGCAGGTGGCGGGCATTGGCTGGGACTCGCAACAGATGAGCTGTCTCCTCGAGCGCGTCGTAGTCCGCGCGCGACATCAGCACCGCGTCGCCACGGCGGGACGTGATCTCGATCGGGGTACGGTCCTCGTTGACCTGCTCGATCAGCGGGAACAAGTTCTTCCGGGCCTCGCTTGCGGTGACCGCCATGACGCCTCCTACTGGTACGGTTTCTTGTACCAGTGTGTCACGGTCAGCGTGCGCCGACAAACGTCCGACATTCGGCATGTCCGGTAAACCGCCGCGAGCGCTGAGGATTTGGACAAGATGGTGAGACGACCTGCGTCTCAGCATCTTGTCCCGCTGCAGGTCAGCGGCTTGCCCCCGCGACAGATCGCGCCGGAACCTACACTCGCTGTGGGATCCGGATCAACTTGTCGTCGTCCGGTCTTCTTGTCGGGCCGGAGCACGCTGGATGCCGTGGAGCCCGATGCGCTCCAGGCGACGGAGCTGCGGTATCGCACCGCCATGGGCGACGGGGTGGTCACCAACGACCCGCTGGGCGCGTGCCAGTAGTCCCTGAACCTTCCGGCATCCGGCAGTTCCAGATCGCGAAGCAATGGGCCGGACCGGACCTTGTAGCTCAGGGCGGGCCTGCGTGGACGGGTGCCCAGGCCACTCAGGAGCTCACGGCCTCCTGCCGACGCGTGACCCAGATCGTCGCCCACGTCGCAATCGCGTGGTTCGGCCGGTCGCAGAAGGCCGCGGAGCCGACACGGGCCCAAGCGAGCGGCCATCCGCACTCGCGGCACTTAGGGGCGAGCGCGCCCACGGACGGATCAACACCTTTCCGACGAGGCCTCGCCGTGCTCGGACGGCGACTCGCTGCAGCCAGTTGTCCGTCCGTGGGCGCAGCAGGCCCTGTTGGCGGAGACGAGGGGTCGACCTTGAGCGCCTACACGCCCGGACCTCGGCAGCAGCCCTCGCCCTATCACCGGCATTGAGGTAAAGCGCCTCCCCAGGATCACGGGACTTCATCCGGCGGCATCTGGGCCGGTGATGGCTCCCGGTTTGTGCCGGTTGACGACGAGGTTGACCACGAGAAGGAGAAGACCAAGCGGTGGCAAGAGGAACAGAAGCAAGAACCACCACACGGGTTTGATATTCAGCCATGGCCGCATCCACCCGCCGGACACATGCCGTGCGTAGAGCGCGACCGCGACGGCCAAGCCCAAGAAGATCCACAGGCTGACCCAGTTGATGCGAAAGTCCAGTCCGACATCCACACGGCGAGGCTACATAGACGTGCCGCGGCCTGCGGCAGAAGCACCTGAGCTGTGTCCTCGCCTGCCTGGGCGGCGAAACATTGGGGCACGATCGGCGGCATAGGACTCACAGACTGAAACCCCCACCAACGGCGGCATTCCGGACGCTTCTTGGAGCAGATCGGCCCGTGGGCTCGGGGAGCCGAGCGATTGGGAGACTTCCCTTACGTGAGGGTAGGGTCAGGTTCTTGCCACGGGTGAGGACCACCACAGCCGACCCCTGTGCAGACCGACGGGAAGTCATCATTGATCACGAACGCATCCTTGACCGGCAGCGCGGCGCTGCAGATCGGCGACGTCGCCGAGCGCACCGGGCTGAGCCTGCGCACGATCCGGCACTACGAGGACGTGGGCCTGCTGCCGCCGGCGCAGCGCAGCCCGGGCGGCTTCCGGCTCTACACGCAAGCCTCGGTAGACCGGCTGCTGCTGGTCAAGCAGATGAAGCCGCTGGACTTCACGCTCGAGGAGATGGCCGAGATCATCGACATCCGTGAGCGGCTGGCCAGCCCACGCCTGTCCAGCAAGACCCGGGCCGGGTTGCTGACCCGGCTGGAGCACTACCGGAAGCTCACTGAGACCAAGTTGGTCGAGCTGACCTGCCGGGTCGACAACGCCAAGAGTTTCGCTGCCGAACTGCGCACCGTCGTGGGCTGAGCCCCACCACCGTTTCCTCCGACCCGGCCGCCGTCGTCCGGATCCCATCGGTCGTGTCCCGACCGCCAAGCACCTTGATCCGGAGTTCCCTGATGCCCGAAACCCCTCTCCTCACCCCCGAGGACGACGTCACCGCCGAGGTCTTCCCACACGAGCGCGAGGTGACCTCCGTGCGTGCCGCGCTGCGCTCACCGGCGCGCCTGCGTACCGAGGTCCTCGCCGGGCTGGTGGTTGCCCTGGCGTTGATCCCGGAGGCGATCGCGTTCTCGATCATCGCCGGTGTCGACCCCAGGGTCGGGCTGTTCGCCTCGTTCACCATGGCGGTGTCCATCGCGTTCCTGGGTGGGCGCCCGGCGATGATCTCCGCCGCCACCGGCGCGATTGCGCTGGTCATTGCACCGGTGGTGCGCGAGTACGGGATGGACTACCTGATCGCGACCGTCATCCTGGGCGGGGCCATCCAGGTTGCGCTGGGCCTGGCCGGTGTCGCCAAGCTGATGCGGTTCATCCCGCGCTCGGTGATGGTGGGGTTCGTCAACGCCCTGGCCATCTTGATCTTCCTGTCCCAGGTGCCGCACCTGATCGGTGTGCCGTGGGCGGTCTACCCGCTGGTCGCAGCCGGCATCGCGGTCATGGTGTTCCTGCCGAAGGTCACCAAGGTGGTCCCGGCGCCGCTGGTTGCCATCGTCGGGCTGACCATCGTCACCGTCGCCGCCTCGATCGCGGTGCCCACCGTCGGGGACCAGGGCCAGCTGCCGGACAGCCTGCCCAGTCTGTTCCTGCCGAACGTCCCACTGACTTTGAAGACCCTGTCGATCATCGGCCCCTACGCGCTGGCCATGGCCCTGGTCGGGCTGATGGAGTCGCTGATGACCGCCAAGCTGGTCGACGACGTCACCGACACCCACTCCAACAAGACCCGCGAAGCGTGGGGGCAGGGTACCGCCAACATCATCACCGGCTTCTTCGGCGGCATGGGCGGCTGCGCGATGATCGGCCAGACGATGATCAACGTCAAGGGCTCCGGTGCCCGCACCCGCATCTCGACCTTCCTTGCCGGGGTGTTCCTGCTCATCCTCGTCGTCGGGCTGGGCGACATCGTCGGCATCATGCCGATGGCCGCCCTGGTCGCCGTGATGATCATGGTCTCCGTGGGCACCATGGACTGGCACAGCATCTCCCCGGCCACACTGCGCCGGATGCCCAAGAGCGAGACGCTGGTCATGGTCGCCACCGTCGCCGTCGTCGTGGTCACCCACAACCTGGCCATCGGCGTCATCGTCGGCGTCATCGTCGCGATGATCATGTTCGCCCGCCGCGTCGCGCACTTCACCAGCGTGGTCGACGTCGCCCACCCCGACCCCGACACCCGCGTCTACGCCGTGGTCGGTGAGCTGTTCTTCGCCTCCAGCAACGACCTGATCTACCAGTTCGACTACGTCGGCGACCCCAAGAACATCGTCATCGACCTGTCCCAGTCCCACATCTGGGACGCCTCCACCGTCGCCACCCTCGACGCCATCACCACCAAATACCGCTCCAAGGGCAAGAACGTCACCATCATCGGCCTGAACGAGGCCAGCAACGAACGGCACGAACGCCTCGCCGGGCGCCTCACCGGCGCCCACTGACCCACACACCGGCCGCTTCACCGCCGCGACAGAACCGGCCGGTCCCCGCGGCCGTACCGGGGTGGGGTTGACCCCCACACGGTGTGAGGGTCCACGGTGGTGGGCATGGACACCACTGAGGAGCACACCGTCGGCTCGGTCGCGGCGCTGACCGGGGCATCGGTGCGCATGCTGCACCACTGGGACGACATCGGGTTGCTCGTCCCGAGCCGCCGCAGCCCGGGCGGATACCGGCTCTACTCCGACGCGGATCTGCACAGGCTTCAGCGGATCCTGTACTACCGGTTCCTCGACGTCGACCTCGACACCATCGCCAGGCTGCTGTCCGATGCCACCGTCTCCGTCGAAGACGAGCTGCGAGGCCACCGCACCGCCCTGACCGAGCGCGTCCAGCACTACCAAGCCCTGCTGCAGGCTGTCGACCGCGAACTGGCCGCACGGTCCCTGGGCATCACCCTGACCGCACGCGAACGGCTCGAGGTATTCGGCTCCACCACCCTGGAGGACAACGCCGCCCGCGCCGCCGACACGTGGGCGGGCACCGACAGCTGGAACCAGCGGCGCGATCGCGTGGCCGGGTACTCACGGCATGACTGGATGACCCTGCGCCACGAGCAGGCCACCATCCATCAGAGCCTGCTCGACGCCAAGAACGCCGGGAGCCGCCCCGACGACCCAGCCGTCATGGACCTGGCCGAATCACACCGCCAGCACGTCAACCACTGGTTCCACGACTGCGACTACGACCTGCACCGACAGATGGCCGCGACATTCCTGGCCAACCAACGCATCGGACGCAACTTCGACGACATGGCCCCAGGACTATCGGGCTACGTCCACGACGCCATCATCGCCAACGCCGACCGCGACAATGCGCAAGTACGTGAGGTCTGACGCCTCCATGCCCGGGCCTACCCAACACAAAGGCGCGCCAATTGGCTGGGCTGACATGCGCGATCTGCGGCATAGGCAGGCTCTCTTACGGACCTGACCCTCCACTGGCGAGCCGCCACTGGTCGCCTTCACGTTCGAGGCCGTAGAACCAGTCGGTCTGGCCTCGAGCGATGGTGCCGTCACTGTTCCCGTTCGTGGTGAGGGTGGTCATGTAGACCACCTCATTGGGGCCCGGTGTCGCTGGGTTTGCGCGCACGTGGAACGCGGAGAACCTCACCTTGCCACAGAGCTCCGAAGGGTCGGTGGCGAAGGTGGATGTCGCGGCCGCGTGGGCGGTGGCGCAGTCGCCCGCCACGAGGGCGCGTAGATACGTGTCGAGCACGTCGGCAGCTGCTGTACCCGGTGGCGGCGAGGCGCTTTCCCGCGAAAGTGTGGCGCAACCCGTCAAGGCAAACAGGGCAATGCCCACCACCATCGTCGTGGCCGTCATCCTGAGGCGCCCCATGAGCAGATCCTCCCCGACTCACCGCGCCAGCGCCGCGGATCGACACGATCGGCGGCAGGACAGTGGATCGGCGTCAGGACGGGATGCACCGCTCGCGAGACTGACGTACAGTTTTCCGTACAGGAGGTCACCATGAAGACGATGAGCTACACCGAGTCCCGCGCCCGCTACGCCGAGGTGCTCGACGGCGTCGCCAACGACCGCGAGGAAGTCATCATCACGCGCGCCGGCCATGACCCGGTCGTCATCGTGTCCCTCGAGGACTACGAGTCACTGCGTGAGACGGCGTACCTGATGCGCTCACCCGCCAACGCGCGCCGACTGCTGGACGCCATGGAGCGCCTCGAAGCCGGCCGCGGCGAAGCGCACGACGTCATCGAGACCGTCTGACGTGTTGCTCGTCTGGGACGAGAACGCCTGGCAGGACTACCTCTGGTGGCAAGCCCGGGACCGCAGGGTCCGCAGGCGGATCAACCTGCTCCTCGCAGATATCCAGCGCAACGGCAACGAGGGCATCGGCAAACCGGGGGCGCTCAAGCATGACTTCGCCGGCTACTGGTCCAGACGCATCACCGACGAGCACCGTCTGGTCTACAAACTCGTCGGCCAGGAGGTTCGGATCGCCGCCTGCCGTTACCACTACGGGTAGCGCGATCTGCGGCGCAACTGCGGATATCCCGGGCCGCTGCTTCAGCCTGGGTGCAACATGACAGCGTGTCCTTCCCGTGCCCGTGCTGCGGCTACCTCACCTTCGGCGACTCCCCTGGGTTGTACGAGATTTGCCCCATCTGCTTCTGGGAGGACGACGCAGTCCAACTGCGCTGGCCAGACATGGCCGGGGGCGCCAACAAGGTGTCCTTGATGGACGCGCAGGCGTCGTTCGCAAGCACCGGGGTGTCCGAGGAACGGCTACGGAAGTACCCGCGAGCGACCGCCGCGACGACGGCTTCGGGCCGGCGGACTCCGCTCAGGACGATTTCGAACAGTGGCCCGTACAGGACCACGCCTGGCCTGCTGACCTGACCGTCTTGTGTTGGTGGCGGGCGTCATTCTGGCGCGCCGGCAAAGGCGTCGCGAACTACGGTGGTGGCGTGGCCGGCCCCATGTCCTCCGACGAGTTCCGGGCGCACCTGCGCCCGAGCGGCGACCTGCCGGAACCACGCGGTTCCCGCCAGGAGGCCCTCGTCGAGGGCGTCGACGAGCAGCTGCGACCCCTGGTGGACGCGGCGGTTGCGGATCTCGCTGCGCGGCTCGGCCTCCCGGTCGCCGGGGCCGCCACGGGAAGCTCCGGGGTGATCACGGTGGAGGCGGCAGGCGCGGTGACGTGGTCGGACGCCTCGTGCGGTTGCCCACAGCCGGGCCGCGCCTACCCGCAGGTGCCCGTCGACGGTACGTACGTGCGGCTCGCCGTCGATGGGCGCGTCTTCCACTACCACGCCGGCAGCGGGCGAGCCCCGTTCCTCTGCGACTCCTGAGCACCCGGGCGCGCCGCTCAGAACTGGTCCACCCCAAATGGTGCGCTCGCGACCCGATGGGGTCTAGATTCCGGCGAGGGAACGGCGCGATCGTCAGCAGGGCCCTCGGGCAAGCCAGTCCCCATTTTTTCTGTCGACCAGGTCCGGTTCGCCGGGCAGGAGGAGTGTTGTCGTGAGAGGCATCATCGCTGTCGCAGGGGCCGCCACGGCGGCCCTTTGCGTTGCCACGTCCCCCGGGTTGGCTGCGGCCGCGTCGCCCGCCGGCGCACCGGCCGCGCCGGGCGTCGAGAAGAGCAGCACCGGCAGCTACATCGTCGTGATGAAGGCCGACCCGCTGACCCGGTCGATGAAGGTCAAGGACCTCGGCACCCCCACTGGCAAGAAGCGCAAGGCAGCCATCCGCGCCACGCACGACGCGGTGCTCAAGAACGCCGGAGTGTCGGCGGCCAGGAAGACCACCGACTACGTGACGGCGGTCAACGGCTTCGCAGTCCGCACCGACCTGCGTGGAGCGGAGAAGATCTCCCACGCTCCCGGAGTCGCCCTCGTCCTGCCCGACGAGCTCCGCCAGCCGATGGCACTCTCGTCCGGGGGCAGTGGTCACGACAGTGGTCACGGCAATGGTCATGGCGACGACAAGGCCGGGATCAACGGACTCAACAGCTTCCTCGGCCTCACCGGCAAGGGCGATGCGTACGCCAAGGGCATCACCGGCAAGGGCGTCCTCGTGGGCGTCATCGACACCGGCATCTGGCCCGAGCACCCCAGCTTCGCACCCAACGCGAAGCTCCCCGCAGCGCCGACCTTCGACAGCTCAGAGCGCTCGGCGTGCGACTTCGGCAACACCGCATGGAACCCCAACGACGTGCCCTTCACCTGCAACAACAAGCTCGTCGGCGCGCGTGAGTTCCTGGACACCTACAAGGCCAACACCGGGCTGGAGCCGTACGAGTTCGACTCCGCCCGCGACAACGACGGCCACGGCACGCACACGGCCTCCACCGCCGCCGGTGACGCCGACGTCAAGGCCAGCATCTTCGGTGTCGGCAAGGGCGTCGTCTCCGGCATCGCCCCCGACGCCCAGGTCATCGCCTACAAGGCGCTCGGCGACCTCGGTGGCTACACCTCCGACCTCGCAGCGGCCATCGACCAGGCGGTCGCCGACGGGGTCGACGTCATCAACTACTCGATCGGTGGTGGCGCGCAGACCGTGAGCGCCGACACGATCGCGTTCCTGTTCGCGGCGGACGCCGGGGTCTTCACCGCCGTCTCCGCCGGCAACAGCGGCCCGGGGGCCAAGACGATCGGCGGACCCGCCGACGTCCCGTGGGTGACCGGCGTCGGTGCGACCACGTACCCGACCTTCTACAAGGGTGTCGTCAAGCTCGGCAACGGCCGCTCCTACGTCGGTGGCTCGGTGACCAAGGGCACCCCCAAGGCGGAGTTCGTGGATGCCGCTGCAGCAGGCGGCACCGGAGCCAACCTCTGCCTCTCGGGCACCCTCGACCCGGCCAAGGTGACCGGCAAGATCGTCCTGTGCGGTCGCGGCAGCAACGGCCGCGTGGAGAAGAGCTTCGAGGTCCAGCGGGCCGGAGGTGTCGGGATGGTCCTCTACAACCAGAACGACGTCGACAACATCTTCACGGACAACTTCTTCGTGCCGACCGTGATGGTGGACAACACCCCCGGCCAGGCCATCCGTGACTGGACCAACTCCTCGCGCCATCCAGTCGGCCAGCTCGTCAACGAGGGCATCAGCACCGCACCGTTCCCCACCCCGACGGTGGCCAACTTCTCCAGCCGGGGCGAGAACCCGACGTCGGGCGACATCATCAAGCCGGACATCAGCGCCCCGGGCGTCCAGATCATGGCCGGCGACACGCCGGACCCGTCCCCCGGCACCCAGCCGCCCGGTGAGCTGTTCCAAGCCATCGCGGGCACGTCGATGTCCAGCCCGGTCGTCGCAGGGACCTACGCGCTGCTCAAGCAGGCCCACCCGGAGTGGTCCGCCGCCGAGGCCAAGTCGGCCCTGATGACGACCGCCGACACCAAGGTCCGTGACTACGACCGCAGGACCCCGGCCGGGCCGTTCGCCATGGGCGCCGGCCTCGCCGTCACGGGCCAGCCGGGCGACAAGGGATCGGCCTTCCAGCCGGGCCTGGTCTACGAGGCCGGGTTCCTCGACTACCTCGGGTTCCTGTGCGCCGAGGGCCGGGAGGCGTTCGGCAACCCCGACGCGACCTGCGCCTCACTCGCCGGCTCCGGCGTGCCGACCACCGCGGCGGACCTCAACTACGCCTCGATCGGCGTCGAGGCCCTCCCCGGCTCGACGACAGTGACCCGCACGGTGACCAACGTCTCCGGCCACAAGGGCACCTTCAGCCCGCGCATCGAGGCCCCGGCCGGCTACTCCGTCAAGGTCTCACCGTCGACCCTGCGGATCGCCGACGGCGCCTCGGCGACGTTCACCGTCACCATCACCAACAAGGGCAGTGCCCCGTCCGGTGAGTGGAGGTTCGGTGCGCTCACCTGGAAGGGCGGCGGCTATGCCGTGCGCAGTCCCATCGCGGTCAAGGGTGTCGACATCGCGGCTCCGGCCACGCTGACCGGTGCCACGGGCGCTTCGGGCTCGGCCTCGGTGGACGTGCAGTTCGGTCTGGCCGGCGCCTACACGGCGACGCCGCACGGCCTCGTGCCGGCGACGGACACCAACGGCACGATCGACCAGGACCCCGACCAGACGTACCCGAGCGCTGACGACGGCTCGGGGGTCGACCTGATCCCGTTCACCCTGTCCGGGGTGGCGCTGGCCAAGTGGTCGCTCGTCCTGCCCGGTGCTGACGACCTGGACCTCTACCTCCTGGGTCCCGACGGCAGCATCATCGCCGCGAGCACCAACGGCGGGACGAACGAGCAGATCACCCTGACCAACCCGGCCGACGGCACGTACACCATGGTCGTCCACGGATGGGCGGTCGGGTCGCCGGCGACGCCGTACACCTTGCAGAGCTGGCTGGTGCCCTCGACAACGGGTGGCAGCCTGCAGGTCACGTCGGGCAGCCCGGTGACGGCGGTCGTCGGTGGCTCCACCACCGTGGGCCTGGCCTGGTCGGGGCTGACCGCCGGTACCAGCTACCTCGGCACCGTGAGCCACGAGATCGACGGCGCCACGGTGGCCACGACGGTGGTCTCGGTCACCGGCTGAGCGACGGTGGGCTCGGCCCACCACACGAGACTGCGGGGGTCCGGCGCACGCCGGACCCCCGCAGTCGTCATCCGGTGGACGCGCCGCCCGGCTCGACGCTCTCGACCATGAAGGGCGTCCCGGTCTGGCAGGTCGTGGCCACGGCCGGGTCGACGTGGCCGGTGACGACCACCTCCTGGCCCGCCGTGAGGCCCGTGACCGCGCCGACCAGCAGGTAGGTCCGGTCGCCCGCCACGAGCACCAGGCAGCTCCCCTCGACCGCCGCACGCGTCACCATTCCGGTGAGAGTGGTCGTCGTGACCTTGTCCGACGGGGTCGCGGTGGGGATGGTGCCGGTGGTGGTGGTCGAGTCCGGCGAGGTCGGCGTGGCGCTCGCGGAGGTGGCGCCGGGCGTGCCGGGAGTGGTGGACCCGCACCCGGCCAGGAAGACCACACCGGCGAGGGCGAGCAAGACGGGCACGGCTCGACGCATGGCGGTACGACGCACACCCGGGGGGGCAGGTTCCGCCCGCTCGAAACGGTTCTGGTCGATGATGGCTGGGTCGCCCTCCCCCGGTCGCATCCACAGGCCGACGCAACCGCCCGATACGCCAATTCGATTGCCCCACAATTGACTACGCAGCACCGGGGAAACCGACTGGGTGGTCGTCGACGACGAGGACGCGGATCATGGTGTGCCGATCGGGATGAGCGCCCTCACGAGCCCGCCGTGCGGTCCCGGTCCGGGTTCACAACGGCCCCCCAGCTCCTCGGCACGTTCGCGCATCGTGGTGGTCCCTACCCCCGGCCCCCATACTCCGGAGTGCCACTCATCGAGCACCGCCACTTCGAGGATGCCCTCGACCGTCACGAGGCGGATGGTGGCGCGTGAGGCGTGCGCGTGGCGCACGACATTGGTCAGGGCTTCCGTCGCGATGCGATAGGCGGCGACCTCGATGGCCACGGGGAGCGGCTCGGCGATCAGGGACTCCTCCGTGACCTGAAGGGGTCGACCGTCCGCACCGGTGACCGCACGCGCGGCTCGGACCTCCAAAGCGGCGACGAGGCCGAGCTGGTCGACGGCAAGAGGGGCGAGGTCCTCCACGATGCGGTGGACCTCTGCCACGGCAGTGCGCAGCTCGGCCCGAACCGAGGTCACCAGACGAGCCGCGCGGTGGGGGTCCGTGGCCCAGGTGTTCGACGCCGCATCGGCCGTCAGGACCACCGCGGTCAGGAGCGTGCCCAGGCCGTCCTGCAGGTCTCGTCGGAGGCGCTGGCGCTCCTCCTCTCTGGCTGTGACGAGACGACTCCGGGACGCCTGCAGCGCATGGGCCTTGTTCGAGGCGGTGACCGCGACGGCCAGGGGACCTGCGAGCATGGCGAGGATTCGCTTGTCGCGCGCGGTGAGGTGGCGCTCGCCCGGGCGGAGCCCGGTGAGCACCTGCTCAAGTCCATCGCCGAGGTCGTGCAGCGCCGCACCGACCCGGGTCGCCAACCCGGTCGGATCCCCACGCTCGCCGTACATCAGGCGTTCGGCGACGGACTGCAGCCTGACACGGAGCGGGAGGGCCATCAGGGCCACCACGAGGGCCGGGACGACCCCAGCGAGCACGAGCACCAGGACCGCATAGGCCGCGAAGATCACCGCAGACAACGTCAGGTACCCGATGGCCCGGGTCATCAGGACACGGATGTCGAGGAGGCCGTGGCGCAGGATCGCGATCGTGACGCCTCCTGGCTTGTGCCTGTGAACGGCCAGGTTCACGACGAGGACGAGGAAGCCGAGCGGGGGCAGGAGGAAGAGAAGCAAGAACCACCACACGGGCTTCAGACTGATCCAGGGCTGCCATGCGACAGGGGCTGAACGACGCGCTCGGTTCCCTTCCGGGTATCGAGGTGGTTGCGCAGGCATCCGACGGCGAGGGCGCCGTGCGTGAGGCCATCCTGCACAGGCCGGAGGTCGTCCTGCTGGACCTGCAGATGCCGGGCTCGGACGGGTTCCACGCCCTGCGGGAGCTGGCTCGCCTGCTGCCGGATACCCCGGTGTGCGTCCTGACCATGTTCAGCGACGACGACTCACTCTTCGCCGCGATGCGGGCCGGCGCTCGCGGCTACCTGCTCAAGGGATCAGAACAGGAGGAGATCGAGAGGGCGGTACGCGGGGTTGCGGCCGGCGAGGCGGTCTTCGGCCCGGGGGTCGCCGCCAGAGTTCTCCGGCAACTCACGACCCCTTCCCCGCGTCCACCTCAGCCCTTCCCACACCTCACCCCTCGCGAGATGGACGGGCTCGATCTCCTCGCCCGAGGCAGGCGCCCGGCGGAGATCGCCGCCGACCTCGGCCTGGCGTCCAAGACGGTCAGCAACATCACCTCGAGCGTCCTGGTCAAGCTCCAGGTCAGCGATCGGCTCCAGGCAGGGATGCTCGCGCGGGATGCCGGGCTGGGCGGACCGCCCAGGCCGGCTTCCGGGTGACGAAGCACGGGCCTGTGCGCGGCGGCTGGTGTGGAGAAGCAGCCAAGACTGCACGACGCTGAGCCTGACACCTTGCCCAACGAGCCCGCCTCAAGCCGGCCGCGCAAAGTAGCTTGCCGCAGGCGCTGCCTGCGGCATAGTGCGGATCGCATGGCACGCTGCAGACGTGGGGAAGCGATGGTTCAAGCGACGTTGCGGTGCGGGCGCGTGCTGATGGCGGCGTGAGCGGATGGTCGTGACTGGAGTGGTGGTCGGTCGCGCCCCGGTGCTCGAAGTGGCCGAGAGCTAGCAGAACGGGCATCTTAGGCCTCACGTCCGGGCCTAGGGAGCAGGCCCCGAGTCGATCGAGGTTGCCCAGAGCGCTGCAGCGCTCGGTACGGGCTGAGTTGTCCTGGAGCTCGAGGGCAGCAGGTTCACCGGGTGGGGTCGGTCGAGCCGAGCCCGGCAGTGCGCGCCTTCGCGACGGCGGCGCCTCGATCTGTGACGAGCAGCTTGGCGAAGATGTTCGTGACGTTGTTCCGCACCGTCTTCTCGCTCAGACCGAGCGACTCCGCGATGTCCGGGTTGGATCGACCGTCGGCGATGAGTCCGAGCACGTCCCGTTCGCGCGTGGTCAGCTCGGGGAAGGGATGCGCGTCGCCGTCGCGGCCAGCGGTGAAGAAGTGGCCCATGCGGCCGGCAAGGGCGGCGCCGAAGATCACTTCGCCCGATGCGACTGTGCGGATCGCTCGCACGATGACGTCGGGTGTCGAGCCCTTCAGGATGTAGCCGCGAGCGCCCGCTCGCATCGCTGCGAACACCGACGTGTCGTCCTCGAGCATCGTCAGCATAAGTACGGCGACGTGCGGGAGCGTGCCAGCGATGTGGCGGGTGGCTTCGATGCCGCTGTCCCCGGCCATCTTTACGTCCATGAGGACGACGTCGGGTACGACCTCTTCGCAGACCTCGATCGCCGTCGCGGCGTCAGCGGCCTCACCAGCGAGCGTGAGTCCATCTGCGTCTTCGACGAGCGTGCGCAGTCCGGCGCGGAACATCGGGTGGTCGTCGACGACCACGACCGTGATGCCCGCTACGTCGGCAGCCATGCCCGCACCACGGTCCCCCCGGCAGGATTGGCCTCGACCACGCACGTGCCGCCCAGTTCTGTCGCGCGTTCGCGCATCGAGGTGATCCCTATGCCTGCACGGTACCCGTCCGGTATCCCGAGCCCGTCGTCGCTGACGACGAGGTGGAGGCCGTCGTCGACGCGGATCTCGACTGAGCCCGTGTTCGCTCTCGCGTGTCGGACGGCGTTGGTCATCGCCTCCATCGCGATGCGGAACGCCGCGACCTCGGCCGCTGCTGGCAGCGGTGGCGTCGACCTGGGGCCGATGACCGTGAAGGTGCCCAGCGACGTGGCCTGCTCGTCCAGTGCTCTGACCAGGCCGAGGTGGTCCAGGGCCGGTGGACGAAGGTCGTAGACCAGACGTCGCACGTCGGCGACGGCCTCCTGAAGCTGGGCGGTGAGCGTCTCCAATTGTGCCGCTGCTGCCTGGGGTCGCGTGTCGAGAAGGGCGCGGGCACGCGAGACGCCGAGCACCGCGCTGGACAAGGCGGGCCCCAGACCGTCATGAAGATCTCGTCGCAGCCGACGGCGCTCCTCCTCGGTCGCCGAGACGAGGCGCTCGTGCGAGGCCACGAGGTCACGGCTGAGCGCCGTGGTGCGGAGAGCGGCGGCGACGGGACGCGCCATGCCCGTCAGCAGCGCGTGCCTCTCGACCCCCATCGGGGTGTCGCCCTCCGACTGCGTCGCGACGAGCGTGCCGACCGTCTCGCCGGCGTACACGAGCGAGACCTCGACCGTTCGGCCCCCGCCGGGTTGCCCCGCCTCGGCCGCCAGCTCATCGCCGTCGAGGACTGCGACATGCTGGAGTCGCAGCGCGCTGCGCAGCGACTGGGCGGCCGTCGGCAGCACGTCGTCTGCGGCGACGGCTCGCTCCAGCTGGTCGCCGAGCAGGAGCAGCGTCGCGGCGGGGTCGTCGCGCAGGCCGAAGACGGCGCGGTTCGCGAGCCGCTGAAGTCTGTCACGCAACGGCACCGCGACCAGGATGGCGACCACGAGCGCGACCGGCGCGGTCGCGTGAGCGGCGCCGGCACTCGTGAGCACGAACGCGACCACTCCGTACGCGACCAGGATGGAGGCGCTCAGCGCGCCGTACACCAGACTGCGTCGTACGACGAGCCGAGCGTCGAAGAGGCCGTAGCGCCGGATTGCCACCCAGCAGGTCACGCCCACCGCGACCATCCCGAGTGACTCGAACGGCAGCGCGTAGACCGACGGCGCTCCCGAGAGGGAGATCACCACGCACACCCACCACGACGCCGAGAGCAGCCACACCGCGGGCCTGACGAGTCGTGCCGCGGAGCGGGCTGCCGGATCGGTCGCCCTGCGCTGCTTGATCTCAAAGCCGATCGCTCCAGCGAGTGTCATCGGCGCGACCAGGACGATAGCGGCCATCAGGCCGTGGGCAAGGGACCCGAGACCACCGGCGACACCGGTCGGGTTGTGGCGGTCGGGCCAGTCGAGGAGATGCGGGTCGAAGACCGTTGCCACGAGAAGCGCCACGCACAGGCCGATGTCGATGCCGATCGCGAGGCGCCACCGCTTCGACGGGAGCCGCCCGTCGGGGAACAGCAGCGGCGCGAAGAGCGCGACACCGAGCTGCGCAGGCACCCACGGCCATCCGTCCAGCCATCCCGCGAGGAGGGGGAGGGGAAGGTCGCGGCCCGGGTCGAACGCCGCTCGCGCATAGAGAAACGACGCGGTGGCCACGGGAAGGAACGCGCCGCCGGCCAGCAGCAGCCACCCCACGACGCTGCGTGGAGCCGCACGCACCGCGCTCGCACCCACGATCGCGAGCGGGACCATCGCGATCGTCTCCACGCCGATGAGGATCGCGTAGGGACCGTGGTCCCACGCTGCCACCACGAGCAGCGACACGGTCGCGCCCAGAGCCGCGCAGGCGATGCCCACGCGGCCAACGGCGACGGCCCAACGGCTCATCACGGCATTGTCCCGCTCGCACCAGGTGGTTGTCAGGCCCTGACGAGGGCGGGCTCGGCCGGGGTCGACCGGCGGGTGCGCACCAGGCTCATGGCGAGGCAGGCCCACGTCACGAAGAGCAGCGTGTATCCGATGACGCCGATGACGCGGATGCCGCTCTCCTGGCCGGCGATGCCGAACAGCGGCCACAGGCCGGTCCCGACGGCGACCCAGGAAGGGACCGCCCTGATCCTGAAGAGGGCGACCGCCATCAGAACCGACCCGACCACCTGCAGCAACAAGTAGGGAAGCAGGCTGAGTGCGAACCACCCGGAGCTCATCCAGCTGTCCACGAGATGGGCCATTGCTCCCTTGTCGGGTTCCGAGCCAGCGAGGAAGGCCAGGCCGTCCAGACCCATCGCGGCCGGGAGGCTGAGGACGAACGGGAAGAACAGGAATGCGGCCGCGACTGAGGCGAGTACCGACGTGCGAGCCCGTGCCAGGTGTCCGACGTAGAGGAACGCGGGCGCGGCGAGCAGTACCGGGAAGTCCAACGCCAGTGCCCATCCCATGGCGGCGTGGTGTTCAGTGACCTTTGCAACGACTTCCTTGCCTGTCATGTCGCCGCTCAATGGGGTCACGAGGTACTGCAGCAGGACCGCCGCGCCCCCGACGAACAGCGTGATCGCGCCGACGGCACGATAGCGAGTAGGCATGGGCTGGCTCCTTCATCGGCCCGACAGCCGCGGGCGTTCCATGAGAGCATCGCCGTCGGCGACGCCCCGGTCCCAGAGGCAGGTGTCCCGGACGGTCGGGCAAATTCGCAGCGCCGATCGACACCGAGGCTGAACCCGCACATCGGCAAAGCCGCCAGAGGCACTATCCGCGGCAGTTCCGCATGGTTGAGCGTCGCTCAGTGGCGGGGCGTCTTGAGCAGCTCGATGGTGCAGGTGGGGCCGGCCGCACGGGCGAGTCGTCGGTCGCCGGTGAGCAGGGTCGCGTCCAGGGCTTCGGCCAGTGCGACGTAGGCGGCGTCGTAGGTGGTCAGGTTGTCCCGCAGCTCCCAACAGCGTGACAACAACACCAGGTGCGCGGCGCGGTGCATCGGCAGTGCCGCCAAGTCGGTCAGGGCCAGCTCGGCCCGGCGGTTGTCGACCATCCCCAAGCGGTTCTGACGACGCAACACCGAGGCGACCTCCAGGTCCACCAGTTCTGGCGCTGCCAGCGTCTCACCGCGAAGGCGGGCGCGAGCAGCATCCCCATCGGGGCCGTCGTCGGCCAACGCGACCGCGAGGACACTGGCGTCAACGACGAGCACGATCCCCCTGCACCGTCTTGACGGCATCCTTCAACGAAACCGACCCGCCCGACCGCCCGCCGGCCCGGTCCAGGACCTCCTCCACCGTGGGTTGGCTGGCCTCGGCGATCAGGCGGGAGCGCAGGTACTCCTGCAACGACTGGTGAGCGGCAGCAGCCCGCTCGCGCAACACCGCGTGGGTGCTCTCGGGGACGTCCTTGATCTGAACACTAGGCATGGCGCCATTATGGCGCCATCAGCGCCGAACCACAACCGTCAGACATTCGGCGGTTGAGGACGGATCACCCACACATCCCGGACGATCGGTCGCCGTCGGCCGGACCGTGGAACTGCGAGGCCTGAGGATTCGGACAAGATAGTGAGAATGCTTGTATCCCGGCATCTTGCCCAGCCGCAGGTCAGCGGCTCGCCCCGCGAGAGATCTCGCCGGAACCTACGTCACTGCGGTTTGCACCTGCCTGGGTAGCGCTCTCCCTCTCGCTGCGCGGTGGGATGCCGTGGGCGGCCGGTGGGTGCTCGAGGTGGTCGTGCGCAGGGGCCCGTTCCGTCGGTGGGCGGTGGCAGGGTGCCCGGATGGACACGCTGAGCAACCAGGACATCGTCGATGCCGACCTCGCCGACTGGCGTCGGCTGACCCAGCGCCTGCACGCGAGGTTCCGTACCGGTGACCCTGCAGTGGGGGCCGACTTCGTCGCAGGGGCCGTGCGCGCGGCCACCGACGCAGGGCTCGCCGACCACCTCGAGTTCGGCCTCACGTCGACCCACGTCGACGTCCGGGTCGCGAGCCGCCCGGCCGGGGAGGGCCTGCGGCTGCGCGCCGACGACGCCACCCTGGCCCGGCTGGTCAGCGAGGTGGCGCGTCGGCACGAGGTGACGGCGGCACCGGGCGACGTCGTCGAGGTCGAGCTCGCCCTCGACACTTCGGACGACTCGCGGATCGGCCCGTTCTGGGCGGCGCTGCTCACCGGCGACGCCCACAACGTCGTGGGTGACTCGGTGGTCGACCCCACCGGCCGGCTGCCGTCGACGTGGTTCCAGGGCACCGAGCCGCACGACGTGCCCCGGCAGCGCTGGCACCTCGACCTGTGGATAGCGCCCGAGGCCGCTGCTGCGCGGATCGCCGCGGCGGTCGGGGCCGGCGGAACCGTCATCGACGACTCGGAGGCGCCGTCCTTCACCGTGCTCGCCGACCCGGACGGCAACCGGGTCTGCGTGTGCACGTCCCTCGACCGCGCCTGAGAGCCCGAGGTCCCGCTCGCCCAAGAGCGGGTCGGTGTGGTCAGCGGGTGACGACGGTGGGCAGCGGCGCGAACCCGTTGAACCCCACGGTCGAGTAGCAGGTGGAGTACGCGCCGGCGGCGTGGATGCGCAGCTCGTCGCCCTCGGCGAGCGACAGCGGCAGCCAGACCGGGGTGGTCTCGTAGAGAACGTCGGCGCTGTCACAGGTCGGCCCGGCCAGCACGCACGGCCCGGTCGGGCCGGCCACTCCGGGGGTCTCCAGCCGGTAGCGGATCGCCTCGTCGAGGGTCTCGACCAGCCCGGTGAAGACGCCCGCGTCGACGAACACCCAGCGGGCACCACCCCGGTCGACCACCCCCACGACGCTGGTGACCACCGTGCCGGCATCCCCGACGATGCCGCGACCGGGCTCGACGAGGGTGCTCGGGCGGTCGGCGCCGAACGCCGCCGTGAGCTGCGCGTCGATGGCGCGGCCGTAGTCGGCCACCGGCTGCGGCTCGGCGTCGAGCCGGGCGGGGAAGCCGCCGCCCAGGTCGAGCAGCCACGGCTGGAAGCCCTTGGCGCGCACCCCCGCGAACACCCGTGCCGCCGACGAGATCGGAGCGGCCCAGGCCTGCGGGTCGCGCTGCTGGGAGCCCACGTGGAACGAGGCCCCGGCGGGGTCCAGCCCGAGGCGCCCCGCCCGCACCAGCAGGTCGACCGCGTCGTCGACGGTGCAGCCGTACTTGCGTGACAGCGGCCAGTCCGAGCCAGACCCGGAGGTGACGATGCGGACCAGCACCGACGACCCGGGGGCGGCATCCGCGACCTTGGTGACCTCGCCGGTCGAGTCGACCACGAACAGCCGCACCCCCAGGGCGTACGCCTCGGCGAGGTGGTCGCGGCGTGCGACCGGGTTGGAGTGCACGAGGTGGGATGCCGGGGCGCCGGCGGCGAGCGCGGCGCGCACCTCCGTGGGGCTGGCGACGTCGAACCGGCATCCGGCCTGCGCGAGCGCGCGCAGCAGCACCGGGTGGGGGTTGGCCTTCACGGCGTAGTGGATCGCCGTGCCGGGCAGCGCCGAGGCGAGCGCGAGGTAGCGGGTGACGGCCGTGCCGACGCTCAGCTCGAGGCGCGGGGTGGGCAGCGCCGCAGCGTCGGGAGCCGGGCGGCGACCCGCCGGGGCCGGCACGGGACGGGCCCTCACCGTGGCTGCGCTGCGGGCCTCGAGGGCCCGCGCGGGCGCGGGCGAGGGGTTGCTGACGGTCAACGACATGGGTCCTCCTGCGACGGGGTGCTGCAGGAAAGGAGCGGGCCACCGCGCGGCAGATACCTCCGCGGCCACGCCGGCGACGTGGACCGCTGGAGATCACCTCGGGGCTCCGCATCGTGGGCTGCCGGCGCGTCAGGTCACTGGTCGCCGAGACCTGGGCACGACCTCGCCGCCATAGCTCCCGGCCGGCACCTGGTGAGGATGCCGCGCCGTCGGGCCTTCTCGACCCAGCTCACGACCATGCGTTCGGTGCCGCCACCCTCGGCGTCGATCGCCCGGGTGCAGCCGCGACCGATGGCGAGGTACTCGCGCGCGTTCTCCTCGAAGAAGCCGTCGGTGAGCCGCTCGTTCGTGGGCCCGGCGAGGGCGGCCGCCTCGGGAAGGCCCGACAGCGGCAGGTCGTGGTCGAAGGGGTCGATGACACGGGCAAGGAGGGAGTCTGCACGCGCGTGGCGCTCGCGGGCCGTCACCGGCATCCCACCGCCTTCCCATGCATGCGCGTGACCCTACCGAGCCGGGCCGCGCGTTCGGGCGCGGCTGCTCAGCTCGCCCCGGTGGCTCCGGTGGTGCCCACGGCCACCTCTTCGCCGTAGGTGGTGTCGAGGACGATGGCGAGGCCGTCAGGCACCTCACCGTGCAGCGCGCTGAGCAGGTCCTGCGTCGGGGGCAGCTGGCCCGGGGGGACCTGCACGTCGATCACGAACGACCTCGACGTGAAGGTGACGTCGGTGACCACGGCCTCCGGCACTGAGCTGAGCCACGCCTCGGTGACCCTCTGGATGTTGCTGGTCCAGGAGTGCAGCAGGATCACCAGTGCCGTGTTGAGCGCGAGCGGCACGAGCACAGCCACGAGCAGGGCGACGAGCCTGACGTAGGTCTTGCGCCCCGCCCCCACCAGGCGGGCCTCGCGGTCGGCATCGGCGGAGTAGCCCAGCGCCGCGAAGAGCAGCGTGCCGGCAATCACCATCGACACCAGGTTCGACAAGAAGAGCAGCAGGGCGCCGAGGGCCAGCCCGACCGACCCCTCGCCCGCGCAGATGCCGACGACCGCGAGCGGTGGCACGAGGGAGATGGCGATGGCCACGCCGGGGAGCACCGCGGCGACGTCGCGGCGCGACAGCCCCACCGCGCCGGCGAAGCCGGTGGCGATGGCGGCGATGAGGTCGACCAGCGTGGGCGAGGTGCGCCCGGTGATCTGTGAGTTGGTCTGCAGGTCGATGTCGGGCACGACGAAGGCGGCGACGAAGCCAAGGAGCACGACCACGACGGCGCCGAGGAAGACGAACCGGCCGGCCCGGATCCGCTCACGCTTCACGATGCCGAGCGCGATGCCCATGATCGGCGTCGAGAGGGGCGCGATGATCATCGCCCCGATGACGGTGGCCGTGGAGTCGGCCAGCACACCGGCCGTGGCGATGATGCCGCTGAGCGCGAGCATCGTCCAGAACGCCGACTGCTTGGCGCGGGTGTCACCCGTGCGCAGGTCGAGGTCGTCGGACAGCTCTTCGAGGGTGCGCCGCTGGTTCTCGGGCAGGACGCGGTCGCGCAGACCGATGTTCATGGCGCCGAGTATGCCGCTCGGCACCGTGCGTGGGCCGCGTCGTCCGGTGGGCGCGCCCGGGCGAGCCGCCGGGAGGGTGGGCCCGGCCGCGAGTACCGTCGAGAGCAAGGAGGTCGCCATGTCCCGCACCTCGCCCACCTCACCCACCGCCCGAGCCGTCGCCGCGCTGTCGCTCGCCGTGCTCGCCCTCGCGGGCTGCTCCAACGACGACACCCCCAACCCCACGCCGACCCAGCCGTCGGGCACGAGCGCCAGCACACCGGCACCCAGCACGCCGACCCCCACCCCGAGCCCGAGCGACACGGCATCCGCGAGCGTGAGCCCGTCGCCGAGCGGCACGGCAGCGGTTCCGGCCGGCTTCTCGCTCACAACGGTCAGCTCGAAGGGCTTCCCGGCCCTCGGCGGCGACCTCGGCGCGATCGGCGGGGTGCGGGTCGGTGGACACCCCGGCTACGACCGGGTGGTCTGGGAGTTCCCCGGCTCCGGGCGGCCCTCCCTGCAGGTGAAGTACGTCGACCAGCCGACCGAAGACGGCAGCGGCGACGTCGTCGACGTGCGCGGCGACGCCTTCCTCGAGGTGCTGGTCAGCTCGGTGAGCATCCCGCCGGCGAACGCACCACGACCGGGCAAGGCCCCGGTCACCTCGTTGGCCGGCACCGTGGTGGCCGATGCCTTCCCGGTCTACGGCGGGTTCGAGGCCGTCGGCCAGGCCTTCGTCGGGGTTCGCGGCGACAAGCGCCCGTTCCGGGTCACCCTGCTCACTAACCCGACCCGGCTGGTCGTCGACATCTGGTCGGGCTGAGCACCGGTCGCGGCGCCGGGGCGGTCAGCGCAGGTCGAGCTCGCGGTGCCAGGACTGGGTGCGGTAGTCGGTGACCCAGCCCATCGAGGTGTAGAGACCGTCGGCACCGGTCGGTGAGTCGGCATCGACCTCGAGTCCGACCCGGTTGCGTCCGCGACGAGCGGCGTCCGCGATGGCGGTGTGCAGCAACGCTTTTGCGACGCCACGGCCGCGGGCCCTGCGGTGCACGCCGATGTAGTCGACATAACTGCCCTCGAAGCCGTCGGCGTCCTCCCGCAGCACCGTCGACACCAGGGCGCCGGCAGGGAGGGAGCCCCCTTCGGTCTCGACGGTCGCGATCCACCAGTGGTCCCACCGGTGGCCGGGGTCCTCGCGCAGGCGCATGACGAACTCGGGGAAGCTCTCGCGGTAGCTGCTGAAGTGGTCCTGGAAGGACTCCTCGAGCACCCGGTGCACGTCCTGAAGGTCTTGCGCCACCGGCAGGCCGTCGTCGTGCCTCTCGACCGGGCGCACCGCGACCCCCGGGCGGAGCGGCGGCAACGACCAGGCGTCAGCGGCGGTCACCGGCCGGGTCATCTGCAGCCAGGTACGGGTCTGTTCGTAGCCTGCCGCGGCCAGCCAACCCTGCTGCCGCGCGTCGTCGGCGTAGGCGCCGGAGTCGAGCAGGGAGGAGTGCACCCCACGCGTCCCCGCGATGTCGACGGCGTGCCGCTGACCGGCGGCGAAGAGTGCGGCGGCGAGCGCCCCGGCAGCCGGCCCGGCCAGGTCTGGCGTGACGGTCACCTCGACGAGGGTGCGGCCCGACGCCCGGTCGTGCACCGACAGCCAGGCGAGCAGCCGGCCGTCCGGTGCGTGCACGAGCACCTGGCGGCGGGTCCACGAGCCGGTTCCCACGAGCTGGCCGAGCACCGCCTCGGCGTCGACGCCGGCCGACCCCTTCGCCGCGCGCTGGTGGGCGCCCAGCAGCGCCGCCACGTCGGGGACGTCGGCGGCATTCGGGAGCCGGGCGGACAGGCCCGGCGGGAGCCCGTCGATCGTCACGTCGGCATCGGTCACGCGAACCACTCTGCCACCGACGGCGCCCCTAGACTTCTCTGCGCACCGAGGGAGGGCACCGATGAGCCACACACACGGCGCGGACCGGCGGCCGTCGCAGGAGACGCTCACCCGCAACTGGGACGAGCTGCTCCAGGAGATCCGGGTCACCCAGACCGGGGTGCAGATCCTCACCGGCTTCCTGCTCACCGTGCCGTTCTCGAACCGTTTTGGCGACCTCACGACGTTCCAGCGCAACGTCTACCTCGCGGTGCTGGCCGGGTCGGTGCTGACCACCGGGCTGGTCGTCGCGCCGGTCGCGATGCACCGGGTGCTGTTCCGCCAGCGGCGGCGCGAGCTGCTCGTCGAGTCCGGGAACCGGTTCGCGGTGGCCGGGCTCGCCATGCTGGCCCTCACCGTGTCCGGCGTCGTGCTGCTCGTCGTCGACATCGTTCTCGGTCACGTCGCCGGGTGGGTCGCGGGCGGCGCCATCCTGCTCGTCTTGACCGTGCTCTGGGCCGTGGTGCCGCGCGTGGCCGACCGGCTCGACGACAACCCGCGCAACCCCCCACCCTCCGACGAGGACGAGCAGAGCTCCTGACCACCCCCGACCTCTTGCGGATCCTCCCCTACCTGCCCGCACTCATTGCGGATCCTCCACGGGACCCGGCCGCCACGGCGTGGGAAATCCGCACAAAGTCGGGTGATAGAGGGGGGAGGATTCGCAAGAAGTCGGATGCCGGGGGGGCCGGTTCCGGCGGGTCGGCGGCGGTCAGGGGTCAGCGACGGTCGGGCGCGGGTCGGCGGCTGTGAGGGCAGTCAGCGGCGGACGCGGTGGTGCAGGTGCACGACATCGCCGACCCGGTCGACCGAGATCAGGTCGAGGCGTGGCCGCACGTGGTCCGGCAGCGCCCGGGTGCCACCACCGACGAGGACCGGGTGCAGGAACAGGTGCACGTCGTCGACCAGCCCGGCCCGGAACGCCTCAGCCGCGAGGGTCGGGCCGCCCACGCTCAGGTCGAGCACGCTCGAGGCCTTGAGCGCCTCGACGGCCGCCGGGTCGAACGACGGCTCGAGACGGGTCCGGGCGGTCAGGACGTCATCGAGGGTGGTCGAGTAGACGACCTTGTCGGCCGCCCGCCAGATGCGGGCGTACTCCCCCATCGGCCCGGGCACGTCTCCGGGCGCGGTCTCCCAGAAGCGCATCGTCTCGTACAGCCGGCGGCCGAGCAGGTAGGTGCCGACCTCCCGCTCGTGGTCGTTGACCACCTGGTGCAGCTCGTCGGACGGCTCGGCCCACGAGAACCCGCCCTCCGCGTCGTTGACGTAGCCGTCGAGAGAGGTGATCGCGGTGAAGCGCAGCAGGGCCATCCCGGCATTGTGCCGACTGTGGTGGCGGCCAGTGGGCTTGGGCGCTCCCGTTGTCGCGGCATCCCGGTGAGCGCCGCACCGTGTCGATGGTGCTCCGGCTGATGGGCCTCGGGCGAGCCCGGTGCGGGTGCGCCTGTGGCTGACTGAGCCGCTCGCTTGGGCAACTTTGACCTATCGGTCGATCTTGCCCCGCACGGCTCCGGAGTCAGTGGGCGCCGAGCCGGCGGGCCGCGACCAGCGCCAGGGCCCGGGCCACCTCCACCACCTCGGTCAGCGGCACCGACTCCCGCGGGGCGTGGGCCAGGCGCACGTCACCCGGGCCGTAGTGCAGGGTCGGGATGCCGCCGACCCCGGTGTAGAGCCGCAGGTCCGAGCCGTAGGGAGCGGCCGCCAACCCCGGGCGCCGCCCGCTCACGAGCGCCACGGCATCAGCGACCTCGTCGACCAGCGGGTGGCCGTCGGCCAGCTGCCCCGACGCGAACTGGCCCCCAGGCCACGTCACCTGGGGTGCGTGGTCGCGCAGCCAGGGGTCGCGAGCGGCGGCCCCGGCGACGGCATCCTCGAAGGCGGCCCGCGCGAGGGCGGGGTCCTCCCCCAGCCGCACGCCCATCCGGCCCTCGGCCACGAGCAGGTCGGGCACCGAGCTGGCCCAGTCGCCGGAGTGCACGGTGCCGACCGAGATGCCGTAGGGCAGCGGGTTGTCGGCGAACAGGGGATGCCGGTCGGCGTTGCGCCGCGCCTCCAGCTCCCGCAGGGCGAGGTGCACCGGCCAGAACGCGTCGAGCGCGGAGACGCCCTCGTGCCGGGTGCTACCGTGTGCGGCCCGCCCGGCCACCTCGATGCGGAAGGTGAGGGCGCCGGCGTTCGCGGTGACGATCCGCCCGCTCGTCGGCTCGGTGATGACGGCGACCTCGCCCCGGTGCCCACGGCGCAGGGTGGCGAAGGCACCCAGGCCGCCGTCCTCCTCGCTCACGACGCTGTGCAGGGCGAGCCGGCGCTCGGTGCGCACTCCGGAGCGGTGCAGGGCCCGGGCCACGGCGAGGTTGACCGCCATCCCGGCCTTCATGTCGCAGGCGCCGCGCCCGTGCAGGACACCGTTGGTGATGTTCGCCGAGAACGGCTGCGCGTCAGGCCAGTTGGCGACGTCACCCACCGGCACGACGTCGACGTGACCCTGCAGCACCAGCGCGGGCTCGTCCACGCCGGATGCCGTGCCGACCACCCCGTGCCCCTCGAGCCGCGGTGCCTCGCTGCCCGGGAAGTCGGGGTCGGCGCGCAGCTCGTCGAGGTCGAGTGCCCACACGTCGACCTCGAGGCCGGCCTCCTCGAACCACCGGGCCACCGTGTGCTGCAGGTCGCTCTCGGCGTCGGTGCCCGTGACGCTCGGCACGCGCACCAGCTCGACGAGGGTCTGCACGAGCTCGGCCTCGTCGATGGCGTCGAGCACGCGGCGCTCGGCGGCGGACGGCGGCGCGGGGGTGGTGTCGGACCCTGGCATGCACGGCACTGTATGCCGGGCCACACAGGGCGCGGCGGGTAGCGTCGTGCCCTACGGATGGCGGGCGAGCGAGTGGGAGGTGTGACCGGTGAGTGGAGGCCACGGCCACGGTGCGCCCAACGCCGGCGCCACGCACCGGTGGCGGCTGCGGGCGGCGTTCGGGCTCATCGCCGCGTTCTTCGTCGTCGAGCTGACCTCGGCGCTGGCCAGCGGCTCGCTGTCGCTGCTGAGCGATGCCGGCCACATGGCCGCCGACGTGGTGGCGCTGGGCGCTGCCCTCGTCGCGACCCGGATCGCCGGGCGGCCCGACACCACGGGCCGGCGCACCTTCGGGTCCTACCGGGCGGAGGTGTTCGCGTCGGGTCTCGCGGTGCTGCTCATGCTCGGGGTGGCGGCCTACATCGTCGTGGCCGCCATCGGCCGCATCGGTGCCGAGCCGGAGGTGGCGACGGGCGCGATGCTCGTGGTCGGCATCCTCGGCCTGGTCGTCAACCTCGTCGCGCTCGTGCTCCTGCGGGGCGGCGCCGGGGACAGCCTCAACGTCAAGGGCGCCTACCTCGAGGTCGTCGCCGACACCGTGGGGTCGGTCGGCGTGATCGTGGCCGCCCTGCTGGTCGCGGCGACGGGGTCGGCGCTCTGGGACACCGTCATCGCCCTGGGCATCGCGGCATTCGTCGCGGTGCGTGCGGTGCTGCTCGGGCGCGAGGTGCTGTCGGTGCTGGGGCAGCACGCCCCCGCCGGCATCGTGCCCGCCGAGGCCGAGGCGGCCCTGCGGGGGGTCGGCGCCGTGGTCGACGTGCACGACCTGCACCTGTGGACCCTGACCTCGGGCATGCACGTGGCCACGGTCCACCTGGTGTGCGACGACGCTGCCGACCCCACCGAGGTGCTCACCGGGGCGGCACAGGTGCTGCGCGAGCGGTTCGCGATCGAGCACGCCACGATCCAGGTCGAGCCGCGCAGTGCCCGGGCGTGCGTCGAGACCAGCTGGTGACCCGGCCGTCGAGGGTCGGAATGCAGCCCCTGGCCGGGGAGTTGGCTCGACAATGACCGCTTCCGCACCGACCCGAGTCAGCCGCGCCAGCGTGGGCCTGCGCAGCGAGCGGGGGCCGGTGCTGCTGTCGGTGATGCTGAGCACCGGGCTGGTGGCGATCGACGCGACGATCCTCGCGGCGGCCGTGCCCGCGGTGGTGCGCGACCTCGGCGGCCTGAGCCAGTTCCCCTGGCTGTTCTCGGTCTACCTGCTGGCGCAGGCCGTGTCGGTGCCGATCTACGGAAAGGTCGCCGACCTGATCGGGCGCAAGCCGGTGATGCTGCTCGGGGTGGCCCTCTTCCTCGCCGGGTCGCTGCTGTGCGGGCTGGCCTGGTCGATGGGTGCGCTCATCGCGTTCCGGGCGCTGCAGGGCCTGGGCGCCGGAGCCGTGCAGCCGGTGGGCATGACCATCGTCGGCGACATCTACTCGGTGGCCGAGCGTGCGACGGTGCAGGGCTACATCGCGGCGGTCTGGGCGATCTCGTCGCTGGTCGGCCCCACCCTCGGCGGGCTCTTCGCCGACTACGCCTCGTGGCGCTGGATCTTCTTCGTCAACCTGCCGCTCGGCGCCATTGCGGTGTGGATGCTGTGGCGCAAGTTCGACGAGAAGCCGCGGGTCCGCGACCCCGAGCGCGCCCGGCCCAAGGTCGACGTGCTCGGCACGGTGCTGATGCTCGTGGGCACGGTGGCGCTGCTCGTCGCCCTGCTCGAGGGCGGGGTGCTGTGGGCCTGGGTGTCGCCCGTCAGCATCGGGCTGCTCGTCGCGTCGGTGCTGGTGCTCGTGGCGTTCGTGCTCGTCGAGCGGCGTGCGGCCGAGCCGGTACTGCCGCTGTGGGTCTTCCGCCACCGGGTGGTGGGGGCCGCCATGGGAACGTCGCTCGTGGTGGGGGTGCTGCTGCTCGGGCTGACCTCGTACGTGCCGCTGTTCGCGCAGGGGGTGCTCGGCACCGGGGCCATCGTGGCCGGCTTTGCCCTGGCCGCCATGACGATCGGCTGGCCGATCGCGGCGACGACGTCGGGGCGGCTCTACCTGCGGTTCGGGTTCCGCACGACAATGTTGCTCGGCTCGGTGATCGCCCTGGCCGGGGCGGCCCTGCTGCTCACGGTCAACGCTGACAGCTCGGTGCTGCACCTGGCCGCCCCCAACTTCGTGATGGGGCTCGGCTTCGGCTACGTCGCGAGCCCGGCGATCGTCGCGGCCCAGTCGTCGGTCGGGTGGGAGCGCCGCGGGGTGGCCACGGGTGCCGCCCTGTTCGCCCGCTCGGTGGGCTCGGCGGTGGGGGTGGCCGCGTTCGGTGCGATCGCCAACACCGTGGTGCGCAACCGGCTCGGGTCGGAGCCGACCAGCCTCGAGACGCTGCCCGCTGGGGTGCTCGACCCGGCCATCCACGCCGTGTTCCTGGCCTCGTTCGTCGTGGCGCTGACCTTGGTCGTGGCCGCGGCGTTCATGCCGAAGAATGTCGTCGAGGTCACCGGCTGACGCTCCGCCACCCTTGGCACACCCCGACTTCTTGCGAATCCTCCCCACCTTGCGGCCGCTCCGGCGCGCTGTCCGGGGTGGACTCAAGCGGTGGGCAATTCGCAAGAAGTCCGGGCGGGTGTGCTGCTGTGGCGGCGCGAGCCGTGGGGTGCGGTGCTGGCCGCCACCGCCAACGCGAGCGGGGTCGTGGGCAGCACCTCCACCTCGCCTACCGCCTGGTAGGTGACGTGATCGGTGCACCTACCAGGCGGTAGGCGAGGCGAGGTCGGATGCCGTGCCCGCCCACCGCCGACCACCGACCGTCGGCTCGCGGCCGTCAGGCGAGCCGCGAGCCGGCCGACGCCACCCCGAGCCAGTCGTGCGGGTTGCCGTCCCAGCACCAGCCGAGCTTGGGCGCCCTGGCCGAGATCCACATCGCCGGCACCCGCCGGTCGCCGCGGCGCGAGCCGGAGAGCATGAAGCAGCGGTTCTTCTCGAGCAGCTGGGGGGCGTGCGTGACGACGGCGATGCCCTCCTCGATGGTGAGCGGGGTGCGCCCTCGGCCGAGCACCACCGGCAGCGCCTCCTCCGGGCGCACGCCGAGGAACTCCTCGCCGCGGTCGACGTCGAGCAGCAGGTAGGCGGCGGGGTCGGGCAGCACGACCTGCTCGATCGGCAGGTAGGGGGCGAGCCCGGCCTCGCCGTGGTTGCGGTCGAGGATGCCGGGCGCGGTGCCGGTAGGAGCCAGCCGCAGGAGCGGGACCGTGAGCTCGGGGTCGACGAGCTCGCGCGTGACGACCAGCACGAGCGACGCGTGGCCGGGCTCGTCGTGCTCGGGCAGGTCGGGGAGGGTGGCGGCCAGGGCATGCACCGGCTCGAGGCGGTCGATGAGCTCGGCGTCGGTGAGCCCGGCGAGTGCGGGGTAGCCGAGGCCGAGCAGGGTGTCGACCTGCCGGTCGAGGACGGTGACGGCGGAGACGGTGGCGGTGGCAGCGGTGATGGGAACCCCCCGGGTTCGGTCGGCGCCGGCGCGGTGTGCACGGCCCAGGGTCAACGCACGCCGACCGGGTCGCGTTCCGGGCCGGGGCACCGCGCCGGGCTACCCTGCGGTCGTGACCACCACCGCCGAGCCGGCCGCCGAGCCGACAGCTCGCCGGCGCCGGCGGCTCGTGCTGCTGGGCGTCCCCCTCCTGGCCGTCGCCGTCGTGCTGGCCCTCGGGCCCTGGGCGTGGGTCAGCTGGTCGTCGCGCGGCCACGTGCACACCCTGGATGCCGCACCGAGCGCGCCGGTGGCGCTCGTGCTCGGTGCCGGTCTCAACCCCGACGGCAGCCCCTCGGCGTTCCTGGTCGGTCGCCTGGAGGTCGCCAAGGCGCTGCACGACTCGGGCCGGGCGCGCGTCATCCTCGTCTCCGGTGACAACCGGGTGGCGAACCATGACGAGCCGACGGCCATGCGCGACTGGCTGGTGGCGCACGGCATCCCCGCCAATGCGGTCGTGCGTGACTTCGCGGGCCGCGACACCTACGACTCGTGCGTGCGGGCCAAGCGGATCTTCGGCGTGGAGCGGGTGCTGGTCGTGTCGCAGGGCTACCACCTGCCGCGGGCCGTCACGACCTGCCGGGCGGTCGGGCTCGACGCCGAGGGTGTCGGCGACTGGACCGCCCGCACGTACACCGCCCAGTGGGCCTCCGGCGAGCGGCGCGAGAAGCTCGCGGCCACCAAGACGGTGATCGACGTCGTCAGCGGCCGTGACCCGGTGCTCGGCCCGGTCGAGACGTCGGTGCAGGACGCCCTGGCCGCGTCGGCACCGACGGGCTGAGCGTCCCGGCATCCGCGCGGTCGAGGTGATCCGCGCACCCCAGAAGTGAGCGATTCACCTCGAACCAGCAGCGCTCACGCCTCGCGGGTGCGCTCGGCCACCGTCGCCTCGACGTCGGCGAGGTCAGCGGCTTCGGCGCCCGAGGGGTCCTCGGGGCTCGGCGCTCCGTGCTGCACGTCGTGGGTCTCACGGGCGAAGAGCCATGGGATGACCGCGAGCAGGGTGACCAGCCCGGTGATGCCGAACGCCAGCGGGTAGCTGCCGTGGTCGATGAGCAGCCCGGCCAGGATCGGGCCGACGATGGTGCCGCTGTCGGCAGACATCTGGAAGGTGGCCAGCGCCGGGCCGCCGTTGCGCTCGCGCCCGACGATGTCGGCGAGCGCGGCCTGCTGGGCCGGGTTGAGCATGCCGGCGCCGACCCCCGCGACGACCGAGAGCACGACGAGCACCGGCAGGTTCGACGCGAACCCGGTGACGATCGTGGCCGAGCCGCTGATGAGCAGGCCGCCGACGATGAACGGCCGGCGCCCGACCCGGTCGGACAGCCGCCCCGACACGGTGAGGCCGACGGCGTTGCCGGCGGCGAACACGGCCAACGCGGTGCCGGCGACCCACGGCTGCTTGCCGATGACCACGGCCGCGAACAGCGGCAGGATCGCGTTGCGCACCCCGAAGTTGGCCCACCCGTTGGCGAAGCCCGAGCCGATCGAGGCGCGGTAGGCGACGTCGCGCCACGCCTCGCGCACGGCGAGCACGGGAAGCACCGGGGCGCCCTCGGCCGGGCGCAGCGCCGAGCCGCTGATGAAGATCGCGACGAGCGAGGCGGCGACGAGCAGGGCCACGGCATACACGATGAACGGCACGCGCAGCCCGAGGTTGCCGAGCACGCCACCCACCACCGGCCCGAGGATGCCGCCGAACAGGAACGCCGACGCGTAGACCGACGAGATGCGCGCCCGGATCGACGGCGGGGCCAGGCGCACGATCAGCGCGACGGCCGACACGGTGAACATGACCGAGCCGATGCCACCCAGCCCGCGGTAGACCAGCAGCTGCCAGTACGTGTGGGCGAAGGCGGTGGCCCCGGTGGAGATGGCGACGATGACCAGGCCCGCGAGGTAGATCGGCCGCTCGCCGAACCGCGCGATGAGCCGGCCGCCGACCGGGGCGAAGAGCAGCCGGAAGAACGCGAACGCGCTGACCACGATCGAGCTGGCCGTGGCCCCCACCCCGAAGCTCTGCGCGAACTGCGGCAGCACCGGCAGGATCAGCCCGAACCCCAGCGCGATGACGAACGCCGCCGCCACGAGCACCCACAGCTCGCGCGGGATGCGGACCTCCGCACCGGGCTGGGTCAGGGGGGAGGCGGACACGATCCACCAGTATGCCGTCCGCTCCCGACAGCCCGGACCTCACGCTGGTCCGGCATCCGCTGTCCAACCCTCGCGAGACCGACCCATTGCGAATCATCCACCCGGCAACGTCGGCTTCCGGCGCCGGCCGGGTGGATGAATCGCCATCAGTCGGATGCCGCGAGCGCTGCGGTCTCAGAAGAGGCGGCCCAGCATCATCGGCAGGAAGTCCTCCCCGTGCTTGCGGCTGCGCCGCAGGGAGACGAGCATCCAAACCGTCCAGACGACCAGGAGTACACCACCCACCGGGAGCGCCGCCGTCCACACCTGCCAGGCCCGCTCCTGCCAGGCACCCGCCGCTCCGGGAGCCGCCGACCCCGTCAGCTCGTTGCCGGCCAGGCTCACACAACCGTGCTGGATGTGGCCCGAGAACCGCAGGACGCTCTCACCCGTCGCGGGTCGGCGCAGCCCGCCGTCGGCGAGCAGCGGCTGCCCGGCCTGCCACACGGGGTCGCAGCTGTCCCAGGCGATCGTCGTCGACGGTGTCTCCCCAGCGAAGGCGATTCGCGCACCGGTCGTCGCGTCGACCAGCACGCTGCGGCCCGGGCCGGCGCCAGCGGGGTACACCAGGAGCAGCCGCGACCCGTCCGGCGAGGCGACCACCCTCTCGGGCACGGCAGCCGGAGCGCCCGACGCGGCCACGGCATCCGCGGCCACCGAGCCGACCGTCGACCACTGCTTCTCGGTAAGCCGCCGGGCCAGGATGTCGAGTCCGCCGCCGGCCGCGGGTCGTACCCCGAGCACGGTGTCGTTACCACGCCACCCCGCGGCCACGACGGCTTCGTCGCCCGGGCCGGGGCTGAGCACCACGCCGGCGTACCCGTTGGTGACGACCGGGCCGGCCACAGTGCTCAGCAGGACGTGCTGCGAGTCCGGGCTCCACACGTCGTACACGCCGGTACGGGCCGGGATCTGGGGGTAGCTCACCACCGGTGCGACGACGACGCCGTTATCGACGACCACGACCCCCTCGCTGGTCAGGACGCGCTGCCCGTCAGGAGCCAGGACCGGAGTGCCTCCGTTGGCCAACATGATCGGCTCACCGTTGGATGAGTTGGTGGACTGCAGGCTCGCCAGGGAGCCCTGTCGCTGGATGACGAGGGTGTCGTCAGGCTGCGACGACGTCGGGACCGCCCTGACCAGACCGAAGACCGGCCCCTTCCCGGCCGGCAACTTGTCGACGAACATGTCCGAGACGACCTCGGGGTAGGTGAGCGTGCTGCCCGCCGCGGGCACCGTGGGAGCGATGCCGGTGAGGGCCAGGCCCCCGGCGACCAGGAAGAAGACCGCGAACGCCGCGATGGCGGCGGCCGCGCCTCGGGCGGCCCAGGTGGTGCGGCGGCCGTGCCGCCAGAGCCGGGGGGTGTTCGGGCCGGGAACCTGCCGGCGCTCGACGATGTCGTCGGCAGCCCTCGTCAGCAGCCGGGTGAGCTCGTCGGTGGGGTGCGTCATCGGGGGGCCTCCTCACGGCCGAAGGTGGTGGCGAGCTCGGGCGCGAGCACGCGCAGTCGCTCGAGGGCGTGCCGGGTCTGCGACTTCACCGTGCTCACCGAGCAGCCGAGCACCCGGGCGGTCTCGACCTCGGTGCGGTCCTCGTAGAACCGGGCGACCAGCACGGCCCGCTGGCGCGGAGTGAGCCGCGACAGCGCGTCGACCAGGGTCAGCCGGGTCGCGACGTCATCCGTGTCGTCGGCACCGGCCCGCTCGTGGCGCACCGGGTCGACCGGGTCCGGCTGGTGCCGGCGCCAGCGCCAGGCGTCGATCGAGCGCGTGTACATGACCCGACGCACGTAGGAGTCGACCGCACCGGGGTCGACCCGGTGCCAGTGCCGGGCGGCGCGCACCAGCGACTCCTGCACGAGGTCCTCGGCAGCCGCGGCATCGCCGGTGAGCAGCGCGGCGGTGCGCAGCAACGGGTCCCAGCGGTCCCGCACGTACGCGTCGAAGGCCTCGCGGTCGGCCACCGGTCCTCCTTCGTCGAACCCTGCGGGTCAGCTCACTCAGGAAGACGTACGTCGACCATCCCACGGGTGGATGCCGGACCCCACGTGTTGCGGATCACCCACCGGGTTGCCGCGCCCCGGCAGGTGGGTGATCCGCAATCAGTCGGATGCCGTGGGGTCCGCGGGCGGTCGCAGGTGCAAGGAGTCACCCACGGTTGGGGAAGAAGTAGGGAGCCGGCTCGGACCCCGGCGTCCCGCGCCAGCTCCGCCGACGGGTGAACCACCAGACCAGCGCGCCGATGCCCAGCAGCACCAGCAGGCGCCCTCCCCAGACCCACAGGCGCTCCTGCCAGACCGCGACGGAGTCGACCTCCGGCGTGCCTCGTAGCTCGTTGCCGGCGAAAGCGACGCAGGCCGACCCGTAGCGGCCGGAGACGGAGACGAGGTCATCGCCCAGGGCGATCACCGCCCGCCGGATGCGGTCGTCCGTGGTGACCGGCAGCCCGTTGCGCCAGGCCGGCCGGCACCCCCAGCCGCCCCACTCGAGGAACGGCCCACCGGCCTCAGGCACCGGCCCGAATCGACCCGCGGCATCCGGGATGCCGAGCGGGCGGCCGGTCTGTGCGTCGAACAGCGCTGCCTGGGTGGAGCTGAGCACGCCGGTGCCGCTGTCGTTGAGCTTCCTGGTGAGGAGCAACAAGGTGCCGTCGGGAGAGAGATCGGTGCGCACCGACGACAGCTCCGAGCCGTCGAGAGTGCCGTCCGAGGGCCACTGCACATCGACGATCGACACCTTCCACGACGGGTCGCCCACTCGCCAGGTGCGGCCTGACAGCGACGCAGCACCATCACCGAAGCCGACGAATGCCAGCACCGTGTCCTTGTCGATCCACCCCGCGACCCGTGGCACGGCCCCGCCTGCGAGAAGTGGCGCCGCGGTCACGGACCCGTCGGTGCCGACCACCAGCCCGCTGGACTTCGGTTCGCCCCGGTTCGGGGCGTCGACATAGGCGCGTCGCGAGTCAGGGGACCACTGGGCGGGTGACTCCGAGGGAAGCCGGGTGGATGCCAGCGACTGCCGGGCCGGCAGGTCAGGAAGCGCGGCACCGCGCACCAGGTCGGTGAGCAGGAAGCCACGGGCCACCCAGCGGCCGTCCGGCGAGAGCGACGGCGCTGTCGAGAACCCCGGCGGAGGGTCTGGCAGCACGAGGTGGGTCACTCCCCCAGTGGTCGAGACGGCATACACGTTGTCGGCGTCGCCGCCGACCACGGCCGCGGTCACGCCCGGGCTGCCCGTGTTCGGCAGGACCGGGGGCTTGGGGATGGCCGAGGGGTAGGTCGTCAGCCGCACCACGCCGTCGTGGAACTGCACGGCGGGCACCGCGGCGTGTGGCGCCCCGGCCGGCCAGAGCGCGACAGTCACCATGGCCGCAATGCAGGCGGCGGCGACGAGCGGCACGACCTTGGCGGTGCGACGCCGGCGCCGGCCCCCGGCCCACAGCTCGTCGGCGACGGGCGGGACGGCCCCGTCCTCGACCTCGTCTACGAGGTCATGGAGGGCGGTTCCCAGTCGTTCGGGGCTCATCGCAGCGTCTCCTCTCGGCCGAACGTGGTGGCGAGCTCAGGCGCGAGCACCCGCAGCCGCTCGAGGGCGTGCCGGGTCTGCGACTTCACGGTGCTCACCGAGCAGCCGAGCACCCGGGCGGCGTCGACCTCGGTGCGGTCCTCGTAGTACCGGGCCACGAGCACGGCACGCTGGCGCGGGGTGAGCCGGCGCAGTGCGTCGGCGAGCGTGAGGCGGGCGTCGACGGCATCCGGGGAGTCGTCGTCGTCGCGGGCCACGACGTCGGGGTGCGCGGCGTCGTCGACCGGGTCGGGCTGGTGCCGCCGCCAGCGCCAGGCGTCGACCGACCGGGTGTAGAGGATGCGTCGCACGTAGGCGTCCGCCGTGGCGGCGTCGACCCGGCTCCAGTGCTGCGCGGCCCGCACCAGGGTCTCCTGCACGAGGTCTTCGGCAGCGTGCCGGTCGCCCGTGAGCAGCATCGCGGTGCGCAGCAGCGGCACCCAGCGGTCACGCACGTAGGCGTCGAAGGCCTCCCGGTCGGCCATCGCCACCTCCACCCTCGTGCTCGTGTCCTCGGTCATGGAGGAGTACGGATGCCGACCCTCCCACGGGTGGATGCCGGACCCCACGTGGTGCGGATCACCCACCGGATTGCGGTGCCCCGGCAGGTGGGTGATCCGCAAGGAGTCGGATGCCGTGGGGTCAGCGGGCGAGGACCGCCACCACGAGCGGCACGGTCGCCAGCACGACCAGGACGGTGTCGCGCGCCCGCCACGGGGCCGGCATCCACCACGACCGGGCGGTCGCAGTCGCGAACCCGCGGGCGTCCATGGCGACGGCGAGGTCGGCGGCGGCGCGCAGCGTACGTACCAGCAGCCCCATCGTGAGGGCGCCGAGGTGTGCGACGACCGTGCGCGGGTGGCGCCAGGAGACCCCGAGCCCGCGGATGCGGCGGGCCCGGCCGAGCTCGCGCCAGATCTCGCCGAAGCCGTGCACCCGCTGCAGGGCCGCCGAGGTGGCAACCACCGGGCGGTCGGGCAGGCGAAGGCGCTGGGCGAGCGCGTCGCCGAGGGCGTCGGGGTCGATCCACGGGATCAGCAGTGCAGACGGCAGCACGATGACGAGCACGCGCAGGCTGACGGTCAGGGCCGGGTCGAGGTCACGGCCGGCGAGGAACCAGGTCGACCAGCCGACCGAGAGGGCCGCCACCAGTCCGGGGAGCATCCGCACGGCGAAGCGGCGGGCGCGGGCGGAGCCACCGCCGCGGCCGCCGGGCGCCGCGAGGCCGACCACCGCGAGCACCAGCTGGGTGGCGAGCACGGCGAGGCTGGTGGTCCAGTGCGGCGACAGCACCCCCGCAGGCACGGCGAGCAGAGCGCCGACGAGCAGGGCGAGCGCGCCACAGCGGGCCACCAGGGGCACGCCGGCCGGCTCGGGCACCGGGGGCTCGTCAGGGGTGGCCAGGTGGTGGACCGTCGTGGCGCGGTCGACGACGTGCGCATCGTGGGTGGCGGTGACGACCGCACCACCGGCCGCCCGGTAGGCGGCGACCAGCCCGACCACGGCGGCCCAGGTGCCTCGGTCCTGGCCGACCGTCGGCTCGTCGGCGAGCAGCACCGGCGGGCCGTGGTGCAGGGCCGCGGCCACGGCGAGCCGCCGCTGCTCACCGCCGGACAGCTGGCGTGGGTCAGCCGCCTCCAGGTGGGCGAGGCCGAGGGCGGCGAGCAGGGCTCGGGCCCGGTCGGTCGAGCCGGCACGCTCGCCGCCGGGTACGCGCCCGAGGGTGGTGGCGGTCGCGAGCACCTCGTCGAGCACGGTGCCGGCCACGATGGTCGAGCTCGACCACTGCGGCACCCAGGCGAGCGTGCGGGCCAGGTCGGGGGCGCTGAGCGATGCCGGCGGCACGGCATCCGGCTCGTCGGTCTCGTCGGTCTCGTCGGTCTCGTCGGGCTCGTCGGTCTCGGCGGGCTCGGCGGCCCCGGCCGCCGGGGGCTGCACGCGCACGGCCCGTGGATCGGTCGGTGCGAGGAACCCGGCGAGGGCGTGCAGCACCGTCGACTTGCCCGACCCGCTCGGGCCGACGAGGGCGGTCAGCGTGCCCGGCGCCGCCACCAGTGCCCCGGTCAGCACACCGGCCCGTCGAGTGCGGGTGGTGCCGTCGACCAAGCGGGTGGTGCGCTCGACCACGAACGGCGAGGCCGCCAAGGAGGTACCCGCTGGCGACTCGACACTGCTGCGGCCCGGCGCAGCAGTGTCCGCCCCCTCGATGCTGCTGCGCCCGCGCCCAGCAGCCTCCGTGCTTTCTGCTCCGCTGAGCTCCAGCGCAGTGGCGCCGAGGCCGCTCGCGGGGGTTCTGCGAAACCGCCACGGCGCCACCAGCGCCGGGTCGACCGACAGCGGCTCGGGCGGCCCCGCCCCCGGCACCCAGATGCCCATCGCGAGCAGGCGCTCCCGTTCGCTGTCCAAGGTTTGGCGCACCGGGCCGTCGGCGACCACCCGCCCGTCGACGGAGAGCACGACCAGCCGGTCGACCAGGTCGACCCACGGCCCGAGCACGTGCTCGACGACGACCAGCGTCGGCGACGGATGGCCCACGGTCAGGGCAGCCACGGCGTCGCGCACCTCCTGCGCGGAGCCCGGGTCGAGCATGGCCGTCGGCTCGTCGAGCAGCACGACCGACGGGTCGAGCGCCAGGGTGCCGGCCAGCGCCAGCCGCTGGGTCTGCCCGCCCGACAACGTGGAGGTCGGCGTGTCGAGCGGCAGGTCGCCCAGGCCGACCGAGCCCAGCGCGGAGGTGACGACACCGGCCATGGCGCCCCGCGGCATCCGGACGTTCTCCGGGCCGAACGCCACGTCGCGGCCCACCGAGGCCGCCACCACCCCGGCGCCGGGCTCCTGCAGCACCAGCCCGACCGTACCGGGCCGGTTCCCAGGAGCGACCCCGTCGACCGTCACCGTGCCGGTGAGCTCACCGGCGTCGACGGTCTCGAGCAGCCCGGCGAGCGCCCGCAGCAGGGTGGACTTGCCCGATCCGGACGGCCCGACCAGCAGCACCCGCTCGCCGGGCCGCAGGGACAGCGAGACGTCGCGCAGCACCGGCTCGCGGCGCCCGAACGGCCGCCAGGTGAGGCCGTCGACCTCGACCAGCGCTGGCCCGGCGCCGCCTGCGGTGCGCCCGGACCGTGACGCGCCCACCGCATCCGGCCTGACGGCGTCAGACAGCGTGGTGCTCCCGGTGCTCCTGGCCGGCGGGGAAGGCCGACAGGGCCCCGGCCCGGGCCAGCGCCCGCACCAGCAGCCACCCGACCAGCCCGGCCAGCACCGCGCCGGAGACGGCCATGGCGCCGAGGTAGACCAGCTTGTCGCGCAGCACCCACTCGGCGTACCAGCCGCCGCCGTCGGCGAGCACCGACAGCACCGGGACGTCCGACCACGAGGCAGGGAACTTCACCACCTCGAACGCCCACTCCAGGGGTGCGGACAGCACGCCGGCCAGCGCCGCCGCCGCCGCGCCGAAGGCCGAGTAGCCGAAGATCGCGAAGGCCAGCTCGGCGCCGAGCCCCTGCAGGATGCCGGACACCAGCACCGTGGCCCCCCACTCGGTGCCCGGGAGCATCGAGACCAGGGCGGCCACCACCTCGCAGAACAGGGCGGCGCCGGGGCGGCGCACGACGAGCCCGCCGACCACGCCGGCGAGGAACCACGGCCCGACGAACAGGCCCATCAGCGGGGCGTACCCGATCTTGAGCGCCGTGACGGGCCCGTTGTAGAACACGCCCCAGCCCCAGAACGCGACGCCGAGGGCCGCGCCGAGGAATGCGAGGGTGAGGATGTCGACGGTGCGCCAGCCCATGAGGGGGCGGGTCGCGGTGATGGAGCGCCGGGTCGGCGCCTCCGTGAGCTGTGTGGCCATGTGCTGCTCCCGAGGTGTGTGATGTGAAGACCTCGGGGAGGTGCGCGCCGGCACCTCGCGGCCGCGTCGGTCGCGGGTGTGCCGGAGACGCACCTGAGATTTCCCGACTCCCTTCGCCGGTGCTAACCGGATCAGGTTCGAGGGTCTGCGGCGAACCGCACTCTCAGCGCTTGGGGCGCTCCCCTGTCGTTGGACTCCACCACCATAACCCCCGCCCACTACAGTGAGCACGACCTTGTCGGCCGATGCTGCGGCCGACGGCAATCTGCGTCTGGAGGAATGACATGGCCATGGGAGCCATCGCGTGGAAGATCATGGGCACCGGGGGTGCCATCCTCGCCGGGGTCGTTGCCACCAAGGTCATCGACGCCGTCTGGGCCAAGGCCGAGGGCGACGAGATCAACCCCAAGAGCCCCAACGCCCCGCTGGCCAAGGCCGTCGCGTACGCGATGATCACCGGCCTCGCGGTCGGCGCCGCCAAGACCCTCGCGACGCGCAGGGCGGCCAAGTTCTACGAGAAGTCGGCCGGGCACCTGCCGGGCGAGATCGCCGACGAGCCGGTATGACGTCGGCCCATCGGGCGCTGATGCGCCACTAGCGCTGCAGCGCAACGCATTCGGTCAGGCGGCCACCCGGAGGGGGGCCGCCTGACGGGCGTCCGGGCCGGTGGCCGGAGCCGTCAGGCGAGCTCGAGGGCCCGGGCCAGCGGCATCCCCGGCCGGTAGGCGAGGTGCTCGTACGACGGCGCCTCGAGCACGGCGAGGTCGGCGCGCGAGCCCACCGCCACCCGGCCGATGTGCGTGCGCCGCAGCGCGCGGGCACCCCCGACCGTGGACGACACGAGCGCCTCGGCCGCGGTCATCCGCATCTCGCGTACGGCGAGCGCAACCACGAACGGCATGGATGCCGTGTTGCACGTTCCGGGGTTGCAGTCGGTCGCCAGCGCCACGTCGACCCCGGCGTCGAGGAGGTGGCGGGCATCGGGGTAGGGCGAGCGGGTGGAGAACTCGACGCCAGGCAGCAGGGTGGCCACCGTCGTGCCCGCGGCCCCCACGAGAGCCTCGATGTCCTCGCCGGTGAGGAACGTGCAGTGGTCGACGCTGGCCGCACCCAGCTCGACCGCGAGCCGCACCCCCGGCCCGGCCGAGAGCTGGTTGCCGTGCACGCGCAGGCCCAGACCGGCATCCAGGCCGGCGGTGAGCACGCGGCGCGCCTCGTCGCCGGTGAAGGCGTGCGGCGAGGCCGGCTCGCAGAACACGTCGACCCAGCGGGCGTAGGGCGCGCAGGCCGCGAGCATCGGGCCGCACACGAGGTCGAGGTAGGCCGCCCGGTCGTCGCGCGCCTCGGGGGGCACCACGTGGGCACCGAGGTAGGTCGTCTCGTCGGTGACCTCACGCGCCAGCCGCAGAGCGCGCACCTCGTCGTCGATGGTCAGCCCGTAGCCCCCCTTGACCTCGACGGTCGTCGTGCCGAGCGCGCGCATCTCGGCGACCCGCGCCCGCAGCAGGGCACGCAGCTCGTCGTCGCTCGCCGCGCGGGTGGCCGCCACCGAGACGCCGATGCCGCCCCCGTCGTAGGCGACCCCCGCCATCCGGGCGGTGAACTCGGCCGCCCGGTCGCCGGCGTAGACGAGGTGGCTGTGGCTGTCGACGAAGCCGGGGATGACGGCGCGCCCACCGACGTCGATGATGCGGTCCGCGGCGGGTGCGGCACTCGCCCGCCCGACCCAGGCCACCAGCCCGTCCGCGACGACGACCGCGGCGTCGTGGCGGATGCCCAGCCGGTCGGCGGCGGAGGTGGTGAGGTCGCCGGTCGGAGTGGCCCCGTCCGGCCCGGCACAGGTCACCAGCTCGCGGATCCCGGTCACCAGCACGGTGCCGGCTGCCGAGGTCGAGGGTGCTGGTTCGCCGGACGCCGCTTCGCCGGAAGGGGACCCGGGCATCACTTCCGCACCACGGCGATCGCGTCGGTGAGCATCCGGCCGACGTCGCCCGCGCGGTGCCGGCCCTCGCACACCACCTGCTCGCCGGCCACGACGACGTCCGTCACGTCGGTCGAGGTCGCCGCGTACAGCACACCCTCCGGCCCGCAACCGGCCGTGCGCGGGCTGTCGAGCCGCACCGCCACCAGGTCGGCGAGGTGACCGCTGGCGATGACCCCGCCGTCGTCCCAGCCGAGGGCGCGGTAGCCGTGCAGCGAGGCGATGCCGAGCAGCTCGGACCCGGCGAAGCGGCCGCGCTCCAGGCTCTCGAGCCGCTCGTGCATCTCGAGGCCGCGCACCTCCTCGAACGGGTCGATCACCGCGTGCTGGTCGGACCCGAGCGTGAGCTGCACACCGGCATCCTGCAGCCGGCGGGCCGGGCCGATGCCGTCGGCCAGGTCGCGCTCGGTGGTGGGGCAGAAGCACGCGGTGGCCCGGGCGGCGCCGAGCAGCTCGATGTCGTTGTCGGACAGGTGTGTTGCGTGCACCGCCGTGGTTCGCGGCGTGAGCAGCCCCTCACCCGCGAGCAGCTCGGTCGGCGAGCAGCCGTAGAAGCCGTCGCAGGCGAGGTTCTCACCGGGCTGCTCCGAGAGGTGCACGTGCAGCGGCCGGTCGTCCTGCGCCGCGACGTCGCCCACCACTGCCAGGTCGTCGCACGGCACGGCGCGTACCGAGTGCACCGCCGCGCCGATCCGCACCGTGTCGTCGTCCGCCAGGCGGGTGAACCGCTCGGCCCAGGCCTCGACATCGCCGTCGGAGAAGCGCTGCTGCACCACGTCGAGCGGCAGGTGGCCCCCGGCGGTCAGCCCTCCGGCCAGGTAGCAGGTGTCGAGCAGCGTGATCCGGATGCCGACCTCGCGCGCCGCACTGATCAGCGCCTTGCCCATGACGTTGGGGTCGTCGTAGCGGCGGCCGCCGGCCGCGTGGTGCACGTAGTGGAACTCGCCGACGGTGGTGTAGCCGGCGAGCAGCATCTCGGCGAAAACGGCTCTGGCCAGGGCGTAGTAGGTCTCAGGGTCGAGGCGGTGCGTCACGGCGTACATCGCGTCGCGCCAGGTCCAGAAGTTGCCGCCGTCGTCGTGGGTGCGCCCGCGCAGGGCCCGGTGGAACGCGTGGCTGTGCACGTTGGCGAGGCCGGGTAGCACGACACCGCCCAGCCGGGTGTCGTCGGGCTCGGGCCGCGCATCGGGGTGCACGTCGAGGATGCGGCCGCGGTCGGTGACGACCCGCACCGAGTGACGCAGACCCCCGGGGAGCACTGCGTGCTCGCACCAGAACGTCGTCATGCACCAGCCCCTGCGAGATCGGTGACGACGTCGGCGAGGGCGGCGATGCCGTCGAGGCAGTCGTCGGCCGAGGCCCACTCGTCGGGCGAGTGCGACACCCCGGTCGGGTTGCGCACGAACAGCATCGCACTGCGGATGCCGTCGTTGGCCAGGATGCCGGCGTCGTGGCCCGCACCGGTGCCGATGACTGGAAGCCCGCCCAGCCGGGTCGCCATCCGGCGCACGAGCGCAGCGTCGAAGTCGGTGGTGGGGGTCCAGGACTCCTGGGTGACCAGGCCGTCGAAGTCGGCCAGCACCTCACGCACCTCGGCCACCACGCGCAGCACGGCATCCGCGTCGGAACCGCGGGCGTCGAGCCAGCCGGTGGCACAGCTCGCGATGGCGTTGACCCCGTTGGGCACGACGTGCACCTTGCCGACGGTGGCGACGCAGCCGTGCTCCTCGGCGGCCCGGCGGGCCGCGATGACCGTGGCGGCCAGGCCGAGCATGGCGTCCTCGCGCTCGGCGAGCGCCGTGGTGCCGGCGTGGTTGGCCTCGCCGGGCACGTCGACACGCCAGCGGCCGTGCGGCCAGATGTCGCTGCCGACGCCGACCGAGGCGCCCAGCTCGACGAGGTGTCGGCCCTGCTCGACGTGCAGCTCGACGAACGCCCCGATCCGGGCGAGCGTCTCGTCGTCGCGGCCCAGCGTGGCAGGGTCGCGGCCGGCGCGTCGCATGGCCTCGGCCATGGTGACGCCGTCGTTGTCGGTGAGGCCGCGGGCACGGTCGGCCCCGAGCGCGCCGGTGATGACCCGCGACCCCGCGCAGGCGACACCGAACCGGGCGCCCTCCTCGTCGGCGAAGTTGACCACCCCCACCGGGCGGGCCGGTGCGAAGCCGTCGTGCCGCAGCTGGTCGACCGCCGCGAGGGCACCGACGACCCCGAGCGGGCCGTCGAAGGCCCCGCCGTTGGGCACCGAGTCGAGGTGCGAGCCGATGACGACGCCGGGGTTGCCGGCGGCCACCGCGGCATCCGGGTCGCCCCACCAGGCCCACTGGTTGCCCATCCGGTCGGTGGTGAGATCGAGCCCCCGGTCGGCGCACTCGCCCGCGAACCATTCGCGCAGGTCGGAATCCTCGCGGGTCCAGGCCAACCGGTGGTAACCCCCGCTGTCGCCGTCCTGGCCTAGTGCCTCGAGGTCGTGCCACATCCGCCGGAAGCCGGCGGCGGCCCCGCCGTGCAGTGGCGTCGTGGACATGGCTCCATTTGACCCTGTCGACCGGCGCAGACGGGTCGCACGTACCGGGTGATTGTCTCGGCACCCAGACTCTCAGCACCGGCCCTACGCTGGGGCGATGACCGCGAGTGGTGAGGAGCGCGCTTCGGGCGCGCTGACGGCATCCGGCATCGACTTCACGCTCACCCGGCACGGGCGGGTGGGGTCCCTCGCGGAGGCGGCGACGGCCCGCGGGGTCGAGCCCCGCGACATCGTCAAGACCCTGGTGGTGCGGCGGGCCGACGACGACTTCCTGTTCGTGCTGGTGCCCGGCGACCGCGAGATCTCGTGGCCCAAGCTGCGCGCCCACCTCGGCGTCAACCGGGTCTCGATGCCCGACGCCGCCACCGCGCTGCAGGTCACCGGCTACGAGCGGGGCACGATCACGCCGTTCGGGTCGAGCACGGCGTGGCCGGTCGTCGCCGACGCGACGATGACCGGGCGCACGGTGTCGATGGGAGCGGGGGCGCACGGGGTGGCCGCGACGGTGGCCGCCGACGACGTGGTGCGGGTGCTCGGCGCCGACGCCGTCGACGTCACCGACCCCGCCTAGACCCGCCCCACCCCTCATCCGACTTCGTGCGACTTGCACACGGTTCTTACACGTCCAGACGTGTAAGAACCGTGTGTAAACCGCACGAAGTCGGGGGGTTGGGGGTCAGGCCTCGCGCATCGGGATGCGGACGCCCTGCTCGGCCGCCGTGCGCTCGGCGATCTCGTAGCCGGCATCCACGTGCCGGATGACGCCCATCGCGGGGTCATTGGTGAGCACCCGGTGCAGCTTCTCGGCCGCCAGGTCGGTGCCGTCGGCCAGCGAGACCTGCCCGGCGTGCAGCGAGCGGCCGATGCCGACCCCGCCGCCGTGGTGGATCGACACCCACGAGGCGCCGGATGCCGTGTTGACCAGCGCGTTGAGCAGCGGCCAGTCGGCGATCGCGTCGGACCCGTCGAGCATCGACTCGGTCTCGCGGTAGGGGCTGGCGACCGACCCGGTGTCGAGGTGGTCGCGGCCGATCACGATCGGCGCCTGCACCGCACCGGTGCGCACGAGCTCGTTGAACGCCAGGCCGGCCTTGTCGCGCTCGCCCTGGCCGAGCCAGCAGATCCGGGCCGGCAGCCCCTGGAAGGCGATCCGCTCCTGGGCGCCCCGGATCCACTTGTGCAGCTTGTCGTTGTCGGGGAAGAGGTCGAGCACGGCGCGGTCGGTGGCAGCGATGTCCTTCGGGTCACCGGAGAGCGCGGCCCAGCGGAACGGGCCCTTGCCCTCGCAGAACAGCGGGCGGATGTAGGCCGGCACGAACCCCGGGAAGTCGAACGCCCGCTCGCAGCCACCCTGGCGCGCCTCGTCGCGGATCGAGTTGCCGTAGTCGAACACCTCGGCGCCGGCATCCATGAAGTCGACCATCGCCTGCACGTGCTTGGCCATCGAGGCCCTGGCCCGGTCGGTGAACTCCTCGGGCTTCTTCTCGGCGTACTCGGCCCAGTCCTCGACCGAGATGCCCTCGGGCAGGTAGCTCAGCGGGTCGTGGGCGCTGGTCTGGTCGGTGACGATGTCGATGGGGACGCCGCGTCGCAGCAGCTCGGGGAACACCTCGGCGGCGTTGCCGGCCACGCCGACCGACCAGGCGCGGCGCTCGGCCTTGGCCTTCAGCGCGATCTCGATGGCGGAGTCGAGGTCGACGGCCACCTCGTCGAGGTAGCGGTGCTCGACGCGGCGGTGCAGCCGGGCCGGGTCGACATCGACGATGAGGCAGACGCCCTCGTTCATCGTGACCGCGAGCGGCTGGGCGCCACCCATCCCGCCGCAGCCGCCGGTGAGGGTGAGGGTGCCGGCCAGGGTGCCGCCGAAGCGCTTCTCCCCCACCGCAGCGAAGGTCTCGTAGGTGCCCTGCACGATGCCCTGGGTGCCGATGTAGATCCACGAGCCGGCTGTCATCTGGCCGTACATCGTCAGCCCGAGGTGCTCGAGCCGGCGGAACTCGGGCCAGGTGGCCCAGTCACCGACGAGGTTGGAGTTGGCGATGAGCACGCGCGGCGCCCACTCGTGGGTCTGCATGACGCCCACCGGGCGGCCGCTCTGCACGAGCATCGTCTCGTCGGCCTTGAGCGTCGTGAGCGTGCGCACCATGGCGTCGAACGACTTCCAGTCGCGCGCGGCCCGGCCGGTGCCGCCGTAGACGACGAGGTCGTCGGGGCGCTCGGCCACCTCGGGGTCGAGGTTGTTCATCAGCATCCGCAGCGGGGCCTCGGTCGACCACTGGCGGGCCGTGAGGGTGGTGCCGCGGGGGCTGCGCACGGGGCGGGCGCCGTCCATGGATCCTCCAGGGTTCGTCGGTCTGTGTCGACTACTGTGGGCTGCACCACGCCGCCGGTCGAGGCCGGCCAGCCGAATGGCGTCTGGCATGCGAGACGGCCCGTCACCGGGACGACGTGCTCCGTGGCCGCTGGCGGCGCCGGCGGGAAGTGGAACGAGGCGCTGATGACGACCCAGCCGGTGGTGGCCCGGCGCCGGCTGCCCTCCCCCTGGTTGGTGGTCGTGCTCCTCAGCGCGCTCGTGGCAGCCCTGGCTCGGGTGCCTGCCGCTGGCTGGTCGCTCGGCCCGGACGAGTCCGGTTTCAGTCTCGTGGCGAACACCTGGCAGCCCGAGCCCGGCTCCCCCTACGGGCACTACTGGGTCGATCGGCCGCCCCCGCTCATCGCCCTCGTGCGGCTCGCCGGTGCGGTCGGTGGCGCCCACGCCCTGCGCTGGGTGGCAGTGCTGGGCACCGCGCTCCTCGTGCTGGCCGCGGCGGCACTGGCCCGCGAGGTGGCCCGGTCCGGTGACGCGAGCGCCGGCGGTCGCTCGGCCGCTCTGACGGCCCTCGGCACGGCCGCGCTCGTGAGCAACGCCTCGATCGACCTCGTCTTCGCCAAGGGCGAGGTGCTCTCACTGCCTCTGCTCGTGGGGTCGGCCTGGCTGGTGCTGCGGAGCCTGCGCACCCGCGGCATCCTCACCGCTGCCGCGGCCGGGCTGCTCGCCGGCTGCGCCATCGGGCTCAAGCAGAACCTCCTCGACGGCATCGTCTTCGCCGTGGTCGTGCTGGGCGGCGAGGCAGTGCGCGGCTCCCTCACCCGCCGCGACCTGGCCCGGCTGGGCGGCGCCTTCCTCGCGGCCGCCCTGGTGCCGGCCGTCGCCACGGCGGCCTGGGCGCTCGCGGCGGGCGTTCGGCTGTCGGCGCTCTGGTACGCGGTGTACGGGTTCCGTGGCGACGCGTTCGCCGTGCTGCTCGCCGGGCCGATCGCGGCGCCGGCCCGGCGCGCCGAGCACCTGGTCGTGGTGGCGCTCACCACCGGGCTGGCCCTGCTCTTCGTCTGGTTCCTGGTGTCGCTGCGCCGGCTCTGGCGCGAGCGGCCGGTGCTCACCCTGGCGACCCTGACGGTGCTGCTCGTCGACACCGTCTCGCTCGCCCTGGGGGGCAGCTTCTGGCGTCCGTACCTCTTCGCGCTGGTGCCCGCGGCGGTGCTCGCGCTCGCGCTGCTCACGTCGGCCACGGCGGGCGCGGCGGGCGCGGCGGGCGCGGCGGGCGCGGCGGCGCGGCCCAGCCGCTCCCGGATGGCGACCACCGCCGTCGTCGGGCTGATCGTGGCGAGCTTCATGGTGAGTGGCGCGCGCTGGATGACGTCCTGGCCCTCCGCGGGCCGGCCCACCTCGGCAGTCGTGGTGGGCCGCCAGATCGCCGCGGCGTCCGCCCCCGGTGACACGCTCACCGTGTGGGGTGGGCAGGCCGACGTCCAGCTGGCGTCCGGGCTCACGTCGCCGTACCCGTACCTGTGGAGCCTGCCGGCCCGCACCCGTGACCCTGGCTCGCGGCGGCTCGCGGCCGTGCTGGCCGGGCAGCAGGCCCCCACGTGGTTCCTCACCTGGGTGGGGCTCGACGCCTGGCGCGACGGCACCGCGGCGGCGCTCGGCCCGGTGCTGCACCAGCGCTACGTCAGGGCCGGGCGGGTCTGCGGGGGCCACGACCTCTTCCGGCTGAGGACGGTGCGGCGCAGCGCCCCCGCGGTCAGCTGCTCGGCGGTCACCGCCGCCCGGGCCACCACGATTCCCTGACCGGCCCCTCCCCGCGACGGTCCGCGCCGCCCGCGAGGGACACTGTCCGCATGACGACGCCCGACGCCCACCACCCCAGTGCAGCCGGCCCCGGCGGCACCGCTGCGCCGACCGAGGTCGCCGAGCCCGGTCCCGGTGTGCGGCAGCAGCACGGGCACACGCTGCGCGACGACGAGAGCGTCTGGGACGCCCGATATGGAGAGCTCGACCGGGTGTGGAGCGGCAACCCCAACCACGCGCTCACCGTCGAGGTCGCGGTAAGCACCCCCGGGCGCGCGCTCGACGTCGGCTGCGGAGAGGGTGCGGATGCCGTGTGGCTGGCGGGGCAGGGCTGGGCGGTGACCGCGCTCGACCCTTCCGGGGTGGCCCTGGCCCGCGCCCGCGCCGCCGCCGAGGCAGCGGGTGCGCACGTGACCTGGCTCCAGGGCGGCCTGGTCGAGGTCGACCTCCCGGAGCGCGCGTTCGACCTCGTGTCGGTCTTCTATCCCGCGCTCGACCTCGAGGACGCGCCGGTCGCCCGCCTCACGACGCTCGTGGCGCCCGGCGGCACGCTGCTCTTCGTGCACCACGCCGAGGTCGACCGTGAGCAGGCGCTCGAGCACGGCTTCGACCCCGACCTGCTCCTCTCGCCGCCGATGGTCGCGGATGCGCTGTGGGGGGTCGACGGCTGGACGGTCGTCGGCCCGCAGAGCCGCCCCCGCAGCGTCAGCGGAGGGGCGGGGGCACACCACCACGACGACCTGGTCGTACGCGCCACTCGCAGCGCCTGACGCCGCTCAGCCGAGGGGGCCGGCCTCGGACTCGGCGGCGCGGCGCACCGTGCCGTCGAGCACGAGTCGGTGGGCTGTGTCGATCTCGGGCGACAGCCAGCGGTCCGGGCCGGGGTGGCCGGCCCCGGCGGCGGTGAGGGCGGCCACGACCGCGGCCGACGCGGGCGCCGGGGTGAGCGGGGCCCGCAGCTGGATGCCGCGCGCCGCAGTGAGCACCTCGACCGCCAGCACGCGCGAGAGGCCGTCGACGGCACGGCGCAGCTCGCGGGCGGCCGACCAGCCCATCGAGACGTGGTCCTCCTGCATCGCCGAGCTGGGGATCGAGTCGACGGATGCCGGGGCCGCCAGCCGCTTCAGCTCCGAGACGATCGCCGCCTGGGTGTACTGCGCGATCATGTGGCCGCTGTCGACGCCCGGGTCGTCAGCGAGGAACGGGGGGAGGCCGTTGCTGCGCGAGACGTCGAGGAAACGGTCGGTGCGGCGCTCGGAGATCGAGGCGACGTCGGCGGCCACGATCGCGAGGAAGTCGAGCACGTAGGCCACCGGTGCCCCGTGGAAGTTGCCGTTGCTCTCGACCCGGCCGTCGGGCGTGACGACGGGGTTGTCGACGGCCGAGGCGAGCTCCCAGCCGGCTACCCGGGCGGCGTGGTCGACGGTGTCGCGGGCGCCACCGGCGACCACCGGCGCACAACGCAGCGAGTAGGCGTCCTGCACACGGGTGCACGCCTCCGTGCGGTGCGACTCACGAATCTCGCTGTGCGCCATCATCATCCGGATGTTTGCTGCCGACACCGCCTGGCCTGGCTGTGGGCGCAGGTCGTGCAGGTCTGCAGCGAAGACGTCGTCGGAACCGAGCAGCCCCTCGACCGACATGGCCGCGGCGACGTCGGCGACCACGAGCAGCTCGCGCAGGTCGGCGATGGCGAGGCACAGCATCCCGAGCATGCCGTCGGTGCCGTTGATGAGCGCCAGGCCCTCCTTCTCCTCGAGCTCGACGGGCGCGATGCCGGCCGCGGCCAGCGCGTCGGCGGACGGCATCCGCTCGCCGTTCGCGTCGCGCACCGCACCCTCGCCCATCAGCGCCAGCGCGCAGTGCGAGAGGGGGGCGAGGTCGCCGGAGCAACCGAGCGAGCCGTACTCGTGCACCACCGGCGCGATGCCGGCGTTGAGCATGGCGACGTACGTGGTGAGGGTCTCCTCGCGGATGCCGGTGCGGCCGGTCGCGAGCGTGGAGATGCGCAGCAGCATCAGGGCCCGCACGACCTCGCGCTCGACCTCGGGACCGGAGCCGGCGGCGTGCGAGCGGACCAGCGAGCGCTGGAGCGCGTGGCGCTTCTCGACGGGGATGTGCCGCGTGGCCAGGGCGCCGAAGCCGGTGGAGACGCCGTAGTGGGGCTCGGTGTCGTCGGCGAGCCCGCGGATCACTTCGCGGGTGCGGCGTACCTCGGCGAGGGAGTCCTGGGCCAGCACGACCGGGGCGCCGTGGCGGGCGACCCGCACCACCTCGTCGATGGTGAGCGGGCCGGTGCCGACGGTCACGGGCTCGAGCCCCGGCCGCGCGTCGGCGGTGGGGGTGGCGGTCGAGGAGACCGAGGCGCCGGCATCCGAGTACGACCCGGGCATGCCGGGGGTGGGGGCGTCGCTCATGTCGTCCATTGGAGCGGTCCGGACCGTGCACTGCACAGGTGCAGTGGCGGCATACCGTCTCACCACCGAGACGCGGCCAACCCACCGTCCGCAGATCGACCAATAGGTCAATCTCGGGACAGGTGGGGATCAGGCGGCGCGCTGCGCGGACGGCTCGGTGGCGGCGACCAGGGCGGCATACCGGCCACCCAGGGCCACGAGCTCGTCGTGCGGGCCCGACTCCACGAGCCGTCCGCCGTCGAGCACGGCGATCCGGTCGGCGTCGCGCACGGTCGACAGCCGGTGGGCGATGGTGATGGTGGTGCGGCCGCGAGCCAGTTCGTCGAGCGCCCGCTGCAGGGCCCGCTCGGTGGCGGTGTCGAGCGCCGAGGTGGCCTCATCGAGCACCAGCACCGGTGGGTCACGCAGGATCGTGCGCGCCACCGCCAAGCGCTGCTGCTCGCCACCGGAGAACCGGTGCCCACGAGCGCCCACGACCGTCTCGAGCCCGTCGGGCAGCGACGCCACCAGGTCGGCGACCTGGGCCGCGGCCAACGCGGCCCAGAGCTCACCGTCCGTGGCCTCCGGGCGTGCGAGCAGCAGGTTGTCGCGCACGGTCGCGTGCACGAGGTAGCTCTCCTGCGAGACGACCCCCACGACGGATGCGAGCACGTCTGGGTCGAGGTCGCGCAGGTCGATGCCGTCGATGGTGACCCGCCCGGCATCCGGGTCGTGCAGCCGTGCGAGCAGCCCGGCCACGGTCGACTTGCCCGAACCGGTCGGCCCGACCAGCGCCACCGTCGACCCGGCCGGCACCGACAGCGTGAGGTCGGCGACGGCATCCCGGTCGGAGCCTGGGTAGCGCAGCGTTGCTCCCTCGATGCGCACGTCGCCCCGCACGGATGCCGGGTCGAGCGCGACCGGGTGCGTGGGCGCGGGGACGTCGGGCACCAGGTCGAGGTACTCGAACACCCTCGAGAACAGGGCCATGGAGGCGACCCACTGGGCGCCGACGTTGAGCAGGCCCATGAGCGGGCGGAAGATGCCGGCCTGCAGCGCCGTGAAGGCCACCAGGGTGCCGATGGTCATTCCTCCGGCGGTGGCCGGCAGCCCGGCGGCGAGGTAGACCAGCGCGGGGATGACGGCGAAGACGATCTGCATCGTCGCCATCCGCCAGCGCCCGGCGAGCTGCGAGCGCAGCTCGAGGTCGACGAGCTCGTGGGAGGTCGCGCCGAACCGCTCGGCGGTGCGCGCCGAGGTGCCCAGGGTCTTGGCGAGGCGTACGCCGCTGACCGACAGGCCCTCCTCGATCTGGGTGTTGAGCTCGGCGAGGTGCCGCTGCTGGGCGGCGGTCACGGCGCGGCGCAGGAGGGCGACCTTGCGGGTCAGCCACAGGGCCGGCGGGATGACGAGCAGCGAGAGGAGCGAGAGCCGCCACGACAGCGCGACCATCGCCACCGTGGTGGCGACGGCGGTGGTCAGGTTCGAGGCGATGGACGTGGCGGTGGAGGTGACCACGCCCTGCATCCCGTTGACGTCGTTGGTGAGGCGCGACTGCACCTCGCCGCCGCGGGTGCGGGTGAAGAAGCCGAGCGACTGGCGCTGCAGGTGCGCGAACACCGAGGTGCGCAGCTCGTGCATCACCTGCTGCCCGACGTGCGTCGACAGCCAGGTCTGCGCGACACCGAGCAGCTGCGTCACCACGGCGACCGCGACCATCGCGGCGACGGTGAGCAGGAGCAGGCGCGAGTTCTGCTGCGGCAGTGCGACGTCGACGATCTCGCGGACGAGGAACGGCTGGGCGAGCGCGACGATGCTCGTCACGACGATGATGCCGATGACGACGGCGACCCGCAGGCGGTGCGGGCGGAAGAGGGCGAGCACGCGGGACATCGGAACGGGTGTCTCGGCGAGCTGGGCGCGGTCGCGCGGGTCGACGCGCATTGCGCCGCCGCGACCGCCACCCCGGCCACCCCCGTGGGATGCCGGGGTGTCGGGTGCGCCGGCGGGAACCGGGAGCGCCGCGGGGTCGGTGCCGGCGCCGGAGTAGGTGGATGGACGGGGGGAACGGGTCTGGGTGAGGGTGGCTGTCATGCGCACCCCTCCTCTCGGGTCGGGAGCGGGGAGTCCGACGGCCGTGTCGGGAAGTCTTGATCATGAGGTTACCTCACAATGAGCCCAACGCAGCAGCTGGCGCTAACATTCCCGCATGGCCCAGCAGCAGTCGTCGATCCCCCCGGGCACCGGACGGGAGGATCGCTCGGGCGCCGAGCGCGCGGCATCCGGCAGGCCTGGTCTCGAGCCGGCCACGGACCCCGACCTGGGCGACCTGGTGATGCGTGTCGCGCGCTCCCTGCGCCGTCGCGGTGCCGAGGCGATGGCGCCGTGGGACCTCGCCCCACACCAGGTCCGGGCCCTGCGGGTCGTGGGTTCCCACGCGGGGATCCGCCCCGGCGAGCTCGCGGCCCACCTGCGGGTTGCGCCCCGCTCGGTCACCGACGTGGTCGACGCCCTCGAGCAGCGCGGACTTCTGGAGCGCCACCAGGACCCGGGCGACCGGCGTGCCACCGTGCTGGCGCTCACGGCATCCGGGCAACGGCTGGTCGACGAGACCGGGGCCGCGCGGCGGGCGGATGCCGAGGCCTACTTCGCGCGGCTCCCCGAGCGCGACCGGGCGACCCTGCGCGGCATCCTGACCCGCTTGGACCAGGACGACCTACCCGCTTGATGACTCCACACCGGAAGGTCGACCTTCGCACCGGACATGTTCCGGTGCGAAGGTCGACCTTCCCGCACCCGGCGGGAATGGTGGGACAGGGGGCGCAGGTGCACGGCCAGGACGACGCCCGCCGCTACCTCGAGCACTTCGTGACCACCGGATCGGCCGACGCGCGGCTGCGCCACGGCGCCACCGGCCGCCCCGAGCGTCGCTTCCGCCGGGTCGGCTGACCGTGGCCAACGCCCCCGCCGCCGGCCAGGCCCTCGACGTGCTCGCGCTCATCGCGCGCCGTGGCGAGCCGGTGCCCGCCGCCGCGATCGCGCGCGACCTCGGCCTGCCCCGCTCGAGCGTCTACCACCTGCTCGCCGTGCTGGTCGACCGCGGCTACGTACGGCACCTGCCCGAGGAGCGCCGCTACGGCCTGGGCCTGGCGGTCTACGAGCTCGGCTCGGCCTACCAGCGCCAGGCGCCGCTGGAGCGGATGGCGCGCGGCGCGATGGACCGGCTGGCCGAGGCCACCGGCCACAACGCCCACCTCGCCGTGCTGCACGGGCGCGACGTGCTCTACGTCATCGAGGAGCGCGCGCCGGGTCGCCCGCTGCTCGTCACGGACGTGGGCGTGCGGCTACCGGCGGTGCTCACGGCATCCGGCCTGGCGATGCTCGCCGCCCTGCCTGCCGCCCAGGTGCGGGCCCTGTACCCCGACCGCACCGCGCTGGTGCAGCGCGACGACCGGGGCCCGACCTCCACCACCCAGCTGCGCTCGCAGCTGCAGCAGGTGCGCCAGCGGGGCCATGCCGTCGAGGACGGTCTGGTCACCCCGGGGCTGGGGTCGGTCGCCGTGGCGGTGCTCGACCACAACGACTACCCGGTGGCGGGGGTGGCGGTGACCTACCCCCAGGCCGACGTGGATGCCGACGCGGCGGCCGGTCTGGTGACCGCGGTCCAGCGGGCCGCGAACAGCCTGAGCGCGCGGCTGGGGAGGTCACCGGCCGATCGGCCCTGACGGCACGGGCGGCGCTGCAGGGCGGCGGAGACCGGTGGCCGGAGACAGCTGTCGCTCCGCCTCGACCGGGCCGAACCAGCGTCTAACGTGGCCGGATGAACGCGCTTCGTACCCTGGTGCCCCCCGCCGTCCCGTCACCGGGCGAGGACCCCCTCGGGTGGGCCGTGACCAGTCGCGAGACCGGGAAGGTGGTGCTCTTCCAGGCGCCGAACCTGCCGGCGGTGCTCTCGACCGTCGGTGTGGTGCTCACGGCGGTGTCGCCGCGCGGGTCGGTGGTTCAGCGTGGGGCCGCGGTCGGCACGCTGCTGGTGTCGACCTGGTGGGGTGTCGACGAGCTGGCCCGGGGCGTGAACCCGTTCCGGAAGGCGCTGGGGGCCGGTGGCCTCGCTGCCGTCGCCGCCGCGACGGCGCTGGCGCTGCGCCGGCGATGACGGGTGCGGTTGCCTGCGGGGTGACGTCCCGGCTGTGCGGTGCCGGGCCGCTGCCGAGGGCTCCGTGGGGCGTGCTCACCGAGCCGGTCGCGGACGGCATACGGTGACCGCATGAAGGCGATCACCGTTCCCGAGTTCGGCGGGCCCGATGCCCTGGTCCTCACCGAGGTGGAGGCGCCGACCGCGCGCCCCGGCGAGGTGCTCGTCCGCGTGGCAGCGGCCGGGGTCAACCGGGCCGACACGCTGCAACGCCAAGGGCACTACCCGCCTCCTCCCGGCGAGTCGGACGTGCCCGGCCTCGAGGTGAGCGGGGTCGTGGAGGCGCTCGGCGAGGGCGTCGACGACTGGGCGGTCGGCGACGAGGTGTGTGCGCTGCTCGCCGGCGGCGGCTACGCCGAGTACGTGCGGGTGCCGGCCGGCCAGCTGCTGCCGGTGCCGGAGGGGGTGTCGTTGGTGGATGCCGCGGCCCTGCCCGAGGTCGTGTGCACGGTGTGGTCGAACGTCTTCCTCATCGCCAACCTCCAGCCCGGCGAGACGCTGCTGGTGCACGGCGGCTCGTCCGGCATCGGCACGATGGCCATCCAGCTGGCCCGCCAGGTCGGTGCCCGGGTCATCGTCACCGCTGGGTCTGCGGCAAAGCTCGAGGCCTGTCGCGAGCTCGGCGCCGAGGTGCTCGTCAACTACCGCGACGAGGACTTCGTCGAGGCGGTCGCGCAGGCCACCGACGGTGAGGGCGCCGACGTCATCCTCGACATCGTCGGCGCAAAGTACCTGTCTCGCAACGTTTCTGCTCTGGCCACAAGCGGTCGCCTGGTCATCATCGGGATGCAGGGCGGTTCGCGCGGTGAGCTCGACATCGGCGCACTGCTCGCGAAGCGCGGGGCGGTCATCGCCACGTCGCTGCGGGCGCGGCCGACGGCTGAGAAGGCCACCATCGTGGCGGCGGTGCGCGAGCACGTCTGGCCGCTCGTGGCGGCTGGGAAGGTCCGGCCCATCGTGCAGTCGCGGCATCCGCTGGCCGACGCCGCGGCGGCACACCGTGAGCTCGAGGCGAGCGAGCACGTCGGGAAGATCCTGCTCACCACCGACTGAGCCGCGGTGTTGCGCGCCGGCCCTGCGGCGCGCGGGCGCGAGCACGCGGCATCCGCCCTGACGCCGTGGGCACCGAGTGCGGTAGACATCGGGGATGACAGTGATCGCCACGGTCCTCACCGCCCTCGTGGCGCTCATCCACGTCTACATCGTGGTGCTCGAGATGTTCCTCTGGGACACCCCGCGCGGCCGGGCCGCCTTCGGCACCAGCCGCGAGCTCGCCACCCAGACCAAGGTGCTCGCCGCGAACCAGGGCCTCTACAACGGGTTCCTCGTGGCCGGCTTGGTGCTGGCGCTCGTCGGCCCCGAGTCACATCGCTACGCCTTCGCCCTCTTCACGCTCTCGTGCGTGGTGGTGGCCGGCGTGTACGGCGCGGTCACCGCGAGCCGCCGCATCCTGTGGGTGCAGGCGCTCCCGGCCGCCCTCGCGCTCGTCGCGCAGGTGCTCGCCCACTGATCGGATGCCGGTGACGCACTGCCCCGCCTGAGCGCCCGCCGGCGGGCGGCACTGGCAGCAGGTGCCCGCAGCGCCGCGTGCTTCGCTTGACCCAGCAGCACATACTCGGTATACATCTCCCACGGCATCCGACATACCGCGTATGTCGCTCTGGGAAGGGGGCCGCCATGTCGGTACGTTCCGGGCTCCTGGCCCTGCTCGCCGAGGGCGAGAAGTACGGCGCCCAGCTGCGCAGCGAGTTCGAGGCACGCACCGGCGGCACCTGGCCGCTCAACGTCGGGCAGGTCTACACCACCCTCGACCGGCTCGGCCGAGACGGGCTGGTCGAGTCGGCCGGGCAGCCGGATGCCGAGGGCCGCATCGCCTACCGGCTCACCCCGGCGGGGCACGCCGAGCTGGGCACCTGGTGGAGCACGCCGGTCGACCGCTCCAACACCCCTCGCGACGAGCTCACCATCAAGCTGGCCCTGGCCGTCACGGCGCCCGACGTCGACGTGCAGCGGGTCGTGCAGACCCAGCGCACCGCCACCGTGCGCCACCTGCACGACCTGACCCGGCTCAAGCGCGAGTCGATGCCCCCGCCGCCGAGGGCCGCTCAGGCACGGGCACAGGCGGATGCCGTCACCCGCCTCGGCCCGCTCGCCGAGCCGCGCCCCACCGGCGACAACGGCCTGGCCTGGCTGCTCGTGCTCGAGAACCTGATCTTCGCCGCCGAGGCCGAGGTCCGCTGGCTCGACCACGTCGAGACGATGCTGGCCCGCCGACCCGGACGCCCGGCATCAGGCCCCACCGCCGCCGCCACAGGCCGCACGACCACCAGCACCGCGGCCCGGCACGAGCCGACCGTCGTCGGCAGCACCCACCCCGGGGGGGACCACTCATGACCGAAGCACCGCACGTCGTCATCACCGACGTCACCCGAGTCCACGGCAGCGGCGAGACCGCCGTCACCGCGCTGGCCGGAGTCAGCCTCGAGATCCACCCCGGCGAGCTCGTCGCGGTGATGGGCCCGAGCGGGTCGGGCAAGTCGACCCTGCTCAACGTGGCGGGCGGCCTGGACCGCCCGACGTCGGGCATGGTCACCATCGGCGGGGCCACCCTCACCGACCTCGGCCCACGCGACCTGGCCAAGCTGCGCCGCCGCCGGATGGGCTTCGTCTTCCAGGACTACAACCTGATCCCCAGCCTCACCGCGGCCGAGAACGTCGCCCTGCCGCTCGAGCTCGACGGCGTCCGCGCGCGACAGGCCCGCCGCCAGGCCCGGCAGACCCTGAACCTGATGGACCTCATGGAGCTGTCCGACCGCTACCCCGACCAGATGTCGGGCGGCCAGCAGCAGCGGGTGGCCATCGCCCGGGCGCTGGTCGGCAGCCGCCGGTTCGTGCTCGCCGACGAGCCGACCGGGGCGCTCGACAGCCACACCGGCGAAGAGGTGCTGCGGGTGCTGCGCGACCGGTGCGACGAGGGCGTCGCGGGGCTGTTGGTGACGCACGAGGCACGGCACGCCGCGTGGGCCGACCGGGTCGTCTTCCTGCGCGACGGCGTGGTCGTCGACACCACCGGCCACCGTGAGAGCCCGGAGGACCTCCTCGCCGCCGGCGAGAACGCGCGATGACCACCCTGATCCGCCCCGACGCCTCGGTGGGCGATGCGGGCGAGGCGCCGCAGCGACCGCGCGAGCGCAGCCGGTATGCCGCCTGGTACTCGAGCTGGGCGGTCGCCCTGCGGATGGCCCGCCGGGACGTGCGCCGGCACACGGGACGCAGCGCGCTCATCGTCGTCATGGTGGCCGTGCCGACCATGCTGCTCAGCCTCGTGGTCACCCTGTCGATGACCCAGGAGCTCGACAGCGTCGAGAGCATGCCCTTCGTGCTGGGCTCGGGGCAGGCGATCATCGAGGGGGTCGACGCGGCGAAGGTGTTCCAGGGCGCGGACCCGCAGCGCGGGTCCAGTGGCTCGTCGGGGCAGGCCTCCGCGATCCCCGGCTTCGACCCCAAGGCGAGCGGCTTCGACAACGCCGACGCCATCAGCGCGCTGGTCGGTGCCCCCGTCACCCCGCTCAGCGGCTTCAGCGGGCGTGCCACGGTCGGCGAGCGACGGGTCAGCGTCGAGGGGCTCGCCGTCCCGGACACCCGGGGCCTCGCACCGCGCCTCCGGCTGGTCTCGGGGCGCTGGCCCCAGGGTGGTTCCGAGGCGCTCGTCACCGAGTACGGCAGGTTCCGAGGGCTTCCCGACGACGGCCGGCTCGTCGTCACGGTCGACGGCACCGACCACGCCTACGAGGTCGTCGGCGTCGCGGCCAGCGCCAGCCCCTTCGGCGCCGAGGCGGTCGTCGTGCCGACCCCGCCCGCGGGCTCGGCCCAGACCGGCAGCACGAGCTGGTTCGTGCCCGGCGGGGACCCGGTGACCTGGGCCGACGTGCGGCGCCTCAACGACTACGGCCTGCGGGTCACCTCTCGGGCCGTGCTGCTCGACCCCCCGTCGATCAGCGAGCTTCCCGCCGAGATCCGGGACGAGACCTCGGCCGGCGCGGACCAGGTCAACATCATCGTCGGCCTCGGCGCCGCGATGCTGCTCATCATCACGGCCCTGCTCGTCGGGCCCGCCTTCGCGGTGAGCGCGACTCGCCAACGGCGCACGCTCGCCCTCGCGGCCAGCAACGGCGCCAGCACCGCGGTGCTGCGGCGCACCGTGCTGGCGCAGGCGCTCGTGCTCGGGGGCGCCTCGGCACTGGTCGGCACCGTGCTCGGCATCCTCGCCACCCCGGTGGTGCTGGACCTCGCCCGGGGCGACGGCGACTTCAGCCCGGTTCCCCCGCTCGACGTGCGCTGGGGGCTGCTGGCCGGCATCGCGCTGTGCGCGTTGGGGAGCACCCTGGTCGCCGCCCTCGCCCCCGCGAGGCGCCTCGGCCGGCTCGACATCGTCGGCGTCATGCGGGGGCAGAGCATCTCGCCGCGGCCCAGCCTGCTCGTGCTGGTGGCAGGGGTGCTGCTCACCCTGCTCGGCGCCGTCGCGGTGCTCGGGTCGACCGGCGTGGCCGGCCTGCCCAACGTCACCAGCCTGCTGGGGATCCAGGACAGCGGAGAGTACGGCGTGACGATCGGTGCCGTCGTGCTCATCCTCGGCACCCTGTTCCTGGTGCCCGTCATCCTGGCCGGTGTCGGCCGGCTCGGCGGCCACCTCCCGACGACTCTGCGGATGGCGGCCCGCGACCTCGCCCGGCACCGCTCGCGCAGTGCCCCGTCGGTCGCGGCCGTGCTCGCCGCCGTCGCCGGCCTGACCTTCGGGCTCACCGGGCTGGCCAGCGACACCGAGCAGGCCCGGCAGGAGTACCAGCCGCTGGCCCTCCCCGGCGAGGCGGTCGTCAACCTCTGGGGGCCCGAGCCTCCGCCGCTCGATGCCCTTCGGGCAGCCGCCCCCGGCATCCTGATCACCCCGAACGCCGTCTTCGACACCAAGGACCCGTTCGCCACCGGCGACGGCACCGGCCCGACCGAGCCCTACCGGGTCGGCTTCCTCAACGTCGTGCCGCCCGGCTGCACCGCGGCCCGCACCGTGCGTGACCCCGAGTGGGAGGCCGAGCAGGAGGCCGCCTTCCGGGCCGCCGAGGCCGCTGGGACGCTCGACACCCTGCCGCCCAGCGTCGCGCCCTGCTCCGTCGGCGGCACGACGTTCCAGGGCAGCGGCCAGGTGCTGCTCCTGACGGTCGACGAGCTGGTCCGACGCTTCGGCCTCGACGCCACGCAGGCGGATGCCGTGCGCGCCGGTGCCGTCGTCGCCCGCGACCTGCCGGCGAGCGCCACCCGCGGCGCCACGGTGGCGCTCGCCCGGGGAACCTCCCTCGTCGACCCCGCAGCCACCGGGCCGGTCGACCCCCAGGTGCAGGTCGACCAACAGGTCGAGCTCCCGGTGCTCGAGCTGCCTCGCGGCCCCGGGACCGAAGGGAAGATGCTCGGCGCCAGCCTCGTGCTCGCGGCCGACACCGAGACGACGAAGGGATGGCCCACCCGCGCGGCGAGCCTCACGCTCCGCGACCCGTCCGGCGCCGCGATCACCCAGGCGGCCGGGGAGAAGCTGCAGCAGGCGGCCGGTGACGAGCTGCAGGTGAGCGTCGAACGCGGCTTCTCGCGCGACGACGCCGTGGTCGTCGCCGTGCTCCTCGGCATCTTCGCGCTGCTCATCCTGGTCATCACGCTGACCTCCACGGCACTCACCCTCGCCGAGCAGCAGAGCGACCAGGCCACCCTCGCGGCGCTGGGGGCAACCCGAGGCACGAGGCGGTTGATGGCGGCCGCGGCCGCGCTCCTGCTGGCGGCCGTCGGGTGCGTGCTGGGCGTCGCGGTCGGGCTGGTGCCGGGCATCGCGATCGCCCGCCCGCTGACCAGCAACAGCTGGACCAGTAACGGCCTCCCCGCCGACGCGCACACCATCCTCGTCATCCCCTGGCTGTCGCTGCTCGTCGTCGGGGTGCTCGTCCCCCTGGTCGCGGGCGCGATTGCGTGGGCCGGCATCCGCAAGGCACCGCAGGTCACCCGCCGCACCACCTGACCCGACTCATTGCGGATCTCCCACCCACAGGAGGGGGTTGTGGGGCGGGCACGGTGGGAGATCCGCAACCAGTCGGCCAAGGGCATCCGGACTTCGTGCGGTTTACACACGGTTCTCGCAGCGAGGGGGTGGCGAGAACCGTGTGTAAGTCGCACGAAGTCGGGATAACGGATGCAGGGCGGGAGCAGGTCCCGGGATGTCGGGCCCGCGGCGGACGATGGGTGGGGTCGGCGGAGAGGGCCGGTAGAATACTCAGAGCACAGGGTCCCTGGTGCGTCGTTGGAGGCGGGTTCGGCGCACGCTCGCTCCGCCCTACCCGGGCGCCGACCCCGGAAGCCCTCGATGTCCCCGCTCACCTCCTACCGGCGGTTGTTCACCCTCGCCGGCCCGCTCTACGTCGCCGTCGCATTCGTCGGCCGGCTCCCTCTGGCCATGGCCCAGATGGGCACCCTGCTGCTCGTCACCGGCACCACCGGCTCATACGGCACCGGGGGTGCCGCCGCCGGCGCCCTCGCGGTCGCGAACGCCGTGGGCTCACCTGTCGCCGGCAGCCTCGCCGACCGCGTCGGCCAGCGCCCCGTGGTGCTGGTGCAGTCGCTGCTCGGGGGCCTCGGCCTGCTCGCCCTGGTCGCCCTGGCCCACGCCGAGGTCACCCCGGCACTCGTCGTCGCCACGGCCGCCGTCGCCGGCATCGCCATGCCGCAGATCGGGCCGCTGGCCCGGGTGCGCTGGCGCCCGATCACCCGCGAGGAGAATCACCACCAGCCGCACCTGATGGAGGCCGCCTTCTCCTACGAGGGCGCCGCCGACGAGGCGAGCTTCGTGCTCGGCCCGGCCCTGCTCGGCCTGATCGTCGTGCTCGCCAGCCCCGAGCTGGCGCTCGTCGTCGCGGCCGGCATCCTGCTCGTCTTCGGCTGCGCGTTCGCCCTGCACCCCACCGCCCGTCTCGCGCACACGCACCGCGCCGCGGTGGTGACCGGGGCGCGGCTGGTCACCGGCACGTTCGTCGTGCTGCTCCTGGCCCAGCTGCTGATCGGGGTCGTCTTCGGCTCGATCCAGACCGGCACCACCGTGCTCGCCACGAATGCCGGGCAGGCCGGCATCGCTGGCCTGGTGCACGCCTCGCTCGGGGTCGGCTCGGTCATCGCCGGGCTGGCCGTCGCCGCACTCCCGGTCCGGTTCGGTTACGCCGCACGGGTCCTCGTCACGGCTCTCGGGCTGGCCCTGCTCACGCTCCCGCTGCTGGTGACCGACACCATCCCCCGCCTGTTCGCGGTCGTCCTCGTGCTGGGCCTGGTGGTCGCGCCCTACATGATCAGCGTGTTCATGCTCGGCGAGCGCGCCGCCCCGGCCTCGCGGGTCGGCGCCGCGATGACCCTGCTCGCAGGCGCGACCGGCATCGGGTATGCCGTGGGGTCGGCCGCCGCCGGCCGGCTCGCCGACCTGCACGGCCACACCGGCGCCTTCGCGGTCACGGTGGTGGCAGCGGCATCCGCCGCTCTTCTGGCCGCGGTGTCGCAGCCGATGCTGCGCGGCATCGGCGGGCCGGCCCGCCACACGACGGGCGACAAGACACCGGGAAGCGCCGTCTCCACCACCGCATGAGGACGGGCGCAGCACACCTTCGACAAAGATGCGGCGGGGTGCATCCGAACGGTGGGTCCGGCGGGAAGAGGAGGTGTCACCCCACCTCCAACCCCGAAGGACACGAGCATGCGCACTCTCCTCGCAGGGGCCGCGGCCCTGGCCGTCGCCGCACTGCCGATCGCGGCGTTCGCGACCCCCGCCGCGGCCGCCGACGACGCCACCGTCGTCGTCGTCCACGGCGTCCCCGACCTCACGGTCGACGTCTACGTCAGCGCCGACGCCACCTACACCAAGGAGGAGGCGCTGCTGACCAACTTCACACCCGGCACCGTCACCGACCCGGTGAAGCTCGCCGGCGGCACCTACAACCTGGCCGTCTTCCCGGCCAAGGCCGACCCGTCCGGAACGCCCGCCATCGAGGCGAACGACGTGACGGTGCCCGCCGGGGCCAACATCAGCGTCGTGGCCCACCTCGACGCCGACGGCAAGCCCGTGCTCACGCCGTTCGTCAACGACGTGAGCAAGGTCGACGCCGGCAAGGGCCGCCTCGTCGTGCGGCACACCGCAGCCGCCCCGCCCGTCGACGTTCTCGCCGGTGGCACCGCCGTGTTCACGAACCTCGCCAACCCCGACGAGGCCAAGGCCGACCTGCCCGCCGGCACCGTCTCGGCATCCGTCGCGCTCGCCGGCACCACCGACCCGGTGATCGGGCCGGCCGACGTGCCGGTCGTCGAGGGCCAGGCCACGATCGTCTACGCCTGGGGCTCGGCAGCGGACAAGAACCTCGCCGTCGCGGTGCAGACCATCTCCGGCCTGCACAGCTCGCCGTCGGGTGTGCCGTCCGGCACCGCCGACCTCCCGGCCGACCGCACGCCGGTCCTGCTCGGCGGCATCGCCCTGCTGGGCCTGCTCGTCGCCGGCGGAGCCGCGGCCCAGGCCCGCCGGGTGCGCGTGAACGACTGACGGTCCGGGTCCCACCCGGCCCCCACCACACCGGTCGGATGCCGGGGGTCCGCTCCCAGCGGACCCCCGGCACCACCTCGGTCCCGGCACCACAAGTCCCCTCTCCAGCCCCAACCAGGAAGCAACCGTGAGCCGACCCAGCCGACGCCGCACCTGGACCACCGCGGCCGTGGTCTCCCTCGTGACCTGCGTGGCAGCGCTCGTCGCCCTCACCGTCTGGGTCGTCGGGCGGCCGGGGCCGTCGGCCGGCACCACCCTTGCCGAGGCGGAGTCGACGGCGACGGCATGGCCCACGGCATCCAGCACGGTCTCCACCCCGCAACTCCCGCAACCGAGTACGCGTGACGCGTCCCTCGGCTCTCTGGCAGACTCGCGCGCATCCGCCCCCGCCCGGCTGGTGATCGGCGACCTCGGGGTCGACGCCACCATCAAGGGCGTCGGCGTGCAGCAGGACGGCGCCATGGTCATCCCGGCCGCCCCCACCAGCGTGGGGTGGTACCGGTACGGCTCCGCCCCCGACGACCCCGAGGGCAACACGGTGATCGCCGGCCACGTGGCCACCCGCGAGGACGGCCCCGGTGCCCTCGCCCCCCTGCGCGGCGCGAAGCCCGGGATGCGGGTCACCGTCACCACCGCCGACGGGGAGAAGCACCGCTACCAGGTCGTGGGCCGCGAGCTCATCGTGAAGAAGGCGTTGCCGGTCGACGAGATCTTCGCGCGCGAGGGGAAGCCCCTGCTCGTGCTCATCACCTGCGGGGGTGAGTACCTGCCCGAGCTGCGCAGCCACCGCGACAACGTGGTGGTCACCGCGGTGCCCCTACCGGCCGGATGACGGACCACCCGCCGCCCAGCACCGGCACCAGGGAACCCCGGGCTGGGCGGCGGGTTCCGGCTCAGGAGGTGCTGGGGAGCGCGGTGACGATCGCCGGCGGTACCTCGCCGCACGGGAGGAACCGCCAGCCCCTGACCTCACGCCCGTCCGGTCCTGGCCGCGGCTGGGGCAACATCGACCAACAGGTCAACGTTGCCCCAACAGGCGCTCGGATGCCGTCAGCGCGCCTCCCACTCGACGCTCAGCACCTCGCCGAGCTCGCACTGCAGTACCTCGCAGATCGCGGTGATCGTGCTGAACCGCACGGCCTTGGCCCGGTTGTTCTTGAGCACCGAGAGGTTGACGACGGTGACGCCCACTGCGTCGGCGAGCGCGGCCAGCGTCATCCCGCGCTGCTCGAGGAGCCGGTCGAGGTGACACACCACCCGGTGTGGCTCGTCGACCGGCATCAGACCAGCCCGTCGACGTCGGCACGCAGCCGGCTGCCGGCCTTGAAGGCCTCGGCGACCATCGCCACGACCAGCCCGGCGAGCATCGGCACCCAGGGGATCTCGACCGTGAACGTGGTGTCCAGACCGGCGACGTCGAGACTGGTGAGCACCATCGCGTCGCTGACCACCTGAAGCACGTACGCAACGGGTGCGCCGAGGACCAGGGCGCCGGCGATGATCCGGAGGCGGATGACGTTCACCGGGTCGAACGGGTCGCCGGACGCCACGGTGCGCAGCAGCAACACGACGCACCAGCACGAGAGGACGACGAGCACCGCCATCAGCAGACCGGGCGCCAGGGCGAGCAGCCGCTGGCCCACGCTGGGGTCCACCGCGTCGACGGCATACGTGGCCTGGCCGTATCCGATGCCGGCTGCGTCGAGCTGTGGAACGGTGACGGCAGTGTCGGCGAGCGGGGTCAGCGGGGCGCCGTTGACCCAGTCGGCCACGGGCTCGACCACCCCCGCCAGGATCGAACCCAGCGCGACGGCTCCGAGCAGGAAGATCAGCCCCCAGCGGTCGAACCGGTCGAACTCCAGCACGTCGCGACGCGCCCCGCTGCCGCCATCTGCCTGGCCGATGCGGGCGGTGTTGCTGGTCTCGTCGGTGTGCTCCGGGTGGTCGGTCACGGCACGCTCTCCTCGCGCTTTATATATCGATTTTCGATAACAACGCTAGACGATATGCATATCGAGATTCGATGTCAACCCGGTTCGCAGCACCTGCCATGGGTGCGGCGGTAAGCGCGCCCGTGCGGCCGCTCCGCCCTCGGGTGAGGGCCGAGCACCGGGCCACGGGCGGTGGGGCAGGATGGGGGTCATGACCGACCAGCACCGCCCCGACCCGGACCAGGACGACGCCGAGCGCCAGGGCGTGCCGGTCACCGTCACCAGTGACGGCGAGCGGGTGGTCGTGGTCACCCCCGACGGGATGGGCGTGTCCGACTCCGAGGACCGGCCAGCCGCCGATGGGCGCGAGCGGCCCACGAACCCCGCCGACCTCGTCGAGCAGCCGGCCAAGGTGATGCGGATCGGCTCGATGATCAAGCAGCTGCTCGACGAGGTGCGCAGCGCCCCGCTCGACGAGAAGGGCCGGGCCCGGCTGGCCGAGATCCACCAGCGCTCCATCCGCGAGCTCGAGGACGGCCTGGCGCCCGAGCTCGTCGAGGAGCTCGAGCGGATCACCCTGCCGTTCTCCGACGAGTCACCCTCCGACGCCGAGCTGCGCATCGCCCAGGCCCAGCTGGTCGGGTGGCTGGAAGGCCTGTTCCACGGCATCCAGACCGCACTGGTCGCCCAGCAGATGGCCGCCCAGGCCCAGCTGCAGCAGATGCGCCAGCTGCCCCCGGGCATGGGCCACGGCGCGGTGCCGTCGCAGGGCGCCCCGGGGATGCCACGGCCGGGCGGCCCGCAGGGCGAGCCGGGGCACGCCGAGGGCACCGGCCAGTACCTCTGACCCCAACCTTCTCGCCCCGGTGCGGGAAGGTTCACCTCCGCACCAGATCGGTTGTTGGGTCGAGGTGAACCTTCTGGTGCGAACCGGTGCTCGCCGGAGGTGATCGCCGGCGAGGCGCGCGGCGGGCGGCTCTACAGTGACCTGATGGACGCGCCTCCTCCGACGATGGACCCTGCCATCTACGACGCCCCCCTGCGGCTCCAGTTCGACGCATTTCTCGACGACCACAGGCAGATCCTGCTCGACTGCCTCGACGGGCTGACCGAGGAGCAGGCCAGGCGCCGGTTGGTGCCCTCACGCACCACGCTGCTCAGCCTGCTCAAGCACGCGACCTTCGTCGAGCGGGTCTGGCTCGACGAGGCGGTGACCGCGCGCCCCCGCGCCGAGATCGGCATCCCCGAGTCGCAGAGCGAGTCGTTCGACCTCGACGACACCGACACGGTCGCCTCGGTGCGCGCCGCCTTCGAGCAGGCGTGCGACGACTCCCGGCGGGCGATCGCGCCGCTCGGCCTCGAGCACGTGCTGCCCGGCAACCGGCGGGGACCGCTGCCTTTGCGCTGGGTGCTGCTGCACCTGCTGCGCGAGCACGCCCAGCACTGCGGGCACGCCGAGATCCTGCGCGAGCAGGTGCTCGCCGCTGATGAGGTCGCCGCAGCGGCCACCCGCGACTCCTGACGCCTGCGCCCCACCGGCCGGATGCCGGCCAGCCTGATCGCTCGGGCCTCACCCGCACGGCCGCCGCATCCGGTGGCAGATTTGAGGGATGACGACCGACGAGCGACCGTCCCTTCGCGCCACGTCCGTCACCGTGATGGCGCCAGACCCAAGGCTGCTGGCCGGCTTCTACGCCCGGCTGCTCGGGGTCGAGGTGAGCACCAGCGACCTGCCCCGGGCCCGACGAGCCGGAGACGGGGGGCTTCGCCCAGGTGCAGATGCCGCACCTCACCCTGAACTTCGAGTACGAGCAACAGTGGGCGCAGCCGGTGTGGCCGGCGCGGCCCGGGCAGCAGAGCGCCACCCAGCACCTCGACCTGTGGGTCGAGGACCTGGTGGCCGCCTCCGCGTGGGCAATCCTGTGTGGAGCCACCCTCGCGCAGACCCAGCCGCAGGACGACGTGCGGGTGTTCTTCGACCCGGCCGGCCACCCGTTCTGCCTCTTCCTCTGACCAGAGCCCATCAACGGCTGGGGTGATGCACCCCGCGCCGCCCATCGCGCGCCCCGCATCACCCCACCCCACGCGCCAGCCCCAGGTGATGCACCCCGCGCGCCCCATCGCGCCCCCTGCATCACCCGGCGCCCCAGCCCGACCTCAGGTGATGCACCCCGCGCGCCCCATCGCGCCCCCTGCATCACCCGGCGCCCCAGCCCGACCTCAGGTGATGCACCCCGCGCGCCTCATCGCGCGCCCCGCATCACCCGGCGCCCCAGCCCGACCTCAGGTGATGCACCCCGCGCGCCCCATCGCGCCCCCTGCATCACCCGGCGCCCCAGCCCGACCTCAGGTGATGCACCCCGCGCGCCCCATCGCGCCCCCGCATCACCCGGCGCCCCAGCCCGACCTCAGGTGATGCACCCCGCGCGCCCCACCGCGCCCCCTGCAGCACCCGGCGCCCCAGCCCGACCTCAGGTGATGCACCCCGCGCGCCCCATCCCGCCCCCTGCATCACCCGGCGCCCCAGCCCGACCTCAGGTGATGCACCCCGCGCGCCCCATCGCGCCCCCGGCATCACCGACCCGTCGGATGCCGGGGTCAGGGGGCGACGACCGCCGGGCCGTGCGCGTCGATGGTGCGCAGCGGTGACAGCCAGCCGAAGGCGGTGGCCACCAGCCCGATGGCCACCACGACCACGAGCGCCGGCCGCAGCCCGACCAGCCCGGAGAGGGCACTGGCCCCGAGCGCCCCGCACGTCCAGCCGACGCCGAACGACAGCATCCGCCCGGCGGTGTTGACCCGGCCGAGCAGCGGCTCGGGCGTGACCTGCTGGCGGTAGGTCATCGAGTTCAGCACCACCCCCTGGTAGGCCACGCCCCACACCACCATCACCGCGACCCCCACCTGCCACGTCGACGCGGTGACGACGACCAGCCCGGCCACCCCGGCGAACGGGAGCCAGATCAGCGCCAGCCGGTTCGGCGAGACGAACCGCAGCAGCCAGGGCGTGCAGACCGCCACGAGGATGCCGCCGACGCCCCACGCCGCGAAGACCAGCCCGAAGCGCCATCCGCTGGTGCCGACCCCGAGGAGGCGGTCGGCATACGGCACCGACAGCGACATGAACCCAGCCCCGGACAGCGACAGCAGGAGCCCGACCACCGTCTGCGACCGCACCCCCGCGTGCCTCCAGAGGAAGCGCAGCCCCACACCCACCTCGGCGAGCAGCACTCGTGGCCGCAGCGGAGGCACCCCCGACCGCCGCGGCGAGAGCCTGGTGCGGATCGACGCGACGCAGGCCGCCGACACCACGAAGCTCAGCCCGTCGAGCGCGAGCAGGGTGGCGGGGTGCACCACGGCCAGCAGCACGCCGGCCAGCATCGGGATGCCGAGGTCGAGCAGCGAGCCGAACCCCCAGATCGCCGAGTTGGCCGAGCCGATCCGGTCGCGCCCGACGATGGCAGGCAGCGCCCCGAACGCGGCGCCGTCGAAGAACACGAAGGCCGCCTGGGTGAGGAACCCGGCGGCCAGCGCGTGCATGGCCGTGAGCGACCCGAGCGCGAACGCGAGGGGCACCGACGCGATGGTCAGCCCGGCCACCACGTCGGCCACCACCATCACCCGCTGCCGGTCGAGCCGGTCGGACAGCGCGCCCGAGAACAACCCGAAGAGCAGGTAGGGCACACCTTCGACGACGGTGATCAGCGCGGTGAGCGACGGGCTGCCGGTGAGCCGGTAGACCAGCACCGGCAGCGCGACCGCGGTGACGAGCGTCCCGGCGATGGACACCTGGCGCGCGAGCCAGTAGCGGCGGAAGTCGCGGTGGCGCCGTAGCGGTACGACAACGGATGCCGTGACGCCGGAGGCCCGCACCACACCGGATGCCGTGACGCCGGAGGCCCGCACCACACCGGATGCCGTGACGCCGGAGGCTGGTACCACGCCGGATGCCGTGCCGTCACCGCGCGGGCCGCGCCCGGCATCCGCCGTACCCGGCTGCGCCGCAGCGGCGCTCGACCCAGCACTGGAGACCGGGCCGGGGCCGGAGCTCACAGCGCGGACGCGGCGGCCCGGCCCGCGATCCTCCCGGAGAAGAGACAGCCCCCGACGAACGTGCCCTCGAGTGCGCGGTAGCCGTGCACCCCACCGCCCCCGAACCCGGCGACCTCGCCCGCCGCGTAGAGCCCCGGCACCGGCTCACCCGACGGCCCGAGCACCCGCCCTGACAGGTCGGTGTGCAGCCCGCCGAGCGTCTTGCGCGACAGCACCCGCAGCCGCACCGCCACCAGCGGGCCGTACTTCGGGTCGAGGATGCGGTGCAACGGGTAGGCCCGCTTGGTCAGCCGGTCGCCCCGGTAGGCCCGCGCCACCCGGATCGCCGCGACCTGGGCGTCCTTGGTGAAGCGGTTCTCGACCTGGCGGTCGCGCTCGACGACCTGTCGCTCGATGTGCGCGGCATCCAATGGTGGCGCCTCTGGCGTCAGGGCGTTCATCTTGCCCACGAGCTCACCGATCGTGGTGGCCGTGAGCCAGTCCTCGCCGTGGTCGAGGAAGGCCTGCACCGACGGTGTGACCTTGGTGACCGGCCTGCGGAGCACCTCGCGGTAGCGCTTCTCGGTGAGGTCGAGGTTCTGCTCCGACCCCGAGAGCGCGAACTCCTTGCCGGCGAGGGAACGGTTGAGAATGAACCACGAGTGGTCGAAACCGGTGTGCCGCAGGTAGTCCAGCGTGCCCAAGGTGTCGAAGCCGGGCAGGAACGGAGCGGGTAGCCGGTTGCCGCGGGCATCGAACCACATCGAGCTCGGACCGGGCAGGATGCGGATCGCGTGACCTGGCCAGATCGGGTCCCAGTTGCGCACGCCCTCGACGTAGTGCCACATCCGGTCGCGGTTGACGATCGCGCCCCCGGCGGCCTCGGTGATCGCCAGCATCCGGCCGTCGACGTAGGCGGGGACGCCGGTGAGCAGGTCGGTAGGCGGACTGCCCAGCCGCTCAGGCCAGTTGGCGCGCACCAGCTCGTGGTTGCCGCCGATGCCGCCCGACGTGACGACGACGGCCTGCCCGCCGTACTCGAACTCGCCGACGACGTCGCGGTTGCTCGCCACACCCCGTGGCGAGTCGTCCGGGGCGAGCACCACCCCGCGCACCCCGGTGACTGCACCGTTGGTGCGCACCAGCGCGTCGACCCGGTGCCGCGGCCGGTAGATGACCCGCCCGGCCGCAATGTGCTCGCGCACGGTGCGTTCGAACGGTGCGACGACACCGGTGCCGGTACCCCACGGGATGTGGAAGCGCGGCACCGAGTTTCCGTGCCCGCCGCTGGTGCCGTCCCCACGCTCGGCCCAGCCGACGACGGGGAAGAACGAGATGCCGCGCTCCTTCAGCCAGGCCCGCTTCTCACCTGCCGCCCACTCGACGTAGGCGCGGCCCCACTGACAGCCCCAGTGGTCGGGCCCGGGGGTACCGTCGGGTGCGGTGAGCCGGTCCCAGCCGGCGGTGCCCTCCCAGTCCTGCCAGGCGAGGTCGAAGGAGTCGGCGATACCCATGCGGCGCTGCTCGGGGGTGTCGACGAGGAACAGCCCGCCGAAGCTCCACCACGCCTGGCCACCGAGGTTGGCGTCGCTCTCCTGGTCGAGCAGCACCACCGACCGGCCGGCGTCGGCGAGCTCGCAGGTGGCGACCAGGCCGGCGAGGCCGGCACCCACGACCACGACGTCGGCGTCCATGGGCAGACCCTATGCCAGGGTCACCGACACCTGGCCACCCTCGACAACGGTCGCCAGGTGCGTGAGGTCGGGCACCACGGCGTCCGCCTCCGGCTCGAGCTCCTCGCGGGCGGTGGTGCCCAGCACCGCAATGGTCGCGCGGCACCCGGCGGCGCGGGCGGCACGCAGCCCGGCGACGGCATCCTCGACCACCAGGCACTGCGCCGGGTCTACCCCGAGCCGGCGCGCTCCTTCGAGCCACGGGTCTGGCCACGGCTTGCCGCGCTCGACGTCGGATGCCGTGACCACGACGGGCGGGTGCGTGAGCCCGGTGGCCGCCAGCCGGGCCTCGGCAAGATCAGTGGTGCCCGACGTGACGATCGCCGTGGGCACTCCACCCGCTGCCAGCGTCGCCAGCAGCCCGGCCGCGCCGGGCAGCACGACGATGCCGGCGACGTCGGCCACCTCGATGTCGCGGATCCGCTCGAACGCGGCCACCTGGTCAGCATCCGGAAGCAGCCTCGCGATGACCCCCTTGGCGGGCATGCCGTGGAAGCCGAGCAGCCGCACCGGGTCGATGCCGTACTCGCCGCACCACCGGATCCACGATCGCTCGACGGCGGCGATGGAGTCGATGAGCGTGCCGTCGAGGTCGAGCAGCACTCCCGCGAAGGGTGCGTCGAACGCGCCGGGCGAGGGCGTGGCGGACGACGGGACGGGGAGAACCGGCATACCCGCCAGCCTAGGTTCCGCTGCGCACCGGCCCGAAACGCCCGCGGTCCGGCCAGCGCGGTGGGCAACATTGACCTATTGGTCGATGGTGCCCCACCACCGTTGGGACGCAACCGGGGGCAGGATGCCGGGATGACGATCCGGGTGGGCACGTCGGGCTGGACCTACGACAGCTGGGCCGGGCCGTTCTACCCGAAGGGGGTGGCGCGGCGGCGCTGGCTGGAGTTCTACGCCGAGCGGCTCGAGACGGTCGAGCTCAACGCCAGCCACTACCGCTGGCCCCGCGACACCGCGTTCACCGGCTGGCACGACCGGCTCCCGGCCGGGTTCGAGCTGGCCGTCAAGGCACCGCGGGCCCTGACCCACGCCAAGCGGCTCTACGCACCCGAGAAGTGGTCCGAGATCATCGGGCGCGGCATGCGGCTGCTCGGCGACCGCGCCGGGCCGTTCCTCCTCCAGCTGCCGCCGACGATGGAGCGCGACGACGCCCGGCTCGACTACGCCCTCGCCCACCTGCCCGCCCGGCATCCGCAGCGCGGTGGAGTTCCGGCATCCGTCGTGGCTCGACGAGCGCGTCTTCGGCATCCTCGAGCAGCACCGGGCCGCCTACGTGGTGATGAGTGGCGCCCACCTGCCGTGCGTGCTGCGGGCGACCACCGACCTGGTCTACGTGCGCTGGCACGGGCCCAGCGCGGAGCACCTGTACGCCGGCTCCTACCCCGACGACGACCTGCGGTGGTGGGCCGACCGGATGCTGGAGTGGGAGGGCGCCGGGCACCGGGTGTACGGCTACTTCAACAACGACCAGTTCGGGTACGCCGTGGCGAACGCGATGCGGTTGCGCGAGCTCCTCGGCCGCTGAGACCCGCTCAAGGTCAGCGCCCCAGAGGACGTAGATGACCAGGAAGCTGGTCACGAACGACAGCACCAGGTCGCCGCGGTCCGTGAAGTACTCACCGATCCGGTCGGCCCTCACCTCGCCGCCGTCTCCACCAGCGGCAGGATGAGCAGCGTCATCGCGATGGCCGTGACGGCGTCGGTGAGCGTGATGGCACGGTCGGCCCCGGTCCGACACTGTGGTCCAGACCCGCCCCCCCGCGTGACGTTCCCGCTGCCACGGGCAGCAACATGGCAGGGGCCGGGGTCCCATTTCCGGCCCCTCGATCGACCTCGTCGAAGGAGGGGCCGGCGGTGGCGGGGCGGGCGCATCGGCTCGCTGTGGGCTCCGGGTGGAACGGCCGTTCAGGTGACCGACCTAGGCTGGTGCGCATGCCCGAGCCCACGAGCGAGCCGTCGGCCACGCCGCCGGCACCCGAGGAGGTGACCCGCGCGACCGGTGCTCGGCCGCCGGGGAACCAGCCGGTGGGGCGGCCACGCACGGCGGTGCTGAGCGCGACGGTCGCGGTCGTGGCGCTGGTCGGCGGGTGGACCTGGGCGGCCGCGGTGCAGCCCGGCGGCTTCGACTCGGGCGCGGAGTCGATCAGCGCCCTCGCGGCGTCGGCCACCCCGCACCGCTTGATCATGACGACGGCCCTGGTCATCACCGGGCTCGCCCACCTCGTCACCGCCTGGGCGCTGGTGCCCGCCCGGCGTCCCGGCCGGGCGCTGCTCGCCGCAGGAGGTGTGGCGACCCTCGCTGTCGCGGCCATCCCCCTGCCCTCGCGAACCGACTCGTCAGCGGCGCACACCGTGGTCGCGACGTCGTCATTCGCGCTGCTCGCCGTGTGGCCCTGGTTCGCAGCCCGGCGCGACGGCCCGGTGGCGCTCGAGCGCCGGGTGGCCCGCCCGGCGGCAGTGGTTCTGGGCGTCGCGGTCGCCTCGCTCGGCATCGGCCTGGGCGGTGGCGCGTTCGGCCTGCACGAGCGGGTCGTCGCCCTGCTCACCGTCGGGTGGCCACTGGTCACGGCCGTCAGCACCTGGTGGTGGGCCGGGCACCGGATCGCCACCCGACGGGTGCGCAACGGCCTCGCCGTCGTCGGGCTGGTCGCCGCCTGCGCCCTCGCCGGCACCTCAGCCACGGCCGTCGCGCCGGCCACCGCGCAGACCCGGCACTACCAGGCGAGCGTCTCGCTCGACCCCAACCCGATGCGCGGTGGCGAGCTCGTCGCGACCACGGCGTTCGGCGACCTGCGCCTGGAGTTCCAGGGCCTGGCTCCCGGCATCCGGGCGGTGCCGCAGGTGAAGGCCAACATCGCCGACGTGCTCTCCCGACCGGGCGTCAGCCTGTCCAGCCTGCGGCCCGGGCCCGAGGAGCTGAGCGCCGCCATCCGCGACGTGGCGGTGTCGATCATGGTGCGCTTCTCGATCGGCGCCCTCGCCGTCGTCGCCCTCGTCCTCGCCGGGTACGCCGTGCTCCTCCGTCGGCGGCCGCCCAACGGCCTGCTCGTGGCCGGCCTCGTGGGTTGGGTGGTGTCGACGGCGGTCACCGCCGCCGCGGTCTACGCCACCTACCAGCCCGACCGCCAGGAGACCTTCACCTCCACAGGGGTGCTCGGCACCCTGCAGCAGAACCAGGGCATCCTCAGCGACGTAGAGACCCGGGCCACCCAGGTGGCGCCCTACCTGCGCAACCTCATCGCCTTGTCGACCGCCCTGCAGCAGAAGTACCAGGCGGCACCGCTGGAGTCGGACACCTCGTTGCGGGTGCTGCTGGTCAGCGACATCCACGCGGGCAACCAGTACGGCCTGATGCGCACCATCGTGCAGGAGGAGGGGGTGGACCTGGTCGTCGACACCGGCGACCTCATCAACTTCGGCACTGTCGAGGAGGCCGACGCCACCGGCCTGTTCACCGGCATCGCGTCACTGGACGTGCCCTACCTCTTCGTGCGCGGCAACCACGACGCGAACAGCGCGACCGACACCGCGCTGCTCGACCGGCTCGACCGCATCCCCAACGTCGTGCTGCTCCAGGGCGCCAGCGGTGACTACACCGAGGTCACCGTGCACGGGGTGCGCATCGCCGGCTTCAACGACCCCCGCTGGTTCGGCGACTCGGGCACCGGCACCCGGGCCAAGCAGGAGCCGGCCCGCAGGGCCTTCACCGCTGCGTATGCCGGTCGGCCGGCCCCCGACCTCGTCGTCAGCCACGAGCCGTGGGCGCTACAGGACCTCGCCGGCGGGGTGCTGGTCAACGGGCACATGCACTCGGCCGACCTCGAGGGCAACCGGGTGCAGGTCGGCACGTTCACCGGCGGGGGGCCGTTCACGCACTTCCTCGCCGACGCCGGCGGTGAGGAGCTGGTCGGCCAGCCCTCGGCGTTCGACGTGCTGACCTTCGGCACCGACTGCCGCCTGGCCACGCTCACCCGGTACCGCTTCCGCGACGTGATCGAGGGCCGCCCCGCCTACGACGACGTGTCGCTGGTCAACGGGCGCCGCATCGACCGGCGCGAGGCCGACCCGGCCCGCACCTGCTCGCCCGACGCACCGCTGTCCACTGTGGCCGTGCCGCGGGTCGCGGCGGCGGCGGCGATCCCACCGGCCTCCCCCTGAGGCAGCCTCGGCGTTGCAAGTCACCGCGCCGAGGCGGTCCGGTCGATCCAGCTGAGCACGTCATCGAGGTCGAACGGCTTGGTCAGGAAGCCATCGCAGCGCAGCTCCGCCATCCGCTGCCGGACGCTGAGCGAGGCGTCGGCGGTCACCACGATGACGGGCACGTCGGCGCAACCCGGCACCCGGCGCAGCCGGCGCAGCACCTCCTCGCCGGGCAGGTCTGGCAGGTGCAGGTCGAGGAAGACCAGGTCGGGTGGCTCGTGCAGCGCGGCGGCGATGCCGTGCGCGCCGTCAACAGTGACCTGGAGGCGCGAACCCGGCCGCAGCGCGACGACGCGCGCCATCAGCGTCGCGTTTGTGGGGTTGTCCTCGATGTAGAGGACGTGCAGCTGGGAGTCGTGGTGGGCGGCGGGCTCCGGCCCATCGGCCCGGAGGTGGCTCGGCTCCGAGTGAGTGGCGCGCAGCACCAGCGTGAACGTCGAGCCGGTGCCGACCTCCGTCGACACCTCGATCCGCCCACCCATCGCCCGGGCCAGCGCGTCGGCGAGCGCCAGCCCGATGCCGGTGCCCTCGATGTCGCTGTTCTCGGCGCCCAGCCGGTCGAACGGCTCGAACAGCCGCGGCAGCAGCTCCGGCGCGATGCCGGGGCCGGTGTCGGAGACCTCGAACATCACCTCGCCCGGGGCGCCCTGGCGGCACTCGACCCGCACCGAGCCGCCGGGCCGGTTGTACTTCACCGCGTTCGAGACCAGGTTGAGCAGCACCTGCGTGGTGCGCTGGCGGTCGGCGTGGACGTCCGACACGGGGGCGCCGGCGGTCGTCACCGTGACAGCCACCCCGAACTGCTGCTCCAGCGACCGCACCAGCTCGACGGCCTCCCCCAGCACGGCGACCGAGTCGACGGTCTCCATCGACAGCGAGAGGCGACCGGCCTCGATCCGCGAGATGTCGACGATCTCGTTGATCAGATCCAGCAGGTGCCGCCCGCCTGCGCGGATGTGCTGCACGGCCTCGGTCTGCTCCGGGGTCAACGGGTCGAGCGCCAGCAGCTGCGCGAACCCGAGCACCGCGTTGAGGGGCGTCCGCAGCTCGTGGCTCATCCGGGACAAGAACGCCGTCTTCGCGGTGCTGGCGCGGACGGCATCGTCGCGGGCGGCCTCGTAGGCGTCGACGAGGCCACGCGCCTGGCGCTCGGAGGCGGCCAGGGCCTCGCGGTACTCGACCTCGGCCTGGGCGTCGCGCATGGTGCCGATGATCGAGCTCATCGAGCCGTCGGGCGCCAGCGCCGCCTTGGCCCGCAGCTCGACCCAGCGCGTTCCGCCGTCGGACCGCCGCACCCGGGCCAGCAGCTCCACGGCCTCGCCCCTCCCCAGCCGGGCGCGGATGGCGCCGCGGTCACCCCAGTCCTCCTTCACGAAGTGGTCCAGCAGCGAGGTCCCGACCAGCTCCGCGGCGGTGCGCCCGAGGAACGCCTCCGTCGACCCGAAGACCCACTCGATGATGCCGTCGGGGCCGTATCGGGCCACGACGTCGCTGGCGTTCTCGGCCACCGTCCGGTAGCGCTCCTCCGACCGTCGGGCAGCCTCCTGCGCGAGCACCCGCTCGCTGACGTCGTAGAGCATCCCCACCGTGCCGGGCAGGCCGTCCGGCTCGACGTACGGCCGGAGCACCACCTCCATCCACCGGTGCGAACCTTCCGGCGTGACCAGTCGCAGCACCTCGCGGGTCGGCTCCCCGTCGCGGGCGTCGTCATGGGCCCAGGAGGCGCGGTCCCAGTCGTCGGGGTGCCACAGCTGCCTGCTGCTCGTGCCCTCGATGTCGGCCGGCGTCCACCCGGTCACCACCTCGACGGCCGGGGACACCCAGGTCACCACCCCGTCGACCGTCTGGAACACCACCTCGGTGCTGTTCTCGAGCAGCAGCTGGTAGCGCCGCTCGCTTCGCGCCAGCTGTTCCTTCGCCTCATGGGACTCGTGGACGTCCCACAGTGCGGCGACCCGTCCGACGACCCGGCCGTCGTCGTCGACGAGTAGTCTCCCCCGCAGCTCCATCCAGCGATAGGCGCCGTCCGCCGTGCGGATCGGTGCCTCGAACTTGGCGTGCTCGCCGCCCTCGACGCGCTCGATCGCCCCCTGGAGGAGCGCCAGGTGGTCCGGGCGCACGAACTCGGGCACGCTGTGGCCGATCAGGTCCTCCGGGGCCCAGCCAAACCTGGCCGTGACCGAGGGAGACACCCAGGTGAGGGTGCCTTCGGCATCCCCCATGACGACGACGTCCGACATGTTCTCGGCAAGCAACCGGTAACGTTCCTCGCTCTCCGCCAGGGCCTGAACGGAGCGCCGCTCGCTACGCTCGAGCTCCCCCTTCGCGTCGTGGGTGGCCTGGTTGTCCCACCACGCCGAGAGCAGGCCGGAGAGGTGCCCGTCTTCGTCGCGCAGCGGTGTCACCCGGATCTCGATCCAGCGGTAGTCACCCGCTGCCGTGCGCATCTGCACCTCGTAGTCCACGGACTCGCCGCGCAGCAGCGGCTCCCGAGCGCCTGCCGCCAGCTCCCAGTGGTCCGGGTTGACGAGGTGCTGCGTGGTACCCCCCAGGAGATCCTCAGGCGCCCAGCCCAGGACGGTCGTGATCGACGGCGACACCCAGGTGACCACGCCGCGCGGGTCGAACAGCACGGCGACGTCCGAGATGTTCTCGGCGAGCAGCCGGTAGCGCTCCTCGCTCTCCGCCCGCTCCCGGTCGGCCCGCTGCTCCTGGCGCTGGAGCTCCTGCCTCGCCTCGTGCTCGGCCTGCACGTCCCAGAGACCGACGACCCGTCCGACGACGCGCCCGCTGTCGTCGAGCACCGGCTTCGCCCGCACCTCCATCCAGCGGTCCGTTCCTGTGGCGGTGCGCATCGGCGCCTCGAACACTGCGACCTCACCGCGCGTGACCTGCTCCTGCCTGGCCTGGAGCTGGTCGATGCTCTCCGCCCGCATGAAGTCGCTGGCGCGGTGACCGACGAGGTCCTCCGGCGCCCACCCCAGCGCAGTCGTGACCGAGGGCGACACCCAGGTGAGCGTGCCGTCGGGTTCGCCCAGCATGACGACGTCCGAGACGTTCTCAGCGAGCAGCCGGTAGCGGTGCTCACTCTCGGCCAGGGCCTGGGCGGAACGCCGTTCGCTGCGCTCGAGCTCTTCCCTCGCGTCGTGCGCGGCCTGCGCGTCCCAGAGGCCCACGACCCGTCCGACGACCTGCCCCTGGTCGTCGAGCACCGGCTTCGCGCGCACGTGCATCCAGCGGTCCACGCCTGCGGCGGTGCGCATCGGGGCCTCGAACTCGGCGACCTCGCCGCGCATGACCTGCTCCTGCATGGCCCGCAGCGTGGCCGCGCTCTCGGGGCGCACCGCGTCGACGGCGCGGTGACCGACGAGGTGCTCCGGTGCCCAGCCGAGGGTGGCCGTGACCGAGGGCGACACCCAGGTGATGGTGCCGTCGGCGGTGCCCAGCATGACGACGTCCGAGACGTTCTCGGCCAGCAGGCGGTAGCGCTCCTCGCTCTCCGCCAGGGCCTGTGCGGCCCGCTGCTTGCTGCGCTCGAGCTCCTCCCCCGCCTCGTGGGCCGCCTGGTTGTCCCACCACCCGGCGACCAGGCCGGCGGGTCGCCCCTGCTCGTCATCGAAGGGTGTCGCCCGGCTGTTCATCCACCGGTAGTCGCCCCCTGCGGTGCGCATCGGCACCTCGTACTCGACGCGCTCGCCGGCCAGCAGCCGCTCCCGCTTGGCCAACACCCCTTCCCAGTGGTCCGGGTGCATGATGTGCTGGCTGGTGCGGCCGACGAGGTCCTCCGGCGCCCAGCCGAGGACCGCCGTGACCGAGGGCGACACCCAGGTGACGACGCCGTCGAGGCCGAACAGCACGACAACCTGGGAGACGTGTTCGGCGAGCAGCCGATAGCGCTCCTCGCTCTCCGCCAGTGCCTGGGCCGAGCGCCGCTCGCTCTCGATGAGCTCCATCTCGGCCGAGACATCGTCGAAGACCCACACCCGGCCGCCCTCAGGGGCGTTCTCCACGGGCACGCTGGTGACCCGCAGGTGGGACGGGGAGCCCGTCAGGTGCCACACCCAGTCGCGCGCGACCGCCGTCGGCGACTGCCGCAACCGGGCGATCCCGGCGTCGAGCGCCTCCGGGTCGACGGACCGCTGCCCCAGCGAACGCAGCGCGGTGGACAGGGACTCGCCGTCGACGGGGCCCGGCTGAAGGCCCAGCAGACGGGCCGCGGCAGCGTTGAGGTTCGCCCGGACGTCGCCGGCGACGGTGACCACGATCGCCTGGTCGAGCGCGGTGGCCACCGCCCGGAGCCGCATCTCCCCCACCCGCGCCTGCGCCTGCGCGGCGAGCAGCGGTGCCAGTGCCTCGAACTGCCGGATGGCCTCGGAGGTCATGACGCTGGTGACGTCGACCGGCGCCGGCATCTGGGACCAGAGCAGGACGATCCGCAGCGCGCGGTCCGCGACCGGAGCCACTAGGGCTGCAGGTGGCTCGGCCGGCAGGCTTCGCAGCACCCCGGCGGGCACCACCCGGGCGAGCCGGTCGGGGTCGTTGACCAGCTGGGGCCGCAGGTCCGGGTCGCTCAGCAACTCTGCGGAGCCCCAGATGTCGTCCACCCCGAGCGCAGGCCCCAGCGTCGAGCACACGACGACACACGCCCCGGACCCGGTCAGGCGCAGGAGCACCCCGGCATCCGCGCCGAGCTCCTCGACGACCCGGCGCAGCGCAGCCAGGACCTCCGGGGTCACCCGGGTTCCTGCACGTGCGCCGTTGCCATCTCGGTCCTCCACGTCCCTGTTCCGGCAACTCTGGCGCACGTCCGGCTTGCCGCATCCGGGCCGGTGGCCAAGGTCACCCAGCGTCTCGACCGCACGGCGACCGCATCCGGCCGAGCTCGGGCGTCGGATGCCGTCGCGCGGCCAGGTGGTGGGGTCGAGGAAGGTGTCGTCGCGCCGCGCCGGCACCACCCGGGTGTGGCAAAGGTCCCGACCGAGACGCGCCGACCCGCGACGGCCTGACCGTGGGCTGGTGAGTCAGGGCCAACCGGAGGACTTCCGGTTCGAGTCCGCAATGAGGAGTCCCGGCGTGGGAATGGCCCTCGTGGCGGCCGACGGCGCCCTCCTCGAGGTGAACGGGGCGCTGTACACGATCCTCCACCTGCCCGACCTCCAGGGCGACGAGGTGCTCGTTCGGCAGCGCGGCCGTTGACCTACCCGGCATCCAGACCCCGGTCCGCTGCGGGTCAGGCCTTCAGGTCGGGGAACATGTCGTCGCGCCACTCGGTGCCCGAGGTGGCCTCGGCAGCCCCGTCTCCGGCCAGCTCCTCCTCGCGGGCCCGCAGCTCGACCCGGCGGATCTTGCCCGAGATCGTCTTGGGCAGCTCGGAGAACTCCAGCCGCCGCACCCGCTGCCAGGGCTGGAGGTGCTCGCGGGCGTACTTGAGGATGGAGCGCGCGGTCTCCTCCGTCGGCTCGTGGCCCGGAGCGAGCACGACGTACGCCTTCGGCACCGCGAGGCGCACGGCATCCGGCGCCGGCACCACCGCCGCCTCGGCCACCGCGGGGTGCTCGATGAGCACCGACTCGACCTCGAACGGGCTGATCTTGTAGTCGCTGGCCTTGAAGACGTCGTCGGTGCGCCCGACGTAGGTGATGTAGCCGTCGGCGTCACGGGTCGCCACGTCGCCGGTGTGGTACCAGCCGCCGGCCATCGCCTCCTCGTTGCGGGCGTTGTCGCCCGCGTAACCGGTCATCAGCGGCAAGGGGTGGGTGGCCAGGTCGAGGCACAGCTCGCCCTCGCCCGGGCCGTCGACCCGCTGGTCGCTGAGCGGGTCGACCAGCACCACCGGCACCCCGGGCAGCGGCCGGCCCATCGAGCCGGGCTTCAGCGGTGACCCCGGGGTGTTGCCGACCGCGGCGGTCATCTCGGTCTGGCCGTAGCCGTCGCGCAGGTCGAGCCCCCAGGCGCGGCGCACCTGCTCGATGACCTCGGGGTTGAGCGGCTCGCCCGCTCCCACGACCTCGCGCAGCACGCCCGATCCGCCGGACAGGTCGGCGTTGATGAGCATCCGCCACACCGTGGGCGGCGCGCAGAAGCTGGTGACCTCGCGGTCACGCAGCACGTCGAGCAGCCGGGCGGCGTCGAACCGCGCGTAGGACAGCACGACGACGGTCGACTCCGCGATCCACGGGGCGAAGAAGCACGACCACGCGTGCTTCGCCCAGCCGGGGCTGGACAGGTTGAGGTGCCGGTCACCGGGCTGCAGGCCCAGCCAGTAGGTCGTCGAGAGGTGGCCGACGGGGTACGACACCTGGGTGTGCTCGACCAGCTTCGGCCGCGCGGTGGTTCCCGAGGTGAAGTAGAGGAGCAACGGGTCACCGGGGGCGGTGCCCGGGTGCGGCAGCGGCTCGACGTCGACCGCGTAGGCGCCAGCCAGGTCGGCCCAGCCGTCGGTGGCGCCCACGCTGACCCGCACCAGGTCGGCACCGAGGTCGGCGAACTTCGGGGTCTGGTCGGGGGTGGTGACCACGGCGCGGGCGCCGCTGCGGGCCACCCGGTCGGCCAGGTCGGCGGACCCGGCCGCGGTGGCCGTCGGCACGATGACGGCGCCGATCTTCATCACCGCGAGCATGACGTCCCACAGCTCGACCCGGTTGCCGAGCATGAGCAGCACCGGGTCGCCGCGGCCGACGCCCAGCCCGAGCAGCCAGCGGCCCACCCGGTCGGACCGCGCGGCCATCGCGTCGAAGCTGATCTCCTCGCTCGAACCGTCCTCCGCCACCACGACCAGCGCCGGCCCGTCGTTGCCGCGGGCGATCGCGTCGAACCAGTCGACGGCCCAGTTGAACTGCTCGCCCACGTCGGGCCAGGCGAACCGCTCGAGCGCCTCGTCGTGGCGCCCCCGCAGGGAGATCAGCAGGTCACGTGCCTCGCGGTACCGCTCCGTCGCGCTCATGGCCCCATGCTGGCACCGCGGCCGCGGCGGGGGAACCTAGGCGCGCAGGCTGGCCCGCTGCGCGACGTGCGGCTTGGGCCGGTCGCCGCAGCTGAGCGCGGCGTCGGGCAGCGCCTCGGTGACCACGTCGACGACGGTCAGCTCGGGCAGCGGCGCCCGGCCGAGCACCTCGACGGTGGTGTGCTCGCCGTCGGCCTCGACGACCCCGGGCACCAGGTCGTCGGCAGCCGCTGGGCCGTGCGCGTCGAGGGCAGCGACGAGTGCGGCCTGCACGGCCGGCTCCCAGCGGGTCGTCCCCCGCAGGTGGGCCGGGTCGGTGCGGCCCTGCCGGTGGGCGCCGACCACCTCGGCCGCGGATGCCGGGTCGAGCCGGCCGAAGCAGGCGCCGTCGGGCAGCGTGAGCAAGGTGCCGGCGAACCGGTGGCCGCCCAGGTGGGTCGTCTCCCAGACCTGGTCGGGGAAGGCGCGCGCGAGGGCGTTGACGATGGGTCGGCCGCGCACGGCGCAGCAGGCGTCGCGGATGCCGTGCGTGCACACGAGCACCATCGGCTCGGCATCCTCGTGGCTGGCCGAGAGGGCTGCTCCCAGCGCACGGGCCGCCTCGAGCAGGTCGGCGGCGGTGCGCCAGGTGCCGCGAACCCAGGTGCGCCGCACCGTGTCGACGGCGAACCAGTGGTGCTCCTCGGCACCCGGCGCGCGGCGCCCGGGCCGGCGCACCAGCAGCACCTTGCCGCCGAACGACGCGGCCCGGGCGTCGATCTCGGCGCCGACCGCGCCGAACATGGGCTCGGTGTCCATCGGCTTCTTGGCCCACGGGCCCTGGTGCTCGATGAGCAACCAGCGTGACGCGACGGGGGCGGTGCCGGCCTGCGGGTCGCCCCGGTGCAGGGCCGCGACGGAGCAGCGCGAGGGATCGGTCGGGGGCACCCCGCGATGCTATGCGAGGTGCCCCCGACCGAACGCCGCTGTGATCAGGCGCGACCGTGGGCAGCGCGGCTGCGTCGGCTGACGCTGTCGATGATGACGGCGAGCAGCAGGACGGCTCCGGTCACCATGAACTTCACGTTCGACTGGACGCTGAGCAGGTCGAGGCCGTTGGAGATGGACTGGATGACCAGGATGCCGAGCAGCGCCGAGTAGGCCGACCCGCGCCCACCGAAGAGGCTAGTGCCGCCGATGACCGCCGCAGCGATCGCGTTGAGGTTGGTGTCGCCGCCGCCGCTGCTCTGGTTGGCCGACGCGAGGCGGGATGCCGCGAAGATGCCGCCGAGCGCCGCGAACGTCGAGCAGAGCGTGAAGACGGACAGGTAGATGCGCTTGACGGGGATGCCGGCGCGGCGGGCTGCCTCGACGTTGCCGCCGACGGCCATCACCGAGCGTCCCCACGTGGTGCGGCGGATGGCGAGGTCCATGATGACGACGAGCGCCAGGAACATCAGGAACATGTAGGAGACGCCGCGGTCGCGGTTGAGGACCAGGACGACCACGACCAGGATCGCGGCGAGCCGCGGCGCGCACGCACGAGCCGGGCGCTCATCGGCGTGACCGACAGGCCGGCCTCGGCTCGACGGGCGTTGCTGCGGATGCGGACGAGAGCGCATACACGGCGGGCGCCACCGATGGCGAGCGTGTAGGCCAGCCATGCGGGGAGGAACTGCTGCGAGGCGAAGCGCACCAGGCGCGACTCGAACGGCAGGTTGATCGTGCCCTGGTCGCCGAGCACGCGGAGCTGGAGCCCGAGCAGCGCCAGCAGGCCCGCGAGGCTGATGACGAAGCTGGGTACTCCGAACCGGTTGTACAGGAAGCCGTAGACCAGGCCGACGACGGCGCCGGCGCCGAGCGCGGCCAGCACCGCACGGCACGACGCCGGCCGCCTTCGAGACGAACAGCACCGCGAGGATCGCTGCCGACAGGCCCGGCCATCGAGCCGATCGACAGGTCGATCTCGCCGAGCAGCAGCACGAGGACGACGCCGATCGCGATCGTGCCGACCGCGACCATCTGCAGGGTCAGGTTGACCAGGTTGCGGCTGGAGAGGAAGGCGGGCTCGAGGCGTAGAAGACGCCCCAGATCAGGATGAGCCCGATGACGACGGGCGAGGAGCCGAGGTCACCGCTGCGTAACCGGCCCCAGGTCGCCGCCGCCCAGCCGCCGATGCCCCGCGATCCGCGATGAGCCGTTCGTCCTGCAGGTCGGCCGGGCGCACGTCGCGGGGCGTCGGGCGTCAGCGCGTTGGCGGCGGCGGCCGGGGTCGGGGTCTCGGGGGTGCTCACGACTGCTCCTCCTGGGGGGCCTTGCGCGCCGCGCGCGCCGAGACGGCGTTGGTCGGTCGCGCCGGTGATGGCGGCGATGATCTCCTGCACGTTGGTGTCGGCTGACGCGGAACTCGCCGTTGTTGCGCCCGAGCCGCAGCACGACGACGCGGTCGGCGACCGCCATGCACGTCGGACATGTTGTGGCTGATCAAGATGACCGCCAGGCCGTTCTCCCGAAGCCGCTCGACGAGGTTGAGCACCTCGGCGGTCTGGGCGACTCCCAGGGCGGCGGTCGGCTCGTCGAGCATGACCACCTTGGGCTTGCCGAGCAGCGAGCGGGCGATGGCGACGGTCTGGCGCTGGCCGCCGGACAGGCTCGCGACCGGGATGCGGACGCTCGGGATCTTGGCACTGAGCTCGCGCAGGAGCCGCCAGGACTCCTTCTCCATCGTCGACCTCGTCGAGGGCGCGGCGGTGCGCACGACCTCGCTGCCCGAGGAAGAGGTTGCCGACGACGTCGAGGTTGTCGCACAGCGCGAGGTCCTGGAAGACGGTGGCGATGCCGAGCTCCTGGGCCTCGCGCGGGCGAGGCGATCGCGACGGCGGTGCCGTCGAAGACCACCTCGCCCTCGTCGGGCGTGTAGACGCCGGCGATGGCCTTGACGAGCGTGGATTTGCCGGCGCCGTTGTCGCCCACGAGCGCCACCACCTCCCCGGCCTCGACGCTGAACTCGATGTCCGTTGAGTGCCTGGACGGCGCCGAAGCGCTTGGACACTCCGGTCATCGACAGCACGGGGGCCGGGGTGGTGGTGGTCATGCTCGGCTCACTCCTTTGTGAGGGTGGGGCTGGGTAGGCCGGGTGGCGGTGGTCAGCTGAGGCCGGCCGCGGCGCATGCCTCCGCGTACTCGGGGGTGCAGATGTCGCTCGACCTTGTAGAAGTTGTCCGCGACGACGGTGTCCTTGACGTTGTCCTTGGTGACGACGACCGGGTCGAGCAGGGTGGCGGGGACGCCCTCCTTGTCGGCGGCGGCAGTCGGCTTCTGGCCGTTGGCGAGGGCGATGGCGTTCTTGGCGGCGTCCTCGGCCTGCGGCTTGATCGCCTTGTAGATGGTCAGGGCCTGGTCACCGGCGAGGATCCGCTGGATCGCGGCGAGCTCGGCGTCCTGGCCGGTCACCGGCGGGAGCGGGTGTGACGCCGCCACCCTTCAGGGCCGCGATGGCGCCGCCACCGGTGCCGTCGTTGGCCGCGTAGACGCCCGTGAGGTTGGCCTTGACCGCGCCGATCTGGCTCTCCATCCAGGCCTGGGCCTTGTCGGGGCTCCAGTCCGGGGTGTCGAACTCGGCGGCGATCTTGTAGCCGCTGTTATCGAGCACGCTGTGCGCGCCCGGCCTTGAAGTCGGCCGCATTGGCGTCGGTGGGCGAGCCGTTGATCATGACGATGTCGCCGGAGGTCTTGCCGTTCTTCTTCATGGCGTCGACCAGCCCGGTGCCCTGCAGCTCGCCGACCTTCTTGTTGTCGAACGAGACGTAGTAGTCGGACCCGGCGATGAAGCGGTCGTACGCGATGACCGGGATGCCCTGGCTCTTGGCGTTCTGGACGATCGTCACGGCGGACTTGCCGTCGACCGCGTCGAGGACGAGGACGTTGGCGCCCTGGGTGATGGCGGCCTCGGCCTGCTGCTGCTGCTTGGCGGCGTCCTGGTTGGCGTTGCTGTAGAGCACCTCGCAGTCGGGGCAGCCGGCCTTGACGGCGGCCTCGAACATCGGCTTGTCGAACGCCTCGTAGCGGGCGGTCTTGTTCTCGGGGAGGAGCAGGGCGATCTTCTTGGCGCCACCGGAGGCGCTCGCGCTGCCGCTGGCGCTGCTGGAGCTGCCGGAGGTGTTGTCGCTGCTGCCGCAGGCCGACAGGGCCGTGACAGTGAGGCCGAGAGCGAGTGCGGCTCCGGCGAGGCGGAAGGTTCGAGTGGTCATGCGGTCTCCTAGGGCCATGACATCCGCAGCCTCTCTGGTGCGGGCGCTTGCGATTCAACTCGCTTCACCCGTTGAGGTCAAGCCTTGAATACAAGGTTTTGACGCAACGATTCGGTCACGGTTCGTCAGCCGGCGGTCAAAGCGGCTCGATCGGCATCCTCCCGCACCTGGTCCGCGAGCGCCAGAGCCCCGATCACGTCGGCGTCCTCGGGGATCAGAGCGCTGGTCACGACCTCGACCGAGGCGGCCGCGCTGGGGATGGCGCAGCGCTCGATGGCGTCGCGCATCGGCTGCAGGATGATCTCCCCGACCCGGGCCACCTGGCCGCCCAGGCAGACCACCTCGGGGTTCAGCAGGTTGACCACGCCCGCCACCGCCACCCCGATGTGCCGGCCGGAGTCCTCGAGCACCCGGCGGCAGCCGGGGTCGCCGTCGAGCGCCCGGTTGATGACGTCGCGCAGGGTGAGCGCGCCATGCGAGCCGCGCAGCGCCCCGAGCACGGCCTGGGCGCCCACGAAGGTGTCGAGGCAGCCGCGGTTGCCGCACCGGCAGATCGGGCCGTCCTCGTCGATCGTCACGTGGCCGATCTCGCCCGCCGTGCCTGCGCTGCCACGGAAGAGCTCGCCCCCGATGATCAGGCCGGCCCCCACCCCGTAGGACGCCTTGATGAAGATGCCGGTCGAGATCCCTTGCAGGGCACCGAACTTCGCCTCGCCCAGGGCGGCCAGGTTGGCCGTGTTGTCGAGCAGCACCTTGGTGCTGAGCGCCTCCTCCATGGCCGCCGCCACCGGGATGCCGCGCCACCCCGGCAGGATGCCCTCGGACCCGACCTGGCCGGTCACCCGGTCGATGGGCGCCGGCAGCCCCACGCTGACGGCACGCAGCTCGGACATAGTGTGCGCGCTGTTCTGCACGAGCTCGAACAGCAACCGCGACCCCCGGGTCATGCCCTCGTCGGCGGCGTGGTCGGCGGGCAGCGGCATCCGTTTATGGCTCACGATCTCGGACCCCCGGGTGCCGATCGCCACGCGCACGTCGCGGTCACCGAAGACGATGGCGGCGACCAGTCCGTGCGAGGCGGCGAACGACACCTGCACGGCCCGCCGCCCGTTGCGGATGCTCGGGGAGAGCCGCACGGCACCCGCCGCGTCGAGCTCGCGGACAAGGTTCGACACGCTCGCGGCGCTCAACCCGGTCACCCCGGCGATCTCGACCTGGGTCAGCGCGCCGTTCTCCCGGACCGCGTCGAGTACCCGCAGGCGGTTCATCTCGCGGAGAGATGCCTGCGAGCCCGGCGCTGGACCCGTTGAGTTCACGGGGCAAACATAAGACCTTCCGACCCGGCGTGGAAGGACTGCGCCCATTCCGCCACTTTCGAGCGGCCCGGCCGGCTCCGTCCCTCGCCCGGCCGGCACCGCGGTCCGGGGCACTCGGCCGAGGCCCCGGCGGACCGGCATCCGGCCCCTTGAAAGCGGCCGTTGGATGCAATCGGCCCGGCACCGATCCTTTTCCCTCCGCGAGGCCTTCGGCCGTTGGCCCGCTCCCGGGATGTTGGTTCGATGGCTGCTGAGAGTCCGTGACCGCAACGCCGCGAAAGGACCTGCCCCGATGACTGCTCTCTCGTCCGCTGCCCTGCCCACCCTGTCGGCCTCCGTGCCGACCTACGACCGACAGGCGGCGAGCGTCGGGATCGTGCACTTCGGCTTCGGCAACTTCCACCGCTCGCACGTCGCGATGTACCTCGACCGCCTGATGGAGAGCGGCCAGGGACTGGACTGGGGGATCTGCGGCGTCGGCGTGCTCGAGCAGGATGCCGCGATGCGTGACGCCATGCGCGCCCAGGACTGCCTGTTCACCCTCGTGGTGCGGCACCCGGACGGCTCGCTCGAGCCCCGCGTCGTCGGCTCGCGGATCTCAGCCTCACCGTCACCGAGGGCGGCTACCTGAAGAACCCCGCCACCGGCGACTTCGACGCCGACAACCCGGCGGTGGTTCACGACCTCGCCCACCCGCAGGCCCCCCGCACCGCCTTCGCCTACGTCGCCCGCTGGATCGCGGTCGGGCTGCGCGCCGTCATCAACGTCTTCAACCCGGAGATGGTGGTCTTCGGCGACTCCCTCGCCCTGGTCTGGCAGGCCCGCTCGGCGCAGATCAGCGCCGAGCTGGCCCAGCGGCCCCTCGTCGCACCCAGCGACCAGCTCGAGATCGTCGCCTCGAGGTTCGGGCTCGACGTACCAGTCGTCGGCGCGGCCGAGCTCGCCTTCACGGGGCTGTTGGCCGACCCCGCCAGCATCGCGCCCTGACGACACTGCATGCACGGCCCACCACGAAGGGATGGACGGATGCGTTTCGGACTCGTAGGGACCGGCCCCTGGGCGCAGATGGCGCACGGCCCTGGGCTGTTGGCCGCGGAAGGGGTTGAGCTGGTGGGCATCTGGGGGCGCACGCCCGGTCGGGCGCAGCCGCTCGCGCATTCGCTCGGCGTGGCGGCCTACGACGACTACGCGGAGCTGCTCGCCGACGTCGATGCCGTGGCCTTCGCGGTGCCCCCCGCCGTCCAGGCCGAGATGGCCCTGGCTGCGGCCCGAGCCGGGAAGCACCTCCTCCTCGACAAGCCGGTGGCGGCGGACCCCGGCGCGGCGCGGGGCCTGCTCGATACCGCCACCGCGGCCGGCGTCGCGTCGGTGGTCTTCTTCACCGACCGGTTCGTCGAGGAGACCCGGGCCTGGGTCGACGAGATCCGCGGCACGGCGGGCTGGCACGGCGGGTGGGTGCGCTGGTTCAGCGCCCTCCAGGAGCCGGGCAACCCGTTCGGGGCGTCGCCGTGGCGCCACGAGGCCGGCGCCCTCTGGGACACCGGGCCACACGCGTTCTCCACGCTGATCGCCACCCTGGGCCCCATCGACTCGGTGACGGCGGTGCCCGGCCAGGGGGACGAAGCCCACATCGTCGCCCGCCACGAGTCCGGACCCACCAGCACCATCGCGCTCTCGCAGTTCGCCCCACTCGCCGCCAGCACGTACGAGGCCGTGCTGTGGGGCGAGCGCGGGTTCTCCACGATGCCGGCGCGCCCCGGGGAAGGCGCGTTCGGGTCCCTCCTCGCCACGGCCGCGGAGGAGCTCGTGGCGGCTGCTGCCAGCGGGATGCCGCACGAGCTCGACCTCCGCTTCGGGGTGCGCGTCGTCGAGTTGCTGGCCCAGGCGCAGGCGCAGCTCGACGCGGCCGTGACGATGTCGGGAACGTCCGGGGCGTCGGCATGACCGCGCCACGAGTGCTCTTCCTGGGCGGCTCGGGGACCATCAGCGCGGCCTGCTCCCGGCGTGCCGTGGAGCAGGGCATCGACCTCACGGTCGCGAACCGCGGGTCGACGTCGATCCGCCGCCTGCCGTCCGAGGCCAGCCGCCTCACCGCCGACGTCGACGACGCGGCATCGCTGGCGGATGCCATCGGCGACGAGGCCTTCGACGTGGTCGTCGACTGGCTCGCGTTCAGGCCCGAGCAGGTGCGCGCCCGCACCGACCTGTTCCGAGGGCACGTGGGGCAGTACGTCTTCATCAGCTCAGCGTCGGCGTACCAGACCCCGCCCGCGCGCCTGCCGATCACGGAGTCGACCCCGCTACGGAACCCGTTCTGGCAGTACTCCCGCGACAAGATCGCCTGCGAGGACCTGCTCACCGCGCTCTACCGCGACGAGGGCTACCCGATGACGATCGTGCGCCCCTCGCACACCTACGACGAGACCCACGTCCCCCTGCACGGGGGCTGGACGGCGGTCGACCGGATGCGGCGCGGGGAGCCCGTGGTCGTGCACGGCGACGGCACCTCGCTGTGGACCCTCACCCACCACACCGACTTCGCGCGCGACTTCGTCACCCTGCTCGGCAACCCGCGCACGCTGGGCGAGGCGTTCCACATCACCTCCGACGACGTGCTCACCTGGGACCAGGTCGCCCACGCCCTCGGTGCCGCAGCAGGGGCCCCACCGCGCATCGTGCACGTTCCCTCGGACGTCTTCGCGGCGGTGGACGCCGAGTGGGGCGCGGCCCTCCTCGGCGACAAGGCGCACTGCGCGGTGTTCGACAATCGCAAGATCCGCAGCCTCAACCCGGGTCGGGTCACACCCGTCCGCTTCGAGGAGGGTGCGCGCGAGATCGTCGCCTGGCACGACGCCGACCCGGCCCGCAGGCAGATCGACGCACACGTCGACGGCCTGATGTCCGCCCTGGCCGAACGCTTCGCGCCGTAGCCCGCGGAGCCTGCCCTACAGCCAGCGCACCGGGTGGGCCAGCACGGTGGAGAGCTCGAGCATGGCCGCGCCGGTGGCCCCCGGAGCCGGATCAGCCTGTGCGGCAACAATCTCCGTGGTGACCCAGCGCGCCGACAGGGTGCGCGCGCGCAGGTGGCGCTCGAGCTCCGGGCGCAACAGGTCGGCGACCTGGCCGAGGTGCCCGCCGAGCACCACCGCGGGGATGTCGAGGACGTTGATGACACCGGCGAGCGCGACGCCGAGGGCCCAGGCCGCCCGCTCGACCGCAGCCCGGGCGCGCGCGTCCCCCTCCCGGACGGCGCGCGCGAGGTCGGGCGCGCCGGCGGATGCCGCGAGCCCGGCGCCGCCGAAGATCGCGTCCCTGCCGGCGTACCGTTCCAGGCACCCCGTGGACCCGCACGGGCAGGCCGGCCCCTCGGGGTCGACGGTGACGTGCCCGATCTCGCCCGCCCAGCCGTGCCGTCCCGGCATCCCGACCCCGGCGACGACCACGGACCCGCCGATGCCGATCTCCCCCGAGAGGTAGACGAAGTCGGTGAGGTCACCCGGCCGGCCCGGCACGGACTCGGCCACGGTGCGGGCGGCGAGGTCCGCCTCGTTCCCGATGCGGGGCACCAGGCCGCCCGTCGCGGCGGGGTCGAGGGCCGAGTGCAGGTGGAGGTCGGTCCAGCCGAGGTTGGGGGCCAGCAGCAGCAGCCCCGACTCGGCGGACACCACGCCGGGCAGCGCGAGGCCGGCGCCGACCAGCTTGGCGCCCAGCGGCATCCGGTCGATCACCGAGCGGCTCAGTGCCGAGAGCCTGGTCAGGACGGCGGCAGGGTCGGAGCCGACGAAGTCGTCGGCCACGATCTCCTGCACGACGATCCGGCCGCGCAGGTCGACCACCCGCGCGGCGATCGCCCCGGCGTTCACCTGCAGCCCCAGCGCGGCAAGCCCCGCACCGGCGACCAGCGGTGTCGCCGGTCGGCCCGGGCCCGTCACCTCCGGGGGCGCCAGCTCGTCGAGGATGCCGGCGGCGACCAGGTCGTCGGCGAGCCGGGAGGCGGTCGACCGGGTCATCGACGTGGCGGCGGCGACGCCGGCACGGGACAGCGGGACGGGCGAGGCACAGACCGTGCGGACCACGAGGCTCAGGTTGCTCTCACGCAGGAACGACTGCCGGGCGCTGTTCGCGGGCACCGCGGCACGGCGAGCGGCCCGGGGGGCTGGCGGTCGTTCGGTCGGCGTCACCACTTGACGATAGGGCACCGGTCAGTGATATGTTGCATCGAACAACAAATACGACGACACCAGGAGCTCCGATGACCCGCGAACCGACACCGCAGGACAAGTTCTCGTTCGGCCTGTGGACGGTCGGCTGGACGGGCACCGACCCGTTCGGCGGCCCGAGCCGCCCGGCCCTCGAGCCGTGGGCCTACGTCGACAAGCTCGCCGAGATCGGCGCGTGGGGCGTCACCTTCCACGACAACGACGTCTTCCCCTTCGACGCCGACGAGGCGACCAAGGACCGGATCGTCACACGGTTCCGTGGCGCCACCGACAGCGCCGGCATCGTCATCGAGATGGTCACCACCAACACCTTCAGCCACCCGGTCTTCAAGGACGGCGGGCTGACCTCCAACGACCGGTCCGTGCGCCGGTTCGGGCTGCGCAAGGTGCTCCGCGCGGTCGACCTGGCCGCCGACCTCGGCGCGTCGACGTTCGTGATGTGGGGCGGGCGCGAGGGTAGCGAGTACGACGGCTCCAAGGACGTCTACGCCGTCTTCGAGCGCTACAAGGAGGGCCTCGACACCGTTGCCGGCTACATCAAGTCGCAGGGCTACGACCTCAAGATCGCGCTCGAGCCCAAGCCCAACGAGCCGCGCGGCGACATCTTCCTGCCCACCGCCGGGCACGCCCTGGCGCTGATCGCCGAGCTCGAGCACGGCGACATCGTCGGCCTGAACCCCGAGACCGGCCACGAGCAGATGGCCAACCTCAACTACACGCACGCCCTGGGCCAGGCGCTGTGGAGCGGCAAGCTGTTCCACATCGACCTCAACGGCCAGCGCGGGCTGAAGTACGACCAGGACCTCGTCTTCGGCCACGGGGACCTCATCTCGGCCTTCTTCACCGTCGACCTCGTCGAGAACGGCTTCCCGGGCTACCCCGACGGGCCGCGCTACACCGGCCCGCGGCACTTCGACTACAAGCCCTCGCGCACCGAGCACATGGAGGGCGTCTGGGAGTCGGCCAAGGCCTGCATGTCGACCTACCTGCTGCTCGCCGAGAAGGCGACGGCGTTCCGGGCGGACCCTCGGGTGCAGGACGCCATGGAGTACGCCGGCGTGCTCGACCTCGCCACCCCCACGCTGGATGCCGGGGAGTCGGTTGCCGACTTCCTCGCCACCGACGACGGGTTCGACCCCGACAAGGCCGGCGAACGCGACTACGGGTTCGTGCGCCTGCAGCAGCTCGCCATCGAGCACCTCATCGGCTGAGCGCGGTGACCGTGGTCGCGAGCGCCGGCGCGGACGCCCGGTGAGCGTTCGCTTCGGTGCCGCCTACTACGCTGGTGTGCTGCCGCACAGCGGCATCCCCGGCCGGGCGTACCGCGAGATCGCCGGGATCGGCGCCGAGCTGCGACAGGCCGGAGACGCCTTCGCCGCCGCGACGAGCTGGCCGACGTGGTACCCGAGCGCTTCCCCGTGCTGCTCGTGCCCGCCCACTTCACGGCATCCGACGACGACCTCGACCGGCTCGCTGCCTACGCGCGCGCCGGGGGGCACCTGGTGCTGGGGCCACGCACCGGCCACGCGGACACCGAAGGTCGGGTGCGTGCCGACCGGGCAGCGGCCCGCCTCGGCGAGGTGGCCGGCACCTGGTTCGAGGAGACTTCGTCGCTGGCCGAACCGGTTGCGGTGACGGGCACGCTCGCAGGCGCCGGCACCACCCTCGCCGAGGGCCTCGTGCTCGACGGCGCCGAGGCCCTGGCCACCTACGCGCACCCACACCTGGGCCGGTGGGCCGCCGTCACGACGCGACCGGTCGGCGCGGGCCGGGTCACGGTCGTCGGGATCCTGCCCGACCAGCAGCTCGCGGCGGCGCTGGTCCGCTGGCTGGCCCCCTCCCCCGTCAGCGGTTGGACGACGGACGCCTCGGTGACCGTCTCGAGCAGCAGCAAGGCCACCGGCCGGCTGCACGCCGCGCACAACTGGGGCTGGGCACCGGCCACCGCAACGCCCGACACCGACGTCACGGACCTGCTCACCGGAGACGGCTTCGGGCGCGGTGCCAGCCTGCCGCTGGGCCCGTGGGACGTGCGCGTGCTGGCCAGCCGCAAACGGTGACCGACCGCGGGTCGATGCAATCCGGCCCGGCACCGATCCTTTTCCCTCCGCGAGGCCTTCGGCCGTTGGCCCGCTCCCGGGATGTTGGTTCGATGGCTGCTGAGAGTCCGTGACCCGCAACGCCGCGAAAGGACCTGCCCCGATGACTGCTCTCTCGTCCGCTGCCCTGCCCACCCTGTCGGCCTCCGTGCCGACCTACGACCGACAGGCGGCGAGCGTCGGGATCGTGCACTTCGGCTTCGGCAACTTCCACCGCTCGCACGTCGCGATGTACCTCGACCGCCTGATGGAGAGCGGCCAGGGACTGGACTGGGGGATCTGCGGCGTCGGCGTGCTCGAGCAGGATGCCGCGATGCGTGACGCCATGCGCGCCCAGGACTGCCTGTTCACCCTCGTGGTGCGGCACCCGGACGGCTCGCTCGAGCCCCGCGTCGTCGGCTCGGTGCTGGAGTACCTCTACGGCCCTGACGATGCGGCGGCGGTGCACCGACGGCTCGACGACCCCGCCGTGCGGATCGTCAGCCTCACCGTCACCGAGGGCGGCTACCTGAAGAACCCCGCCACCGGCGACTTCGACGCCGACAACCCGGCGGTGGTTCACGACCTCGCCCACCCGCAGGCCCCCCGCACCGCCTTCGCCTACGTCGTCGAGGGGCTGCGCCGACGCCGGGACGCCGGCGCCGCTCCGTTCACCGTGCTGTCGTGCGACAACCTCCAGGGCAACGGCGACTACGCCCGCCAGGCCGTCGTCGGGTTCGCCCGGCTGACCGACCCCGAGCTCGCCGCCTGGATCGACACCTCGGTGAGCTTCCCGAACTGCATGGTCGACCGGATCACCCCGTCGACCACGGATGCCGACCGCGAGGCCGTGCACCGCGAGTTCGGCATCGAGGACGCCTGGCCGGTGCCGGCCGAGCCGTTCACCCAGTGGATCGTCGAGGACGAGTTTCCCACCGGCAGACCGGCGCTGGAGTCCGTTGACGTGCAGTTCGTCGATGACGTGCGGCCCTACGAGCTGATGAAGCTGCGCCTGCTCAACGCGAGCCACCAGGCGATCGCCTACTTCGGCGCCCCGCTCGGCTACGTGCTCGTCGACGAGGCGCTGCGCGACGACCGGCTGCGCACCTACCTCGAGCGCTACATGGCCGACGAGGCCGCGCCGACGCTCGGCGAACTGCCCGGCATCGACCTCGACGGCTACCTCGCGACGCTCATCGAGCGGTTCAGCAACCCGCAGATGCGCGACACGCTGGTGCGCCTGGCCACCGACGGCTCGAACCGGATGCCGACCTTCACCCTGCCCGCGATCCGCGAGAACCGGGAGGCCGGGCGCCCCATCCGGCTGGGCGCGGCCATGGTCGCCGCCTGGGCCAACTACTGGGAGCTGATCGCTGCCGCCGAGATCGTGCCCCCCGAGGTCCCCGACGACGTGCACGCGGCCGAGATGACCGAGGCCGCGGCGGAGCCGAACCCGGAGGCGTTCGTGCGCAACGGCGTGCTGTTCGGGGACCTCGCTGACGACGACACGTTCCTGCAGGAGTACCTCAGGTGGCGGCGCTCGCTGGTCGAGCGGGGCGTGCACCCGACGCTGGACGACCTCCTGGCGTGACGCTTACCTGACCAGGGGCGTCTGCTCGCCGGCCCGGGCCGCCTTCAGGCCCAGGCTGAGCACCTCGTTGGGCGGCTTCAGCGACGACTCCATCCGGCGGTAGGCCGATGGTGTGCAGCCCACCTCGGCCAGGAACTGGCGGTTGAAGTTGGCCATGTTGTGGTAGCCGCTGAGCGAGGCCACCCGGGTGACGGGGTGGTCGGTGGAGTCGAGCAACCGGCGCGCGTGCGCCACCCGCAGCTTCTTGACCATGTTGCTGAAGGTGAGGCCGGTGGCCCGCTTGAAGTACTTGGAGAAGGTCGGCTCGGACATGTAGGCCAGGCGCGCGGCGGTGGTCAGCCGGATGTCGCCGGTGAGGTTGGAGAAGATGTAGTTCAGGCCGGCCTCGCCCGCGCTGCGCGCGCCGTCGTCGTCGGCGCTGCCCATCCACTCGCTGGCCACGGTCTCCCACTCGCCCTCGGGCGCGTTGGCCATCAGGCCGAGCAGCTTGAACAGGTGGCCGACCCGCTCGGGGCCGGAGGTGCCGAGCACCGAGAGCACCTGGTCGGCGCCCCGCCAGGCCGTGGCGCCGGAGAACACCAACCCGCGAGTTGAGTGCTTCAGCACGCCGTCGAGCTGCTGCAGCTCGGGCAACAGCTGCATGCACTGCCGGATCCAGCCGTCGGTGAACTGGATGACGGCGTCGCGGTCGACCGCCACCTGGTCGGGCTCGAGGTCGCTGACCCAGTCGTGGGGGAGGTTGGGCCCGATCAGGCTGAGGTGCCCGGGGCCGAAGGTGCCGATGTGGTCGCCGGCGATGAAGCTGCCGTGCGTCTTGGTGATGAGGTGGATCTCGTACTCGGGGTGGGCATTCCACCCACAGATCTCGCTCGGGAAGTCGTGCATCATGGCCCGCACCGAGTGCTGCGGGTGCTGGGGGATGACCTCCCGCCGAGGGATGCTCGCCGCATAGGGGCTCACCTGCTCGAGGTCGGCTCGCGAGGGTTCCGCCTCGTGCACAGGTTGCGTTGATCGATACAAATCCGTCATGTCACACCCTCCGGCCGCTGGGCCCGACCCGTGAATGTCACGGTCCGGTAACGGCGCAGATGGCTCCCACCCCGGACCGCGCCGTCCGTGCTCGGAATAATAGTACCGACAGCAGCGCGCAGGCGCCCTTGTCGCTCGATTCCCGACGGTCCTACCTTTGCAGGAGTTCCTCCGCGGGAAGGGTCGACTTTCACAACCGATGACCGATTGTCGGTCTATTTGTCATGCCTTTCGCCGCACAGGACGCAAAACGCAGTGCCTACCAAAGGAGTTAGGATGCATTCCAGCAAGCGCATGGTGACCCTAGGGGTCTTCGCGCTCTCCTCCGCCCTCGTCCTGGGCGCCTGTTCCGGTGCCGGCGGCTCGTCCTCCGGCGGCGGCAGCGCGGCCTCCGGCGGCAACGTCACCCTCAACCTGGCCACCGTGAACAACGGCCAGATGAAGGACATGGAGAAGCTCAAGACCGAGTACGAGACCGCCAACCCCGGCACCAAGGTCAACTTCCAGGTGATGGAGGAGGGTGACCTGCGCAGCGCGGTCACCGCCGACGTGGCCAGCGGAGCCGGCCAGTACGACGTCGTGACGATCGGCGCCTACGAGACCCCGCAGTGGGGCGCCAACGGCTGGCTGGTCGACCTCACCGACAACCTGGCCAAGGACACCGCCTACGACGTCAACGACCTGCTCCCGCCGGTGCGCGTGGCCCTGACCAACGACGGCAAGCAGTACGCGGTGCCCTTCTACGGCGAGTCCTCGATCCTCATGTACAACAAGGAGGTCCTGGACAAGGCCGGCGTGACGATGCCGATGAACCCGACGTGGCAGCAGGTGGCCGACGCGGCCAAGAAGGTCAAGACCGCCGACATGTCCGGCATCTGCATGCGCGGCAAGCCGGGCTGGGGCGACCTGTTCGCACCGCTGACGACGGTCGTGCAGACGTTCGGCGGCAACTGGTACGACATGAGCTGGAACGCCACCGTCAACACCCCGGAGTGGAAGCAGGCCGTCACCTTCTACAAGACGATGCTCGATGACTCCGGTGAGGCAGACCCGGTCTCGTACAGCTTCAACGAGTGCCTGACCGCTCTCAAGGAGGGCAAGTCGGCCATGTGGGCCGACGCGTCCGTCGCCGCCTCCATGCTCGAGGCCGCCGACTCCCCGGTGAAGGGCAAGATGGGCTACGCCCACATGCCGATCAACAAGACCCAGGAGTCGGGCTGGCTGTGGAGCTGGAACCTCGCGGTCCCGAAGTCCACGAAGAACCAGGATGCGGCGATCAAGTTCGTCAAGTGGGCCACGAGCAAGGAGTACATCAAGCTCGTCGGTGAGAAGATCGGCTGGAGCAACGTCCCGCCGGGCTCGCGCACCTCGACCTACGACATCCCGCAGTACAAGGAGGCCGCTGCCGCCTACGCGCCGATCACCCTCGACGTGATGAGTGGCGTCAACCCGAAGCAGCCGGGCGTCAACCCGCAGCCGTGGGTCGGCATCCAGTACGTCTCGATCCCGGAGTTCCAGGACGTCGGCAACCAGTGCGCCCAGCTCGTTGCGGACTACATCGCCAACCGGTCCTCGGTCGACGACGCACTCTCCAAGTGCCAGGACATCGCGGCCAAGGGCGGCGCACCGCACAAGAGCTGAGCTTCTGCGCCCTCCCGGTGTGGGGGCCGGCCCGACCGGCTGGCCCCCACATCCACACCCTCGAAGTGGACGCGACCGTGACACGACCGGCCGGCCTCCCTCCGTCAGGGCCCGTCATTCCCGCTGCAGAGAAACCGGGGTAGGCAGAAAATGACCACCACCGCCACGAAAGTCGAAGCACCGCCGGTCGACCCGGCCAAGAAGAAGATCCGGCGAAAGCAAGCCTGGACCGCCCGCGGGCTCCTGATGCCCGCATTCATCTTTCTCCTCGTCCTGACCCAGATACCGTTCCTCTTCACCATCGGCTTCTCGATGATGAACTGGAACCTGTTGTACCCGGCCGAACGTGGGTTCACCGGCCTCGACAACTACAAGGCGGCCCTGACCTCGGGTGCCCTGTGGCCCTCGATCGTCGCCACCGTGCTGATCACCGCCTTCTCTGTGGTGCTCTCACTGCTGTTCGGGCTGCTGTTCGCCGTCCTGCTCGACCGCAACCTGCCCGGGCGCGCGATCGCCCGCACCCTGGTGATCACCCCGTTCCTGATCATGCCGGCGGCCGCGTCGCTGATCTGGAAGTACTCGATGTTCGACACCAACATCGGGATGCTCAACTGGGCCTTCGACCTGGTGGGCCTGCCGAAGGTGTCGTGGAGCACCGAGCACCCGATGGCGACCGTGGTCATCGTGCTGACCTGGATGTTCACCCCGTTCATGATGCTGATCCTGCTGGCCGGCCTGCAGGGCCAGTCGAAGGAGACGTTGGAGGCCGCCCAGGTCGACGGCGCCGGTGCCTGGCGCACCTTCACCTGGATCACCCTGCCGCACCTGCGGATGTACGTCGAGATCGGAACCCTGCTGGGCTCGGTCATCATCCTGCAGGTGTTCGACCCGATCGCGATCCTCACCAAGGGCACCGGCGGCACCAAGACGCTGGCCTACCTGCTCTACGAGCGGGCGTTCATCGGGCTCAACGTCGGTGAGGCCGCCGCCTACGGCGTGGTCACCGTGATCCTGACGATCATCGTCGCCACCATCGCACTCAAGACCACCTTCAAGGTCTTCATGGCTGGAGGAAGCCGATGAGCACCACCGTCAAGAACACGATCATCAACGTCCTCACCTGGCTGCTGGTCCTGGTCTTCTTCTTCCCGGTGTTCTGGATGTTCCTCAACGGCTTCAAGCCCGAGTCGGTGGCGTCGTCCATCCACCCCAAGCTGTTCTTCACCCCGACCCTGAACGGCTACCAGCTGGCCCTGGACCGCGGGATGGCGGCGTACATGCAGAACTCGTTCATGGCCTCGATCGCCGCGACCATCGGGTGCGTCGTGCTCGCCATCCCCGCCGCCTACGCGCTGAGCCTGCGCCCGATCAAGAACGTCGAGGGCACGCTGTCGTTCTTCATCTCCACCCGGTTCATGCCGGTGGCCGCCATCGTGCTGCCGATCTACATGATCCTGAAGAACCTCGGCGGGCTGGACAACATCTGGGTCCTGGCCGCCGTCTACCTGTCGATCAACCTGGCCATCACGGTCTGGATGATGCGCTCGTTCTTCCTCGAGGTACCCTTCGAGATCGTCGAGGCATCGCGGGTCGACGGCGCCGGGCTGTTCCGCGAGATCGTGCGGGTCGTGCTGCCGATCGTGTACCCCGGAGTCGCGGCGGCCGCGCTGATCGCCTTCATCTTCAGCTGGAACGAGTACTTCCTCGCCACCCTGCTGACCAGCAACGTCGCCCGCACGACGCCGCCGTTCCTCGGCAGCTTCGTCGACGGTCGCGGCCAGTTCCTCGCGGTGCTGTCCGCGGCGGCCACCCTGGCCGTCCTCCCGGTCATCGTGGCCGGCTGGATCGCCCAGAAGCAGCTCGTCCGCGGCCTGTCCATGGGCGCCGTCAAGTGACGCGCCCACCCCTCCCGAGACCAGGAGCATCCCGATGAGCGCGCCGTCGCGCAGCCTGCAGGACACCGTCGTCGTGGTCACCGGTGCCGGTGGCGGCATCGGCGGGGCCACCGTCCGCCTGGCGCTGGAGGCCGGGGCCAAGGTGGTGGCCGGCGACATCCGCGAGGATGCCGTGCGCCCCCTCCTCGACGAGTTCGGTGCCGACCGCGTCGCCCTCGCCACCGGCGACGTGCGCCTCGAGGAGACCGGCGATGCTCTCGTCGCCGCCGGTGTCGAGGCGTTCGGCCGGGTCGACTCGGTCGTCGCGAACGCCGGCATCGGCTTCTACGGCGGCCTGCTCGACGTCGACGCCGAGCAGATCGCACTGATGATCGACGTCAACCTCAAGGGCACCATCTGGCTCTCCCGGGCGGCGGTGCGGCAGTTCCGCGCCCAGGGCGACGGCGGCGACATCGTCGTCATCGGCTCGGTGGCCGGGCTGCTCATCGGTGGCGGCAAGGAGGCCGTGTACGCGGCCACCAAGGGGGCCCAGATCAACCTGGGCACCGCCATGGACAGAGAGCTGCGCAGTGAGGGCATCCGCACCACGGTGGTCGCACCGGCCGGGGTCAACACGGCGTTCGCGGCGGCCGACGGTCGCTTCGGCGACGGCGACCCCGAGCACGGTCCGTTCATGGAGCCCTCCGACATCGCCGGTGCAGTGCTCTACACCCTGTCCCAGCCGCGGCGCATGCGCACCGAGCTGTGGACGATGTGGAGCCTGTCCGAGCAGCACTGACCCGGGTCGCCGACCCGGTCCCGCCGGTCGGCGACCCGGGGCCCACCGACCGGCGGGACCGGGCCGGAGGGCGGCGCCCAGCGCTGAATGGGCCCAGCGCTGGGCGTCTCACCGGCCGTTCGCCCCGGTCGGCCGACCGCGACACCGGACCGGTCGGCCACATCGGCCCGTCCGCCTGCGTCGAATGCTGAAAGAGTGACCACATGCCGAATCGTCTGCTCGTCGCCGGGGTCGACACCTCGACCCAATCCTGCAAGGTCGTCGTCTGCGACGCCGAGACCGGGGAGGTGGTGCGCACCGGGCGTGCCCCTCACCCCGACGGCACCGAGGTCGACCCCCGCCACTGGTGGGCGGCGTGGCAGGAGGCGAGCGGCGGGGGCCTGCTCGACGGGGTGTCGGCCGTGGCGGTGGGAGGCCAGCAGCACGGCATGGTGCTGCTCGACGAGCACGGCGAGGTCGTGCGAGATGCGTTGCTGTGGAACGACACCCGCTCCGCGCAGGCGGCCGCCGACCTCGTCGGCGAGCTCGGTGCCCAGGCATGGGCCGACGCGACCGGCCTGGTTCCGGTTGCCGCGACCACGGTCAGCAAGCTGCGCTGGGTGCGGGATGCCGAGCCGGACAACCTCGCCCGGGCCCACACCTGCGTGCTCCCCCACGACTGGCTCACCGGCCGGATCCGCGCCGACGGCGCGACCGCGCCGGACGCCTGGACGACCGACGGCGGCGACGCCTCCGGCACCGGCTACTGGTCCGCGGGCACCCGCGACTACCGCACCGACCTGCTGCACCTCGCCACCGGCACCGACCTCGCCGTGCCGCGCGTGGCGACACCGGCCGAGGTCGTGGGCCACACGGCATCCGGGCTGGTGGTGGCTGCCGGCACCGGCGACAACATGGGCGCGGCGCTGGGCCTGGGCCTCGACCCGGGCGACGTCGTCGTCTCGCTGGGTACCAGCGGCACGGCGTTCGCGCGCAACTCGCGCGCGTCGGCCGACCCCACCGGGAGCGTGCAGTCGTTCGCCGACGCCGAGGGCGGGTTCCTCCCCCTGGTCTGCACGCTCAACGCGGCGCGCGTGCTCACCGCCGGCGCGGCGCTGCTCGGCACCGACCTCGCCGGGCTCGACCGGCTCGCGCTGGCCGGCGAGCCGGGTGCCGGCGGCCTGACTTTGGTGCCGTACCTCGACGGCGAGCGCACCCCCAACCTGCCGTCGGCCACCGGGTCGCTGCACGGGCTCACCCGCTCGAACGCGACGCGCGAGAACCTGGCGCGGGCGGTGCTCGAGGGCATGCTGCTCAACCTCGCAGCCGCGGTGGATGCCGTGCGCGCCGTGGGGTGCCCGGTGCAGCGGGTGCTGCTCATCGGCGGTGCCGCGGCCTCGAGTGCCGTGCAGGAGACCGCGCCCGACCTGTTCGGGGTGCCGGTGGCGGTGCCGAGCCCCGGCGAGTACGTCGCCGTCGGCGCGGCCCGCCAGGCCGCCTGGGCCCTGTCCGGGGGCGACGCCCCGCCGCGTTGGGACGTCGACATCGACGTGACGGTCGAGCCGGGTGATCCCGGCGCGGGCGCCGAGGTCCGGGCACGCTACGACGCCGTGGTGGCGGCGGCCTACCCGTCGATGGTCGGCTGACCGGAGCGGCCGTGGTGGTTTTGGGGGCAGCGGCGCGATGAGGGCGGTGGTCTACGACGCGCCACGGCGGTTCCGCGTGCGGGAGGTGCCGACCCCCGTGCCCGGCCCGGGTGAAGTGCGGGTGCGCGTCATCCAGACCGGGGTCTGCGGCACCGACCTGCACCTGCACGACGGCCGGTTCATGGCGGTCTACCCGATGGTGCCCGGACACGAGGTGGTCGGGCTGGTCGACGCCCTCGGCGACGGGGTGGCGGGTGTCGAGGAGTTCGAAGGCATGGCCGTGGGCGAGCGGGTGGCGGTCAACCCCAACGCGAGCTGCGGCCGTTGCGCCTACTGCCGCGAGGGGCGAGCGCTGCTGTGCGACGGGCTCACCGGCATCGGCTCGAGCCTGCCGGGGGGCTTCGCCGAGTACCTCGTGGCCCCGGCGGTGCAGGTCTTCCCCGTCGCGGGCCTGGATGACGACACCGCGGTGCTCGTCGAGCCCGCCTCCTGCGCCGCGCACGCCGTCGACGTCATCGCACCCCGGCACGGCTCGACCGCGCTCGTCATCGGCGCCGGGCCCACCGGCATCCTGCTCGCCCAGCTGTTGCGGTCGGCTGGCGTCACCTCGGTGACCGTCGCGGCACCGACCGCGTTCAAGCTCGAGCTCGCTGCGGGGCTCGGCGTCGACCGCACCTTCGTGATGGACCGCCGCGACCTGCCCGGTGACGTGCGCGCCCTCCGCGAGCTGTCCGGCGGTGCGGGCTACGACCTCACCGTCGACGCCACCGGGGCGGCGGCGGTGGCCGAGGTGCTGCTGCCGCTGACCCGCAACGGCGGCACCGCGGTCTTCTACGGGGTGACCGACGAGGCCGACCGGGTGTCCGTGTCGCCGTACGACGTGTTCCGGCGCGAGCTGACCATCAAGGGCTCGTTCGCCGAGATCAGCTCGGTCCCGGCGGCGATCGCGGCGCTGCGAGCTGGCCGGGCGCGCACCGACGGCCTGATCACGCACCGCTTCCGGCTCGAGGACTACGGCGCCGCCCTGGAGGCGCTGCGCTCGGACCGCACGGCCCACAAGGTCGTCGTCGTCCCCTGACCTCCGGTCCGCGCCGGCTGTGGTCCGCGCCCTGCTCTGGTCCGTCTGCTCGGGTCATGCTGTTCTGCCGGAGTGGCGGTGCCACGGCGCCACCAGCCGCGCAGACCACCGCCCCTCCAGCAGACCGACCAGAGCCCACGGCACCTCCGGCGGCGGTGGCAAGCCCGGACGTGTCCCAGTGGTCCATTCCGGCACGGCCGGCCCCACCCCGGTGCTGTCAGGCGGTGGTGCCGGGCTCGATGCGGGCGCTTGCCTCGATCCGGACGCCCCGGCCGACCACCGAGTCGCGGGCAACCACGGCGATGTGCTCGTCGCGCGGGGTGGCTCCCCCACGCGGGGACCGGCGTCCACCCGCACGATCCACCCGCTCGGCCAACAGGTCGCGGTGGGCGGCGAGGAACGACCAGGGCGTGCCCAGGTCGCCCCAGTAGCCCTTGCGGCCAGGCGTGCACCGTGCCGTCGCGGATGAGGTACGGCAGGTGGTGCTCGCCGAGGCCGGTGCTGCCGATGTCGACCCAGCTGGTAGGAGCCGCCGAAGGGAAGGGTCGGTTAGTCCCGCTCGCGGGTGAGCACGTCGAGGCGCACTCCCTTCCCGCCCGCTTGGACGACGGCCAGGACGGCGGGGTCGGCTCTCAACCCGCAGCTGTGCAGGACGCCCGGGGGCGATGGCGTCCTAGGGTGTGCGGATGATCGCGAAGGAACGAGAGTTCGACATCGTCCTGTTCGGCGCCACCGGGTTCGCCGGGCGGCTCACCGCCCGGCACCTCGCTGCCGAGGCCGACCCGCGGGTGCGCATCGCTCTGGCGGGTCGCTCACTGAGCCGCCTGCAGGACGTCGCCCACGACCTGGGGCCGGCCGCCGAGGGCTGGCCGCTGCTCGTGGTCGACGCCACCGACGAGCCGGCCCTGACCGACCTCGCCAGCCGCGCCCAGGTCGTCGTCACCACGGTGGGACCTTACGTGAAGTACGGCGTGCCCCTCGCCGCCGCGTGTGCCGAGACCGGCACGCACTACTGCGACCTCACCGGCGAGGTGCTGTTCGTGCACCGCAGCATCGCCGCCAACCACGAGGCCGCCCTGGGCACCGGCGCGCGTATCGTCCACGCCTGCGGCGTCGACTCGATCCCGAGCGACCTCGGTGTGCTGCTCACCGCTGAGGCCGCCCGTGCCGACGGCGCCGAGCTCGGCCGCACCCGGCTGGCGGTGCGCAGCTTCAAGGGTTCCCCGAGTGGCGGCACGATCGACACGCTCGCCACCCAGGCCGACGCGATGCGGTCCGACGCCGCCGCCCGGCGCGTCGTCAGCGACCCCTGGGCCCTGGCCGAGGGCGGCCGACCGCCCCGGCCGTCGGGCGAGCGCCCGCAGCGGCGGTCCGGCATCAGCGGCATCGTCGACACGGTGACCAAAGCGTCACCCGTCAAGCACGACGCCGGGACCGGCCACTTCACTGGTCCGTTCCTCATGGCGTCGTTCAACACCCGCATCGTCGCCCGCTCGGCGTCGCTGCTCGACTACGGCGCGGGCTTCCGGTACTCCGAGCACGTGGACTTCGGGGGTGGGCCGCGCGGTGCCGCCACGGCGGGGCTGTTCACCGCAGCACTCGGCGCGACGATGGCCGGTCTCGCGTTCCCCCCGACGCGCTCGGTGCTGGGCCGGGTTCTCCCCGGCCCCGGCGAGGGGCCCAGCGAGGAGGCGATGGCGTCGGGCCGGTTCTCGATGCTCATCACGGCCGAGGCGACGAACGGGGCGCGCTACCGCACCAAGGTCGCTGCTCCCTACGACCCCGGCTACTCCGGTACGGCCATCATGCTCGGGCAGGCCGCCCTGGCCCTGGTCGAGGACGGTGACACGCTTCCCGACGCTGCCGGCGTGCTCACGCCCGCGACCGCGATCGGTGCCCCGCTCGTCGACCGGCTACGGCGCCACCGTTTCACCTTCGAGACGACGCGCCTTCCTGGCTGACTGCATCGTGCGATCCTCTCGGCATCGATGCGCAGCTCGCGCAGCTGCCCCCGAGATCGGGATTGGTGTAGCCCGTGAACCACAGGCCGGGGGCGCCGTCGGCTCGTGGGGGCCGCGCACGGACGGCAGGCCGCGGCCATCGAGCACATCGAGGTGCCCGACCAGCGGCTCGAGACCGGCCCGGTAGCCGGTCGCGACGATGACGGCCGAGGGGGCGACCCGCGAGCCGTCGGCCAGCACCACGTCGGCGCCCTCGACGCCCTGCACGGCGGCAACCGGCTCGACCCGCCGGGTGCGGATCGCGTCGACGATGCCGACGTCCTGCACCGGGATCCGGC
>CAWIEI010000015.1:0-97798 GCA_963834965.1 uncultured Actinomycetota bacterium | reverse complement strand
CAGGACTGCCTCTTCTGCCGCATCGTCTCCGGCGCGATCCCCGCGCAGGTGGTGGCCGAGAGCGAGCACTCACTGGCCTTCCGCGACATCGAGCCCGCCGCGCCCACGCACGTCCTCGTCGTGCCCCGGCGGCACGTGAGCGACCTCGCCGGCCTCGCCACGGCATCCGCCGACGAGCTCGCGGATGCCGTGACGCTCGCCGCTCAGGTGGCTTCCGCCGAGGGACTTCCGGGCTACCGGCTGGTCGCCAACACCGGAGAGGCGGCCCAGCAGAGCGTCTTCCACGCCCACCTGCACGTCATCGGCGGGCGCACCCTGACCTGGCCTCCCGGGTGAGCCCCGCATTCTCGTGTGCCCGAGGTCGGTGCGGCCTCGTAGACTCGTCCCACGATGACTGACGCCCATACCGCCCCGCCCGCGGCCGACGACCCGGCCGCCGGCCAGACCCACCCCCACGTCCGCCAGCACACCGTGGTCGTCCCCGACGACGTCGACATGGTCACGCTCCTCGGCCCGCGCGACGAGCTGCTGCGCACCATGGAGCGCCAGTTCCCCCGGGTCGGCATCCACGTGCGCGGCAACGAGTTCACCGTGTCGGGTCCGAGCGCCGAGGTCGCCCTCGTCGAGCGGCTCATCGACGAGCTGCTCGACGTGCTCGAGGGTGGGCAGCCGCTCAACCGCGACGCCGTCGAGCGGTCCATCCAGATGCTGCGCGCCCAGACCGTCGAGCGGCCGGCCGACGTGCTGACCATGAACATCGTCAGCAACCGCGGGCGCACCATCCGCCCCAAGACACTGGGCCAGAAGCGCTACGTCGACGCCATCGACCAGAACACCATCGTCTTCGGCATCGGCCCGGCCGGCACCGGCAAGACCTACCTCGCGATGGCCAAGGCGGTCGCGGCGCTGCAGGCCAAGCAGGTCAACCGCATCATCCTCACCCGGCCCGCCGTCGAGGCCGGCGAGCGGCTCGGCTTCCTGCCCGGCACCCTCAACGACAAGATCGACCCCTACCTGCGCCCGCTCTACGACGCGCTGCACGACATGGTCGACCCCGAGTCGATCCCGCGGCTGCTGGCTGCCGGCACCATCGAGGTCGCCCCGCTGGCCTTCATGCGTGGCCGCTCGCTGAACGGCGCGTTCATCATCCTCGACGAGGCCCAGAACACCTCGCCCGAGCAGATGAAGATGTTCCTCACCCGGCTCGGCTTCGGCTCGAAGATGGTCGTCACGGGCGACGTCACCCAGGTCGACCTCCCGGGGGGTGTCACCAGTGGCCTGCGCGTGGTGAAAGAGATCCTCACCGACCTCGACGACGTGCACTTCGCCGAGCTCACCGCCGTCGACGTCGTGCGGCACCGCCTCGTCGGCGCCATCGTCGACGCCTACGGCCGCTGGGACGAGAAGCAGCCGGGGGGCCCCCGCCGGTGAGCATCGACGTCCTCAACGAGACCGAGTTCCGGCTCGACGAGCTCGAGCTCGTGGCGTGCGCCCGCTACGTCATGGCCCAGATGCGGGTGCATCCGAAGGCCGACCTGTGCCTGCGCCTGGTCGACGAGCCCGCGATGGAGACCCTGCACGTGCAGTGGATGGACCTGCCCGGGCCCACCGACGTCATGAGCTTCCCGATGGACGAGCTGCGGCCCGGCCGCGAGGGGTCCGAGCCCCAGGAGGGTGTGCTCGGCGACATCGTGCTGTGCCCGAGCGTCGCTCGGCAACAGGCCCAGGAGGCCGGCCACGCGACCGAGGAGGAGCTGCTGCTGCTCACGACGCACGGCATCCTGCACCTGCTGGGCTACGACCACGCGGAGGCCGAGGAGGAGAAGGAGATGTTCGAGCTGCAGCGCCAGCTGCTGCTCACCTTCCTCGCCACCCGCGGTCGCCCCACCGCCTGACCGGCCGGCCCACCCCATGACCGGACTCGTCACGGCGGCGGTGCTCGCCACCCTCGTCGCCTTCCTGATCTCCACCGCGGAGGCCGCCTTCTCGCGGATGTCTCGGACCCGCGCGAACGAGCTGCTCGAGGAGGGCCGCCCGGGCTCCACGGCGCTGGTGAAGGTCGTCGGTGACACCGCGGCCTACCTGTCGGTGCTGTCCTTCCTGCGGGTCATCGCCGAGTCGACGGTGGCCGTGATGATCACGCTGGCCGTCGTCGACCGCGTCGAGGGCACCTGGCAGCCGTTCCTCGTCGCCATCGCGATCATGGCCCTGATCTCCTTCGCGGTGGTCGGTGTGTCGCCGGGAACCCTTGGGGCACAACACAGCTCGCGGGTAGCGCTCGCTGCTGCGCCGACGACGGTGTGGCTGCGGCGGCTGCTCGGGCCGTTCAGCCGGCTGCTCATCGCCCTCACCAACGCCGTCACGCCCGGAAAGGGCTTCCGCGACGGGCCGTTCGAGAGCGAGAGCGAGCTGCGCGACCTCGTCGACATGGCGCGCGACTCGGCCCTCATCGAGGCGGGGGAGCGCGAGATGATCCACTCGGTCTTCGAGCTCGGTGACACTCTCGCGCGGGAGGTCATGGTGCCGCGCACCGACATGGTCTCGATCGATGACGACCGGGTCTGCCGGCAGGCGATGACGCTGTTCCTGCGGTCGGGCTTCTCGCGGATCCCGGTGCTGGGCAAGGACGTCGACGATGTGGTCGGCCTGCTCTACCTCAAGGACGTCATCCGGAGGCTCAACGCCGACCCCGAGGCCGGGGCCGTGCCGGTGCGCGAGCTGATGCGGCCGATGCCGTTCGTGCCCGAGAGCAAGCCGGTCGACGACCTGCTGCGCGAGATGCAGCGCGACCAGACCCACTTCGCCGTCGTGGTCGACGAGTACGGCGGCACCGCCGGCCTGGTCACCATCGAGGACATCCTCGAGGAGATCGTCGGCGAGATCACCGACGAGTACGACCGCGAGGCTCCCGAGGTCGAGGACCTCGGCGACGGCCGGCTGCGCGTGGCGGCGACGCTACACATCGACGACCTCGCCGAGCTGTTCGACATCACGCTCGACGACGACGAGGTCGACACCGTCGGCGGGCTGATCGGCAAGACCATCGGCCGGGTGCCCATCCTCGGCTCGACCTGCGAGGTGGCAGGGTTGCGCCTGACCGCCGAACGGATGTCGGGTCGCCGGCACCGGATCGCGACCGTGGTCGTCGAGCGGGTCGAGCCGGCGCAGGGCGCGCCGGAGATGGAGGAGCGAGCCGGATGAGCGAGCACGGTTCGGGCTACGTGGCGGGCTTCGCGTGCCTCATCGGGCGGCCGAACGCCGGCAAGTCGACGCTGACCAACGCGCTCGTCGGCAGCAAGGTCGCCATCACGTCGAGCAAGCCGCAGACGACGCGGCACACGATCCGCGGCATCGTCACCGGGCCCTCGAGCCAGCTGATCCTGGTCGACACGCCGGGGCTGCACAAGCCGCGCACGCTGCTCGGGCAGCGGCTCAACGACCTGGTCCGCGAGACCCTGCTCGAGGTCGACGTCATCGGCTTCTGCCTACCCGCCGACCAGCGGATCGGGCCCGGCGACCAGTTCATCGCGCGCGAGCTGGCCGAGCTCAAGCGCGGCAAGAGCACGCCGGTGGTCGCGCTGGCGACCAAGTCCGACAAGGTCGACCGGAAGCGGATGGCGGAGCACCTGATCGCCATCGACCAGCTCGGCGACTGGGCGGCGATCGTGCCGTGCTCGGCCACCCGCGGTGACCAGGTCGAGGAGGTCGCGTCGGTGCTGGCCGAGCACCTGCCGCCGTCGCCCGGCCCGCTCTACCCCGACGACGTGCTCACCGACGAGCCCGAGCTGGTCATGATCGCCGAGCTGGTGCGGGAGGCGGCGCTGGAGGGGGTGCGCGACGAGCTGCCGCACAGCCTCGCGGTCGTGGTCGAGGAGATCGTGCCGCGCGAGGGGCGCACCGAGGGAAAGCCGCTGCTCGACGTGCGGGTCAACGTGTTCGTCGAGCGCGACTCGCAGAAGGCGATCGTCATCGGCCGTGGCGGGTCACGCCTGCGCGAGGTGGGCACCAACGCGCGGGCCGGCATCGAGGAGCTGCTCGGCCAGCGGGTGCACCTCGACCTGCACGTCAAGGTGGCCAAGGACTGGCAGCGCGACCCCAAGCAGCTCGGCCGGCTCGGCTTCTGAGCGCTGCGTTCTCGCAGTCAGACCGGCGCGCCGCAGATGCGCGCGATGGTGCGCGCGCGGTTGGCCGCCCCGAGCCGGCGGCCGATCTCGCGCACCTCGTTGGACACGGTTCGCTCCGAGATGCCGAGGTCGCGGCTGATCTTCCGGTCGCTGGCGCCATCGGCCAGCAGCCACGCGATCTCCAACATCCGGGGCGTGAGCGGGGGGAGCTCACCCACGGGCACGGCCGGGACGGACGCCGACCACATGGCATCGTAGGCGCGGATGCCGAAGTCCACCACCTCGCGGTCGGTCGAGGTCCAGATCGAGTCACCGTCGGTGCCGGGCACCACGACCAGCTCGGAGCCCATGATCATCAGTGGTCCGACGATGGGCCCGACCCGCAGCTGCGGGTCGTAGCTGGAGAGGATCGGGCAAAAGCTCAGACTGGCGGGGTTGACCACCAGGCGCATCTTCACCCCGCGGCGCCGCAGCGCGTCAGTCTGCGCTTTGCCGTCACGCACCGAGTGGAAGGTCATCACGCGCTGCATGTTCCACACCGAGCCTCGTTGGGTGGCGAGTAGCTCGGCGAAGACCCGGCCACCGTCGGCTGTCATCCCCAGGAAGCGCATCGAGGGATCTCGGGCCTCGAGCAGCGAGCGCAGGTGGGCGAAGAAGTCGACGGTCACCTGCGGCGGGTCGGCTTGGATCATCGGGTCCACCGGTTGCGCCTGCCCTCTCGTTGCCCCGCGATCGTGCGCCGTTCTGCGCCACCGAGTGTATACGGGCAGGTCACAGGTCGAGCCGAGGGTCCTCACCGTCGCGCTGCGGAGGGTCACGGCGGTGCGCCGCAGATGCGGGCGATGGTGTGCGCCCGGTTGGCCGCGCCGAGGCGGCGGCCGATCTCGCGCACCTCGTTGGACACCGTGCGCTCGGAGATCCCGAGGGAGCGACTGATCACGCGGTCCGACGCACCGTCGGCGATCAGCCAGCAGATCTCGACCATCCGCGGGTGAGCGGAGGTTCTCCGCCCTCCGTCACGGCCGGGCGGGACACAGACCGCACCGCCTCGTAGGCGCGGACCGCACGGGCGACGAGGTGGGGCTCCGATGACGTCCACATGGTGTCGCCGTCTCGACCGGCCAGCACGATGTGGCGGGAGTCCAGGACCATGAGCTGGGACGGCACCGCGCCCACCCGTACCTCGGGCTCGTAGCTGGAGAGGACCGGGTTTCTGGTGATGCTGGCCGGGTTCACCACCAGGCGCGTCGCCACGCCACGCCGGCGCGCAGCTTCGTCCAGGTGGCGCCCGTCACGCAACGCGTAGAACGACACCCGGCGCTCCGCGCTCCAGATGGTCGACCGGGTCTGCGCGGCAAGGGTTCGGCCGGCCTCTGCGTCCGTGCCCAGGTAGCGCATCGACGGATCGCACTCGGCCATCAGCGACCGCGTCAGGGTGAGGAACGCGAGGTAGTCCTCGGGCAGGTCGGCCGGCTCGGGCGTGGTCCTCGGGTCCACGGCATCCGACCTGCTCCCTCGCCTCGGTGGCGCGTCCGGGCGCCATGGACATCTGCTCCATGAGTGTATCCGCGCAGGTGTGGGGCCTCATGGGTGCTCCCTGTCACTCCGCGGCGGCAGCGCCACACGCCCGCGTGCGCCGGAGGAGGCGCCATGTCCGGCACCGTTCCGTCGCCACCATTGCGAGAACTCGCAACGCGCTGGCCGTACCGCCAGCCCGTGCCGCACTCTGGTGCCGCGGTGGTGAGTCCCTGGTGGACGAGCCACCGCACGCCGGCCCGCGTCCATGATGGTGAGGTGAGATCGCGCCGGCTCCGAAGCAGCGGCGGGCTCGTCACGGCATCCGTGGTCGTGCTTGTGCTCGGCGGGTGCACGGTGGGTGGGGAGCCCCGCCCTACGGCACGACCGTCGGCGAGCGACCAGGTCGCGCTCGACGAGGCGCTGCGCGATGCCGCCTGGGCGAACGACGGGCCGACCGCGCGCCGGCTGGTGGAGCGGGGAGCCGACGTCAATGCCAAGGACGAGACTCAACCGTCTGCCTACCTGATCGCGACGAGCGAGGGGTACCTCGACCTGCTCGAGCTCGCGCTGGCCTCGGGCGCCGACGTCGACGCCAAGGACTCGTGGAACGGCACCGGTCTGGTCCGGGCGGCCGAGCGGGGGCACCACCTGGTGGTTGGGCGGTTGCTGCGGGCCGGCATCGACAAGGACCACGTGAACCGGATCGGCTACCAGGCGGTGCACGAGGCCGTGTGGTTCGGTGCAGATGCGCCCGACGAGCGGGCCACGGTTCAGGTGCTCGTCGCCGGCGGGGCGGAGCTGGGGCGTCCGTCGGTGACGGAGGGGCTGACTCCGGTGCAGATGGCGCGCGAACGGGGGTACCGCACCCTGGAGCGCGTGCTGAGCGCTGCCGAGGGTCACCGCCCGTCGTCCGACCCGGATGCCGCGCTGCTGGCGGCGGCTGCTGGGGGGGACGCGGTTGCCGTGGCGTTGGCGCTGCGCGAGGGGGCGCGGTTGGAGGGGCGCGACGCTGCGGGACGGACGGCGTTGCTGCTGGCGTCGGCTGGCGACCACGTCGAGGCGGCGCGGGTGCTGGTGGCCATGGGGGCCGACCCCGATGCCCTCGACGACCAGCACGACACGCCGCGGCTGGTGACCGGAGTGACAGGAAGCGTGGCGATGCTCGAGGTGCTGCTCTCTGCCGGTGCCGATGCGTCGATCGGTGACCGCGACGGGGTGACGGCGCTGGAGCATGCCGAGCGGCTCGGTTTCGGGGAGGTCGCGGCGATCCTGCGGTCGGCCGGCTGAGCGGCTGTCCCGTTCTGTCGGGGGCGGTCCTCCGCGGTCCCTTGCCCGCACCGCTGGTGATCGGTGCGCCGGACGCGTTCCCTATGCGGGTCGCTTGGAGCAACTTCGTGGACGGATTCGGTTGTCCACAGGGGTCGTCCGCGTTCGTGGTTCTCCACGGGAGGTGCACCGCTGGGTGGCTGTCGGTGGACATGCGTACGATTAACGCATGGACGGGGACGTGGTGGAGGGGCGGGTCGTGGACCCGGGTTCGGCTGTGCCGGGCCGGTTTTCGGATGCCGTACCCGCGCCGGCCGTGGTCGGTGCGCCATCGGTTGTGGGGGACGTGACGGCTGTGGTGGCTGTGGGGGCGGGGCCCGCCGTGGGTGGTGGCGCAGCAGCTGCGGGTCCCGTGGGCGGCGCTGGGGGTGAGGGTGCCGTGTCTGATGTTGCGGCGGTCGACAGGTTCCGGGCGTGGCTGGCTGGGGTGGACATCGAGTCCTTGTCGGATCGGCAGCGGGTGGAGCTGGTCGCGAGTTTGGAGCGGGTCAAGGGGGCGTCGTCGGCGGTGCAGGCTCGGGCGACGGATGCGTTGCGGTGCTCGCGGGAGGTGGTGGCGCCGCGGGATGTGGCCCGGTCGGTGGGGTCGGTGGTGGCGTTGGCGCGGCGGGAGTCGCCCAGGCTGGGCGATCGGTTCGTGGGGTTGTCGCGGGCGTTGGTGCACGAGATGCCGCACACCATGGCCGCGCTGACCGAAGGGGGCATCAGTGAGCGGGTGGCGGTGGTCGTAGTGCAGGGCACGGCGACGTTGAGTCGGGAGGACCGCGCCGAGGTCGACCACCGGTTGGCGGGGTCGCTGCGCCGACTCGGTGTCAAGCAGGCGGGTCGGGCGGCGACCCGGGTCGCGGCGGAGCTGGATGCGGCGTCGGTGGTGGCGCGGATGGAGGCGGCGGCCAGGAGTCGTCGGGTGAGTGTGCGGCCGGCTCCGGATGGGATGGCGTACCTGACGGTGTTGGGGCCGCTCAAGGACGTGGTCGGGGCGCATGCTGCGGTGCAGGCCAGGTCGCGGTCGGTGGTGGGTGGCCAGTGCCCCGAGGAGCTTCCCGAAGGTCGTGGGGTGGGTGCGGTCGCGGCGGACACGGCGTTGCGGTTGTTGTCGGGGCGGGCGGTGGGTCAGCCGCAGCCGGTGGAGGTGCATCTGGTGATGACCGACCGGGCCCTGCTCGGCACCGGTGACGGCGACCGGTCGGTGTTCGAGCCGGCTCGTGTCCCGGGTCACGGGTCGGTTCCGGCACCGGTGGCCCGGGCGTGGCTGCGCGAAGGGCTGACCGATCCACCACCCGCCGGGCCCGACGCGTCACCGCCCACCGGGGCTGCCGCCTTGCCGCCGGCCGGGGCGGACGCTTTTCCGCCTACCGGGTCTGGCGGCTCGTCGCTTACCGGGTCCGACCCGGACGTGGGGACCGGCGCGGCGGTGCAGCTGTCGGCGGGTGCGCGGGTGTGGGTGCGGCGGTTGTACACGTCCCCGGACGGTCGGGACCTGGTGGCGATGGACTCGCGGCGGCGGGTGTTCGGTGGGATGTTGCGGCGGATGCTGGTGCTGCGTGATGACGTGTGCACCACCCCGTGGTGCGAGGCGCCGATCGTGCACGCCGACCATGCGACTCCGGTGCGGGAGGACAGCGAGACCACCTTCGAGGAGGGCAACGGCAAGTGCGCCGGGTGCAACTACGGCAAGGAAGCCCCCGGCTGGCGCACCCGCGTGATCCTCGGAGGCGCCGACCGTGGGAAGTTCAGCCGTGGCGGGGGCAGCGACAGCGACCACAGCAGCAGTAGCCGCCGCAACCTCGATCTTCGTGACGGGCCCAGCGACGGGGACGGCGGCGCACGACGGAGCGAGCGCGCCGCCGGGAAGGTGGGAGGCGAGGACATGCTGCCCGCGAGGCGGGTGGTGCGGGTGACCACCCCGCTCGGACACTCCTACGACGCCGAACCCCCACCCCTGCTCGGCTGGGGCAGCCGGACCTTCCCCGTTGAGACTGCCAGACCTCCTGAGCCGCCATCGGCCAGCGGTGCACCCGCCGACCCGAGCGCGACCTGCACCCCCGAGGTGCCTCCTCGGATCAGTGACGCCCCGGTCGCGCCGAGCCCGGCCCGCGCATCCGAGGTACGCAGCGCGACCGTCGAAGGACGTGTGCGTCCGGAGCCGGAGCGACGCGACCGGTCTCGACGCTCCGAGCAAGCCTCTGCCCGGCCACCCCAGGTTGCGAGGCGCAAGCGAGCCCTGCGCCGGGCGCGCACGCTCACCGGCACAGCACTTGACCGGTCGCGACGAGCACGGCGGCCCCGGCTGACCAGCCACCTCGAACGCGAGCTGTGCCGCTACCTGACCTGAGCGCGGCACGACCCGGTGGGAGAAGCGGCGGCGCGCGCACGGCGCCCGCATCGTGAGCCCGGCGGCCGGCATCCGGACCGCTCTCTAGACTGGTCCCCATGCGAATCGGAGTTTTCGGCGCCACCGGCCAGGTCGGCAACGTCATGCGCACCCTGCTCTTCGAGCGGAACTTCCCGGTCGACGAGATCAGGTACTTCGCCTCGGCGCGCTCGGCCGGCACCACCCTGCCGTGGGGTGACACCGAGGTGACCGTCGAGGACACCGCCACCGCCGACTTCTCCGGGCTCGACATCGCGCTGTTCTCCAACGGCGGGTCGACCTCGAAGATCTGGGCGCCCCGCGTGGCGGCAGCCGGTGCGGTCGTCGTCGACAACTCCAGCGCTTGGCGCAAGGACCCCGAGGTGCCGCTCGTGGTGTCCGAGGTCAACCCCGAGGACCTCGACGACATCCCCAAGGGCATCGTTGCCAACCCGAACTGCACCACGATGGCCGCGATGCCGGTGCTCAAGCCGCTGCACGACCTCGCCGGCCTGGTGCGCCTGCACGTCAGCAGCTACCAGGCGGTGTCAGGCTCCGGTGGCGTCGGCCTGGTCGAGCTCGACACCCAGCTGCGCGGCGGCTATGCCTCGGGCGACCCCAAGGACCTCGCCCTCGACGGCTCCGCGCTCGACCTGCCCGACCCGCAGATCTACGCGGTGCCGGTCGGCTTCAACGTGGTGCCGCTGGCCGGGTCCATCGTCGACGACGGCTCGCTCGAGACCGACGAGGAGCAGAAGCTGCGCAACGAGTCGCGCAAGATCCTGCACATCCCCGGCCTGCGGGTGTCGGGCACCTGCGTGCGGGTGCCCGTCTTCTCGGGTCACAGCCTGGCGATCTCCGCCGAGTTCGACCGCGACATCACCCCGGCCAAGGCGCTCGAGTTCCTCGGCCGGGCACCCGGCGTCATCGTCACCGACGTGCCGAACCCGCTGCAGGCCACCGGCCGCGACGAGGTCTTCGTCGGGCGGGTCCGCGCCGACCAGGCCGCGCCCGTGGGCAAGGGCCTGAACCTGTTCGTCGTCGGCGACAACCTGCGCAAGGGCGCCGCGCTCAACGCCGTGCAGGTCGCCGAGGAGCTGCTCAAGCGCCGCTGAGCCGCAACGGCTCAGCGCACCGCCCGCCAGACCGACTCCGCTGAGCTGGCCCCGGCCTCCCACCGCGCGATCCACGGCCCGGTGCCCTCGCTCGGGTCGTGCACGCCCTCCTCCAGCCAGGTGAGGTCGCCGGCGAGCACCGACGCGGCCAGCTTGCGGTCGGTGTCGTCGGAGTTGGACCACAGCTCGTCGAAGAGCACGTCGACCCGCATCCGGGCCTGCCCGCAGAAGGCGTCCGCCAGCCGCTGCGCCGACCGGCCCCGCTCGGGGTCGTCGGCGAGCAGCATCTCGGCCCGCACGCACGCGGCCGCCATCGCGAACAGCTCCGCCCCGATGTCGACGACACGACCCAGGAACCGCTGGTGGTGCTCCATGGCGGCCTGCCAGCGCGACATCCCGTAGAACGTCTGGCGCGCCAGCCGCCGCGACGACCGCTCGACGTAGCGCAGGTGCCGCGCCAGCGGGCCGAACTCCCCGAACGAGGTCGGCACCGACCCCGCGCCCGTCACCAGCTGGGGCAGCCACTTCGCGTAGAAGCCGCTCGCCCCCGCGGCCGCCCGAGCCTTGGCGGACAGGTCGGCGTCGGCCGAGGCCAGGTCACCGGCCGCCTTGAGGTGCTCGTCAACGGCCTCGCGGGCGATGAGCAGGTGCATGATCTCGCTCGAGCCCTCGAAGATCCGGTTGATCCGCACGTCGCGCAGCTGCTGCTCGGCCGGCACCGCCCGTTCACCACGCGCCGCCAGCGACGCCGCCGACTCGTAGCCGCGCCCACCCCGGATCTGCACCAGCTCGTCGGCAATGAGCCAGGCCATCTCACTGGCCCACAGCTTCGCCAGCGCCGCCTCGATCCGGATGTCGGTCTCACCGGCATCGGCCATCGCACTGGTCAGCTCGACGACCGACTCCATGGCGTACGCGGTGGCCGCGATGAACGCGATCTTCCCGGCCACCGCCTCGTGTTGCCCCACCGGCCGCCCCCACTGCACCCGCTCGGCCGACCACTCGCGGGCGATCTTCAGCGACCACTTGCCGGTGGCCGAGCACATCGCCGGGATCGACAGCCGCCCGGCGTTGAGCGTGGTCAGGGCGATCTTGAGCCCCTCACCCTCACGACCCAGCCGGTCCGCCACTGGCACCCGCACCTGGTGCAGCCGGGTCAGGCCGTTCTCGATGCCGCGCAGCCCCATGAAGCCGTTGCGCCGTTCGACCGTGATGCCGGGCGCGTTCCCCTCGACGACGAACGCCGTGATGCCGCCGCGCCCACCGGCATGCTTCGGCACCCGCGCCATCACGACGAGCAGCTCCGCCACGACCCCGTTGGTGGTCCACAGCTTCACGCCGTCGAGCAGGTAGGCCGACCCGTCGTCGGTCAGCACCGCCGTGCTCTCCATCCGGGCCGGGTCGGACCCGACGTCGGGCTCGGTGAGCAGGAAGGCCGAGATCGCCCCCGCCGCGCACCGCGGCAGGAACCGCGACTTCTGCTCCGGTGTGCCGACCAGCTTGACCGGCTCGGGCACACCGATCGACTGGTGCGCCGACAGCATCGCCCCGAAGGCGGGATGCACCGAGCCGATCAGCATCAGGGCCCGGCCGTACGAGCGCATCGTCAGCCCCAGACCGCCGTACTCGATGGGGATCTTCATGCCGAACGCCCCGATGTCGGCCAGCGCCTTGATGTCCTCGTCGGGGATGCGGGCCTCGCGCTCGATCCGCGCCCCGTCGATGCCGGCGCACACCTCCCGCAGCCGGGCCAGGAACGCCTCACCGCGGGTCTCGTCGTCGGCATCCGGGCGCGGATGGGGGTGCACCAGGTCGAGGTCGAAGCGGCCTAGGTAGAGCTCCTTGGCGAACGACGGCTTGCTCCACCCACTCTCGCGCGCCGATTCCGCGACGTCGCGCGCCTCCCGCTCGGAGACCCGCGGTGCGTCGCCGCCGGTCGGTTCGTCGGTGTGCGTGGTCCCCGTGCTCGCGCTCATCGTGGCTCCTTCGAAGGTCGGTGTTCCACAGTCTCACCTGCCGCCCTAGAGTGGCGCCATGGCCACCGAGGACGAGTTCCATGCCGCAGCCGCCTACGTCAACTCGCTCGTGATCGACCCGGGCAACGAGACCAAGCTGCGGATGTACGCGCTCTACAAGCAGGCGAGCGAAGGTGACGTCGAGGGCAAGCGACCCGGCTTCACCAACCCGGTCGGCCGCGCCAAGTACGACGCCTGGGCCGAGGCGAAGGGGATGAGCGTCGAGGACGCCCGCGACGAGTACGTCACCCTGGTCGGCACCCTGCGCTCCTGACGCCGGTCCGCCGGGTCGGTCAGAGCTCGGTCACCAGGTGCGTCCAGGTCTGGGTCACCTCCATGCCGACCTTGAGGTAGAGGTCGAGCGCCCCCGTCCGTGAGTCGGTCGACAGCTCGCTACGGTGCCCGCCCCGTTCGCGGGCCTGCCCGAACGCGTCGGCGAGCAGCGCCTGGGCCAGCCCCCTTCCGCGGTGCGACCGCTCGACGGCGAGCTGGTCCAGGAACCCGACCCCCTGGCGGTCCAGGATCGTGAACGAGGCCGCGACCACTGCGCCATCGTGGTCCACGACCCGAAGCTGCCACGGCTGGGCCCCGGGCCGGAGGACCGTCGTCGCCGCCCAGTCCTCGAACGACTCGCGCACTCGGCCCTCCCACTCGTCGAACGCGTCCTGCAGCACGTCGTACGCCGCCCGCGTCCGACCCTGGCTGTCGGCCGTCCCGAACGTGTACCCGGGCGGGAGCGGCCGCTGCGCGACCTCGCGGCCCTCGGGCAGCTCGAGCACCCAGGACGTGTGGCCCAGCGTGTAGCCACGCTGCAGCAGCAGCCGTTGGGGGAGCGACCCGTCCGGCGCCACCTGCCCGACCCGGCGCGACCCCATCGCCTTCGCCCGGTGCTCGATCCAGGCCGCCAGCCACGACCCGATGCCGCGCCCCCGCTCGCCCGGCTGAACCGCACCCTCGGACCGCGACCCACCCCGGGTGACCTCGCCCGCCCCGACCAGCCGCTCGCCCTCGAACACCCCGATGCTGTCGGTCGCCAGGTCGAAGCTGGGTCGCGCCCAGTCGCCCGCGAGGTCCTCCGGCTCGAGGGCCACCTGCCCGGCATCCTCGAGCTCCGCGGCCGAGTACACGGCGAACGCCGCGTCGAGGTCGTCGAGCGTGAGCGGTCGGGCGGTCAGGCCGGTGGGCAGCTCGGCGGGCAGGTCGGTCGTCACGAGAACCAAGGGTGGCCCACGGACGCCCCTGACCGCACCCGGGTTGTCGGTGGTAGAACCAGCAGCATGCGTCTCCACGACATCCCCCGCCACCAGCTCACCTTCGGGCCCAGCCCGCTGCAGCACCTGCGCCGGCTGAGTGACCACCTCGGCGGCGCGCAGGTGTGGGCCAAGCGTGAGGACGTCAACAGCGGCCTCGCGTTCGGCGGCAACAAGATCCGCAAGCTCGAGTACATCGTCCCCGACGTGCTCGCCAGCGGCGCCGACACCCTGGTCTCGATCGGCGGCTACCAGTCGAACCACACCCGCCAGGTCGCCGCCGTCGCCGCGCACCTCGGCCTGAAGTGCCGTCTGGTGCAGGAGAAGTGGGTGCCGTGGGACGACCCGGTCAACGACAAGGTGGGCAACATCCTGCTCTCGCGGATGATGGGCGCCGACTCGCGCCTCGACCCGCACGGCTTCGACATCGGCATCCGCGACTCGTGGAAGGACGCGCTGCGGGAGGTCGAGGAGGGCGGCGGCACTCCGTACCCCATCCCCGCGGGTGCGAGCGAACACCCTCTCGGGGGAGTCGGTTTCGCCAACTATGCCTTCGAGCTCGCCGAGCAGGAGAAGGCCCTCGGCGTGCACTTCGACACCATCGTCGTCTGCACCGTCACCTGCTCCACCCATGCCGGGATGGTCGCCGGGTTCGCCGCGCTCGAGGACCTCACCGGAGTCAAGCGACGGGTCATCGGCATCGACGCCTCCGCCACCCTCGACACCACCCGCGCCCAGCTCGAGCGGATCGCCCGGCACACCGCCGAGGTCATCGAGCTCGGCCGCGACCTGCGCGACGACGAGTTCACCCTGCTGCCCGACTGGGCCGGCGCCCTCTACGGCATCCCGGTCGACTCCACGATGGAGGCGATGCACCTCGGCGCCGAGCTCGAGGCGATGATCACCGACCCGGTCTACGAGGGAAAGTCGCTGGCCGGGCTCATCGACCTGGTGCGCTCGGCCGACATCCCCAAGGACTCGACGGTGCTCTACGCGCACCTGGGTGGCCAGCCGGCCCTCAACGCCTACCACTCGCTGTGGCGATGAGCCTCCCGGTCGCGCTCGTGCGCCGCCCCGGCCCCCGGCTGGCCGACGGCATCGTCACCCACATCGACCGCACCCCGGTCGACCTCGATCTCGCCCTCCAGCAGTGGCAGGCCTACGCCGACGCCCTGACCGGCGCCGGCTGGCAGGTCGTGGAGGTCGAGCCCGCCGACGACCACCCCGACGCCGTGTTCGTCGAGGACCCGGTCGTCGTGCACGGCGACCTCGCCGTCATCGCCCGTTCCGGCGCCCCCGAGCGCCGCGGCGAGGCCGCGGGCGTCGAGCGGGCGGTGCGCGACCTCGGCCTGCGCGTCGCGCACATCGAGGCGCCCGGCACCCTCGACGGCGGCGACGTGCTGCGCGCCGGGGGCACCGCCTACGTCGGGCTCGGCGGTCGGACGAACGGCGTCGGCATCCAGCAGCTGGCGATGCACTTGCGCGAGTTCGGAGTGCGGGTGCAGGCCGTGCCGGTGGAGCGGGTGCTGCACCTGAAGTCGGCGTGCACCGCCCTGCCCGACGGCACGGTGGTCGGCTGGGGCCCGGTCGTCGACGACAAGGAGGCCTTCCCCGCCTACGAGGACGTCCCCGAGGAGGGCGGTGCCCACGTGGTGCACCTCGCACCGGACCACCTGCTGATGGCGACCAGCGCGCCGCTCACCGCCGCGTCCTACCGCGAGCGCGGCTACACCGTGACCGAGGTCGACGTGTCGGAGTTCGAGAAGCTCGAGGGCTGCGTCACCTGCCTCTCGGTACGGGTGCGGGGCTGAGCCCGGTGACCGGCCACGTGCTCGACGACGTCGCCTGGCACGCCCTCACCGGACCTCAGGCCGGCCTGGCCGAGACCGCCGCCGGCGGCCGCGCCCGCCGCTACCGAGACGACATCGCCCCGTTCTGCGGCGTCGAGTACCTCGATGCCGCGGGCTGGGCGGCGCTGGCCGAGCTGGTCGGCCCGCACGGCACCGCCGTCTTCCTGCGCGGCGAGGTCGAGGCGGCCCCGGCCGGCTGGCGCGAGCTGCTCCGCGAGCCCGCCACCCAGTACGTCGCCGGGAACCTCGGCGACCTCACCGAGCTGCCGCCGCAGGCGAGCCGCGAGGTCGTGGAGCTCACGGCATCCGACTCGCCCGACATGGTCGCCCTCGCTGCCGCAACGGAACCCGGCCCCTTCGGCCCGAACAGCCACCTCACCGGGCGCTGGTTCGGCATCCGCCGCGAGGGCCGGCTCGTCGCGATGGCGGGGGAGCGGATGCGGGTCGTGGGCTTCGGCGAGGTCTCCGGGGTCTGCGTCGACCCGGCGGTGCGCGGCAAGGGCCTCGGCGCGGTCGTGACGCTCGCCGCGGCGAACGGCATCCAGGAGCGCGGCGACCGCGCCATGCTGCACGTGCGTGACGGCAACGACGGCGCCCACCGCCTCTACCGTCGCATGGGGTTCGAGGTGCGCCGCGGCGTCACCGTGGCCGTGCTGCGTCCCGCATCGTGACCGTCGGCCACCCTGGGGTTGGCGCAGTGCCGGTCGCGTGGGACGCTGGGGGCGTGCTTCACGGACACCTCCTCCTTCGCTGCCGCGGCGGGGCCTGAATCGGCCGCCCCTCGTCGCGGAGCTTCTGCTGCACCGGCTGAACCCCGACGAAGTGTGAAGGAAGCAGACCAGTGATCCACCCCCAGCAGCCCTCGGGCATGCCGACCCAGAAGTACGTGCCGTTCCAGGAGCAGCTCGAGGTGCACGTGCCCGACCGCACCTGGCCCGACCAGGTGATGAGCAAGGCCCCGCGCTGGTGCGCCGTCGACCTGCGCGACGGCAACCAGGCCCTCATCGACCCGATGGACGCCGAGCGCAAGATGCGCATGTTCAAGCTGCTCGTGCGGATGGGCTACAAGGAGATCGAGGTCGGCTTCCCCAGTGCCAGCCAGACCGACTTCGACTTCTGCCGCGACCTGATCGACGGCGGGCACATCCCCGACGACGTGACGATCCAGGTGCTCACCCAGTGCCGGGACCACCTCGTCGAGCGCACCTTCGACGCCATCCGCGGCTCCAAGCAGGCGATCGTGCACTTCTACAACTCGACCTCGGTGCTGCAGCGCCGGGTCGTCTTCGGGATGAGCGAGGAGGGCATCATCGACATCGCCCTCCAGGGCGCCCGGCTGTGCCGGAAGCTCGAGGAGACCATCCCCGAGACCGACGTCTACTACGAGTACTCGCCCGAGTCGTACACCGGCACCGAGCTCGAGTTCGCGGTGCGCATCTGCAACGAGGTCATCGCGGTCATCGACCCGACGCCCGACCACAAGATGATCGTCAACCTGCCCGCGACGGTGGAGATGGCGACCCCCAACGTGTACGCCGACTCCATCGAGTGGATGGTGCGCCACCTCGACCGCCGCGAGTCGGTCGTCGTGAGCCTGCACCCGCACAACGACCGCGGCGAGGGCGTGGCGGCGGCCGAGCTCGGCCGGCTGGCCGGTGCCGACCGCATCGAGGGCTGCCTGTTCGGCAACGGCGAGCGCACCGGCAACGTCTGCCTGGTGACCCTGGGCATGAACCTGTTCAGCCAGGGCATCGACCCGCAGATCGACTTCTCCGACATGGCCGAGATCCGGCGCACCGTCGAGTACTGCAACCAGCTGCCCGTGCACGAGCGGCACCCGTGGGGCGGCGACCTCGTCTACACGGCCTTCTCGGGCAGCCACCAGGACGCCATCAAGAAGGGCCTGGAGGACATGGACCGCCGCAGCACCGCGGCCGGCACCGACGTCGACCACATCGACTGGGGCGTGCCCTACCTGCCGATCGACCCGCACGACATCGGCCGCTCCTACGAGGCGGTCGTCCGGGTGAACAGCCAGAGCGGCAAGGGCGGGGTGTCGTACCTGCTCAAGGCCGAGCACGGGCTCGACCTGCCGCGCCGCCTCCAGGTGGAGTTCAGCCACGTCGTGCAGCGGCGAACCGACTCCGAGGGTGGCGAGCTGTCGGCCGCGCAGATCTGGCAGATGTTCGCCGACGAGTACCTGCACGCCGATGAGCCCGGCGACCGCTGGGGACGCTTCGCTCCGGTGCGCTCGACCCTGACCGGTGCCGACGACGGCATGGACCACATCGACTCGACGATCACCGACTTCGGCAAGGAGGTCGAGATCAACGGCACCGGCAACGGCCCGATCGCGGCCTTCATCCAGGCGCTCGCGCCGCTCGGCGTCGACGTGCGAGTGCTCGACTACCACGAGCACGCCCTGTCGGCCGGTGGCGACGCCCGCGCCGCCGCCTACGTCGAGTGCGCCGTCGGCGAGCGGGTGCTGTGGGGGGTCGGCCTGCACGAGTCGATCGTCAAGGCCTCGCTGCGCGCGATCATGTCGGCGGTCAACCGCGCCGAGCGGGATGCCGTGGTGCCTGCCTGAGCGGCGTGACCATGGCGCCGGGTTACTGTTCCGGCATGCCGGCGCGCGGGGAGCGCATTGTCACGGTGCTCGCGGGAGCGCTGTTCCTCTTCGGGGCCGTCGTGGCACTGGTCGACCCCAAGGAGCCGTTCACGGCCTACCGCCAGCCCGTGGTCATCGGCGCGACCGTGGTGCTGGTCCTCGTCGGCCTGCTGTGGCGGACACCCACCCGGGCCCGTCGGTGGTGCGCGTGGAGGTGGACCGGCCCGTCGGTCGCGGTGTTCGCCGGAGTGGTCGCCCTCGCCACGGGCCTGAGCATGCGCCTGGCGTACAGCTGGGACGTGCGGATCGTGCTGGACGTCGCCGGCCGGCTGCACGCGAGGGTGCCACTCACGCGGTACGAACAGGGTTACGTGACGCGGTACCCGAACAACACCGCAATGGTCGCGCTCGAGCGCCTCGCCTACGACGTGGCCGGTGCCACGGGCTGGCCGGTCGTCGTCATCCTCCTCACGGTGGCGGCGATCGGGGTCGGCGTGACGGTCTGGGCGGTGCACCGCATGGTGCTCCCGATCGGTGGGCCGGTGCGGGCGGTCGTGGCGCAGCTCGTGTCGATCGTGCTCGTCGCCGCCTCGCCGTGGGTGGCCATCCCGTACACCGACGTGTTCGCGCTGCCCCTGCTGTCGGGCGCCCTGCTCCTGGCGATGACGGCGATGCGTCGGCGGCACGACGCCTGGGCACTGCTGCTGGCCGTGGCCGCCGGCTCCAGCCTGGCCCTGGCGGCCGGCTCAGGACCATCCCCTACGTCGTCGCCGGCGCTCTCCTGCTCACCGGGATCCTGGCCGCGCTCGCGGCGGCGGACCGCGGGGCGGCGGCCCGGTGGCTGGCCGGCACCCTGGCGGCCGTCGTGGCCGTCGGGGTCGTGGCGCTGGGAGCGACGTCGGCCCGATCCGCCGTCCTGGCCGACCAGACCCGCCCCTCCCAGACCAGCGCACCGCTGCTGTGGTGGTTGGCCAACGGGATGACGAAGACCCGGTCGCCGGGCAACCCGCCGCGCTACGGGGGGTTCAACGCCGCGATGGGCAAGGCCATCGCGGGGATGACGCCGGCCCGGGCGACGCAGTGGTCGCAGGACTGGATCCGCTCCCAGTGGGCGGAGCGCGGCCCCTGGGGCACCGCGCAGTTCTACGCCGCCAAGGCAGCGTGGAACTGGGGCGACGGCATGTTCTGGGCGTGGGGCGAGGGGCAGGACGCCCGTCCCGAACGCCTGCCGCCCGGGAGCGGTTTCGTGGGCGTCGTCCGGGCGGTCGATCGGCCGGACGGCCGGTGGTACCAGCTTCGCAGCGACCTCGCCCAGTCCGTGTGGCTCGCGCTGCTGGTCGTCGCGGGTCTCGGCGCGGTGCTGACACCCCGCCCGCGGCCGGAGGTGGTGCTGCTCGCCCTGAGCGTGCTGGGGCTGGCCGCGTTCACCCTGCTGTTCCAGGGACGCTCGCGGTACCTGTTCACCTTCGTGCCGGTGGTCGTGTCACTGGCGGCGATGGTGCACCCCGCCGTCACCGGATGGCGCGACCGCGGTGCCCGGGCGTGGGGCCGGCGGTTCAGCCGGTCGTCGAGAGGCGGACCAGCACCTGGGTGAGCGGCACCAGCGCCCGCGACGTGGCCGGCGAGGTGTTGCGGGTGTGCTCGGCGGCGAGGAGGAAGGCGCCCACCGTCGTCTCCTTCGACCCGTTCCGGTCGGCGTCGAACGGGGCGAACGGGTCGACCGAGCCGCTGGCGACGTCGAGCCAGGCCGTGAGCAGCTGCGCGTCGAAGCTCGAACGGAGCGTGGCGGACCTGGCCGGGTTGAGCACCGCCGCGGCGTCGGCGGCGGTGGTCAGCGCCCGATGCTCCGCGAAGACGCTGCTGAGGGTGCGGACCGTGCTGAGCAGGCACGGACGGTCGGCCGCGCCCACCGATGCGATCTGCCCCCGGTAGGCCGCGGTCCACCAGTGCGCCGCGTGCCGGATCCTCGTGGTCCCGAGCACGACGACCGGGCGGGAGCGGGCCGGTGCGGCCCCACCGTCGTCGTCGGTGACACCGACGGTGAGCGTCCTGGTGCAGGCCCGGGTATAGATGTGGCTCGCCGTCGAGGTCAGGTGGCGCGGCTCCAGCGACGGGCTCGCGGCCGGGTCGACGGACGGTGGGTGGAGCAACGAACGGCTCAGGGCGCGGCCCCCGTCGCCGTAGCCCCACCGGGTCGCGATGTCGTCGCTGCCCGGGTCGGTGACGGCCACCGAGAAGGTCACCGGCACGCCGGCCCGCGCGAGGACCAGTGCCCTGCCGAGCCACCACCGGATGCCGGGCGCGGTGAGGGTGGCGGTCGGCGCGACATTCGCCCACCGGGCAGTGACGGTGAGGGCGCGCGAGACGCCCGCGGCATCCGTGGCGGTGATCGTGACCGGCAGCGTCGTGTCGTCCCCGCGGGTGGCGGTCCACGACCACGTGCCGGCGCCCAGGGTGACCGTGCCGGTGGTCGCCGTGGCGCTGACCGGCGGGCCGGACGCGCCGGCGGCCCAGGTGCCGGCCAGGGTCAGGGTGCTCCCCTCGGGGGCCACGGCCGGCGGGCCGGTGAGGGTGAGCCGGGGGCCGGTGCTCACCTCGATGGCGCTCATGACGTCGAGCCGCCTGGTCGTGACCCGGGCTGCGCCGGAGGTGTAGCCGATCGGCTTGCCGCTGGACCGCAGGTCGTCGACCAGGGTCGCGATCGGCCGGGTCGGTGCGTGCTGGCGCAGCAGGGCCAGGGCACCGGCGACGTGCGGGGCGGCCATCGAGGTGCCGCTGAGGGTGGCCCAGGCGTCGTCGGGCACGGACGAGGTGATGCCGACGCCGGGTGCGAACAGGTCGAGCTGCGCGCCGCGGTTGCTGAACGAGGCGATGCCGTCGGTGTCCGTGGTGGCGCCGACGGTGACGGCGCTGGAGATGCAGCCGGGGTTGGAGACCGCGCCGGCGGCGCTGTTGTTCCCGGCCGCGACGACCGTGGCGACGCCCTGGGCGAGCAACGTGTCGATCGCCGCCTTGCGCGGGTCGGTGTCGCAGGGGGCGGAGTAGACGCCGCTGGCCAGGCTCAGGTTGGCCGCCACGATGTTCCACGAGGGGTTCGCGGTGTCGAGCGCGGCGAGCTGGTCGAGGGCCCGCAGCTGGTCGGACGGGTACGACGCCACGCACGACGCCGCACCGCAGAACGCCGGGTCGTCGAACCGGGTGAAGACCTGCATGGCGATCAGGTTCGCCCCGGGGGCGACCCCGGCAGCCGGTGCACCGGCCACCTTGGTGCCGTTGCCGGCCACGATGCCGGCCACGTGCGTGCCGTGCTCGCACAGGGTGCCCGAGGCGGGGCTCGCGCAGGCCGCCAGCGAGTCGACGCCGGCGTGGTCGTCCTCGGTGAGGCCGTTGGGGCACAGCGATCGCTGGTTGGCGGCGCTGGGGCTCGACGAGCAGTACTGGGCCACGACCCGCCCCCCGAGGAACGGGTGGTCGAGGTCGATCCCGGTGTCGAGGATCGCCACCGTCGTGCCGGCACCGGTCCAGCCGGCGTTGTGGGCGGCGTCGGCCCGGATCACCGCCAGGCTGCTGTCGAGGGCGACCTTCTGCGGCACGTCGACCTGCACCGAGCGCACGTGCGGGGAACGGCGCAGGCGGGGCAGGTCGGCGACCGGCACGGTGGCCACGAGGTGCGGGGAGCGTCGCATGGTGCGGTTCACGGTGCCCACGGAGTCGACCGAACCGGCCACCGCCCCGGCGCTCGAGAGCGCGTCGTAGGTGACGATCACACGCGCCGTGGCGGCATCCGGACCGGCGGCATCCGGCCTGGCGACGGCCGGCGCCATCGCGCCGAGGATCGCGGCGCCGGCCGTGGCGACGGCGAGGAGGGCGCGTGCTGCTGCGGCGCCACTCATCGCTGCGTCCTTCCCGACGGGCTCGCCGGTGCGCGCCTGTGCACGGCTGAGCCTGCCACGCGGCGCCGGGTGGCGCCGGGAATCAGCGGCGGTGTGCCGCGATCGTCACCCGAGCTTGCTGATCCGGTCGACCGGCCCCGGCGCGATCGGCCCGGTGCCGAGGTAGCTGGTCAGCGAGTCGACGTCGAAGCCGGGGGCGTAGACCGGGTTCGTGCCCACCGTGAGGTTGGTGAACCCGTCGCCTCCGGCCGCGAGGAAGTCGTTCATGGTGACGTTGTAGGACCCTGCCGGGTCGATCGCGGTGCCGTTCACCCGCAGGTCGGTGACCCGGTCGCCGAGCGGCCTGGTCGTGTCGTAGCCGTAGGTGACCGCGGCCGAGACCTGCAGGATGCGGTTCACCGTCTGCCCGGCGAAGCCGGCGAACTGCTGCTCGAGCACCGCCTTGACCTGTGCGCCCGTGTAGGTGCGGGTCACCACGAGGTTGTTGAACGGCTGCACGGTGAAAGCCTCACCGTAGGTGACCTGCCCGGGCTGCTCACCGCCGAGGCTGGCCGAGTAGACCAGCGAGGCCCGGATGCCGCCCGGGTTCATGATCGCGAAGCTCGGGGCCGCCGGGGTCGAGTAGGCGACCATGCCGTCGGCGATCACGTCACCCAGCGCGCTCTCTCCGCTCGGGGTCGCCGTGTTGGTGATGTCGGCGGTGACGCTGCCGACCACCCGGTTGGCCAGCGGGGCCACGGCGGTGCGGTACTTGTCGGCGATGACCTTGGCGGCGGGGTCGACCAGCTCGGGGTTGCGCACGAACACCCCGGGGCTCGTGGTCTGCCACGTGCCGTCGGCGTTGAGCACACCGTTCTCGACGATCTTGTTCGTCGCGGACGCCGACACGAACCGGCCGGTGCGGGTGCTCAGGGTGAAGCCGACGTCGGTGACCAGCCGGCCGAATGAGCCGGCGCTGGTCACCAGGGTGGACTCTCCGGCGGAGTCGGGCAGGTCGCAGACGTAGGGCTGGTGGGTGTGCCCGCTGATGACCACCCCGTAGGCCGGGTCGAGGCCGTGCACGATGTCGACCACGGGGCCGGTGAAGCCGTTGCAGGCGGCCGGGGTGTTGTTGGGGGCTGCCTGGCTGCCGCCCTCGTGCAGCAGCAGCACGATGGCGTTGACGCCCTTGCGCTTGAGCTCCTTGGCGTACTTGTTCGCCGTCGTCACCTCGTCGAGGAAGTCGACGGTGCGGATGCCGTTGGGGTTGACGATGCCCGGCGTGCCCTCGAGCGTCATGCCGACGAAGCCGACCTTGACGTGACCGACCTTGCGGATCTGGTACGGCGGCAGGATCGGCCTGCCGTTGCTCTTGCGCACCACGTTGGCGGCGAGCATCGGGTAGTCGGCGCCGGCGAACCCGTCGCCGTCCTGGCAGCCGTCGGTGGGGTGGCAGCCGCCGTTCTGTAGGCGCAGCAGCTCGTCGACGCCCTCGTCGAACTCGTGGTTGCCGACGCTGGTGACGTCGAGCCCGAGGGAGTTCATCTCCTCGACGGTGGGCTCGTCGTGGAAGGCCGCGCTGACCAGCGGCGAAGCGCCGACCAGGTCGCCGGCCGCCACCGTGTACACGTACTTGGAGGTCTTCTTCGCCTCGGCCCGCAGCGCCTTGACCCAGTGCGCGAGGTACTCCACGCCGCCGGCCGGCACCGGCCCGCCGGTCGTGGCGACGACGCCACTGCTCCCGTTCGGCGGGTCGATGTTGCCGTGGAAGTCGTTGAACGCCAGCAGGGTGCCCGACACGGTCCGCGACTGGTGGTGCCCGTGCGAGGGGTGCCGGTCCTTTCCGCCCGTGGCATCTGCGGAGGCGGTGGGCAGGGCGGCGGTGAGGAGTGCGAGGCCGGCGACCCCGACGCCGGCGAGGACCCGCCTGGTGAAAACGGACATGGAACTACCTCTCGTGGACGACGGCGCGCTGAACCGAGGCTTCACCGTCAGGGGCTGTCCCGCAACCGGAGGCGGGACTGTTCACCCGCTCGTCCCGGCCTCTTTGTTTCAGCGCACCCCGGCGGTGCGGAACTGGATGGAGATCCGGGGGCCCACGGGCCGGCTCGTCTTGGGCACGCAGTGGTCCCAGGTGCGCTGGCAGGAGCCACCCATGACGACCAGGTCGCCGTGGCCGGCCGGCACCTTGGTCGACGGGCCGCCCCCGCGCGGGCGCAGCACCAGGTCGCGGGGCGCACCCACCGAGAGGATCGCGACGATGGTGTCGGAGTCGCGCGAGCGGCCGATCCGGTCGCCGTGCCAGGCCACGGAGTCGTGCCCGTCGCGGTAGAGGCACAGCCCGGCGGTGGTGAACGGCTCGCCGAGCTCGCCGGCGTAGTGGGCGGACAGGGCGTCGCGCGCCTCGTGCAGGGCCGGATGGGGGAGCCGCTCCCGCTCGCCGTAGAACCGCAGCAGGCGGGGCACGTCGACGATGGAGTCGTACATCTGGCGGCGCTCGGCCTGCCAGGACACGTCGCGGCGCAGGGCGGCATACAACCGGTCGGCGCCCCCGACGAAGCCGGTCATGACGTCGACCCATGCCCCGTGGGCGAGCGGCATCCGGCGCACCCCGCGCAGCGGGTGCACGACGACCTCGTCAGCCAGGTCGAGCAGCGACCCCTGGAGCTCGATCACCCGGCCAGCCTACGTCGGCATTCGAACACCTGTCCAGCCGTACGCGGCGCCAACCTTGCACACCGCTTGTGCACGGCATCCGGATGCCGTGGGGTTGGGGGATGAGCGCGCACCCCCTGCCCGGACTCGTGGTCGCGGTCGTCGGCGCGAGCGGTGAGCTGGGGTCACGGATCGCCCGCGGGGCTGCCGAGCGCGGCGCGCACGTCGTGCTGGTGGGCCGTGACGAACGGCGGCTGAGCGGCATCCTCGACGGCGCGACCACCGTCGTCGGCGACGTGGCCGACACCGGCCTCGGCGACCGGGTCGTCGCCGCCGCGGTCGAGCGGCACGGCCACCTCGACGGGCTGGTCAACGCGGCGGGCGTGGTGGCGTTCGGCCCGTTGCTCGACACCGGCGACGAGGTGCTCGAGGAGCTGTTCCTCACCAACGTGCTCGGCCCGCTGTTCCTCCTGCGACGCGTCGTGCCGGCGCTCACCGACCGCCGCGGGTTCGTCGTGCAGCTGAGTGCCGTGGTAGCCGAGACCCCGCTGCCCGCGATGGCGGCCTACGCGGCCAGCAAGGCGTCGCTCACCGCGGCCGACCGGGCGCTGGCGCGCGAGCTGCGCCGCTCCGGGGTCGACGTCATCGACGTGCGGCCCCCGCACACCGAGACCGGCCTGGCCGGACGCTCGCTCTCCGGTACCGCGCCACGGCTGGCCCGCGGGCTCGATCCGGACGACGTGGTTCGGCACATCCTCGACGCGATCGAGAGCGGACGACCCGAGCTGGCTTCGACCGACTTCGCCTGAGTCAGCTGTCCTCGTTCTCGTCTCCGTCGAAGGTGATCGTGAGCGAAGACTTGTACGCCTCACCGCTGGTCGGGGCGTAGCCGGCCCAGCCGAAGAACCCCTCCTCAGGAGCCGGGGGCGGGTCCCAGAGCACGTCCTCCCTCGCAGCGGCATCGCGCAATGCGCCGAGGTCGACCCGCGCGGACGACTCGGGCACGCGTTGGTGCTCCCACTCGACGACCACTTCGAGCGTGTCACCCTCGGGCAGCGGGTGCACCCACCACGACGACGACGAGCGCAGCCCGCCACCGTGCCCGCTCAGCTGGGTGAAGTACGTCGCAGGCCCCTTGACCGGCGGCTGCGGGTCGTTCGATGGCCGGTGGCCGAGCCGGGTGCCGTCGGCGAGGCGTACCCCGATGCGTGGCTCCTGCACCTGCCAGAACGGAGCTTGCGAGGTATCGGGCCGTCGGGTGCCGGGCCGCAGCCACGTGCTGACGTGCAGCTCGAACCCCCGCTGGTAGGCGACCACGTGCGAGACCCGCACCAGGACGTTGTCGCCGCGAAAGACGTCCAGCTCGACGGGGACGACGACACCTGCGACATGTGACGGGCTGATCCAGGGCAGGTCGATCTCTTGCTGGGAGTCCTCCTGCTCCGGGTCGGGGTCGGGCCACGGGTCGAAGAACGGGGCGTCGGTCATGAGCGCGAGCGTAGGGCGCCCGGTGGGTGAGCGGTATGAGGTTTGATCACCGGGTGACCTCGGACCTCGTCGACCTGCTCGGCCTGCGCGCCTTCCTCGTCGCGCACGCCATCCCGGGGCTCGACGAGATCGACGTCCTCGGCGACGGCTCGACCCGGCACCGACGGCTCGTCCGCACCTCCCCCGGCGCGCTCACCACGCTCACCGTCACCCTGCCGCCCGGCGAGGTCGGCCCACCGGTCGTCGCCGCCGACGGGCCACCGGATGCCGAAGCCGCGGCCACCTTCGTCGGCCGCCGCTGGCTGGGGCTCGACGTCGACCCGGCGCCGGGGGTCGCGGCGCTGGCGGACGACCCGGTGCTCGGGCCGCTCGTGCGGGCCCGGCCCCACCTGCGGTTGCCCGGCAGCACCGACCCGTTCGAGACTGCGGTGCTGGTGGTGCTCGGGCAGCACGTGTCCCTGGCCGCGGGACGGGCCTTCGCCGCCCGGCTCGTCGCCGCCCACGGGACACACGCCGGAGTCGGGTGCTCAGCCGGTCGCCGGGGCAGCCGCCTGAGCTCCCGAATCGGCGAGATGCGTGCTTTCCCGACCCCCGAGGTGCTCGCCGCCCTCGACCCGGCACACTTCCAGCGCGCTGTCGGCGTCACCGGCGCCAGAGCCGCCACCGTCGTCGCCATCGCTCGGGCCGTCACCGACGGCACGCTCTCGCTCCGATCCGCTCCTGACGGTGCAGACAGCCAGGCAGAGACCCGGCAGCGGCTGCAGGCGATCCCTGGCGTCGGGCCGTGGACGGCCGACCTCGTCGCGCTGCGGGCCCTGCGCGACCCGGACGTCTTCATCCCCGGCGACCTCGTGCTGCGCCGGGCGCTCGGCGGGGTCACCGCGCGAGCGGCGGCCACGGCATCCGAGGCCTGGCGGCCACACCGTTCGCTCGCCGTGCTGCACCTGTGGACCCACCACGCCATCGACCCACCCGCCTGAACCGCAGGCAGCGGCGGCGGTCGGCGGCCCGGCATCCCGCCGATTGCGCGCGGAGCACCGACAATGGTGCGGTGCCCCTCTACCGCGACGAGGCGATCGTCCTGCGCACCCAGAAGCTGGGTGAGGCCGACCGCATCGTCACCCTCCTCACCCGCCGCCTGGGCAAGGTGCGCGCGGTCGGCAAGGGCGTGCGCCGCACCAAGTCGCGCTTCGGCAGCCGGCTCGAGCCCGCGATGCACGTCGACATCCAGTGCTACGAGGGGCGCAGCCTCGACACGGTGACCCAGATCGAGACCCTCGACCCCTGGGGTGACGCGATCGCCCGCGACTACCCGAGCTACACCACCGCGACGGCCGTGCTCGAGACCTGCGACCGGCTCACCGAGGAGCGTGAACCCGCCCTGCAGCAGTACCTCCTGCTCGCCGGCGCGCTGCGCTCGCTCGCCGGCCGGGAGCACGACCCCAACCTCGTGCTCGACGCCTACCTGCTGCGGGCCCTCGCGGTCGCCGGCTGGGCGCCGAGCTTCTCAGACTGTGCCAAGTGCGGTGCGCCCGGGCCGCACCGGGGCTTCCACGTCGTCGCTGGTGGAGCCGTCTGCCCGGCGTGTCGCCCGCCCGGCTCGGCCGCCCCCGCCCCCGAGACGTTCCTGCTGCTCAGCGCCCTGCTCGCCGGCGACTGGGCGGTGGCCGACGCCTCCCATGCCCAGCACCGCCGGGAGGGCAGCGGCCTGACCGCGGCCTTCCTGCAGTGGCACCTCGAACGCGGCATCCGCAGCCTCCGTATGGTGGAGCGGTGAGCGCGCCGAGCCCCTACCCGCCGCCCTTCCCGCACCCCAGCGGCGCCCGGCCACCGCAGATCCCGCTCGACAAGATGCCGCGCCACGTCGCCGTCGTCATGGACGGCAACGGCCGCTGGGCCAACCAACGCGGCCTGCCGCGCACCCGCGGCCACGAGGCCGGGGAGGCCGCCCTGCTCGACGTCGTCGCCGGCGCCATCGAGGTCGGCGTCACCCACCTGTCGGCCTACGCCTTCTCCACCGAGAACTGGAAGCGCAGCCCCGACGAGGTCAAGTTCCTGATGGGGTTCAACCGCGACGTCATCCGCCGCCGCCGCGACCAGCTGCACGAGTGGGGGGTGCGGATGCGCTGGGTCGGGCGCCGCCCGCGGCTGTGGGGCTCGGTGATCAAGGAGCTCGAGGTCGCCCAGGAGCTCACCCGCCACAACACCGGGCTCACCCTCTACTTCTGCGTCAACTACGGCGGCCGGGCCGAGATCGGGGATGCCGTGCAGCGGCTCGCCGAGGACGTCGCCCGGGGCCAGCTCAAGCCACGCTCGGTCGACGAGAAGACGGTGGCCCGCTACCTGCCCGAGCCGGACATGCCCGACGTCGACCTGTTCGTGCGCAGCTCGGGGGAACAGCGCACCAGCAACTTCCTGCTCTGGCAGAGCGCCTACGCCGAGCTGGTCTTCCAGGACCGGCTCTGGCCCGACTACGACCGGCGCGACCTGTGGGCGGCCGTCCAGTCCTACGTCGACCGCGAGCGACGCTACGGCGCCGCGGTCGACGCACCGTCGGCGTAGACCGGCCTGACGGTCGGCGGGCTCGCCAACCACCTCGCCGGCCAGGCCGGCAACGCCGTGCGGCTGTTCGTGGCGCCGCCCCACCACGGCGCGCCGATCGCGGCGGTCGAGCACTACCGACGCGCCGCGTGGGTGCACACCGGCCCCGACGACGAGGCGTCCGATGGCCGCCGAGCGGCACGGCCAGGCCGCGCGCGGTGCCGCGGGCGCTCAGCCGCCCCCAGCGGGCGCCGGCCTCGGTGTCCGCCTTCTGACGCCTCAGGCGCCGGCGGCCGAGCAGGCGGGGCACAGGCCGTCCATCTCGACCGTGTGCCGCACCTGGGTGAAGCCGTGGGCGGCCGCCACCGCGTCGGCCCAGCGCTCGACGGCATCGCCGGTCACCTCCACGGCGAGGCCGCACGAGCGGCACACGACGTGGTGGTGGTGGTCGGTCGAGCAGGAGCGGTAGACCGCCTCGCCGTCGGGGGTGCGGATGACGTCGGCCTCGCCGTCGGCGGCCATCGCCTGGAGGTTGCGGTAGACCGTGGCCAGGCCGACGCGGGTGCCGGACTCGACGAGGCGGCCGTGGATCTCCTGGGCGGAGCGGAACTCACTGCACCCGACGAGTGCCTGTGCGATGGCGGCCCGCTGGCGGGTCGGCCGCCGCTCGCCCTGGAACTGGGCGGTCATCGTGGCTCCACCTCCGCGGGCTGGCCGTGCTCGTCGTAGTGCCCCTCGTGCACGGCGTGCCGGTGCCCGTCGTGCAGGTAGTCGACGTGGTCGCCGTGACCAACGGCCGGGTGACCGCAGCCAGGCCCGTGCTCGTGGTCGTGCCCCTCGGCCCGGGGGTGCACCGCCTTGTGGGCCCGCGCTGCCACGGCCGCCCCGACGCTCGCGACCAGGAAGGCCCCGACCGCGAGCAGCACGATCGTGCCGCCGGACGGCGTCTCGGCGAAGTAGGAGACCACGACGCCCCCGACACTGCAGGCCACACCGATCGCCACCGCCCACCACAGAGCCGAACGGAAGCTGCGGGCGAACAGCTGCGACGTGGCGTTCGGCAGGATCATCAGGGCGCTGATCAACAGCAGGCCGACGATCCGCATCGACACCACCACGGTCACCGCGGTGAGCACCGCAAGCACGACGTTGTAGCCGAGTACCGGCATCCCGAGCGCCCGGGCGTACTCCTCGTCGTTGGCGACCGCGAAGAAGCGCGGGCGCAGGACCAGCGTGGTCGCGAGCACGACGGCCGCCAGCACCGCGAACACGATGATGTCGCTCGTGGTCGTGGTGAGGATGGCGCCGAACAGGTAGCTGGTCAAGGTGGCGGGCGTGCCCGCGCTCGAGCGGGCGATGAGCACCACGCCGAGTGCGATGCCCCCGTAGAACATCACGGCCAGCGCGGTGTCGCCGCTGGTGCGCCCGGAAACCCGGATCAGCTCGATGGCGACGGCGGCCACCACGGCGGCCACCAGGGCGGTGAGCACCGGCGCCTGGTTCGTCAGCACCCCGACGGCGACCCCGGCCAGGGCCACGTGCCCCATGCCGTCGCCGATCAGCGACATCCGGCGCTGCACGAGGAAGACCCCGACCAGCGGCGCGGCGAAGCCGGCGAGCAGCGCGGCCAGCAGCGCCTGGCGCATGAAGTCGAGGGCGAGCAGGTCGTTCACGACGACACCTCCCACGGGGCCGGGTCGAGGGGAGCCGCGCCGAACACCCGGTCCGGTGCGACCGGTCGGTCGTCGTGGTGGTGGCCCGAGCCGGCGGAGTGCCCGGCGACGTGGGCGGCGTACGCGGCGGGGTCGCCGTCGAAGTCGACGTGCCCCGAGTCGAGGCACACGATGCGGCTGACGACGGCCTCGAGCGCGGCCAGCTCGTGCGTGACGATGAGCATCGACGTGCCGCGGTCGGCCAGCCGGTGCAGCACGTCGGCGAGCGCCTCCTGGCTGGCGTGGTCGACGCCGGCGGTCGGCTCGTCCATGACGAGCAGCTCGGGGCGGCCGGCGAGGGCGCGGGCGATGAGCACCCGCCGCTGCTGCCCGCCCGACAGCGCCGCCACCTCCTCGTGCGCGCGGTCGGCCAGGCCGACGTCGGCGATCGCGTCGCGGACGATCGTCTTGTCCTCGCGCGATGCCGGCTTCCACCACGGGCGGTGCGGCAGCCGGCCCACCTCGACGATCTCGGTGACGGTCGCCCGCACCGAGGCCGACAGCGAGTGCCGCTGCGGCACGTAGCCGATACGGGTGTGCTCGGCGAACCTCTCGCGCGGGGTGCCGAAGAGCTCGACCTCGCCACCCTGTTGCGTGGTCAGCCCGAGCAGCCCGCGCACGAGCGTGGACTTGCCCGACCCGTTCGGGCCGAGCAGGGCGACCACCTCACCCTGGTGCAGGTCGAGGTCGACGCCACTGACCACGAGGCGGTCGGCGTAGCCGAACGACGCCCCGTGCAGGCGGACCAGCGGCGCTGGGTCGGTCATGTGCACTCCTGTCCGGCGCGCAACGTGTTGAGGTTGGCGCGCATCACCTCTAGGTAGTCGTGGCCGCGTGAGACGTCGGTGATGCCCTCGAGCGGGTCGAGAACCGCCACGCGGACGCCTGCCTCCCGGGCGACCGTCTCGGCGAGCGCAGGGGAGACCAGGCTCTCGGAGTAGACGGTGGTGACGCCGGTGTCGCGCACGTGGGTGCTCAGGTCGCGCAGGGTCGCGGCATCCGGCTCGATGTCGGGGCTCACCCCCGCTACCCCCTCCTGGTGCAGGCCATAGCGCTCGGCGAGGTAGCCGAAGGCCGCGTGCCCGGTGACCAGCTCGCGGGTGTGGCACTGCGCCAGCCCGGTGCGGAACTCGCCGTCGAGCCGGTCGAGGTCGGCCACGAGTGCAGCGGCGTTGGCCCGGTAGTCGGCGGCGTTGGCCGGGTCGCGCCGCGCGAAGTCGTCGCCCAGGGCCGTCGCGACGTCGGCGAGCCGGGTCGGGTCGAGCCAGAAGTGCGGGTCGCGGGCGGCGCCGCCACCGTGCTCGTCACTCGTGGTGAGCGTGAGGCGCGCCGTGGGCGAGACGTCGACCGCGGCATCCGCCGCCTGGGTGCGCACGGCCTGGTCGACGGCCGGCTGGAAGCCCGCGAGGTAGACCACCGCCTTGGACCGGGCCAGCGACCCGACGGCCTTCGGGGTCAGCTCGAGGTCGTGCGGCTCGACGCCCGGCTTGGTGAGCCCGGTGACCCGCACGTGGTCGCCGCCGACCCGCTCGGCGACGAACTGCAGCGGGTAGAAGGCGGCGGTGACCGGCATCCGCCCGTCGTTCCCACCGGCGTCGGCGGTCGAGCACCCGGTGAGGAGCAGGGCCGCGCCCACGACGAGGGGCACGAACATCTTCATGACAATGATTCTCATTCAAAGTGAGAATCATTGTCAAATAGTGGGGTGTCAGCCCCGTGGAGCCACCTGGGTGACGAGGATGGCGACCATGATCGCGACGACGGCCAGCCGCATCAGCCGTTCCGCCCCGCTGAGCCGCGGCCAGGCGAGCGCCAGGATCCACAGCAGCACCGCGATGACGACCACCAGCAGCAGCCAGGCCGGGGACGGCAGCAGGATGCCGGCGAAGGTCAGCACCAGGATGCCGAGGAAGGGCACGAAGCGCGGCAGGCTGCTGAGGTAGGTCACGGCCGGCAGGCTGGCGCGCTCGAGGGACTCGCGGAGGGGGGACACGGGCAGGAAGTCTAGTTGTGGCAGCCGGTCACCCCGACGTCGCCTCGACCAGCCCCAGGCAGAACCGCGAGATCGCGGCCCGCTCGTGGGCGTCGCGCGAGAGTGCCGCCGCCGTCGCGGGGTCCGGGGGACCGGCGTCGGGGTCGGGCGGCACGACGAGCGGGGTGGACAGCCCGGTGAACACCATCAGGTGCAGGGCGTGGGCCCGGGCCACCGTGGCCTCGTCGACCACGACGCCCTCGGCGTGCAGCCCGGCGACGAAGGCGGGCACGATCGCGCGCTCCAGCTCGGGCAGGGTGTCGGCGGTTCGCCGGCCGACCTGCACGTCGCCGACGAGCAGCTGCCCGAGGTCGAAGCCGAGGCACTGCCGCCCCCAGAATCCGTAGTCGATCAAGGTGATGTCGTCGGTGCCGGCCGAGCGGAGCAGGTTGTTGGGGCAGGCGTCGCCGTGCGCGACGGCGAGGGGCCCCGCCTCGACCTCCTCGACCCAGCCCGGCACGTCGTCGAGGGCCGCGACCAGCCGCTCGCGCAGGGCGGGCTCGAAGGCCTCGCCCACCCAGGGCACCTGCCAGAGGTCGCCCGCGCGCAGCATCGGTGCCACCTGCCCCGCGAGACGGCCGTCGGCGTAGGTGCGGATGGTGCGCGGCCCGTCGTCGAGCTCGCCGACCCGGGCGAGCTCGGCCACCTCCGCACTGCCGGCCAATCGGCCCAGGAGGTGGGCGGCCTGGGCGAAGTCCATTGTGTGCCAGGCTCGTTCGTCCACGTCCAGGGCGGGGAGCCAGATCACTGCGGAGGCTTCGTCGAGGAAGGCGACGTGCAGGGCCACCGGCATGGTGAGGCCGGGGGGGAGCCGGTGGAGCAGGTCGGACTCGTAGATGAGCGGCTCGGTGCGCCACGGGACGCTCCGCTCGGCGATCGCCCGCAGCTCCTCGGGAACCTGCTGGAACAACGGCGAGCGGCTCCACGACTGCACGTGCTTGACGAACATCCGCACGTCGCGCTCGCCCGTGGGGGTGGCCACGCCGGCCTCGACCCAGTAGCGCCCCGCGGTGGTGATGGCGTCGAGGGCGTAGGGCACGACGGACGCCTCCGAGCCGAGCACCGTGACGTGCGCGGGGTCCTCGTCGAGCGCCCGGGTGACGATCTCTCGGAAGGTCTCGTCGTCGACGTCCGCTGCGCCGAGGATTGTCCGGTCGGCCATGTCGTCTCCCCCTGTGGTGGTCGCTATCAGCCTCCCAAGAAGGTAAAGTTACTTTATGTTCTCTGTCAACCCGCCCGGTGGCCGCCACGTCGCGATGATGATCGCGGAGCTGCTCGGCTCGACCCGGGCGGTCTTCTTCGAGCAGGAGTGGGGCGGCCTGCGCCCGTCGCACCTGCGGGTGCTGTCGGCGGTGCCGCAGGGTGGCTGCACGGTGACCGAGCTGGCCACCCAGGTGGGCATGACCAAGCAGGGCTGCGGCCAGTTCGTCACCACGCTCGTCGCAAGCGGGCACCTCGCCGAGTCGCGCGCCGACGCCGACCGTCGGGTCCGGCTGGTGAGCCGGACTCCCGACGGGGATGCCGTGCTCGTGCGCACCGCCGCGCTGATGGCCTCGCTCGAGGACGACTGGCGCACCGCGGTCGGCCCCCGCCGCTACGCCACCTTCCGCAGCGTGCTCGAGGAGCTGTCCGCCGCCGGAACCGGTTCGGCTGCGGGGTCACCGCCCGGATAGCCTTGCCGACATGGCCGCCCCCACCTCCGTCGTCGACACCGTCGTCTCCCTCTGCAAGCGCCGCGGGTTCGTGTTCCCGTGCGGTGAGATCTACGGCGGCACCCGCTCGGCCTGGGACTACGGGCCGCTCGGCGTCGAGCTCAAGGAGAACATCAAGCGGCAGTGGTGGCGCTCGATGGTGACCGCCCGCGAGGACGTCGTCGGGCTCGACTCCTCGATCATCCTGCCCCGCCAGACCTGGGTCGCCTCGGGCCACGTCGGCGAGTTCACCGACCCGCTCACCGAGTGCCAGCACTGCCACAAGCGCTTCCGGGTCGACCACATGCAGGAGGCCTTCGCCGACCGCGAGGCCAGGAAGGGTAAGGAGGTCGACCCCGACTCCGTCGCGCTCGGCGACATCGCCTGCCCCAACTGCGGCACGCGCGGCCAGTGGACCGAGCCGCGCAACTTCAACATGATGCTCAAGACCTACCTCGGGGTCATCGAGGACGAGTCGGGCCTGCACTACCTGCGCCCCGAGACCGCCCAGGGCATCTTCATCAACTTCCTCAACGTCAGCCAGGCCTCGCGCAAGAAGCCGCCGTTCGGCATCGCCCAGACCGGCAAGAGCTTCCGCAACGAGATCACCCCCGGCAACTTCATCTTCCGCACCCGCGAGTTCGAGCAGATGGAGATGGAGTTCTTCGTCAAGCCCGGTGAGGACGAGGAGTGGCACGAGTACTGGATCGCCGAGCGCACCCGCTGGTACACCGACCTCGGCATCAACCCCGACAACCTGCGCCTCTACGAGCACCCGGCCGAGAAGCTGTCGCACTACTCCAAGCGCACCGTCGACATCGAGTACCGCTTCAACTTCACCGGCAGCGAGTGGGGCGAGCTCGAGGGCATCGCCAACCGCACCGACTTCGACCTCAAGACGCACAGCGAGCACTCGGGCACCGACCTGGTCTACTTCGACCAGGCCAGTGGCGAGAAGTACACGCCGTACGTCATCGAGCCCGCGGCCGGTCTGTCGCGCAGCCTGATGACCTTCCTCGTCGACGCCTACACCGAGGACGAGGCCCCCAACACCAAGGGCGGGGTCGACAAGCGCGTCGTGCTGCGCCTCGACCCGCGCCTGGCCCCGGTCAAGGCCGCCGTGCTGCCGTTGTCGCGCAACGCCGACCTCTCGCCCAAGGCGCGTGACCTCGCAGCCACGTTGCGCCGCAACTGGAACGTCGAGTTCGACGATGCCGGCGCCATCGGTCGCCGCTACCGTCGCCAGGACGAGATCGGCACGCCGTTCTGCATCACCGTCGACTTCGAGACCCTCGACGACCAGGCGGTCACCATCCGCGAGCGCGACTCGATGGCGCAGGAGCGGGTGGCGCTCGACCAGGTGCAGGGGTGGATGGCGCAGCGCCTCGTCGGCGCCTGAGCCGGCCGGGCCCCCACGGGGGTCAGGCCTCGGGGCCGTACCGCTCCCAGACCGCCTCTGCGTCGTCGCCGCGCCCCGCCCGGTCCAGCGCCCGGGCGAGCGCCCCCGCGGCGTCGATGCGCGTGGGCACCAGGCCGGCGGCATCCAGCTCGTCGATGCTGTCCCGCAGCCGCCGTTCGGCCACGTCGAGCCGGTCGTCGTCGGCGAGGAAGATGCCCCCTTCGGCGCGCAGCACCAGCTCGAACTCGTGCCCCACCAGTGACTCGGCCCGCGCCATCCGCTCCACGGCGGCGTCCACCTCCCCGTGCTGCGCGAGCAGGTGGGCGCCCTGACGCAGCACGTAGGGCTCGAGCACCTCGCCGTCGAACTCGTCCTCGCCCGAACCCAGCTCCGCGGCGAGCGCCTCGGCAGCGGGGATGGCGGCATCGAGGTCGGCGAGGCCGGCGAACAGGTCGGTGGTGTCGGCGGTCAGGGCCGCCCGCGAGCGCAGCACCTCGACGTACAGCCCCACGGTGCCCGAGCGCTGCGCCTTGTCGACGGCGTCGTCGAAGTGACCGGCCGCAGCGACGGGGTCACCGGCATCCCACGCGGCGTTGCCGGCGCACCACCGGGTGTGGCCGGACTCGCGGAGGCGGTCCTGGGCCTGGAACGCGCCGGCTGCCGTGGCGTACGCGGTGCTGGCCCCGGCCCACATCCCGAGGGCCACCAGGGCGTTGCCGAGGGCCCAGCCCGCCGGCCCGACCAGCGCCGGCTGGTGCTCGCGCAGCACCGGCAGGGCTGCCTCCAGCAGCTCGGCGGCCTCGGCCGGGCGGCCCGTCTCCACGTAGGCCAGTCCCAGCACCCGCTGGCCCAGCGCCAGCAGCACCGGGTCCCGGTCCCTCGTCGCGGCGGCCACGAGGTCGGCGGCGGGGCCCTCGAGCTCGGCCCACAGCTCCTGCTCCACCCGTACGTCGCAGAGGTCGACGAGCTCGGCCAGCCTCGCGCGCCGCGGCACTCCGCGCACCGAGCGCGCCCGCTCCAGCAGGTGCGCGGCGACGTCGAGGTCACCGGTGCTGCGAGCGATCCGGGCCCGGCCGTCGAGGGCGATCGACGCCAGCACGGGGATGCCGGACACCTCCGGTTCCAGCGCCTCGAGCATCGCGGCGCCGGTGTCCGGGTCGACGGGTGCGGTCGCCATCGCCTGCTCGATGCCGCAGAGCAGGCGGCGCTCGGGGAGGCCGGCGCGACCGTACGCCGCTGCCGCCCGGGCCAGGTGGCCCGCCGGGTCGTCGCTTCCGCCGAACCAGGCGAACCGGCGCCACAGCGCGCCGGCCTCCTCGTCGGCGCCGTCCGACTCCAGCTGCTCGGCGCACGTGCGGGCGCGGGCGCCGGCCGCCTCGGCCTCCTCCTGGCTCTCGGCCTCCATGACGTCGAGCAGCGCGAGCTCGCCCTCCCCGCGGACGGCACCGACGGTGTCGTCGGCGTGTTGCGCCGCCTCCAAGGCATCGGCCAGGAGGGCGCGCTGCCGGCCGGGGGGACCGGCATCCTGGGCGGCCGTGCGGTCGAGCATGCCGACCGCCGCCCACTCCTGCGGCGTCGTCACGGGCAGGATGCCGTCGCGGTCGCGCAGCCAGGCCTCCACCTGCGGCTCGAGGTCGGCGCCGGCCCTCGCGAGGCCCTCGCGAACGGTTCGGGCCCGGTCGAGCACCCCGGTGCTCGGTGGCACCGCCCGGCCGTCGGAGCCCTCGGGCGGTGTCGAGGGCAGCCGGGTGGGAGGCAGGGTGGGCTCGGGCGACACCCGTCGGGGGTCGTGGGCTGCGGCCAGCGCCGACGACGTGGCGGCGTCGCCGTGCTCCTCCTCGAGCGCTGTGGCGATCTCTCCCGCCACGCGGGACAGGTCGCCGGCGACCTCGTCGAGCGGCCGGCCCCCGACGGTCTCCGGCGCCACCCCGGCCGCCGCAGCCTGCTCGAGCACGAAGGCGGCCGTGGCGGCGAACCACATCCGGGCGTCAGGGGTGCCCAGCTCGGCAAGCCAGCCCAGGCGGGGGACCAGCAGGTCGACCGCTCGCTCGGGGTTGCCGATCCGCACCAGCACGCGCAGGCAGGCCGCCACCGTCCCCGACGCCTGCGGGTCGTCCTGGGCCGGCTGCCAGGCCTGCCGCATCGCCAGCACCGCACCGTCGAGGTCGCCCCGGTCGAGCCGGGCCTCCGCATCGGTGCCGGGGACTGCCTCGGACTCCGGCTCCCGATCCGTCATGCGCCGATCCAAACAGAAGCCGGCCGCCGGGGCGGACGTTTCAGCCATCCGGATCGTGACCTGCCCCCACCTTCCCCCCGGTGGCCCCCCGTTGAGACAGTGGGGGTGAGGTCAGCGGGCACGAGGAGGTGAGCCGGATGGACGACGAACGCCAGCCGCAGGCGCCGTGGCCCGACGACGAGTTCATCGACTACGCACAGGCTCGCCAGCACACCCTCCTGCGCGCCGCCTACCTGGTGACCGGCGACCTCCGGATCGCCGAGCAGGTGGTGCGCGGCGCCCTGGTGGGGCTGGGCCGGCAGTGGTCACGGGTGCGCGAGGAGCAGCCGGACCTGTTCGTGCGCCGGCTCCTGTATCGCGACGCGGTCGCCTCCTGGCGCGGGCGGCCGCCCGAGGCGCTGCCGGCCGGCCCGGCGTGGGACGAGCCCGACGAGCCGTGGGATGCCGACCTGGTCGAGCGGCGCCGCGAGGTGCTGCGCGCGCTGGACGCCCTCACCCCCCGGCAACGGGCGGTCGTGGTGCTGCGCTGGTTCGAGGAGCGCGGCGAGGGCGAGATCGCCCAGGTGCTCGGCTGCAGCGTCGCGACCGCGCACGCCGAGGGCGTCGAGGCGTTGGGCCGGTTGCGCGACGCCCTGCCGCGGGCCGACATCGGCACCGGTGGCCTGCGATGACGGCCGACCTGCGCGAGCTGCTCGAGCTGGCCAGCGACGACGTGCCCGACCTCGACCTCGCCGCACCGGCGTGGGACGAGGCACGGCGCCGCAACCGGGCCGTCGTGCGCCGCAGCGTGCTCGGCGTCGGTGGGCTGGCCGTGGCGGGTGCCCTGGGTCTCGTGCTGCGCGACGAGGGCTCGCCCGGCGTGCGGTCTCCGACCGTCGCGGCGACGGTGGCGGCGGACGGCCGGATGCCGACGGCACGGGTCGACGGCGTCACCGTGTTCCTCGCGCCGTCCCCACCCGACGAGGCGCTGCTGCCGCGCTACCCGAACGCGGTCCGGCTGCAGATCCCGCGTCACCTCGGGCCGGCCGACCCCTCGATCCGGGCCGAGCTCGGGCCCGGGGCCGGCGTCGCCGGTCCGCTGCGGGCCGTCTACCTCGTCGTGAGCGCCGGGGGTGGCTACCACCCGGTCTTCTTCGCGCCGGGCGCGCCCTTCCAGGTGGAGGTGCCGACGGTGCGGATCAGCCTCTGGGAGGGAGTCCAGTCGCTGCTCGGCCCCCGGTCGGTCTCCGACGACCGGCACCGGGTCGTCCTCCCGCAGCCGGGGCGCGTCGTGGTGCTCGACGCCCGGAACGGCTCGGCGACGAGCATCGACGTCCCCGACCCCACCCTCACCCTGGCGGGCTGGGCGCGCGACCGCAGCACCGTGGTGGCGCGGGGGCGCGACGACGGGTGGCTCGTCGTCCCCGAGACCGGTGCGGTCACCCGGGCCGCGCGCCCGGTCAACCCCGACTGGGCCGACCTCGCGCAGGGCGGCGGAGGCTCAGGGGGCGCACTACTGCGCACCTTCTCCGGCTCGGGCCTGCTCACCGGCACCAAGTCCCTGCTCGGGCCGCCCGTCGTGCCGAACACGGCATCGGTGTCCAACACCGAGGGCTGGGTGGCCGGTGGCGCGTTCCTGCCCGGGGCCTACCAGCGCGCGCTCGACCGGTCGCAGGGCCTGGTCGCGGTGCACTCCGACCTGCCCCCGACCCCTCGGGTGCTCGCGGCGACCATCGGCCCGCTGGTGCCCAAGGCGTCGTACCGCGCGCTGGGGTGGGGTCCGCAGGATGTCGTGTTGTTCGAGTCCCGTTCCGAGAGAGCAGGTTTCCAAGGCATGGTGCGTCGGGTGCTCGCATGGGACGTCAACGAGGGCCTGCTCTACCAGGTCGCCGACGTCGACCGGGCCGCGTCGGGGCCGGGGGAGTTCTCGGGCACCTACACGCTCTGACCCCCGGTCGCGACGGGCCGCGTGGGGTCCTCGATCCACTCGCTCCACGACCCGACGTACGGGATGGCGTCGATGCCGGCGGTGTGCAGGGCCAGGGAGAGCTGGGCCGCGGTGACCCCTGAACCGCACGTCGTGCCGACCGGGGTGTCGCGGTGGACCCCGACCGCCGCGGCCCGGCGGCGCACCTCGTCCGCGGGTCGGAAGCGGCCGTCGTCGGTGAGCAGGTCGGCCATCGGCAGGTTCACCGAGCCCGGCACGTGACCCGCGACCCGGTCGATCGGCTCGACCTCGCCGCGGAAGCGTTCGGGCGCCCGCGCGTCGAGCAGCACGCCGTGCCGTGCCATGTCCACCGCCGCACCGGCGTCGAGCACCGGCACCGAGCCCGGCCGCACGGTGAGGTCGCCGCGAGCCGGGTTGGGCACCTCGTCGGTGACCGGCATCCCGGCCCGTAGCCAGGCGGCCAGGCCTCCGTCGAGCACGCGCACCTGCGGGTGCCCCGCCCAGCGCAGCACCCACCAGGCCCGCCCCGACGCCAAGGACGTGGCCTGGTCGTAGACCACCACCTCGTCGTCGTCGCCGATGCCGCACGCCCGCAGCGCCTCCTGCAGCACGGCCGGGTCGGGCAGCGGATGCCGGCCGCGCACCCCGGGCGCCCCGGCCAGTGCTGCGTCGAGGTCGAGGTGCGGCGCCCCGGGCAGGTGCGCCGCGGCATACAGCTCGGCGCCCGGCGTGCCACGCAGGTTGTACTGCACGTCGAGCACCCGCACCTCGCCGTGCGACAGAAGGGTGGCGAGCTCTGCGGGGTTGGCCAGGGCGCTCATCGGCCCATCCAACCACCGGGGCCGGCAGGCCCTGCGGGAGGATGTCGGGCGTGGCGTCCCCCGTGCGACTCGTCCTGCTCCACGGCTCCCAGCTGAGCGGAGCGCAGTGGTCGCGGTATGCCGCGCTGCTCGGGCCCGACGTCGACCTGGTGCTGCCCGACCTGCCGGCGCACGGCACCCGGCGCGGCGAGCCGTTCACCTGGGATGGCGCGCTCGCGGTCATCACCGAGGCCGTCGAGGGCGGGGATGCCGGGGTGCCGGTCGCGCTGGCCGGGCACAGCCTGGGCGGCTACCTCGCCATGGCGTGGGCGGCGGAGCACCCGCACCGGCTGGCCGGGCTCGCGCTGCTGGGGGCTTCGGCGGTGCCGGCGGGGCCGGGGGCGGCGCTCTACCGGGCGATCGCCCGGGTCGAGTCGCGGCTGGGGGTCGACCGGATGTCGCGCGCCATGGACCGGGAGTTCGACTCGCTGCTGACCCCCGAGCTCGCGGCGGTGATCAAGGAGGCGGGCTACGGATTCGACGGCATCCCCGCGGCGTGGGCGGGCGTCATGGGCCTGTGCCGGCCCGAGATGCTCGCCGAGGTGACCGCACCGGTGCTGCTCGTGAACGGCCAGCTCGACCAGCTGCGGGTCGACGCGCGGCGGTTCGCGCGCGCCGCCCGGTCGGCCCGCTGGGTGCACGTCGTCACGGTGCCCCGCGCGCTGCACGTGTTCCCGCTGACCCACCCGAACGAGACGGCGGCAGCACTGTGGGAGCTGGTCAGCGCAGCGCGTGCTCCGGCGGGATCATGACCGCGCCACCGACCGGCGGCACGTGTGCGGTGGCGTCGCTCCACTCGGGGAGCACGTCGACGAACTGGCGACCGGGGTCGGTCGTCCATTCCAGCTTCGACGTGGGCCAGCCCGACGGGTGCAGCGTGCCGTAGTGGATGGGGATGACGTGCCGGGCGCCGGAGCGCGCGGTGGCGTCGGCGGCCTCGGTAGGCCCCATGTGGCCGGGGGACAGGCGCGGGCCCCAGCCGCCCACCGGCAGGAGGGCGAGGTCGACGCTGGCGCCGGCCAGCTCGGGCAGCCGGGCCATGTCAGGGTGCAGCGAGGTGTCGCCGGCGAACCAGACGACGACGCCGCCCCCGCGCAGCAGCATCCCGGTGGCGCCGTTGGGGCGGTGCGGCATCGGCCGGGCCTCGTGGTCGGCGCGCACCAGCATCACGTCGACGCCAGGCCCGACGGGGTGCCAGCCGTCGGCGAAGGCCTCGCCGGGCTCGAGCCGGTGCTTGTCGAGCCACGGGAGGTTGGTGGAGTCGGTGACGACCGGTACGTGGCCCAGGCGGCGCAGCGAGGGCAGGTCGGCGTGGTCGTGGTGCAGGTGGCTGAGGAGCACGACGTCGACGTCCTCGACGTGCTGCTGCACCGGCAGGTCGCGGCGCCGGCGCAGCGGGCCGAGGCGGCGGCGCAGGAGCGGGTCGGTGAGGACGCGCAGCCCGCCGAGCTCGAGCAGCACCGTCGAGTGGCCGACCCAGGTGGCGCGCACGCCGTCGGTGCCCCAGGGGCCTTCGGACGGCTGCGATGCCACGGCACCACCCTAGTCGGGGGAGAATGGGGCACCATGTCCGCCCTCACCGCCACCGTCCCCACCTCGACGCCGGCTCCCCGCCCGGTGCTGCCGCCCCTGCACCTCGGGCGGCACGTCGTCGAGTCACCCGTGGTGCTGGCCCCGATGGCCGGCATCACGAACCGCGCGTTCCGGCGGCTGTGCCGCGAGTACGGCAGCGTCGGGCTGGCGGCCGGCGACGCGTCCGGGGCGACGAGCCTCTACGTGTCCGAGATGGTCACCACCCGGGCCCTCGTCGAGCGCACGCCGGAGACGATGCGGCTCATCTCGCACGACCCCGGCGAGAACCCCCGCTCGGTGCAGCTGTACTCCGTCGACCCGGTCACCGCGGGGCAGGCCGCCCGCATCCTGGTCACCGAGGACCGCGCCGACCACATCGACCTCAACTTCGGCTGCCCGGTGCCCAAGGTCACCCGCAAGGGCGGTGGGGCGGCCCTGCCGTGGAAGACCGACCTGTTCCGCGGCATCGTCGCGGCCGTGGTGCGTGAGGCGTCGCCGTACGACGTGCCGGTCACCGTGAAGATGCGGGTCGGCATCGACGCCGAGCACGTCACCTACCTGGATGCCGGGCGGATCGCCGAGGGCGAGGGCGTGGCGGCCGTCGCGCTGCACGGGCGCACCGCGGCCCAGGCGTACTCCGGGCAGGCCGACTGGTCGGCGATCGCCCGGCTCAAGGAGGCCGTCACGACCATCCCGGTGCTGGGCAACGGCGACATCTGGTCGGCCGAGGACGCCCTGGAGATGGTGCGGCAGACCGGCTGCGACGGGGTCGTGGTGGGGCGGGGCTGCCTCGGGCGGCCGTGGCTGTTCACCGACCTGGCCGCCGCGTTCGCCGGGTCCTCGGCGCGGGTGCAGCCGGGGCTGCGCGAGGTGACGGCCACGCTGCGCCGGCACACGGCATACCTCGTCGACTTCTACGACGGCGACGAGGGTCGCGCCTGCCGCGACATCCGCAAGCACATCGCCTGGTACCTCAAGGGCTTCCCGGCCGGCTCGACGGTGCGTCACCGGCTGGCCCTGGTCGACAGCCTGCAGGCGCTCGACGACCTGATCGGCACCCTCGACCTCGACGCACCCTGGCCGGGCGAGGCGGCCGAGGGCCAGCGTGGCCGGGCCGGGTCGCCGCGGGTGGTGGCCCTGCCCGAGAACTGGCTGCGGTCGCGCGAGCTCGACGAGGCCCAGCGCGCCCAGGTCGCCCTGGCCGAGCTCAGCGTCTCCGGCGGCTGAGCCCGAGGACTGTGCCTCGACCCCGGGCCTGCAGCAATCACCGCGGAGGCATCCCGGGGTCATGGCACCGATATGTCGCACCCCTTTGTGGCGCGGAGCAGCCCTGTGGATGACGCCCGAGCCCGCCGGCGCGGGTCGGGCACGCTGGGTGCATGGACCTCGACGCCCTGATCCGATCGCAGCACGGCGTGTGCTCGACCGCGCAGGCGCGCGCGGGGCTGTGCGCTGAGCCTCCGGTGCGCCGAGTACCTCCACGGGGTCACGACCACGGCTCCCGCCGTCATCACCGTCGCGGTTCCGGCGACCCGCCGGGTGACCAGGCTTCCCGGCACGAGGTACCGCAGGCACGTCGGCCTCGAGGTGGCGCGACGCAAGGGTTTGCCGGTCACCCGTGCCGAGCAGACCGTCCTCGATCTTGCAGACGTGCCAGGGGTCGAGTGGCGCGAGGCGGTCGCGACGGCCGCCCGGTGGGTGCAGAAGCGACGGACCACGGCGTCATCCCTCGCCGAAGCACTCGACGGCCGGGCGCGACACCGCCACCGGCACATCCTGACGGTGGCGCTCGGAATAGTCGCGGAGGGCGCCGAGAGCCTGATGGAGGTGTCGTACGTCCGCAAGGTGGAGGAGCCGCACGGGCTGCCGCGAGCGGCCCTGCAGGTGAGGGACGGCATCCGGCGGCGTGACTTCGAGTACGAGACGTGGCTCGTCGTGCTCGAGGTCGACGGCCGGCTCGGACACGAGGGGGAGTTCGTGGCGAAGGACCGCACGCGCGACCGTCGAGCCGCTGGCACCGGGCGGGTGACCCTGCGCGCCGGGATGCGCAGCCCGACGGGTCGCCGCAGCCTGATTCGCCGGGATGGCGGTGGGAGGAATCGGGGTCAGGACACCGATATCTCGGACCCTTGTCCCCTGGAGCGGCCGAACCCCTCACGGCGGGGCATGACGAAGACCAGGGCCACCACGGCCACGGACCAGGCCACGTGGACGGCGCCGACCACCTCCTGGTGCGAGAACCACCACTGGGTCAGGCCCGTGGTGGTCTGCACCGCGTGCGGGATGTCGGTGAATCCGGTGACGAACGGCTGCCAGAAGAGGATGACGGTGACCAGGGTGGTCCAGGGGACGGTCCACCGGGTGCCGAGCAGGTCGAAGACGACGGCGGCGAGTGCGGCACTGCCGATGTAGTACGCGTTGTTCTTGGGGTCCAGGGCGAGCCGTACCGCCACCGCGACGAGCAGCACCCCGGGCAGGCCCCGGGTCAGGACGGTGACCGTCGACGCGAGAGGGGCCAGCACGAGCTGCGCCGTTCGGCCCCACGCCGGCACCATCACACCGCGGGCGCCGAGGGCGTGCAGCCCCGAGGCGGGCGCCAGGCCGACGGGTGGGTGCAGTGCGGTGAGGGTGCCCCGGTTCGCGAGCACGAAGGGTGCCCAGGCCAGGGCGATCCCCACGGCAGCAACGGATGCCGCCACGCGCAGGCCGGCCCACGGCAACCCGAGGGCCAGCGGGAGGAACCCGATCGCCCAGGGCTTGGCCGCGACCGCCAGGGCCAGCGCGATGCCGGCCACGACGGCTCGCCCGGCGCAGACCGCGCGCAGCGCCACCACGGCGAAGACGAGGGCGAGGACGTCGTCGGGGTGCCCGTAGCGGACCGCGAGCACGGTCCAGGCCGGCGTCAGCACGATGGCGGCGAGGACAACCCGGCGGCGGCGAGCCTCCGGGGCCACCAGGGGCCCGAGCGCGGCGACGAGCAGCGGGCCGGCCGCTGCCATCGCGACGAGGGCGATGCCCCGGGCCAGGTCAGCCGGAAGGGGACTGAGCGCGGCCGCGAGGAGGAGCGAGAGCGGGCCGGTCTGCAGCCAGGGCACGTCGGCGAAGAGGTTGAGCCCCGAACCGTGCACGAGGAGCCGCGCGCCGTCCACGGTGTAGTGCCAGGACAGCCCGGAGTCGGGCCACATGTGCCCCGCCCACCACGCGGCCCACAGCGCCACCCCCAGCCAGGAGGCCGCCACGGACAGCGTCCTGCGGTCGAGCTCCATGGCCGCCAGCCTAGTGATCGGGCCGGCCAGCCCGCCGGGGTTCGGGGCCCCCTACGGCTGCGGGGTGTCCTGGGGTTCCGGGGCGTCCTGCGGCCCCGGGGTGTCCCGCCGGCCGATGTCGCGCCCGAAGACCCCCACCGCGATCCAGGTCAGCGCCACGACGACCCCGCCGATCGCCGCGTAGCCCTTCGGCGCCTCGTCGAAGAGGGCGAAGCTGGCGCCGTAGAGCATGGTGATCGCGAGGGCGATGAAGCTGAGGTGTCTGCGGTTCATCTGGGAAGTCTAGGAACGAAACCCGCCCGGGCGGGTCCACCGAACAGGGGACTGGCCGTACGCCACCCGGTGCCGGCTGCTGCCTCCCGGCCGTCTGAGGGCGCCGCTACCGTTGGGCGCATGGCAGCGCGGATCGGCACTCCCGGCGGCACTCCCGAGCGACCCGCCGTCTTCTTCGCGGATGCCGCCGAGTTCGGCCGCTGGCTCGCCGCCCACCACGACACCGAGACCGAGCTGTGGATGGGCTTCTACCGCAAGGGGCACCCCGACGCGGGCCTCACCTGGGAGGCTGCGGTGCGCGAGGCGCTGTGCTGGGGCTGGATCGACAGCATGGCCCAGGGCATCGACGAGCACACCCGCCGTCAGCGGTGGACACCGCGCAAGCCCGGCAGCAACTGGTCGACGATCAACATCAACGCCGTCGCCGAGCTCACCGCCCAGGGCCGGATGCAGCCCAGCGGCCTGGCCGCGTTCGAGCGCCGCCGGGAGGACCGCAGCGGGGTCTACTCGTTCGAGGGCGACGGCGTCGAGCTCAGCGAGGAGTTCGCCGGTCGTCTCGCCGCCGACCCGGCCGCGGCGGCCTTCTGGGAGCAGGCCACACCCTCCTACCGGCGCCTGGCGTCGCACTGGGTCATGACGGCCAAGCAGGAGGTCACGCGGCAGCGGCGGGTCGACCAGCTCGTCGAGTGCTGCGCGACGGGAGTGCTCATCGCGAGCCAGCGCTACGGCATCGAGCCGAAGTGGGTCCAGCGGGCGGCAGCGGCGGCGGAGGCGGCCCGCCTAGGGTGAGCGCGTGACGTACACCGTTCGCGACACCTACACAGAGGCCGACCGCGAGCGCTGGGTCGCCGAGGACCCCGCCCACAAGCGGGCCGACCGCGACGACTTCGCCCGGGACCGCGCCCGGCTGGTGCACTCGGCGAGCCTGCGCCGCCTGTCGGCCAAGACCCAGGTGGTGCAGCCGGCGAGCGATGACTTCGTGCGCAACCGGCTCACGCACTCCCTCGAGGTCGCGCAGATCGGCCGCGAGTTCGGTGCAGCGCTGGGCTGCAGCGCCGACCTGGTCGACACCGCCTGCCTCGCGCACGACCTCGGCCACCCTCCCTTCGGACACAACGGCGAGACCGCACTCGACGCCGTGGCGGCCGGCATCGGCGGGTTCGAGGGCAATGCCCAGACCCTGCGCATCCTGACCCGGCTCGAGCCCAAGCGGGCCCACCCCGACGGCCGCCCCGCCGGGCTCAACCTCACCCGGGCCAGCCTGGATGCCGCCACCAAGTACCCGTGGCGGCGTGGCCGGGGCCCGCACCCCACGATGAAGTTCGGCGTCTACGACGACGACCTCGAGGTGTTCGACTGGTTCCGCGCCGGCGCACCCGACGGCCACCGATCGGTCGAGGCCGAGGTCATGGACTGGTCCGACGACGTCGCCTACTCGGTCCACGACGTCGAGGATGCCGTCGCGTCCGGGTGGCTCGACCCGCGGCTGCTGCGCGAGCGCACCGACGTCGAGGCGGTGCTCGCGGTGGCGGGGGAGGTCTACGAGCCGGGGCTGACCCCCGCCGAGCTGGCGCAGGCCCTGGAGCGGCTGCTCGGCACCGGGGCGGTGCCCGACACCTACGACGGGTCCCGCCCGTCGCTGGCGGCGCTGAAGGACATGACCTCGCGCCTCATCGGTCGCTTCGTGGTCGCCGTCGAGCAGGCCACCCGTGCCGAGCACGGCCCCGGGCCGCTCACCCGGCACGGCGGGCGGCTCGTCGTGCCCCGCGAGGCCCGCGCCGAGTGCGCGGTGCTCAAGGCCGTCGCCGCCCACTACGTCATGCACGCCGCCGAGCGGGTGGCGCTGCACGTTCGCCAGCGCGAGGTGGTGGCCGAGCTGGTCGCCGCCTTCGAGGCCGACCCCGACCGGCTCGACCCCGACCTGCGCCACGACTGGGATTCCGCCGATGGTGAGGCTGCCGCCCTGCGGGTGCTCGTCGACCAGGTCGCCTCGCTCACCGACGTCCGGGCGCTCGACCTGCACCGTCGCTGGTGCCGTCCGGCGACGACCTAGACTCGCGCACAGCCGAGGGAGTAGAGCGAGCGCCAGGAAGGAGGGTCAGTGGCGGGTCGGATCCGTGCCGAGGACATCGCGACGGTCAAGGAGCGCACGTCCATCGAGGATGTCGTGCGCGACCACGTGACCCTGCGCCCGGCGGGGGTGGGGAGCCTGAAGGGCCTGTGCCCGTTCCACGACGAGAAGACCCCCAGTTTCACGGTGCGCCCGACCGTCGGCAGCTACCACTGCTTCGGCTGCGGCGAGGGCGGCGACGTCATCTCGTTCGTGCAGAAGGTCGAGCACCTCACCTTCACCGAGTCCATCGAGCGGCTCGCGGCCAAGCTCGGCATCGAGCTGCGCTACGAGGAGGGCGGCGGCCCCCGCGAGGGCGGCATGAGCCTGGGTAAGCGCTCGCGGCTCATCGAGGCCCACCGGGTGGCCCAGGAGTTCTACGCCTCCCTGCTGCTCGACACCGGCAAGCCGGACGCCCGCGTCGGCCGCGACTTCCTGCGCGAGCGTGGCTTCGACGGCGCGGCCGCCGAGCGGTTCGGCATCGGCTTCGCCCCCCCGGGCGGCGAGGCACTCAGCCGCCACCTGCGCGAGCGCGGCTTCACCGAGGACGAGATGGTCACCGGCGGGCTGTCCGGGCGGGGCAGCCGCGGTCTCTACGACCGGTTCCGGGGCCGCCTGGTCTGGCCGATCCGCGACACCACCGGCGACACGGTCGGCTTCGGCGCCCGGCGCCTGTTCGACGACGACCGGATCGCTGCGAAGTACCTCAACACCTCCGAGACGCCGATCTACAAGAAGTCGCAGGTGCTCTACGGGCTCGACGCCGCCAAGAAGGCGATCTCCACCGAGCGCCGCGCGATCGTGGTCGAGGGCTACACCGACGTCATGGCCGCGCACCTCAGCGGCGTCGAGGGCGCGGTGGCCACCTGCGGCACGGCCTTCGGCGTCGACCACATCAAGATCCTGCGCCGCATCATGCGCGACGAGACCGACGGCCCCCAGGCCCGCGTCATCTTCACCTTCGACGGTGACGCCGCCGGCCAGAAGGCGGCGATGAAGGCCTTCGGCGAGGACCAGCGCTGGGCCGCCCAGTCGTTCGTCGCAGTGGCCCCCGACGGGATGGACCCGTGTGAGCTGCGCATCGCCAAGGGGGATGCCGCCGTGCGCGCCCTTGTCGACGATGCCGTGCCGATGTTCGAGTTCGCCGTGCGCACCACCATCCGCCGGTTCGACCTCGACACCGCAGAGGGCCGGGTGCAGGCCATGAAGGCGGTGGCCCCCATCATCGGCTCGATCCGCGACACCAGCCTGCGCCCCGAGTACACCCGCACGGTGTCGGGGTGGCTCGGCATCGAGGTGGAGCAGATGGCCGCCGAGGTCAAGAAGGCCGGGCGGGTGCGCCACGACGAGGCGGCCGACCCACGGCACTCCCCGGCCGGCACCGACGAGGTGCCCGAGCCCGCGCCCGGGGAAGCGGCACCCCTGCCCGTGCCCGACCTGCGCGACCCCGTCGTCTTCACCGAGCGCCAGCTGCTCCAGGCCCTCATCCAGTACCCCAGCCAGTTCGCCGACGAGGCCGTCGACTCGCTGCGACCCGAGGCATTCGTGGCGCCCGCGCACCGGGCCGTGCTCGACGGCATCCGCATCGCCGCCCCCACCGCCCGCAAGGCCTCGACCGCGGCCTGGGTGGCAGCGGTCGGTGAGGCGGCCCCCCTGGCAGTGCGGGGGCTGGTCTCCGAGCTGTCCGTCGCCCCGCTACCCACCCGCTTCGACTCCTCGTCCGGACTGCCGCCGCAGCGCTACCTCGACTCGCTCGTCGTCGGGGTGCGCGACGCCCAGCTCGGCCGGCTCATCGCCGATGCGATGGCCTCGGTTCGGCGCGTGCAGAACGACCCCGACTCCGACCCCGCCGACCTCCGGGAGCGCACCATGGCCCTGCACCGCCTCGAGCTCGAGCGGGTCGCCCTTCGCGAACGGCTCTCGTCGTGAAGCTGGAGTGGTCGGGCCTGCGCCGCCCCGCCGTGCCGTCCGACGTGGCCGTGGCGATCGCCCCCGGGGAGCACGAGAAGCTGCTCGCTTGGGCGGTCGAGGAGGGCAGCGGCATCACCGTCGTCGCCGGCCGGCACCGCCTGTATGCCGTCGCCCCCGGCCCCGACGGCCTGGCCGTCTCGCTGTCGCGGCCGTGGCACCTCGTGGATGCCGGCCTGTGGAGCGGCGAGGACGGCTCACTGCGCGTCACCTGGGTCGACGGCGAGCGGCCTGCGCGGTTCGTGCTGCCCGACCCGCAGTCGCTGCCCGAGACGCTGCGCGAGCGCGTGCAGGCGTCGGTGGTGCTCTCCGAGGCGATCGACCTCGGCAACCGGCGCACCGCCCGGGTGGTCGTGCGCGAGGACCTCACCACCCGTAGCCTGCTCAGCCAGGTGCTGCTCGGGCCGGGGGTGCGCAGCACCGACCCGGGGGTATCCGAGCAGGTGCGTGTGGGCCTGGCCCGGGTGCGCGAGCAGGTCGGGCTCGACTGAGACAGCGGGCGTTTTCGGACATGGCTCACCCCTTTGCTATCGTTGCCGGGCGCTGCTGCGGCGATCCCGCGGCAGGCTTTCCCCTGTAGCTCAATTGGCAGAGCAGCCGACTGTTAATCGGCAGGTTGTTGGTTCGAGTCCAACCGGGGGAGCGGCGAGAGAGGCCCCTGACCTGCGGAAACGCAACGTCGGGGGCTTTTCGTTTGCACATGCATCGGCTATGCATCGTTTCCCGCCCGATCATGCAGCTCGCTGGCGCCACCCATCGACCCGTGTGGCCGTCGGCGGGGTCGTGCGGCGACGCGCGCCTCGTCCTCGTCCAGGTGCACGGGACGTCGCGGGCCCAGAGCCGCCATCCTGTCGACGGCGGTCGTCCGGGCCCGCCACGAAGCCGCTGCACCAGCTCGGCTAGTCCGTCGGGCACGCCGTGTCAGGGCAGGTGCTCGCCGCCGGCCCATCGCCGCATCGCTGTGGTGGCCTCGGCCGCCTCGAACTCGTCGGGGTCGTAGTCCACCGGAAGCCAGTCGTGGGCGTGCTCGGCGTCGTCGAACGGTTCGGGAACCTGGTCGGCGGGGGCGCCGGCCCGGAGCCAGGCCGCGAGCTCCTGATGCCCGTGGACGCCGCCGACGTCCTCGGGCGGGCACGCCTTGGCGCCGGCCAGGCACGCCGGTTTGCGGTTGTCCGGTGTCAGCGGGGCAACTGACTCGAGGGTGACGCGGTGCTCCCAGTCGTCGCCGAAGTCGTAGAGGTAGGTCAACCGGTCCCCGGGGGTTCGCAGGACCTGGTCAAGGCGGACGCCGGTCTCGGGCGTCCCCTCGTCGCCTTCCTCGATGTCGAACTCGGTGAGGAAGTACGAAGACTCGTAGGTTCGCCCGGTGCCGGGTTGGAAGTGATGAAGGTGCGCGTTGGTCCACCCCATGGCCGCCTGGAACAGCGGGTGCACCTCGTGGAGGGTGAGGTCGCCCGGCAGCGACAGCCGGCGCCAGATCCTGGGCTTGGATCCGCGCAGCTCGATGGTCAGCGTCAGCAGGCTCGGCCCGTCCGGGGGCGGCGCCAGGTCGATCTCCCGGGTGGCGGCCTCCTCCACAGCGGCCCGGCCTCGCAGGCTACCGGCCAGCTCGCCGCCGAGGACCGCCCTGGTCAGCTCGGCCAGCTCCTCCCGGCTCAGGGCGGCCATCCACTCCTTGATCGCGGCGGGGTCCGACGGCAGCGGTCTCTTCTTGCTCACGCGGCAGAGTCAACCGGCGGAGAACGTCGTGCGGAGAGCCACGTGCAGTGTCACGTAGTAATGACGCGCCCGCGTCCCACGACGGGACCCCCGGCCCACCGTGCGGCGTTCGATCGCGCTGCCGACCCCGATGTGGTTCGGCCCGTACGCTGGCTCCATGACAACCGTGGCGACGCCGAGCGAGTCGTTGCGCGCAGCGATCGCCGACCATCGCCGCGCCCTTGACGAGATTCTCGGTCGGTACGCCGCAACCAACGCCCGACTGTTCGGTTCTGTGGCCCGCGGCGACGCCACGCCCGGCAGCGACATCGACCTGCTGGTCGATCTGACGCCCGGTGGCGGAAATGAACTGCTGCGCGTGTCCGGCATCGCCGAGGAGCTGACCGAGCTGCTCGGGACCAAGGTTGATGTTGTTGCCACCTCGCTGCTACGTGGCGAGGTCTCGTCCAGCGCTCTTGCTGACGCGGTGGCGGTGTGAGCCGCTCCGAGGACGAGCGGTTCGCCGACATTCTGGGTGCCATCGAGCGGTGTCAGGAGTACGCGTCCTTCCTGGGATCCGGTGAGCTCGCGTCCATGGCCTACGACGCAGTGCTGCGCAACCTCGCCGTCATCGGCGAGGCTGTGCGGTCGCTCTCCGACGAGACGCGGGCTTCCATGCCGGCTGTGCCGTGGGCATCAATCGCAGCTCTTCGGAACACCGTCGTGCAGAGTACTTCCGCGTGAACCCCCAACTCGTCCTGGACATCGTCGAGAACCAACTCGCCGACCTGGCCGCGGCCATCCGCAAGCGCTGACACCACATCACTGGAAGGGCGACATCGAGGCTGCCACCCCCGGGTCCGCCCGTCGATCGAGAGCCACTTGCCGTGAAGGGTTTGCACCTTTCACCTGCAGAGCTACCTGAACGAGTTCGTCTTCCGCTTCAACCGACGCCGCTCTCGCGCCCGCGGCATGCACTTCTACCGCGTGCTGCAGCTCGCCGTCACACACGAGCCGGTGCGCTACCGCGACCTGGTCGCCAAGCCGAAGCCCAAGCGCATCACGCCACGGCCACCGACCCGGCGAGGCCACCCACCCAGCCTGGACCGGCCACTCGCCGAACGCCCCTGGCGCGAGATCGTACGCACGGCAGTCCGGTCAGGTGAATAGCCCTAAGCGGACTTTGTGAAGGCCGGCTCGAGTCGCGTCTCTCCGCCCACGGTGGGCGTCCCACTTCGCCCACTGTGAGGCAGCGTGACAGCGCAGCAGGACGCACGAATCGGTTCCAGTCGCGTGATGGGAACGGACCATGAGCCGACGTGGGCGGTACCCGGGACGATCGATCGCCACCTGGCACATGTTCTTGCCGTTGACACGAGTTCAGCGCCTTGCCAGTCACCGAGCAGAACGAGACGATACGACCAGCGTAGGACCACGGCGATGTTGTGTGATTCACCGCGAATCTCTAGCACTGACTCAGAAACAACCTCAGGCCAGAACTGTCAGGGAGACAGGACCACACCACGATGACATTCACCTACCCGCCCTTCTACGACGTCGAGAGCTCGGTCGGCAATGGAAACTATCCCAACAGTCAGCTTGACGTGATGCTCGTGCAGTACCTCTTGTTCAGCGCAATGTACGACAGCAGTTGGCCGCTGCCACCAACGTGGGGTCAGGTCGATCCCCTGACCTCCGAACACGCCATCGACTCGATCTACCCACAAGATGGCCTGGTCGGGCCGCACCTCAGCGATTGGATTCTCGCCTTCCAGACCTACACCGTGTCACAGGGCCACGGGCAACTGACGGTCGACGGAGTCATCAGCCACGGCGGGGCCGCGTGGGGCCGGACGAAGCCACGGGCGACGAACTTCTGGACCATCCACGCGCTCAATGACTACTTGTTCCGGTCGGACCGGGCACGCTTCTGCACGCTCGCCACGGATCCCTCGGTGCCGACGCCCCTGCAAGAGGGTCTGGGCTTGGTCGTCAACATCGACCCTGTCCCCTGACTGGATCCCATCCCCGCCCACAGTAGGCGAGACCAGCAGGGCCCCGGCACGAGCAGTCGCCTGCCACGGTGAGCGCGGCCGTCGGCCTGTGACTACTCCGACGAGCCGGCCGGCATGGGGGAGAGGCAAGGACGCAGCCGATTCCAGGTGCCGCCAGGCGGCAGCAAGGAGGAAGTTCTCTTCCCATGTCGCCGGGATGAGGCCAAACTGAGAAGGACGCGCGGGCGCCGGGGTGACCCACCCCTCCACCCCACGTGGGAAGGGTGTTGCGGTGAGTGGGGATCTCGCGACGTTCGCGGAGGAGCTCCTCCGGGCCGCGGGCGCGCTGGGCCACCCGGCCACCGACGCGGTGGCCGAGCAGATCAGGAACACCGCGGGCATACTCACCAACAGCCCGTCCCACGGTGCGCGTGACGACTGGGCGGCTGCGGTGTCCGCGCTGGGCGGCGACCGGGTCCGCATCTTCGCCACGGCGTGGGGCTTGCCGAGTGTCCCCGGCGACGCCACGGTCCTCTCCGGCATCGTGGCCCGCGCGCTGGCCGGCGACCGCGCGCTCCTCAGTGGTGCGGATGCCGACCTCCACCTCGGCCCGCTCTCCCTCGATGTCGACCTACCCGCGCTCCTCGTGCCGCTGGGCGACCATCCGCTGGTCGCCGCGCTCCTCGCACCGTCGGGGCTCGCCGCGACGGTGCCCGCCGGGCCGGTCACCGTGGACGGTGGCGTCGAGAAGGTCAGCGACGGGTGGGTCGGCACGCTGGGCGCCTCAATCGGCGTCGTGTCGGCCGGGGCACTTGCAGAGTTGACCGACCGTGATGGCGACACCGCGTTCGCATCGATCCTCGGCGCGAGCTTCACCCCCGGGATCCAGCTGGGCTTCGGGTTCGAGATCAGCGCGCTCGGCGGCGTTGTCGGGGTCAACCGTGGCCTCGACCCCGACTCTCTTCGCGCCGAGCTGTCGAGTGGTCACGCCGTCGCCCTGTTCTTCCCCGCCTCCCCAGGAGACGCGACGGAGCGGGCGGCCCGGATGCGGCTGATGACCGAGGTCTTCAAGGTTCGTGCCGGTTCGGTCGTCGCCGGACCGTCGGCCGAGCTCAACTGGCTTCGGGTCGCCAGCTACTCGATGCTGCGGCTCTCCGTGGTGGCCCTCCTCGAGCTGCCCCGCGCCCGCTTCGTGCTCCTCGGGCGGGCCGCTGTCGCGGTTCCGGTCGTCCTCGACCTCGAGCTCGACCTCCTGGGAGAGGTCGACCCGGCCGCGGGGGTCGTCGCCGTCGACCTGGCCGTCGTCTCCGGGCGGATGTTCGGGCTCATGCGCGTCGACGGCACCGCCGCGCTCAGGGTCCACAGCGCCGACCCCACGGCGTCGCTGTTCACCGTCGGTGGCTTCTACCCCGGGTACCGCGCCGACGTGCCGGGCCTGCCGCCGCAGCGGCGGATCAGCATGGGCTCCGACCTTCCCCTGCCGATCTCCTTGCGATTTGAAGGCTATTTCGCCATCACCGACGGCACCTTCCAGGCCGGCGCCCGTATCGAGCTCGGCTTCCAGGCCGGTGTCGAGGTCCACGGCTTCCTCCAGTTCGACGCGATAGGCCAGTACGACCCGTTCCACGTGCATGCCGAGCTCGTCGGCGGGGTCGACGTCGGCGCCCTGGGCACGCATTTCGGGGGAGTCGACTTCCACGGCGTCATCGACGGCCCGGGGCCGGTCGTGATCTCCGGCCGGGTCGAGGTCGAGCTCCTCTTCGTGAGCGCCGGCTGGAGCGACTCCTACCGCCTCGGCATCGGCTCGGCACCACCGGCCGACCCGCCGCTGGAGGACCTCGCAGGCCTGGCGGTGGTCGGCCACGAGCGGGCACCCGAGCACCGCAAAGACACCCTGCACGTCCCCCCGGGTGCGGTGACCGCGGGCGCCGCCGACGACCCGCTGGTCGACGTCCAGCCCCCACCGCGCGACGAGCACGACGAAGACCTCGCCGTGCTCCGCCCACTCGGGGAGGTGACCTGGAGCCAGTCCGTCGTGCCGTTCGACACCCCGATCTCCCGGGTCCGCGGGCGCCGCCTCGCCAACCCGCACACCGTCTCGCTCAGCAACCTGACAGCCGGGGTGAGCACCGGGCCGACCGAGCAGTTCGCGCCCGCTGCCCTGTGCGACGCAGACCGTGACACCCTCCTGACGCTGCCCGCGTACGAGCGGATGCCGTCGGGCGTGCGGGTGACCGCCGAGCCCGCCCACCTCTCGGGTGAGCACAAGGCGACGCTTTCCTACCAGGAGTTCTACAAGAACGAGGACGACACGGGCCATGACGGCGAGTTCCACGCCGTCTCGGCACGCCTCCATCTCCTCCTCGGCGCGCGCCACGACCCGCCGACCGCCCGCTACCGCGGCCCTGGCCTCACCCTCGAGCCGGAGGCCTGGGGCGTCCTTGTCCCTGCCGCCGCCGGCGCCCCCATCGCCGCGCCCACCCGCACCGCTGCCGTGCTCGGGGCCTCCGCCCAGGGCGGGGTCGCCCTCCCGTTGCACGAGACGGCGCTGCGCGTCGCCGATCTCTGGAGGCCCTGATGGCCGTCAACGACCTCTGGTTCACAGCCGGCACTCGCCGAGGCGGCCCGCCCGAGGGATCGGCCCACGGCCGCGCCGTCGACACCCACGGGCTCACCCTCGACGGCGTCGACGTCGTCCTGAAGCACGCCACGGCGGGCCCGGCCGACGTCGTTAGCCTGCGCCGCGGCGCGATCCGGCGACGGGTTCCCCACCCGGGAACCGCCGCGGCGGAGGAGGAGCAGCGGCCCTACGTCGAGCTCGGCACAACCGACCTCCCGTGGCGCTACGCACCGGGCGGACCGGCCGGCCACCCCACCCAGCCGTGGCTGTTCCTCGTCGTCGCGCCCGCGGACGCGCTCCGGCCCGCGGGCGGGAAGGTCAGCGTCCCCCCGGACGTCCAGGCGCGGCACCCCCTCGAGGACGCGCACCTGTGGGCCCACGTGCAGCGCGACGTCCAGGGTGGCTCCGCGGACGTCGGCGTCGCCCGGGTGCTGTGCGGCACGCAGTTCCCGGGCCCGCAGGACCTCTTCGATACAGACACGGAGTACGCAGCCGCCCTGGTCGTCCCCTGGGGCCCGGACGGCTCGCCGGCGTGGCCGGCGGGCGGTGCCGGATCGCCGGTGGTCGTCGCGTGCCTGGACTGGTGGACCTACCGCACCGGCGGCAAGGGCACCTTCAGGACTCTCGCCACCGAGCTCACCCCTGCCGACGACGACCCGGTCGGCACGGTCGAGGTGGAGGTCCACAGCGGCGCCGCCGGCCCGCCCGGTGACGAACCGACCGTCATCCGGGTCGGGGGGGCGCTGACGAGCATCGCCCCCCCGGCGGGTCCGGAGCCCGAGGGGCACCAGTTCGACATCCTCACCCGCACGCACCAGAAGAACCGGGAGGTCGTCGGGGCGCCGGCCCAGGGCTCTGCATGGGCCGGCGACAGCCGGGTCCGCAACCGCGTCGACGCCGCCCAGGCGGTGCCGGAGCCGCAGTGGGCGTGGCCGGAGCAGGTCAACGTCGACCTGCACCTGCGGATCGTCGCCGCGGTCGGCACCCGGGCCGGTATCGACCTCCAGGAGGAGGTCGTCCTCGCCGCGAACCGCGCCTGGGGTGCCGGGCCGGCTGTGTCGGCCGTGCTCTCCTCGCTCGCCCTCGGTCTGGCCGCCACCCGGAGCGCCTGGCGGAGTCGCGTCGAACCCGCCGGTCCGGAGGCTCGGCTGCGCCTCCTCGGGCCGGCCGCCGGACGGATCCCCGCGGATGACGTCGCCGGGTCCACTGGCCGAACCGTTCGCTCCATGCTCGCCGCCCCCGGCGACCCGCAGCGGGCCGGCTACCCCGTCGAGCTCCTCGGGCCCACCGGGCGGCGGGTGCTGCGCACCGGCGGACCAGCCGCCCGGCATGCCGTCGACGGAGCCAGCAGGGCCGAGGCCGTCCTGGACCGGGCCACCGTGGTCGAGCGAGTGCCCGCGCGACCGCGCGAGGCGGTCGGCTCGTTCGCAGCAGACCCCGCCGACCTCGACCCCGCTCACGCCGATGCCGCCGCGTACGACATCGAGGCGGAGCACCAGGAGCAGGGCCGGCGGGAGGCGCTGCGGGAGCTGGGCGAACAGGGCGGGTTCGAGGGCGTCGACCTCGACGACCTCAAGCCCGGCGGCGAGCGCACCCCCCCGCTCGCGCTCGATCTCGGCCGGCTCGCCGACCGCCTGGCGGGGGGGCTCGACCCGACCGGCGCAGGCGCGCCCGCGCTGCGCCGCGTCGCGTCGCGGGTACCCGGCCTGGACCCGGCGCGCCTGCTCCTCCCGCTCGAGGACTGCCCTTCCCTCGACCTTCCCGCGTGGCGCTACCTGCGCGACCGGGCCCGGCACTGGCTGCTGCCGGGTGCCGACTCCCTGTCCGCGGGGGAGGTCGCCACGCTGCGCACCAACCCGGAGTTCACCGAAGCCTTCCTCCTCGGCCTGAACCAGCAGGCCGTCGCCGAGCTCCGGTGGCGCCAACACCCGGTGCGCGGCGGGTGCACCCCGCTGCGCCGGTTCTGGGAGCGGTACGGAGACGAGCTCGACCCGCTCTCCGACCCCCTCGAGGACATCACCGGGGTCGCGCAGTGGCTCGCCGGCGATGGCACCCCCCTCGGCCGGGTCGGCGCCCACTCCGGACCCCGAGTGACCCCCGAGCAGCTCGTCGTGGTCATCCGCAGCGAGCTGTTCCGCCTCTACCCGAGCACCCTCGTCAGCCTTGCGGAGGACATCCCCGGCGCCCACAAGCCAAACCTCAGCAAGAGGACCTGGCCCCAGTTCGTCGCCGCCATCTCCCACGACCTGACGATGTTCGCCTTCGCAGCCGACCCCCAGGTCGCCGCGCAGCGGTGGGTCGTCGTCGAGGAGGTGCCCGACGGCATCCGGTTCGGGGTGCACCCGGACCCAGGACCTCCGCCCGTCGACGGAGGGGCCCTGGCTGCCAGCCTCCTCCTCCGCCCGATCCGGGTGCTCCTGCCCGGGCCTGAGACGATGGTGGGTGCCGGATGACGGCCGTCGGGGTGCTGCTGCCCGCCCGCATCGAGACCCGGTTCGACAACAAGGGTCCCGGTGGCACCGCCCGCCTGCGCGTCATCGTCGTTCCGGCCGACATCTGGTTCGACCGGCACGACCCGAGCGTCAGCGACACCGAGCTCGGGTTGCTCCACGAGGCGCTCGACGCGGCCGGGGGCGCGCTGCTCGACGACGGCGGCGCAGCTGCCTTCGGCCGTCTTGCCGATCAGATCGGCGTGGGCCGGGCCGCGTGGCTCGTCCGCGCGTTCGTCACCGCGGCCCCGGACGGCTCGCACGAGGTCTCCGTCCCGCCAGACCGGCTCCGCGCCCCCGGCACCAGGGCGGCTCCGCGCACCGTGCGTGGCCTGCCTCGTGCCATCGAGGTCTGGGCGACCTGCCGCGACCCGAACCGTGAGGTGCTCCTCGCAACGCTCAGGCCCACGGGTGACCTGCCGTACCAGCCGCCCGAGCCGGGCAAGCCTCCGGTGTTCTGGCCGCGCTGGTCCGAGCTGCGCCGCGCCGGGCTCGCGACGAACGTGGCGCTCGCCCGGGTCGACCCGGACGGCGGGCCCATCGACCCGGCGTCGATCGCCGTGCTCACCGTGGTCGGCGTCGGTGACGCCGACCCCGCCGGGCTGCTCGGGGCACACCCACGCTCCGGAGACGCGTTCCTCGTGCCCGCTGGTACCCCCACGAACGTCACCCCTGACGCGTCCTTCGCGCGGCCCAAGGCCGAGGACTGGCGACGCGCAGCCGCGGTCGCACCGGTGTCCTCCGCCCCGCTCGCCGCGGCGCTCGGCGTGCCGCTACCCGTGCCCGGGCCCGACCTCGACCCGGCCGCGCTGCAGTCCGGGCTCGTCGCAGCGCTCTGGCCGGCGCTGTGGGGACACGCCGCCGAGGACCTCTGGGGCGTGCTCCCCGGCCGCGACGGCGACCGGATCCGGTCCGGGCAGTGGTGGGAGGCGTTCCTGCGGCCGGAGGGCCCGTTCCCCTCCCTCGTCGTGGGCGACCAGCCCTACGGGGTGCTCCCCGCCACCACGGTACGGCGCCACCCGGTGTGGTCCGAGGGGACCGCGTGGTGGACCGCCGTCGGCGCCGAGGCCTTCCTCGATGACGCCGCCGCCCGTGGCGAGCGCGGTGTCGGCAGCGTGGTGGGCGCTGACACCGACGGCGTGCTGCGGGTGCTGCGGCAGACGCCGGTGTCGACCGGTTACGCGTACCGGTGGGCGATCCCGGTCGGGCCGCCGGGGTCGCTCTTCGGGCAGGCGTGGATGGCCCGCATGCGTAAGGAGCTGGACCAGGTCGGCATCGACCCCGAGCGGCTCACCGCGCCGCAGGTGGCGCTCGGTGCGGCCGCCGAGGTGCGGGTACCGCTCATCGAGGCCGACGACGGGCAAGACCCGCCCTGGTGGTTCGAGAGCCTGATGGGCCAGGTCGAGCAGCTCGTGGCCGACGGGTCGGTCCACGCCGCGGACTTCGACCGGCTAGTGCAGGTCGACCCGAAGGCACCCGGGCAGCGGCACCGGCTTGTCCTGCTGTGGCTCGCGGGGACCTGCCGCCGCGACGCCCCCAGGGCCGGTGACGGCGGGGTCGAGACGGTGATGAGCCAGGTGCACGAGCTGGGGCCGGGGTTGCTCGTGCGGCTGGTCGCGCAGGCGCTGCGGGTGGCCCACGACTGGCCGAACCTCGACGGCGCCGCCGACGAGGCCTACGACCGGCTCCTCGACGCGGTGCGCGAGCTCGCGCTGCGCCCGATCGAGCCGCCCGGCACGCTCGAGCGGGTGCTGCGGGCCACCCTCGACTGCGCCACCCACCGCCTCGACGCCCTGCCGGCGGCCGTGAGCACGGCGCGGCTCGCACGGGCAGACGCGCTGCCCCGGGTGCTCGGACTGTACGCCTGGGTTGACGAACCCTTCACGGGCACACCGGGTTTCATGCCCGACCGGGCCGTGCTCGCACCATCAGCCGCACAAGCGACGACGGCCGCCATTCTGCGCGACCGCTTCGTCGACCACGCCGCCTCGGGGGAGGCGCCCGCCGACGCATGGGACCTCTCCCTCGACAGCGACGCGGTCCGCCGCACCGTCGAGCTCGTCGAGGCAGTCTCCGAGGGCGCCCACCCCGCCGAGGCCGTGGGCCGCCGGGTCGAGGCCTGTTTCACCCAGTGGGCCCACGTGCTGCTGCTGCGGCAGGCCTTCCCCGGGGACCCCGACAACCGGACCCGGCGCACGTGCGACGGGCTGGCGGCGGTGGAGTCGTGGACACCTGGAGACCCGACCCAGCTGGCCGCCACGACTGGCATCCCCGTCTCGGCGTTCAGCGCTGCGGCCCGCGACGAGCTGGACGCACTCGCTGCGCTGCCGGGCGTGGTCGCCGACGTCCACCTCGCAGAGGCAGTGCACGCCACCGTGCAGGGTGGTGCCGCAGCGACGGCCCGCGCCCTCGACGCCGTCGCAGGGCTCGGCGAGCAGATCGACTTCCGGTCGCTGCGCACCCCGGTGCCGGGCACGCCACTGACGACCCGGGTGCACCTGTGCCTCGACCCCGCCCCCGAACCGGCTGACGACCGCGCGGTCGTCGCGGACCCGGTCACCGCCCAGCTGCTCGACGGCCTCGGCGACCCGGCCGACACCCACCGGTTCGGCTGGACCACCGATGCCGGTCACCTGACCCTGGCCGACCTCGGCCTGAGGCCGAGCGACCTCGCGGTCGTCGACGACATCACCCTTGCGGCCGCCGCCACCGCCGCTGGGGCGAGCAGTCCGATGCCGCCCGGGGTGACCGCGGTGCGGCTGGTCGCGATTCTGCTCGCGCGCTGCACCCCGGAGCCCGGCGTGCCGGCGGACCTCGACACCCTGCGCAGCCGGTACGCACGACTGCACGCCTCGGCCACCGCGCTCGCCGACGACCTCGCCCATGCAGACCCGGATGTCGACGACCCCGCCCTGCGCCTGCGGGCCCTGCGGTGGGGGGTCACCGGCAGCCTTGCGGAGAGTGCGCCCCGGCTCCGCCACAACCTCGCGGGCTGCCCGGACCCGGCGAGCCTCGTCACGCCCGCCGGAGGCGACGTCGAGGACGAGCGGGGCAGCGAGGTCGTCGCCGCCCTGCGACGGGTCGCAGCGGTCGGCCTGCCCGGGGGCAACCGTCAGGTGGTGCCCGTTGCCCTCGTGCCGGCTCGCAGCCCCGACGCCCACCCGGTCGTCGATGCTGCGGAGTGGCGCGCCACCTTCGGGCTGGTCCGACCGCGCCTGGCCGAGGCCGACGAGGCCATCGGCGACCACCTCGCCGAGACTCAGGCCGAGGCCTGGGGACCGGGCTGGACCGGACGCCCGGTGCCCGGCCCCGACGGCACCGTCTGGCCCGGTGCGGCCCGGGAACTCGAGATCTACCTCGCCGTCGACGGGGCCGCCCCCGCGTCATCCGCCCTTGTCGTCCTCGACGAGTGGCAGGAGACGCTGCCAGGCCGCTGGGCAGCCGACGGCACCATCGACCGGGCGGTGCAGGCGACGATGGCCTTCGGGTTCAACGCGCCCGGCGCAAGGCCGCCGCAGGCCGTCGTCCTGGCTGTACCCCCGACCGACGACACCCCACTCGACGTGCCGCTCGTGCGAGAGATCCTCGCCGAGACCCGGCAGCTCGCGCGCGCGCGGGCGGTGCGGGGGCGCGACCTCGGACGGCTCGGGGCCTTCCAGCCGTCAGCGTTCCTCAGGGCCGACGTGTCGTTCGGCATCCGGCTCGACGACGACTCGTGGGACCTCCCGAGCAATAGCGCGCGGTTGCACGTGCGGCTCGAACAGGCTTCTCCCGAGGGCGACCTCGACGAGGGCCTGAGGGCGCGCGTGGCTGATCCGCTGTGGATGCTGTCGCGGCAGTGGCAGCTCGGGGAGCACCAGGGCGAGAACGCGTCAAGCCCGGCGCTGGCCCGGGCGTCGGTGCGCTCGACCCCGGTCACCGCACCGGCGGACCGGCGCTTTGCCGACCCCGTCACCCTCCCGGGAGCCGCCGTCCTGGAAGCGGCCGTATCGGACGTGAATCCTGCTGCCGACGGACCCGACCCATTCGACACGACCAGTTACCTGCACCACACGCCGGTCGGTTCCGGACGCACGAGCCTCACGGCGAGCCGCCACCCGGGTGGCCCGACGGACTGGTGGGCGGTGGACGCCGATCGCCCCTTCCGGTCCGCCGGTCCCAGCAGTCGGGTGGAGTCGCCGCCGGGACGGATGCGCTACCCGGGAGGGCCAGCGCCTGGCTGGTTCACGCTGGAGGACCCCGACGAGACGGTCACCGCGCACCTGCCCGACTCTGCGCACGTCGGCTCGCTGTTCCTCCTCGACGTGCTCGCCGGCCACGCGACCAACTGGTACCAGGTGCCGCTGCACACCGACCCCGGCCATGTCCTCACCGTGCGACAGGTGACCGTCATCGACTCGTTCGGCGAGCACTGGCGCCTCCCGGAGGGGAACTGGGCGGACGGCAGACGATGGGCGATGTTCGCGACGTCGGGGCTGGGCCCGCGAGACCTCCTGATCTGGCCCGCTGACGCACCGATCCTCGAGGGGCCCCTCCTCGAACGGGTGGTCCTTGGGGTCGACGAGGATGCCAACCTCCTCTGGGCGGTCGAGGAGGTCGTCGAGGGTGGTGCGCCGGCGGCCGAGCCGGACGCCGCTGCGACCGCGGCCGGCCCGACGAATTTCACCCCGCGGGTGCGTTACCGGCCGGTCGGCGACTCGCCGCCGGGCTGGCACCCCTACCCGCCCACCACGGGAGTCGGGCCGCGCCAGTTCCGGCAGGGGCTGCTGGAGACCGCGACCGCAACCACGCCGGGGTACACGGACACGCCCGCACCAACGAGCCGCTTCCTCCCGGATGGCGACGACCCTGTGCACGTCATCGACCCCACCACCGTTCCCGCCGCCGGCCTCGCCCTCGAACGCCGCTGGGTGCTCGCGCGCGCCGCGGACGGTCACCCGGTGCTCTGGCAGCGCCGGCTACGCCGGACACCGAGCACCTCACCGAGCCTTCGCCTGCCGTTCGACGTCATCGACCCCGTCTGAAAGTTGGGCCATTCCCCCGTCGAGCCTGCACCGCCCAAGGCGCACTTGTACTCGCGGTGCGGCGGTGCCTTTCCACCCCGCCAGGACAGGTCGTCCACGATCGACCCACCGCCCCTGGTGGCTCGATCGCTACCGCTTCCCGGCGGGCGAGCGATCACAGCGCCCACTGTGGGCGCCCCTCTTCGCCGACTGTGGGCGTTTCGTGTTGAAGCCGAGGGTCGTGCCCGCTCCTCCTTTGTCGACCCGACCCCTGCAGGCCGCCACACGCTGAGTCGTCATCCGCCTACACGCATCGGTGGAGGCCCCCAGAAGCCAACGCGTTCAGGCGATGTTCACGGACGGCACGTTCCACAAGGCATGGACATTTGCTGGGAGCACCCCTACGCTCGCAGTATCTGACCAAGATTCACATCTTATGGTCGAACAATGGGGGCAGGAATGGCCACGACAGGGCTTTACTCGCAGGTGCTCGCCGATCTGCATCCGAACAAGATGCTCCGAACTCACGCGAAGCCTTTGACTGATTCGCTTTTGGCCACGGGGGCGTCCGTACCCACGAACGCGGAGATCCTGGAAGCCGCGAGCAAGAGCTATCACGAGCATGTGGACGTGGTCGACTCCTATAGTTCGCTGGGCTCGCAGTACGTCCTGACACCGGACGGAGGATCGAACGTCAGTCTGCTCAACTCCTACAACTGGAGGTCGAAGCAGTCAGGGCCGATCACTCCAACAGCCGAGAGCGTGTTCGATGCGCCGAGTCTGCAGCCGGCGCATCAGGCTGCCGTCGACGACGGCGGCGTGGGCTCTCTCGTCTTCGGCATCTCGGAGTCAGCGCAGTTCATCCTCGGCGAGGAGGGCGGCGTGGGGGTGGCCGTCCAGCTCGACAGTTCCGGGATCACCAAGGGTGAGGGCTACGTTGCCGGCAAGCTCGGGTTGGACATCGATGTCGCGGTAAATCTGAACGTCGCAATCTGGAATGCGCCAGTTGGGCAGCTGGCGGGTGGATTCTTCGGTATCCAGGTGAATCTGGACCTCGAAGTGGGTGTGTGCCTGGGTATCTACGTGTCGGGCGAGCACCTGCAATACATGGGCTTTTCGGTGGGGGTGGGTGCTGGCCTTGGCGGCGGCGCGACGGTCGTCGGTGGATACACCTGGCTCTTCTGAACGCTCTCCACCGCCGGTTTGCCCGAATCCAGATGCACAACACGAGGGGAACGAGGGGCGACATGGTCGAAGCACTATTTTCCGAGGTCCGTTCTGCGCAAGGAAGCGAGGAGCACGACGAGGGCGTCCTCGCGTTGGGCCTAGAGAATCCCCCGACCAACCAGCAGATAATCGACGCCGCCAAGTCGGCCTACGCCACGTATCAGCAGGCAGTGGATGCCCAGACCCGGGCGCTCGTGAAGATCATCTCCAGCGGATCGATGCTCAGTGATGTGCAGGCCATCGACGCACTGAGCGACTGGCAGGATCCCGCGAGCATGGCAGGCGTCGTCGACCCCTTCTACGCCGCCGCAGGCGTCAAGTCCGCAATTGCCGCCGTAGCCGCTATCCCGCAACTCCACAGCTTCTCGGTGGGCGTCTTCACCAAGGCGATGCCGGGTGGCGGCGCGGGGGTGATCGGCTCCGCCCGGGACGTGAGAGGGAGCACCCCGGCCGACACACTCCTATTGCTGACGCTCGACCTGTACCGCGGGTTGGTCGACGTGACCGATGGTCAGAACCTGCAGTTCGGCTGCTGGCTTCCCGAGGCGGGCCAACTCAACGACGCCGTCACCGGCTTCTACATCACGACCGCTGTTGAAGGCGTACAGGTCAACCTCAAGATCCTCCTCACCAGCTCGTTGAAACCCTACGGGCTAGTGAGCAGCACTGGCGCGACAGTCACGGCGCCCGTCCAGTCCGGGGTGTTTGCGGGGGCAACTTCGAGCACGACGTCATGATTCCGCACGCGCAGGAGGAGAAGTGATATGTCCACTTCAGACACGATCAGCGATGGTGACATCGGAGACGTGCTCGAGGGCTTGAGCGTGGACACGCTGCGCATGGGGATCGGCATGCCCGGCTTCGGTGAGAACCTCAAGTACGACCACCCGATCCTGGGAGCGGGAGCGCCCACCAACCAGCAGATCCTCGACGCCACCAAGAAGTTCTATGGGCAGAACCAGGTCCAGGTGGACACGACTGCGACGAACACCTCCACGGTGTCGAAGGACTCCAGCTACGTCAGCGCGCTCAACTCGAACGCTTGGTCGGCGGGCCAGCCGAATACGCCGCTGACGCAAACGATGCAGGACCAGACCTCCACCGCGATGTTTGACCAGACCGGCGGTGGTGACGGCACTGGCCAGGACTGCACAGGGCTGTTCGGACCGACGCTGTGCTCCACGAAGGCGTCAGGGCTGTTCTCAACCGTCTCGGTTGGCGTGAGCGCTGAGCTGGTCTTCCTGATCGGCGGATATGGAGGGCTGGGATGTGCGTGGGACATCGCCAAGAGAGAAGGGCCCAAGGGTTACGGGTTCGCCACCGGCGAACTCGGCCTCAAGATTGCCGGCGACGTCAACGTCCAGGCCGCGATCTTCAATCAGTTGCCGAGCCAGTTGAACGAGAACGTCTTCGGTCTCAATGTCGGCGTCTACGCGGGAGGCGGGGTGTCCTTCGCAGTCTTCTTCACGGACCTCGACAACCTCACCATCCTCGGATATGCGATCAGCGTCGGGGTGGGGATTGGTGGAGGGGCCGCTGTCTTCGGCGGTCACATCTGGAACTTCGGATAAGCGCACCGACCACGCTCGACGAGGAAGATCATGGACACTGGACCTGCTCTCGAGACCGTGATCGACATGACGCTGCGCGACTCGCATCGGCTCGCACCCACGGTCGACTCGGCGACGTCAACCCAGCTCGACTTCCAATGGCCGTGGTCAATCGCTGCAGCGGGCGCCACGTTCTTGAGCGCGCACACGAATGCGATCACCAGCCTCACGAGTGGAGGAAACGCCCTCCTCTCGTCTCCAGAGGGTGCCTCCATCGTCGCGGCGGTCGCCAGCGGTCCGACCGACCCCACAAACACGGGCCAGGTCATGGCCGACGGGCTCTTCTCCAACGCCCTCAATGACGTCAAGGCCGACCAGCTGCTGCGCACCGTTCTCGTAGGATGGTCTAGCGGCGCCCAAGTGGGCGTACTCGGTGGTAGCGGTGGTACCGGTGTCGCCTACGACATCATTGACGAATCCATCCAGTCCGCCGTGCACTACGCTTCCTTTAACTTGGGAATCGGCGCACACATTGGAGTGGGCCTAGTGCTCGGAGCGATGACACACGAGCCTTCAATGCTGAACGATTCCACCTGCGTCTGGTCATTCGGCGCATCGCTGGTTGGCATCGGCGTCTTCGTTTCGGTCCTGATGACAAGTTCGGACCTGAGTCTCATAGGCTTCGGGCTGAACCTCGGCGGCGGGGCAGGGGCATCCTCGACGACGGGCTACGGCTCGATAGGGCCTGCGTAGAGCTCGCCTTCGCCGGGCTTGTGAGCCAACGCCACGGCCCGCCAAGCGCGGCCTCTTGCGTGCCATCGGCCTCGGTCAGCACAATCAACTCGGATCGAATCGACTGAGGCGGCTGCGGAGGCGTCGGAGGTAAGCAGGTGCAAGCCACCTAGAGGGACGCCGCCGCCCCCTCAAGCGCGACCGGCCGTCGTTTGGGAAGAGCCGTGAAAGATCGTGACCAGCAATTTGGCCGCAACGTGGCGCACGCGAAGTCCCTTCCCGGGCGCGCCAAGCGGGCTGTCCGTCGGCGATGCGTCACATCAGCCGCCAGTAGGTCGTGGTGCGAGAGCTACTCGGCCATGCTGCTTGCTCGGACGGCCGGGGGGCGAAGACCGACACGGCGCCAGCCAGTCGCCTGGGTGGCTCGCACCGCGGGTTCTACGGTCAGGGGCCGCCGTCTGGGCAGACGTGCTCGGGCGGGCGTCCGGGCAGCACGGTGGACCACTCCTGTGGTGTTAAGTCTCGGCCGGCGATGTCGCAGGCCGCGCGGATCCAGGCGTCGGGGTGCAGGTTCCAGGTTTGGATGGTGCCGTCGAAGTCGGCCAGCACCGGGGTGGAGTCGTCGCCGGTGAACCCGAGAGCCACCTGCCCGGTGACGGGAACGCTGCCAAGGAAGGTGCCGGTGCGTGCGTTCCACAGCCCCACCTGGCCGTTGTGGCTTACTGGCGAAAAGGCTGCTGTCGTGCGAGTAGGCGGAGAGGTCGCCGCCGTAGGCGTGGGAGGGGTCCGGGGGCGCGATCCATCGCGTGCCGTGGTCGCTCTGGAACCCGACCGCTCCGTTTTCGTCCACGACCGCGTCGCTGGTGCCGTCGGGAGCGAAGAACGTCGCATGAGACAGCGACCTCAGCCGGCGTCCGGTGCGGTAGTCCAGCAGCACCCGCTGGTTGGTCGACTCGACGGCCACCGCGTGCTCGGCGGGGTCCAGAGTCAGGGTCTCGACCGGGCCCACCGTCCGGACCGCATCCGCGCCAGCTGTCCGAACCGGCGACGAGGCGATTTTGCATCGGCCATGCATCGGATCGTACGGCGATTTGTGGCCTCTGTCGTCCCCTCCCAGACTGTTAGTGTTGCAGTGTGAGACGTCGTTCTTGCAGGTCAGAGGCCACTCTTGACCTCGTGTGTCCACAGGAGTCCAACAATACGGAACGTTGGTTCGGGTTCAACCGGGGGAGCACGCCAAGAGGCCCCTGAACTGCGGAAGCGCCGGTTCGGGGCCTCTTGTCGTCGGATCCGGCGACTGTGTGTCCTTCGCCCTCGGCGCTGCTCAACCGACAGGACGTCACCACGGCGCTGCGGGTGGCCGTCGAAGTCCCGCCCGGGAAACGAGTCACGATGGCTCGGGCGACGAGGGGCGAGCTGAACGAGGGCTTCCGCTTCACGGGGTTAGGGGGTTGGCTGTCCCTATGGACAGCACCATGCAGCCGACCCCCCTCCTCGTCAGCCAGATCCTGCGGTTCGGGACGACGCTGCACGCCGACCAGGAGGTCGTGACCTGGACCGCCGACGGCCCGCGGCGCGCAACGTACGCGGAAGTCGGGCGGCAGGCGGCCCAGCTGGGCCACGCCCTGCGTGGCCTCGGCGTCGAGGGTGACGACCGGGTGGCCACGTTCATGTGGAACAACGCCGAGCACTTCATCACCTACCTCGCCGTGCCGTCCATGGGCGCGGTGCTCCACGCCCTGAACATCCGGCTGTTCCCCGAGCAGATCCTCTACGTCGCGAACCACGGCGGCTCGAAGGTCGTCATCGTCGACAGCTCCCTCGCGGCCCCGTTCGCCAAGCTGCTCACCCACCTGCCCAAGGTCCGCCACGTCGTCGTCAACGGCGCGGTCGACGACGACACCCGCGCCGCGCTCGCAGCACCGGAGCACGTCGAGGCGGTGCACGACTGGGCCACGCTGCTCGAGGGACGGCCGACGACGTACGACTGGCCCGAGGACCTCGACGAGAACTCCGCCTCGTCGATGTGCTACACCTCCGGGACCACCGGCAACCCCAAGGGCGTGTCGTACTCGCACCGCTCCAACTACCTCCACGCCGTGACGACTGCGATGACGGCCGACACCCGCCAGGGCGACCGGTTGCTCGTCGTCGTCCCGCTCTTCCACGCCAACGCGTGGGGCTTCCCCTACCTCGCGATGGCGGTGGGGGCCTCCCTGGTCATGCCGGACAGGTTCCTCCAGGCGGCCCCGCTCGCGACCATGATCGAGAGCGAGAAGGTCACCTACGGAGCCGGTGTGCCGACGATCTGGCTGGACCTGCTCCACCACCTCGAGGAGAACACGGTCGACGTCTCGACGTGCCGCGGCCTCATCGTCGGTGGGTCGGCCGCGCCCCCCGCCATGATGAAGTCGTTCAAGGAGCAGCACGGCATCACCATCCTGCATGCGTGGGGCATGACCGAGATGTCCCCGATCGGCACCGCGGCAGTGCCCCCGGCCGGGGTGGAGGAGGGGTCGGACGCCTACTGGGACTACGCGACCTCACAGGGGCGGCTCGTCCTCGGTGTCCAGGGGCGGCTGATCGGCCCGGACGGCGGCGAGGTGCCGTGGGACGGCGAGAGCGTGGGCGAGCTCGAGGTCCGAGGACCGTGGATCACCGGCTCCTACAACGCCTTCGGCGGGGAGTCGGAGAACGAGCTCGCCGAGATGGCCGACAAGTTCCACGACGGGTGGCTACGGACCGGAGACGTGGGCACGCTGACTCCCGACGGCTTCCTCAAGCTCACCGACCGCGCCAAGGACGTCATCAAGTCCGGCGGCGAGTGGATCAGCTCGGTCGACCTCGAGAACGCGATCATGGCGCACCCGGACGTGCTCGAGGCCTCCGTCGTCGGGGTGCCCGACGAGCGGTGGGGAGAGCGTCCCCTCGCCACCGTCGTGCTCAGGAAGGGAGCCGCCGCCACCCCGGAGTCGCTGCGCGGGTTCCTCGAGCACAAGCTCGCGCACTGGCAGCTGCCCGAGCGGTGGGCGCTCATCGACGAAGTGCCGAAGACCAGCGTCGGCAAGTTCGACAAGAAGGTGCTGCGCCGCAGGTACGCCGAGGGCGGGCTCGCTGTCCAGACTCTGGACTGAGCCCAGCGGGAGGTGGCCATGCTTTTCGTGGCCCACCTCACATCGGACCTTCAGTCGCAGGACCATTGCCCAGGTCACCAGCACCATCAAGGGCTCGGACCGTCGGGCATCTCAGCGGCGAGCAGGAGACACGGCTCGTTGCATCAGCGGCGGGTCCGAGCCGGCTTGAGGTGGCTCTCCTCGTCGACCACGCCGCCCGGCTCCGCGCCGCCCTGGACGATCATCGGAGCGGTGTTCGTGAGCGGCCCCGTGGTGCGACCACGCCGGCTGAGCGACTGCTCGACGAACCGGGCGAACCTGGTCAGCGAGTAGTTCATGATGATGAACATGACGGCGACGACGATGTAGGAGGGCACCGGGTTCGCATAGGCCGACCCCAGTGTCGTCGCCGCAGTGAGCAGCTCGGGGTAGAGGATGATCGTGCCGAGAGCGGTGTCCTTGAGCACCACGACGAGCTGGCCGACCAGCGCCGGCAGCATGGCTGTCAGCGCCTGGGGCAGCTGGATGGAGCGCAGGGTCTGGCCCGGCGAGAGGCCGATCGACAACCCCGCCTCCGCCTGGCCCGCAGGCAGCGAGTAGACGCCCGAGCGCACCAGTTCAGCGATCACCGAGCCGTTGTACAGCGTGAGAGCCAGCACGACGCCGGCCAGGGGGGCCAGGTCGTTGGGCATCCAGCTCGCCCGCGAGAACCAGCCGAAGAAGAAGAAGATCATCATGAGCAGGACCGGCACCGAGCGGAAGAACTCGACGACAGTGCCGCTCACCCAGCGCACGGAGCGCAGGTGCGACAGCCGGCCCATGCCGAACACGAGACCGAAGGCCCCAGCGAAGACGACGGACAGGGCGGCCGCTTTGAGGGTTGCCCACAGACCGGGCAGGAGGTACTGCGTCCAGACCTGCGGGTCCTGCACGAAGGGTGCCCACATGTACCCCTGCAGCTGGTTGGCCTCGCCCATCTTGCGCAGGACCAGCCAGACGACACCGATTGCCCCGAGCACTCCCACCCCGGCGAGGATCGCGTGACGGCGGCGCGCCCTCGGGCCGGGAGCGTCGAACAGCACGGTCTCTGCGCTCATCGCCGCACCGCCAGGCGCTGGGAGAGGTTGGTGAACAGGATGCCCAGGGGAAGAGTGAGGATGACGAAGCCGAGGGCGAAGATCAGGAAGGTCGTCAGGCTCGCGCCCTCGTTCTCGGTGATCTGCGCGAGCAACCCGGCGGCCTCGGTGGTGCCGAGCACCACGGCGGCCACCGTCGTGTTCTTGATGAGCGCGATGAGGGTGGAGCCGAGCGGGGCGATGGAGCCGCGGAATGCCTGCGGGAGCAGCACCTCACGTAGCGACTGCCCGAAGGTCAGCCCGATGGAGCGCGCGGCCTCGGCCTGACCGGCCGGGACCGTGTTGACGCCACTGCGCAACGCTTCGCACACGAACGCCGCGTGGTAGACCGACAGCATGATGACCGCCCAACGGTAGGCGTTGCGGTCGAGGTTGTCGGACAGGGTCAGGCCGAGGATGAAGGACAGGCCGAGCACGCTGGCGAGCATCAGCAGGGTCAGTGGGGTGTTGCGGATGACGTTGACGTAGCTCGTGCCGATCAAGCGCAGGACGCGTACGGGCGAGACCCGCAGCACGGCCAGGAAGGTCCCTAGCAGCAGCGAGCCGATGGCCGAGAGCACCGAGAGCTGGATCGTCACCCAGAAGGCGCCGAGGATGTCGTAGTTGCTGAAGATGTCGCCCATCCGTCACCTTTCGTGTGGGCCCGACCGGGGTGCCGTCCGCCGGGGCGGGCGGCACCCCGGCGGGGCAGGTCGGGGCAGGTCGGTCAGGCGCAGGCGTCGGGGGTGGGCGGGTTGCCCTGGCCCGGCTTGTAGCCAGCCTCGCCGAGGTTGGCGTCGACGATCTTCTGCCACTCACCGCTCGAGATCATCTTGTTGATCGCGTCGGTGACCTTCTTGCACATCGCGGTGTCGCCCTTCTTCAGGCCGATGCCGTACTTCTCCTCCGAGAAGGTGTTGCCCACGACCTTGAGCTTGCCCTTGTACTGCGGCTGCGAGGCGTAGCCCGCCAAGATCGTGTCGTCCGTGGTGACGGCGTCGATGCTGCCGGAGACGAGGGCCGCAACGCACTGGGAGTACGTGGCGAACTCCTGCAGGTTCACACCGGGCACCTTGTCCTTGACCTTCTGCGCCGAGGTCGAGCCGGTCACGGAGCACAGCTTCTTGCCGTCGAGGCTGTCCGGGCCGGTGATGCCCGTGTTGTCGGCCTTGACGAGCAGGTCCTGGCCGGCGATGAAGTACGGCCCGGCGAAGGAGACCTTCTCCTTGCGGGCGTCGGTGATGGAGTAGGTGGCGACGACCATGTCGACCTGCCCCGTGGAGATCAGGGTCTCGCGCTGGGCGCTCGGCGCCTGCACGAACTCGATGTTGCCCTCGTCGACACCCAGCTCCTTGCCGACGTACTTCGCGACGTCCACGTCCATGCCGGTGAACTCGCTGCCCTGCTTCAGGCCCAGGCCGGGTTGGTCGAACTTGATACCGACCTTCAGGCTCCCGCCTGCGCCCCCGGCGCTGCTGCCGGAGCCGCCGGAGCCGCTGCCGCTGTCGTCGGAGCCGCAGGCGCTCAGTCCGAGCGCGAGCACGGCCGCCGCGGCGACCATCATCCGTCGTGTCGTCATGGTCAGTTCCTCCTGTGGTGGGTGGACCCTGGGGTCCCGGGGAGTTCTCGAGCCGGTTCTCGGCTGTTCAGTGGGTGAGGATCTTGCTGAGGAAGTCCTTCGCGCGATCGCTCGTGGGATTGGTGAAGAACTGCTCCGGTGACGCCTCCTCGACGATCTGGCCCTCGCTGAGGAAGACCACGCGGTTGGCGACCTTGCGGGCGAACCCCATCTCGTGGGTCACGACGATCATCGTCATGCCGCTGTGCGCCAGCTCGACCATCACGTCGAGCACCTCGTTGATCATCTCGGGGTCGAGGGCAGACGTCGGCTCGTCGAAGAGCATCACCTTGGGGTCCATCGCGAGCGACCGGGCGATCGCCACGCGCTGCTGCTGACCGCCCGAGAGCTGCGCCGGGTACTTCGCCGACTGGTGCGCCACCCCGACCCGCTCGAGGAGCTCGTTGGCCCGCTTCTCGGCATCCGCCTTGGAGAGCTTGCGCACCTTGATCGGGCCCAGCGTGACGTTCTGCAGGATGGTCTTGTGGGCGAACAGGTTGAAGGACTGGAAGACCATGCCCACGTCGGCGCGCAGGGCCGCGAGCGCCTTGCCCTCTTCGGGGAGCTGCTGGCCGTCGATCGTGATCGAGCCCGACTCGAAGGTCTCCAGGCGGTTGATGGTGCGGCACAGCGTGGACTTCCCGGACCCCGACGGGCCGATCAGGATGACCACCTCGCCCTTGCCCACGGTCAGGTTGATGTCTTTGAGCACGTGCAGGTCGCCGAAGTGCTTGTTGACGCCGTCCATGACCACGAGGGGCTCACTCATGCAGCGAACCTAGCCACCTGGAGACGCGAACGGGCCCCCTGGTGCAGGCGGCATCACGAGGTGACCCAACCGAGACCTTTGGGTGACCCCGCACGGCTGTACCCGCTCGGAGTCGATCCACGCGTGCGATCGCCGGCATCCTGCACCCGGCACAATGGCGCCATGACTGCCGACCCCGCGGCCGTGCGGGCCTCCCTCGCCGACGCGACACCCGACGTGTTCTGGACCGACCGCCCGCAGCGCCCCTCGCCACGCGCGGCGCTCACCGGCTCCGGGCACCGCGCCGACCTGGTGGTCGTCGGCGGTGGGTTCACCGGGCTGTGGGCCGCGATCCAGGCCAAGGAGGACGACCCCTCGCGTGACGTCGTCGTGCTGGAGCGCGGGCGGTTGGGCGTGGCGGCATCCGGTCGCAACGGCGGGTTCGTCGCATCGTCGCTGACCCATGGCCTGGCCCAGGGGCTGGCCTGCTGGCCCGACGAGGTCAGCACCCTCGAACGCCTCGCCGACGAGAACCGCGCGGGGTTCGAGGCGACCCTCACGACGCACGGCATCGACGCCGACTACCACGTGCCGGGCGAGATCACGATGGCGCTCAGCGAGCACCAGGTCGCGTCGGTGCACGAGGGCTACGAGCTGCACCGCGACCACGGGGTCGACGCCACCCTGCTGGATGCCGCGCAGGCGCGCGCCCGGGTCGACTCGCCCCGCTACCTGGCCGGCTGGGTCGACCCCACCATCGGGCTCGTCGACCCCGGCAAGCTGGTGTGGGGGCTGGCCGACACGGCCGAACGGCTCGGCGTTCGGCTGCACGAGGACACCGGTGTGACGGCGTTCGACCGCGAGGACGGCGGCGTCGTCGTGCGCACCGAGTGGGGGAGGATCCGCGCCGACCGGGTCGTGCTCGGCACCGGGGCCTTCCGCGGCCCGCTCAAGCGCCTGGCGCTCTACACGCTGCCGGTCTACGACCACGTGCTGATGTCCGAGCCGCTCTCACCCGCCCAGCTGGATGCCGTGGGCTGGCGCGGGCGCGAAGGGCTCACCGATGCCGGCAACCAGTTCCACTACTACCGCCGCACCCTCGACGACCGGGTGCTCTTCGGCGGCTACGACGCCAACTACCACTTCCCCGGCCGGATCGACCCGCGTCTGGAGCAGTCTGCCTCGCACGACCTGCTGGCGGAGCACTTTGTCGACATCTTCCCGCAGCTCGCCGGGGTGCGGTTCACCCACCGCTGGGCCGGCGTCATCGACACCACCTCCCGGTTCACCCCGGTGTTCGGCACCGCGCTCGGCGGCCGGCTGTCCTACGCCGTCGGCTACACCGGGCTCGGCGTCGCCTCGACCCGCTTCGGTGCCCGGGTCGCCCTCGACCTCGTCGACGGCCGGGACACCGAGGTGACCCGCCTGGCGATGGTGCGCCGCAAACCGATGCCGTTCCCGCCGGAGCCGATCCGCTTCGCCGCGGTGCGCGCGACGCGCGCCAGCCTGGCCGCCGAGGACCGCACCGGGCGGCGCAACCTGTGGCTGCGCGGGCTGGATGCCGCGGGCGTCGGCTTCGACAGCTGACCGCCGGACCGGCGCTCAGCCGGCGAAGTGCTTGACCAGGCCGCCGGTGTTGTTGGCGACCAGCCCCTTGATGGTGCGGTTGCGGATGAAGCCGGGCAGCGGCAGGTTGTGGCTGATGGTCAGGCTGAAGGTGACCTCGGTGCGGGCCGGGTCGAGCGCTCGGAGCACGTACTCGGCATCCTGACCGGTCTGCATCCGGCCCTCGACCAGGTGCCACGACAGGCCGGTGGGGGAGTGCTCGTAGCGCAGCGTGTAGCGGTCGGTGCCCACAGCCGTGGATGCCGCGACGGCCGCGGTGAGCGGGGTCCCGTCGTCGTTGCGGGTGAGCACCTCCAGCTCCTTGATGTCGGGCACCCAGTGCGGCGTGTCCTCGACGTCGAGGAGGTGCTCGAGCACCATGTCGAGCGGTGCCGCGACGACGACGGTGGAGGTTGCGGTGTCGGTGGGCATGGGAACCTTCCGGTCAGACGGCGGCAGCGAGCCGCACGAGGGTGTCCATCTCGGAGTCGAAGGCGTGCACCAGCTTCTCGGGGTCGGTCACTGCGGCGGCATCCGCCTTGAAGCCCACGCGCACGACGCCGTCGTAGCTGATGATGCACACGCCGAGGGTCTGTGGCCCCGAGCCGGGCACCCAGCCCAGGATGCCGGCGATCCGGGTGCCGGCGAGGTAGCGGCCGGTGCGTGGGCCGGCCACGTTGGTCGTCACCCCGATCGCCTTGGCGGCGAAGAAGTCGACGAACTGCTTGGCGACGGTGGTGTTGGTGCGCCCGATGGCGTTGATCAGGCCGAAGGTGAGCAGTGCCTCGGGGGAGTGCTTGATCGAGTCCATCCGCCGCTTGGTCTCGGCGAGGCGCTCGAGCGGTGCGAGCCGCGAGGTGGGCAGCGGCATCATCACGAGGGCGAACTTGTTGCCGAGCTCGCGCGGCAGCGGCTGCCCGCCGCGCACGTTGATCGGCACCATGGTCGACATGTCGCCTGGGTCGTGGCCGCGGCCGGCGAGGTAGTGGCTGATCGCGGCCGACACCGCACCGACGAGCACGTCGTTGACGGTGGCGCCGGCGACGCGGCCGACGAGCTTGATGTCGAGGAGTGGCCGCGGTTCGCTCCAGACCGCCCGCTTCGCGACCCCCGGCGCCGTGGTCAGTGGTGACGCAGGAACGTGGCCCAGCAGCAGCTTGTCCGCGATCTGGCCGGTCTGCCACGCGGTGCTGAGCGCCTCGACGGCGTACGACGGGTGCAACATCGCCGGCACCTCGTCGAGCATCCTGCGGGCTCCGCGCACGGCTGCCGACACCGGTGCGGTGACCGGGCGGGCGAACCGCCCCGCAGCCTCGAACAGGCTCGCCGGCGGCGCCTCGAGCTCACGCCCGGGGACGTGCTGCGGGGGCTGCGGAAGCAGGTCGTCGTCCGGCTCGGCGTCGGTGAGGGAGAGCAGCACCTCGGCCAGGGCGATGCCGTCGGCGAGGGCGTGGTGGAAGCGGGAGACGACGACCGACCCACCCTGGTAACCGTCGATGAGGTAGAAGTGCCACAGCGGGCGGCTGCGGTCGATGGGCTCTTGCATCTTGCGCTCCACGAATGCCTGCAGGGCGGCCTCGTCGCCCGGCTTCGCGAGCTTCGCGCGATGCAGGTGATGGGTGATCGAGAAGTCCGGGTCGTCCTGCCAGTGCGGCATCCCCATCGGGGTGCTCGCCTCGACGACAACCTGTGAGAACACGGGGTAGCGGTCGACGAGCCGGTGCTGGAGGACGTCGGCCAGACGCTCGAAGTCGACCGGGCCTTCCAGGGTGATGATGCCCTCGATCACCATGAGGTTCTCGGGGGTGTCCATCGAGAGCCAGATGGCGTCGACAGCACCCATCGCACGGCGTCCGCTCACGTCGTCAACCTCTCGTCGGTCCTGATGGGTCCCACCTTGTCACCCGTGGCGCCGCGGGCCGGCGCGCTGTCAGCGGGATCACCCCGCGCAGGCGAGGAGACGGCACGGTGGGCGCCGGGAAGCAGAGCACAATGGCGACGTGTCCCAGCCCGTGGCCCGCGTCCGCCCGCAGCCCGTCGACCTGACCAGGTTCGCCTGGCTGTCCATCGCGGCCGCTCTGGTCACCATCGCCATGAAGACCTTCGCGTGGTGGATCACCGGGTCGGTCGGCCTCCTCTCCGATGCCGCCGAGTCGCTCGTCAACCTGGTCGCGGCGATCGTGGCGCTGGTGGCCCTGACGGTCGCCATCCGGCCCCCCGACAAGAACCACCACTTCGGGCACAGCAAGGCCGAGTACTTCTCGGCGGCCACCGAGGGGATGATGATCTTCGTCGCCGCCGCCGTCATCCTGTTCACCGCGGTGCAGCGCTTCCTGAACCCCCAGCCCCTCGAGAACGTCGGGATCGGGCTGGCGGTGTCGGTCGCGGCGTCCGCGGTCAACGGCGGGGTCGCGATGGTGCTGCTGCGCGCCGGGGCGCGGTACCGGTCGATCACCCTGGTCGCCGACGGCAAGCACCTGATGACGGACGTGTGGACGTCGGTGGGCGTGGTGGTCGGGGTGCTGCTCGTCTGGCTGACCGGCTGGGAGCGGCTCGACCCGGTGGTGGCCTTCGCGGTCGGGCTCAACATCCTGGTCACCGGGTCCCGGCTGATCCGCGGCGCGTCGGCCGGCCTGATGGACGTGAGCCTGTCCAAGGAGGACAACGAGCTGATCCGCACGGTGCTGGGTCGCTTCACCTCCGCGGAGGTGTCCTGGCACCGGCTGCTGACCCGGGAGGCCGGCAACCGACGGTTCATGCAGTTCGACCTGCTCGTGCCCGGCGACTGGACCGTGCAGCGCGGCCACGACCTGGTCGAGGACATCACCGACGCACTGATGGCGGAGTTCCCCGACATCGACGTGCTCTGCCACATCGAGCCGGCCGAGGACCCGCGCTCGTACGAGGACTCGATGCCGTGACTGGGGTGTACGGAGCCCTCGACCAGCACCGACGTCCAGCCCAGCGCCGTGCCGGCCAGGCCGAGCACGGTCGCCGCGACGACCTCGAGCGTGAGCCGGCGACCGGCGGCTCACGCGCGCGGCCCGGAGGTGAGATCCTTGGTCGTCGCGGCCGCGCCGCGTGCGCGCTCGGAATGGACGTACAACGCTGTCTTCGGAGCTGACTCATTGACCATCTTGGTGTCCTGACGCTCGGACCAGTGCTCTGCCACACTGGCATCCCGACGAAAGGCTCGACCATGTGGTGGCTCTACATCGGCATCCTGCTCGGCGTCTTCCTCGCCGTCGTCGTTGCCCTCAAGCGGCGTGGCTCCACTGGGAGGTCCGGCGACGCGCCGTACTCCGCGGAGACCTCTGCCGCGCAGGCGGCTCGGCAGATGGACCGGGGAGGCATGGGGGGAGCCTGAACCGCACCGCGGAATCCACGAGGCCGAGACGGCCTCGCGCATCCCCTCCCGCCACGCCCCGTGCGGGCCCGGAGGTCAGCGTGCGAGCTGGTGCCGAATCCGACGCCAGAGGCTCTGGTGCCGGATCACCGGGGTGTGGCCGCCATGCACCTGGGACCCGACGCCCTTGGCCACGATGAAGGCGCCGACGGCATCGGCCGCCGTGCCGGTGCCGACCATTCCTGGGGCAGCCGCCATCGTCGGGTTGTAGTGCTTGTCGCACAGCCGCTGACCACCGGACCCGGTCGACGTCGCCTCGGCCCGGCATCGCTCGCACCTCATCTGAGACCACCTTCCGGAGAACTGGCGCCGGACGCGTGAAGAACTGCATCAGCTCCGCCCTCACCATGACACCTTTGTGGGCCGGGTGCGAGCACATCGGGGAACCCACGCCTCAGGCGCCGATCGTGCCGTTGCGCCGGCGCGTGAGCCGAAGGGGGGCGCTGAACCGGAAGGGCGTCTGGGTGGGGCGTGTCGGGCTTGAACCGACGACCGACGGATTATGAGTCCGCTGCTCTGACCGACTGAGCTAACGCCCCGTGCCCGGGCCGGGAGGACCGGCTCCGGGCGCCGCGAGCCTACCGGGGGAGGTGCCTCACGGCCGCCACGCCGCGTCGACCCATGCAGCATCCCGAGTTGTCGCCAGCAGCCCCACGTCCGCGAGGCCGACGGGATTTCTGGGTTTGCTGGTGCGGCTGGGGCGCTTGGGGCATGATGTGACCCACAACGGCACTCGACGTGCCCACAGAGCACCGCTACACGGCATCCGAACCGGGGGAGACCCGGCAACCGGCAGACCGCACGGCCAGACATCGCGCGCACCGGCGTTGGGGAAGACGTCCCTCGCACGCGAAGGAGGCCAGGATGTCTGTCGCGATGCCGCGTACCAACACGCGGGGAGTGGTCTACGTCCACTCGACCCCGAAAGCGTTGTGCCCGCACATCGTCTGGGCCATCGAAGGGGTGCTCGGTGCCCGGGTGGCCGTCGACTGGACCCACCAGCCCGCGTCCCCCGGCCTGGTGCGCACCGAGCTGAGCTGGGCCGGGGAGCCCGGCAGCGGCGCCCGGATCGCCTCGGCCCTGCGCGGCTGGGACCACCTGCGCTACGAGGTCACCGAGGAGCCCAGCCCCGGCTGCGACGGCTCGCGCTGGTCGCACACCCCACGCCTGGGCATCCACCACACCTGGGTCTCGGCAAGCGGCGACGCCGTCATCAACGAGGACCGGCTGCGCGAGGTGGTCATGCTCGCGCAGGGCAGCCCCGAGGCGATGCACGAGATGATCGAAGAGCTGCTCGGCACCGACTGGGACGACGAGCTAGAGCCGTTCCGGTATGCCGGCGACGGTGCGCCGGTGCGCTGGCTGCACAAGGTGGGCTGACCGCCGCCCACCACCCCTGCACGCGACGACGCCCCCGGGAGGAAGCGGGGGCGTCGTCGTGTGCGCGGGTCGCGCGCAGCCTTGGGGGGGCTGGTGGGCCTGGCCTCAGACGCTCTTCACGACGAGCGCGACGTTGTGGCCGCCGAACCCGAACGAGTTGTTGAGCGCCGCGATGTCGCCGTCGGGCAGCGTGCGGTGCTCGCCGCGCACGACGTCGAGGTCGATCTTGGGGTCGAAGTCGTCGATGTTGATGGCCGCCGGCGCGACCCGGTGGTGCACCGACAGCACCGCCAGCAGGCCCTCGAGCGCGCCGGCCGCACCGAGCAGGTGGCCGGTCATCGACTTCGTGGCGCTGACGCACATGTCGTCGGCGGCGGCCCCGAAGGCGCGCCGCACCGCGTTGGCCTCGGCGACGTCGCCGACCGGGGTCGAGGTGGCGTGCGCGTTGATGTGGACGATGTCCTTGACGCTCAGGCCGGCCCGCTCGACCGCCTCCTGCATCGCCCGCGACGCTCCGGCGCCCTCGGGCTCAGGAGCGGTGATGTGGTGGGCGTCGGCCGACATCCCGATCGAGGCGAACTCGGCGTAGATGCGCGCTCCGCGGGCCTTGGCGTGCTCGTACTCCTCGAGCACCATCACGGCCGCACCCTCGCCCATGACGAAGCCGTCGCGGCCGGTGTCGTAGGGCCGCGACGCCGCGGCGATGTCGTCGTTGCGGGTCGACAGCGCCTGCATCTGGGAGAAGCCGGCGAACGGCAGCGGGTGGATGGCGGCCTCGGTGCCACCGGCGACCACCATGTCGGCCCGGCCGCCCCGGATCATGTCGTAGCCGGTGCCCATCGACTCCGCGCCGGAGGCGCAGGCCGAGACGGTGGTGTGGGCGCCGGCGCGGGCGCCGAGCTGCAGCGAGACGTTGCCCGCCGACGTGTTCGGCATCAGCATCGGCACCGCGAGCGGGAAGACGCGACGAACGCCCTTCTCGCGCAGCACGTCCCACTGGTCGAGCAGGGTCCAGACGCCGCCGATGCCGGTGCCGATCGCGACGCCGAGGCGCAGCGGGTCGATCTCGGGCGAGCCGGCATCCTCCATCGCCGCGCGCGACGCGATGACCGCGTACTGGGCGCTGGGGTCCATCCGGCGGACCTCGACCTTGGTGAGCACCTCCTCGGGCTTCTGCGCGATCGTGCACGCGAAGTGCACGGGCAGCTCGTAGCGCTCGAGCCACTCCTCCGGGAGGGGCTTGGCCCCAGACCGTCCCGCCAGGATGCCGTCCCACGTCTCGGCGATGGTGCCGCCGAGGGGTGTGGTCGCTCCGAGTCCGGTCACGACGACGCGTCGCTCGCTCATGGGTCCTGCAGCTCCTTGTGGGAAGGGACGTTTCGATGACGTGGAGTCCAGTGTCCGCCCCCTGCCCCCTCGAGGCGAGGGGAGGGGCGGACGAGCCGGGTCAGGCCTGGTTCTTGGCGATGAAGCTGACGGCGTCGCCGACGGTGGTGAGGTTCTTGACCTCATCGTCGGGGATGCGCACGCCGAACTTCTCCTCGGCGTTGACGACGATCGTCATCATCGACAGCGAGTCGATGTCGAGGTCGTCGGTGAACGACTTGTCCGACTGGACCTCGGCCGGGTCGAGCCCGGTCTCCTCGTTGACGATCTCGGCCAGTCCGGCGAGGATCTCCTGCTCACTCTGTGCCATTGCGATGCTCCTTCGATCTCTTCTCGGGTGGGTGTGCTTGTGCGGGTGGCCCGGGTGACCCGTGGGCCCACGGGAGGATGTGTGTCAGGGGATGACGACGACCTGCGCGGCGTAGGACAACCCGGCGCCGAAGCCGATCTGCAGGGCGAGGCCACCGCTGGGCACCTGGCCCTTGCGCACCATCCGCTCCATCGCCAGCGGCACGGAGGCCGCGGACGTGTTGCCGGTGTAGGCGATATCGCGGGCGATGGGTACGTCATCGGGGATCTTCAGCTGCTTGGCCATGGCGTCGACGATGCGCACGTTGGCCTGGTGGGGGATGAACGCGTCGAGCTGGTCGACGGTGACGCCGGCGGCGTCGAGGGCGCGCTGCGCGACGGGGGCCATGCCCCACACCGCCCAGCGGAAGACGGTCTGGCCCTGCATGCCGATGTGCGGCCAGCCGAGCTTCTGCTGGTGCACGTCGATCCAGCTCTCGGTCTGCGAGATGGCCTCCCACTTCTCGCCGTCGGAGCCCCAGATGGTGGGCCCGATGCCGGGGGTCTCCGACCGCGTGACCACCGCCGCGCCGGCCCCGTCGCCGAAGATGAACGCGGTGCCCCGGTCGTCGCGGCTGGTGAAGTCGGAGAGCCGCTCCACGCCGACGACGAGCACGTTGACGGCCGTGCCGCCGCGCACCAGGTCACTCGCCATCGCGATGCCGTGGCAGTAGCCGGCGCAGGCCGCGGAGATGTCGAACGCGGCGCCGTCGCTGCCCAGCCGCTCGGCGACCAGCGGCGCGGCGGCCGGGGTCTGGTAGGGCCAGCTGACCGTGGCGACGATCACCGTGTCGATGTCGGAGCCCTTCAGTCCCGCCATCGCCAGGGCCGGTTCGGCGGCGAAGATCGACATGTCGACCACCGACTCGCCATGGCCTGCCCAGCGGCGCTCGATGATGCCGGACCGCTCGCGGATCCACTCGTCGGAGGAGTCGATCCGGTCGACGATCTCGGAGTTGGGCACCACCCGCCGCGGCCGGTAGCCGCCGATGCCGCTGATCCGGGCGTGCAGGCTCGGGGCCGACACCTGCAGCGCGGAGGCGAAGCCCTTGGGGGTCACAGTCATGCCGAGTGCTCCTTGATGAGGGTGCGGGCGGCGTCGATGTCGTCGGGGCTCTTCAGGGCCAGCAGCTCGACACCCTTCAGAGCCCGCTTGGCGAGCCCGACGAGCGTGCCGGCCGGCGGCAGCTCGAGGATGGCGGTGACGCCGAGGTCGGTGAACCGCTCCATGCACAGGTCCCAGCGCACCGGGTTCGACACCTGGGCCACCAGGCGGTCGAGCACCTCGCGGCCGTCAGTGACCACCGCGCCGTCGCGGTTGGAGACCAGGGTGACACCGGGGTCGGAGACGTCGTGGTCGGCCCAGCCGACCTGCAGCTCGCCGACGGCCGGCTGCATGAAGTGCGTGTGGAACGCGCCGGCCACCTTCAGGGGGATGACGCGGGCCCGGGCCGGCGGGTCGGCCGCGAACGCCGCCAGGGCGTCGAGGGCACCGGCGGCCACCACCTGCCCGGCGCCGTTCACGTTCGCGGGTGTGAGGTCGTGCCGCTCGATGGCGGCCAGCACCTCGTCGGGGTCACCACCGAGCACGGCGCTCATGCCGGTGGGGGTTGCGGCACTGGCCTGCGCCATCGCCCGGCCGCGCTGGGCCACGAAGCGCATGGCGTCGGTGTCGGACAGCACCCCGGCCGCGGCGGCGGCGGTGATCTCGCCGACCGAGTGCCCGGCGAGTGCGCCGGTGCCGGCCGGCGACCCGGCATCCGTACCCTCGGCGGTGCCGCCGAGGGCGCGCAGGGCGAGCAGCCCGGCGCCGACGAGCAGCGGCTGGGCGACCGCGGTGTCCTTGATGGTGTCCTCGTCGGACGTCGTGCCGTGGGTGACGAGGTCGACCTCGGCGGCTTCGGAGAGCACGGTCAGCTGGTCCCGCAGGCCGGGCAGCTCGAGCCACGGGGCGAGGAAGCCCGGGGTCTGGGAGCCCTGGCCGGGGCAGACGATGACGATCACGGGTTCCACCCTGTCCTGCCGGCCGTGACCTTCTCGTGACGAACGGGGACGAACCTTTCCGGCCGCTTCTGTAGGTTTCCTCCAAACCCAGCACGGGCCGGGCGTACCGGTCAGGGCCGGGTGCTCGACCGTGGGACCGGCCCCAGCCGGGAGAACGCGAGGGCGATGCGCACGGTCTGCGCGTCGTGGGCGTCGGTGAGGTCATAGCCGATGGTCCTGGTGATGCCGGCCAGCCGGTAGCGCACGGTGTTGGGGTGCACGATCAGCGCTCGGGCGGTGCCCTCGACCCCCTGGGCACCGTCGAGGAAGGCCGCCGCCGTCTCGAGCAGGGTGCCGCCGGGGCTCTCGGCCAGGGGGCGCACGATGCGCGCGGCCAGCGCCCCGCGAGCGGGCAGGTCCGCGAGCAGGGCCCGCTCGGCCAGCAGGTCCTCGGCGTGCACCGGCCGCGGTGCCGCAGGCCACGCCGGAGCCGCGCCGTGCCCGGAGATGGCGGCCCGGGCGCTGCGGCCGGCGGCGAACAGGTGGGGGACGACCGGCCCGACCACGAGTGGTCCCTCGCCGAGGTGCGGGTCGAACGCCTTCGCGAGGGCCATCGGGTCGGTGACGCTGCCGCCGATGCAGATGATCCGGGGGCCGTGGATGGCGACCAGCAGCTCGACGCCGGTGCGCCGCGCCGCGCGGTGCAGGTCGGTGAGCACCGGTGCCGTCGCCCCCGGTGGGGTGGACCCGACCACCACCACGACCTGGGTGACCGCCCCCCACCCGAGCGCGGCCGCCCTCGACTGCATCGACTCGTCGGCCTCACCGCGCAGGACGGCATCGACCACGAGCGACTCCAGCCGCGCGTCCCACGCACCCCGTGCCTCCGCCGCCTGCGCGTAGACCTCGGCGGCCGAGAAGGCCACCTCGCGGCTGTAGCGCAGCACTGCCTCGCGGGCCAGGTCGCCCTCGCCAGGAGCCGCGAGGCTGGCGATCTCGCGCTCGACGACGTTGATGACCGTGCGGATCAGGCCCAGGGTCTGGGCCAGCGAGATCGAGCGGGTGAGCTCGCGCGGGGCGGTGCCGAACACGTCGGCGGTGACGGCGGGCTGGGCCTGGTCGCCGCCGAACCAGTCGAGGAACGAGGTGATGCCCGCCTGCGCGACCAGCCCAACCCAGGAGCGGTCCTCGGCCGACAGCAACCGGTACCACTCGTGGTCGGTCTCCATCTGCTGCACCGCGGCGGCCCCGAGGTCACCGGCCGCCCGGGCGACCCGGGCGCGGGTGGCCTTCGACGGCGTCGGGCGGTCGGACGGCATGCGACGAGTGTATTTGTATGCCGTTCACAACACCGGTGCGCCGGCCCGCGGCTCAGTCGGTGCCGGACTCCATCGCGGCCCGGTCGAGGGCGTCGTCGTCGGCAGCCTGGACGAGCGGGTTGTCGGTGATCTGGTCGTAGCCACCGGCGGGCAGCTCGCCGAACAGGGTGCCGTTCTCGACCAGCAGCTGGCCCTGCTCGACCGGCTGGCCGGCGTAGACCTCGAGCTTCGCGCGGCTGTCGGCGATGTCGAGGTTGCGCATGGTCAGCTGGCCGATCCGGTCGAGCGGGCCGAAGGCCGCGTTCTCGACGCGTTCCATCGACAGCTTGTCGGGGTGGTAGCTGAAGTTCTCACCCCGGGTGTCCACGATCGAGTAGTCCTCACCGCGGCGCAGCCGCAGAGTGACCTGGCCGGTGACCAGCGATGCGATCCAGCGCTGGATGGCCTCGCGCATCATCAGGCTCTGCGGGTCGAGCCAGCGACCCTCGTAGAGGAGCCGGCCGAGCTGACGGCCCTGGGCGTGGTAGTTGGCGAGGGTGTCCTCGTTGTGCACGGCGTTGAGCAGGCGCTCGTAGGCGATGTGCAGCAGGGCCATGCCCGGCGCCTCGTAGATGCCGCGTGACTTGGCCTCGATGATCCGGTTCTCGATCTGGTCGGACATGCCGATGCCGTGCCGGCCGCCGATCGTGTTGACCTCGTCGACGAGCGCCAGCGGGTCGAGGGTGTGCCCGTTGACGGCCACCGGGCGGCCCTGCACGAACGTGATGGAGACGTCCTCGGTCCCGATGCCGACCGAGGGGTCCCAGAACCTCACCCCCATGATCGGCTCGACGACCTCCATCGACTCGTCGAGGTGCTCGAGCGTCTTGGCCTCGTGGGTCGCGCCCCAGATGTTGGCGTCGGTGGAGTAGGCCTTCTCCTGGCTGGAGCGGTAGGGCAGGTCGCGCTCGGTGAGCCAGGCGCTCATCTCGTGGCGACCGCCGAGCTCGGCGACGAAGTCGGCATCCAGCCAGGGCTTGTAGATGCGCAGGTTGGGGTTGGCGAGCAGGCCGTAGCGGTAGAACCGCTCGATGTCGTTGCCCTTGAAGGTCGAGCCGTCACCCCAGATCTCGACCGAGTCGGAGTGCATGGCCCGCACGAGCAGCGTGCCGGTGACCGCCCGGCCCAAAGGGGTGGTGTTGAAGTAGGTCTTGCCGCCGGTGCGGATGTGGAACGCCCCGCAGGCGATGGCCGACAGGCCCTCCTCGACCAGGGCGTGCCGGCAGTCGACCAGCCGGGCCAGCTCGGCGCCGTACTGGCCGGCGCGCTCGGGCACGGTGTCGATCTCCGGCTCGTCGTACTGGCCCAGGTTCGCCGTGTAGGTGCAGGGGACAGCGCCCTTCTCGCGCATCCACGCAACGGCCACGGAGGTGTCGAGACCCCCGGAGAAGGCGATGCCGACGCGCTCGCCGACGGGCAGGGAGGTCAGGACCTTGGACACGATGCAAGACTATACAGAACTCTGCATACACACAAACTTCGCGGAACCGGTCAGTCGTCGGCGAGCAGGGTCTCGATGCGGGCCACCTTGGACTCCAGCATCCCGGTGTGACCCGGGCGGATGTCGGCCTTGACCACCAGCGAGACCCGCGGGTGCGACGCGGTCATGGCGTCGACGCACTGCTTGAGAACGGCCATCACCTCGTCCCACTCGCCCTCGATGTTGGTGAACATCGCGTTGGTCTCGTGCGGCAGGCCGCTGGCGCGCACGAGGCGCACCGCCTCGGCGACGGCAGCGGCATACGACCCGGTGTCGTCCGGGCCGGCGGGGGCGATGCTGAACGCGACGATCATGTGCTCAGCTGTCGCCGCCCTCGTTGCCCGACGAGCCGGCGGTGACGTCGGACAGCCGGTAGCGGCGCGCGGCCTCCAGCGGCAGCGACCGGTCGACCTCGCCACCCTCGGCCAGCGACTGCAGCGCGCGCACCGCCATCGACGGGCCGTCGATGTGGAAGAAGCGCCGCGCCGCCGGGCGGGTGTCGGAGAAGCCGAACCCGTCGGCACCGAGCGAGGAGAAGCGGCCCGGTACCCACTGGCGGATCTGGTCCTGCACGGCCCGCATGTAGTCGGACACGGCCACGACCGGGCCCGGGCGGCCGGACAGCTGCCGGGTCACCCACGGCACCGGTGCCTCGTTCTCGGGGTGGAGGAACGCGGCCTCGTCACACCGCAGCCCGTCGCGGCGCAGCTCGTTCCACGACGTCACCGACCACACGTCGGCCACGACGTTCCAGTCGTTGCGCAGCAGCTCCTGGGCCTCGAGCGCCCACGCCATGCCGACGCCCGATGCGAGCAGCTGCACCCGCGGCGCGTCGTCGGGCAGGCCCTGCGTGGAACCCTCCGCGTAGAGGTAGAGCCCGCGCAGGATGCCCTCGCGGTCGACGTTCTCGGGCTCGGCCGGCTGAACCATCGGCTCGTTGTAGACGGTGAGGTAGTAGATGACGTTGCGGTCGGCATCGGTCAGCGAGTCGTCGGTGCCGTACATCCGGTGCAGGCCGTCCTGCATGATGTGCGCGATCTCGTACGAGAACGCCGGGTCGTAGTGCACGACAGCCGGGTTCGACGACGCCAGCAGCGGCGAGTGCCCATCGGCGTGCTGCAGGCCCTCACCGGTGAGGGTGGTGCGGCCGGCGGTGGCGCCGATGAGGAAGCCCCGCGTCATCTGGTCGGCGGCGGCCCAGATCGAGTCGCCGGTGCGCTGGAACCCGAACATCGAGTAGAAGACGTAGATCGGGATCATCGGCTGGCCGTGGGTGGCGTAGCTCGACCCGACCGCGGTGAAGGCGGCCATCGAGCCGGCCTCGTTGATGCCGAGGTGCAGGATCTGGCCGTCCTTGGCCTCGCGGTAGGCGAGCATCAGGTCGGCGTCGACCGGCGTGTAGTTCTGCCCGTGCGGGTTGTAGATCTTGATCGTCGAGAAGAAGCTGTCCATGCCGAAGGTACGCGCCTCGTCGGGGATGATCGGCACGATCCGCTGGCCGAACTCCTTGTCGCGCATCAGGTCCTTGAGCAGCCGCACGAACGCCATCGTCGTGGCGACCTGCTGCTTGCCCGAGCCCTTCTTCACCTGCGCGTACGAGGAGTCGTCGGGCAGGTGCACCGTGGCGTGCTTCGTGCGCCGCTGCGGCACACCGCCGCCCAGCTTCTGCCGGCGCTCGAGGGCATAGGCGATGGCCTCGTCGTCGGGGCCCGGGTTGTAGTAGGGCGCGTTGTAGGGGTCCTTCTCGAGCACCTCGTCGCTGATCGGCAGCTGGAGGCTGTCGCGGAACGTCTTGAGGTCCTCGAGGGTGAACTTCTTCATCTGGTGCGTGGCGTTGCGCGCGGCGAACGTGGTGCCCAGACCGTAGCCCTTGATCGTCTTCGCGAGGATGACGGTGGGCTGGCCGGTGTGCTCGGTGGCGGCCTTGTAGGCGGCGTACACCTTGCGGTAGTCGTGGCCGCCGCGCTTGAGCTTCCACCAGATGTCGTCGTCGGACCAGGTGGACACCATCTTGCGCGTTCGCGGGTCGCGGTCGAAGAACTTCTCGCGCACGTGCTTTCCGTCGTTGGCCCGGAAGGTCTGGTAGTCGCCGTCGGACGTGGAGTTCATCAGGTGGGTGAGCGCGCCGTCGCCGTCGGCCGCGAGCAGCGGGTCCCAGCCCCGGCCCCAGATGACCTTGATGACGTTCCAGCCGGCGCCGCGGAAGAACGCCTCGAGCTCCTGGATGATCTTGCCGTTGCCGCGCACCGGGCCGTCGAGCCGCTGCAGGTTGCAGTTGACCACGAAGGTGAGGTTGTCGAGCTCCTCGCCGGCCGCGAGCTGCAGCAGGCCGCGCGACTCGGGCTCGTCCATCTCGCCGTCGCCGAGGAACGCCCACACGTGCTGGTCGCTGGTGTCCTTGATGCCGCGGTTGTGCAGGTACTTGTTGAACTGCGCCTGGTAGATGGCGTTCATCGGGCCGATGCCCATCGACACCGTGGGGAACTCCCAGAAGTCGCTCATCAGCCGCGGGTGCGGGTAGGAGGGCAGCCCCAGCGGCGAGCCGTCGACCAGGTGCGACTTCTCCTGGCGGAAGCCGTCGAGGCGGTCCTCGGAGAGCCGGCCCTCGAGGAACGCCCGGGCGTACATGCCGGGGGAGGCGTGCCCCTGGAAGAAGACCTGGTCGCCGCCGCCGGGGTGGTCCTTGCCGCGGAAGAAGTGGTTGAAGCCCACCTCGTAGAGCGTGGCGGCCGAGGCGTAGGTGGAGATGTGGCCACCGACCCCGATGCCGGGGCGCTGGGCGCGGTGCACGATCATCGCGGCGTTCCAGCGCAGGTAGGCGCGGAAGCGTCGCTCGGCCTCCTCGTCGCCGGGGAACCACGGCTCCTGCTCGGGGCTGATCGTGTTGACGTAGTCCGTGGTCGTCAGGGACGGCACGCCCACCTGCTCGGCGCGCGCCCGCTCGAGCATGCGCAGCATCAGGTAGCGCGCCCGCATCCGGCCGGGGCCGTCGATGACCGCGTCGAGGCTGTCGAGCCACTCCTGGGTCTCGGCGGGGTCGATGTCGGGCAGGTGGGTGGGGATGCCGTTGAGGATGGGGCCGACGTCTTCGCGGGAGGCCACGCGCTCGTCCTTTCACCGGTGACGGGTCGCGCACGGATTCAGAGCGCGTTTCCACCCATCTTTCACCCCATCGGCGCCGCTCGCGCAATTGCGTCGACGCTACTGGCGGGTACGTCCGCTACGTGGGCCCGAGCAGCCGGTCAGGGCGGCTGTAGACCGACAGGTGCGGAGGCCGCGCGAACGCGACGAGCGTGATGCCGGCCTGGGTCGCCAGCTCGACCGCCAGCGAGCTCGCCGCCCCCACCGCGACGACCACGGGGATGCCGACGACGCTCGCCTTCTGCACGATCTCGAAGCTCGCCCGCGCGCTGACGACGAGCACCGCCCCGGTGAACGGCAGCTCACGGCCCCGGGCCGCGGCCCCCACCACCTTGTCGACGGCGTTGTGCCGCCCGACGTCCTCACGCACGACGAGCAGCTCACCGTCAGGGGCCGCCAGGCCGGCCGCGTGCACCCCGCCGGTGCGGTCGAAGACCGCCTGCCGGGCGCGCAGCGCCTCGGGCAGCCCGGCGAGCACCTTGGGGTCGACGACCACCGTGTCGTCCGCGACGGCAAACCTGCTGTTGGTGCGCACCGCGTCGATGGTGGCCGACCCGCACACCCCGCAGGCGCTCGAGATCGTCTCCGTGCGGGCCCGGGCGGGGCGGTGCAGCACGGCATCCGGCGCCAGGGTCACGTCGACGACGTTGAAGGTGGGGGAGCCGTCCTCGTCGAGGTCGGTGCAGTGCATCAGCGTGCCCACCTCGGTCGCAGAGTGCAGCATCGCCTCGGTGAGCAGGTGCCCGATGGCCAGGTCGAAGTCGTCGCCGGGCGTGCGCATGGTCGTCGTCACCGGCTCGTCGCCGACCCGGATCTCGAGCGGCTCCTCGACCGCGACCGTGTCGGTGCGGTCGACCCGGTCGCCCGTGTCGACGTCGAGCCGCGTGCGGCGCACCCGCGTCGTGACCCGGCCCATGCGGTCATCCAAACACACGCCCGGTGCGAGGCGGGGCGTTGCGGGGAGCGGAACGCGGGGGGCACCCGCGCCGCCTCCCGGCATACGGTCCGGTCATGAGCGACAACCCCGAGATCGGCCTGTCCGTCGACGTCGACGGCATCACCACGAACTACCACCGGTCCGGCACCGGGCCGGCGGTCCTGCTCGTGCACGGCTCGGGCCCCGGGGTGTCGGCCTTCGCCAACTGGCGGCTCACGATGCCGACCCTGGCCCAGCACTTCGACGTCATCGCGCCGGACATCGTCGGGTTCGGCTTCACCGACCGCCCCGAGGGCTTCGAGTACTCGCTGGAGTCGTGGCGAGCCCACCTGTTGGGCTTCGCCGACGCGCTGGGGCTCGACACCTTCTCCATCGTCGGCAACAGCTTCGGTGGCGGTCTGGCGATCTCGATGGCCGCGTACGCCCCCGAGCGGGTCGAGCGCCTGGTGCTCATGGGGGCCTGCGGGGTGTCCTTCCCCATCACCGACGGCCTCGACCGGGTCTGGGGCTACGAGCCCTCGCTCGCCACCATGCGCGGGCTGCTCGACATCTTCGCCTTCGACCCGGCCTACGCCACCGACGAGCTGGCCGAGCTGCGCTACGCGGCCTCGGTGCGGCCCGGGTTCCAGGAGTCGTTCTCGGCGATGTTCCCCGCCCCCCGGCAGCGGTGGGTCGACGCGCTCGCCACCCCGGAGAACATCATCGCCGACCTGCCGCACCGCACTTTGGTCGTCCACGGCCGCGACGACCGGATCATCCCCCTCTCCAACGCCTTCCGGCTGCTCGAGCTCATCGACGACTCCCAGCTGCACGTCTTCGGGCGCTGCGGGCACTGGACCCAGATCGAACACGCGCAGGAGTTCAACGCGCTGGTCGCCGACTTCCTCGGCTGAGGCACACTGGGGTCATGGCCGACCCCACCTCCGTGACGCCGGCACGCGCGAACGCCGTCACCCTGCGCGGCGGAGACCTGCCGTGGCGTCCGGTCTCACCGATGCTCGCCCGGGTCCGGCTCATCACGCTCGCGATCGTGCTGGTGCCGTTGCTCATCGCCTCGGTGGCCGTCGGGCTGCTCGTCACGCGCTGGGTGCTGCTCGGAACCCTCGCGGTGCTGCTCCTCGGCGCGTGGCTCGCCTGGCTGATCGGCCGCCAGGTGAGCGCGATCTCGTGGGTCGAGCTCGACGAGGAGATCGTCATTCGCAAGGGCCGGATGTTCCGCAGCCTGGTGAGCGTGCCCTACGGGCGGCTCCAGTACGTCGACATCCAGTCGGGCCCGCTGGCGCGCGCCCACGGCATCGCCTCCTGCGAGATCCACACCGCGTCGCCCGAGAGCGACGGCTCCCTGCCGGGGCTGCCCGTCGCCGAGGCCGAGGCGCTGCGCGGCCGCCTCGCAGCCCGTGGCGAGGCGCAGCGAGCCGGCCTGTGACGGAGCCGGTTCCGGAGCCCTCGGGGGAGTGGCAGCGGCTCCACCCGCTCTCACCGCTGCTCCGGGGCGGCGTGGTGCTGCTGGCGATCCTGGGCTACGCCGCCTCACAGCTCTTCGACAACTTCCTCACCTCCTTCGGCTTCGGCGACGTCGTGGTGGGGCCTGGCGGCCAGGATGGACCCGGCGGCGGGGGCGACCCGTTCGCGCAGGCGGTCGACCACCCGCTGCTCGCGCTGGCCGCCCTGGCGCTCTTCCTCGGGGTGATCGCCCTGGTCAACTGGGTCAGCTGGCGGTTCTCCCGCTTCCGGGTCGACGGCGGGCAGGTCGAGCTGCGCCAGGGCGCGCTGTTCCGGCAGCACCGCCAGGTGCGGCTCGAGCGGGTGCAGGCGGTCGAGCTGTCCCGCCCGCTGCTCGCACGAGCGCTCGGGCTGGCCCGCGTCGTCGTGCAGTCCGCCGGTGGGTCCGACTCCACGCTCACCCTGTCCTTCCTCGACCTCGGGCGCGCCGAGGCGCTGCGCGAGCACCTGCTCGACCTCGCCGGCCGCACCGACGAGGTGATCAGCACGCCGACCGGCACCGCGGATGCCGGGCCGCACCCGGCGCTGCCGCTGCGCCCCGTGCTCGAGGTGCCGAACGGCCGGCTGTTCGTCGCAACGATCCTGCACGGGTCGACCATCGCGCTCGGCTCCCTCGTCGCCTTCGGCCTGATCGGCGCCGGGGTGCGCAGCGTGGGGCCGTTCGCGCTCGCCGGCATCCCTGCCCTGCTGCCGGTCGCGATCGGCATCGCCTGGGGGCGGGTCAAGGAGCTGCTGACCCACGGCAACTTCCACCTCGCCGACGCCGGCACCGGGGTGCGTGTGCAGGAGGGGCTGACCGACCTGCGCACGACCACCATCCCGATGCACCGCATCCAGGCCATCGAGCTCGTGCAGCCGCTGTGGTGGCGGCCCGTGGGCTGGTGGCGCATCCGGGTCAACGTGGCCGGCTCCGGTGGCCAGGGCGAGAGCGAGGGCCACCGGGAGACCACCCTGCTTCCGGTGGGCACGCTCGGTGACGCCCAACAGGTGCTCGCCCTCCTGGCACCCGGCGTGCCGGCGCCGGCCTGGGACAGTGCCGTGCTCGGCGAGGGCGGGGAGCCCGCATGGCGCGGCCGCACCGCCGCCGCCCGCTGGCTGGATCCGCTGTCCTGGCGGCGCCAGGGCTGGTCCGACGTCACCACCGCCGTGCTGCTGCGCAGGGGTCGGCTCACCCGGCGCGCGGTCGCGGTGCCGCACGCCCGCATCCAGTCGCTCACCCTGAGCCAGGGCTGGCTCGAGGGCCGCCTCGGCCTGGCGACGGCACACGTCGTGCCGGCGCCAGGCCCGGTGTCGCCGGTGGTGGCGCACCTCGACGTGGCCGAGGCCGAGGCCTTCCTGGCCGAGGTGTCCGAACGGGCCCGGTGGGCCCGCCGCAGGTCAGAACCATCGACCGTCCCACTTGCACGCGACCCTTCGGGGTTGGTGGACTGGACCCGGCACCCGCCGGGCCCCTCCGAACCAGAAAGGCCGTGAGACCGTGAACACCCCCGCCCCGCCGCCGACCGACCCGGGCACCAGCGGCTCCGGCGTCGTCGAGCGCCTCGGGTTCACCCGTGACCAGGTGGTCCAGGAGTTCGGCTACGACTCCGACACCGACGACGAGTTCCGCTTCGCCGTCGAGGACCACTGCGGGGCCGAGATCGAGGACGAGGACTACACCGGGGGAGCCGACGCGGTGCTGCTCTGGTGGCGAGAGGGCGACGGCGACCTGGGCGACGCGCTCGTCGACATGGTGGGGGTGCTCGACGAGGGGGGCTTCGTGGTGCTGCTGACCCCGAAGGTCGCCGGTGACGAGGTCGACCCCAGCGACATCGACGAGGCGGCGGTGACCGCCGGCATGCACACCGCCGGAACGTTCAACGCCGCCGCGCAGTGGCGCGCGCACAAGCTGGTGGCCCCGAAGACCCGCGTCCGCCGGTGACCCCCGCGGCTGGCAGGATGGCGCCATGATGACGTCCACCCTGGCACCGCTCGCCGTCGGCCAGGTCGCGCCCGACTTCACCCTGCGCGACCAGAACGGCGTCGAGGTCTCGCTGTCGGAGCTGACCGCCACCAAGAACGTCGTCGTCGTGTTCTACCCCTTCGCCTTCTCGGGCATCTGCACGGGTGAGCTCGACGAGATCCGCGACCATCTCGAGCGCTTCGTCTCCGACGACCTGCAGGTCGTGTGCATCTCGTGCGACCCGATGTTCTCGCTGCGGGCCTGGGCCGATGCGCAGGGCTACTTCTTCCCGCTGCTGTCCGACCACTGGCCGCACGGCGAGGTCGCCCGGGCCTTCGGGGTGCTCAACGAGGCGAGCGGCGCCCCCATCCGCGGCACGTTCCTCATCGGTCGCGACGGCATCGTGCACTGGACTCTGGTCAACGGCCCCGGGGAGCGCCGCGACTTCGGCGGCCTGCCGGCGCAGGTCGACGCCCTGCGTTGATCGACGGCGTGCTGACGACCTGACACACTGTGCGCGGTCGGCCGACCTCGACGAGCGTCGCCGGCCGTTCGGGGCCTGTAGCTCAGCTGGTAGAGCGCCGCGTTTACACCGCGAAGGTCGTCGGTTCGATCCCGGCCGGGCCCACATGAGCGACGTCGACGACCCGACCCTGGATGAGGTGCTCGAGGTCGTCGAGCGCCTCTACCCGCCGAGCACCGCCCAGTCCTGGGACCGCGTCGGCCTGGTCACCGGCGACCTGCGGCAGCCGGTGCGGCGGGTCCACCTCGCGGTCGACCCCACCCTCGCCGTCATCGAGGAGGCCAGGGCACTGGGGGCCGACCTGCTGCTCACCCACCACCCGCTGCTGCTGCGCGGCGTGCACAGCGTGGCGACGACGAGCGCCAAGGGCGCCAGCGTCACCCACCTCGTGGTCGGCGACGTGGCGCTCTACGTCGCCCACACCAACGCCGACGTCGCCGCCGACGGGGTGTGCGAGGCGCTGGCCGAGGCGTGCGGGCTCGCGACGACCCAGCCGCTGACCGAGTCCGAGCGGCAGCCGATGGGCCGGGTCGGCGACCTCGAGCAGCCCCTCGCCCTGCGCGCCTTCGTCGAGCGTCTGGGGACGCGGCTGCCCGAGGCGGCGGGCGGCATCCGGGTCGCGGGCCCTCCGGATGCCGTGGTGCGCCGCGTCGCCGTGCTCGGCGGCGCCGGTGACGACCTCTTCGACGCCGTGCGGGCCAGCGGCGCCGACGTCTACGTCACCGCCGACCTGCGCCACCACCCGGCGCTCGAGGCACGCGAGGAGGCCCGCGGCGGCATCCCCTACCTGGTCGATGCCGGGCACTGGGCCAGCGAGCAGGTGTGGCTGGCCCGGGCCGAGCAGGCGTTGCGTGCCGCCCTTGGGGAACGCGCCATTAGGGTGGAGACCCACATCAGCACAGTGCGCACCGACCCGTGGACCTTCGTGGTCGGTGCCGACCCCGGAGGTAGCCCGTGAACGCCGAGTCCGCCCGCCAGCTGCGGCTGCTCGACCTCCAGGCCATCGACACCCGGCTCGACCAGATCGCCCACGCGCGCTCCCACCTGCCCCAGCTTGCCGAGCTCGCCGACCTGCTCGGCAAGGCCCGGCTCATCGACGACCAGCTGGTCCGCTCGCGCACTGAGCTCGGTGACGTGCAGCGCGAGGTGGCCAAGGCCGAGTCCGACGTGCAGCTGGTGCGCGACCGCGCGGCCCGTGACCGGGCTCGCCTCGACGCCGGCACCGGCTCGGCCAAGGACCTGCAGGCCATCTCGCACGAGCTCACCTCGCTGGCCCGCCGACAGAGCGAGCTCGAGGACATCGAGCTCGAGGTGATGGAGCGCGCCGAGGCCGCCGAGAGCGACGTCGCCGAGCTCGAGCGGGGCCGCGGCGAGCTGACCACCCGCATCGAGGCCCTCGAGGAGGCCCGCGACGAGGCGTTCGCCCGGCTCGACGGCGAGGCCGCCGACATCGGCGCCCCCCGCCCCACCGTCGTCGACGAGGTCGGCGCCGACCTGGTGGCCCTGTACGAGAAGATCCGCCTGGCCAACGGCGGTACCGGGGCGGCTGCGCTGCGCCAGCGCCGCTGCGGCGGGTGCCAGCTGGAGCTGAACCCGGTCGAGATCCAGCGCATCCGCTCGGCGCCCGAGGACGAGGTGCTGCGCTGCGAGGAGTGCCGCCGCATCCTGGTCCGTACCGCCGAGTCCGGCCTGTGAGCCGCCGGCTCACCGTCGAGGCCGACGGCGGGTCGCGCGGCAACCCCGGGGTCGCCGGGTACGGCGCCCTGGTCCGTGACACCGACACCGGCGCGCTGCTCGCCGAGCGCGCCAAGCCGTTGGGGAAGCAGTCGAACAACGTCGCCGAGTACGAGGGGCTGATCGCCGGGCTGGAGGCCGCGTTCGCCATCGACCCCGGCGCCGAGGTGCACGTGCGGATGGACTCCAAGCTCGTCGTCGAGCAGATGTCCGGCCGCTGGAAGATCAAGCACGAGGACATGCGCCGCCTGGCCCTGCGGGCCCGCGAGCTGGTGTCCGGTTTCACCGCGGCCGGAGGCTCGGTGCGCTTCGAGTGGATCCCGCGGGCCGAGAACAAGGCGGCCGATGCGCTCTCGAACGTCGCGATGGACGGCGACACCGTCGAGAGCACCTTCGGCGGTCCCTCAGAGCTCGACGAGGTGCCCGGCGAGCCGCAGTCCGACGACCAGCCCCGCCGCACCGGCTTCGACCGACCCGGGACCCCCACTCGGGTGGTGCTCGTGCGGCACGGCGTCACCGACTTCACCGCACAGGGCCGGCTCGACGGGCGCGGAGGCCCCGACCCACGGCTCAACTCCACCGGGCGGGCGCAGGCCGTCGCCGCCGGCCGGTCCGTCGCGGGCCTCGTGCAGGGGCACCCCACCCGGGTCGTCACGTCGTCGCTCTCGCGGGCCATGGAGACCGGTGCGGCCGTGGCCGCCGCCGTGGGCGTCGACCCGGTGGTCGACGCCGAGTGGGACGAGCAGTCCTTCGGCGACTGGGACGGCCGCTCGATCCCGGAGCTCATCGAGGGCGAGCGCGACGCCATGCGGGCACTGCGTGATGACCCGACCTACCGGCCGCCTGGCGGGGAGTCGCACGAGGACCTCGTCGCCCGGGTCGTGCCCGCGTGGGAGCGGGTCCTCGCGCAGGGCGGCACCAGCGTGGTGGTCTGCCACCGCAAGCCGATCCTCGTCGTGCTGGCGCACCTGCTCGGGCTGCCGCACAACCGGGCCTGGCGGCTGGCCGCCGCACCGGGCTCGCTCACCGCCGTCGAGGTCTGGGACGACGGCGAGGTCTCGGTCGCCTTCACCAACCGCACCTGAGACGGCAACCGCACCTGAGGCGCCCCACCACACTGAGACGCAGCGGCGACGGCATCCGGTCGCGGCCTACGCTCGTCGCATGACCTACGCAGGTGACGTGACCCCCACCGAGGCGTACGCCGCCGTGACCGGCCCCGACGACGCCCTCCTCGTCGACGTGCGCACGAAGGCCGAGTGGACCTACGTCGGCGTGCCCGTGCTCGAGGGCGCCGGTCACGACGTGGCCTTCGTGGAGTGGTCGACCTTCCCGGAGGGCCGGGTGAACGAGCGGTTCGTCGACGAGGTGCTTGCCGCCGGGCTCGAGCCCGGGCGCCCCGTC
>CAWIEI010000014.1:0-102830 GCA_963834965.1 uncultured Actinomycetota bacterium | reverse complement strand
GGACCTCCACCGGCCGCCCGGTGACGACGAGCGCCCCGCCGGCCGGCCGGGTCGTCGTGAGGTGGGTGAGCCAGCGGGCGTCGTCGCGCTCGGGGAAGTCGGAGCGCACATGCCCACCCCGGGTCTCCTCGCGCCGGTGGGCGACGGTCGCCAGGGCCTGCCCGAGGTGCAGCAGGTTGGTGGTCTCCCAGGTGGCCGGGCCGGGCTCGGCCGTGCTCGGCGGCAACGCCGCCAGGGCGGCGAGCGCCTCGAGCGCACCGGCCGTCGAGGCGGCCGACCGCACCGGCCCCGAGCCCCGCGTCATCGCGCGCTGCACGTCGAGGCGGTACGAGGCGTCGAGCACCGCCGCGTCACCGGCATCGGATGCCGGTGTGCGCAGCGGCAGCTCGCCCGCGGCGAAGCGCGTGGTGACGTCGTCGGCGATGCGGTGCGCGAAGACCAGTCCCTCGAGCAGGGAGTTGGACGCGAGCCGGTTGGCGCCGTGGACGCCGGTGCACGAGCACTCACCGCAGGCGTAGAGGCCCTCGACCGACGAGCGGCCGAGCAGGTCGGTCTCGACCCCGCCGGACGCGTAGTGCTGGGCCGGCGCCACCGGCAGCAGCTCGGTCGCGGGGTCGAACCCGAGCTCGCGGCAGCGGGCCACGATCGACGGGAACCGCCGCTCGAGGAACGCACCCCCGAGGTGCCGGGCGTCGAGCCACACGTGCTCGACCTGCTGGTCGCGCATCACGTCGAGGATCGCCCGGGCCACGACGTCGCGGGGGGCGAGGTCGGCCAGCTCGTGCCGGTCCTGCATGAACCGCACCCCGGCCCCGTCGACGAGGAAGGCGCCCTCGCCGCGCACCGCCTCGGAGATCAGCGGCTGCTGGCCGGTGGAGCCCTCGCCCAGGAACAGCACCGTCGGGTGGAACTGCACGAACTCGAGGTCGGTCACCCGGGCACCGGCGCGCAGCGCGGCCGCCATGCCGTCACCGGTCGCGACCGGCGGGTTGGTGGTGGAGGTGTAGATCTGGCCCAGGCCACCGGTGGCGAGTACGACCGCGCGCCCGTAGGCCGCACCGACGCCGTCGACCTGGCCCTCGCCGATGACGTGCAGGGTCACGCCAGACACCGCGCCGTCGTCGGCGGTGAGCAGGTCGACGACCAGCGCGTGCTCGACGACCTCGATGCCGGGGTCGTCGACGACCCGGTGCAGCGCGGCGATGAGGGCGCGCGAGATCTCGGCGCCGGTGGCGTCGCCCCCGGCGTGCGCGATCCGGTCGCGGTGGTGACCGCCCTCGCGGGTCAGCTTGATCTCGCCCTCGGCATCGCGGTCGAACTCGGCTCCCAGCGCCATGAGCTCGCGCACCCGCTCCGGCCCCTCGGTCACCAGGATGCGCACCGCCTCGGGATCGCACAGCCCGACCCCGGCCACGAGGGTGTCGTCGAGGTGCTCCTGCGGTGTGTCCTCGGGGTCGAGGGCCGCGGCGATGCCGCCCTGCGCCCACTCCGTCGACCCGGCGGAGAGCACCGTCTTGGTCACCAGCAGCACCCGGTCGACCCGCTCGCGCAGCCGCAGGGCGCAGGTGAGCCCGGCGATGCCGGAGCCGACCACGACGACGTCGGCGCTGGTGGTCCAGCCCGGTGCGCGGGCACTGAGGCGACGAGGCAGCGCGACGGGCGCGACCGGCATCCGGCTCACACCTCGGCCCGGGCGTGCGGCACGTCGGAGAAGACGTCGAGCGCTCCGCCGCCCGGCCCGACGAGCAGCGGGGTGTTGTCGATCAAACGGGTCGTGCCGACCCGGGCTGCCACTGCGAGCAGCGCTTCGCCGCGGTACCACTCGGGCACGTCGGCGAGGGTCTGGGGGTGCACCAGCACGAGGTAGTCGACCAGGGCCAGCGGCTCCTCGACCAGCACCTCGCGGGCCGCCCGGCGGATCGCCGACGGCCCGTAGGCAGCCGCGTCACCACCGGCCCGCAGCGCCCGGCTCAGGCACAGCGCGGTCTCGCGGTCGGAGGGGGTGAGGTACAGGTTGCGGCTGCTCATCGCGAGCCCGTCGTCCTCGCGCACGGTGGGCACCGAGACGATGTCGACGGAGAAGTCGATGTCGCGCACCATCCGCCGGATGAGGAGCAGCTGCTGGGCGTCCTTCTGGCCGAAGTAGGCGCTGCGGGCCGCGGTGAGGTGCAGCAGCTTGCCGACCACGGTGAGTACGCCGTCGAAGTGGCCGGGCCGGGAGGCGCCCTCGAGCACGTGGCCGAGCGGGCCGGCCGAGACCAGCACCCCGGGGTCACCGTCGGGGTAGACGACGTCGGGCGTCGGGGCGAAGATCACGTCGACGCCTGCGGCCGTGCAGATCTCGAGGTCGGCGTCGAAGGTGCGCGGGTAGCGCGAGAGGTCCTCCTTCGGCCCGAACTGCAGCGGGTTGAGGAAGATCGTCACCACCACGTGCGCGTGCCGCTGCCGGGCGGTGCGGATCAGCTGGGCGTGCCCGTCGTGCAGCGCCCCCATCGTCATGACGACGGCGACGTCACGGCTCGCGAGCGCCTCGCGGGCGGCCTTGAGCTCACCGCGCGTGTGCGCGACGACGGGGACGGTGGTGGCGGTGGTCACTCAGTGCTCCTGGTCGGCGAGGATGTCGAGGAGGGGCTCCGCGGCCGCGGGCCGCAGCCGGCCGCTGTCGAGGGCGCGCAGGGCGGTGGCACGGGCGAGCGCCACGTAGGTCCTCCGGATCTCGGGCGAGAGCCGGTCCAGCTCGCGCAGGTGGTCCTCCACCGTACCCACGTCGCCGCGGGCCACCGGGCCGGTGAGGGCGGCGTCACCCAGGCGCAGGGCGTTGTCGAGCGCAGCGATCATCAGCGGCCCGAGGACGCGGCGCGGCTCGGCGACCCCGGCGCGCGCCAGCAGCTCCATCGCCTCGCTGGTCAGCGTCACCAGGTGGTTCGCGCCGTGGGCCAGAGCCGTGTGGTAGGCCAGCCGGTCGTGCTCGGCGACCCACACCGGGTCGCCGCCCATCTCCAGCACCAGCGCCTCGGCCACCGGCCGCAGCGCCTCGTCGGTCGTCACGCCGAACGGGCAGTCGGGCAGCCGGTCGAGGTCCATCGCGGTGCCGCTGAAGGTCATCGCCGGGTGCAGGGCCAGCGGCAGCACGTGGTGGGCGCGCGCCGGTTCGAGCACCGCCACGCCGTGCCGGCCGCTGGTGTGCACCGCCATCTGCCCCGCCTGCCAGGCGCCGGTGGCGGACAGGCCGGCGACGAGGTGCGCGAGCGCGTCGTCGGGCACCGCGAGCAGCACGAGCTCGGCCCCCGCCACGACCGTGGCGACATCGGCCAGCGGCACGCCCGGCAGCAGCTCGGCGGCCCGGGCCCGGCTGGCGTCGGACACGGCATACGCACCGGTCACCCGGTGGCCGGCCCGCGCGAGCGCCGCCCCGAGCACCGCACCGACCCGGCCGGCCCCCACGACCCCCACGGTCAGCCGGGCGGGGTGCTCGATGCCGTCCACGGGCGAGACGCTACCCCGCCATCCCGCTCGACCCTGCTCGGAACCACCGCATGACAAGGCAACTTGACATATGGAAAGCGTGCTTGTCAGGATCGGGTCATGGACACATCGCACCACATCAGCTGGTTCAACCGCATCCTGCTCACCGTCGTCGTCGTCGGGGGCATCTGGTGCCTCCTCGCCGGGGCGTGGGGGCTCGGTGTCCTCCTGCTCGTCGCCGCCGCAGTCCTCGGCGTCATCATCACGCTGGCCGCACGGGGGAGGTTCTCCGACACCGCCCGACTCGACGCCGTCCAGCCGTTCGACGAGCGCGAGCAGGCCGCGTCCACCTGGTCCTTCGCCGTGGTCGGCCGCGCCGCGATCATCGGCATGCTCGGCGTCTTCATCACCCAGGCCGCCACCCGCGAGGGACGGGTCGACCTGTGGGTCGCCCTCGCGGTCGTCCTCCTCTGCGCCATCTGGGGCGTGGCCATCCGCGTCGCGGTCCGGAGGGGATGACCCGTGGATAACGAGGTCCGCCGGCTCCGCACGGAGCGCCGGCTGTCCCAGGCGGCTCTCGGCGCGGCGCTGGGCGTCTCCCGGCAGACCGTCAACTCCATCGAGGCGGGCCGGTACGACCCCTCCCTGCCCCTCGCGATCCTCCTCGGACGGTTCTTCGGGACGCCCGTCGAAGACCTCTTCCACCTGCCGCCCACCGCCGACCCCCACGGGTAGCGAGCCCGAGTGAACCGGTCCCTCAGGGGGGCATGGCACGTCGCGCTCCACGGTTCGCGCGGGTTCTACCGCGACGCCGAAGGACTGTCAGGCCGGCGTCGGCGCGGTGGGTCTACTCCCTGTCGACCGGCACGCACAGCACCGGGCGGTCGCTGAGGTGCAGCAGCTTGTGCGGGGTCGACCCGAGCATCGCCCCCTTGAGCGGGCTCTCGCCCGTCGTGCCGACCACGATCATGGTCGCGTCGTGGCGGGTGGCCACGTCGAGCAGCGCCTCGGCAGGGCGCTCGTCGACCAGCTCGACCACGGTGGTGACCCCGGCCGCCTCCGCGAGCTCGACGGCGTGCGCCAGCGCGGTGCGGCCCAGCTCGTGCAGGGCCTGCAGGTGCACCCGGAACTCCTCGCCCATGCCACCGGGCACCCCGGCCCCGTAGACCAGCACGAGGGGCTCGCCCAGCCGCTGGGCGACCCGGACGGCAGCCGCCAGCGCGGTGCCGGCGCCGGGTGAGTCGTCGTAACCGAGCACGATCGCCATGGCTCAGCCCTCCAGTCCGTCGGGGTCCTTGGCGGCGGGCTTGACCCGCCGCACCACGTCGGGGTCGGGCAGCGAGGGGCGTTCCAGCCAGTACCGCCCGTCCTGGGCGCGCCAGTAGAACATGAAGGCCACGCCGGCCAGGAAGATGCCGAGCCCGATCACCAGGGGCGGCCCCAGCCCGAACCACGCCTGCCCGCTGTAGGAGTTCGCGGGGTCGGACATGTCGCGCACCGAGAGCACCAGGAGCCAGCTCAGCAGGATCGCCCCGACCACCGGCCCGACCCCGATGAACACGAAGCTCTTGACGCTGTCGGTCAGGTGCTTGCGGTGGTAGACCGCGCAGGCCACCCCGGTCAGCGCGTAGTAGAACGCGATGAGCAGCGACAGCGCCGTGAGCGAGTCGAACAGCGCGTTCTCGCTGAGCTGGTAGATGCCGACGTACCAGACGATCGCGATGGCGGCCACGAGCCAGGTCGACACGTCCGGGGTGCGGTGGCGACGGCTGATGTGGCCCAGCCTCGGCGGCAGCGCGTGCCGCCGGGCCATCGACAGGGCGGTGCGCGAGGCCGGGATGATGGTCGTCTGGGTCGACGCGATCGCCGAGGTCGCCACCGAGACGAGCACCACCCAGCCCCACGCGCCCATCACCTGGTCGGCCAGGTCGGCGAAGAGGAACTCCTCGTCGCCGGCGTTCTCGGTGAGGTACGCGGTGCCGGCGAAGGCGACCACCGCGATGGCCACCGACACGTAGGTCACCAGCAGCACCACGGTCGACCACATCGCCGCCCGGCCGGGCGTGGAGTCGCCGTCGGTGGTCTCCTCGCTGAGGTTCACCGCCGACTCCCAACCCCAGTAGGCGAAGACCCCGAGCAGCAGCCCCGAGGTCAGGGCGGCACCCCCGGCGCCGAACGGGTTGAGCCACGACCACGACGGGTCGATGGCGTCGAGCGGGCTGTCCCCGTTGACGGCCTTCCAGATCGCCACCCCGGCGAAGATCAGCAGCGAGACGACCTGGGCCAGGATCAGCACGTTCTGCAGTCGCGCCGAGATGTCGGTGCCGAGCACGCACAGCCAGGTCATGACGAGGATGAGCAGGATCGCGAGCGGCATCCGGATCCAGGCGTTCTCGGCCGCGTCGTCGAGCCCGACCGCCATCAGGCTGAAGCTCACCCCGACGTCGGCGAGCGAGCCGACCACCAGCACGCCGGTCATCGCGATCGCCCAGCCACCCAGCCACCCGAACCAGGGGCCCATCGCCCGGGTCACCCAGCTGAAGGTGGTGCCGCAGTCCTGGTCGACCCGGTTCAGGTAGAGGAAGGCGGAGGCGATCAGGGCCATCGGCACGAACGACGCCAGCAGCACGCCGGGTGCGTAGACCCCGACGAGGGCGGCGATCGCCCCGATGACCGCGGCGAGCGAGTAGGCCGGCGAGGTGGCGGCCAGACCGATGACCAGGGCGTCGACGAAGCCGATGGCCCCCGCCTTGAGCCCGGGCTCGGTCGTGGTCGGCTCGGCAGGTGCTGACATGGGGGCGCTCCCTCCACCCCCGGCATCGGGGGATCCTGGGACCGTTGTAGCGGATCCCGGTGCGAACCGACAGGTGTCCCCGCCCCGCTGTGGGCGGCACCATGTCCTCCGGGTGGGTCGGATGGGTACCGTGCGGCGGGTGATGGTCCCCTGGCGCGAGGCGTGGCACGACGCCCTCTACGGCCCCCGCGGCCTCTACCGCGGCCCCGAGGGGCCGGCCGGCCACTTCACGACCTCCACCCACGGGCCGCTCGGCGCCCCGTTCGCCGACGCCCTCGGGCGCCTCGCCGACCGCGAGGGTGTGCGCCACGTCGTCGACGTCGGGTGCGGCCGCGGCGAGCTGCTCACCCACCTGGCCGCGCAGCGGCCAGACCTGCGGCTGACCGGGGCCGACGTGGTGCCCCGACCCCGCGGACCTGCCGGATGCCGTGGCCTGGCTGCGCTCCCCCGGCGGCGGTCTCCTGCCCCCCGAGCTGACCGACCTCGACGACGTGGTCGTCGTGGCCCACGAGTGGCTCGACGTGGTGCCGTGCACCGTGGCCGAGGTGGTCGAGCCCGGCCGTGTCGCCGTGGTGCTGGTCGACCCGAGCACCGGCGAGGAGTCGACCACCGGGGGCGCGCCCACGGATGACGAGCTCGAGTGGTGCGCCCGGCACTGGCCGACTGGAGACCTGCCCGTCGGGGCCCGGGTCGAGGTGGGGCTCGCCCGCGACGTCGCGTGGCGCGAGCTGGTGTCGCGGGTGCGGCGTGGCACCCTGCTCGCCGTCGACTACGGGCACACGGCGGGTGAGCGGCCCCTGGGCGGCACGCTCACGGCATACCGGGCGGGCGCCGTCGTCGCACCGGTGCCCGACGGCTCGTGCGACCTCACCGCCCACGTCGCGGTCGACTCGCTCGAGCACGACGAGGTCACCACCCAGCGCGCCGCGCTGCACGCGCTGGGGGCAGAGGCCCGCACCCCCGACCACGGCCTGGCGCGCACCGACCCGGCGGGCTACCTGGCGGCCCTGGCCGCTGCCTCGGCGCTCGTGGCCCTGACCTCCCCCGACGGGCTGGGCGGGTTCCGCTGGGTGCTGCGGCGCGTACCGCGGATGTGACTCGGGGCGGTGCGATCTGGCACCGTTGGGTGGATGCAACGTCGGATGCCGTGTGCCCCCCTCGCGCTCGCCCTGGTGGCGGGCGCGGGCCTGAGTGCGTGCGGGGCGGAGGCCCCGCGAGAGGTCGTCGTGACCGTGACAGGTACCCCGTCGGGTGCCGCCTCGCCCAGCTCACCGGCACCCTCGAGCACCGTGGCGGGCCGGGTCAAGGCCCCGACCAGCGACGTCAAGGGCCGGGCGTTCGACTTCGGGCTGGTGACGGGCGTCAAGCGCGAGGGCGGCTTCGACGTGCTCGTGCTCGACCGGTGGACCGACCCCAAGGTCAAGGATGCCGTCGTCGCCAAGCAGGGCCTGCGGGTCACCTCGTGGAAGGTCGGGTCGAACCGGTACGTCAACCAGAACGCCAAGAAGACCTTCGACATCCCGATCGCGGAGGGCGCCACGTTCCTGCTGCACCACTGCGTGGCGGCCGGCGAGCCGCTGCAGACCCGCTCGGTCAGCGCGACCGAGCTGGCCGACGCCCCGGACTCCGACCGGCTGCTCCTCGTCCGCGTCGACAAGGACGGATGGGGGACCAGCGGCGAGACGTTCGCCGGCTGCTGACCACGGGCCGGTCCCGCGGCTCGCGGGCTGCCGCCCACGGGCCGGGGCGGTCGTGCGGCAGACTGGCGGCGTGACCTCCGAGACCGGGCAACGAGCGCTCGACGTCGGCATGGGCGCGGGTGGCCTGGCGACGGCCGACATGGTGCTCAACATCGGGCCCCAGCACCCGGCCACCCACGGGGTGCTCCGGCTGCGCGTGGTGCTCGACGGCGAGCGCATCGTCTCGGCCGAGCCGGTCATCGGCTACATGCACCGGGGCGCCGAGAAGCTGTTCGAGGTGCGCGACTACCGGCAGATCACCGTGCTCGCCAACCGGCACGACTGGCTCTCGGCGTTCAGCAACGAGCTCGGGGTGGTGCTGGGGGTCGAGGCGATGCTCGGCATGGAGGTGCCCGAGCGGGCTGTGTGGCTGCGCACCCTGCTCGCCGAGCTCAACCGCGTTCTGTCGCACCTGATGTTCCTCGGCTCCTACCCGCTCGAGCTCGGCGCCATCACGCCGGTCTTCTACGCGTTCCGTGAGCGAGAAGAGCTGCAGGTCGTCATGGAGGAGGCCTCCGGCGGGCGGATGCACTACATGTTCAACCGGGTCGGCGGCCTGAAGGAGGACGTCCCTGCTGGGTGGCTGGGCAGGGTCGAGACCGCGGTGAACGGCGTGCGGCGCCGGCTGCCCGAGCTCGAGTCGCTCATCTCCGGCAACGAGATCGTCGAGGCACGCGCGCGTGGTGTCGGGGTGCTGTCCCGCGAGACCTGCCTCGCCTACGGGGTCACCGGGCCCATCGGTCGAGCGAGCGGGCTCGACGTCGACCTGCGCCGCGACGACCCCTACCTCGCCTACGGCACGCTGTTCGCGCCCGGCGGCCCGGGCCGGGTGGTCACCCGCACCGCCGGTGACTGCCTGGCGCGCCTCGAGGTGCTGCTGGAGCAGGTGCACGTCAGCCTCGACCTCGCCCAGGCGTGCCTCGACACGCTCGCGACCCTTCCGGCCGGCCCGGTCAACCAGCGGCTGCCCAAGGTGCTCAAGGTGCCCGAGGGCGAGCGCTACACCGCCACGGAGAACCCGCTGGGCTTCAACGGCTACCACCTGGTGTCCCGCGGCGAGAAGACCCCGTGGCGACTGAAGCTGCGCTCGGCGTCGTTCAACAACGTGCAGGTGCTCTCGCGGGTGCTGCCCGGGTGCCTGGTGGCCGACATGGTGGCCGTGCTCGGGTCGATGTTCTTCGTCGTCGGCGACGTCGACAAGTAGCTCTCTGCTCGCCGCGGCACGTCGGTTGCGAGAACTCGCAGGTCGCTGGTCCCCGTCGTGGTGTCACGCTAGGTTGCCGAGCACGCGGTGGGCACCTCGTCCGCCTGATGCCTTCGGGGAGAAGCATGTCCGCACTGCTGCGTACCACCGTCCGTGCCGGCGTGGTCGGGGGCCTGGCCGTGCTCACGGGCGTCGGCGCTGCCGGCCTCGCCTCCGCGGCGTCCGGGGACGTGCCCTACTCGTGCGCCTGGGCGTCGACACGGGGCGACGAGCCGGTCGACTCCGGCACGGTGGCGACGACCGCCCAGTTCGACTCCGCGATCCCCGACGGGCTCGAGGTCACCGCCGGTGAGTTCGTGAACGTGAGGCCGTTCACCGGGTCGGTGGTGATCCCCGCGGAGCTGGTGGCGACGCTGCGCGGCGACGAGGTGACCGAGGTCGACGGTGGCGGCACCATGATCACCGGCATCCGGGAAGCCGGCCCAGCGGTGGTGGACGAGACCGACTTCGACATCGCCGCGACCCCGGTCCCCGAGTCCGGCCCGATGACCGTCGACCTCGCGGACGTGCAGCTCTTCACGGAGCGGTCGCGGGCCGGCACCAACACCCTCATCACCACGGGCACGCTCACCGTGAACCTCACCAGCCTGCCCCAGGGCTTCTCCCTGCGGCTCGACTGCGAGCTCGTCGACGCGGACGACGCCGTGATCGACACCTTCGTGGGCGTCACCGCATCCACGACGGCGACCCCCACCGCCTCGCCCACCGCCTCCGCCACGCCGGTGCGCCCGGAGCTCGTGCAGACCGACTTCTCCGGTGCCGACGGCCGCTCGGCGTTGCCCCTGGTGCTCGGCGGGACGGGGCTGATGACCTCGGGAGCAGCGCTCGTCGCGCTGCGGGTCCGTGGTGCATCCGCGTCCCGGCGGCACTGACCCGGTAGCGGGTTGCGAGTTCTCGCACAATCGTCGCGCGCACCCGCACCGGTGGGATAGCGTCCGGCTCGGCTCCAGCGGGAGCCCTCGCACTGCCGTCGAAGGAAACACCATGCGCCTCACCGCCCGCGCCGCAACGCGCGCCGGCCTCGTCGGGGGCGCCGCCCTCTTCGCCGCCGCCCTCACCCTGTCCCCCGCCCAGGCGGCATCCGCAGACCTGTCGTACGAGTGCGAGTTCCGGCATTCCGACACTACGTCGCCCGCCGGGCCGGCCACCGCCTCCTTCGACTCCGGCATCGGCACGGGCCTCGTCGTGCCGGTCGGCACCGAGGTGTCGATCGACCCGTTCACCGGTTCGGTGACCCTGCCCGACGCCTTCACCGCGCTGCTGCGAGACCAGCTGGCCTCGATCAAGGCGGTGGCCTCACGCTGACGCTCATCGACGAGACCAGGAGCCGTACATCGTCGAGCTCACGTTCGGCGACGAGGAGGTGCCGGCGGCGGGCCCGATGACCGTTCACGTCACCGGCCAAGGTGACAAGATCATCGCGGAGACGCCGGCACCAACACCCTGGTGGCGAGCGACTTCCTCCTCGTTCTCGACCCCGGCCCCCTCGGTTCCGGCCCGACCAGCACGCCCACCGCGACGGTCCCGACGCCCGCTCCCGCCCGGCCTCGCCCGCCCCGAGCGGTCCCGCTGATCCGCTCGACCCGGTCATGGGCTGCACGCTCGTCGACGAGGGTGACATCACCATCGACTCGTTCGAGGCGACCGCTGCCCCGACGCCGACCGTTACTGTCACCGCGACCCACCGACCCGGTGCGCCCGGTCGTCGTGCAGACCGACTTCGCCGGCGACGACGGCCCCTCGGCACTGCCGCTCGTGCTCGGCGGCGCCCTCATGGTCGGCGCTCGGTGCGGTCGCCACGGGTCGCGCCCGCAGCAGCTCGCGCCGACACTGAAGGTCGTGCCGACCTCCGCCCCCACCCCACGCCGCCGCCGGGTCGCCCTGGCGGTCGGGGCCTCGCTCGCGCTCGCCCTGCTCGGGGCGTGCGCGGCCGACCCGGCCCCGCCGCCGGTCCGAGCCACACCGAGCGCAGCCCGAGCCTAGCCCCAGCCCGGCGTCGGTGACCCCGTCGCCCACCCCCTCGGCCACTCGCTCCGAGCCGCCGGTCACGATCAGCGCCCGCCCGCAGGGGACACCGAAGCGGGTCATCGTCACCGCCCCGGGCGACGCCGTGCTGGTCGACGCGCCGCTGGTGGCCACCGGCCTGGACGACAAGGGTGTTCTCGCCCCTCCCGCCGGCGTCGCCGGGTGGTACGACGAGAAGGGCTGGCCCAAGCCGGGCTACCCCGGGGCGTCGATCCTCGCCGGTCACATCAACACCCGGGCCACCGGCCCGGACACCTTCGCGAAGCTGCCGACAGTGCGGCCGGGAGCCGGGTGCGCGTCATCTACTCCTCCGGCGAGGAGGCCGACTTCGTGGTGACCCGCTCCGAGGCGGTGTCCAAGAAGCAGGTGCCCAAGGACGACTCGATCTGGGATGCCGGCAACCCGCGCCCCCTGCTGCGGCTCATCACGTGCGACCCGACCACCCCGGTCAAGGGCGGCCACTACGTGGGCAACTGGGTGGTCTGGGCGGTCGCCCGCGCCTGAGCCCGGGGCAGGCAGCGCGGTCGCGGGCCTTCCGTCGTCCTCGTCGGGCGGGTCGACGCGGCACCAGCGCTGGGCCACCAGCCCGGCGGCGGCCAGCGCCACGGCGGCCACGACGATGGCGGCGAGCGGCAGCAGCCGGCTCCGGTTCGCCTCGAGCGAGAGGCCGGTGACCACGACCACCAGCTGCCCGAGGTACCAGCCCGCCGCGGCCGCCCCGGTGAGGGCGGCGGCCTGCGCCAGCACGACGGTGCGCGCGGCGCGCAGCGGGTCGAGGGTGGTGGTCGCGCGCCCTTGCAGGTAGCGCCGCACCGGGCGGGCCAGCCAGAGCACGAGGCCACCCATCACGACGAGCAGCACCCCGGACAGCAGGGCAGGCCGCGGCACCAGCGTGCCGCTGCGGGTGATCAGCTCGAAGACGACGAACGAGATGATGCCCGCCACCGCCTGCCACGAGCGCGAGCGTCTTCACGCGGATCTCTCTGCGGCGCATCAGCTCTCGTGTCCTTCGTCGTCGTCGTCGATAGCGCGGCCGACCGGATCGGCCGGGCCGGTCGGGCCGGCTGCGTGCGGGCGCATCCCGGTGGTGTCAAGGGTCGCGACCAGCTCGGCGACGGGCACCGGTCGGCCGGCGTGGCGCAGCACGGCATCGGGATCGGCCTCGAGCCAGGGCAGCAGCACGAACGCCCGCTCGTGGGCCCTGGGGTGCGGCAGGGTGAGCCGGGGCAGGTCGGAGGTGACGTCGGTGCCGGTCGCCGGGTCGCCGTACTGCACCAGGTCGAGGTCGAGGGTGCGGGCGCCCCACCTCACCTCGCGCCGGCGGTCGAAGGTGGCCTCGACCCCGTGCAGCTCTCGCAGCAGCGACGTCGGCGAGAGGGAGGTGCGCGCGAGGACGACGCCGTTGACGTAGGTCGGCTGGTCGGGGCCGCCGACCGGGTCGCTGTCGTACAGCGCCGACGTCGCGACGACGCGCACCATCGAGTGGTGGGCCAGCGAGTCGATCGCCGAGGATGCCGTGTCGTGCGGGCTGCTCAGCCCCCACGGGAGGTTGGCCCCCACCGCGACGACGACGGGCACCGGTACACGCCGGCGGGTCACCGACACCGTCACGTCGCCGAACGGCACCCCGACCGGCGCCTGCGGCTTGTGCACGGTGACCGTGACCTCGTCGACCGACGGGTGCGTCAAGGCGTCACTGGCGACGAGCTCGGCGAGGCGCTCGATGAGGTCGTGCGGCTCGCCCTCGATGCGGGCCAGTGCGGCTGCGCCGATCTCGCCGTAGTTGACCGTGTCGGCGAGGTCGTCGCTCGCACCCGCCGGGCCGAGGTCGACGGCGAGCTCGACGTCGACGACGAACTCCTGGCCCTCGCGGCGCTCGTGCTCGAAGACGCCGTGGAAGCCCCGGCCGCGCACGCCGCTGAGCCGGATCCGGTCGCGTGCCACCCCGTACCTCACTCGCTCCCCCGACCGCGCAGCGCCTCGACGACATCGAGCGCGTCGACCGTCGCGACGACGTCGTGCACCCGCACGCACCACACCCCGTGCCGGGCGGCGTGCGCCGTGGTGACGGCGGTGGCGACGTCGCGCTCGAGCGGCGGGCGGGCCGCCGTACCCGCTCGGCCGACCGACCCCAGGAAGGTCTTGCGTGACGTGCCGACGACCACCCGGTGGCCCAGGGCCACCACCTCGTCGAGCCGGCGCAGCAGCTGCCAGTTGTGGTCGGCGTTCTTGGCGAAGCCGAAACCGGGGTCGAGCAGCACGGCATCCGGCCGCACCCCGGCCGCCAGGAGGGCCTCGACGCGCTCGGTGAGCTCGCGCACGACGTCGGTGACGACGTCGTCGTAGTGCGCCCGGGCCTGCATGTCGCGGCTGTGCCCACGCCAGTGCATCGCGACGAACGGCACCGCGCGCTGCGCGACCAGGGGCACCATCTCGGGGTCGGCCAGGCCGCCGCTGACGTCGTTGACGAGCGCGGCACCGGCATCCAGCGCCGCGGCGGCCACGTCGGCACGCATCGTGTCGACCGATACCGGTGCGAGCGGGCTCAATGCCTCGACGACGGGCAGGACGCGCCGCAGCTCCTCGGCGGTGCTCGGCCGCTCGGCCCCCGGGCGGGTCGACTCACCGCCGACGTCGAGCAGGTCGGCGCCCTGGGCCACCAGCTCGCGGCCGTGCGCGACCGCGGCCTCGGGGGTGAACCACGCCCCGCCGTCGCTGAACGAGTCGGGGGTCACGTTGACCACACCCATGACGAGCGGACGGCCGACCCGGGGTTCCGGCAGGGTCACCGGCCGGTCACCGCTTGCCGCCGAGGAGCAGCGACATCGCCTCGGCGCGGGTGGCGGGGTTGCGCAGCTGGCCGCGCACGGCGGAGGTGATGGTGCGCGAGCCCGGCTTCTGCACGCCGCGCATCGACATGCACAGGTGCTCGGCCTCGATCACGACGATGACCCCCTGCACGCCGAGGTGCTCGACGAGCGCGTCGGCCACCTGGGTGGTGATCTGCTCCTGCACCTGCGGGCGGCGGGCGAAGACCTCGACGAGCCGCCCGAGCTTGCTCAGGCCGGTGACCCTGCCGTCAGCGGCGGGGATGTAGCCGATGTGGGCGACGCCGTGGAAGGGCAGCAGATGGTGCTCGCACGTGGAGTACATCGGGATGTCGCGCACGATGATGAGTTCTTCGTGGTCGATCGAGAAGGTCTTCGACAGCACCTGAGCCGGGTCCTGCCACAGACCCGCGTAGAGCTCTCGAGCGGCCCGCGCCACCCGGCCCGGGGTCTCGATCAGCCCCTCGCGGTCGGGGTCCTCGCCGATGGCCAGGAGGAACTCACGCACTGCGGCCTCGGCGCGCGGCCGGTCGACCGGGCCGCGCATGGTGAGGTCGTCGGCGTCCTCCGGCTCAGGGCTCGACACGGCCGCCCTCGGGCACCTCGATGACCTGGGTCGGCGGGTGGTCCTGCACGTCCGGGTCGGCCCCGGCCTGGGCGGCCTGGTCGATCTCGGCCTGGGTGCGGGGGTCGCCGGGGGTCACCGTGGAGCCCACGGGGGCGCCGAAGCCGTTGCTGTGGCCGTTCATCGCCGCCTGGCGCTCGGCCGGGGTGAGCACCGGCGGGAGGTCGGACAGGGTGCGGTGCTCGCTGGACAGCCAGGTCTCGCGCACCGGCCGCTTGTGGATGCCCTGGAACATCGCGGCGAGCTCGGCGGCGTTGAGCGTCTCCTTCTCGAGCAGCTCGAGGACGAGCCGGTCGAGGATGTCGCGGTTGTCGTTGACGGCGTGCCACGCCTCGTCGTGCGCGTCGTCGACGAGCTTGCGGACCTCCTCGTCGACGACGGCGGCGACCTGCTCGGAGTAGTCGCGCTGGTGGCCCATGTCGCGGCCGAGGAAGACCTCGCCCTGGCTCTGGCCCAGCTTGACCGCGCCGACCCGCTCGCTCATGCCGTACTCGGTGACCATCTTGCGGGCCATCGCGGTGGCCTTCTCGATGTCGTTCGCGGCGCCGGTGGTGGGGTCGTGGAAGATGATCTCCTCCGCGACGCGCCCGCCGAGGGCGTAGGCGAGCTGGTCGAGGATCTCGTTGCGGGTCGTGGAGTACTTGTCGTCGGTGGGCATCACCATCGTGTAGCCCAGGGCCCGCCCGCGCGGCAGGATCGTGACCTTGGTGACCGGGTCGAGGTGGTTCATCGCCGAGGCGACGAGGGCGTGCCCGCCCTCGTGGTAGGCCGTGATCTTGCGCTCCTTGGCCGACATGATGCGAGTGCGCTTCTGCGGGCCGGCGATGACGCGGTCGATGGCCTCGTCGAGGACCTCGTCGTCGATCAGCTTCTTGTCGGTGCGGGCGGTGAGCAGCGCGGCCTCGTTGAGCACGTTGGCGAGGTCGGCACCGGTGAAGCCCGGGGTGCGCCGGGCGACGGCGAGCAGGTCGACGCCGGTGGCCAGCGGCTTGCCCTGGCCGTGCACCTCGAGGATGCGGTGGCGGCCGATCATGTCGGGGGCCTCGACCGCGATCTGCCGGTCGAACCGGCCCGGGCGCAGCAGCGCCGGGTCGAGGATGTCGGGGCGGTTGGTGGCGGCGATCAGGATGACGTTGGTCTTGACGTCGAAGCCGTCCATCTCGACGAGCAGCTGGTTGAGGGTCTGCTCGCGCTCGTCGTGCCCGCCGCCCAGGCCGGCGCCACGGTGGCGGCCGACGGCGTCGATCTCGTCGACGAACACGATGGCGGGAGCGTTGGCCTTGGCCTGCTCGAACAGGTCGCGCACGCGCGAGGCACCCACGCCGACGAACATCTCGACGAAGTCGGAGCCGGAGATCGAGTAGAACGGAACCCCGGCCTCGCCGGCGACGGCGCGCGCGAGGAGGGTCTTGCCGGTGCCGGGTGGGCCGTAGAGCAGCACACCCTTGGGGATCTTGGCGCCCACCGCGAGGAACTTCGCGGGCTCGGCGAGGAACTCCTTGATCTCGTGCAGCTCCTCGACGGCCTCGTCGGCGCCGGCCACGTCGGCGAAGGTGACCTTCGGGGTGTCCTTGGTGGCGAGCTTGGCGCGGGACTTGCCGAACTGCATCACCCGCGAGCCGCCGCCCTGGGCCTGGCTCATGAGGAACCAGAAGAGGCCGACCAGCAGCAGCACCGGGAAGAAGCTGATGAAGATGGTCCAGAAGGCGCTGTCGCCCTGCTTCTTGTCGTTGTAGCCGTTCGGCACGTTGGCCTTGAGCTCGGTGATGAGCTGCTCGGCGCGGGCGTCGACGTAGTCGGCCTGGACCTTGGTGGCGTCCTTGATGTCGGAGGCGGAGTCGCTGAAGGACTGGCCCGGCTTGAGGTCGAGGTTGAGGGTGTTGTCGGTGGACAGCACCGCCGACTCGACCTTCTTGTCGGTGATCAGCTTCTCGGCCTGGGCGGTCGTGACCGTCGTGTAGCCGCCGTTGCCGTCGAAGGAGAACACCGTCAGCATCACCACGATGACGGCCAGGACCCAGAACAGCGGGGTCTTGAAGATGCGCTTGAAGTCCATGTGGGTGCGGAGCTCGCGCTCCGGTCCTCCTGCTCGTGGGTCAATCGGCCGCCCGGGATCACTCCGGGTGGGACAGGTACACGCTAGCAACGAGCCCCGTCGCCCCCGTGTTCCGGACGGCGCGGGGCTTCGACGGCGCCCCGGTGCCGGAGGTCAGCTGTAAACGTGCGGAGCGAGGGTGCCGACGACCCGCAGGCCCCGGTAGGCCTCGGCGTAGTCGAGGCCGTAGCCGACGACGAACTCGTTCGCGATGTCGAACCCGACCCACTTGACGTCGACCTCGACCTTGGCGGCATCCGGCTTGCGCAGCAGGGTGCAGATCTCGACGCTGGCCGGGCTGCGCGACTCGAGGTTGGACTTGATCCAGGACAGGGTGAGCCCGGAGTCGACGATGTCCTCGACGATCAGCACGTGCCGGCCGGTGATGTCGGAGTCGAGGTCCTTCAGGATGCGCACGACACCGCTGCTCTTGGTGCCCGAGCCGTAGCTCGACACCGCCATCCAGTCGACCGGCACGGTGACCGGCAGGGCACGCATCAGGTCGGCCATCACCATCACCGCCCCCTTGAGCACCCCGACGAGCAGGAGGTCCTTGCCCTCGTACTCGGTGGCGATCACGCCGGCCAGCTCGCCGAGCCTGGCCTGGATCTCTTCCTCGGTGATGAGGACACGTTCGAGGTCTGCTCCCATGTGGGCGGCGTCCACTGCGGCTCCTGGTTGGGGTGGGGCACGGGCGGGTGGTGGTGCCTAGTCAACCGGATCGGCGGGGTCGATGGTGACCAACCCAGCCGATCGGGCCACCCGCAGGCCGCCAGGGGCGTGCACCGGGCCCTGGCCGTGCCACGCGGTGAGCAGCCGGTCGCAGGCGTCGGTGTGCCGGGTGCCGACCTGCCCGGCGGGCGCTCCTGCGGCGACGAGCAGCCGCCGCCAGGCGCGGGTGCGCACGGCTCGCGGGATGCCGGTGAGCCCGTCGACCGGCCACGGCTGCGGTCCCAGCGTCGCCACCGCGGCGTCGGCCAGGGCGTCGAGGTGGTCGGCGTCGGCACGCAGCAGGGATGCCGTGCGCGCCAGCGCCGCCGCCACCCCCGGCCCGAGGTCGCGCTCGAGGTCGGCCAGGGCCCGGCGGGCCCGCACCCGGGTGAAGGCGGGGTCCTCGTTCATCGGGTCGTCCCACCACGCCAGCCCCTGCGCGCGGACCGACGCGCGGCACTGCTCGCGGCTCACGCCGAGGAGGGGACGACGGCAGCGGCCGCGGGCGGCCGGCATCCCGGACAGCGACCGCGCCCCCGCGCCGCGGGTGAGGCCGAGGAGCACCTGCTCGGCCTGGTCGTCGAGGGTGTGGCCCAGGAGCACGGCCACCGCGCCGTGCCGGTCGGCGGCCGCCTCGAGGACTGCGTAGCGGGACCCTCGGGCCGCCGCTTCCAGCCCCTCGCCGGAAGCCGTCACCTCGACCGTCAGCACCTCCACGGGGTCGAGCCTGAGAGCGCGCAGCTGCTCGGCCGCTCGGGCCGCGACGCCGGCCGAGCCCGGCTGGAGGCCGTGGTCGACGACGACCGCGCCCGCGCGGCATCCGGCACCTGGCGCCTCGAACACCGTGGCGGCCGCGAGCGCGAGCGAGTCGGCACCCCCGCTGCACGCGACGAGCACGAGCCCCGACCCTCCAGAGCCCCCCGACTCCAGCGGGCCGGCGGGGCCGGCGGCAAAGTCAGCGAAGTCGGGACGCCCGGGGTGATCCGCGACGTCGGCAAGGTCAGCGAAGTCGGGAGGCCCGGTGAGGTCGGCCAGGCAGGCGCGCACGGCGAGCCGGATGGCGGCCGTCGCGGCATCCGGCGAACCCCAGCGACGCTCCATGCCGCACATCCTCCCGACTTCGTGCGGTTTACACACGGTTCTCGCAGCCTCGGGCGTGCGAGAACCGTGTGTAACTCGCACGAAGTCGGCAGTTCTCAGCCGCTCGCGGGTGGGAAATCCGCAAGAAGTCGGGATCAGCCGTGGACGCGGCGGACCCAGGCCTCGGGCTCCTCGATCTCGCGGGCCAGCGGCAGGGTGTCGGGCGAGGTCCAGATGGCGTTGAAGGCCTCGACCCCCACCTTGTCCTGCACGCCGCGCACGAAGACGGCACCGTCGCGGTACTGGCGCATCTTGGCCTCGAGGCCGAGCAGCCGGCGCAGCAGTCGGTCGGGGGTGCCGGCACCCTTGCGCCGCTCGGTGAACTTGGCCCGGATGTGCGCGACGGTGGGGATGTGGGCCGGGCCGACGTCGTCCATCACCACGTCGGCATGGCCCTCGAGCAGCGACATCACCGCGGTGAGCCCGGCGAGCTTCTCGCGCTGCTCGGGGGTGGTGAACAGGTCGGCGAGGCCGGTGCTGCCCTCGCGGAACAGGTCGGGCAGCTTCTCGGCCAGTCGGCCGGCGATCGCCTGGAGCCGCTCGGGGTCGGGCGCCAGGTCGATGGCGAGCGCGCGGGCCTGCTCGACGAGGTGGTCGCGCAGCCACGGGTTCGCGGTGAACTGCACCCGGTGGGTCTCCTCGTGCATGCAGACCCACTTGCGGAAGTCCTCGCGGTCGACGCCCAGCTCGGTGGCGACGGAGAGGATGTTCGGCGCGACCAGCAGCAGGGCCGGCGTGCCGCCGGGGGCCAGGTCGTACTGCCCGAGCACCTTGCTGGCCATGAAGGCGAGCAGGGCACCGGCCTCGGCCCCGGTGACCTTCCCGCCGACGGCCTGCGCCGTGGAGCCCGGTGCGTCACCGCCGCGCTTGGCGATCATGGCGTCGAACGTCGGGTCGAGCATGGCGCTCATCGAGTCGGCGTTGACGCTGATCCAGGTGGCCCGGTCGACGACCAGGGCGTCGGGTGCCTCCGGCGGCGTCTGCAGCTGCGCGGTCTCGGCGACCGGCTCCCGTGCGGCCCGGGCCGCGGCCCGGATCGCGGCGACCTCGGCCTCCGCCTCGGCCCGGGTGACGGCCGGGCCCGCGGGCACCAGCGTCCGTCCGGTGGTCTTGGCGAACTCCCAGTCGACGTAAGCCACGCAGGTTCCTGCCTCTCCTCGTGCCGCGGTCAGCGGCAGCCGCACCTGGTCAGTGCGGCCACGATCCGGTCCAACGCGGCCCGGGCACGCAGCGTTCCCCCGTAGGTCTCGGGAAAGCCGTCGACGAGCAGCACGAACGTCAGCGGCCGCCCGTCGGCGTCGACCGTGGTGCCGGCCAGCGCCGACCCGGCGCGCAGCGTGCCGGTCTTGGCCCGCGGCACGCCGACCACGCCCCGGGTGGCCGGCGCCGAGAAGCGGTGGGCCAGGGTGCCCGACAGCCCGGCCACCGGCAGCCCGGCCACGACCCCGCGCAGCTCGGGCACGGCATCGGTGACGGCCAGGCGCAGCACACCCGACAGCGTGGCGGCGCTGGCCAGCTGACCGGGGCTGAGCCCGCAGGCGTCGGTGATGGCGAGTCCGGCCGTCGGCACCCCGTTGGCGGTCAGCCGCTCGCGGATGAACCGGGCGTTGTCGCCCTGCGCGGTGGTGGAACGGCCCTGCGCGAAGGCCGCCTGCCGGGTGAGGTTCTCGGTGAGCGAGTTCTCGCTGCGGTCGAGGGCGAGTTCGAGCACTTCGGCGTAGGTCGCCGACTCGACGCTGCCGAGGGCCTGGGCGCCCGCCGGCGCCGGCGTCGACCAGGTGCGCTCGGGCAGCAGGGTCGCCCGCACGCCCTTGGCCGCGAGCCGCTTCACGAAGGTGGTGGCGACCTCGCGCTCGGGGCTGAGCGGCGACGGATGCCCGGCCCGCGGCAGCTGGGTGGCCAGCCCGGTCATGACGACGGCTTGGGCGAACCCGTCGCGCACGTCGTGCGGGTTCCACGTCGACGGGTAGCGGGGACCGGGGGCGTAGGTGAGGTCGAGCCGAAGCCGGACCGTGGTGCGCCCCGAGGGGGCGAGCGAGGCGGCGACCTGGGTGGCGAGGTCGGCCAGCCCGGCCCGGCCGGCGACGGCACCCGGGTCACCCGCACCCGGAGCGAGCATGGTGTCGCCACCCACGACGAGCACCAGGTCGGCCGAGCCCCGGGCGGCGACCACCGTGGTCGTCATCCGCTGGCCCAGGTCGAGCCCGTCGGCGACCGCGAGCGAGGCCATCAGCTTCTGGGTCGACGCGGGCACCCGGGGGGTCGCGGCAGCCAGGCCCCACAGCTCGTCACCGGTGATGCCGTCGCGGATGCTGATGCCGGTGCCCCCCTTCAGGGCCGGGTCGCCGGATGCCGTGCTCAGCGCCCGCTCGAGGCCGGCAGCGGTCGGCGTCGGGGCGCCGACGCCGGTGTCGGTGAGCAGCGGGTCGAGCGTGGCGGCGGGCTCGGGGAGCACCACCGGGGCGGGCCTGCCCGAGACCGTGGGGGTGGGCACCGAGACCGGTCGGTCGAGGGTGAGGATGCCCGGGGCGACGTCGAACACGTCGGCGGTGGCGTAGCCGGCCACGGCGACCAGGGCCACCGCCGACCCGGCGAGGGAGGCGAGCATGACCCGTCTCACCCGCTCTCCCTTCGTGCTTCTGCCCGCCCATGGGCCAGACTGTGCAGCGAGCCTAGGTCACCCCCCTGAAGGAGAAACCCGCCGTGGAGTTCGACGTCACCATCGAGATCCCCAAGGGTCACCGCAACAAGTACGAGGTCGACCACGAGTCCGGGCGCATCAGGCTGGACCGGATGCTCTTCACCGCGATGGCCTACCCGTCCGACTACGGATACGTCGAGGACTCGCTCGGCGAGGACGGCGACCCCCTCGACGCCCTGGTGCTGCTCGACGAGCCGACCTTCCCCGGCTGCCTGGTGCGCGCCCGCCCGATCGGCATGTTCCACATGCGCGACGAGGCCGGCGGCGACGACAAGATCCTGTGTATCCCGGCCGGCGACCCGCGCAAGAACCACATCCGCGAGATCGAGGACGTCAGCTCGTTCGACCGGCTCGAGATCCAGCACTTCTTCGAGACCTACAAGGACCTCGAGCCCGGCAAGTCGGTCGAGGGCGCCCACTGGGCGGGCCGCGAGGACGCCATGCGCTGCATCGAGGAGGCGTTCGAGCGGGCCAGGAAGGCCGGCGTCACCACGGCACGGTGGCGGATGCCGGAGCACGACGACCTGGGCTGGGACGGCGGGTCCGCGCAGCGCACCGAGGACGAGCACGCGGCGGCCTCGGAGAAGGCCCGGCGCGAGCTCGCGACCAAGGAGAAGCCGCTCAGCGACCTCTGAGCCAGCAGGGGCCGGCGGCACGCGCCCGCTGGTCGGGGTCCGCCGGGGCAGCGTCGAGTGGGGCGAGGTCCGCCGAGGCCGTCCTGGGTGGTGCGCCCGTCCCCTGTCGGTTCTCGACAAGGGTTACCGCAGCACGTGATCCCGGTGTGAAATCCGTCGCGAGTGCGGAAACGGTCGTCAGGGCAACCACGTCCGCACGCACGGCGATAATGGGCGGCTTACCAGCCCCAGGAGCCGGGTACCCCCTTGAACGGGCCGACGACCCGAGAGGTGACCCAACCGCCGTAGAAGCCGCCCTGCTGGGGCTGCACCACCTCACCGTCGACCGTGCACTGCTGCATCGCGGCCGGCATCACCGCCACGTGGCCGGCGATCGCCTCGAAGCCGCGGCTCGGGGTCGGGTAGGTCCACGCGGCCTGCGGCGCGACGGCATCCCCACCGCACACGTCGAAGTACGCGGCCTGCCCCTTGAACTCGCACCACGACGACCCCTCGGTGGAGCGCAGCGCACCGGGCACGAAGTCGTCGGCGGGCAGGTAGTAGGTCGGGGGGTGGCTGGTCTCGAGCACCCGCAGCGAGCGGGTCGACACGGCGATGCGCGCGCCGCCGAGCCAGACCTCGAGGCGCTCGGCGCTCGGCTCGACCCGCGGCGGGCGGGGGTAGGCCCAGACCGACTCCTGCCCGGGCCCGGGCTCGTCCGGAACGGGGTGGCGGCTCATCGTCAGTCCCGCTCGACCCAGCGGTCGACGGCCCAGACGATCGCGAAGGCGAGGCCCGGGTCGGCGCCGTCGGCGACGTCGACGGTGTACTTGTCGCGCACGGTGACCCACTTCTGGGTGATCCGCACGACGTCGTGACCCCCGCTGGTGACGGTGTAGTTCTTCTCGATGAACTGCCCGGTGAGCTGCCAGGGCTCACCGTTGGCCATCTGCATCGTCATCCGGTCCTTGATCGCCGAGAATGCCTTGGCCTTCAGCGAGGCGACCTCGGTGCCCGACGCGTCGGTGATCGACATCTTCTTCGGGATGCCGAGCAGCTGGCCCCTGACGCTGTAGATGACGCTGCCGTCGCCGGCCTGCACCTCGGCCTTGGGGCGGGCGCCCAGCTTGCCGTCGACGAAGAACAGCTGTGCCTCGGTGTCGGGATCGAGCACCGCGAAGTCGCGGCCGGCGCCGAACTTGCTCTTCATCAGGTATCGGGTGAACCCGGCCGGGCCTGCGGGGATGTCGCCCATGTCGCACCTTTCGTGGAGTGGCTTCCCAGCCTAGCCACGCGGCCCGGGGGCGAGCGGGGGCCCTGGGGTCAGCCCCGCCCGAGCCGGCGCAGGGTGCTGACCCGCTGCTCGTACTCCTTCTCGTCGATCTCGCCGGCGGCGAAGCGGCGGGCCAGGTCACCCTCGGCCGTCTGCACCGGGTCGCGGTGCGGCGGGCCGCCCCACCCACGGCGGCGCCCGAACACGCCGAAGACCAGGAACAGGAAGAACCCGACGAAGAAGAACCCGAAGATCGGGAAGAAGGGGAACCACCCGTAGCCACCGTTCCAGGGGCCGGGGTGCGAGGACAGGGTGTGCGCGAGGGTCGTGACGGTGGTCATCGGTCGCTCCGTGGGGTCGTGGGGTCCTCGGTCGCTGCTGCGGCCGGGAAGGGATGCCGTCCATCCTTCGCCCGGGCATGGACGCGCGAATCCCCCTGCGGGAGGCTCCTGCTGCACTCCCCCGGCGGTACGACGCGGCCGGCTCTGGTCCATCTGCTCCGGTGGCGCTGGTCTGCCGGCGTGGCGGCGCCACCGCGCCGCCACTCGGGCAGACCGGCAGGAACCGGGCGGACGGACCAGAGCCTGGGCGAACGGTCGATGCGCTCAGTCCTGCGACCAGCCGGGGCGCACCAGCCCCGACTCGTAGGCGAGCACCACGAGCTGGGCCCGGTCGCGCACGTGCAGCTTGACCATGGCGCGCGAGACGTGGGTCTTGGCGGTCGAGGGCGAGACCACCAGCCGGTCGGCGATCGCGTCGTTCGACAGGCCCTCACCCACGAGCGCGACGACCTCCCGCTCGCGGTCGGTGAGCGGGGCCAGCCGCTGCTCGGCCGCGCGACCGGCCCCGGGACGGCTGCGCGAGGCGAACTCACCGATCAGCCGGCGGGTCACCCGTGGTGACAGCAACGCGTCGCCGCCGGCCACCGCCCGCACCGCCCGGAGCAGCTCGGTGGGCTCGGTGTCCTTGACGAGGAAGCCGCTGGCCCCGGCCCGGATCGCCTCGAAGACGTACTCGTCGAGGTCGAACGTCGTCAGCACGACCACCCGGGTCGCGGCCAGCGCCGGCTCCGCGGCGATCAGCCGGGTCGCCACGAGGCCGTCGGTTCCCGGCATCCGGATGTCCATCAGCACCACGTCGGGGTGCAGCTCACGCACGAGGTCGACCGCCGCCTGGCCGTCGCCCGCCTCGCCGAGCACGGTGATGTCGGGCTCGTTGTCGAGGAGTGCGCGCAGGCCGGCCCGCAGCAGGGCCTGGTCGTCGGCGAGCACGACCCCGATCACGGGGCCTCCGCGGTGGGGAAGCTCGCGACGACGCGCAGCCCGCCCAGCGGTGACGCTGCGAGCCGCAGGTCGGCGCCGAGGGCGGCGGCCCGCTCGCGCATGCCCCGGATGCCGTTCCCCTCGCGCAGCACGCCGACGTCACCGACGCCGCGGCCGTCGTCGTCGACGGTGACGACCAGCCGGCCGGGCCGGTGCTCGAGGGACACCTCGGCCCGGCCCGCCCCGGAGTGCCGCACGACGTTGGTGACGGCCTCCTGCACCACCCGGTAGGCCGCCAGCTCGACCCCGGGCGGTAGCGCGTCGGGGGTGCCGGTGGTGCGGGTCGTGAGGTCGAGACCGGCGAGCCGCGAGCGCTCGACGAGGTCGTCGAGCGCGGCCAGGCTTGCGGCCGGATGACGCGGGGCCGGGCCGTCACCCTCGCGCAGCACCTCGATCAGCGAGCGCAGCTCGACCAGCGCCTCCTTGCTCGCCCCCTTGATGACCTGCAGCGCCTCGTCGACCTGCTCGGGGTGGGTGCCGCGCAGGTGCAGTGCGACCGAGGCCTGCACGTTGATGAGCGACATGTGGTGGGCGACGACGTCGTGCAGCTCGCGGGCGATGCGCAGCCGCTCCTCCCCCTCGCGGCGGCGGCGCTGCTCGGCCAGGGCGCGGCGGTGGCTGGCCGTGCGTTCGCCGCGCACCCGGACCACCTCGGCCAGGGCGAGCACGAGCAGCGCCCAGGCCAGCGTCGCGGCCGCCGCACCCCATGACCACCCCCGGCCGGGGTCGAGGCCCAGGGCCAACCCGTGCGCCACCAGCACCGCCGCGGTGACCAGCCAGGCAACGACCCGGTGCCCGGTCACCACGGCGGCGACGAGGGCGACCACGAGCGAGAGCACGACCGGGCCGTAGGGGTAGCCGAGCACCAGGTAGGCCGCCGTCAGGGACCCGACGGCCACGGTCACGAGCGGCACCCGGGCGCGCGTCATCAGGGCCAGGGCGACCGGCCCCGTCAGGAGCAGCGCCACGGCGAGCAGGTCGAGGTGGCGTGCGTCCGGCTGGGTGCGAGCCGCGCCGAGGCTGCCGACGAGCTGCACGACGGCGAGCGCCACGGCCAGGGCCACCTGCGGCGGCCGGCCGGTGCCCCACGGGCCCCGGCCGGGCCATGACGGGCCGAACCCGGCATCCGCCGGGGTGGACCCGTCAACCGGCACCGGCGCCCGACCCACCTCGCGGTCACCGACCAGCGCGGACGGCGTGCGGGAGGCGGGTCCGGGCATGTGACCAGCGTAGGGACGACCGGCGTCGGCGGTCGTCCTGCCGGCGGCGGTGGTGCGGCTACTCCCCCGGGAGTACGTCGCCGGGGCGTACGCCGCCGACCGACATGGCGTCGAGCAGGGCCCGCTCGAAGGCGGGCACAGAGCCGCCGAGGGCGGCCAGGCCGGTTGGCCCGAGCAGCACGGTGCGAGAACCGTCCTCGCGCACCCCGAGCACCGCGGGCAGGCCGGACACCGACCACGCGTGGCGGTCGTCGTCGCTCGCATCGTTGCGGTGCACGAGGCACACGGGCACGGGCAGCCGCGCGACCATGGCGTCCCACTCGGGTCTGCGGCGCACCGAGCCGTGAGTGACGTCGCACAGCGAGCAGCTGGTGCGCCCGAGCAGGTGGCCGACGACGTAGGTGAGCTCACCGACGACTCCGCCGTCAGCGTCGTAGACACCGACGACCTCGACGACGGGCTGCACCATGCGGACACGGTAACCCGGGGCAGCGTCGCGCACCGGTGAGACCCCCTGACAGCACGCACCGGCCGGTCCGCGCGGGGTCGCAGCGTCAGGCGGATGCCGGGTCGCTGCGTCAGGCGGATGCCGGGTCGCTGCGTCAGGCGGATGCCGGGTCGGCGCTCGCCGCCGGGTCGGCACCGGTCATCGGCGCTGCCGGGCTGGCCTCGGCCCCCTCCCCGGAACGGCTCACGAGTGCCGTGCGCGGCAGCCGGAAGGTCGCGAGCAGCCCGATGACGAGGGCGATCGCGGCGAAGGTGGTCGTGAGCCGGCTCGCCGTGATCATGGCGTCACTCGCGGCCTGGGCGACGGCGGTGAGTGCCGGCTGGGCCTGCAGGCCGGCGATCGCGGTGCCGGCGGACTCGGTGACGGCGGAGGTGACCGAGGTGACAGTCGCCGGCGGCAGCGACAGGGCGGTGAGGTTGGCCTCGGTGGCGCGGCCCAGCGTGCCGATGAGCAACCCGCCGAGCACGGCCACCCCGAGCGCCGACCCGAGCTGGCGCACGCTCGACTGCAGCCCGGACGCCTGCCCGCTCTCGTCGACCGGCACGTCGTGCAAGAGCAGCGAGGTCAGCTGGGCGGTCGCCATCCCCACCCCCATCCCGTACACGAACAGGGAGAGGCACAGCTGCCAGGTCGCGACATCCATCGAGATGAGCAGGGCCAGCGCTCCCACGGCGGCCGCCTCGAGCCCCAGGCCGATCTGCACGACGGTGCGCTGCGGCAGGAACCGCGAGATCTGCGGCAGGGCTCCGGAGATGAGGAAGGTGCCCAGGGCCAGCGCGACGATCACCCAGCCGGTCTGCAGGGCGGTGTAACCGAGGGTCCCCTGCAGCAGCAGCGGCAGCGTGAACAGCAGGCCGAACTCACCGAAGGCCACGATGAGGGCCGCCACCACGCCGGCACTGAAGGTGGGGATGGCGAACAGGCCGAGGTCGACGAGCACCGGCATCCCGGCCCGCGCGCGGCGGCGCTCGTGCAGCACGAACGCGACCATCGACAGCACCCCGGCGGCGAGCACGAACGGCACCGGCGACAGGCCGCCGGAGTCGGTGCGCCACCAGCCGTAGGTCTCCGCCTCGATCAGGCCGAAGACGATCGCCCCCATCCCGAACATGGTCAGGGCGACGGCCAGCAGGTCGCGGCTCGGCGTCGCGTTGGGGTCGCGGGTCTCAGGCAGTGCCTTGACGATGCCGACGACGACGAGCAGGCCCACCGGGATGTTGAGCCAGAACGCCCACCGCCACGAGTAGTCGGTCGCGAGCCAGCCACCGAGCAGCGGCCCGAGCGCGGCCATCCCGCCGATCGCCGAGCCGTACACCGCGAAGGCGATGACGCGGGCCCGGCCGGTGAAGAGCGCGTTGAGGCTCGAGAGGGTGGACGGCAGGATCATCGCCGCTCCGATGCCCTGTACGAAGCGCGCCGCGATGAGCATCGGCCCGTTGACCGACAGGCCGGCGACCACCGAGGCGGACATGAACACGACCATGCCGATCAGGAAGAGCAGCCGGCGGCCCTTGAGGTCACCGATCCGCCCCACGGTGATGAGCAGCGCGGCGAACACCAACGAGTAGACCGCGTTCATCCACTGCGCCTCGGTCGCCGTCAGCGACAGGTCCTTGATGACGACCGGCAGGGCGACGTTGACGATCGTCGCGTCCATGATCACCAGGGAGACGCCGAACCCGATGGTCAGCAGGGCCGCCCAGTCGCGCCGGGTCAGCAGCGGGGTGGCAGCGACGTCGGGCGTGCTCGAGGACATGGCCGCAGTGTCGCAGCAGCCAAGCCCACCCGCGGAGAACCGTGGTGCGCGACACGCGTGAAGGTGCACTGCGGTGGATGCCGTTCCTGCAGACAGGCAGTCGGCAGGAGCGGTGGCCGGCAGCGGTGCGGCCTTCACCCACGGGAAGGCCCCCTCGACATCCGTCGTGGGGGCCTTTTCGCCGTGCGGTGGAGCCGCCTAAGGGAATCGAACCCTTGACCTATTCATTACGAGTGAATCGCTCTGGCCGACTGAGCTAAGGCGGCGGGCGCCGAGCGGGCTCGGGCACGCCGCACGAGTATACGGAGTGCGGCCGCACCACCGCGAATCCCGGTATTCACCGGCGCAGGCTCAGCAGCGCAGGCCGTCCTTGGGCACGGTGCCCTTGAGGTAGTAGGCGTCGACGGCGCCGTCGACGCACTTGTTGGAGCGGGTGTATGCCGTGTGGCCGTCGCCGTCGAAGGTGACCAGCGAGGCGTCGGCGAGCTGGTCGCGCAGCCGCACCGCCCACTCGTAGGGCGTGGCGGGGTCACGGGTGGTGCCGATGACCACGATCGGGGCCGCGCCCTTCGCAGAGATCTTCTCGGGCGCCCCCGTGGCCTTGACCGGCCAGAAGCCGCACGGCAGCGAGCTCCAGACGAGGAACGGGCCCCAGGTCGGCGCCTCCTTCAGCGACTCCTGCGCCAGCCGGTGCCGCTCGGCGAGGTCGCTGCTGGTGGTTCTGTCCAGGCAGTTGACCGCGAAGATGACCTCCATCAGGTTGTCGGAGTACTGGCCACCCGGATCGCGGTGGGCGTACTGGTCGGCGAGCTGCATGAGTGAGGTGCCGTCGCCGGCCACGGCGTCGCGCATCGCGTCGATGAGCAACTGCCAGGAGCCCTGGGCGTACATCGCCTCGGCGATGCCGACCCAAGCCCAGCCCTCGGTGAGCCGGGGCACCGCGTTGTCGCCGGTGCGCGGCAACGGGCTGCTGTCGACCGAGGCGAGGAAGGTGCGCAGCCCATTCATCACGGCATCCACCGAGTCGCCGAGCGGGCAGTCGCCCTTCTGGACGCAGTAGGCCGCCCAACGCTGGGTCGCGAGCTCGAAGCCCCTGGCCTGCCCGAGGTTGAGCTCGTCGGCGGTGAGGTCGGGGGCGACGACGCCGTCGAGCACCATCCGGCCGACGTTCTGCGGGAACAGACCGGCGTAGACGCTGCCGAGGTAGGTGCCGTACGACTTGCCGAGGTAGTTGAGCTTTGGCTCGCCCAGGGCCGCGCGCAGCACGTCCATGTCACGCGCGGCGTCCTTGGTGGACACATGCGCGAGCAGCGGCCCGGCGTTGTTGCCGCAGGCCTTCGCGAATCCCTGGGCGGTCTGCGCGAAGGCCTGCTCCTCGGCGGGGTTGTCGGGAGTGGGGTCGCTGCCCAGGAAGGTGTCGAGCTGGCGGTCGGTGAGGCAGTCGATGGGTGAGGAGCGACCGACCCCGCGTGGGTCGAAGCCGACGACGTCGTAGGCGTCGCGCACGCCTTTGCCGACGATGACGTCGGCGGCCCGCGCGTAGTCGACACCCGAGGCGCCGGGCCCGCCCGGGTCGACGACCAGCGACCCGAGACGCTTGGAGAACTTGCGGGCCGGCACCTTCACCACCGCCAGCTCGATGGTGTCACCCGACGGCCTGGCGTAGTCGACGGGCACCTCGAGCTTCGCGCACCGGGCGTCGTCGCACCTGGTCCACTCGAGGTGCTGGGCGTAGAAGCGCGCCAGCGCCTCGGAGCCAGGGGGCGGGCTCTGCGGGGTGACCGACACCGAGGGATCGCTACCTGAGCCGCCGATGCCGTCGATGACCGAGCACCCGGTGAGGACGAGGGCAGTGGCCGTGGCCCCCACGAGGGCGGCGACGCGGCGAGACTTCATGGGCGCACGATAAGCGAGCCGTCTGGGCACCCGCGCCGGCGTCAGGTCACGAATCGGCAATGATCGGCGGCCGTCAGCGCGGCAGCCGCAGGTCGAGCGCCATCGCCTCGAGCGCGAGCAGCGGGTTGACGTTGGCGCCGATCCGCTCGCGAGCCGTGCCGATGGCGTCCATCGCGCGCAGCAGGTCGTCGGGCCCGAGCAGCTCGGACACCCGCTGCACCACTTGCCGGCTGTCCTCGTTGACCAGCGCCGAGCCGGCTCCGGTGCGCACGACCAGCGCGTCGCGGTAGACCGACAGCAGGTCGACGAGCGCCCGGTCGATGACGTCTCGCGTGAACCGGGTGGCCCGCGCCTTGTGCTCCTTCTCGAGCGAGCTGAGCTGCGAGCGGATGTGCGGGGGCTGGGTGCGCGCGCTGGGGTCGGCGCCGAGCACCTCCATCAGGCGTACCCTCTCGGCGGCGTCGCGCTCGCTGGACGCCGCCGCCGACTCCTCTGCCGCGATCGTCATCAGGTCGCTGGCCGCGCCGATCGCGTCGCCGACGCTGACGATGCGGGTGGCCAGGGTGATGACGTCGTGGCGGCGGATGCGGGCGTGCTCGTCGCGCGCCAGCCGGGCGGCCAGGCCCACGTGCGACTGGGCGGCCCGGGCGGCGTACAGGGCCATCGACGGGTCGACGCCGTCGCGGCGGGTGAGCAGCGCCGCGACCGCCTCGACCGGTGGGGTGCGCAGCCGCACGTGCCGCGAGCGCGAGCGGATGGTGATGATGACGTCTTCCACCGAGGGGGCGCACAGCATCCACACGGTGCGCGGCGCAGGCTCCTCGAGCGCCTTGAGCAGGGCGTCGGCGGCACGCTCGGTGAGCCGGTCGGCATCCTCGACGACGATCACCCGGAAGCGCCCGACCGAGGGTCGGTGGGCGGCCAGGGCCACGAGTTCGCGCGCCTGCTCGACCTTGATCGACAGGCCCTCGGTGGCGATGACGTCGACGTCGGCGTGGGTGCCACCCAAAGCCGTGCGGCACTCACGGCACTCACCGCAGCCGCCGTCGGGGCAGAGCAGCGCCGCGGCGAACGCCCGCGCGGCCACCGAGCGGCCCGACCCCGGTGGGCCGGTGAACAGCCACGCGTGGGTCATCGCCTCCGGGGTGCGCACGGCGTGCTCGAGGGTGGCGACCGCGCTCTCCTGGCCGATGACGTCGGTCCACACGCTCACGGGTCGACCAGCCCCATCGCCTCGAGGCGGGTCATGACGGCGTCGTGCAGCCGCTGCGGCGGCTCGGTGCCGTCGACCACCAGGTAGCGCTCGGGGTGGCCTGCCGCCATCGACAGGAAGTGCTGGCGGATCGCGTCGTGGAAGGTGTCCTCCTCGGACTCCAGGCGGTCGTGGGTGTCGCCGCGCCGGCGCCGCCCTTCTTCGGCGGTGATGTCGACGACCACGGTGAGGGCCGGCACCAGGCCGTCGACCGCCCACATCTGCAGGTCGTGCACCTCGGCCGCCCCGAGGTGGCGCCCCGCCCCCTGGTAGGCCACCGAGGAGTCGGTGTAGCGGTCGGTGATGACCACCTCGCCGGCCTCGAGCGCCGGCCGCACCAGCTGGTCGACGTGGTGCGCCTTGTCGGCGGCGAAGAGCAGCGCCTCGGCCCGCGGCGAGACGTGGTCACCGTGCAGCACGAGGTCGCGGATGGCGGCGCCGAGCTCGGTGCCCCCCGGCTGGCGGGTGACGACGACCTCGCGGCCGCGGGCACGCAGCGCCTGCGCGAGCAGCCGCACCTGCGTCGACTTGCCCGCGCCGTCGCCACCCTCGAAGGCGAGAAACAGCCGGTCGCGTCCCGTCACGCAGGCGAGCCTAGGCCAGCGTCGCGACACCGCGCGTCCACGGCATCGCGAAGCCGTGCGGACCGCCGGTCAGGCGGCGCCCTCGTGCCGGTCGGCGTTCGCGTGGATGGCGTCGCGCACGTAGGCAGCCAGGCCCGGCTCGATGTCCTCGTAGGTCTTCGTGAACCGCGGGTCGGCGACGTACATGTCGGCCAGCCCCCGGTGGAAGGTGTGGTCGAGGTCGTAGAACCACCGCTCGATGTGCGCGCGGTGCTCCTCGGCGGCATCCATCGCCTCGACCGAGTCGGCCGGGGCGCCCGACCGCAGCGCGGCCACGAAGGCGACGTTCACGGCATCCGCCTCGGCCTTGATCTGCTCGAAGTCGGCCTTGGTGTAGCTCTTCGTGCGCGCGGCCGACTGCTTCCACGCGTCGGTCTCGCCCCAGCGCTCCTGCGCCTCGGCCTGGTAGTCCTCGCTGAAGCCGTCGCCGAACAGCTCCTTGAGCTCGTCGGTGGTGGCGGGTCGTTGTTCCATTTCTCTCTCCAGTGCTCGGTCGATGGCCGTGACGAGCTGCTCGAGCTCGTCCAGCCGGGACACGACCGCGTCGCGCTGCCGGCGCAGGTGCTCCTCCGGCGTGCCCTCGCCGTCGAGCAGGGCGCGCACCTCGGGAAGGGGCAGGCCGAGCCGGCGGTAGGTGACGACGGTGGCGAGCCGGGCCAGGTCGGCATCCGTGTAGAGGCGGTACCCCGCCGGGGTGCGCGCGCTCGGCACGACCAGACCCTCGGCGTCGTAGTGGTGCAGCGTGCGCACCGTGACGCCGAAGGACTCGGCCACCTGGCCCACGGTGAGCTCCACCTGTGCAGTGTGCTGGCTCGTCGCGGTCATGTCACCACCGTGCCGCCTCACGTCGCGTGAGGGTCAAGCCGGATGCCGGGTCAGCCCTTGGGGGCCTCGAACCAGTTCGCGAGCCCGCTGGCGAGACCGAGGTCGCCGCGCGCCTTGACCTTGCCCATCATGAACATCATCGCCGGGTTGCCAGTACCGGTGATCAGCTTGAGGAACTCGGCCGGCCCGAGCATCAGCGAGAGGTCGGGGGCGTCGCCGGCGCCCTTCTCGACGGTGCAGGTGCCAGAGTCGACGAGCACGCCGTAGGTGTCGCTGGTGTCGCCGGGGCCGCCGGTGACCCGGAAGTCGATGCGCGCCGTGCGGTCACCGGCCTTGTCGGGGCGGAACTGGTGCGGGAACCGCGCGAAGATCGCGTCGAGCAGCGGGCCGCGGTGCTCGCCGGCGAAGTCGTCGCGGATCTCGTTGTCGGGCATGCTCTTGATGAGTCCCACGAACTCGGTCGACGACATCGTCTCGAGCAGCTCGGGGTGCAGTGCCATGCGGGCTCCCGGGAGGTGGCCGGGCCCTCGTGGCCCGGACGGTCCCCCGAACCTACCCGCGGGTAACCACCTGAGCAAGGGGAAGCGCGGTGGCTCAGCGGGCGTGCACCGGCACGACCGGCTCGGTCACCGGTGCGCCGGTCTCGGCCAGCCGCTCGAGCAGGTCGGCGCCCTCCTCGGCGGCGTCGTGCCGCCGCATCTCCGCGCCGATCCGCCCGGCCGCCGCGCGGTACCGCGGGTCGTGCAGGGCGCTTCGCACCGCCCGGCGCACCCGCAGCAGACCGGGCGACGTCGCGCGGATCCGCACCCCCGCGCCACTCCAGGCCACCCGGGCGCCGATCTCGGCCTTCTCCTCGGTCGACCCGGCCTGCACGAGCGGCACCCCGTGGTGCAGGGCCGTGGTCACCCCGGTGTAGCCGCCGTTGGTCACGCACAGGTCGGCGTGCGGCAGCAGCAGGTCGTAGGGGATGAAGGGGCTCACCCGCGCGTTGCCCGGCAGCGCCCCACCGAACGCCGCCTCCAGCTCGGCGCGTGGCACCCCGCCGGTGGTGACGACCACGAGCACGTCGTCGTGCTCGAGCGCTCGCAGCGTCGGCATCACGAGCTCGCGCATGTCGGGCCGGATGCTGCCCTGGGTCACGTGCACGACGGGCCGGGTCGAGGTGCGCACCTCGTCCCACCACGGCGGCGGCACCCAGGCGCCGGGTGGGTCCGGCCGCAGGGCACCCACCCACTGCACCGTGGCCGGCAGGTCGGCCACCGGGTACTCGAACGACGGGGTGCAGCCCTGCAGGTGCAGCATCGGCGAGACCGCGGCCTCGAGCACATCCAGGCCGTCCGGCGGCAGGCCCATCGACGCGCGCAGCCGGTCACGGCGCTCCTGGGCCCGTGCGAACACCCAGCGTCGGGTCGCCTCGCGCACCGCGTGGTTGCGCAACCTCGACACCGGGCCGCGCATCGGCTGCAGCCCCGGCCCGAACGCGGGGGTCGTGCCGTGGGCTCGGGCGAGCGGGCCGTCGCCGAAGGTCGCGGTCGGCACGCCGAGCGACTCGGCGAGCAGCTTGACGCCGTAGCTCAGGCTGTCGCAGAGCACGGCGTCGACGGGGTGGGCGGCGAGCACCGGCGCGAGGTCGGCAACCCGGTGGGGCGCATCGCCGACGAAGAGCTCGGCGTACGCCCAGCCGATGGCTCGCGGCCCGCGCAGCCGGGCGAGCTCCGGGAACTCCTCGAGCAGCCGCTCGCCGTCGTAGTCGCGGGTGGCGCCGTACGGCACCGGCGTGGCGCCCACCGCCGCGATGCCCGCGTGGAACCGCCGGCTCGCGAACCACAGCACCTCGTGCCCGCGCGCGACCAGCCGCGCGGCGATCGGCAGCGGGTTGCGACTGTGCGCCGGCACCGGCACCGTGGCGAACAGGAAGCGGGACATCGTCGCGGACCCCGGCTCCGAGCCGGTCTCAGGCCTTCTTGGTGGTGCGGGGGGCCGCCTTCTTCGCGGTGGCCTTCGTGGCGGTGGTCTTCTTTGCGGCGGTCTTGCGGGTGGTCGCCTTCTTCGCGCTCTTGCGGGCGGTCTTCTTCACCGGGCCGCGGGCCCGCTTGTCGGCGAGCAGCTCGTAGCCGCGCTCGGGCGTGATCTTCTCGGGGTCGTCGTCCTTGCGCAGCGTCGCGTTGGTCTCGCCGTCGGTGACGTACGGCCCGAACCGGCCGTCCTTGACCACCACCGGCTTGCCCGACACCGGGTCGGTGCCCAGCTCGGCCAGCGGCGGCTTGGCCGCCGCGCGGCCACGCTGCTTGGGCTGGGCGTAGATCGCCAGCGCCTGCTCGAGGGTGATGTCGAACAGCTGCTGCTCGGTCTCGATCGAGCGCGAGTCGGTGCCCTTCTTCAGGTAAGGCCCGTAGCGGCCGTTCTGCGCGGTGATCTCCTCGCCGTCCTCGGCGGCGCCGACCACGCGGGGCAGCGAGAGCAGCTTCAGCGCGGTGTCGAGGTCGATGGTGGCGAGGTCCATGTCCTTGAACAGGGATGCCGTGCGCGGCTTGGACTTGACGGCCTTGCCCCGCCCCTTGGCCGGCGCCACGTCGGCCTCGGGCAGCACCTCGGTGACGTAGGGGCCGTAGCGGCCGGCCTTCGCGAGGATGTCGTGGCCGGTGGCCGGGTCCTGCCCGAGCACCCGCCCGTCGTCGGCGGCGGTGTCGAGCAGCTCGCGGGCCATCGCCGGGGTCAGCTCGTCGGGGGCGACGTCGTCGTTGATGGTGGCGCGCCGCGGCGTGACGGGCGCTCCGTCGTCACCCAGCGCGGCGGCATCCGTCACCTCGCCGGTGGCCGGGTCGATGCCGGCCGGCACGGTCTCCTCGACGTAGGGACCGTAGCGGCCCACCCGCACGACGATGCCCTCACCGATGTCGATGGTGGAGATGGCCCGGGCGTCGATGTCGCCGAGATCCTCGACGAGGTCGCGCAGCCCCTCGGCCGAGCTCGCCTCGTCGCCGAAGTAGAAGCGGTGCAGCCACGCCGCCCGCCCCTGGTCGCCGCGCGCGATGGCGTCGAGGTCCTCCTCCATCGAGGCGGTGAAGTCGTAGTCGACGAGGCGGGAGAAGTGCTCCTCCATCAGCCGGGTCACGGCGAAGGCCAGCCAGCTGGGGATGAGCGCCGAGCCGCGGTTGGAGACGTAGCCGCGGTCCTGGATGGTGCCGATCGTCGAGGCGTAGGTGGAGGGCCGGCCGATGCCGCGCTCCTCCATCGCCTTGACCAGGGTGGCCTCGGTGTAGCGCGGCGGCGGCGAGGTCTCGTGGCCGTTGGCCTCGGTGCGCACGGTGCGCAGCGCGGTGCCGACGCCGAGCCGCGGCAGGCGGCGCTCCTCCTCGGCCTCGTCCTTGCGACGCGCGGCCTGGCGCTCGTCACGCCCCTCCTCGTAGGCCGCGAGGAAGCCGCGGAAGGTGATGACCGTGCCGCTGGCCGACAGCTCGACCGTGGTCGCCGGGGCGCCGCCGTCGAGGGTGGCGCCCAGGCGCACCGATGCCGTGGAGCCGCGCGCGTCGGCCATCTGCGAGGAGATGGTGCGCTTCCAGATCAGGTCGTAGAGCGCGAAGTCCTCCCCGCGCAGCTCACCGGAAACCTGTGCGGGAGTGCGGAACCGGTCACCCGCAGGACGGATCGCCTCGTGCGCCTCCTGGGCGTTCTTGACCTTCTTCTCGTAGTGCCGGGGCGAATCGGGCACGTACTCGGCGCCGTACATCTCGCGGGCCTGGGTACGGGCGGCGGTCAGCGCCGACTCCGACAGCGACGTGCTGTCGGTGCGCATGTAGGTGATGTAGCCGTTCTCGTAGAGCCGCTGGGCCACCCGCATCGCGTTGCGGCTGTTGAGCCGCAGCTTGCGCGAGGCCTCCTGCTGCAGGGTGCTCGTCGTGAACGGCGCGCTCGGGCGGCGGGTGTAGGGCTTCTCGGAGACGTCGGTGACGGTGACGTCGGCGGCCCGCAGCGCGTTGGCGATGCCGGTGGCCGCGGCCTCGTCGAGCGGCGTCGCCTTGGCGTTGGTCAGCGTGCCGTCGTCGGCGAAGTCGCGGCCGCTGGCCACCTTCGAGCCGTCGACGCCGGTGAGCTTGGCGGTGAACAGGTTCGACTCGGCATCCGGGGTGAAGTCGCCCTCGACGTCCCAGTAGGAGGCGGCGCGGAACGCCATCCGCTCGCGCTCGCGCTCGACGACCAGGCGGGTGGCCACCGACTGCACGCGCCCGGCGGACAGCCCCGCCTTGACCTTGCGCCACAGCACCGGGCTGACCTCGTAACCGTAGAGCCGGTCGAGGATGCGGCGGGTCTCCTGGGCGTCGACCAGGCGGGTGTCGAGGTCGCGGGTCGTGGTGGAGGCGCGCTGGATGGCCTCCTTGGTGATCTCGTGGAACACCATCCGCTTGACCGGGACCTTGGGCTGCAGGGTCTCGAGCAGGTGCCAGGCGATCGCCTCGCCCTCGCGGTCCTCATCAGTGGCCAGGTAGAGCTCGTCGGCGTTCTTCAGCAGCCGCTTGAGCTCGGCTACCTTCTTCTTCTTGTCGGCGTCGACGACGTAGTACGGCTCGAAGTCGTCCTCGATGTTGACGCCGAACTTGCCGAACGGACCCTTCTTGATGTCCGCGGGCATCTCGCTCGGGGTCGGGATGTCGCGGATGTGCCCGACCGACGCCTCGACGTCCCAGTCGCTGCCGAGGTAGCCGGCGATCGTGCGCGCCTTCGCGGGCGACTCGACGATGACGAGCTTGCGACCTGTTGCCATGTGTTCCACCGTGTCCGTTTCCGCCCTCCACGTGCAGCGGATTCGTCGCTGCGTCGACGTGGTGACGCGGATGACGGTAGCGCCCGGGTCGTGCTTTCGTGCAAACGGGGGTCGTGGATGCCGTGTCGCTACAGCCCCAGCGCCCGCGCCACGGCCGCCCGCATCACCTCGCGGTCGGGCTCCACGCCCGTCCAGTGCCGCACCGCCAGGGCGCCCTGGCCGACCAGCATGCCGAGCCCGTCGAGGGTGCGGGCACCGCGCACCGCCGCCGCTCGCAGCAGGGCGGTGTGCGGCGGCGAGACGACCACGTCGGCCACCACGACGCCCGCGCGCAGGCTGTCCAGGTCGAGGTCGACCAGGGCCTCGGCGTCGCCGAAGCCGACCGAGGTGGCGTTGACGACGACGTCGGCGCCCCCGGGCACGGCATACGTGCTGGTCCAGGGCACGAACGTGGCCGGCACCCCGGTGCCCTCGGTGACGACCCGGGCCAGCTCGGCGCCGCGGCGCTCGTTGCGGTTGACGATCACGACGGATGCCGCGCCGGCCAGCGCGGTCTCGACGGCCACCGCGCGGGCGGCGCCCCCGGCGCCGAGCACGACCAGGTCGATGCCGGCCGGGTCGACCACGGTGCGCAGCGACTCGACGAAGCCCTGCCCGTCGGTGTTGTGCCCGAGCAGGTCACCGTCGGTGGCCACGACGGTGTTGACCGCGCCGATCACCTCGGCCGAGGGTGCCAGGGCGTCGAGGTGGTCGATGACGGCCACCTTGTGCGGCAGCGAGCAGTTGAACCCGGCCCAGCCCATCGCGCGGGCGCCGGCCACGGCATCCGCGAGCCCACCGGGCCCGACCTCGCAGTTGAGGTAGCGGGCGTCGATCCCATGGTGGCGGTAGGCCGCCTCCACCATGACGACGGTGGGGTTGCCGGCGGCCGGCGTGGAGAACGAGCCGGTGTGGATGCCGAGGAAGGTCGGCTCGGTCGGGCTGCTGTCGGGGGGTGTCGAAGGCACGGGTTCAGGCAACCATGCCGCCGCGGGGCCGTCGAGGGTCTGCACCGACCGGATGCCGCGGCGACCGAGTGGCCCAGGGGTGATGCACCACGCGCGACCCGTCGCGCCCCCTGCAGCACCGCACCAACCGACCCACCCGCAAGGTGATGCACCACGCGCGACCCGTCGCGCCCCCTGCAGCACCGCACCAACCGACCCACCCGCAAGGTGATGCACCACGCGCGACCCACCGCGCCCCCTGCAGCACCGCACGCAACCGACCCACCCGCAAGGTGATGCACCACGCGCGACCCGTCGCGCCCCCTGCAGCACCGCACGCACCGACCCACCCGCAAGGTGATGCACCACGCGCGACCCGACGGGAGGAGCACGCTGGGCGGGAACGGGCGCCCGTGCGCTATAGTTGAAGATGCAACTAATGCAGGGAGCGACCGCGATGACCACTGCGACGCCGAGCACCGAGTCCCGCCAGCCCGTCGTCTACCTCAGCCACGGCGCGCCGCCGCTCGCCGACGACACCACCTGGACGGCCGAGCTCGCGGCGTGGTCCGACGACCTGCCGCGGCCGAGCGCCATCCTCGTGGTGTCGGCGCACTGGGAGCTCGCCCCGATCGCAGTCACCGCCACCACCGGTGACGTGCCGCTGCTCTACGACTTCTGGGGCTTCCCGCAGCGCTACTACGAGGTGACCTACGACGCGCCGGGGGCACCCGGCCTCGCCCGGTCGGTGGCCGGGCTGCTGTCCGGCGCCGGTGAGACCCTGCACCAGGACCCCTCCCGCGGGCTCGACCACGGCGCCTACGTGCCGCTGAAGGAGATGTTCCCCGAGGCCGACGTGCCGGTGGTGCAGCTCTCGATGCCCACCCTCGACCCGCACCGGCTGTTCGCGCTGGGCGAGCGGCTCGCCCCGCTGCGCGACGAGAACGTGCTGATCCTGGGCTCGGGGTTCACGACGCACAACCTGGGCTGGTTCAACCCCAGCGCCCCGTCGGATGCCGCTCCCCCCACCCCGTCGGCCGAGTTCGACCACTGGGCGGCCGAGACCGTCGGCCGCGGCGACGTCGACTCGGTGCTCGACTTCCTCGCCAAGGCGCCGGCCGCCCGCGAGGCGCACCCCCGTACCGAGCACTGGGCGCCGCTCTACGTGGCGCTCGGGGCCGCCTCGGCCGGTGGGGTCGACGCGACCAGCGTCATCGACGGCTTCTGGTTCGGCCTGAGCAAGCGCTCCTGGCAGTTCGCCTGAGCCGCAGGCAAACTGCGGGAAGTTCGCCTGCGGCTCAGGGTCAATGCTGCTGCGGTGGGTCCGGGCTCACCGAGCCCGCGTCATGAGCCACGCCAGCAGGTAGGACCGGCTGTCGCCGTCGTCGACCCACTTGGCGTCGAGCGTCCGCGCCTTCTCCAGTGCGGCGCGAGCGTCGTCCGGACCGGCCAGCGCGCCGTACATCAGCAGGTAGTCGCCGAACTGCTGGTCGTACCCCTTGCCGGCAGTGGCCTCGCGCACCGCCGCCCGGATGCGCTCCGGGTCCCCGGCGAGGTAGGCCGGTGAGCTGGGCGTGAGGGGCAGCAGCAGGATGCCGAGCATGGCGGCGGGCTCGGGCGAGAACCACGTCGCGTAGTCGCGCTTGGCGCCCCAGGTGAGCGACACGACCTCGTGGTCGAAGTTCGCCAGCGCCGGGTCGGAACGGTCGGGGCGCAGGCCGTACCGCACGGCGGAGTCCTGCTCACCGGCCAGCATCCAGGTGGCCTGCGCCCGCAGGGGCGCGTTCGTCGTGGCGTCCGCCCAAAGCTTCAGCCCCACCCAGGCGTTGACCGCCTCGCTGGTGCTCTCCTGGTCGTTGCCGTCGGCGAACGGTGCGGTGCCGCTGGCCCAGGAGTGCGCGGCATAGGCGTCGAACACCCGGCGGTCCGGCATCAGGGGTGACGAGCCCTGCCCGGCGATGTCGGCTGCGAGCAGGTCGATCACCGGGCGCCACCTCGCCGCGAGCGCCTTGTCCTCGGCTCCCAGCACCCCGGCGGCGTACAGGAAGTAGCCGTAGTGGAAGTGGTGGTCGTTGAACTCGTCCGACCCGAACGACGGTGTGAGCCCGACGACCCCCTTGTTCCTGGGGTCGTAGACGAAGCAGGATGCCGGGCGCGCGTCGCATCCGCGCGGCTCGGTCCAGCGGTCGAGCTCGGTGACGACGACCTTTCGCACGGTCGCCGCCGCGTCCTCCAGGCCGAGCTGGCTCGCCAGCCGGTACAGCTGGGTCGCGCGCTGGAGGGTCTTGCCGCCGAAGTAGGTGTCGGCGGGGAAGGGCGGGAGGTCCGCGACGTCCTTGCGCACCTGGGCACTCAGCTCCGCGCGCTCCTGATCGCTCAGGCCCGACAGGTCGAGGTCGGTGGTGACCGGCCGCACCGGCGCCGACCAGGTCAGCGACTCGCCCCGGCAGACCTGCAGAGTGCCGTGCACCGAGGGGAAGGTGCCCAGGTCGCAGGCGACACCGTCGGGCAAGCCGGCCACCTGGTGCGGCATCGCCACGAAGAGGCGGGCGGGGCCGGAGGGCCCGGACCAGGTGAGGGTGGTGGTCGCCGTCCTGGCGTTCACCCCGTGGGCCACCTGGCCGGAGGTCACCGGCGTGACCAGACCGGACATGGTCTTCGCATCACCGCCGTCCGGGACGGCAAACCAGGTGACCTGGCCACCGGACTTCACCGAGACCTTCGAGCCGTCGACGCTGGCGCCGTCGGTGACCGCGGCGTAGGCCCGGTTCTCGACCGAGACCGCCAGGTCGGCGCCACGAGGTGCCGGCGTCATCGCGAGCCGGGTCGATGCCACGGCCTCGAGGGTCACCGAGGGGGTGCCCTGGGCGATCGTCACGCGCGCCAGTGCCGTGCCGGAGGCGTCGCGCAGCTCGACCGTGACGCTGAGGTCGTCGCTGCGGGTCACCACACCGGACGTGACGCCGTCGACGGTGACCGCGACGTCGGTGGGCGCCGACCCCACGACGCCCTTGGCGCCGCTCTCGATGCGCGGCACCCCGAACGCGAACCCGTTGTCGCGCAGCACGAACCCGAGCGGCAGCGGGAACACCGGCTGCGCCTTCGCCCCGAAGACCAGCCCCGAGTACCAGCGGTTGGTGGGCGGGACCACGTCCTTGGCGAGGCGCGGCGTCGGCAGCTCCTTGGGCGTGCGCTGCACGAGGGCCGCGGCATCCTTTGTCACCATGGCGGGGTCGAGCACCGGGATGTCGGAACGGGTCACAGGGAGCCCCTTGGCTGCGGCGGTGTCCCCACCCGAACCTCCAGAGCGGGCCAGGGCGACCGCGCCGGCAGCGACGACGAGCACCGGGATGACGATGACGGCCACGAGGCCGGCGCCGTGGGGGCGGCGCACCCTGGTGAACAGGCCCGCCATCAACGAACCCCGATCTTTCGCAGGAAGTCGACCATCGCGTCGGTCGGACCGGCCAGCGGGCCGTCGTCGCGCAGCGACAGGGTCGCGGACAGCGGCGTGCCGGGCGCGGTGAGCCGGCTGTTCGCCGGGTCGCGCAGGGCCTCGCTCGAGATGGTCACCTTGGTCAGTGCCACCCCGCCGTCGGTGGTCACCGACACGGTGCGCACCTCTCCCGGCACGGTGCGGTTGTCGGGCAGGAGGAGGTCGACGTGCGCACCGGTCTCGACCCGGCCGTAGTCGCGCGGCGAGAGCCGGAACTCCGCGACGGCGTACTGCGACCCCACGGCGGTGATGGTGGCGAGAGGGGCGCCGCTCTGCACGAAGCCACCCTCGTTGCTGCGCACGTCGGTGAGCACGCCCCTGGTGAGCGCGCGGTAGGTGACGGTCGACTTCTTGGGGTCGACGACATAGGCGGCGTTGCGCACCGGCGCCACGGCGGCGACCGCCTCCCCGGCGTTGCCGACGGTGCGCGGCACCACGACGGTGTAGAGGCTGTCGCCCTTGTCGACAGTCTCACCAGCGGCGACCTTCTGGTCGACGACGACCCCGCCGAACTGGGCACCCACGGTGACCTGGTCGGCGACGACGTGGGCGGTGAGGCTGAGGGCCTGCGAGCGGCGCTGGTTGAACACCAGGGTGAGCGCCGCGACGAGGGCGACGACGAGGATGAGGCCGCCGTACAGGCGGAGGCGGTTGGACCAGGTCATGAGGGGACTCCAGAGGTCGAGGTGAGCGAGGCGTGAGAGCCGGCTGACGCGGCCAGCACCGGCTCCGGTGCCGGCGCGGACAGCACCGGATCGGGTGCCGGGGCGGCCGGCCGGACGACCGAGGTGCGGGCGCTGACCGCGGCGCGGGTGCGCGCGGTGGCCTGACGGCTGGTCGGGACCACGGCGGCGCGGGGGTGCAGCAGGCGCCGGTGCTCGCGCAGCCCGGCGACCACGAAGACGCCGAGGATCACCGTGTTGGTGATGTTCCAGACGGTGGCCAGGGTGAGCTGGCTGTGGCCGACGTCGCGCCACACGGCGACGACGGAGCTGAGCAGCAGGAAGGTGAACATGAGCACCTGCGCCACCATGAAGTTGAACGGCGAGCTCGGCCGGCCACGACGACCGGTGACGTGCCACTTCTGCTCACGGCCGACCAGCACGTTGAACAGCGCTCGCGTGTAGATCGGGAACGACACGGTGGCGAGCATCAGGCACTCCCACCGGAACGACCCGAGCGTGAAGAAGGCCAGCACCACCTGCATGCCGTAGAACCCGAGGTAGAACAGCAGCCAGGTCGACAGCCCCAGACCCACCGACACCGGGCGCAGGTCGAAGTAGATCTCCAGCGGCGGCACCAGCAGCAGCAGCGCCGGGGTGATCCCGGTGAGGTAGTGGGTGGCCGTGACGAGGTACATGATCCGCTGGTCGGCGGTGAGCCGGCGCTTGCGGCTGAGCGGGTTGTGCGTCAGGAGGATCTCGAACCCGCCCGTCGCCCAGCGCTGCTGCTGCTTGGTGAAGCCCTCGATGGTCTCGGGGGCGTCACCGACGGCGAGCACGTCGGGGATGTAGACGCTGCGCCAGCCGCGCTCGTGCAGCATCAGCGAGGTCCACACGTCCTCGGACTTGGAGTCGGTGTACATGCCCCCGATGTCGTCGACGGCCGCCCGGCGGAACACGACGTTGGTGCCGACGCAGAACGCCCCGTTGAAGTGGTTGCGGCCCGGCTGGATGAACCGGTAGAACACGGTCTGCATGTAGCCGGCTCCTCGCGAGATGACCGACGTGAGGTTGCCGTAGGTCTGCGGGGTCTGCACGAAGGCGACGTCGTTGCCGACGAAGAACGGCACCGTCTCGAGCAGGAAGTTCTCCTTGGGCACGAAGTCGGCGTCGAAGATGGCGAAGTAGTCGCCCTTGGCTATGGACAGCGCGTGGTTGACGTTGCCGGCCTTGGCGCCGTTGTTCGACAGGCGGCGGACATAGTGGACGCCCAGCTCGGCGGCGAGGTCCTTCACCTCGTCCGACCGGCCGTCGTCGAGGATCCAGGTGCGGTGCCGGCCGGTCATCCGCTGGGCAGCGGTTGCCGTGCCCCGGATGGTGGCCACCGGCTCGCCGTAGACGGTGATGAAGACGTCGACGACCACCTCCTCGCCATTGACCCGGATCGGCCTGTCCGTGGCGTCGCCGCCGTGGGGCACGGCGCCGAGCAACGCCTCGCGGGCCGCGTGGAAGGCGTAGTCACGCGGGCTGGCCGCGCCGGCCAGGATGGTCCACATCGAGACGAGCGCCTGGCTGATCAGCACCGTCTCGGCGATGATGACCATCGACCAGGGCAGCAGGTCGCCCCGGTTGCCGGGGCTGAGGAGGAACCAGGAGTACAGCAGGATCCCCGCGGCGGCCAGAGCGGTGAGGAGGATGACGATGGGTGAGTAGACCTTCTCGGTGCGGGCGCGCCGCTCGAGGGCGAGGCGTTCATCGCCGCTCGCGAGGTCGTGGGAAGGGTCGAAGGACATGGGCAATCCCCTGCGGTTGTGGGACGTGCTGGAGGACGTGTCGAGCCCCCCCGGGTTCGGCACCGTTGCCATGGGCCGCGTTCCACGCGGCGACGTCGTACGGCCCAACCGTCAACATGCTGGACGGGGGCCGTTGTCAGACAGCCTACGGGAGTTTCGGGCACCCTCTCGACACCTCGGTGCCGGTCCGTGCTCGGGAAACACGCAGTTCACGCAGGTTTCACACGGGGTGAGCAGGCATGTTGCGTCGATGCGCCGTTCGTGCAGACTTCGGTCATGACGACCGTCGCCCCCACCGTCGAGGAGCACCTCGCCGGCGTCGACGCCGCCGTCGACCGGCTGGCCGTGTGGGCCCGGTCCGCGGGCCCGGACGCCACCGTTCCGACCTGCCCGAGGTGGACCGTGCGCGAGCTGCTCGCCCACCAGGGGATGGTGCACCGGTGGGCCACCGCCGTAGTGCGCGGTGAGGACCCCGCCGGCGTCGACGCCGCTGCCCTGGAGGCGGAGGGCCGGGCTTCCGCAGACCCGGTGGGCTGGCTGCTCGACGGTGCCGCACCCCTGGTCGACACCCTGCACTCCGCCCCCGACGACCTGGCCGTGATGACCTTCCTCAAGGAGGCGCCACCGGCCCGGCCGTTCTGGGCCCGCCGGCAGTGCCACGAGACCACGGTGCACGCCCTCGACGCGCTGTCAGCGCTGGAGCGCCGGCCCCTCGTGGCCGACGACGTCTGGCTCACCGACGCCCTCGCGGTCGATGGGGTCGACGAGCTGCTCATCGGGTTCTGGCAGCGCCGCACCAAGGGTCCGCGCAGCGAATCCCCCTATGCCGCAGCCGTCGTCGTGACCGACGGCCCGGCGTGGGCGCTCGACATCAGCGACGGCAGTCCGGTGATCCGGCGACGTGAGCCCGGCGACGGCATCCCGGCCGGTGCCCGCGCCGTGCGCGGGTCAGCACGTGATCTCTACCTGGCCCTGTGGAACCGGGGCGGCACGGTCGACGACCCTACCGGGCTGCTCGGGGCGTGGCGCGAGCGCGGCTCGATCAGCTGGTGAGGTGGCGGCCGAGGAACTCCTCGATCCGCCCCCACGCGTCGTTCGCCGACTCCGGCTCCGGGCCGACGTGCATGACCAGGCGGGTGATCGGGGCGGCGTACCACGGCGAGTGGTCGGCGGCGTTGAGGAACGCGTGCCCGGCGGCGGGGTACTCCTTGACGTCGTGCTCGACCCCCCGCTGCGTCAGCGCGGCCCCCAGGGTGGCGGCGGCACCGCGCAGGGAACGGTCGCGCCCGCCGTAGCTCGCCACCACCGGGCAGGCCCCGTCGAGGGCGGCGAGGTCCTGGGGCAGCGCACCGTAGTTGGCGGCCACGGCATCCCACCCGGGTCGGCCGGCGAGCAACAGCGCGAACCCACCGCCGAGGCAGAAACCGATCACCCCGACGACGCCGTTGCAGGCCGGGTCGGCGAGCAGTGCCGCGCGCCCCGACTCGAGGTCGTCGAACGCCTGCCCGCGCCCCTTGCGCAGTGCGGTCATCGTCTGTGCCAGGCACACGACGCGACGGCCGCGGGAGAGCAGGTCGGGAGCCAGCACCAGGTAGCCCATCGACGCGAGCCGGTCGGCGTGCCGCTTCATCTCGTCGTCGAGCCCGAAGACCTCGTGCACGAGCACCAGGGCGGGCCACGGCCCGGCACCGGCCGGCACCGCCCGGTATGCCGGGAGGTCGCCGACCGTCGTCATCTCACCCATGGCCGGACCCTATGCCCGGGGGGTGGTCGCCCTGGGGAGGCTCAGTGCGAGGCTCGGGGCTTCTTCTTCGGGGCCGGCCGGGTCGGGTCGTCGCCCACCGGCTCGACGTGCTCGGGGACCTTGACCGGCCGCAGCTGCGCCCACGCCATGAAGCCGATGCCGACGATGAGCAACATGATGCCGGCCACGAGGTTGGCGTTGGAACCGCCGGTCTTGTTCGTCTCCGGGTCGGCGAAGATGCCCATCAGGGTGAGGATCACGCCGTAGATCGTGAGCAGCGACCCGATGATGTTGCGGATGTCGAAGATGCCGGCCGTCTTCTTCTCTTGCTGTGCCATGGCTGCTCCTGCTCAGAAGAGGATGTTGAGGACGGTGACCATGACGAGCGACAGCCCCGCGAGCGGCAGCGTGCGCCGATACCACGGGTAGGTGTGCTCGAGCGGGTCCTGGCGGGTCTCCTTCGGTGTCTCCGAGTACACCAGACCGACGAGGTCTTCGGGCCTCGGGGCGGTGGTGAACAACGAGATGCCGACGGAGAGGATGAGGTCGACGATGAACGCCGCGGATGCCGCCACGAAGGCTGCTCCCTGACCCCCCAGGGGGATCACGCCCAGGCTCGCGGAGCCGAAGGCGTCCTCACTGAGGAAGGCGACCAGCACGGCTGCCAGCGTGCCCGAGATCAGCCCGATCCAGGCCGCCGTGCCCGTCATCCGCTTCCAGAACATACCGAGGATGAACGTGGCGAACAGTGGCGCGTTGAAGAACCCGAACAAGGTCTGGAGGTAGTCCATGATGTTCGAGAACGAGCTGGCCAGCAGGGCCGTGAAGATCGCGATGACGGTGGCCGCGACGGTAGCGACTCGCCCGATGCGCAGGTAGTAGTCGTCGGTGCGGTCCTTGCGGATGTACCGCTCCCACAGGTCGTAGCTGAAGACCGTGTTGAACGCCGAGATGTTGGCCGCCATGCCGGCCATGAACGCCGCCAGCAGGCCCGTGATGGCCAGTCCGAGCAGGCCGTTGGGCAGCAGGTCGCGCATCAGGTAGAGCAGCGAGTCGTTGAAGGCGACTCCCTTGCCCGAGGCCCCGCCGGGCACTGTCTCGCCGTTCTTGATCTTCGCGATCTCGGGCACCAGGATGGCGGCGATCATGCCCGGGATGATCGTGAGGAACGGGACGAACATCTTCGGGAACGAGCCGATGACCGGCGTCTTGCGTGCCGACGCGATGGAGTCTGACGCCATCGCCCGCTGCACCTCGACGAAGTTGGTCGTCCAGTAGCCGAAGGACAGCACGAAGCCGAGGCCGAACACGATGCCGACGACCGACCACACCGGGGAGCCGAACCCGGTGAGCGCCTGGCCCGGCCACGAGTTCAGCTGGTCGGTGGCCGACGGCACCCCGGCCGCCGGCGGGGCGCCGTTGGCCGCGGTGGTGATCTTCTCCTCGAGGCCGCTCCAGCCGCCGACCCGGTTCAGGCCGATGATGACGAGCGGCAGCAGCGACGCGACGATCACGAAGAACTGCAGCACCTCGTTGTAGATGGCCGCGGACAGGCCGCCGAGGGTGATGTAGGAGAGCACGATGATGGCGGCGACGATCAGGGCCGACCACAGCGGCCAGCCGAGCAGGGCGTGCACGATCGAGCCGAGCAGGTAGAGGTTGACGCCGGCGATGAGCAGCTGCGCCACGGCGAACGAGATCGCGTTGACCAGGTGCGCCTTGGTGCCGAACCGCCGGAACATGAACTCCGGGACCGACCGCACTTTCGAGCCGTAGTAGAACGGCATCATCACCACGCCGAGGAAGAGCATCGCCGGGATGGCGCCGATCCAGAAGTAGTGCACCGTGGCGATGCCGATCTGGGCGCCGTTCGCGGACATCCCCATGATCTCGACGGCGCCGAGGTTGGCCGAGATGAACGCCAGGCCGGTCACCCAGGCGGGCAGCGAGCGGCCCGAGAGGAAGAAGTCGAGCGAGTCGGACACCGACTGCCGTGCGATCAGGCCGATGCCGAGTACGAACACGAAGTACGTCGCGAGGATCAGGTAGTCGACCGGGGTCGCGTTGATGAGCGTGTCGGCGCTCACCACCGCCGCCGGAACGCCCTGTGCCACGGTCTGCGCCAGTCCCACCACTGCGACCACCCGTCCTCCACGTCGAGGCAGTCACCACCCCCACGGTGGCGACGTCGTCACGCTAGTGGAGGTGGTGGGGCCTATCGCCCGAGCGGACGCACGAGTTCTGGGGCCCCTCCAGTGGCATCCGACGTCTCGTCGAGGTCGATGACGGCACCCTGGAACTGCGCGGCGTACAGTTTCGCGAACGCGCCTCCCGCAGAAAGCAGCTCGGCGTGCGACCCGCGCTCGACGATGCGTCCCTCCTCCATCACGAGGATGAGGTCGGCATCGCGGATCGTGGAGAGCCGGTGCGCGATGACAAAGCTGGTGCGGTCCGAGCGCAGGGCCGACATGGCGTGCTGCACCAGCAGCTCGGTGCGGGTGTCGACCGAGCTCGTCGCCTCGTCGAGGATGAGCAGGCTCGGCGCGGCGAGGAAGGCACGCGCGATGGTGATGAGCTGGCGCTCGCCCGCGCTGATGTTGTCGGCCTCGGCATTGAGCACCGTGTCGTAGCCGTCGGGCAGCGAGTGCACGAACCGGTCGACGTAGGTCGCCCGGGCCGCCTCGAGGACCTCCTCGTCGGTGGCGCCCGGCCGCCCGTAGGCGATGTTCTCGCGGATGGTGCCCCCGAACAGCCAGGTGTCCTGCAGCACCATGCCGATCCGCGAGCGCAGGTCGTGGCGGGTGAGCTGGGTGATGTCGACGCCGTCAAGGGTGATCCGCCCGCCCTTGAGCTCGTAGAACCGCAGCACCAGGTTGACCAGGGTGGTCTTGCCTGCGCCGGTGGGGCCGACGATGGCGACCGTCTGGCCGGGCTCGACCATGAGGTCGAGGTGCTCGATGAGCGGGGTGTCGTCGCGGTAGGAGAACGTGACGTCCTCGAAGGCGACCCGGCCGCGGGGGTCGGCGATGGTGGCGGGCTGCGCGGTGTCGGGCTCCTGCTCGGGAGCGTCGAGCACCTGGAACACCCGTTCGGCGGAGGCGACCCCGCTCTGCATCAGGTTCGCCATCGAGGCCACCTGGGTGAGCGGCTGGGTGAACTGGCGCGAGTACTGGATGAACGCCTGCACATCGCCCAGGCTCATCGTGCCCGAGGCGACCTTCAGACCCCCGACGACGGCGATGACGACGTAGTTGAGGTTCCCGATGAACATCATCGTGGGCATGATGATGCCGCTGATGAACTGGGCCCGGAAGCTCGCGTGGTAGAGCGCGTCGTTGCGCTCGGCGAAGAGCCGGTCGGCCTCCTGCTGGCGTCCGAACACCTTGACCAGCTCGTGCCCCGTGTAGGTCTCCTCGACCACGCCGTTGACCTCGCCGGTGCTCTTCCACTGCTGCACGAAGTGCTTCTGGCTGCGCTTCCCGATCATCGCCGTGACCACCATGGTGATCGGGATGGTGACCAGGGCCAGGAGCGCGAGGAGCGGCGAGATCCAGATCATCATCGCGATCATGGCCACGACGGTGAGCAGGGAGGTGAGCAGCTGGCTCAGGGTCTGCTGCAGGCTCTGCGCGACGTTGTCGATGTCGTTCGTGACCCGGCTGAGCAGCTCGCCGCGCGGCTGCTGGTCGAAGTAGGGCAGGGCGAGGCGGTTGAGCTTGTCCTCGACGTCGCGGCGCAGCCGGTAGATGGTGCGGTTGACCGCGATGGTCAGCATCCGGCCCTGCATCCACTGCAGCAGGGCAGCGACGACATACAGCGCCATGACGAAGAGCAGGATGCGGGCGAGCGCGGTGAAGTCGATGCCCTGGCCCGGAACGACGTGGTTCATGGCCGCGAGCATGTCGGCGAGGCTGTCCTGGCCCCGCACGCGCAGGGCCTGGACGGCCTGCTCCTGGGTCACGCCGGCCGGGATCTTCCTGCCGAACATGCCCGCGAAGATCAGGTCGGTGGCACCGCCGAGGATCTTCGGGCCGATCGCGCTCAGCGTGACGCTGGCCACGGCGAGAGCGATGGTGGTCCACACGATGAACCGCTCCGGGTGCAGCAGTCGCAGCAGCCGCTTGGCGGAGGGGACGAAGTCCTGCGACTTCTCGGTGGGCACGCCGATCTGCAGGTGCGGCGGGCCGCCTCGACGGGCGGCGGCCGGGCCGCGGCGCTGCTCGGCGGCCTTCTCCTCCTCGGTCTTGAGCTCGCTCATGCTGCCTCCTCCATCGCCTGCTGGCTCTGCACGATCTCGACGTACGTCGGGCAGCTCTCGATGAGCTCCGCGTGCGTTCCCTGGCCCACGACCTGGCCGTCGTCGAGCACGACGATCCGGTCGGCGTGGATGATGCTCGAGACCCGTTGCGCGACCACGATCACCACGGCATCCCTGGTCACCGGCCGCATCGCGGCCCGCAGCCGGGCGTCAGTGGCCGTGTCGAGGGCCGAGAACGCGTCGTCGAACAGGTAGATGCCGGCCTTGCTCACCAGCGCCCGCGCGATGGCCAGCCGCTGGCGCTGGCCGCCACTGACGTTGGTGCCGCCCTGGGCGATCGGCGACCCGAGGCCGTCGGGCATGGCCCGCACGAAGTCGGCGGCCTGGGCCACGGTGAGAGCCTGCCAGAGCTCGTCGTCGGTGGCGTCGGGGTCGCCATAGCGCAGGTTGGACGCCACCGTGCCGGTGAACAGGTAGGGCCGTTGGGGCACCAGGCCGATGTGCGACCAGAGGTCCTCGGGCTCGGCGTCGCGCACGTCGACCCCGCCGACGAGCACCTGGCCGTCGGTGACGTCGTGCAGCCGGGGGATCAGGCCCACCAGGGTGGTCTTGCCCGAGCCGGTGGAGCCGACGATCGCCGTCGTCGTGCCCGGCTCGGCACGCATCGACACCTCTCGCAGCACCGGCGACTCCGCGCCGGGGTACGCGAACGTGGCGCCGCGCAGCTCGACGGTCACCGGGCCGGGCGGGATGATGACCGGCTCGGCCGGCGCGTGCACCGAGCTCTCGGTGTCGAGCACCGCCTGGATGCGGCCGGCCGAGACGGTGGCGCGCGGGATCATCATCGCCATGAAGGTCGCCATCATCACCGACATCAGGATCTGGATCAGGTAGGACATGAAGGCGGTGAGCGAGCCGATCTCCATCTGCCCGGTGTCGACGCGGTGGGCGCCGAACCACAGCACCGCCACCGTCGAGGCGTTGAAGATGACCATGACGACGGGGAACGCGAGCGCCATCAGCTTGCCGACGGCGAGCGCGGTGCCGGTGTAGGTGCGGTTGGCCACGGCGAAGCGCTCGCGCTCGACGTCCTCGCGCACGAAGGCCCGCACCACGCGCAGGCCGGTGATCTGCTCGCGCAGGATGCGGTTGACCGAGTCGACGGCGGTCTGCATCGAGCGGAAGTGCGGCACCATCCGCGAGATGATCAGGCCGATGGCCACGCCCAGGGCCGGCACGGCGACGGCGACCAGCCAGGCCAGCCCGAGGTCCTCGCGCAGCGCCATGAAGATGCCGCCCACCATCATGATCGGCGCGGACACCATGATCGCCAGGAACATGTAGGTGACCGTCTGCACCTGGGTCACATCGTTGGTGCTGCGGCTGATCAGGGTGGGGGCGCCGAAGCGGGAGAGCTCCTGCGCCGAGAACTGCCCGACCCGGTGGAACACCGACGAGCGCACCTCACGGCCGAGCGAGGCGGAGGTCTGCGCGCCGATGCGGGTGGCGCCGATCGTGGCGGTGATCTGCACGAACGAGATCGCGAGCATCACCGCGCCGGTCCTGATGATGAACGAGGTGTCGCCGACGGCCACCCCCTCGTCGATGATCCGGCCGAAGAGGCTCGGCAGGTAGAGGGAGGCGAGGGTGGCCACCAGCTGGAGGGCGAGGAGCACCCCGAGCATCGCGGCGTACGGGGTGAGGTAGGTGCGGATCAGTCGGTACAGCATCAGATGGACCTCCGGGTGCCGTCGAGGACGACGGAGACGATCTCGGCCGGCGTCATCGACCGGACGGGCAGCATGGGGTGGGCGCTCGCGAGCGTGAGGTGGGCCAGGATGTTGACGACGTCCTGCGGCGGGAGCCGCAGCGCTGTCGCATCCGGGCCGATGAGGTCGAGGAACGCGGCGTCGACGGCCGGGTCGCTCATCGGCTTGCGCCGGTTGTGCCGTGGGCCGTCGTGCCTGACCGGCTCCCCGCCGGCCTGGTGCAGGGCGCCGATCACTCCGATGATGCGCTCGACCCAGCGCTGCATCACGGCGACCGCTGCTTCGAGCCGGTCGTCGAGGGGCAGGTCGGCGTCGATGCCCCGCAGCGATGCGACGACGCTCGTGGTGTCGAACACCGCTGTGGCACAGGCCTGGACCAGCTCGTCCTTGGTGCCGAACGCACGGAAGACGGTGCCTTCGGCGATGCCGGCCGCCTCGGCCACCTGCTTGGTCGTCACGCCGACGCCGTGCTCGCGCAGCAGCGGGATGGTCACCTCGACGAGCGAGGCACGGCGGTCCTCGACACTGAGGGCAGGGGCACGGGGAGTCATTGCACCACTGTAAGTGAGTGAGCACTCACTCACAAGTGGTTTTCCGCCGCGGCGCGACCCCGATCGTCCCCAGATCGACCAATAGGTCACGCTAGGGACACCCCCCGCCCCCGGCAGCGTCCCCAGATCGACCAATAGGTCACGCTAGGGACACCCCCGCCCCCAGGCAGCGTCCCCAGATCGACCAATAGGTCACAGCGGGGACGCACCGACCTGATTGCCGCCCGTCTCCCAGGATCAGGCGGCCGCCGTCAGCACTCGGAAATGGCGGCGCCAGTCGTCCGACAGGACTGCCGGGACCGGGATTCCCTTCTCACGCAGCTCGGTCGTCAGCCGCTCGAGGAGAAGCTCGGTCTGCTCGTACAGATCCTCTGCATGGACGACGACGAACGTCCAGCCGTCGTCGGTGCTGAGCTCGGTGCGCCGCGCTTCATCGTGTTCTCGCTGCTCGTCCGTGTCGTGCCACCGACCGTCGTACTCGATGGCGAGTTGCACCTCCTCGAAGCCGAGGTCGATGCGGTACCTGAGCTCTCCGTCGGCGTCGTAGATCCGAATGTCGACCTGTGGTTCAGGTAGACCGGCCAGCACCATCAGCAGGCGGAGTGCTGTCTCGGGCACGGAGTCGACCCGCTCTCGCACCAGGCGTGCACCGCGGAGGGCTTCGTGGCGACACTGGCCGGGCCAGGCATCCGCGTAATGAATGAGCTCGGTCGGTGTGCACCGACCCTTCTTGACGAACCGGTCGCCGAGGGCCACCAGGTCGACCAGCCCGAGGTACCTGGCCAGATGACAGAACGTTTGCCCGGGTGATGTCACGGGGAGCCCGTGCCTACGCTTGATGTCCAGGCGATGCCGGAACCGATGCGGCTTGACTCCACGGAGCCGAAACCGTACGTCCCTCATGAACGAGATGTGCACCCAGTCGCTGTCTGGGACCACTCCGCCCCACAGGCGTGCCGCAGTCCAATGGCTGACCACGCCTCCTTCGGGACAGACGAGAAGGGCTGCGCGGGCTCGCACCACCACGGTGTCTGGGATGCGGGCATCGATGATCACACCGGTGAACACGGTGCGGAACTCGCGGCGCCTCAGGCGCCGCTCCGAGACACCGAGGACCTTGGCCTCGCTGCGCAGGAACGGGCCTGGAATGGGAGCGGTGTCGTCCGGCATCCAGCAAGGGTGGCACCGATGGCGAAACCGCCACCGGCGTCATCCACAGGTGTCCCTGCTGTGACCTATTGGTCGATCTCAGGACAGGACCTGCCGTCCCTGCTGTGACCTATTGGTCGATCTCAGGACAGCGTCGGGTACTCAGCGGAGGAGGCTGTCCTTGACGGCATCGCGCAGGAACTCGACGATCTCGGCGCGCACCTCGGCATCCTCGAGGTCAAGCAAACCCGCGATCGCGGCGGCGGCGGCCCGGGCGGTCAGCTCACCATCAGCCACCGACACGTACGCCGCCGTGACGGTGCTGAGCGACAGGTGCCGCCGGAGTCCCCCGCCCTGGCGCAGCACGATGGCGGTGGGGTCGAGCGCGCCCGGCATCGTGTGCCGCTCCTCGTGCACGTCGGGAGCGCACCGCCAGGCGATGTCGAGCACCGCGTCGTCGTCGTGCTCGGCCAGCCAGGTGCGAGCGTCGAGCCCCGCGAGCACGGTCGGGCCCATCGGCGCCTCGACGGGCCACGGCACGTCCATCAGGTCGACGAACGGAGCCCGATCGCTGCGCGGCCGGTGCAGCGTGACCACCCCGAACCCGATCGCCTCCACCTCGCGCGCCTCGAAGTCATCCAGCCACGCGGCATACATCGCGTTGAAGTCGACCGTGCCGGGGTGGTGTCCACCGTCGCGAGCCCACGTCTCGGCGTACTCCGCGGGGTCCTGCACCTCGCGCTGCACGACCCAGGCGTCCAGGCCCGTGCCGTCGAGCCAGGCCCCCACCCGCTCGGTCCAGGTCGACCCGCGCGGGACCTCCCAGTTGCCCAGGAACTGCGCGATGCCGCCCGGCTCGAGGTGCTCACCCACCCCGCGGACGAGGTCGCGCACCACGGCATCCCCGGCGGCGCCGCCGTCGCGGTACTCGAAGAGCGGCACGGCCCCCGACCGCGGCGTGATGACGAAGGGCGGGTTGCTCACGACCAGCCCGAACCGCTCCCCTGCCACCGGGTCGAGCATCGAGCCGGCGCGCACGTCCCAGTCGGCCTCGTCGAGCGCGGCGTTGAAGCGGGCGAACGCCAGGGCCCGCTCCGACAGGTCGGTGACCACCACCTGGTCGGCGTGCCCCTCGAGGTGCAGCGCCTGCACGCCGGAGCCGGTGCCGAGGTCGAGGGCACGCTCGACGTGCGGCCGCGGGGTCCACGACGCCAGGGTCGTGGACGCGCCCCCGATGCCGAGCACGTGGTTCTCGCGCAACGGCCGCCGGGTCGCGACCTCGCCGAGGTCGGAGGCCACCCACCAGTCGACCCCGTCGGCGGAGTGCGGGCGCAGGTCGCACAGGGCGACCACGGCATCGCCCTCCGGCTCGACCAGGCCGAGCGCGACGGCGCCCTCGACCCCCAGGGTCGGCAGGGCCGCCGCCGCCTCGGCGACGTCGACCGGGTCGCCGAGGGCGAACAGCCGCACCAGGGTCGCGCCCGGCGCGTCCGAGGCGCCGGTGACCCGCTCGGCGGGGAGCGCCTGGTCGCGGTCGAGGGCGGCGGTGGCCATCGGGCCCAGCAGCTCCGTGACGCCGGCGACGGTGTAGTTGGCGGCGACCAGGTCGGCGCGCAGGGCGGGGACGAGGTCGGGGTCGACGCGGGGCGGGTTCGGGGTCATCGAAGACGAGCGTATGCCGTGTGGTCGCCGGGGCTCACCCACTCACCGAGCGTGAACGCCGAATCCGCATGGGCAGCTCGGCTCAGGAGGTCTACCGGGCACGTGCGAGGGGCCGGGCTCCAGCGGAACCCGGCCCCTCGGCATGCTTCGTCGGCTAGATGGAGACCGGGTGCTGGCTCTCCGCAGACGCCGAGTCGGGGTCGGTGTCGCTGCCGATCGCGATGTCCTTGCTCTTGGAGTAGGCCACCGAGGCCACGACGATCACGAAGGCGACCGCCGCGATGCCGTATCGGATCGGGCCCGAGGCCCCCGCGCCGACGGTGAGCGAGACGATGGCCGGCGCGATGAGCACCGAGACCAGGTTCATCACCTTGAGCAGCGGGTTGATCGCCGGGCCGGCGGTGTCCTTGAACGGGTCACCGACGGTGTCACCGATGATCGTCGCCTCGTGCGCCTGCGAGCCCTTGCCGCCGTGGGCGCCGTCCTCGACGATCTTCTTCGCGTTGTCCCACGCACCACCGGAGTTGGCGAGGAACACCGCCATCAGCGCACCGGCACCGATGGCGCCGGCGAGGAAGCCGGCCAGCGGGCCGATGCCCAGGCCGAAGCCCACGGCCACCGGCATCAGCGCGGCGAGCAGGCCCGGCGTCGCGAGCTCCCGCAGCGAGTCCCTGGTGCAGATGTCGACCACGCGGCCGTACTCGGGCTTCTCGGTGTAGTCCATGATGCCGGGGTGCTCGCGGAACTGGCGGCGCACCTCGAACACGATGGCTCCGGCGGCCCGCGTCACCGCGTTGATGGCCAGGCCCGAGAAGAGGAACACCACGGCCGCACCGATGAGCACACCGACCAGCACGCTCGGGGTGACGACCTGCAGGTCGAAGGTCGAGACGATGAACTTGCTCGGCTGCGACTTGACCTCGTTGTTGTCGATGATCGCCTGCAGCTGGGTCTGCCACGCGTCACTGTAGGAGCCGAACAGCGCGGTGGCGGCGAGCACGGCGGTCGCGATCGCGATGCCCTTGGTGATGGCCTTGGTCGTGTTGCCGACGGCGTCGAGCTCGGTGAGGATCTTCGCCCCCTCTTCGTCGACGTCGCCGGACATCTCGGCGATGCCCTGGGCGTTGTCTGAGACCGGCCCGAAGGTGTCCATGGCGACGATGACGCCGACCGTGGTGAGCAGCCCGGTGCCCGCGAGGGAGACCAGGAACAGGGCCAGGGCCGTGGAGCCGGCGCCGAGGAGGAAGGCGAGGTAGACCGCGCCGGCGATGATCGCCGCCGTGTAGACCGCCGACTCCAGGCCGACGCCGATGCCCGAGAGCACCACGGTGGCGGGGCCGGTGAGCGAGGTGCGGGCGACGTCGATGGTCGGGCGCTTGTCGGTGCCGGTGAAGTGGCCGGTGAGCCACAGGATGATTCCGGCGAGCACGATGCCGATGACGACGGCCAGGAACGCGGCGATCTGCGGGTTGCCGGTGAGGGCCGCGACCTCCTGCTGGCGCTGCGTGAGGGTGGCGTTGCCGCTGAACAGCTCGGCGTACTTCGACGGCAGGTAGGTGAAGGCGGCGATCGCCGAGAGCACGGCGGACACCACGGCCGCGATGTAGAAGCCGCGGTTGATCGCGCTCAGCGCGTTCTCGCCGGGCCGGGCCTTGGTGATGAAGACGCCCAGCAGCGCGGTGACCGCACCGATGGCCGGGATGATCAGCGGGAAGACCAGGCCGTACTCGCCGAACGCGACCGAGCCGAGGATGAGCGCGGCGACCAGCGTCACGGCATACGACTCGAACAGGTCGGCGGCCATGCCGGCGCAGTCGCCCACGTTGTCACCGACGTTGTCGGCGATGGTGGCGGCGTTGCGCGGGTCGTCCTCGGGGATGCCGGCCTCGACCTTGCCGACCAGGTCGGCGCCCACGTCGGCAGCCTTGGTGAAGATGCCGCCGCCGACTCGCATGAACATGGCGAGCAGCGCGGCACCGAAGCCGAAGCCCTCGAGCACCTTGGGGGCGTCGCCCTTGTAGAGGATCACGACGACCGAGGCGCCGAGCAGGCCCAGGCCCACGGTGGTCATGCCGACCGCACCGCCGGTGCGGAAGGCGATCTTGATGCCGGCGTCACGGCCGTTCTCGCCGCGGGCGGCGGACGCGACCCGCACATTGGCCTTGGTGGCCAGGCGCATACCGAGGTAGCCGATCAGGGCGGAGAAGACCGCACCGACGATGAAGAAGCCGGACCGCCCCCAGCGGACCCCGGCGGTGTCGGCGGGCAGCAGGAGCAGCAGGCCGAAGACGAGGACCACGAAGGGGATCAGCGTCTTGAACTGGCGGGCGAGGTAGGCCTGTGCCCCCTCCTCGACGGCCGCGCCGATCTCCTGCATCTTGTCGGTTCCGGGGTCTGCGGCGAGGACCTGCTTGCGGAAGATGAACCCGAAGACGAGCGCCACCAGCGCGATGACCGCGACGGTGACGACGAGGGCGAGGTTCTTACCGGTGAGGTCCAGGGCAGAGCTCGACGCAGCGGGTGCGAGCGCGAGGGGTGCCATTCCATCCTCCTTGACGGGTGTGTGGGCGCCCCCGGGGCGAGTACGCCGGCGGCAGGGACGTTCGCGCGAACCTTACCGGCCCGCGGGCGCGCGCGCTCCACCCAGGCGGAGGTGACGCAGGTCACCCCGGGCGCGGCGCATGCGGCGGCCCCGACGGGAGATCAGGCGGCGAGGGCCTCTTCGAGAGAGTCGTGGATGCCGAACACCTTGTCGAGCCCGGTGATCCGGAAGACCCGCAGGATGCGGTCGTTGGAGCAGACGATGCGCAGCCAGCCGGAGTGGTTGCGCACGAGCTTCAGCCGGCCGACGAGGACACCGAGGCCGGTCGAGTCGAGGAACGAGACCTCGTCGAGGTCGACGACCAGCCGGGCGTGACCGGCTCCGATCTCCTCGTCGAGGACGGCGCGCAGCTGGGCCGCGGTGTAGACGTCGACCTCTCCGGCGACCGTGACGACGCTGACGTCGTCCTGGCGAGACGTAGTCACGGACAGCTCCACGGGCGGGGCTCCTTGTGCTTCCTGCGGGGGCGTGAGCCCGACGGGGGGTGTCGGGACCAAGGATTACCGTAACCGTCGTGAGCAGTCCTGCCCAGCACCTTGCCGTTCTCACGGCCGGCACGCAGGGCGAGCGGCTCCTCCACGTCGAGCACGTCCCCGCTCGCACGGCGCGCCTTGCACAGTGGCCGGAGTCGGTCGCGCCCGCCGTGCTGTCGGCGCTGCTGGCTGCCGGCATGGAGCGGCCGTGGTCGCACCAGCGGGCCGCCATCGACCTCGCGACGGCGGGTGAGCACGTCGTGATCGCAACGGGCACGGCATCCGGCAAGAGCCTGGGCTACCTCGCTCCGGTGCTCAGCGCGGCCTCGGGCGGCTCGGCGGCTCCGGGGCTGCGCGGGGCGAGCGCCATCTACCTCGCGCCGACCAAGGCGCTGGCGGCCGACCAGCTCGCGCGCATCGAGGCGATGGCGGTGCCGGGGGTGCGGGCGGCCACCTACGACGGCGACACCCCGCCCGACGAGCGGCGGTGGGTCCGCGACCACGCCAACATCGTGCTCACCAACCCCGACCTCCTGCACCACTCGCTGCTGCCGGGCCACCAGCGGTGGTCGCGGTTCCTGCGCTCGCTCGAGTACGTCGTGGTCGACGAGTGCCACGTCTACCGGGGCGTCTTCGGCTCGCACGTGTCGGCGGTGCTGCGCCGGCTGCGGCGGGTCGCGGCACGCTACGGCGCGACGCCCACCTTCGTGCTGGCCTCGGCCACCGTGTCCGACCCCGCCGTGCACGCCTCGCGGTTGATCGGGATGCCGGTCACGGCCGTCACCGACGACGGCTCGCCGCGCGGGGCGATGACCTTCGCGTTGTGGGAGCCGGCCACGGTCGACGGGCACCGGCGCTCGGCCACGACCGAGGCGGCCGAGATCCTCGCCGAGCTGGTGCTCGACGGGGTGCAGGCGGTGGCGTTCGCGCGCAGCCGCGCCGGCGCCGAGGCGCTCGCGACCAACGCCCGGCGGCGCGTGGAGCACGACGACCCGGTGCGTGCCGAGGGGGTTTCGGCCTACCGCGGCGGCTACCTGCCCCAGGACCGGCGCCAGATCGAGCGCGGCCTGCGCGACGGCTCGGTGCGCGGGCTGGCCGCCACGAACGCCCTCGAGCTGGGCATCGACGTCAGCGGCCTCGACGCGGTGGTGATGGCCGGCTGGCCGGGGCGACGGGCCAGCCTGTGGCAGCAGGCGGGGCGGGCCGGTCGCTCGGGCGAGGAGTCGCTGGCGGTGCTCGTGGCGGCCGACGATCCCCTCGACACCTACCTCGTGCGCCACCCCGAGGCGATCTTCGGCGCGCCCGCCGAGGCCACCGTCATGGACCCGCACAACGCCCACGTGCTGGCCCCGCACCTGGCGGCTGCGGCGGCCGAGCTGCCGCTGGGCGAGAGCGACCTGCCGATGTTCGGGCCCGACACCCGCCGCCTGCTCGACGCCCTGGTGGCCGGCGGCATCCTGCGGCGGAGGCCCTCCGGGTGGTTCTGGGCCCGCGAGGACCGCCCCACCGCGCACATCTCGCTGCGGGGGGCCAGCGACGTCGTCGCCGTCGTGGAGGCGCGCACCGGCCGGGTGCTGGGCACGGTCGACGAGGCGTCGTCGCACGCGCAGGTGCACACCGGGGCCGTACACGTGCACCAGGGCGACACCTGGGTGGTCACCGAGCTCGACCTCGAGGCCCGGGCGGCGCACGTCGTGCGAGGTGACCCTGGCTGGTCGACCCACGCGCAGTCGGTGAGCCGGTTCGACATCCTCCGTCGCGAGCGCACCGAGCGACGGGCGAGGGTCACGGTGTCGTTCGGGACGGTGCGGGTGACCTCGCAGGTCACCGGCTTCCTGCGCCGGCTGCCGTCGGGGGAGGTGCTCGGCACCCACCCGCTCGACCTGCCCGAGCGGTCGCTGACGACCAAGGCGGTGTGGTGGACCGTGCCCGACGACGTGCTGACCGCGGCGGGCGTCGAGGCGCCGGCGGTGCCGGGGGCCCTGCACGCCGCGGAGCACGCCGCCATCGGGATGCTGCCGCTCGTCGCCACCTCGGACCGCTGGGACGTCGGTGGGGTCTCGACCGCCCTCCACCCCGACACCGGCGAGCCCACCATCATGGTGTTCGACGGGTACCCCGGCGGAGCCGGCTTCGCGGAGCGGGCGTTCGGCGCGTTCGAGCCATGGGTGCGCGCCACCCGCGATGCCGTGCTCGGGTGCCCGTGCGCCACGGGGTGTCCGGCCTGCGTGCAGTCGCCCAAGTGCGGCAACGGCAACGAGCCGCTCGACAAGGCCGGAGCGGTGACCGTGCTTGAGCTGGCCCTGGCGCCCGGACACACCTGATCCTGACGCCGGGGCAGTCCTCGCCCCTGGCACCAGAGCGGAAGTCACCCTGGCGCCCGCGCACACCCGACCCCGGTGTGGCCTCGCCGAGGCGCGCCCCCGGTTGCCGGACGGTTGCTCGTGCGCACGCGTCACATCGCGCCCTTCCACCCCACGAAGACGCTTGGCTGCGAAAGGTTCCGGCCACGGCCTCGCGGGTAGGGTCGCCGCATGGTCCTGCTCGGAGTCATTCTCGTCCTGCTTGCCGCCGCGGCCGGCGTCGTCCTCGTCGCCGGAACCGCCCAGCTGACCGACTCCGTCGAGATCGACGTGCTGGGAGGCACGTTGGCCATCCCGCCGCTCACGCTGCTCATCACGGGCATGGTCGTCATCTCGGTGTTCTGGCTGGGCTGGGTGCTGCTGCGCGGCGGCCTGCGGCGCAGCAAGCGGCGTCGGGTCGAGGCCAAGGAGGCCGCCGCCGCCCGCGAGGCGGAGCGCGCCGAGGAGCAGCGGCGGATGCAGGAGGAGTTCGCGAGCCGCGAGCAGGCCCTCACCGAGGAGCGCCGCCGCCGCGAGGAGGCCGAAGCCCTGGTCAGCCACCAGCACCAGGGCTCCGCCCCAGGGGGCGCCCCCACCTCCGGCAGCGCCACGCGCACGACCGGCTCGGCGAACGACACGGCACGGCTGCCCGCGGACGACGACCGCTTGGAGCGTGGCGACCGCCAAGCCTGACGATCCTCCTGGCACCCGATCAACGGCCAAGCCTGACGATCGAGACGCGCCACCGGCCGGTCTGCGTGCCGGGCCAGCGGTTCTGGTCATCGCCGCGGCGGACGGCGTACCGGAGGTTGTTTCACGCGCTCTGCTAGACCGGGCACCGGTGTCCCAGCTTCATCGGCGACATCGACCATGCCGGCCCGGGCTGTCGAAGTGATCATCCTGGGCAGCCCCCACCCCCGGGGCCATCGGGACCTCACGGCTGCCGTGACGATCGCCGAGCCGTCGCGCTCGGTCGAGCAGAGGGTCAGCCGAGCACCGTTCGCCTCGGCCACCGCATGGGCGGTCACGCAGTCGGGGCCACCCCAGCTCGAGGTTCCGCCGGCCGCCGCGAGGGCCGCAAGGTCGGCGGCAGCCTGGACCCGATGGAGGTCGCGGACCGCCCCGGCGACCACGAGCACGCCGCTCAGCACCATCACGACCGTGCCGACCGCACCCACGACGAGCACCGAGGCACTCCCGCGCTCACGTCGGGCCGCCGCCCGGCGGTTCACGGTGCGACCTCGAGCAGTGCCTGAGCCGACGCACTCGGTGCCGGTACCGCACCCAGCGCCCGCAGGGCGGCCGGAACGACGCCGGTGACCACGACGCTCACCCGTGAACCGCTGGCGGTGAACGAGATCGCGGCACCCTCGGGGGCTGCGGCCCGCGCAGCTCCCAGCGCCGAGCCCTGCGTTTCACCCCGGGCCAGGAGCCTGGCGCCGAGCCGAGCGGCGTCGACGCACCGCACCTGGGCCAGCCCCAGGTCGACGGCCGCCAGCGCCACCGCGAGCACGAGGACCAGGGTGGGCAGTGCCACCGCCAGCTCCGCGGTCGCGGCACCGTTCTCGGCCCGGCGCCGTGGCCTCACGACCCGGTGCCCAGCGCGGTCATGATGACCTTGGTCAACGCGCTCTTGACGGGCCCCGACCGGACGATCGCGAGCAGCAGCGCTGCGAACGCCACCGCCGCCATCGTGCCCACCGCGTACTCAGCAGTGGTCATCCCCTCCTCACCAAGGGCTCGCAACCGCCGCCGCATCCCCGCGACCCTGCCAACGGACCTCATCGTCATGGACACCACTCCCCTGCCATCGTGGAACGCGGCTCTCGCGCCCCCGACCACTGTCGGCGGACCGAGCCCGCCGACGCGAGGAGCACCCCGGCCCTGTGGATGACGGTCCAGGCACCGCGCGTCCTGTGGATGACGGTGGGCCCGGCGCCACTGCTCGGTCACCGCGCCAGGCCGCCGAGCAGGTGCAGGACGACCGGTGCGACCGTCGTGGCAAGGAACCCCGGGAGGAAGCAGGCGCCCAGCGGCAGCACCAGCAGCACGCCGGCACGGTGCACCGACGCCTCGACCCGTCGCGACTCCTCGGCGCGCATCCGGCCCGCGGCGGCCGTCAGCAGACCCCCGGGCGCCGCCCCGGCACTGTGGGCGGCGTGCCAGGCCACCCTGGCCGCGGCCCAGCCCGGGCCGACGTGGGCCCAGGCCTCGTCGGGGAGCTGACCCCAGCGGTGGGCTGCGGCCACCACGGCGAGCTCGCGCCCAGCCACACCCGGGTCGACCGCCGCGACGGCCTCCAGCGCCTCGACCGCTCCGACGCCACCGCGCAACGCTGCCGCGACCAGGCCCAGGGCGGCGGCAGCCTCCTCGACGGTCGCAGGGCCGGGTGGTGCGGTCTCGGCCGGTGGCGACGGCGCCCAGTGCTGGTCGGCACCCGGCCAGGCGAGCACCGCCGACGCCACCAGCAACACCACCTGCAGGGCCACCACGCTCATGTCGGGGGCCCGTCGGTGCGGCCGGGCCGACGGGCCCGCCGGAGCAGCCCGCGGGCCCACCACCAGCCGGCCGCGGTCAGCAGCAGCCCGGCGGCGCCGAGCAGGCGCGCGGCCGAGGAGTCGTAGAGCCGGCTGGGCGACAGCCCCACGAGCATCGCGGCGGCCGGACCGGCCACCGGCAGGGCCGACAGCAGCAGCATCGACGCTCGCGGGCCGGCGACCACCACTGCGGTGCGGTCGGCCGCGGCGCGCCGCTCCCGGACCGAGGCGGCCGCCGAGGTGGTGACGGCGGATGCGGCCGCGCCCACCTCCTCGGCCAGCCGCCAGGCCGCCACCAGGAGGGCGAGGTCGCGCCGGGCCTCGTCGGTCAGGTCGGGGTCGCCGTCGAGCACGGTGGTCACCCCGTGCCCGGCATCGATGGATGAGCGCAGGTGCGGCGCCAGCCAGGGGGCGCTGGTGCGTACCCCCGGCGACCGGGCTGAGGCAAGGGCCGCGGCGGCCAGGTCGAGCCCCGCATCGAGCCCCACGGCAACGACCTCGGCGAAGTCGGCGACCCAGGCAGCGTCGGGTGCTCGAGCCATCGGGCGCCGTACCCGAGCGACGACTCGGTCGACCCAGGAGGTTGCCGCATTGTCCCCGTCGGAGGGATCGACGTCGGCCCCACCGTCGCCGCCGGGGTCGGGCCACACCAGGCTGGCGAGAACCGCCACCACCGCCGCGGTCAGCACGGACCGACCCACCGGCATCCGGCGGCAAGCGACGGCACCAGCCGGACGAGGCGTTCGCGACCCGGACCGCCCAGCAGACCCGTGTCGCCGCTCCTGGCTGCCTCGACGACCCGCACGGCACGCGGGTCGACCGGATCAGGGACGACGACGCCGACCCGGTCGACCGTGCGCGACCCCCCTCGACGCACGACGTGGACCACAACTCTCAGCGCCTCACGCAGCTGCGCGTGCACACCCTCTCTGGGCATCCCGGCGAGGGCACCCAGGGCCTCGAAGCGGGCCGGCACCTCCTCGGGACCGTTGGCGTGCAACGTGCTCATGCCGCCCTCGTGGCCGGTGTTCAGGGCAGCCAGCAGCTCGCGCACCTCGGCGCCACGCACCTCGCCGACCACCAACCGGTCGGGCCGCATCCGCAGCGCCTGTCGCACGAGGTCGACGAGGGTTACCCCTCCGACGCCCTCGACGTTGGACCCGCGACCCTGCAGCCGCACGACGTGGGGATGCTCGGGGTCGAGCTCACGGACGTCCTCGACCACGACGATGCGCTCGTCGGCGGGGCACTCGGCGACCAGTGCCGCCAGCACCGTCGTCTTGCCCGCGCTGGTACCACCGGTGACCACGAGCGAGGTGCGGGCCGCGACGACGCCGCGCAGCAGCTCGGCCATGTCGGGGGTGACCGACCCGAGCCGGGCGAGGGCGTCGACACCTCCGGGCCGGTGCCGGGCGAACCGCAGGCTGAGGTGCGGCCCGCCGTCGGCCAGCGGCGGGAGCACCGCATGCAGCCGCACCCCACCCGGCAGCACTCCGTCGACCCACGGCTGTGCGTCGTCGAGTCGGCGCCCCGCCACGCCGGCCAGGCGCACGGCCAGTGGCCGGAGGTCGTCGGTCTCGACGCGGACCGAGGACCGCTCCATCCCCCGCCCCCGGTCGAGCCAGACGGCCCCGTCGCCGTTGACGAGCAGGTCGGTGACCGACCGGTCGACAGCCAGCTGCGCCAGGGGGCCCAGGCCCACCAGCTGCTCGAGCAGACCCCTCGCCGTCTCGGCGCGACCGTCGTCACCGAGCGTGGCGGTGTGCTCGGCCACGAGAGCGTCGATCGAGGCCACGGACGGACCGGCTCCGGCCGCGATGGCGCGGCGGACCGAGGCGTCGAGTGGCCCTGCCCGCGCGGTCACACCGCCACCGCCAGCGCGTCGACCGCTCCCGCGACGGCATCCGCACACCGCCGAATGCCGTCGCGCCCGGTGCCGGGGAACAGACCCCGCTCGGCGTCTCGCGGCACGTGCGGGTCGTCGGCGAGGTGGTGCAGGTGCGCGATGCCGAGGTGGGCGACGACCTCGTCGACCACGTCGGAGCCGGCCCGGCCCCCGCGGGTGACCAGGCGGACGTCCGGCGGCACCTCCTGGACCCAAGGACCTTCGAGGAGGTGCGACACCGCGGCATCGCCATCGGCCAGGGCCCGGGTGCGCAGCCCCACGAGCACCACCACGAGGGCGCCGCCGGAAAGCACGTCGGGCAGGACGGGGCTCGTGAGCGGCAGGTCGAGCACCACCCGCGCCGGCCCTGCGGCCAGCGCTGCCACGACGTCGCGGGCCGCGGACTCCGGCACCTCGGGAGGTGCGCCCCCGCGGGCGGAGAGCACACTGCATCCATCCTCGGCGGGCAGCACCCCGAGCAACGCCTCGGGTGGCACCCGACCACGCAGGTGGCGCAGGTCGTCCCAGCGTCGGCCGGGCAGGTGCTCGGTGCCGGCCGTGACCTCGAGGCCGCCACGGAGCAGGTCGAGGTCGACCACCACCGACGGCGGGCCGGTCGCCGCGAGCCGGCGCCCGACGGCGAGGGCGAGGGTGCTGGCCCCCAGGCCGCCGGAAGCGCCGATGACGGCGATCACGCGCTGCGGTGAGGTCATGCCGACAACCCTGACCCGCCGCCGGCCGCACGAACCAGTCCGGTCGTGCGGCTGTGGACGACGCACCCCGGTCTCCGCAACCTGTGGACAACGGAGGTGGAGCCAGGCTGCGCGAACACCCGTCGCCGCCACGGCACGGCACCCTGCCTTGCGCTACCGCCTGGTAGAGCAAGTGATCGGTGCACCTACCCGGTGGTAGCCGGCGACAGGTGTGTAACCCCTCGCGCTGCGTGCGACATCCCGTGACCTGCGGCGACTGCGGACCGGACGAAGTCCGGACATGGGACGGCCCCGGTCGGGGGGACAACCGGGGCCGTCGGCGAGCCGAGCTCCGGGGGGGAGAAGCCGGTCCGCCGTTCGCTCAACCCCGAAGGGGAGCGAGTGAGCCCATCGTGTCTCATGACCCACTCTCCGCGCAAGCCTTCGTACGGACATGTCCATATCGCCCTCAGAAATGCCCTTCGACGAGGGAATCCGAAGGTTTGGGCGAGCAGGTTTAATCTTTGACGACCGACTCGGCCGACCCCCTGACGTACTCCGCAGGCCCACCCCACGTCGGACCCCACCCGAGCACCTGACACGACGGCGCCTCCGTCCCGAGCAGGGGCGGAGGCGTCGTCCTGCCGCGGACCTCGTGGGCGACCAGGCGTGCTCCATGCCGTCGTCGTACTGGGTCGAGCCCATCACGATCGGTCCATCAGTGGACTGCCCGCGCGTGGGTACCCGTCCGGTCCTCGGTAGCTTCGTCGTGACGGTCCCCGAGGGGACCGTCACCATTCGTTGTACTCCTACGAGCCCGAGCCCGACAAGGGTCCACCGGCGAGTCGTCCGGCGAGCACGGCATCCGCCACCCGCTCGCCCTCGGCGACCGCCGCCTGCACCGCCGCGCAGCAGTGCGAGATCCACAGGCCGACGCCCGCGACGTCACCCCGGCCGTATGCCGCGAGCGCGCCGAGGTAGGGCGCCCCACCCTGCGCGCCGTGCCCGGCCTCGGTCACGGCCACGCCGGTCGGGTCGAGGCCGCCGGCCCGCACCACGGCCCGGTCCAGGGCCCGAGCCACCACGGCGTTGCCCCGCACGAACGGCCGCACCGTGGCGAGCTCGGCGTGCACGAGCGCCGCCGCCACGACCACCGGCAACCGGGGCGTGGCGAGCAGCACCTGGGTGACGGCCTGCAGCCGCACCACCACCTGCGCGGCATCCGGCGCCGGCCCGAGGTCGGCGAGCTCGGCGCAGCCCTCCCCGGCCAGCCGCGGCCGGCCGAGTGCTTCGTCGGGCACCAGCCCGCTCGCGGCGGCGGTGTGCAGCCGCGCCAGCGCCTGCAGCGGCGCGGTGAGCACGACCCCCAGCACGTGCTCGGTCTCTGCGGTCGCGGCGAGCACCCCGCGCATGGTCACCTCGACCGGGTCGGGTGACGCTGACCAGGTCGACGCACCGCGCATGATGTCGCGCACGACGTCGACCGGCAGCGACGCCCCCTCGAGCTCCCCGCTGGCCCTGGCCCCGCGCACCCGCGACTCGGCCGCAGCCTCGGGGATGCGGCGGCGCAGCGCCTGGTGCCAGCGCAGCCGGGTGCACGCCTCACGCGCCGCCTCGACCTGTTCGGGGATGCCGGGCAGCGCGGCCAGGCGCGTGACCGCGTCGACGGCCGGGCTCTCGATGGTCACCGGAGCAGACTAGTTGCCCGGTAACCGAACCCCGGCGAGCTGCCGGGAGCGGGCGACCAGCCGGCCGGTGGAGTCCCACAGGCAGGCGTCCTCGACGAGCAGGTCGCCGACCACGGTGTCGGTCGTCAGCTCGGCGAGCAGCCAGCCCGGTGCGGGCCGCCCCAGCAGCTGACCGGAGAGCTCCATCGTGGGCGCCCAGCCCGGCGCACCCAGGTCGAACGACACCGGCATCAGGGCGTCGACGGCCCACGGAAGCATCGTGACGTCGGGCTCGCGACCGTCCCTGAGCCGCAACCATGCCCGGATGACGCCACGCCCCGTGGGGCGCCCCATGGCGAACCCGGCCGTCGACGGGTCGATCCGGGCGTCCATCCGGTCGAGGAGCACGATGCCCTGCGCCACCGGGGAGCCGTCGCGCCGGGCCGGCAGGCACTCGTCGGGTCCGGGCATCGACGGCGGCGCCGGGGCGCGGTGCACGGGCTCCGCACGGTCGAGCGTGCCGAACGTGCCGGTCATCCGCACCCGCTCGTGCGCGCGCCCCTCGTCGTCACGCTGCACCACGCGCATCTCGGCGGTCGACACCGTGCGCCCCACGCGCAGCACCTCGACGCGCACCTCGACCGGCCCGGCGGGGGCCGCGGACAGGAAGTGCGCTCCCCAGGTGAGGAGGTCCGGGTGCCCCACGGCTGCAAGGCCGGATGCCGCGGCCGCGACACCCAGCGCCATGAGCACCCCGCCGTTGATCCCGCGTCCGATCAGCCAGCCCTCGCCGAGGTGGCCCCGGCCCACGCCGACCGCGCCGGCCTCCGCCGGCCCGGACGTGGCGCCGCCCTCCCACTGCAGCGCCAGCACCGCGTCGAGCTCACCCACGGGCGGCCTCCTCATGTCGTCAGGGTGTCGTGCGCAGCCGAGCCTATGGTGAGCCCATGACGGGAAGCATCCACTGGCCGACGGCGGTGCTCGTCGCCGGCACGATGCTCCTGCTCTGGATGGCCGTCTGGCTGCTGCGCCGCAGCCGCCGGCGCGGATTCCTGTCCGAGGTCGACCGGGCCACGTACGCGACACTGCACACGGCATCCCTCGCGTCGCAGTACCTCGGCGACGGCCTCACCCCCGACGCCGCCGAGAAGGCGGGCCGCCACCTGCTGTCCATCCTCGGCGCGCACGCGGTGTCGCTCGCCGACCCGGGCAGCGTGCTGTCGTGGACCGGCGTGGGCGACCACCACCGGCGCACCGCCCTCGAGCTCGGCGAGCAGACCCGAGAGACCGGCCGCACCGTCGTGCACAGCCACCACGACGTCGCCTGCGCCGACCCCGACTGCCCGATCCGCAGCGCCGTCTCCGCCCCGCTGGTCATGGACGACCTCGTCGTCGGCACCTTGACGGCGTGGACCTCCGACCCCTCACCGGGCCTGGCCCGCGCCACCGAGGAGGTGGCCGCCTGGGTGTCGAGCCAGCTGGCCCTGGCCGAGCTGGCCCGCACCAGAACCCGCGTGATGGCGGCCGAGCTGCGCGCCCTGCGGGCCCAGATCAGCCCCCACTTCATCTACAACAGCCTCGCCGCGATCGCGTCGTTCGTGCGCACCGACCCCGACCGGGCCCGCGAGCTGCTCATCGACTTCGCCGACTTCACCCGCTACGCGTTGCGCGCCGGTGGGCCCTTCACCACGCTCGCCGAGGAGCTGCGCAACGTCGAGCGCTACCTCGTGCTCGAGCAGGCCAGGTTCGGCGACCGCCTGCAGATCTCCCTGCTCATCGCGCCCGAGGTGCTGCCGGTGACGGTGCCCTACCTCGCGGTGCAGCCCCTCGTCGAGAACGCCGTGCGCCACGGGCTGGCCGCGAAGGAGGGCGTCGGCCACCTCACCATCACCGCCAGCGACCGCGGCTCCGACGCCGAGATCTGCATCGAGGACGACGGCATCGGCACCGACCCCCAGCGGGTGCGGCAGATCCTCGACGGCGCGCACGCCAGCGACTCGATCGGCCTGGGCAACGTCGACGCCCGGCTCCGGCAGGTCTACGGCGACGAGTTCGGCCTCGTCGTCGAGACCGCGGTGGGCGCTGGCACGAAGGTGTCGTTCCGCGTGCCCAAGTTCGCTCCCGGCATCCACGCGGCGTCGTAGCCGGCGTCGTAGGCTCCCCCCATGTCCACCAACGACGTGGGACTCACGGCACTCGTCGTCGACGACGAGCTGCCTGCGCTCTCCGACCTCGGCTACCTCCTCGGGCGTGACGACCGCGTCTCCGAGGTCATCACCGCGTCCAGCGGCACCGAGGCCCTGCAGGTGCTCGACGGCCGCGACGTCGACGTCGTCTTCAGTGACATCTCGATGCCGGGGCTCGACGGCATGGCCCTGGCCCGGGTCATCAGCCGGTTCAGCGTGCGCCCGCAGATCGTGTTCGTCACCGCCCACGACGAGCACGCCGTCGACGCCTTCGCACTGGCGGCGACCGACTACGTCATGAAGCCGGTGCGCGTCGAGCGCCTCTCCGAGGCGATCCGCCGGGTCGTGGTGGCGCAGAGCGAGAAACCGCTCGGGATGCCGTCTGCGTCGGCCGAGCCCGCGGCTCCCGTGGTCGAGGACGAGACCATCCCGGTCGAGCTGGGTGGCGTGACCCGGTTCATCACCCGCAGCCAGATCCGGTATGCCCAGGCCCACGGTGACTACGCGCGCCTGCACACCGAGACCGGCTCGCACCTCGTGCGCGTACCGCTCACGGTGCTCGAGGACCGTTGGGCCGAGCACGGGTTCGTGCGCATCCACCGCAGCACCCTGGTCGCGCTGCCACACGTCAGCGAGGTGCGGATGGACCACGGCCGGTGCTCGGTGGTGGTCGGCAACGTCGAGCTGCAGGTGAGCCGCCGGCACACCAAGCACCTGCGCGACACCCTCCTGCGCCGGCCGATCGGCGACAAGCGCCCGAGCGGCGGCTGAGGCCATGACCACGCCGGCGGGTGGTCCCCCACAGCGGGTGCGGGTCACCAGCTCGCGGCGCGGCGCGGCACCGATGCACGCCCGGCCGGTCTCGCGTGACCTCGACGAGCAGACCGAGCTCGGTGACGTCTACCTCGAGGGCCTGATGCGGGCCCAGCTGCGGCTGTCCGTCGCCGTGCTCGCACTCACCGTCGTGGGGCTGGCCGCGCTGCCCATCACGTTGCTCCTCGTGCCGGCCACCCGCACCATCACGGTGGCCGGGCTCCCGTTCCCCTGGCTGGTGCTCGGCATCGCCGTCTACCCCGCGGCGTGGTTCCTCGCCCGCTGGTACACCCGCCAGTCCGAGCGCATCGAGCAGGACTTCGCCGAGGTCGTCGACGCGTCGTGAACTACCCGCTGTCGGTCATCGCGGTCGCCCTGGTCTGCCTCACCACACTGGTCGTCGGAGCCCTGGGCCTGCGGCTGTCTCGACGCACCAGTGACTTCTACGTCGCCGGCCGCACCGTCTCCCCACGGCTCAACGCATCAGCGATCAGCGGTGAGTACCTTTCCGCCGCAAGCTTTCTCGGCGTGGCAGGTCTGATCTACGACCGGGGCGTCGACATGCTGTGGCTGCCGGTTGGGTACACCCTCGGTTACCTCGTGCTGCTCGTCGTCGTGGCGGCACCGATGCGCCGCTCGGGCGCCTACACGCTGCCCGACTTCGCCGAGGCGCGGCTGGGCTCGCGCGCCATCCGCCTCGTCTCGTCGCTGCTCGTCGTGGGTATCGGCTGGCTCTACCTCGTGCCGCAGTTCCAGGGGGCCAGCCTCACCCTCACCCTGGTCACCGGCGCCCCCGCCTGGGTCGGCGGGTTCGTCGTCATGGTGGTGGTCGCCCTCGCCGTCGGCGCCGGTGGCATGCGGTCGATCACCTTCGTGCAGGCCGTGCAGTACTGGATCAAGCTCACCGCCCTGGCCGTGCCCGCGTTCGTGCTGCTCGCACTCTGGTTCCGGTCGGGTTCGCCGGCACCCCAGGTCGACTCGTCGTGGAGCATCCCGTTGTCCCCCACCGGCCCCGACGACCACCCCACGTACCGCACGGCGTCCACGGTGCTCGCCCTCTGCCTCGGCACCATGGGCCTGCCGCACGTGCTGGTGCGCTACTACACCAACCCCGACGGCATCGGCGCCCGCCGCACCACCGTCACGGTCATCGCGCTGCTCGGCTTCTTCTACCTGCTGCCGCCGGTCTACGGCGCGCTCGGGCGGGTGGCCTACCCGACCCTCCCGCCGGGCGTCCGCTCAGACACGATCGTGCTGCGCCTGCCCGAGACCCTCCTGCCGGGCCTCGGTGGGCAGCTGCTCACCGCGATGCTGGCCGGTGGCGCCTTCGCGGCGTTCCTGTCCACGGCATCCGGCCTGGCCATGTCGGTGACCGGCGTCATCGACCAGGAGCTGCTGCGCCCGCGGGTGACCCGGGTGGCCGGCGGCGACGTGCCCGGCATCCGCGGCTTCCGGGTGGCGGCCATCTTGGCGGTGGTCATCCCCTACGGCGTGAGCCGGGCCACCGAGCCGCTCGGCCTGGCCACCACGGTGGGCCTGGCCTTCGCAGTGGCCGCCGCCACCTTCGCGCCGCTCATCATGCTCGGCGTCTGGTGGCGCGGCCTGTCGACGTGGGGGGCGATGGCTGGGCTGGTCGTGGGGGGCACCTCGGCGGTCGTGGCGATCGGCTGGACCATCGCGACCGGCCCCGAGGGCGGCTGGACCGGCGCGCTGCTCGCCAACCCGGCGATGTGGGCCGCCCCGCTGGCCATCACCACCGCGGTGCTGGTGTCGCTCGCCACGCCGTCCCGCATTCCGGCCGGCACCCGGCGCACCATGGTTCGGCTGCACACCCCGGAGCGGGTGGCCCTGGCCCGCTCCCGCATCCGCGACTGACCGCGACAGGCGTCGGATGCCGGTCAGCCCACGGCGTCGCGCGCCGCCACGAACGCGTCGACACAGGCCCGAACGTCGGCCTCGGAGTGCGCGGCGGACAGCTGCACCCGGATGCGGGCCTTGCCCCGCGGCACCACCGGGAAGCTGAACGCGATGACGTAGACACCGTGCGCCAGCATGTGGTCGGCGATCTGGGACGCCCGGCGGGCACCGTCGTCGCCGGGGAACATCACCGGCGTGATGGGGTGCGACCCCGGCAGCAGCTCGAACCCGGCGTCGGTCATCAGCCCGCGGAATCGGGCGGCATTGGCGCGCAACGTCTCTCGCGCCTGGCTCGAACCCGACACAAGGTCGAGCGCCGCCAGCGACCCGGCGACGACGGCCGGCGCCACCGAGTTCGAGAAGAGGTAGGGGCGCGATCGCTGCCGCAGCAGGTCGACGACCTCCTGGTGGCTCGAGACGTAGCCGCCGGACGCACCGCCGAGGGCCTTGCCGAGGGTGCCGGTGAGGATGTCGACGCGGTCGGTCACCCCGAACAGCTCGGGCGTGCCGCGGCCACCGTCACCGACGAACCCCACGGCGTGCGAGTCGTCGACGAGCACCATCGCCTCGAACTCGTCGGCCAGGTCGCAGATGCCGTCGAGCGGGGCGTACGAGCCGTCCATCGAGAACACGCCGTCGGTGACCACGCAGACCCGGTTGGCGCCTCCGGCCCGGGCCGCCTCGAGCTGGGTGCGCAGGTCGGTCAGGTCGGCGTTCTTGTACCGGAACCGGGCGGCCTTGCTGAGCCGGATGCCGTCGATGATCGACGCGTGGTTGAGCTCGTCGCTCACGATCGCGTCGTCGGCGCCGAAGAGCACCTCGAAGACCCCACCGTTGGCGTCGAAGCACGAGCTGTAGAGGATCGTGGCCTCGGTGCCGAGGAACTGCGACAGCCGCCCCTCGAGCTCGGTGTGCTGGGTCTGGGTTCCGCAGATGAAGCGCACCGACGCCATCCCGAAACCCCACTGGTCCAACGCAGCCCGGCTCGCAGCGACGACGTCGGGGTGGTCGGCGAACCCCAGGTAGTTGTTCGCGCAGAAGTTCAGCGACGCCCCGCCGTCGGTCGCCACGTGCGAGGACTGCGGCGTGGTCAGCTCGCGCTCCCGCTTATAGAGCCCAGCCTCCTCGATCTCCGCCAGGGTCGCGGTGAGCTCGTCCTTGATTGCGCCGTACACGTCGTCTCCTTCGGGGTTCCGGCAGGGTCGGGCACCCGGGTGCGGCGCCGCCCTGCCAGCGTATGCCGAACGCCGTGCGTCCCTGCCGTGACCTATTGGTCGATCTCGGGACGGGCCGGGCGTCGCTCCCGTCGCTCGTGCAGCCTGTGGTCCGTCTGCGGGGCTCTGGTCCGTCTGCGGGGCTCTGGTCCGTCTGCTGGGGTGGTGGTGCTGTGGCACCGCCACCACCGCAGATCTCCGCCACCCGAGCTGGTCAGGGGCGGCACCGCGACGTGCTCTGCCGGAGCGGCGTGCCGGCGCGCCAGCAGGGATGCCGGTCAGCTCCAGTCGAGCACGACCTTGCCGCCGTTGCCCGACCGGGTATCGTCGAACGCCTGCTGCCAGTCCTCCGCGGCATACCGCCCGGTGACCACCGACGACACCGCCGCCCGCAGCGACGGCGAGGTCGCGAGCATCGACCCCATGAGGTACCAGGTCTCGAACATCTCGCGCCCGTAGATGCCGCGCAGCGTGATCATGTGCGTGATGACCCGCCCCCAGTCGATGGCGTAGCGGTCCTTGGGCAGCCCCAGCAGGGCCACCCGGCCACCGTGGTTCATGTTGGCCAGCATCTCCTGCACCGCCACCGGCGACCCGCTCATCTCGAGCCCGATGTCGAACCCCTCGACCATCCCGAGCTCGGCCTGCGCCGCGCGCAGCGACGCACCCGCCGAGACGTCGACGACCAGGTCGGCCCCGGCCGCCTTCGCGAGGGCCAGGCGGGTGGGCGAGAGGTCGGTGACGCAGATGCGGCGCGCCCCCGCGTGCCGCGCGACGGCGGTGGCCATGACCCCGATCGGCCCCGCGCCGGTGACCAGCACGTCCTCGCCGACCACCGGCCACTGCAGGGCGGTGTGGGTCGCGTTGCCGAGCGGGTCGAACAGCGCCCCGAGGTCGGGGTCGAGGTCGGCCGGCTGCACCCAGGCGTTGGTGGCCGGGATGACGACGTAGTCGGCGAACGCGCCGTCGCGGTTCACCCCCACGCCCACCGTGTGGATGCACAGGTGCCGGCGCCCGGCGCGGCAGTTGCGACAGTTGCCGCACACGATGTGCCCCTCGCCGGAGACCTTGTCGCCCACGGCCACGTGGTCGACGTCGGCCCCCACCTCGACGACCTCGCCGAAGAACTCGTGGCCCAGCGTCATCGGCACCTTCACCGTCGCGGCCGCCCACTCGTCCCACTGCTCGAGGTGCAGGTCGGTGCCGCACAGTCCGGCTCGCAGCACCCGCAGCTTGACGTCCTTGTCGCCGCACACCGGCTCCGGCACGTCGACGAGCTCGAGACCTGGACCTGCCGTGACCTTCCGAAGCGCGCGCACCCGCCCATTCTGCCCGGCAACGCGGCGTTTGCCATCAGCGCCGGGCCGCGGACCGCCCGCCGTTCGTCGTGCGCCGCGCGCCGTTCGGCGCGATCGAACTCACCGCACGTCGCCCCGCCCACCCGCCTGCCGCGGGGCCGCTCCGCACGGGTGTGCACGCCCCCCGGCGCACCCTCACGCTGGGAGGCGATCCGGGCAGCACCGTCCGGACGCCGACCCTGGAGGTGACCCGTGAGCAACGACGCTCGCACGCAGGCCGAGGACGCTTACCTCGCTGTGCAGTCCACTTCGGAGTTCCAGGCGCTGCGCAAGAAGTTCCGCGGGTTCGTCTTCCCGATGACCGCCCTCTTCCTCGCCTGGTACTTCCTCTACGTCCTGCTCTCGATCTTCGCCCCGGGCTTCATGGGCTCGCAGGTCGGCAAGCCCGGCATCACCGTGGGGCTGCTGTTCGGGCTCGGGCAGTTCGTCTCGACCTTCGCGATCACGATCATCTACGCCCGCTGGGCCAACAGGCAGCTCGACCCGATGGCCGAGGCCGTCGCCGCCCAGATGACCGCCGCCGAGACAAAGGAGAGCTGACCATGGCCCTCACCCTTCCCTTCGCCGAGTCCACCTCGGTCGGCACCCCGCTCCTGAACATCGCGATCTTCGCGAGCTTCGTCGTCATCACGCTCGTCATCGTCATCCGGGTCTCGTCCGGCAAGAAGACCGCCGAGCAGTACTACACCGCCGCGGGCGCCTTCACCGGCCGCCAGAACGGTGTGGCCATCGCGGGCGACTACCTCTCCGCCGCGAGCTTCCTCGGAATCGCAGGCGCCATCGCCCTCCAGGGCTACGACGGCTTCCTGTACTCCATCGGCTTCCTCGTGGCCTGGCTCGTCGCCCTGCTGCTCGTCGCCGAGCTGATGCGCAACACCGGTCGCTTCACGATGGCCGACGTGCTGTCCTACCGCCTCAGGCAGCGCCCGGTGCGCATCGCGACCGCGATCTCGGTGCTCACCGTGTCGTTCTTCTACCTGCTGGCCCAGATGGCCGGCGCTGGTGGCCTGGTCTCGCTGCTCCTCGGCATCCAGGGCGAGATGGCCCAGAACCTCGTCATCGTCCTCGTCGGCGGCATCATGATCACCTACGTGCTCATCGGCGGGATGAAGGGCACCACCTGGGTGCAGATCATCAAGGCCCTGCTGCTGATCGCGGGCACCGCGGTCATCACGCTGATGGTGCTCGGCAAGTTCAGCTTCAGCTTCTCCTCGCTCTTCCAGGCCGCGGCGGACAACTCCCCGGCCGGCGACAAGCTCTTCGAGCCCGGCCTGAAGTACGGCAAGACCCTCACGACCAAGATCGACTTCATCTCGCTGTCGATGGCGCTCGTGCTCGGCACCGCCGGACTCCCGCACGTGCTGCAGCGGTTCTACACCGTGCCCACGAGCAAGCAGGCCCGCAAGTCGGTCGAGTGGGCCATCTGGCTGATCGGCGGCTTCTACCTGCTGACCCTCGTCGTCGGCTACGGCGCCGCTGCCCTGGTCGGCCCCAAGGCCATCCTGTCGGCCCCCGGCAAGGCCAACTCGGCCGCCCCGCTGCTCGCCTACGAGCTCGGTGGGTCGCTGCTCCTCGGTGTCATCTCCGGCATCGCCTTCGCCACCATCCTCGCGGTGGTCGCCGGCCTGACGATCACCACGTCGGCGACCTTCGCGCACGACCTCTACAAGGAGGTCTTCAAGCGCGGCAACACCACCCAGGACCAGGAGGTCAGGGTCGCTCGTGCGGCATCCGTCGTCATCGGCATCGTCGCGATCCTGGGCGGCATCCTCGCCAAGAACCAGAACATCGCGTTCCTCGTGGCGCTGGCCTTCGCCGTCGCGGCGAGCGCCAACCTGCCCACGATCCTGTACTCGCTGTTCTGGAAGGGCTTCAACACCCGCGGGGCGCTGTGGTCGATCTACGGCGGCCTCTCCAGCGCCATCATCCTGATCGCGTTGAGCCCGGTCGTCTCCGGCAAGCCGCCGCTGGAGGCGGGCGGCCCCAGCCCGTCGATGATCACCAACGCGGCGATCGACTTCCACCTGTTCCCGCTCGACAACCCGGGCCTGATCTCGATCCCGCTGGCGTTCTTCCTCGGCTGGCTCGGCTCGGTCACGAGCAAGGAGCACAACGCCCAGAAGTACGCCGAGATGGAGGTCCGCAGCCTCACCGGTCACGGTGTCGCGGAGGCGGTCAACCACTGAGGTCGTAACCTCACCGCACACGCAGCGGCCGCGGAGTGGGTCCATCCCCTCCGCGGCCGCTGTATGCCGTGACGCCCCCGGGCGCAGGCCCGGAGCGGGTGATCAGGCGTCGACCGACGCCTCGGCACGGAGGCGGGCGGCGAGGTCGTCGTCGACCGCGGCGAAGAACCCGCCCACGACGTCCTCGAGGTGGGCCAGGCTCTCGGCCCGGAACAGCACCGGCTGGTAGGCCGTGATGTCGTAGTTCAGCGTGCCCATGGCGTGCAGGTCGAGCGGGCGGATGTCCATGTGGCCGAACTCGTCCATCTCGCCGTAGCTCGACAGGATGCCGGCGCCGTAGGCCTTGGTCTCGCCGTGCTCGGCGATGACGCCGAACTCGATCGAGAACCAGAACACGTCGGCGACGAACTGCATCGCCTCGTCGCTCTCGAGCCGGGCGCTGGCCTGACCGGCCGCCTCGGTGATGGCCGCGAACCGCGGGCTGGCTAGCTGGTTGGCGTGCCCGATGACCTCGTGGATGATGTCGGGCTCGGGCGTGTACAGCGGCTGGCTCGGGTGCCGAAGGTACTGCGTGGAGTTGAAGGTGCGGGCGCCGAGGTCGGCGTAGAACTCGCGCAGCGGCACCAGGCCGGGGGCGGCGCGGTAGCTCCAGCCGGTCAGGGGCGCCAGGCGCTCGGTGACCTCGTGCAGCTGCGGCACGTGGTCGGTGGGCAGGGCGAGGTTCGCCTTCGCCATGAGGAACTCCGAGTGCGCGTACTTCTCGTGCTTGGGTGCGAGCTCGGCCGACACCAGGCGCCAGATGCCCTGTTCCTGCTCGGTGTAGTCGATCGTCGGCACCGGCTCGCCCGGTCGGTGCGCGAGGGCGGCCGCGGCGATCTGCCCACGGCGGGCCCGGTAGTCGGCGTCCGTGAAGCCGGGGTGGTTCTCCCCCAGGTGCACCTGCACCTGACCGTCGGCGTCGGTCGTCACGGCTGAGTAGAGCTGTCCCTCCTCGAACACCGTGCTCACCTCCTTGTGAGTAGTCGTGGCCTTGTGGGCCGGTCTACCCACGGTTCCACGGACTCGGGCAGGACGAAACCGATGGCGTACCAGATGGGCAATGAGCGCACACTTTCGCGCCGCGGATTCGGAAAACCCTGGACAGTCTGTCCATCTCGAAGGTCACAGGCCGAAACCGCCGCCATCGCCGGTCTCGTACCCTCGCCGCCCTCGCGCGGTCCTCAGCTTCAGCTGTGGAACCGGGGAACCGGGTCCGCGCAAGCCGTCAGGGGCCGCACCCTTCGGTCCTCTCCGCGAGGTCCGGCCGAGGGCCTGCAACGCCTCTCCCCGGCTGGACGTCCCGGACTGGACGTTCCCGAAGGGGCACGCCGGGGTGGGCGCGGCCCCGACCAGCCCCACCACCTCTCGTCGTGGCTGACGGGTCCGCTCGTCGCAGGCGCCGCCCGCCCACCGGCATCCGAGTGGGCGGGCGGTTGCCGTGCGGGGCCGCAGCCGGTTGGGTGGGGGTCAGACACTCAACGAGGAGGAGCACGCCGTGACCGACGACAGCCTGTCCAGCCACGCGCACGAGATGGACTTCGCCCCCGACCCCGCGTTCACCGCGCAGGCCAACGGCACCGCCGCCATGTACGACGCCGCGGCGGCGGACCACGAGGGGTTCTGGGCCGAGCAGGCCCGCACCCGCGTCACGTGGGCGAAGGACTTCGAGCGCACCCTCGACTGGGACGACGCGCCGTTCGCGAAGTGGTTCGTCGGCGGTGAGCTCAACGTCGCCTACAACTGCGTCGACCGCCACGTCGAGGCCGGCAACGGCGACCGCGTCGCCATCCACTTCGAGGGCGAGGCGGGCGACACCCGCACCATCACGTACGCCGACCTCCAGCGCGAGGTGGCCAAGACCGCCAACGCCCTCGTCGAGCTCGGCGTCGGCACCGGTGACACGGTGGCCATCTACATGCCGATGATCCCCGAGACCGCCTTCACGATGCTGGCCTGCGCGCGGCTCGGCGCCCCCCACTCGGTGATCTTCGGCGGGTTCTCGGCCGAGGCCCTGCACACCCGCATCGACGACGCCCAGTGCAAGGTGGTCGTCACCACCGACGGGCAGTTCCGCCGGGGCAAGCCGTCACCCCTCAAGCCCGCCGTCGACGAGGCGCTGCAGCACCCGAACCCGGTCGAGAAGGTGCTCGTCGTGCGCCGCACCGACACCGACGTCGACTGGGTCGAGGGCCGCGACGTGTGGTGGCACGACGTCGTCGAGCGCCAGAGCGACACCCACGAGGCGCAGCCTCACGACAGCGAGCACCCGCTGTTCATCCTCTACACCAGCGGCACGACCGGGAAGCCGAAGGGCATCTTCCACACCAGCGGCGGCTACCTCACCCAGGCGGCCTACACCAGCGCCGTCGTGCACGACGTGCACCCCGAGACCGACGTCTACTGGTGCACCGCCGACGTCGGCTGGGTCACCGGGCACAGCTACATCGTCTACGGCCCGCTCGCGAACGGCGCCACCCAGGTCATGTACGAGGGCACGCCCGACACGCCGCACCAGGGCCGCTGGTGGGAGCTCATCGAGAAGTACAAGGTGTCGATCCTCTACACCGCGCCCACCGCCATCCGCACCTTCATGAAGTGGGGCGACGACATCCCCGCGAAGTTCGACCTGTCGTCGGTGCGCGTGCTCGGCAGCGTCGGCGAGCCGATCAACCCCGAGGCCTGGCTCTGGTACCGCAAGAACATCGGCGGCGGCAAGGCTCCCATCGTCGACACCTGGTGGCAGACCGAGACCGGCGGCATCATGATCAGCCCGCTGCCCGGCGTCACCACGCTCGAGCCCGGCTCGGCGCAGCGGCCCATCCCCGGCATCTCGGCCGAGATCCTCGACGACGAGGGCCAGCCCTTCACCGAGGCCGAGAAGGTCGGCTACCTCGTGCTCACCAAGCCGTGGCCGGCGATGCTGCGCGGCATCTGGGGCGACCCCGAGCGCTACAAGGAGACCTACTGGACCCGGTTCGGCCCGAAGTACTACTTCGCCGGCGACGGCGCCAAGTACGACGACAAGGGCAACATCTGGCTGCTCGGCCGGGTCGACGACGTCATGAACGTCTCGGGCCACCGGCTCTCGACCGCCGAGATCGAGTCGGCGCTGGTGTCGCACCCGTCGGTGGCCGAGGCCGCCGTGGTCGGCGCCGCCGACGAGACCACCGGCCAGGCCGTGTGCGCGTTCGTCATCCTGCGCGGCGACGCCGTCGACGACGGCGAGGCGACGATCCAGGCGCTGCGCAACCACGTCGCGCACGAGATCGGCCCGATCGCCAAGCCGCGCCAGATCATGATCGTCCCCGAGCTGCCCAAGACGCGGTCGGGCAAGATCATGCGCCGGCTGCTCAAGGATGTCGCCGAGGGCCGCGACATCGGCGACGCGACGACCCTGGCCGACTCCTCGGTGATGAGCCTGATCTCCCAGGGCATGACCAGCGGCTCCGGCGGCTCGCCCTCCACCTGACGTCCGGGCGGGAGAAGGAGGGGTGTCGGGCAGCAGCCCGGCACCCCTCGTCCGTCCGTGCTGCCGGATGTGGGGGTGAAACGGCTGGCGGTTCAAGGCGGGAGTTGGCGGCGCTGCCGTCGAGTGATGCGGGGTGCGCGATAGGGCGCGCCCAGTGCATCACTGCATGGTCGAGGGGCAGATCGACCGGTCGAGACATGCCCGGGATCGCGATTCTCACGGGCATGTCTCGACCGGTCGACGAGCAGCGTCCCAACGCCTGACGTTCGGCGGGTGAGCTAAGTCCCCCGGCACGCGCTTCAGCGGGGGACGAACCGCAGCCTGGCCGGGTGCTCGTCGCCCGACCACCTCGACAACTCGCGGCGGGTCGAACGCGCCCCATGGGCCGTCGATAGACTGCCTGCGGAGCGCCGGGAAGTCTGGTCGGCACCGCTCAAGCAACCCCGCGGGGACTCCCGTGCCACCGACCACCAGGAGACCAGGCATGGCAGGCACCGACCCGGCCCCCACCCCGAAGGAACGACCCGGCATCCTCAGCCGCCCGAGCTGGCCCGAGGCCCAGGTCGTCGCCGACGCGCTGCGCACCGAGACCATCGGCGGCGCGCTGCTGCTGGTCGCGGCGCTGGCCGCGCTGGTGCTGGCGAACACGCCGTGGTCCGACGCCTACTTCACGCTGCGCGACACCGTGCTCGGCATCGAGTGGGGCCACCTCGAGCTCACCGTCGGGCACTGGGCCGGCGACGGGCTGCTCGCCATCTTCTTCTTCGTCGCTGGCCTGGAGCTCAAGCGCGAGTTCCTCGTCGGCGACCTGCGCTCACCCGCGAAGGCGGTGGTCCCGGTGGTCGCAGCCATCGGCGGGGTCATCGTGCCCGCGCTCGTGTTCGTCGGCACCGTGATGCTGGCCGGCGGCGAGGGCGATGCCCTGCAGGGCTGGGCGATCCCCACCGCCACCGACATTGCCTTCGCCCTCGCGGTGCTCGCTGTCATCGGCTCCTCACTGCCGGCGGCCCTGCGCTCGTTCCTGCTGACCCTCGCGGTGGTCGACGACCTCATCGCCATCACGATCATCGCCATCTTCTACACCTCCGACCTCCAGGTCGGGCCGCTGCTGATGGCGCTGGTGCCGCTCGCGGCGTTCGCCGCCCTCACCCAGCGGCGGATCACCCACTGGTGGCTGCTGCTGCCCCTGGCGCTCGCCACGTGGGCCCTGGTCCACGCCTCCGGGGTGCACTCGACCGTGGCCGGTGTGCTGCTCGGGCTGGTCGTGCCGGTCAAGCCACGCGCGTCGGTGCCCTCGATCAGCACCCACGACCGCACCACCGATGTGGCGCACACGTTCGAGCACCTGATGCGGCCGATCTCCGCCGGCGTCGCGGTGCCGGTGTTCGCCTTCTTCGCCTCCGGGGTTCGGTTCGTCGACGGCGGCGCGCGGGATGCCCTCACCGACGCGGTCGCGCTGGGTGTGATGGCCGGACTGGTGCTCGGCAAGGTCGTGGGGGTCTTCAGCTCGACGTACCTCGTGGCCCGGTTCACCCGGGCCCGGCTCGACACCGACCTGACCTGGCGCGACGTCTTCGGGCTGTCCATGCTGACCGGCGTCGGCTTCACCGTGTCCCTGCTCATCGGCGAGCTGGCCTTCGGCATCGGGTCCGAGCGCGACGACGCCGTCAAGCTCGCCGTGCTCGTCGGCTCCCTCGTGTCGGCCCTGCTGGCCTCGGTGCTGCTGCGCATCCGCAACCAGGTCTACCGGCGGATCACCGAGCTGGAGTCGCGCGACGACGACGCCGACGGCATCCCCGACGTCTACGAGCATGAGACCACGTAGTTCCCCAGCGGCCCTCGCTGGGTAAGGTCTGCGACGAGGGCCCGTGACGTGGGCCGACGTGGACAGTGAGGCGGAGGCGCATGGCAACCGGGACAACGGGCACGGAGCGGACCATCGGCCAGCTGGTGGCCGACGCCACCCACGACCTCGAGGGCATCGTCCGGGGCGAGATCGCCCTGGCCAAGGCCGAGGTCACCGACGGCGCCAAGGTGCTCGGCAAGGGCGCCGGTCTGCTCGCCGGTGCGGCCTTCCTCGCGGTCATCGGGTTCATCTTCGTGCTGAACAGCGCCGCCTGGGGCATCTCCCTCTGGCTCCCCGTGTGGGCCGGTTACCTGATCGTCGCCGTGGTCGTGCTGATCGTCGGCGGCATCCTGGGAATGCTCGGCAAGAAGGCCCTCGACCAGGCCAAGCCGGCGCCCGAGCGCGCCATCGACCAGGCCCAGCAGACCATCGCCGCGATCAAGAACCCCAAGGGCGAGCCGGATGCCGTCGCCGCGACGGCGGGCGCCGGGACGGCGAGTACCACGGCATCCGGCAGCTCGGCATCCGGAAACCCGGGTGTCAGCCCCGGGTCGTCGACCCCGTCAGCCTGAGAGGCACCGCCCGGTCGACACCGGGCTTGAGCCGGTGACGCCCCGGTGCAGCACGGGCGCGATCTCGTCGAGGGTGAGCGCGTAGCCGGTCTCGTCGTCGTCGAGCGAGGTGGCGAAGACCATGCCGACCACCTCTCCACGCCGGTCGAGCACCGGGCCACCCGATGCGCCCCGGCGCACCTGGGCCCGCAGCGAGTAGATCTCGCGGGTGATGTCGGGGTTGCCGTAGATGTCGGCGCCCCGGGCCCGCAGCAGGTCACGCACCCGGGCGGCCCCCACCGACAGCCCCTTGTCCCCGGGGAACCCGGCCACGGCTGCCTCGGCGCCGGTGCCCAACGGGATGCCCTGCTTCGAGACGGGGGCATTGAGGTCGCTCACCTCGAGCACCGCGACGTCGCGCTGGGGGTCGAAGGCCACCACCCGCGCCGAGTGCTCGCGGCCCGTGCCCCGCACGCTGACCGTGACCCGGTCGGCGCCGGCCACCACGTGGGCGTTGGTGGCGACCCGGCCGTCGGCCACGATCCAGCCGCTGCCGACCTGCGCCTGCTCGCACTCGTTGGACTCCGCCCGCACGTGCACCACCGACTTGAGCGCGCGCACGACGTCCGGGTCCTTGGTCACGGCACCGTCGGGTGCGTCGACCGGTGCGATCGGTTCGGGGCCCAGGCCGTCGAACACCCGCGGGAAGACACCGTCGCCCAGGGCCGAGGTGAGGTCCTGCACGAGGCCGTCGGCGGCGGACGGCATGAGCCGGTCGAGGGCCGACACGACCGCCGAGTGCGAGACCAGCTCGCGCGCCGCGCGCGGGCCGCTGCTGCTCACCGCGCCCGCCACGACCCACATGACGACCATCGCGGTGACGAGCACGGCGAACAGGCCGAGCCCCGAGTCGACCGCCTGCACGGCCGGGTCGGTGACGACGTCGCGCACCCGCCGAGCCAACAGGAGCATCAGGCCCTGCCCGAGCAGGGCGACGGCGACGACGGCGGCCACCAGGGCGAGCACCCCCACCGGCGTGGCCGGGTAGATGCCGGCGTGGTCCTCGAGCAGCGAGGGGGCGAGCTGCAGCGCGAGCCAGGCGCCACCGACCAGCCCGGCCAGGCCGAGCACGGCCGACACGAAGCCCTGCCGCCAGCCGCTCCAGGCGTACAGGCCGAGCAGGCAGAGCAGGGTCAGGTCGAGGGCCGTCGAGCCGCTCACCCGTTGCTCCCCCGCATCCACGGCGACATCACGCGGTCGGGCAGCGGGCGCTCCACGGTGGTGTCCCACGGCACGGCCAGCCCGGCCAGGTCGAACAGGCTGCTGAGCAGCATCGCGGTGAAGCCCCACACGAACAGGTCGCCCACCTCGAACGCCGGGCCGCGGTAGGGGCCGAAGACCGCGGTGAACCGGTTGGCCGGGGCCAGCAGGTCGGCCACCGGCACCCGCAGCACCCGCTCGACCTCCCCGGCGTCGACGACCCCCACCGGCACCGGGCTCGGCCACCAGGCGAGCACCGGGGTCACGGCGTGCTGGCTCGGCGCGAGGAAGAGGTCGGGGAAGGTGGCCAGCACCTCGACGCCAGTGGGGTCGAGGCCGACCTCCTCCTCGCCCTCGCGCAGCGCCGCCGCCACCGACCCGTCGTCGTCGGGGTCGAGCCGTCCGCCGGGGAAGGACACCTGCCCGGGGTGCGAGCGCAGCGTGTGGGCGCGCTCGGTGAGCACGACGTCCTCGCCGCCGCGGGGGTCGGGGCCGAAGAGCATGAGCACGGCCGACCGGCGACCCTCGCCCTCGGGCGGCGCGTAGGTCGCGAACCACTCGTGCTCGGCCACGTCGGTGCGGGCCGCGAGGTCGACGAGCCACCCGGGCGTCGGGGCGGTCACGCCGTGCCCGCCGAGCCGGGGCACCGTGCGCGCGCCGTCGTCATGGGCGCCATCGTAGGCAGCAAGTCTGGGGGCCTCTCCCGGCTTTCGAGGGTCGGCCCGCCGACCTGCGGGCGGTGGTGGGCGCCACCCGGTCGCCCGACCGGCCGCAGCGGAGGTGACGGATGCCGGCCCACCGCCGGTCAGGAGCCCGCCGGGGCGTCGTCGGGCAGTGGGCCGGGCGGCGGGTCGGGCACGACCACGGCACCCGGGGCGAGCTCGTAGGCCAGCAGATTGCGAGCCTTGACCGGGTCGGTCTCGCCATCGCCGTAGCTGGGGCACCACTGCGCCACCGGGCAGGCGCCGCAGGCAGGCTTCTTGGCGTGGCAGGTGCGTCGGCCGTGGAAGATCAGCACGTGGCTGAGCATGGTCCAGTCGCGTGTGGGGAACATCGCCGCGACGGCGTGCTCGACCTTGACCGGGTCGGTCTCGTCGGTCCAGCCGAACCGGCGAACCAGCCGCCCGAAGTGCGTGTCGACGGTGAGGCCGGGCACCCCGAAGGCGTTGCCGAGCACCACGTTGGCCGTCTTGCGGCCGACCCCCGGCAGGGTCACGAGGTCGGCGAGCCGGCCCGGCACCTCGCCGTCGAAGCGCTCGACGATGGCCGCGCTCAGCTTGGTGACCGACTGGGTCTTGGCCCGGAAGAAGCCGGTGGGCCGCAACACCGCCTCCATCTCCTCGCGGTCGGCACCGGCGAGCGCCTCGGCCGTGGGCCAGCGCGCGAACAGCGTGGGCGTGACCGTGTTGACCATGACGTCGGTGGTCTGCGCCGAGAGCACGGTGGCCACCAGCAGCTGCAGCGGCGTCTCGAAGTCGAGTTCGCAGTGGGCGTACGGGTAGCGCTCGAGCAGCGCGCGGTACATCCGTCGCGCCCTGCGGGTGCGGGCCACCGGAGACTCGGCGGTGAAGCGGGCACGCCGGGCGGCGGTGAGGGTCGGCACGGGCACGGCGCCAGCCTAGGGCGACGGTCCGACGGCCCACCCACCTGCGCTTCCGCCACCCCGTCCGGATGCCGGTCGCCCGCCGCACGTGTCCCCACCCCCCGCGCACCGACTGTGTTCTCTGGCACACTGTGCCGCGTGGATCACGACGTCGTACGCAGAGCTCCCCTGTTCGCTGCCCTCGACGACCAGATGGCGGAGTCGCTCATCGCGACCATGAGCCCCTCGCGCCTCGAGCGCGGCGACATCCTCTTCCACGAGGGCGACCAGGGCGACCGCCTCTACGTCATCGGCGAGGGCAAGATCAAGCTCGGCCGCACCAGCAGTGACGGCCGCGAGAACCTCCTGGCCATCCTCGGCCCGGGCGAGATGTTCGGCGAGCTGTCGCTGTTCGACCCCGGCCCCCGCACCGCCACCGCCACCGCGGTCGCCGAGACGCAGGTCGTCTCGATGGGCCACGAGCAGCTCAAGGAGTTCCTCGCGACCCGCCCGGGCGTGGCCTCGACCCTGCTGGCCGCCCTGGCCCGCCGGTTGCGCCGCACCAACGAGGTGCTCGCCGACCTCGTCTTCACCGACGTCCCCGGCCGCGTCGCCAAGGCGCTGCTCGACCTCGCCGCCCGCTTCGGGCGTCCGGTCGACGAGGGGCTGCTCGTGGCCCACGACCTCACCCAGGAAGAGCTCGCCCAGCTGGTCGGCGCCTCCCGCGAGACCGTCAACAAGGCCCTGGCCGACTTCGCCTCACGCGGCTGGCTGCGCCTCGAGGCCCGCGCGGTGCTGCTCATGGACGTCGAGCGGCTCAAGCGCCGCGCCCGCTGACCGCAGCGGCACGACATCACGCCCGCTGACCGCAGCGGCACGGCATCCGGGTTCAGCGCGACAGGTAGTCGAGCTGTGCCCGGATCGACAGCCGCGCCGCGGGCCACACCGCTGACGGCACGTCGGCGTAGACGCGCCGCAGCACCCCCTCCACCGGGTCCGCCTCGGATGCCGCGCCGTCGGCGAGCGCCTGGCGCACCTGCTCGAGGCGCTCGGCGCGGTGCACGCGGTAGAACGCGACCATCGCGGCGGCATCCGGCACCACCGGGCCGTGCCCGGGCAGGATGCGCACGACCGAGCCGTCACCGGTGAGTGCGCGGATGCGCTCGAGCGAGTCGAGGTAGGCGGCCAGCTCGCCGTCGGGGTGGGCGACGACGGTGGTGCCGCGGCCGAGCACCGTGTCGCCGGTGAGCAGGGCGTTGTCGGCGGGCAGCGCGAAGGAGATCGAGTCGGAGGTGTGGCCGGGGGTGGCCACCACCCGCAGCTCGAGGCCGCCGGTGGCCACGACGTCACCGTCGTGCAGGTCGTCGTGGCCGGGACCGACCGCGCGCACCCGGGTGCCCGTGAGCTCGGCGAACCGGGGCGCGCCCTCGGCGTGGTCGTGGTGGCCGTGGGTGAGCACCGTCTCGGCCACCCGGGCGCCGCGCTCCTGCACGACCTGCAGCACGGCGGCGAGGTGTCCGTCGTCGAGCGGGCCGGGGTCGATGACGACCGCCTCGGTGGAGCCCGGCTCGAGCAGCACCCAGGTGTTGGTGCCGTCGAGCGTCATCGGGCCGGGGTTCGGCGCGAGCACGCAGTGGGCCCGGGCGGTGATGTCGCCCCCGGCCCACGGGGCGGTCACCGACGGCGGCGGGGTGGCGGTCACCCGCCCGAGTATGCCGTGGCACCCCCCCCTCATGCAGGCTCGGCGTCGCCCTCCACGCGACCACGATGGCCAGCCCCCCAGCATCGTCGCGACCGCACCCACGGACGGACAACGGGCTCGGCGAACGACGCAATCAAGGCGGAACACGCACGAGCGGGCTGGCGTCCGCGCCCGTTTGTCCGTCCGTAGGAACGCTCGAAGCCTGTGGATGACGCCAGCGAGCCACCCGCTGGCCGCGCCACGATGGGGCGGTGCGAAAGCGGTGGGTCACGAAGGACGTGGCGGAGACGGTCATCCGCCTCGGTGGCGTCACGGTGTGGAGCGAGCTCCGAGCAGCTCACCCCGCCCGGCTCATCCGCCGGTCCGTCGACGACGGCACGATCATCCGCGCCACCAAGGGCCGCTACGTGCTGCCGTCCACTGCTGCCCAACTGGCCCTCGCGCAGTCGCGCAGCGCGGCCCTGTCGCACCTCAGCGCGGCGGTGCACCACGGATGGAAGGTCAAGATCGTGCCGGATGCCGCGTGGATCACGGTGCCGCGCAATCGTCGCCTTCGCGACACGCAGCGCGTCGGGGTTCGTCCGCACCACGCAAATCTGCGCCCTGCCGACGTGCGCCACGGCGTGACCGTCCCTCTGCGCACGGTGGTCGACTGCGCTCGAGCACTCCCGTTCGACGAGGCCCTGGCGGTCGCGGACTCCGCGCTTCGCGCCCGCGACGTCAGCAAGGCAGAGCTGCTCGCGGCAGCCGATGGCGCTGTCGGCCCGGGCGCCCGACAGCTGCGTCGGGTCGCCGCCCATGCCAGCAGGCGTGCGGCCAACCCCTTCGAGTCGGTGCTCCGCGCGCTGTGCATCGAAGAAGGATTCGACCTGGCGCCCCAGCTCGAGCTCTCGGCGCCCGGGATGTATGCCATCGTCGATCTGGGCAGCGAGGAGATGCTGCTGGTGGTTGAGGCCGAGGGCTTCGAGCACCACGGCACCCGCAAAGGCCTGCGCAAGGACTGCCGGCGGCACACCGAGTTCGCCGTCTTCGGCTACTCCTCGCTGCGCTACGCGTTCGAGGACGTCATGGGTGACCAGCCGTGGGTTCGTTGGACCCTGCGGTCCTGGCGCGAGGTCCGGGAAGGCCGTGTGCCCGGCGACCCGCCCTCGCGCTCGCATGGACGGGCAAACGCCCCCTGACCGCTCGGCGTCGTGCAGGGCAGCCAGCTTCGTCGCTCCCACGGACGGACAAACGACTCCTGACCGCTCGGGCTCGTGCGGGGCAGCCCGGTTCGCACCCTCGTTTGTCCGTCCGTAGGCGCGGCGGGGACCTCCACGGTCAACGGTCAGGGCATCTCGGTGCGGAGCACCGGCTCGCCGTCGGCACCGACGACCAGCACGGGCAGCACCTTCGCCACCCGCGGCCGGTCGGCGAGGAAGGCTGCTGCAGAAGCGAACTCGGCCAGCTCTTCCAGCGACACCACCGTGGGCGGCAGCATCCGCACCTCGCCGGCCGCGTGCCGAGAAAGCAGGTCGCCCGGCCGCACCCACGCACTGTGGTCGGACTCCGTCGTCGTCCCACGCGCCTCCTGGCCGGCCGGCATCCCCGCGGCGAGGATCCACGTGTCGTAGCGCCGCGGCTCGAACTCCGGCGTCACCCAGTGCGCCCGCCCGCGCAGGTCGGCGACCGTCAGGCGCACCCCACACTCCTCCTCGACCTCGCGCACGGCCGCCGCGGCGTACGGCGCGGCCACCTCGACCGACGCCCCCATCGCAAGCGCGAGCTCGGCCAGACCGGGGGTCGTCACCGGTAGGGCAGCGTCGGCGGGGTCGATACCACCACCGGGAAACACCACCGTCGACGGCGCGAACGCCATGGTCGCCACCCGCCGCTGCACGAAGACCTCAGGCCCAAGAAGCCCGTCGCGCACCAGCATCACCGTCGACGCGCCCCGTGGCTCGGCCACCGCCCGGTCGGTCGACGCCAGCCACGCGCCAGCCCGCGCCCCCAACCCGGGGTCGCGCGAGATCGGGTGGTCGACGACGCGACGCTCGCCCACGGCATCCGCCGCAACCCGCCCGGATGCCGTGCCCGCGCGGTCCGCAGGCCCCCCACCCGCGCGGTCGGCAGGCCCCCGACCCGCGCGGTCCGCAGGCCCCTCACCGCCCACGGGCGGTCAGTCCCGCACGTGCACGATGGCCTCGACCTCGACCGGCGCGTCGAGGGGCAGGGCGAGGACGCCCACGGCCGATCGGGCGTGCACCCCCGCGGACCCGAACGCCGCCGCGAACAGCTCGGAGGCACCGTTGACGACCCCGGGCTGGCCGGTGAACGAGGGGTCGGACGCCACGAACCCCACGACCTTGACCACCTGCTCGACCCGGTCGAGGTCACCGACCACCGACTTCACGGCGGCGATGACGTTCAGGGCGCAGAAGGCGGCGAGCTCCTTGGCGCGCTCCGGCGACACCAGGCCCGGACCCTCGCCGACCCGCCCGGTCTCGGGCATCGACCCCTGCACCATCGGCAGCTGGCCCGAGACGTAGACCCGCGAGCCGTCGAGCACGGCCGGCACGTAGGCGGCGACCGGCGGCACCAGCTCGGGCACGACCAGCCCGAGCCCGGCCAGCCGCTGCTCGACCTCACCCACGGCTCAGGCCCTCGGGCGCTTGAGGTAGGCCACGAGGTTGCCCTCGGGCATGACCAGGACCTGCACGAGCTCCCAGCCGTCCTCACCCCACTGGTCGAGGATCTGCTTGGTGGCGTGCACGATCAGCGGCACCGTGGCGTACTCGTACTTCGTCATGCCCGTCACCCTAGCGCCGTCGCACCCGGCCGCTACCGTGGCGGAGATGAGCGACGACGACCCCGGCATCATGGCGCGCAGCGCCCGCCCGCCCGACCGCACCGAGGTCACCGGCCCGCTGCAGACCGACGTGTACGACGTGTGGGAGCCGACCCCCGGGCGGGCCCGGCACGTCACCGTCGCCCTGGTGCACGGGGGCTTCTGGCGTGAGCAGTACGACCGCACGCACAACAACCCGCTGGCCGAGGCGCTGGCCCGCGACGGCTTCCACGTGGCCAACCTCGAGTACCCCCGCATCGGGATGCCGGGCGGCGGCTGGCCCGGCACCGCCGCCGCGGTGCTGGCTCGCCTCGAGTCCGTGCACGCCGACACCCACCTGCCCGACCGGGTCGTCGTGGTCGGCCACTCCGCCGGCGGCCACCTGGTGCTCTGGCTCGCCTCCGGCGACCACGCGCCCTGGGTCACCGGCGTCGTCGCGCTCGCCCCCGCCGCCGACCTCGCAGCGGTCGACCGGCTCGGCCTCAGCAACAACGCCGCGCGCGCGCTGCTCGGCGCCACCCCCGACGAGTCACCCGACGCCTGGGCCGATGCCGACCCCGCCCGCCAGCGGCTCACCCGCCCGGCGGTCATCGTCACCGGCGAGCTCGACGACGTCGTCCCGGCGGAGGTCATCGACTCCTACGTCGCCTCGCGCGGCCCCGGCGAGCCGTTGCGCACCGCCGTCGCCCGGGGCGCCGACCACTTCGACGTCATCGACCCCGACAGCAGCGCCTACCTCCTCGTGCTCGCCGAGATCGAGGAGCTCACCCTCACCACGCACTGAGGCAGCGCCGCCGTCGAAGGTGCGACGGGCGGCATCCGGGCCGTGTCGCCACCCCCTTTAGGGTGGATGCCGTGGCCACCCCTCCCCTCTCGCGCGCCATGGACGGCGTGCGCCTGCACGTGGTCACCGGCAAGGGTGGCGTCGGCAAGACGACCGTGGCGTCGGCCCTCGCGCTGGCCCTCTCCCGCCAGGGCAAGCGGGTGCTGATCGCCGAGGTCGAGGGCCGCCAGGGCATCAGCCAGACCTTCGACGTGCCGCCACTCGGCATCGAGGAGGTGCGCCTGGTCAGCCACGCCGGGGGTGGCGAGGTGTGGGGCATCTCGGTCGACGCGAAGGCCGCGCTGCTCGAGTACCTCCAGCTCTTCTACAAGCTCGGCCGGGCCGGCGGGGCGCTGGAGCGGATGGGCGTCATCGACTTCGCGACCACCATCGCCCCCGGCGTGCGCGACGTGCTGCTCATCGGCAAGGTCTACGAGGCGGTCGGCCGCACCACCGGCAAGGGCCGCCACCAGGGCCCCAAGGCCTGGGATGCCGTGGTGCTCGACGCGCCCCCCACCGGCCGGATCACCCGCTTCCTCAACGTCAACGTGCAGGTGGCTGACCTCGCCCGGATGGGCCCGATCCACAGCCAGGCCGAGTCGATCACCCGGATGCTGCGCGACCGGCAGAGCGTGGTGCACGTGGTGACCCTGCTCGAGGAGATGCCGGTGCAGGAGACCGTCGACGCCATCGGCGAGCTGTCGGATGCCGGGTTCGGCCTCGGCACCGTCATCGTCAACCAGGTGCGCGAGCCACTGGTCGACGAGGCGCTGCTCGACACCGCGGCCGCGGAGCCGCAGCGGGTGGCGGCCCGGGTGCGCGACGACCTCGCCGCCGTGGGGGTGCGCGCGGCCGCCAAGACGGTAAGCGGCCTGCTGAGCGAGGCGCACGACCACGCCGAGCGGGTCGAGCTCGAGCGGTCGCTGACCGACGAGGTCGCCTCGCAGGGGCTGCCCACCCTGAGCCTGCCGGTGCTGGCCCAGGGCATCGAGGACGGCGGCATCGCCGTGCTCGCCGACGAGCTGCTCGCGCAGGGGGTGCGCTGATGGCCGCCCGCTCCGGCAGCACCGCGCGCTCCTCCCGGGCCGCGCAAGAGGCACGCACCGCCCCCCAGGACATCGGCATCGACGCCCTGCTGGCTGACCAGGCCACCGGCATCATCGTCTGCTGCGGGTCCGGTGGCGTCGGCAAGACCACCACCGCAGCCGCTCTCGGCCTGCGCGCCGCCGAGGCAGGTCGCAAGGTGGTCGTGCTCACCATCGACCCCGCGCGCCGTCTGGCGCAGTCGCTCGGACTCACCGAGCTCGACAACACCCCCCGCCCGGTGGCCGGTATCGGCGAGGCCGGCGGTGGGTCGCTGCACGCGATGATGCTCGACATGAAGCGCACCTTCGACGAGGTGGTCGAGGCGCACTCCACCCCCGACAAGGCCGCCCAGATCCTGGCCAACCCCTTCTACCAGTCGGTCTCCAGCTCGTTCGCGGGCACCCAGGAGTACATGGCGATGGAGAAGCTCGGCCAGCTGCGCGCCGAGGCCGAGCGCGAGGGCACCTGGGACCTCATCGTCGTCGACACCCCTCCGTCGCGCTCCGCGCTCGACTTCCTCGACGCCCCCAAGCGGCTCGGCTCGTTCCTCGACGGGCGCTTCATCCGGCTGCTCACGGCACCGGCCCGCGCCGGCGGCCGGGCCTACCTCAAGGTGTTCTCGGTCGGCGCCACCATCACCGCGGCCACCGTCTCCAAGGTGCTCGGGGGCCAGCTGCTCGCCGACGTGCAGACCTTCGTCGCAGCGCTCGACACCATGTTCGGCGGCTTCCGCGAGCGCGCCGACGTCACCTACGCCCTGCTCAAGGAGCCCGCCACCGCATTCGTGGTCGTCGCGGCACCCGAGCGCGACGCCCTGCGGGAGGCGGCCTACTTCGTCGACCGGCTCGAGAGCGAGGGGATGCCGCTGGCCGGCGTCGTCGTGAACCGGATGCAGACGCTCGCCGCCCCGGCGCTGAGCGGCAGCCGCGCGGCCGCCGCCGCCGAGCAGCTCGAGGACCCCACCGCGTCGCCGGATGCCGGTGACGACGACCTCGCCGGCCTCACCTCGGCGCTGCTGCGCCTGCACGCCGACCTCGCCGCGGTGGCCACCCGGCACGAGGGGCACGTGCGCCGGTTCGTGGCGGGCCACCCGGGCGTGCGGCTGTCGACGGTCCCCGCGAGCGCGACCGACATCCACGACCTCGAGGGGCTGCGCAGCGTCGGCGAGGCGCTCGCGGCCGGCTGAACCCGGCATCCAGCGCGGGCGTCTGCGGCGGTTCAGGCGCCCGGCGCCACACTCCGGGCGAGGCAGTGGCGGTTCAGGCGATGGCGCCCTTGAAGGTGCCGATCTTGGCCTGGGTGAGCAGCTCGGTCCACGAGCGCACGTCGGGGCGCCTGCGCAGCAGGGCCCGGCGCTCACGCTCGGTCATCCCGCCCCAGACGCCGAACTCGGTGCGGTTGTCGAGGGCGTCGGCGAGGCACTCGGCCACGACCGGGCAGCCCTTGCAGACCGTCTTGGCGGCGCGCTGCGCCTTGCCCTGCACGAAGAGCGCGTCGGGGTCGGCCCCGGCGCAGCGACCCATACCGGTCCAGTCGGCGACCCACTGACCCTCCGTGGGTGCGACTGCGGTTGCGATGCTCATGTCGACCTCTGTTCGTGGTGCTGCCCCGACTGTGCCCCGCCGCTCGTGACTGGCGACTCCTTTAACGCTATGCAGGTCGGGCCGAGCCGGGTATCGGCCGAAACGGTCGAGGACTCAGCCGAACGGTTGACCCTTCCAGCACCCCGCGCCCTCCCCGACGGGCCGGACGGCTACCCTGAGCGCAGGCATCCGGCCCGTGACCTGCGTGTCCGCCACCCGCACCGTGGCGAGGCGACCGGCATCCGCGGGTTACCCTTGCGGCATGGACGGTCGTGCCCACAATGTCTCAGCCGTGCTCCGGCTCCTGTTCGGCTTCGTCGTGCTGAGCACCGTGGCGGGGCTGCTGATGGCCGGGCTCGCCATCCCGGCGGTCGGTGCCACCGGTGAGGCCGCCAAGGGCGGGGTCAGCTTCTTCAACGACCTGCCGAGCGAGTTCACCGTCTCGCCGCTGGCCCAGCAGTCCCGCATCCTCGACGCCGACGGCAAGGTGATCGCGAACCCGTACGACGAGAACCGCATCATCGTGCCGCTGAAGAAGATCTCCAAGAACATGCAGAACGCGCAGATCGCCATCGAGGACTCGCGCTTCTACGAGCACGGCGGGCTCGACCCCCGCGGCTTCACCCGCGCGCTGGTCTCCAACCTCAACGGTGGCAGCGTGCAGGGCGCGTCGACCCTCACCCAGCAGTTCGTCAAGATCACCCTGCAGGAGAACGCCCTGAAGAAGGGTGACAAGGGCGCCGCGCGGGCCGCGACCAGCAAGACGTACTCGCGCAAGCTCCAGGAGCTCAAGTACGCGCTGAACGTCGAGGAGAACTTCACCAAGCCCCAGATCCTCGAGGGCTACCTCAACCTCGTCTACTACGGCGACCAGGCCTACGGCGTCGAGGCGGCCTCGCTCAACTACTTCGGGGTCAGCGCCAGCAAGCTCAGCCTCGGGCAGGCCGCCCTGCTGGCCGGCATCGTGCAGCAGCCGACCGCCTACAACCCGGTGCTGAACCCGGATGCGGCCCAGGCACGGCGCAACGTCGTGCTCGACCGGATGCAGTCGCTGGGCATGGCCACCGCCAAGGACGTCACCGCGGCCAAGAAGGTGTCGGTCCCGAAGATGATCAAGAAGCAGCCGGTCAAGGGCGTGTGCCACCGCTCCCCGCAGCCCTACTTCTGCGCCTACGTCCTGGAGTACCTGCAGAAGTCGCCGCAGATGGCCGTGCTGGGCGGCACTCCCGCCGAGCGACTGAAGACCATCAACCAGGGCGGCCTGACCATCCGCACCACCTTGAAGCCCAGCATCCAGAAGGCGGCGCAGCAGGAGATCACCAAGGCGGTGCCGATCGGCAACAAGCAGAACCTCGGCGCCGCGGCCACCATCCTCGAGCCCGGCACCGGCAAGATCCTCGCAATGGCCCAGGCCAGCGACTTCGAGAAGATGCAGACCAACATCAACGTCGACCAGAAGTACGGCGGCGGCCCCGACGGCTACCAGTTCGGGTCAACCGCCAAGACGTTCGGTCTGGTCACGGCCCTCGAGAAGGGGATGCCGCTCAACGGCACCATCAAGGTGCCCTTCGCCGACGACAAGAAGCCCTTCGTCTTCAAGGACAAGCGTCTCACCGGGTCCAAGTGCGGAGCCAAGAAGTTCGAGGTCAGGAACGACTACGCCTCGGGCGGCAAGCTGATGACGCTCGGTCAGGGAATCGCCCTGTCGATCAACACCTGGGCGGCCGAGCTCGTCATCGAGACCGGCCCCTGCGACGTGCGCGACACGATGACCAAGATGGGCCTGCACAAGGGCGACGGCAAGCCGATCGACCCCTACGTCTCCGACCTCACCCTCGGGTCGGGCACCACCAACCCGATGAGCCTGGCCAACGCCTACGCCACGCTCGCGGCCAGCGGCAAGTTCTGCGAGCCCTACCCCATCACCTCGATCACGACCTCCGACAAGAAGGCCATCAAGGTGCCGGGCCCGCAGTGCAAGCAGGTCATCCCTGAGGACATCGCCAACGGCGCCACCGAGCTGCTCAAGGGCACCCTGTCGTTCGGCACGGCCAAGGGCTTCTGGGACGTCAACGCCCGCCCCGCTGCCGGCAAGACCGGCACCACCGAGGGTCACAACCAGAGCTGGTTCGTCGGCTACACCAAGCAGCTGTCCACCGCGGTGTGGATCGGCAACGTCAAGGTGGCCGACAAGAACCGCAACTACTACTCCCTCAACCGCAAGTGCTTCGGTGAGTACGGCTGCATCAGCCAGGTCTTCGGTGGCACCGTGTCGGCGCCGGTGTGGTCGAAGATCATGCGCGCCGCGTCGAAGGGGATGCCGGTCAAGGACTTCCCGGCCCCGTCGGCCAAGCTCCGCAACGGCAACCTCATCCCCCTGCCGGGCGTCATCGGCGCCAGTGTCGCCGGGGCGCAGAGCCAGCTGAGCAGCGCCGGCTTCGACAGCTTCGTGGCGGGCACCGTCGCCAGCTCGTCGCCCGCCGGCACGATCGCCTACACCAGCCCCTCCGGCTCGGCCTTCCCCGGCTCGAAGATCGCCCTCTACGTCTCCGCCGGTGGCGGCGGGGCGTTCCAGCAGCAGGGTCCCGTGACTCAGGGCACCAACAACAACGCGAACAACGGCAACACCGGGAACAACGGCAACACCGGGAAGAACGGCAAGGGCAAGGGCAAGGGGAAGGGAGGGGGCGGCATCGTCCTGCCTCCCCCGCCGGGCTGAGCCCCGGCCGGGCTCAACGCCCGGACAGCACCTGCTTGACGACGGCGGCCACCCGGCCGCCGTCGGCGCGCCCGGCCACCTCGGCCTGGGCAGCCTTCATGACCATCCCCAGCTGCGGCATCCCGGTTGCGCCGGTGGCCTCGACGGCCCGGGTGACGATGACCTGCAGCTCGTCGTCACCGAGCTGCGCCGGCAGGTAGCCCTCGAGCACCACCAGCTCGGCCTCCTCGACCGCGGCGAGCTCGGGGCGCCCGGCGTCGGTGTAGGCCGACGACGACTCCTTGCGCTTCTTGGCCTCCTTGGCCACGACCTTGAGCACCTCGTCGTCGGTCAGCTCGCGCGCCTCGTCGCCGGCCACCTCGGCGTTGGTGATGGACGTCAGCGTCATCCGCAGGGTGCCCGTGCGCACCTTGTCGCGGGCCTTGATGGCGTCGTGCAGGTCGTGCTGGAGCTGCGCCTTGAGCGTTGCGTCGGTCATGGGGCCAGTCTCCCATCCACGGCGATTCGGCCGGACGCCACCGGCTTTGCGAAGATGTGCGGATGACCGACCTCGCCCGCACCGCCGTGCGCACCGTCGGCGGCCTGGTGGGCGCCGGCATCGCGGGCGTCGCGTACGCCGCGCTCGTCGAGCGCACCTGGTTCACCCTGCGCCGCTTCGCCGTGCCTGCCCTGCCGCCGGGCAGCGCCCCGGTGCGCATCCTGCAGGTGAGCGACCTGCACCTGACGCCCGGGCAGTCGAAGAAGATCGAGTGGGTGCGCTCACTGGCCGGGCTCGACCCCGACTTCGTCGTCAACTCCGGTGACAACCTGGCCCACGTCGAGGCCGTGCCCCCGCTGCTGCGCGCCATGGAGCCGCTGCTCGAGCGGCCGGGAGCCTTCGTGCTGGGGTCGAACGACTACTTCGCGCCGGTGCCCAAGAACCCTGCGCGCTACCTCAGCCGCAAGTACGCCGAGGTGAGGCGCGCCCGGGCCGACCTGCCCGTGGGACGGCTCGTCGAGGGCCTGCGCGAGGGCGGTTGGGCCGACCTCAACAACGCGCGCACCGTCGTGCGGATGGGCCACCACGACGTCGAGCTGGTCGGCGTCGACGACCCGCACGTGGGGTTCGACCGCTACCACTCGGTGTCGGCGCCTGCGGCGGATGGCGTGGCGCTCACGATGGGCCTGCTGCACGCGCCCTACCAGCGGGTGCTCGACGCGATGGTCGCCGACGGCGCCTCGGTGGTGCTCGCCGGCCACACCCATGGTGGCCAGCTGGCGCTGCCGGTGTGGGGTGCGCTGGTCACCAACTGCGACCTCGACACCCGGCGCGCCAAGGGCCTGTCGCGCTGGTGGCCGGGCGCGGGCTACTCCGGGCCGGCGGGTGGCGCCGTGCCCTCGTCACAGGCTCCCGGGGATGCCGCCTGGCTGCACGTCTCAGCCGGGCTCGGCACCTCGCCGTACGCTCCGGTGCGCTTCGCCTGCCGCCCGGAGGCCACCCTGCTCACGCTGGTTGCCCGAGGCTCCTGAGGCAGGGCCACGGGCCGCTGGTCGGCGCCGACCCGATGGGGGTGGACCGATTTCAGCGGGCCCGGGCGGGTCGGCTATCCTCGGGTGTCGCCGCGCCCCCGGGTTCGGCAGCACAGCCACGGGGTGTGGCGCAGCTTGGTAGCGCGCGTCGTTCGGGACGACGAGGCCGCAGGTTCAAATCCTGTCACCCCGACAGTCAGAGAGGGCCCCGGACCTGCAGAGATGCAGGTCAGGGGCCCTCTTCATGCTCGATTCGTGCACCATACGTGCAACAACGATCCGCAACCTCGGGCTGCCGGCGACGCGGACGCCAGCGCCGAGATCCCTGCGAAGCCCGCCGACCCTGACCGAAGCACCCGCCGCGAACTATCGGGTCCCATTCCGGGGTTCCGTTCTGGGGCCCGTCCGGCGGCCCAGAGTCCAGGGCGAACTAGTGGCTGGCGCCCCCATTCGGCAGTTCACAGGCCCGCCCCGCTGTCTCGGCTCGGGCGCCCCGAAGGGATTCGGTCCCCGCGGGAGATCATGACGCCGAGCTTCGGGTGGCGCATCGCCGTGAGCAAGATCGCGGGCATGCAGATCAAGGCAACGCCATAAGACCGCGGGAGCGGCATAGCCGCCAACCGCGCACCCAGGGTGCGTTGGGAGAGACGCACGCCACGTACCCAGGCGCACCGGGCGGGTAGACAGATGTTTTGGGGACGGCCACACTAACGGGGGAAGAGACATTTGGCGGGTCGACAAGGGTCGCGCTCCCCGTCTCGGCGACCGATGAGCGTCGACAATTGGGAGGCGCGGCCATGTCGGCAGGTGTGGAATGGTCTGCACATGAGTCGGCCCTGTGGTGGACGTGCAACGTTGTGCGGGATCTGACCCGCTCCGGCCGTCTTCCAGCGCCGATCCCGGTCGCGTTCGCCAAGCAACTTGGTCAGGACGAGTTCGTTTACCAGTGGGGGAGCTACGACCGGTCGTGGTTCGGTGCGGCAGGAAGCGCGGACTATCGCGAGTCGTGGCTGGTTGCTGGAGGACTCAGCCCGATGGGAATGCGCATGGGGGTACTGACTCTAGGAGCCTCGGCGATTCTCAATGCAAGGCGCAGGGCCCGCGCCGAGCAGGCTGCGACCCCCCAGTGGCGACCAGAGGGCTCAGGCACCATCTACATCTCCACCCACGGCTACTACCTGGCAAGTGCGAACGGGTTTCATCCCTTCGCCAGCCACCAAGTGATGACTGCCAGCCTCGTCCAGCCCGGCGTCATTGCCTACGATCTGGCCATGGCAGACGGTTCGCCGCAGCGATTCGCGATGCGCACCATCTGGGCCGAGCTCATCTTTGTCACATGGGCGCTCAGGCACTGCGCGAGCCACCCACAGCTGCAGAACCTGGGTTGGCTGCCCGACGAGTTCATGGAGCGGATTCGCGACGCCGGCATCTGGCGGACGTCGGCACTGCCTGAGCTGATGAGCGGCTGAGCCCGGGGGTCATCCGGCGGCGCCCAGGACAGGAAGTGACGACGCTCGCCAGGCGAACGCCGTCCACTGGTCCTCAAGCACCTGCGCGCCGGTCATCTGCAGTGCCAGGGCCAGCGCCTCGTCGACCTCGAGTCTTCCCATCTGCTCGACGAACCACAGGAGCTCCCTGAAGGGCCCTTCTCGTCGCAGCGGCGCCGACTCCGCGTGCTCCGAACATGAAGGGCACCCACCAGATCCTGCATCTCGACCGCGTAGATGGTGTCCAGAAGCGAGAGGATCCCGACCGGGAACGCCTCGTCTGGTGAGTCGCGCACCCTGCCCCGGGTCGGGTGGCGGCGGGCCAGCTGGTCCATGAACGTGGCGCGTACGGCTGCGGCTTCCAGGAGGGTTGTCGAGCGTCCTGCCGTTGGCTCCGAAGAGGGCTAGCTGGAACCAGCGAACCATCTGCTGGTGACCCAGCATCACGATGGCCTGGCGCACGGTCCTGAACGGCTGACCCAGTCCGAAGCCGACGGAGTTGACCAGCGTCAGGACGGTGGTAGGTAAGGCCCGGGCTCGCCTGGAACGCGGCCTCGACCTGCCAGACATCGGCGTCATCGGTCAGCAGCCGTTGCCCCTGAGCAGGGTCGCGGCGCCTTCGTCGATCTTGGGGTGCCTCATCGTCACCGGCCGGGCGAAGTAGTAGCCCTGGAACAGGTGGAGCCCGAGGTCATGGCACTGACGGGACTGCTCCCGCATCTCGACCTTCTCGGCGTGCATGCGCAGCGGATGTCTCCGCAGGTGCTGCAGGGCCGGGCCGATCGTCTCCGGCGGCGAGATGCTGAGGTCGATCTTGACCACGTCCAGCAGTGGATAGAGCGGCTCGTACTCCGGGGCGTACTGAGGATGACGGTCGACGTCGCGGGCACCGGGTCGAGCGGGGATTCGCGGCCAACTGCGGGGAAACTGCGTACAACCGACTACCCGGCCTCAACTGTTTCTGATCACGCTCAAGCGTCCCGATTCATTTCATCAAAGTGCCCCTGGAGTCCGGATGGTGGAACGCCATCGTCCGTACGCCCCCGGGTCCGCTGGCTGAACGGGCCGACTTGTACCCGCAGCGGCGTGGAACTAGCCAAGTCCGGACGAAGGCATGACATCCAGCGGTAAGTTCCTAAAGACATGACGGTCCTTTAGGGACTGCCATCGTGGAAGAACGGGTGGGGACATGAGCCAACGTGTCGGCTTGAGCGTGCGTCGCGTCCTTTTCGTCGACGACGAACCGGACATCCTCTCCGGGCTCCGGCGGATGCTGCGGGGAAAGACCGACTGGGAGCTGACGTTTGCCGGCAGCGGCGTGCTGGCCTTGGCCCAACTCGCGACCCAGCCCGTCAACGTGGTGGTCAGCGACATGCGTATGCCAGGCATGGACGGTGGCGAGCTGCTCTCCCACGTGCGGCAGCTCTACCCCTCCACAGCGTGCCTGATCCTGTCCGAGCATGCCGACCATGAGGACATCATCGCCGCGGTCGGGACGACCCAGCAGATCCTGTTCAAGCCGTGCGACGCCGACGCCCTGATCCACGCGATCAACCGGGTGGTGATACTGCGCGACAAGGTCACCGATGAACGGCTGCGGGGGATTCTGGGTGACGTCGACGCGCTCCCCATCCCGCCTTTGGTTCATGGTCGCCTGATCGAGGTGTCGGCGCGCCCGAGCAGCGCGCTCTCCGACGTTGTCGATGTCCTGGAGAGCGACCTCGCGTTGTGCGCAGAGATCCTCAAGCTCGTGAACTCGGCCTTCTTCGGACTACCTAGCCACGTCGAGAGCGTCGGGCGGGCCGTCAGCCTGCTCGGGATCGACACCATCCACGCGCTGGCTCTGAGCGGGAAGGTCTTCGGTTCCGGTCCCACAACCCCACAGAACCTCGACGTCTTGCAGATGCGTCGAACCGGGATGCGAGCGGCGGGGTATGCGCGTGCCATCGCCGCCTCGGAAGGCTGGGCTCCCGAGACCACCGGCCGGGCCTTCCTCTCGGCCTTGCTGCGCGACCTCGGCCTGCTGATGTTGGCGGCCGACACCGCAGGGTACGACCAGGTGCGTGCCGTGCCGCCCGAGGACCAATGGGCGCGCAGCAATGCCGAGCTGGAGACTTTCGGCTGCACCGTCCCGGAGGCCAGCGCCTACCTCCTGGGCCTGTGGGGGTTCTCGGAGTCGGTGGTCGTGGCAGTCGCCTGCCAGCCCACCCGCGCTGAGGACTCTGCCACCACGCCCCTTTCACACGTCGTCAGCTTCGCCCACCTCAGGGCCCTGGTGAACTATGTGGCGTCCGACGCCGAGGCCGGCAGCTGGTATGAGGCCCGCAACCAGCGCTGGAACAACGTCTGCGATGCCGCCGGGGCCTTGGGCTGAAAGCGACGATGGACACGAAGCCCTGATGGTGTGGGCCGCAACCCTGGCCTCCTCCGACGCAGTACAGGTCGAACGCGACGGCGCCCGCAACGCATCAGGTGTCCGCTTCCGGGCCGCCGGTGCGCCTCCGGCTACGGGTTGGCTTCCGCAGCGGGCGAGCCGCCGAGCTCCGGTGAGATGAAGTGGTCCTCTTCGTAGTCTCCCTTCGCGGTATCAACTTGTACATGTCCCGGGAGGCGAGCTACTGCACTTTGAGCTCGGTCGTGTAGGAAGCCGGTGGCCCGATGGTTGCAGCCCATCTCGTCACGCAGATCTTCTGCCCAATGTTGGCCTGGGTCACGGCAGCGTTGATGGCGCCCGGTGTTCACGATGATTCAGCAGGACGGCTCCGGCGGGATTAACCGTGACGCCGCCGGCGGCATAGGCCGTCTTCAGCACGGCTCGAGCCATCGGCGCTGCGACGCTGTGGTCCTCGCCGGGAGAACGAAAGAGCTACTCATAAGCGACGATGCGCTCGTCACGATTCAGATGGGCTGTCGACCGATCAGCCACACGGTGCGAACGGCCGAAGGCCCAGTTTCGCGTCAGGGGCC
>CAWIEI010000013.1:0-142422 GCA_963834965.1 uncultured Actinomycetota bacterium | reverse complement strand
GGAGACGGCGCTGCGGATCGGGCAGTCGGGGTCGGCACACGCGACGTCGTGGTGGCTGTGCACGACGGTTCGGCCGGTCTCGCGGGTCTGCTCGCCGAGCTGCAGGGCGGTGCGCCGGTGGTGGTCGCCCAGGCCGGTCCACGACAGCACGCTGCCGGGGTCGGCGATCGACACCGCGTGTGCGCCCAGGATGGACAGCAGGTGCCGGCCCGCCTTCTCGGCGGCATCGGGGGTGAGGCCGTCGCCGAGGTACTGCGAGGCGAGGGATGCCGTGTGCAGCGTGGCGTAGGTGGCCCGGTCGACCTCGGACAGGAAGCCGCGCCGGCGGCTGCGGCGCAGCAGCCAGACGGCCAGCCAGAGCAGGAGCATCGTGCCGGCGACGAGCACCGCCGTCGGCCAGTGGATGCTTCCCGTCATGGGCTCACCATAGGCTCGGCTGCGCACGATGCTCTGACGACATGAGGAGGCCGCCCCGTGGGTGAGCTCGACGAGGTGCTGGCACTGGCGTGGGAGGGCGGCGCGGCGACCGGGCCGGCGCAGGCCGGTGCGGTCGCGGTCGGCCGGGGACACCTCGGCGAGGGTTGGTTGATCGGGCGCGGGATCAACGGCGGGGTGCTCATGGCGCTGGGTGCCTCGGCCGCGGCATCCGGCCTCTCTGCCGTGGGGCACCCGGACGTGCTCACCTGGGGTGCGCACTTCCTGTCCGCCGCCCCCGCCGGGCCGGTCGAGGTGCGGGTCGAGGTGCTGCGGGTGGGGCGCACCGTGTCGACCGCCGAGATGCGCGTCGTGCAGCGCGACGACGATGGGCGCGCGCACGAGCGGGTGCGGATGACGGGCACGTTCGGCACGCTCGACCGCGCGGAGCCCGTGCACCGCGCCCCGGAGCCGCCGCACATGCCGGCGCCCGAGCAGTGCCTGCCGGCCCGGCGCGACGGCTCACCGGTCGCCCAGGGCATCGTCCTCCTCGACCGGATGGACGCGCGGATCGACCCGTCGACGGCCGGGTTCGCGGTGGGGCGCCCCACTGGGCGTGGCGTCATCCGGGCCTGGCTGCGGCTCAAGGACGGTCGCGAGCCCGACGCCACGATGCTGCCGTGGGCCGTCGACGCCCTGATGCCGGTTGCGTTCGACCTCGGGGCGCCGGGGTGGGCGCCGACGATGGAGCTCACCGGGCAGCTGCTGGGACGGCCCGCACCCGGCTGGCTGCTCGCCGAGCTGACGACCGACACCGTCGTCGGCGACCTGCTCGTCGAGGACGCCTGCCTCTGGGACTCCACCGGCCGGCTCGTGGCCCGCTCCCGGCAGCTCGCCGGGGTGCGGCTGCCGGGCAACTAGTCTGCTGAGGTGACCACCGAGAGCCCGGCCGTCGACGCGGTCACCCGCCTGGCCGAGCTGCCCGGCATCCCCGAGCAGGTCCAGGCGGCGCGCGAGGCGTGCACCCGGCTGCGCTGGCACCAGGCGCTGCGTCGCCGGATCCCCGAGGCCGCGGCCGAGTCGCGGGTGCGGGGGGCTCGGGCCAGCGGTGAGCTCGAGGGGGCGTCGTTGCCGGTCGACGTCGTGCGCGACATCGTGCGCGGTGCGTCGACCTGGTCGCCCGACCCCGACCCGATCGAGCTGACCATGCGCGGGGTGCTCGCCGCGACCGCCGAGACCGAGCACGTGCTGGGCGTCGTGCTCACCGCGCCGCTGCAGGCGCTGGCGCGGCTGCACACGGCTGCCGCGAGCGGGCTGCTGCCCGACGACGCCCTCGGGCGGCCGCGGCTGGCGGGGGAGGACTGCCGCGAGCTCGCCGACCTCGGGCCGGCGCCGGATGCCGCGCAGGTGGTGGTACGCCTGCGGGCGGTGACCCAGGTGCTGCTCGCGACACCCCGGTTGCCGGTGGTGGTGGCGGCCGCGGTGGTGCACGCCGAGCTCGCCACGGTGCGGCCGTTCGTGCGGGGCAACGCGGTGGTGGCCCGGGCCCTGGACCGCGCGGTCGTGCGGGCCGGCGGGCTCGACCCGACCGGCGTGGCCGTGACCGAGGCCGGGCACGGCGCGCAGGGTGGGGCCCCCTACCTCGGCGCGCTCGCGGCCTACGGCCGTGGCGACGCGGCGGGTGTGGGGCTGTGGATCTCGCACTGCTGCACGGCGGTCCAGGCGGCGGCCGCCGAGGGGGAGCGGGTGGCGGATGCCGTGCTCGCCGGACGACTCGCCGGTGGGCCCTTGTCGGGCCCGGGCTCGTAGGAGTACAACGAGAGGTGACGGTCCCCTCGGGGACCGTCACGACGAAGCTACCGAGGACCGGACGGGTACCCACGCGCGGGCAGTCCACTGATGGACCGATCGTGATGGGCTCGACCCAGTACGACGACGGCATGGAGCACGCCTGGTCGCCCACGAGGTCCGCGGCAGGACGACGCCTCCGCCCCTTCTCGGGACGGAGGCGCCGTCGCGTGGTGGTCGTGTCGGGTGCTCGGTGGTGAGCCGGCCGCTCGATCCGCTCGAGACGCCGCTCGAGGTGGTCGTCAAAGATTAAACCTGGTCGCGCAAACCTTCGGATTCCGTCGTTGTCTAAGGTTTCTGAGGCCGGTATGGGCAGTTAGTGCGCAACGCTTGCGCGGAGAGTCGGTCGTAAGCGACGATGGTCGTACTCGCTCCCCTTCGGGGTTGAGCGAACGGCGGACCGGCTTCTCCCCCCCGGAGCTCGGCTCGCCGACGGCCCCGGTTGTCCCCCCGACCGGGGCCGTCCTATGTCCGGACTTCGTCCGGTCATGGTCCTGCCCCGGTCACAGGGTCCCCGCCCCCGACCGGGGCCGTCCTATGTCCGGACTTCGTCCGGGTTGCTTCGCCGCAGGTCACGGCGCTGCGGCCCTCGAGAGGTCGGCCCGCCGTCCACAGGCGACCACGGCGGGGGCCCGTCGTCCACAGCCCGACGACGGGTCTGGCCCGTTCGGCGGGCGGCGGTCAGGGTGGCGGCATGACCTCCTCCTCCCAGCGCGTGACCGCCGTCGTGGGCGCCTCCGGTGGCCTGGGGGCCAGCACCCTGGCCCTCGCTGTCGGGCGCCGGCTCGCGGCGACCGGCCCGCCGTCGGTCGTGGTCGACCTCGACCTGCTCCGAGGGGGCCTCGAGGTCACGGCCGGCATCGAGCACCTGCCCGGCCGGCGCTGGGACGACCTGCGACACGTCCGTGGGCGGGTGCCGCCCGAGGCGCTGCTGGGGGTCCTGCCCGCCGAGGAGGGGTGCAGCGTGCTCTCCGCCCGCGGGGGCGCACCTCCCGAGGTGCCCGAGGCCGCGGCCCGCGACGTGGTGGCAGCCCTGGCCGCCGGTCCCGCCCGGGTGGTGCTCGACCTGCCGCTCGCGAGCCCCGTGCTGCCCGACGTGCTGACCGCCGGTGCCCTGGTGGTGGTGCTCGTGGGCCTGCGCACGCGCTCCCTTGCCGATGGTGATGCCGCGGTGTCACGCCTGCTCGACAGCCCGAGTGCCCCCGACCTGCCGCCGGACGTCCGTCTGGTCACCCGAGGGGGCCGGGCCGGCTCCGAGGTCGTCGACGAGGTCGTCGCGCACCTCGGCATCGCCCACCTGCACCACCTCGCCGACGACCCGCACGTGCCGCGCGACGCCGAGCGGGGGCTGTTCCCCGGCGCCGAGTCGTGACGGCATCCGGCGGTGTGCGGATGCCGTGGCCGGCGTGGTCGACTCCGTGGCGGTGGCCTCGTGAGAGACCCGGAGGTGGAGTCGTGAGCGCGCGGGCGGGGCCGCTCGACGCCTCGGTGCGCCGCGCCATCGCGGCGGGGGCGGGTCCGTCCGCAGCCTCGATCGATGCGCTCGTGGCCGAGCACACGGCCACCCTCGGCGACGACGGTCGGGCCGAGACGGCGAGGGGGCTGCTCGAGCAGCTGGTCGGTCTGGGCCCGCTGGCGCTGCTGGCCGCCGACCGGTCGGTCACCGACCTGCTCGTCAACGGTGACGGGGCGGTCTGGCTCGACCGGGGGCGGGGGATGGAGCGGGCCTCCGTGCGGGTCGAGCCCGACGACCTGAGGCCGCTCGCCGTCCGCCTGGCCGGGGTGGCCGGGCGCCGGCTCGACGACGCCCAGCCCTGGGTCGACGGGGTGCTGCCGGGTGGGGTGCGGCTGCACGCGGTGCTGCCGCCGCTTGGCCGACGGCGGGCCGCACCTCAGCCTGCGCTTCGCCCGGCACCGGCCCGGAGGTGTCGACGCCCTGGCCCGTCTCGGGGCGCTCACCCCCGACATGGCCGAGCTGTTGCGCGGTGTGGTCGCCGCGCGCACCTCGCTCGTGGTCACCGGGGGCACCGGCGCCGGCAAGACCACGGTGCTGGCCGCCCTGGTCGCCGAGTGCCCCGCCGACGAGCGCGTCGTCGTGGTCGAGGACGTCCGTGAGCTCGACCCCGAGCACCCGCACGTCGTGCGGCTGCAGGGGCGCGGATCGAACGTCGAGGGCGTCGGCGGGGTCACCCTCGTCGACCTCGTCCGGCAGGCGCTGCGGATGCGGCCCGACCGGCTGGTGGTCGGAGAGGTGCGCGGCGCCGAGGTGCGCGAGCTGCTGGCCGCCCTGAACACCGGTCACGAGGGCGGCATGAGCACGCTGCACGCCAACGGGCCCGAAGAGGTGCCTGCCCGCTTCGAGGCCCTCGGCGCCCTCGCCGGGATGCCCCGGGAAGGTGTGCACGCCCAGCTGCGCGAGGCGCTGCGAGTGGTCGTCCACGTGGTGCGTCGCGGGGGGTCACGGACGGTCGACCGGGTCGGTGTCGTCGTTCCCGACCCGGTCGACCCGCGCGCGGTCCGGGTCGTCGAGGCGGCCCGGACCGGCGAGGCGGGTCTGGTCGGCGGGCCTGGTCGAGAGCGCCTCGTCCGGCTCGTGCCGTCGCTGGCGCGGGGATGCCGGTGGGCGGGTCCGTGCTGACCGCGGCGCTGGCGGCGGCCCTGTGCTGCTTGGTGTGGCCGGGCCGCGGTGGCGAGGGCGGTGACGGTTCGGCCGACGCCGCGGTCCCGGCTCCGACGGGCACCTCCGCGGGGACGTCGTGGCTGCGCCAGGCCGTCGCGCGAGTCCGGCGGCCGGTGGCCCGCGGACCCGACGAGGCCTGGGTCGCCGACTTCGCCGAGGTCGTCGCGGTGGGGCTCGACGCAGGGCTCGACCTGCCGGCCGCCGCCCTCGCGTCGGCCCGGTCCCCGGGCGTGCAGGCCAGCGCTCCCTGGCTGGCGCCGCACCTGCAGTCGTCGGTGGATGCCGGGCGAGGGGTGACCACCGTGCTCGAGGGCAACCGCGACCTCGGCGACGCGGCGCGGTGCGATCTCGCCCTCCTCGTCGCGGCCTGGCGGCTGGCCGAGGAGGTGGGTGCCGCAGCCTCGGCCGTGACCGCCTCGGCGGCGGCATCGGTGCGGGAGCGGCGGGCCGCGGCCGACCGCACCGCCGTGGTCGTCGCCGGCCCGCGCGCGTCGATGCTGCTGCTGTCGGCCCTGCCGCTCGCCGGCCCGGCCGCCGCGATGCTCGTGGGGCTGTCGCCCGGTCGGCTCTACGACACCACGGCATCGCGACTGCTCGGTGTCAGCGGCCTGCTGCTGACCGCTCTCGGCTGGTGGTGGGCGCGCGGGCTGCTCCGGCGGGCCCGGCGGCCGGGCCGCACCGACGGTGCCCCGACGTGAGCCTCGGTGGCGCTGCTCGTGGCGCTGGCGGTGCTGGCGTGGCCGGGTGCCGACCGGCGCTCCGCGCCGGACGCACGCCACCTGACGCGGCACCCCCGGGCCCAGCCACCGTCGAGGAGGCCGCCGCCGCCCTGGGCCTGGTCGCGGCGGCGCTGCGCGGTGGCGTCGGGGCGGTCGAGGCGCTGGAAGCCGTGGCGGCCGTCGACCCGGGCGCGGCCGGGCGCGAGCTCGCTGTGGTGGCCGCCGCCCACCGCTGGGGCCGGCCGCCGGACCAGGCCTGGGCCCACGTCGGCGCCGGGCTGGGCCGCGGCGCAGGTGGCCTGGCATGCCGCCCACAGCGCCGGGGCAGCACCGGCCGGCCTGCTGACGGCTGCCGCGGGCCGGATGCGCGCCGAGGAGTCGCGACGGGTCGAGGCGTCGGTGCACCGTGCCGGCGTGCTGCTGGTGCTGCCGCTGGGCGCCTGCTTCCTCCCGGGTTTCGTCGCGACGACGGTGGCCCCGGTCGTCCTGCACCTGCTCGGTGGCCTGGCGCGGTGACCGAGCGGGCAGCGACGGCGCGACGGTCGTCCACAGGCGCACCGTGCGCCGACGGTCATCCACAGGCCCGGGGTGCTCCTCGCGCCGGCCGGCCGCGTCCACCGACAGTGGTCCGGGGCGCGAGAGTCGCGTCCCGATACGGCAGGGGAGTGGTGTCCATGACGACGAGGTCGGTTGGCAGGGTCGCGGGGTGGCGGCAGCGGCTGCGAGCACTCGGAGAGGAGGGGATGACCACCGCGGAGTACGCGGTGGGCACGATGGCGGCGGTGGCGTTCGCTGCGCTCCTGCTCGCGATCGTGCGGTCGGGGCCGGTGAAGAGCGCGTTGACCAAGGTCATCATGACCGCGCTGGGCACCGGCTCGTGAGGTCCCGGCGCCGGGCCGAGCACGGCACCGCGACCGCGGAGCTGGCGGTGGCGCTGCCCACCCTGCTCCTCGTGCTCGCGGTGGCGCTGGCGGCCGTCGACCTGGGGCTGGCCCAGGTGCGGTGCGTCGATGCGGCTCGGCTCGGCGCCCGGCTCCTGGCCCGCGGTGAAGCCGAGGGTTCGGCGATGGCGGCAGTGCGGGCCGCCGCTCCCGACGGTGCCGCGATCTCGGCCACCACCTCCGGCTCACGGGTGACCGTCGTGGTCACCGGTCAGGTGCCGGCCACCCTGCGAGCAGTCGGTGCGCTGCCTGCGCCGAGTGCGTCGGCGCAGGCACTGGTGGAGGCGGCACCGTGAGGCGTCCGGTGGTGGTTCGCATCGAGCGCGGCAGCGCCTCGGTGGTCGTCGTCGGTGCGGTCGGCACCGTCGTGCTGGTGCTGAGCGGGGTGCTCGTGGTGGTCGGCGCGGTCCGTGACCTCCATCGGGTCCAGGCGGCCGCTGACCTCGCGGCCCTCGCCGCGGCCGGCGGGGTCTCTCGTGATGCTCGCCCCGACTGCCCGGCCGCCATGGGGGTGGCCGAGGCGAACGGTGCGCGGTTGACCCTCTGCACCACCGAGCCCGACGGCTCGGTGGTCGTCACGGCAGCCGTGCACCGCCACGGGCCTCGTGGGTGGGGGCTGCCGCGGACGATCTCGTCGACGGCTCGGGCAGGGGTCGTCGACGTCGCCGACACCGCTGTGGCGCCGCTGCCCCGTCTGGCGGACCGCCTGAAAGCACCTCCCGCACGCCGCCCGGTGCGGCGATGAGCGCCCCCGTTGGCTCGGCACCCGAGCCGGTCGGTGTGAGACCGGGTGCGTCAGGCCTGGCGGTCGCCGTGCTGGGGGCGCGGGTCCGACGGCAGTCGCGCCGAGTCGTTGGCCGAGCCGGTCCCCCGAGTGGTGCCGCCGGAGATCGAGGCGTTGTCGGAGCCGGAGCCGGAGGTCTGGCGCTGGTCGGTCACGAGAGCCTCGGCCTCCTCGCGGCGGCGCCGCTCCTCGGTCAGGGCCCGCTCGCGGGCCGCGAACTCCTCCTGCATGCGCCGCTGCTCCTCGGCGCGCTCCGCCTCGCGGGCCGCCTCGGCCTCCTTGGCCTCGACCCGACGCCGCTTGTTGCGCCGCAGGCCGCTGCGGAGCAGGGCCCAACCCAGCCAGAAGATCGAGATGACGACCATGCCCGTGATCAGCAGGGTCAGCGGCGGGATGCCCAACGTGCCTCCCAGCACGTCGATCTCGACGGAGTCGGTCAGCTGGGCGGTGCCCGCGACGAGCACGACACCGGCGGCAGCGGCAAGCAGGACGAGGATGACTCCGAGCAGGATCATGCGGCGACCCTACCCGCGAGCCCGGGGCCCGGAACGTCTCGCGGGCAGCCGGTTTCGGGTGGCCCGCACCGGTCGGCGGACCCCCGACGCGCGGGCAGCGGCCCCCGGCGACCGGGCGCGTGCCGGCCCGTCGGAAGCAGGTCAGGCGTGCGCCGGCGCCAGCGCCAGCTCGAGCACGGTCACCGCCCCGGCCTTGTCGAGCGGCTCGTTGCCGTTGCCGCACTTGGGCGACTGCACGCAGGCCGGGCACCCGGTGGCGCACCGGCACCCGAGCACGGCATCGCGGGTGGCGCGCACCCACGCCTCGAACGCGCCGAACGCCCGCTCCGCGAACCCCGCCCCGCCCGGGTACCCGTCGAACACCATGATCGTGGGCTCACCGGTGTCGGGGTGCAGGGCGGTCGACACCCCGCCGACGTCCCAGCGGTCCGAGGTGGCCACCAGCGGCAGCATCCCGATCGCGGCGTGCTCCGCGGCATGCAGGGCCCCGGGCACCACCGGCGCCTCGACGCCCGCCGCGGCCAGCACGTCCTCCGGCACGGTCCACCAGACCGCCTTGGTCGTCAGCGACCGCTCGGGCAGGTCGAGCGGATGGGTGCCGAGCACCTCCCCCGACGGCAGCCGGCGCAGGAAGCCGGTGACCTGCGAGGTGACCCGCACCGTGCCGAACGACACCGCGACCCGGGCCCTTTGCTCGGTGCGCTCACGGCCGAGGATGTCGAACCGGCTCACCGACTGCGCGTGGGTCGACCACCCCGGGTCGCCCCGCACGACGTGCGCTGCCCGGGCCTCGAGGTCGAGCTGGGTGACGACCCAGGTGTCGCCCTGGTGCACGTGCACCGCCCCGGTGTGCACCTGCGCGTGCGACGACGCCTCGTCGACGGTGCCCAGCACCCGACCGGTGCGCGCCTCGACGACCGCGACGACGTCGCTCGCGCCCCGCAGCGAGATGTGTGCGGTGGGGCGGTCCTCGCGGGCCCAGAACCACCCCGCGGGCCGGCGCCGAAGGATGCCACCGGCCACCAGGGCGTCGAGCAGGCGCCGGGTGTCGGGCCCGAACATCGGCAGGTCGCTCTCGCCCAGCGCCAGCTCCGCCGCCGCGGCCGCGAGGTGCGGGGCCAGCACGTGCGGGTTGTGGGGGTCCATGACGGTGGCCTCGACGGGCGCGCCGAAGATCGCCTCGGGGTGGCGCACCAGGTAGGTGTCGAGCGGGTCGTCGGCAGCCACGAGCACGGCCAGCGACTCCTCGCCCGAGCGGCCGGCCCGCCCCGCCTGCTGCCACAGGCTGGCCCGGCGCCCCGGCCAGCCGGCCATCACCACCGCGTCGAGGCCGCTGACGTCGATGCCCAGCTCGAGGGCGTTCGTGGCCGCCAGCCCACGCACCGACCCGTCGCGCAGCCCCCGCTCGATCTCGCGCCGGTCCTGGGGCAGGTAGCCGCCGCGGTAGGCCGACACCCCCTCGGCGCGCACCGGGTCGTCGTGCTCCACCCGCCGCCGGGCGTTCGTGGCCAGCGCCTCGGCCCCGGCCCGGCTGCGCGCGAACGCCACCGCCTGCACCCCGTCGAGCACCAGCTCGGCCAGGATCTCGGCAGCCTCGGTCGTGGCCGAGCGCCGGTGCCCGTCGACCGTGGCCGGCTCCCACAGGGCGAAGGTCATCGCCCCGCGCGGCGAGCCGTCGTCGGTGACGGCCGTGACCGGCATCCCGATCAGCCGCGACGCGTGCACGGCGGGGTCGGACACGGTGGCCGAGGCGAGCACGAAGGTGGGCGTCGCGCCGTAGCGTGCCGCGACCCGCCGCAGCCGGCGCAGCACCGCCGACACGTGCGAGCCGAACACCCCGCGGTAGACATGGCACTCGTCGACCACGACGTACTCGAGCGAGCGCAGGAACCGCGACCACCGCTGGTGCCCCGGGAGCAGTGAGTGGTGCAGGAGGTCGGGGTTGGTGAGCACGACGTTGGCGTGGTCGCGGATCCACCGCCGCTCGTCGGGTGGCGTGTCGCCGTCGTAGGTCGCCGCCCGCACCCCCGGCACCGCCATGGCCTCGATGCGCGCGAGCTGGTCGGCCGCCAGCGCCTTGGTCGGCGCGAGGTAGATGGTGCTCGACCCCCGTAGCCCCGGAGCCGCGGCGCCCTCCGACGCCGCGCTGAGCACCGGAGCGAGGTAGCCCAGGCTCTTGCCGGATGCCGTGCCCGTCGCGATCACCACGTGCTCACCCGCCGTGGCGAGGTCGATGGCGGCCCGCTGGTGCGACCACGGACGCTCCATACCGGCGGCCAGCAGGGACGACAGCACGGCGGGCGCGACCGTCGTCGGCCACTGCGCCAGGCGGGCCGTGCGAGCGGGGACGTGCTCGACGTGGAGGAGGCGTTCGCCCTGGGTGCGAGCCGTGAGAACGGCGAGGTGCTGGGCAGGACTGCTCACGACGGTTACGGTAATCCTTGGTCCCGACACCCCCCGTCGGGCTCATGCCCCAGCAGGAAGCACAAGGAGCCCCGCCCGTGGAGCTGTCCGTGACTACGTCTCGCCACGACGACGTCAGTGTCGTCACGGTCGCCGGAGAGGTCGATGTCTACACCGCGGCCCAGCTGCGCGCCGTCCTCGACGAGGAGATCGGAGCCGGCCACGCCCGGCTCGTCGTCGACCTCGACGAGGTCTCGTTCCTCGACTCGACCGGCCTCGGCGTCCTCGTCGGCCGCCTGAAGCTCGTCCGCAACCACTCCGGCTGGCTGCGCATCGTGTGCTCCAACGACCGCATCCTGCGGGTCTTCCGGATCACCGGGCTCGACAAGGTGTTCGGCATCCACGGCTCCCTCGAACAGGCTCTCGCCGCCTGATCTCCCGCCGGGGCCGCCGCATGCGTCACGGCCCGGGTGACCTGCGTCACCTCCGTTTGGGTGGAGCGCGCCGGCCCGCGTGCCGGTAAGGTTCGCGCGAACGTCCCTGCCGCCGGCGTATTTCGCCCCGGGGGCGCCCACACACCCGTCAAGGAGGATGGAATGGCACCCCTCGCGCTCGTACCCGCTGCGTCGAGCTCTGCCCTGGACCTCACCGGTAAGAACCTTGCCCTCGTCGTCACCGTCGCGGTCATCGCGCTGGTGGCGCTCGTCTTCGGGGTCATCTTCCGCAAGCAGGTCCTCGCCGCAGACCCCGGCACCGACAAGATGCAGGAGATCGGCGCGGCCGTCGAGGAGGGGGCGCAGGCCTACCTCGCCCGCCAGTTCAAGACGCTCAGCGTCTTCGTGGTGCTGGTCTTCGGCCTCCTGCTCCTGCTCCCCGCCGACACCGCCGGAGTCCGTTGGGGGCGCTCCGGCTTCTTCATCGTCGGCGCCGTCTTCTCGGCCTTCATCGGCTACATGGGCATGCGCCTGGCCACCAAGGCCAACGTCCGGGTCGCCTCGGCGGCCCGAGGTGAGAACGGCCGCGACGCCGGCATGAAGATCGCCTTCCGCACCGGCGGTGCGGTCGGCATGATGACCGTCGGCCTGGGCCTGCTCGGCGCCTCCGTGGTCGTGCTCCTCTACAAGGGCGACGCCCCGAAGGTGCTCGAGGGCTTCGGCTTCGGCGCCGCCCTGCTCGCGATGTTCATGCGAGTCGGCGGCGGCATCTTCACCAAGGCCGCCGACGTCGGCGCCGACCTCGTCGGCAAGGTCGAGGCCGGCATCCCCGAGGACGACCCGCGCAATGCCGCCACGATCGCCGACAACGTCGGTGACAACGTGGGCGACTGCGCCGGCATGGCCGCCGACCTGTTCGAGTCGTATGCCGTGACGCTGGTCGCCGCGCTCATCCTCGGGTCGGTCGCGTTCGGCGAGTACGGCCTGGTCTTCCCGCTGATCATCCCGGCCATCGGTGCGGTCACCGCGCTGCTCGGTGTCTTCATCACCAAGGCCCGTCCCGGTGAGAACGCCCTGAGCGCGATCAACCGCGGCTTCTACATCGCCGCCGTCGTGTCCGCGGTGCTGTCCGGCATCGCCGCCTTCACCTACCTGCCCTCGAAGTACTCCGAGCTGTTCGGCAGCGGCGCCGCGCTCACCGACCGGCAGCAGGAGGTTGCCGCGCTGACCGGCAACCCGCAGCTCGCCGCGTTCCTGGCGGTCGTCATCGGCATCGTGCTCGCCGGCATCATCCTGTGGCTCACCGGCCACTTCACCGGCACCGACAAGCGCCCGACGATCGACGTCGCGCGCACCTCGCTCACCGGCCCGGCCACCGTGGTGCTCTCGGGCATCGGTGTCGGACTGGAGTCGGCGGTCTACACGGCGGCGATCATCGCCGGCGCCGTCTACCTCGCCTTCCTGCTGGGTGCCGGCTCGACGGCCCTGGCCCTGTTCCTGGTCTCCCTCGCGGGCTGCGGCCTGCTCACCACGGTCGGCGTCATCGTCGCCATGGACACCTTCGGGCCGGTCTCCGACAACGCCCAGGGCATCGCCGAGATGTCGGGCGACGTCGACGAGGCGGGCGCGCAGATCCTCACCGAGCTCGACGCCGTCGGCAACACCACCAAGGCCATCACCAAGGGCATCGCGATCGCGACGGCCGTGCTCGCCGCGACCGCGCTGTTCGGCTCCTACAGCGACGCGTGGCAGACCCAGCTGCAGGCGATCATCGACAACGGCGAGGTCAAGCAGCAGCCGAGCAAGTTCATCGTGTCGACCTTCGACCTGCAGGTCGTCACCCCGAGCGTTCTGGTCGGCGTGCTCATCGGTGCGGCCGTGGTGTTCCTCTTCTCCGGGCTGGCCATCAACGCGGTCACCCGCGCGGCCGGTGCCATCGTGTTCGAGGTGCGCCGCCAGTTCCGCGAGCACCCCGGCATCATGGACTACACCGAGAAGCCCGAGTACGGCCGCGTGGTCGACATCTGCACCCGTGACTCGCTGCGCGAGCTCGCGACCCCGGGCCTGCTCGCCGCGCTGATGCCGGTCGCCGTGGGCTTCGGCCTCGGCATCGGCCCGCTGGCCGGCTTCCTCGCCGGCGCGATCGGTAGCCGGTGCGCTGATGGCGGTGTTCCTCGCCAACTCCGGTGGCGCGTGGGACAACGCGAAGAAGATCGTCGAGGACGGCGCGCACGGCGGCAAGGGCTCGCAGGCGCACGAGGCGACGATCATCGGCGACACCGTCGGCGACCCGTTCAAGGACACCGCCGGCCCGGCGATCAACCCGCTGCTCAAGGTGATGAACCTGGTCTCGGTGCTCATCGCGCCGGCCATCGTCTCGCTCACCGTCGGCGCCGGGGCCTCCGCCCCGATCCGCTACGGCATCGCGGCGGTCGCGTTCGTCATCGTCATCGCGTCGGTGGCCTACTCCAAGAGCAAGGACATCGCGATCGGCAACGACACCGACCCCGACTCGGCGTCCGCGGAGGCCCAGCACCCGGTCTCCATCTAGGTCGAGGCAGGATGCCGAGGGGCCGGGTTCCGCTGGGACCCGGCCCCTCGCGCGTGCCCGGTCGACATCCCGCGACGCGCTGACCGGCCGGCCGGGCCGTCAGCGCGTCGCGGGACCTCGACGCCGGGAGGCGCCTCGGCCCGCGGCGTCAGAGCAGGTCGGCCAGGAGGCGCGCGGCCCGGGCCGCCCCGTCGGTCTCGACCGGCGCCGAGGTGACCGGCCGGGCCAGCGTCGCGAGCAGCTCGGCGCAGAGCGCGTCGGGGTCGACGAGCTGCTCGTAGGGGAGGTGGGTGCCCGCGCCGTAGCGCTCCAGCCGGTGCCGCACGTGCCGGTTCTGCTCGAAGTGGTTGCGCAGCGGCACGTAGAGGAACGGCCGACGCGAGGCGGTGAGCTCCATGCAGGTGGTGAGCCCGCCCTGCACCACCGCCACGTCGCACGCCGAAAGCCGGCGCCAGAGGTCGGGCACGTAGCCCAGCACCGTGGCACCGCGTTGCCGGGGAAGCGAGCACGGGTCGATCCGTGGCCCCGCCACCACGACGAACCGCAGGTCCGCGCCGCTCCCGCCGGGCGGCCGGCACCGCGTCGAGCACCCGCCGCAGCAGGTCGCCACCGACGGCCGTGCCCCCGACCGCGACCACGCACACGGTCTCGTCCTCGCGCCAGCCGAACGACGTCCGCAGCCGCGACCGCTCCTCGTCGGTGGGCGGCACGAAACCGCTGATGTAGCCGGCGAAGTCGAACTCGCCCAGCGTCCACTCCCGGATCGCCGGCAGCCCCGGCCCGAACGCGTCGGGCACGACGTCGTCGGGGGTCCCGACGAACACCGACCGGTCGCGCACCCACGGGAAGCGCTCGCGGTGCTCGAGCATCTCGGCGTTGTAGTCGGCGGTCAGGCAGGCCTGCCGCTCGCCGCCGGCCGGCATCGGCAGCCACCCGACGAAGTCGGTCAGCCAGGCGAAGGCGCCCCGCTTGAGCTCGGGGTTCTCGTGCAGGAAGTGGTCGGTCTCCCACGCCTCGTCCCCGACGACGAGGTCGACGTGCTCGGTCTCGAGCACCTCGTCGAGCACCATGAAGTTGTTGACCAGCAGGTCGTCCATCCGCCGGATCGCGTCGAACGCGTCGAGGTCGTGCTCGCCGCACTCGGCCTCGACGTGCGCCGACTCCGACGCCAGCCAGGCGGATGCCGGGTGCACCATCTCGCCGGCGCCCTCCAGCACCCGGGTCACCGGGTCCTGGGCCAGCCAGCGCACCCGCAGGTCGGGGTGCTCGAGCCGCAGCGCCTCGACGATCGCCAGGTCACGCCGGGTGTGGCCCAGCCCGATCGGTGAGGACAGCACGAGCACCTCGCGCTGCCGTCGCAGCGCCCGCGACCAGCGCCGCGCCGGGGTGGCCGCGTCCGCTGCGGATGCCGGGCGGGCCCGGGCGCGGCGGGTGCGCCGCCGGCGGTCGGTGGTGGCACGGCATCCGGCCCGCCCGTCACCCGCGCGACGAACCGGTCGATCTCGTGGTTGACGACGACGGGGTCGCGCATCGGGGGCCCGTGCCCGCACCCCTCGAGCACGACGAGCGACCCGCCCGACCGGGAGGCGAAGCGCACCCCGTCGTCGACCGCGCGCACCCGGTCCTCGCTGCCGTGCAGGACGAGCACGGGGCACCGCACGGCATCCAGCAACGGACCCAGCTCGGTGACCTCGGCGCCGTCGAGCCCGAGCCGGCCGGAGGTGCAGTCGACCAGGGTCTGCGGGGCGAGCTCGTGCGCCCACGTGGACCCCTCCTCGCGCTGGCGGGTCGAGTGCGGCTCGTGGAACATCTGCGCGAAGAAGAACTCGACGAAGTCGTCGTAGCCGCCCTCGAGCCAGTGGTGGCGGTTGTACTTCGCCCACCCCTGGGTGTCCTCCTGCGGGTCGGTGTAGGTGGCCAGGTCGGCCTGGCCGCGCGGCTGCCACGACCCGCACACCGGCCCGATCGCCACCAGCCCCTGCACCCGGTCGGGGTGCTCGGCGGCCACCTGCGCCGCCCAGGCGGCGCCGCTCGAGAGGCCCACGAGCACCGCCCGGTCCACGCCCACGGCATCCAGAACCGCGACGGTGTCGGCGGCGTACTCGGCGTTCGAGTACGCCGCCGCCCCCTCCGGGCGGTCGGAGCCGCCGCTGCCGCGCCCGTCGAAGGTGACCACCCGGTGGTGCCGCGCCAGGTGCGGCACCTGCGCCTTCCACATCCGCGAGCGCACGATCGACCAGGCGGGCAGCAGCACCACGGTGGCCGGCCCGGACCCGTGCACGGCGAACGAGATCCGGGTGCCGCCTCGCACCACGACGTCCTCGCGCACCGGACGGGTCCAGGCCGGCCACGTCACGGCCGCACCTCGAACACGTTGTTGAACGGGGTGGACGGCCGCGAGCCGGAAGCTGCGGAAGCCGGCGGCCACGGTGACGTCGCGGATGCGGGCCGGCCCGGCCTGGGTGCCGAGCGCCGCCCCGACCGGCTGGGACAGCGAGGCCGGCGTGCACAGCAGCGTCGAGAAGCCGTAGAACGCCCGCCCGACCGGGTTGAGGTTGTCCTCGACGCGGTCGCCCGCCGCCGGCTCGACGAGCAGCCACACCCCGTCGGGGGCGAGGGCCTCGTGCACGCGCTTCGCGGCGCCCACCGGGTCGCCCATGTCGTGCAGGGCGTCGAAGGTGGTGACCAGGTCGTAGCCCGACCCGCTGAACGAGGATGCCGGGGCCACCTCGAAGTCGATCCGGTCGGCCACCCCGGCCTCGGCGGCCCGCTCGACCGCGGTGCCGATCGAGGCCGCGTGGTAGTCGGAGCCCACGAAGCGCGACGCCGGGTAGGCCTGCGCCATGAGCACCGTCGACGCGCCGTGGCCGCAGCCGATGTCGGCGACCGTCGCCCCGGACTCCAGCTTGTCGACCAGGCCGTCGACGGCCGGCAGCCACTCGGCCACCAGGTGCGCGTTGTACCCCGGGCCGGAAGAAGCGCTCGCAGCCGTCGTGCACGTCGGAGTTGTGGTCGTGCCAGCCCACCCCGTCACCCTCGGGTGCAGCGGCGAGGATGCGGTCGGCATCCCGGATGGTGCCGAGCGCGATCTGGAAGAAGCCGGGCAGGAAGGCCGGGCTGCTCTCGTCGGTGAGGGCGATGACGTGCTCGGGCGGCAGCGCGTAGGTGCCGTCGGCGGGCTCGTAGGTGACGAACGCGCCGGCGGCCTGGGCGTTCAGCCACTCGCGGGCGTAGGGCTCGGCGGTGCCGGTCGTGGTGGCGAGGGTGGCGGCCGTCATCGGGCCGCCTTCGGCCAGCGCCCGGTAGTAGCCGAGCCGGTCGCCCATGACCACGAGGGCGCAGTTGAGCGCGGCGCCCACCTCGTCGACGGCGCGGAAGACGAACGACATCAAGATGTCGGTGTCGATGGTGGTGGTCTGCTGGTGCGGCATGGGGTGTCCTCCCGGGTCCATGATCCCGGCAGCGGACGCCGGGGTCGATGCCCTCGACGATCCGGCCGCGGCCGCCCTCGCCGCATCAGGGTGGCACCCCAGTCGTTCCTACACTGCAGGGATGGTCGTGGGGCGCGAGACCGAGCTCCGGCGGGTGGCGGAGCTGCTGGCCGGGGTCCGGCTGCGCCGTGGTGGAGCGCTGCTGGTCACCGGCGAGGCGGGGGTCGGCAAGTCGACGCTGCTCGACGAGGTGGCCGCCAGGTCGGCTGGTGCGCTGGTCGTGCGGGTGGTGGGAACACCGGCCGAGCAGGAGGTGCCGTATGCCGCACTCGGCCTCGTGCTCGGTGACGTCACCGACGAGCTCGCCGTGCTTCCGGCGCCGCAGGCCCGGGCCCTCGGCGTGGCGCTGGCGCTGCGCGACGGGGACCCGCCGCCGGCCTTCGCGGTGGGTGCGGCGACCCTCGCGGTGCTCACCCGGCGTGCGGAGCAGGCGCCGCTCGTCGTGCTGCTCGACGACGCGCACCTGCTCGACCAGCCGTCGGCGGCGGCGCTGGCCTTCGCGGCGCGGCGGCTCGTGCGCCGACCCGGTGCTCGTGGTCGCCGCACAGCGCACCGGTGAGCCCGGGCCGCTCGCCGAGGCGGGCCTGCCCGAGCTGGCCCTGGCCGGGCTCGACGCCACGGAGGTCGGTTTCCTGATGGCCGAGCTGGGGCTCCCGTCGACTCCGGAGGCGGCGGCCCGCGCCCGGGTCGTCACCGGCGGGAACCCGCTGGCCGTCACCGAGCTCGTGCGCCACCCTGACGCCCTGGCGCGGCTGGCCCTGGACGAGCCGATCCCGTTGTCCGGCACCCTGGTCGGCGTCTTCGCCGAGCGCGCCCGGGCTCTCGGGCCCGGCGTGCAGGTCGTGGTCGCGCTGTCGGCGCTGGCCGGGGGTTCGGCCGCCCTGGTCGTCGATGCCTCCACCGCGCTCGAGGTCGACGACTCGGCCCTGGGGCGGGCCGAGGCGGCCGGCCTCGTCGACCTCGACGGCGACCACCTCGTCGCCACGGCATCCGCTGGTGGGGTCCGCGGTCTACTCGAGCCTGCCGCCCGACCGGCGCCGCGCGCTGCACGCCGCGTTGGCCGGCGCCCTGCCACCGGCGCGCACCGACGAGCGCGTGCGGCACCTCGCGGCCGCGGCCGCCGGCCCGGACGAGCACCTCGCCGCCACCCTCGAGGAGGTCGCCGCCGCGGCCGCCCGGCGCGGGGCCCCGGCCGTGGCCGCGGCCGGGCTGGAGCGGGCCGCGGGCATCACGCCCGAGGCGGGCCGCCGGGCCGGCCGGCTGCTCGCCGCCGCAGAGGCCGCCTGGGCGGCCGGGGACGCCGCCTGGGCGACCCGGCTGTGCGACGAGATGGTGCGGCAGTCGCCCGGCGGGGCGCACGCCGTGGCGGGCCGAGGCGCTGGCCGGGAGCATCGCTGCGCGGGCCGGCTCGCTGACCGCCTCCCGGCGCAGCCTCCTCGCGGCGGCCGACGCCGCTGTCGACGAGGACCCGGAGGCCGCGAGCCGGGTCGTGGCCGAGGCGGTCACCCTGGCCTTCGCCCTCGCCGACGCGGGCGCCGCTGCCACGGCGGCGCGGCACGCGACCGTGCTGCTCGGTGGCGACCTCACCAGCGCGGCTCGTGGGCGCTGCCTGATGACCACCGGGATGGCCGCGGTGCTCGGGGGCCGTTCTGGGGAGGCGGAGCTGCGCGCCGCACTGGCCCTGCTCCGGATGCCGGGTGCGCACCCGCCGCTCGCCGAGGGCGCCACCCGCGACCCGCACGACGACGAGGACGAGGTGTGGGCGCTGAACACGATGCTCTGGCTGCGCGGCGCCGAGGCCGCCGACGAGCTGGCCCGCGAGATCGAGGGCCGGCGGGCCAGCTGGGCGGTCGGGCCACTGCCCCGGCTGCTGTTCTTCCTCGCCCGGGCAGGCGCGACGCGCGACCACTGGGGGGCGGCCCGCTCGGCCTACGCCGAGTCGGCCGAGCTGGCGGCGGAGCTCGGCCAGGTCACCGAGCAGGCGCTGTCCCTGGCCGGGCTGGCGTGGCTCGAGGCCCGCACCGGGGCCGTCGACGCGTGCGCCGAGCACGCCGAGCGAGCCCTGGTGCTCGCGGTGCCGCGCTCGAACGTCATCGTCGAGGTGTGGGCCGGCTTCGCCCTCGGCGAGTCGGCGCTGGCCGCGGGGGCCGTCGAGGAGGCCGCCGAGCGGTTCGCCCGGCTCGACGCCCTGCTCGGCCGCACCGGGTTCGTCGACGTCGACGTGCACCCCGGGCCGGAGCTGGCCGAGTGCCTCGTGCTCGCCGGGCGCGCCGACGAGGCGGCCGTCGTCGTCGAGGAGTACGCCCGGCGGGCCGACGGCGAAGGGACGGCCCTGGGCGCTGGCTCGGGCCGCCCGGGCGCGCGCGTTGCTCGTCGAGCCGGCCGGCATCGACGCGGCGTTCGGCGAGGCCGCGCGCCAGCACGCCCTCACCGCAGACCTGTTCGAGACCGCTCGCTCGCGGCTGCTGCACGGGCAGCGACTGCGCCGGGCCCGCCGCCGGGCCGACGCCCGCGAGCCACTGCGCGACGCCCTCGAGTCCTTCGAACGGCTCGGGGCGGTGCCGTGGGCCGACCGGGCCGCCGACGAGCTCGACGCCACCGGGGCGACGGTCGTGCGGCGCGGGACTCGTGCCCTCGACGCGCTCAGCCCGCGCGAGCGCCAGATCGTCACGCTGGTGACCGAGGGGCTCACCACCCGGGAGACCGCCCTGCGGCTCTTCCTCAGCCCCAAGACGGTCGAGTACCACCTGCGCAACGTCTACGCCCGGCTGGGCATCACCTCCCGGCCCGAGCTGACCGCGCTGGTGCAGCGCGAGCGCTGAGCCCGGGCCGGTGACGGGGCGAACCGGCGGCTGCCCGGCATCCGCCCGGTGTCGCCGGGGCCGGTGAGGGGGCGAACCCGGCATCCACACGGGATCCGCCCGGTGTCGTCCCGGCCGGTGAGGGGGATGAGCCCGGCGGCCGCACGGCATACGCTCGTCCTCGATGACCCCGAACCCGCCCCGCGTCGACCCCGACCTCGTCCCCGCCCTGCGCGCCGACCTCGTCGCCGCCGGCTACACCGTCGCCGGCGTCACCGAGCTGCTCGGCCCGATGGCCACCGCCGCCCTCGACCGCGACCAGGCGCTGCCCGCCCAGCGGGTCACCGGTGCCTCGAGCGCGCCGGGCGCGACCCTGGTGCGGCTGTTCGCCCTCGGCGACCCGGTCGACGTCGCCGAGGCGTGGCCGCGCTGCCGACGCTCGGGGTCGAGGGCGCCGTCGCGCTCGGCCTGGTCGAGCCCGAGGGCGATGCCGTGGTCGCGCTGTGCGACCTGCGCCCGCACTCCGCCGACGGGGTCGACTGGTGGGTGGCCTCCGACCTGGGCGAGGTCGCCACCCGGCGGCCGCTGCGCGAGAACCACGTGCTCGGCATCGGGGGTGCGTCCACGACCCTGGCGTCGTGGACCCCGCGGCCGCACGTCGAGCGCGCCCTCGACCTGGGCACCGGGTCGGGCGTGCAGGCGCTGCACCTCGAGGGGCACGCCGATGAGGTCGTGGTGACCGACCTGTCCGAGCGGGCGCTGGCGTTCGCCCGGTTCAACGCCGCGCTCGACGAGGCCGACTGGGACGTGCGCGCCGGCTCGATGCTCGACCCGGTGGCGGGGGAGCGCTTCGGGCTCGTCGTGAGCAACCCGCCGTTCGTCATCACGCCGCGGTCGGGGGCCGTGCCGCGATTCGAGTACCGCGACGGCGGCGCCGCCGGGGATGCCGTGGTGCGCGACCTCGTGCGCGGGGTCGGCGAGCACCTCGAGCCGGGCGGCATCGCGCAGTTCCTCGGAAACTGGGAGGTGCCGCGCGGGTCGACCTGGACCGAGCGGGTCGGCGCCTGGCTCGACGGCACGGGGCTCGATGCGTGGGTCGTGCAGCGCGAGGTGCAGGACCCCGCGGAGTACGCCGAGACGTGGGCCCGCGACGGCGGCCACCACCCCGGCACGGTCGACTTCAACGCCATGTATGCCGCCTGGCTCGACGACTTCGAGGCGCGCGAGGTGGAGGCGATCGGGTTCGGCGTGGTGACGCTGCACCGGCCGCGCCGCGAGCGGGCTCCCTTCGTCGACCTCATGGACGTGCCCTGGCCGGTGGAGGCGCCGATGGGTCCGACCGTGCTCGCCGGCCTGGACGCTCGCACCTGGCTCGCCGAGCACGACGACGACGCGGTGCTCGACATCGCGTGGCGGTGTGCGCCCGACGTGCACGAGGAGCGGCACACGATGCCCGGGGCCCTGGACCCCACCGCCATCGTGCTGCGCCAGGGCGGCGGGCTGCGCCGGCACCTCACCCTGACCACCGTCACCGCGGCGTTCGCGTCGGTGGCCGATGGTGAGCTGACCGCCCGGGCGGCGCGGCTGCGATCGCCGGGCTGCTCGACCTCGACGGGGACGAGGTGCGGGCCGAGGTCGTCGAGTTCCTGCGCGACGCCGTCAAGGACGGCCTCCTCCGCTGAGTACCCGACGCTGTCCTGAGATCGACCAATAGGTCACAGCAGGGACGGCAGGTCCTGTCCTGAGATCGACCAATAGGTCACAGCAGGGACACCTGTGGATGACGCCCGTGGCGGTTTCGCCATCGGTGCCACCCTTGCTGGATGCCGGACGACACCGCTCCCATTCCAGGCCCGTTCCTGCGCAGCGAGGCCAAGGTCCTCGGTGTCTCGGAGCGGCGCCTGAAGAGCCGCGAGTTCCGCACCGTGTTCACCGGTGTGATCATCGATGCCCGCATCCCAGACACCGTGGTGGTGCGAGCCCGCGCAGCCCTTCTCGTCTGTCCCGAAGGAGGCGTGGTCAGCCATTGGACTGCGGCACGCCTGTGGGGCGGAGTGGTCCCAGACAGCGACTGGGTGCACATCTCGTTCATGAGGGACGTACGGTTTCGGCTCCGCGGAGTCAAGCCGCATCGGTTCCGGCATCGTCTGGACATCAAGCGTAGGCATGGGCTCCCCGTGACATCACCAGGTCAAACGTTCTGCCATCTGGCCAGGTACCTCGGGCTGGTCGACCTGGTGGCCCTCGGCGACCGGTTCGTCAAGAAGGGTCGGTGCACACCGACCGAGCTCATTCATTACGCGGATGCCTGGCCCGGCCAGTGTCGCGACGAAGCCCTCCGCGGTGCACGCCTGGTGCGAGAGCGGGTCGACTCCGTGCCCGAGACAGCCCTCCGCCTGCTGATGGTGCTGGCCGGTTTACCTGAACCACAGGTCGACATTCGGATCTACGACGCCGACGGAGAGCTCAGGTACCGCATCGACCTCGGCTTCGAGGAGGTGCGACTCGCCATCGAGTACGACGGTCGGTGGCACGACACGGACGAGCAGCGAGAACACGATGAAGCGCGGCGCACCGAGCTCAGCGACGACGACGGCTGGACGTTCGTCGTCGTCCATGCAGAGGATCTGTACGAGCAGACCGAGCTTCTCCTCGAGCGACTGACGACCGAGCTGCGTGAGAAGGGAATCCCGGTCCCGGCAGTCCTGTCGGACGACTGGCGCCGCCATTTCCGAGTGCTGACGGCGGCCGCCTGATCCTGGGAGACGGGCGGCAAGCAGGTCGGTGCGTCCCCGCTGTGACCTATTGGTCGATCTGGGGACGCTGCCCGGGGGTGCGCGGTGTCCCTGGTGTGACCTATTGGTCGATCTGGGGACGCTGCCGGGGGCGCGGGGTGTCCCTGGTGTGACCTATTGGTCGATCTGGGGACGGTCTGGGTCACGCCGCGTCGGAGGAACTGAGGGTAATTGACTTGTGAGTGAGTGCTCACTCACTTAAAGTGGTGCGGGTGACTCCCCGTGCCCCTGCCCTCAGCCCCGAGGACCGCCGTGCCTCGCTCGTCGAGGTGACCATCCCGCTGCTGCGCGAGCACGGCGTCGGCGTGACGACCAAGCAGGTGGCCGAGGCCGCCGGCATCGCCGAGGGCACCGTGTTCCGCGCCTTCGGCACCAAGGACGAGCTCGTGCAGGCCTGCGCCACAGCGGTGTTCGACACGACCGGTGTCGTGGCGTCACTGCGGGGGATCGACGCCGACCTGCCGCTCGACGACCGGCTCGTCGCGGCGGTCGGCGTGATGCAGCGCTGGGTCGAGCGGATCATCGGCGTCATCAGCGCGCTGCACCAGGCGGGCGGCGAGCCGATCACGCACGACGGCCCGGCGGCACAACCGGCGCAAGCCGATGAGCGACCCCGCCGTCGACGCCGCGTTCCTCGACCTCATCGGCACGGATGCCGCGTCGCTGCGCCTGCCGCCGCAGGACGTCGTCAACATCCTGGCCCACCTCACGCTCGCGAGCGCCCACCCCATGCTCCCCGTCCGGTCGATGACACCGGCCGAGATCGTCTCCGTCGTCCTCGACGGCACCCGGAGGTCCATGACTGATGCTGTACCGACTGATCCGCACCTACCTCACCCCGTACGCCGCGCTGCTGGGCGTGCTCCTCGTGCTCCAGCTCGTGGCGACGCTCGCCTCCCTCTACCTGCCCAGCCTCAACGGCCGGATCATCGACGAGGGCGTGGCGGTGGGCAACACCACCTTCATCCTGCGCACCGGCATGCTCATGCTCGCCGTCTCGTTCGTGCAGATCATCGCCACCATCGGCGCCACCCGGATCGGCGCGCAGACGTCGGCCTCGCTCGGCCGCGAGGTGCGCTCGTCGGTCTTCCATCGCGTCGGCCAGTTCTCGGCCCAGGAGCTCTCCCGCTTCGGCGCCCCGACCCTGATCAGCCGCAGCACCAACGACGTGACCCAGGTGCAGACCGTCACCTACATGTTCCTGGCGATCATGGTGTCGGCGCCGATCATGATGGTCGGCGGCATCTTCATGGCCCTGCGCGAGGACCTCGGCCTGGCCTGGCTGGTCGCCGTCGCGGTGCCGGCCCTGGGCGTGGCGATCGGCCTGATCATCTCGCGGATGGTGCCGCACTTCCGCTCGATGCAGACCGCCGTCGACTCGGTCAACCGCATCCTGCGCGAGCAGATCACCGGCCTGCGCGTGGTGCGCGCGTTCGTGCGCGAGGACGTCGAGCGCGAGCGCTTCGCCGTGGCCAACCGCACCTACACCGGCACCGCGCTCGCCGTCGGCAAGCTGATGGCGCTCGCGTTCCCCGTCGTCATGGTCATCTTCAACGCCTCGACGGTGGCGGTGCTGTGGTTCGGCGCCCACCGCATCGACAGCGGGCAGATGCAGATCGGCTCGCTCACCGCGTTCATGTCCTACCTGATCCAGATCCTGATGTCGGTGATGATGGCGACCTTCATGGCGATGATGATCCCGCGCGCCACCGTCTCGGCCGGGCGCATCCAGGAGGTGCTCGACACCGAGAGCTCGGTGCACGCGCCCGCCGACCCGGTCAGGTCATCCCGCCCGGCCCGGTGACCGTCGAGCTGCGCGGCGCCACCTTCTCCTACCCCGGGGCCGAGTCGCCGGTGCTGCGCGAGGTGTCGATGCGCGCCGAGCCCGGCACGACGACGGCCATCGTCGGCTCCACCGGCTCGGGCAAGACCACCCTGGTGGGCCTGATCCCGCGGCTGCACGACGTCACCGAGGGCCAGGTGCTCGTCGGCGGCGTCGACGTGCGCGAAGCCGACCCCGAGGACCTCTGGTCGCACATCGGCCTGGTGCCCCAGCGGCCCTACCTGTTCACCGGCACGGTGGCGTCCAACCTGCGCTACGGCGACCCCGACGCCACCGACGACGAGCTCTGGCAGGCCCTCACCGTGGCCCAGGCCGACGACTTCGTGCGCGCCATGCCCGACGGCCTGGAGTCGCCGATCGCCCAGGGCGGCACCAACGTCAGCGGCGGCCAGCGCCAGCGGCTCGCCATCGCGCGGGCCCTGGTGAGCAAGGCCGGCATCTACCTGTTCGACGACGCGTTCTCGGCGCTCGACGTCGCCACCGACGCGCGGCTGCGGGCCGCGATGCGGCCGGTGACGAGGGATGCCGTGGTCATCGTGGTCGCGCAACGGGTCTCGAGCATCATCCACGCCGACCGGATCGTCGTGCTCGACGACGGCCAGGTCGTGGGCCATGGGACGCACGCGGAGCTGGTCGACAGCTGCCCCACGTACGTCGAGATCGTGCAGAGCCAGCAGGCGATGGAGGAGGCGGCATGAGCGAGCTCAAGACCGAGGAGGAGAAGGCCGCCGAGCAGCGCCGCGGCCCGGCCGCCGCCCGCCGAGGCGGCCCGCCCCACCTGCAGATCGGGGTGCCCACCGAGAAGTCCCAGGACTTCGTCCCGTCCGCGAAGCGGCTGCTGGGCCTGCTGCACCCGGAGCGGTTCATCGTGTGGACCACCATCGTGCTCGCGGTGGCCAGCGTCACGCTCAGCGCGATCGGCCCGAAGATCCTCGGCGGTGCCACCGACCTGATCTTCGCCGGCGTCTTCGGCGCGCAGATCCCCGCCGGCGTCACCCAGCAGCAGGCCGCCGACGCGCTGCGCGCCGCAGGGCCAGGACAACCTCGCCGACATGCTCGGCGCGATGCAGCACGTGGTGCCCGGGCCAGGGCATCGACTTCACCGCGCTCGCCCGCATCCTGCTGTTCGTGCTCGGCCTCTACGTCGTGGCGGCGCTGCTGCAGTGGATGCAGGGCCGGATGCTCACGATCGCGGTCAACCGCACCATCTACCGGCTGCGGCGCGACGTCGAGGACAAGCTGAACCGCCTCGCCCTGCCCTACTTCGACCAGCAGCCGCGCGGCGAGCTGCTCAGCCGGGTCACCAACGACATCGACAACGTCGCCCAGAGCCTGCAGCAGACCCTGAGCCAGCTGCTCACCTCGCTGCTCACCGTCGTGGCGATGATCGCCATGATGATCTGGATCTCGCCGCTGCTGGCGGTGCTCGCGCTGGTGACGATCCCGGTCACGATGGTCGTCACGGCGATGATCGGCAAGCGCAGCCAGAAGCACTTCGTGCAGCAGTGGAAGAGCACCGGCGAGGTCAACGGCGTGGTCGAGGAGACCTACACCGGCCACGAGCTGGTCAAGGTCTTCGGCCGCCAGCAGGAGGCCGACCGGCTCTTCGCCGAGCGCAACGACGCGCTCTACCACGCGAGCTTCCGGGCCCAGTTCATCAGCGGCATCATCATGCCCACGATGATGTTCATCGGGAACCTCAACTACGTCATCATCGCCGTCGTCGGCGGGCTGCGGGTCGCCTCCGGCACGATGAGCCTGGGCGACGTGCAGGCGTTCATCCAGTACTCGCGCCAGTTCACCCAGCCGCTCACCCAGGTGGCGTCGATGTCGAACCTGATGCAGAGCGGGGTCGCCTCCGCCGAGCGGGTGTTCGCGGTGCTCGACGCCCCCGAGCAGGAGCCCGACACCGAGCACCCCGCCACCATCGCCGACCCCCGCGGCCGGGTCGCCTTCGAGGACGTCACGTTCTCCTACCGCGACGACACCCCGCTCATCGAGCACCTCGACCTCATGGTCGAGCCCGGCCAGACCGTCGCCATCGTCGGGCCCACCGGCGCCGGCAAGACCACCCTGGTCAACCTGGTGCTGCGGTTCTACGAGCTCAAGGGCGGCCGGATCACCCTCGACGGCGTCGACATCACCCAGCTCACCCGGCACGACCTGCGCTCGCGGATCGGCATGGTGCTGCAGGACACCTGGCTGTTCGGCGGCACCATCCGCGAGAACATCGCCTACGGCCGGCCCGGAGCCACCGACGAGGAGGTGCTCGAGGCGGCGCGGGCGACCTACGTCGACCGCTTCGTGCACTCGCTGCCCGACGGCTACGACACCGTGCTCAACGCCGAGGCCGACAACATCAGCGCGGGCGAGCGCCAGCTCATCACCATCGCGCGGGCGTTCCTCGCCGCGCCGAGCCTGCTCATCCTCGACGAGGCGACGAGCTCGGTCGACACCCGCACCGAGCTGCTGGTGCAGCACGCGATGTCGGCGCTGCGCAGCGACCGCACGAGCTTCGTCATCGCCCACCGGCTGTCCACGATCCGCGATGCCGACCTCATCCTCGTCATGGAGGAGGGACGCATCGTCGAGCGTGGTTCGCACGCCGAGCTGCTCGCTGCCGGAGGCGCTTTCGCCAAGCTGTACGCCGCGCAGTTCCAGGGCGCCGTGACCGACCTCGACGAGACGCCGGATGCCGTTGGAGGTTCCCCAGAACTCGTGCGTCCGCTCGGGCGGTGAGGCGGCACCACCTCCACTAGCGTGACCACGTTGCCACCGTGGGGGTGGTGACTGCCTCGGCGTAGAGGACGGGTGGTCGCAGTGGTGGGACTGGCGCAGACCGTGACGGAGGGCCTTCCGGCGGCGGTGAGGACGGCGACGCTGATCGACGCCTCTCCCGTCGACTACCTCATCCTCGCGACGTACTTCGTCTTCGTGCTCGGCATCGGCCTGATCGCACGGCAATCGGTGTCCGACTCGCTCGACTTCTTCCTGTCGGGCCGCTCGCTGCCCGCCTGGGTGACCGGCCTGGCCTTCATCTCGGCCAACCTGGGTGCCGTCGAGATCATGGGGATGTCGGCCAACGGCGCCCAGATCGGTATCGCGACGGTGCACTACTTCTGGATCGGCGCCATCCCGGCCATGCTCTTCCTCGGTGTCGTGATGATGCCGTTCTACTACGGCTCCAAGGTGCGCTCGGTCCCGGAGTTCATGTTCCGGCGGTTCGGCACCAAGGCGCACCTGGTCAACGCGATCTCGTTCGCCGTGGCCCAGCTGCTCATCGCCGGCGTCAACCTCTACCTGCTCGGCTCGATCGTGCACGCGCTGCTCGGCTGGCCGCTGTGGTCGGCCCTGATCGTCGCCGCCATCATCGTGCTGTCCTACATCACCCTCGGCGGCCTGTCCGCGGCCATCTACAACGAGGTGCTGCAGTTCTTCGTGATCGTCGCGTCGCTGCTGCCGCTCGTCATCATCGGCCTGAACCGGGTCGGCGGCTGGAGCGGCCTCGAGGAGAAGATCACCACCGCGGCCAACAACGCCCCGCGCGGCCGCCGAGGTGCCGTCGGCCACCGACCAGCTGAACTCCTGGCCGGGCCAGGCGCTCACCGGCTTCGACTCCCCGGTGTGGTCGGTCGTCGGCATCGTCTTCGGCCTCGGCTTCGTGCTGTCCTTCGGCTACTGGACGACCAACTTCGTCGAGGTGCAGCGGGCGATGGCCTCCGACTCGATCGCGTCGGCCCGCAAGACGCCGGTCATCGGGTCGTTCCCGAAGATGTTCGTCCCGTTCCTCACGATCATCCCGGGCATGATCGCCGCCGTCCTGGTGCCCGAGATCGTGAAGCTGAAGAACGGCGAGGCGGTGCCGGGAGGCGCCTCGGGCAAGGGGGTCGCCTTCAACGACTCGTTGCTCTACCTGATGCGCGACCTGCTGCCCAACGGCCTGCTCGGCCTCGCCATCACCGGCCTGCTGGCGGCGTTCATGGCCGGCATGGCGGCCAACATCTCGGCGTTCAACACGGTCTTCAGCTACGACCTGTGGGAGCGCTACATCCGCAAGGACCGCAGCGACGACTACTACCTGCGCATCGGGCGGGTCGCGACCGTCGGGGCCACGGTCATCGCCATCTTCACGGCCCTGCTGGCCAGCTCGTTCTCGAACATCATGGACTACCTCCAGACCCTGTTCGGGTTCTTCAACGCCCCGCTGTTCGCCACCTTCATCCTCGGTATGTTCTGGAAGCGGATGACGGGCACGGCGGCCTGGATCGGGCTGATCTCCGGCACCCTGGCGGCCGTGCTGGTCGCCTTCCTCAGCGAGGACGCCTTCGGCTCCGTGAGCCTGGGCGTCATCCCCCTGGGCGGTCAGGGAGCGGCCTTCGTGGCGGCCTCCGCGGCGTTCATCGTCGACCTCATCCTCTCCGTCGGCATCTCGTTGTTCACCACGGCCCCGAAGCCCGAAGACCTCGTCGGTCTGGTGTACTCGGAGACACCGAAGGAGACCCGCCAGGACCCGCTCGAGCACACCTACCCCTGGTACCGGCGCACGCTGCCGCTCGCAGGGCTGTCGCTCGCCATGGTCACCGTCCTCAACATCCTCTTCTGAGCAGGAGCAGCCATGGCACAGCAAGAGAAGAAGACGGCCGGCATCTTCGACATCCGCAACATCATCGGGTCGCTGCTCACGATCTACGGCGTGATCCTCACCCTGATGGGCCTGTTCGCCGACCCCGAGACCGACAAGACCGGTGGCTCCAACGCCAACCTCGTGGCCGGCATCATGCTGCTCGTCGTCGGCATCGGCTTCATGGCGTGGGCGCAGCTGCGGCCGGTGAAGGTGCCCGAGCACGTCGAGCCGGTGACCGACGACCCGACCCGCCCGGCGCCGAAGAAGAAGCCCCGGTCGTCGCACTGACCCTCCCGGGGGTGCCGACCCCCGAGGGCATAGGGTCCGGCCATGGGTGAGATGACGACGGTCGGCGACCTCCCGGCATACCGGGCGGTGCCGGCCGGTGACGGGCCCTGGCCAGCCCTGGTGCTCGTGCACGAGGTCTTCGGGCTCGACGACGAGATGACGCGGCACGCCGACCGGCTCGCGGCGATGGGCTACGTCGTGCTGGCGCCCGACCTGCTCTCCCGCGGCCGCCGCGTCGTGTGCCTGGCGCGGACGATGACGGCGCTGCGCCGGGGGAGCGGGCAGGCGTTCGACGACCTCGAGTCGGCGCGCGAGGCGCTGCTCGCCGACCCCGCCTGCAGCGGGTCGGTCGGGGTGATCGGGTTCTGCCTGGGCGGTGGCTTCGCCCTGGTGCTGGCCGGCCGGCCGGGGTGGGATGCCGTGGCCGCCAACTACGGTGCGTTGCCGCGCGACCTCGACGCCCTCGACGGTGCCTGCCCGGTGGTCGCCAGCTACGGCGGCCGCGACGGCTACCTGCGCGGCGCCGCCGCCACCCTCGATGCCGCGCTGACCGAGCGGGGCGTCGAGCACGACGTCAAGGAGTACCCCGCCGCCGGGCACGCGTTCCTCAACGAGGCCGACCACTCGCCGTGGTACGCAGCCCCGATGACCCGCCTGGTCATGCACGTCGGCCCGGAGCCGGAGTCGGCGAAGGACGCGTGGGCGCGGATCGAGGACTTCCTCGGCCGGCACCTCACCAGCTGATCGCGCCGCCCTCCGCGCCACGCCTCGAGCAGGCCGGTGGGGTCGTCGACCGAGCCGCCCCGGTTCCACAGCGCCAGGTAGAGGTCGCGCGCCGACCCGCGCACGGTGCGCGCACCGGCGTGGATGCCGTCGCCGGGCTCCCGCCGCCGGGTCACCGGGCTCTCGTCGCTGACGTCGAGCTCCCACGCGGGGCCGTCGGCCACGACGACGGCTGCGGCGTAGGGGGATTCGCTGCGGGGCCCCTTGGTGCGCCGCTGCCAGAACCCGATGAGCAGCTCGTCGACCCCGTCGGCCGCAAGGGCGTCGGTGAGCCAGACGTCGTCGGCCCCGAGGGGGCGGCGCTCCAGCGCGGACAGGGCGTCGAGGGCGTGCACCGTGGTCTCGTGGCACTGCCGGCGGGCCCAGAACGCCCGGGCCGGTGGCGCCTCCTTGAGGAAGGTCAGCACGGCGAGGTCGTCGGGGGCGGAGCGCAGGGCGTCGACCAGGGGTGCGGCGCCGTCGAGCAGCCAGCCGACCGGGTCGTCGGCAGCCTGCCCCTCCGCCTCGAGGGCGGCGTCGTCGACGCCAGCCGGGTCCTCGCCGACGCACCACGGCGGTGGCCCACCGGTGCACCATCCCCTGGTGGGCGAGCAGGTCGCGCACGGCCCAGCCCGGGCAGGTCGGCACGGGTGCGTCGGGGCCCGCGGCCCGGGCCCACACGGCCATCCGGTCGACGGCGGCATCGACGCCGGCGAGGTGCTCCTCGACGGTCGGTGTGACGAGGGTCATACCGGCAGTCTGCCCGACGGCCCATCGTGCTCAGGAGGCCTGCTCACCCCGTGCGAAACCTGCGTGAACGCCGCGTTCCCCGAGCACTGATCGTGCACCGACTCGAGATTCCGCCCGAACCGCCCGTACGCTGGCTGACAACGGCCCGCCGTCCGCGTGTGACGGTCGGGCCTGACTGACGTCCGCGCTCGCTCGCGGCCCATGGCAACGGTGCCGAACCCGATGGGAGCTCGACACCTGCTCCCCAGCATGTCCGACAACCGCAGGGGATTGCCCATGTCCTTCGACCCATCCCACGACCTCGCGAGCGGCGATGAACGCCTCGCACTCGAGCGGCGCGCCCGCACCGAGAAGGTCTACTCACCCATCGTCATCCTCCTCACCGCGCTCGCCGCCGCGGGGATCCTGCTCTACTCCTGGTTCCTCCTCGACCCGGGCAACCGGGGCGACCTGCTGCCCTGGTCGATGGTCATCGTCGCCGAGACGGTGCTGATCCGCCAGGCGCTCGTCTCGATGTGGACCATCCTGGCCGGCGCGGCCAGCCCGCGTGACTACGCCTTCCACGCGGCCCGGGACGCGCTGCTCGGCCCGGTGCCCCTCGGCGGCGACGCCACGGACCGGCCGATCCGCGTCAACGGCAAGGAGGTGCTCGTCGACGTCTTCATCACCGTCTACGGCGAGCCGGTGGCCACCATCCGGCGCACGGCAACCGCTGCACAGCGGATGACCGGCCGGCACCGCACCTGGATCCTCGACGACGGCCGGTCGGACGAGGTCAAGGAGCTCGCCGCCGAGCTGGGCGTCCACTACGTCCGCCGGCTGTCGAACAACGGCGCCAAGGCGGGCAACGTCAACCACGCGCTGTCCATCGCGAAGGGCGACTACTTCGCCATCTTCGACGCCGACTTCGTGCCCAAGGAGAACTTCCTCCTCGAGACGGTGCCGTTCTTCGTCAGCAAGGACGTCGCCTTCGTGCAGACCCCGCAGACCTACGGCAACCTCACGTCGGTCATCTCCCGCGGGGCCGGCTACATGCAGACCGTGTTCTACCGGTTCATCCAGCCGGGCCGGAACCACTTCAACGCGGCGTTCTGCGTCGGCACCAACGTCGTGTTCCGCCGGGCGGCCGTCGACGACATCGGGGGCATGTACACCGACTCCAAGTCCGAGGACGTGTGGACCTCGCTGATGCTGCACGAGCGCGGCTGGCGCAGCGTCTACATCCCCGACGTGCTCGCCGTCGGTGATGCCCCCGAGACCATCGAGGGCTTCACCAAGCAGCAGCAGCGTTGGGCGACAGGCGGGTTCGAGATCCTCATGACCCACAACCCGCTCAGCCGCAAGCGCCGGCTCACCGCCGACCAGCGGATCATGTACCTCGTCACGGCCACCCACTACCTCACCGGCATCACCCCGGCGCTGCTGCTCCTGGTGCCGCCGCTGGAGATCTACTTCGACCTGCGCCCGGTGTCGGCGGGCCTGGGGCTCTCGACCTGGCTGCTGTTCTACCTCGGGTTCTACGGCATGCAGGTCGTGCTGGCCTTCTTCACGCTCGGGTCGTTCCGGTGGGAGTCCCTCATGCTCGCCACCGTGTCGTTCCCGATCTACACGCGAGCGCTGTTCAACGTGCTGGTCGGCCGTGAGCAGAAGTGGCACGTCACCGGGTCGCCGTGGCCGGCCCAGCTCGCCGTTCAACTTCATGGTGCCGCAGGTGCTCATGTTCACCTTCCTGCTGCTCAGCTCCGGCGTCGCCATCTGGCGCGACATCGGCCACAGCCAGCTGACCCTGGCCACCGTCTGGAACATCACCAACACGGTGATCCTCGGCGTCTTCGTCGTCGCCGGGATGCGCGAGCACCAGCGCCTGCTGCACCCCCGCCGCGTCGCGGCCCCGTCGAGCCGGCAGGCCACGGCCCGCGCCCGCGCCACGGTCAGCGCCCGCACCGCGGTCGTCCGGCCGGTCGCGCCGGCCCCCGAGCCGGCCTTCCCCCGCACCGAGCGGTGCTGTCCGCCCCGGCCCCCGAGCCGGCCATGGCGGCCGCACACGGCTCGCACACCTCGCACACCTCGACCTCTGGAGCCCGCTCATGACCTGGTCCAACCGCTTCCGCCTCTACGGCGGCCTCGTCGTCGTCATCGCCCTCGTCGCGGCGCTGACCCTGGTGTTCAACCAGCGGCGCTCGCAGGTGCTCAGCCTCACCGCCCACGTCGTGGCCGACCAGGTCACCGTCGGTGCCCAGTTCGGTGGCGTCGTCGTCGACCAGAAGGTCGCCGCCGGCGACAGCGTCGACAAGGGAGACAGCCTCTACACCGTCGTGGTCCCGCGCACGGTCGGCAACGCCGGCGAAGCAGTCACCGCCGTCGCGGCGGTGCGCAACGCCGCCTACGCCGTCGACCCGAAGAAGTCGACCGTGACCTACCGCGCGCTCACCTCGGGCGTGCTCACCGACGTCCAGAGCACCGAGGGGGGCTTCGTGCAGAGCGGCGCGGCGCTCGCCACGATCACGGCCGTGGGGTCGGAGTACGCGGTCGCCGAGTTCCGGCTCTCGCCGCGCGACTACGGCCGGGTGGAGACCGGCGCCCACGTCGACCTCCTCCTGCCCGACAACCGCACCGTGCCGGGAGAGGTGCGCGCCGTGTCGGTGACCACCGACGGCGGGGTGGCCCTGACCAAGGTCACCATCTCCAGCGACGCCCTGCGCGACGCGGCGAACGCCAAGCTCACCGCGCCCGGCACGCCCCTGTCCGCGACCCTGTCGCTGCGCGACGACGGCCCCCTCGCGGGGCCGACCGACGCGATGGTCGACTTCCTGCGAAAGATCGGGGTTCGTTGATGGCGGGCCTCCTCAACCGGTGCGCCGCCCCCACGGCGCCGGCCTCGTGGCCGCCATCGTCATCCCCGTGCTCGTCGTGGCGGCCGGGGCGTTCGCCCTGGCTCGCTCCGGGGGTTCGGTCGGGGACACCGCTGTTGCCGAGGGGCTGCCCGTGAGCCGCTCCGACACACCGGTGCTCGACCCCGCCACGGTGAAGAAGGATGCCGCTGCCCTCGTGCAGCGCACGCCGAAGGAGCTGCCGACGCAGCGCCTCGCCAAGGACGTGGTTCCGCCCACCAACCGCTGGTACTCCGGTCTCGTCTTCGGGCCCAAGGCCCAGCCGGTCTTCCCTCTCCCGCTCGGGTTCGTCCTGAAGGACAACGGCTTCGCGTTCGGCGTGCCGCGCATCGAGAGCGGCGCCAAGGGCGTCGTGGGGTCCGCCCCGACCGACGTCTCGGTCACCGTCGACGGCGTCACGTCCGGTGTGGTGACCCGCACCGACGACCTCAGCGTCACGGTCGAGCTGCGCGACGCCTCCGGTGCGGCGCTGGCCCGGGTGACGATCGCCCAGGGCACCCCGTCGGTCACCCTCCAGGCCGTGGCGAAGACCCGGCTCGGGATGACGCCGGCACCCAGCGGTGCCGACCTCGCGGTCTCGGTCGAGAACCGGTCCTACGCCGCGGTCACCGACGGCGCGAGCGTCGACGGCAAGAGCGTGTCGGTGAAGGCGGGTGGCCAGGTCACCTGGTTCGCCGTGCCCGACGGCGGCGACGTGAAGACCATGGCAGGTCTCGTCACGCCGATCACCTCCGGCCAGGTGGCCCACGGGGTGGACGCCAAGTCGGCGACGACCTCGCTCACCTGGTCCGGGCCCTCCGGCCCGGCCCGGCTCTTCGTGGCGATGCCCCACCAGGTCGCCGGCCTCGCCGACGGCGTCGCCTGCGACCTGGGCACCTTCCCCTCGGTGCACGGCACGCTGCGGGTCTGCCGGGGCGAGGCGCTGACCTGGTCGGCGCCCGTGCGCCCGGTCACCGCCGACCTCGACCTGTCCGGCCTGTCGGACCAGGACCGCGAGGAGCTCAGCGCCCAGGTGCGCAAGGACGTCGCCGACCTGCCGCCCTTCCCCGCCGACACCTACTTCGGTGGCAAGACCCTCCAGCGCGCGACCCAGCTCTACCGCCTGGCGACCCAGCTGGGCCTGAAGGACGCGGCCGCCACGGTGCGTGGGGTCGTGGTCACCGAGCTCGACCGCTGGACCGAGCCGCGCGGCTGCGACACGCGCCCGGCATCCTGCTTCGTCTACGACGCGAAGAACAAGGGCGTCGTCGGCCTCACGCCGTCGTTCGGCTCCGACGAGTTCAACGACCACCACTTCCACTACGGCTACTTCCTGTACGCCGCCGGCGTGCTCGCCGCCGACGACCCGAAGCTCGCGGCGAAGTGGCGACCGGTCATCGACCTGCTCGCGGCCGACATCGCCGGCCAGGGCTCGTCACCGCTGATGCCGGACCGCCGGGTCTTCGACGCGTATGCCGCCCACTCGTGGGCCAGCGGCACCTCGCCCTTCGCGGACGGCAACAACCAGGAGAGCACCAGCGAGGCGGTCAACGCCTGGGTGGGGCTCACCTTCTGGGCCGACGCCACGAAGAACGCACCGCTGCGGGCGCAGGCCACCTGGATGCTGGCCGGCGAGCAGGACTCCGCCGTGCGCTACGGGCTGCGACCCGACCGCGCCGACCCCGCGCTGGCGAACTTCGACCACGAGGTCGTCTCGCTCACCTGGGGCGCCAAGCGCGACTACGCGACGTGGTTCTCGCCCGAGCCGGCGGCCATGCTCGGCATCCTGCTGCTGCCCCCCACGCCCAGCTCACCGGCCTACCTCGCGGGCGACCCCGAGCGCATCCGGGCAGCGGTCCGCGAGGCGACGGCCGCGAAGGGCTACGGCCAGCAGTTCGGTGACTACCTGTTGATGTACGGCGCGCTGGCCGGCAAGGACGACGCTCGCGCCGCCCTCGACCAGGCCCGGAAGCTCGACGACAAGTGGGTCGACGACGGCAACAGCCGGGCCTACCTGCTGGCGTGGCTGATGGCCCAGGAGCGCTGAGGATCGTTGCGGCTCAGCCGAACCGGCTGAGCCGCAACGCCGTCAGGCGAACTGCCAGGAGCGCTTGCTCAGGCCGAACCAGAAGCCGTCGATGACGCTCGTCGCGTCGACGCCACCGGCCGAGGCGGCGCCCAGCGCCACGTAGAGGGGCGCCCAGTGCTCGGTGCGCGGGTGCGCCTCGCGGGCGGCCGGCGCCTTGGCGAGGAAGTCGAGCACCGAGTCGACGTCGCCCCGGCCGACCGTCTCGGCGGCCCAGGCGTCGAACTCGGCCGACGGGGTGGGCGGCGCGGCATCCGACGGCGCACTCGGGTTGAACCAGCCCAGGTTGTGCGTGGTGAACCCCGACCCGAGGATCAGCACGTTCTCGTCGCGCAGCGGAGCGAGCCGCTCGCCGAGCGCGAACAGCCGGTGCGGGTCGAGGGTGGGCATCGAGAGCTGCACCACCGGCACGTCGGCCTCGGGGAACATCTCCTTCAGCGGCACGTAGGCGCCGTGGTCGAGCCCGCGGGAGGGGTCCTGGTGCAGGGTCTCGCCGGCACCGGACAGCAGCCCCGCCACCGAGCGGGCGAGCTCGGGGGCGCCCGGCGCGTCGTAGGTCACCTCGTAGTAGCGCTGCGGGAAGCCCCAGAAGTCGTAGAGCAGCGGCACGTCACCGGTGGTGGCGGAGACCGCCATCGGGGCGAGCTCCCAGTGCGCCGACACGACGAGGATGGCGCTCGGGCGCGGCAGGTCGTCGGACCACGCCGCGAGCTCGGCCGTCCAGGTGGCGTCGTCGGCCAGCGGCGGAGCGCCGTGGCTGAGGTAGACGACGGGCTGGCGGGACTCGGTGCTCGGCGTTGCGGTGGTCATCCTGGTCACTCCCTGATTAGTTGTCGTTTCAACTATATCGCACTCGTCACGAGTCGGCGGTCATCCGGTGCGGTGCTGCAGGGGGCGCGCTGGCCGCGCGGGGTGCATCACCGCGGGGCGGGTTGCCGGGCGCGGTGCTGCGGGGGCGCGCCGGGCCGCGCGGGGTGCATCACCCAGGGGGGTTGCCGGGTGCGGTGCTGCAGGGGGCGCGCAGGCCGCGCGGGGTGCATCACCGCAGGCGCCACCGGCCCCCGGCCACGACTCGAGCAGCGATCCGGCTCGACCACCGGCTGCGCACAACCCTCGACGGTGGGGCGGTGGCGTGGTTGCCTGAACCCGTGCCCCCGACACCCCCCGACAGCAGCCCCGGCGAGCCCACCTTCCTCGGCATCCACACCGGGTCGTTCTCCACACCGGCCGCCGGCAACCCCACCGTCGTCATGGTCGAGGCGGCCTACCGCCACCACGGCATCGACGCCCGCTACCTCAACTGCGAGGTGACGTCCGCCGGGCTCGCGGATGCCGTGGCCGGCGCCCGCGCGATGGGCTGGGCCGGCTTCAACTGCTCGCTGCCCCACAAGGTCGCCGTCATCGACCACCTCGACGGCCTGGCACCCTCCGCCGAGGTGATCGGCGCGGTCAACACCGTGGTGGCCACCGACGGGGAGCTGGTCGGCCACAACACCGACGGGCAGGGCTTCGTCGAGTCGCTGCGCACCGTGGTCGACCCGGCCGGCATCCACGTCGTCGTGCTCGGTGCCGGGGGCGCCGCCCGCGCGGTGGCGGTCGAGACCGCGCTCGCCGGCGCGGCATCCGTGGTCATCGTCAACCGCAACGAGCGCCGCGGCGCCGAGCTGGCCCGGGTCGTCACCGACGGCACCGGCGTGCCGGCCACGTTCGTCCCCTGGACCAGCACGTATGCCGTGCCCGAGGGCACCGACGTCGTCGTCAACGCCACCTCGGTCGGCTTCGGCGACGCCGAGGCCCTCGTCGACCTCGACCTGGACAGCCTGCGCGCCGGGGTCGTGGTCGCCGACGTGGTCGTCTCGCCGCCGCACACCGCCCTGCTGCGGGCGGCGGCGGCGCGCGGCGCGCGCACCCTCGACGGGCTCGGCATGCTGGTCGGCCAGGGCGCCCTCGCGGTGCGGCACTGGACCGGTGTGGAGCCCGACCGGGAGGTCATGCGGGCCGCCGCGGCCCGGGCGCTGGGGCTGTAGCGACACGGCATCCACCACCCGGTTTGCACGAAAGCACGACCCGGGCGCTACCGTCATGCGCGTCACCACGTCGACGCAGCGACGAATCCGCTGCACGTGGGAGACGGAAACGGACACGGTGAGACAACATGGCCTCAGGACGCAAGCTCGTCATCGTCGAGTCGCCCGCCAAGGCGCGCACGATCGCCGGCTACCTCGGCAGCGACTGGGACGTCGAGGCGTCGGTCGGGCACATCCGCGACATCCCGACCCCGAGCGAGATGCCCGCCGACATCAAGAAGGGCCCGTTCGGCAAGTTCGGGGTCAACATCGAGGACGACTTCGAGCCCTACTACGTCGTCGACGCGGACAAGAAGAAGAAGGTCCGCGAGCTCAAGGCGCTGTTGAAGAACGCCGACGAGCTCTACCTGGCCACTGATGAGGACCGCGAGGGCGAGGCGATCGCCTGGCACCTGCTCGAGACCCTCCAGCCCACGGTGCCGGTCAAGCGGATGGTGTTCCACGAGATCACCAAGGAGGCCATCCAGCGGGCCGCCTCCACCACCCGCGACCTCGACACCCGCCTGGTCGACGCCCAGGAGACCCGCCGCATCCTCGACCGGCTCTACGGCTACGAGGTCAGCCCGGTGCTGTGGCGCAAGGTCAAGGCGGGGCTGTCCGCCGGCCGCGTGCAGTCGGTCGCGACCCGCCTGGTCGTCGAGCGCGAGCGGGAGCGGATGGCGTTCCGCGCCGCCAGCTACTGGGACGTCGAGGGCGACTTCACCCCGGATGCCGAGTCGAACCTGTTCACCGCCAAGCTCACCGGCGTCGACGGTTCGAAGGTGGCCACCGGCCGCGACTTCGCCGACGACGGCACCCTGACCAACGCCAAGGCGACCCCGCTCGACGAGGCCGCCGCGACCGGCATCGCCAACGCGCTGCGGGCCGCCGACGTCACCGTCACCGACGTCTCCGAGAAGCCCTACACCCGCCGCCCGAGCGCGCCGTTCACCACGAGCACCCTGCAGCAGGAGGCCTCGCGCAAGCTGCGGCTCAACAGCCGCAACGCGATGCGGGTGGCCCAGCGCCTCTACGAGAACGGCTACATCACCTACATGCGGACCGACAGCACGTCGCTGTCGGAGTCGGCGCTGACCGCGGCCCGCACCCAGGCCCGCGAGATGTACGGCGCCGAGTACGTGCCCGACGCGCCGCGGCACTACGAGAAGAAGGTCAAGAACGCCCAGGAGGCGCACGAGGCGATCCGCCCCGCTGGTGACCGGTTCCGCACTCCCGCACAGGTTTCCGGTGAGCTGCGCGGTGAGGACTTCGCGCTCTACGACCTGATCTGGAAGCGCACCATCTCCTCGCAGATGGCCGACGCCCGCGGCTCCACGGCATCCGTGCGCCTCGGCGCCACCCTCGACGACGGCGCGCCGGCCACCACGGTCGAGCTGTCGGCGAGCGGCACGGTCATCACCTTCCGCGGGTTCCTCGCGGCCTACGAGGAGGGGCGCGACGAGCGCCAGGCCGCCGCCGCAAGGACGAGGCCGAGGAGGAGCGCCGCCTGCCCCGGCTCGGGGTCGGCACCGCGCTGCGCACCGTGCGCACCGAGGCCAACGGCCACGAGACCTCACCGCCGCCGCGCTACACCGAGGCCACCCTGGTCAAGGCGATGGAGGAGCGCGGCATCGGCCGGCCCTCGACCTACGCCTCGACGATCGGCACGATCCAGGACCGCGGCTACGTGTCCAACCGCGGCTCGGCGCTCATCCCGAGCTGGCTCGCGTTCGCCGTGACCCGGCTGATGGAGGAGCACTTCTCCCGACTGGTCGACTACGACTTCACCGCCTCGATGGAGGAGGACCTCGACGCCATCGCCCGCGGCGACCAGGGCCGCGCGGCGTGGCTGCACCGCTTCTACTTCGGCGACGAGGCGAGCTCGGCCGAGGGGCTGCGCGACCTCGTCGAGGACCTCGGCGACATCGACGCCCGGGCGATCTCGACGATCGACATCGGCGAGGGCATCGTCGTGCGCGTGGGCCGCTACGGCCCCTACGTCGAGGAGACCGTGCCGGCCGGCATCGACCCCACGACCGGCGAGGTGACGGATGCCGCCGCGCTCGGTGAGGACGGCGCGCCCGTCACCCCGCGGCGCGCCACGATCAACGACGACGTCGCCCCCGACGAGCTGACGCCGGCGATGGCCCGCGAGCTGCTCGCGACCGCCGCCGACGACGGGCGGGTGCTCGGGCAGGACCCGGCCACCGGCCACGACATCCTGGCCAAGGCCGGGCGCTACGGCCCCTACGTCACCGAGGTGCTGCCCGAGGCGGACGAGGCGCCGGCCAAGGGCCGGGGCAAGGCCGTCAAGCCCAAGCCGCGCACGGCATCCCTGTTCAAGGACATGGACCTCGCCACCATCGACCTCGACACCGCGCTGAAGCTGCTGTCGCTGCCGCGCGTGGTCGGCGCCGCCGAGGACGGCGAGGAGATCACCGCGCAGAACGGCCGCTACGGGCCCTACCTGAAGAAGGGCACCGACTCGCGCTCGATCGAGACCGAGCAGCAGCTGTTCGACATCACCCTCGAGCAGGCGCTGGCGATCTACGCCCAGCCCAAGCAGCGTGGCCGGGCGGCCGCCAAGCCGCCGCTGGCCGAGCTGGGCAACGACCCCGTGTCGGGCAAGCCCGTGGTGGTCAAGGACGGCCGGTTCGGGCCCTACGTCACCGACGGCGAGACCAACGCGACGCTGCGCAAGGACGACGACCCGGAGAAGATCACGCCCGAGCGCGGCTACGAGCTGCTCGCCGACAAGCGGGCCCGCGGGCCGGTGAAGAAGACCGCCCGCAAGACCGCGAAGAAGACGACCACGCGCAAGACCGCCGCGAAGAAGACCACCGCGAAGAACGGCCACGGAGGAAGAAGGCGGCCCCCGCACGACCAAGAAGGCCTGACCCCGCTCGGTCGGCAGCACCGTTGCGAGTTCTCGCAACGGTGTGGGTCGTCGTCGGTGAGCGCTGTTACCTTTGCGCCACTCGGCGGCTGGCCGGGGCGAGGATCCCGGTCAGCTGACGCCGGGCACAGGGAGGTACGGATGTCCTCACGGTTGGTCGGCACGCTCGTCGCGGGAGCCGCAGCCGCGGTCGTCGCCCTCACGGGGATGCCGGCCGCATCGGCCGCGGTCGACACCACGCCCCGGTGCTGCACGGGGTGACCCTGTCGCCGGCGGCCCTCGTTCCCGGGGGCACCCTTACGGCCACGGTCGACGCCACTGACGACGTCGCGGTCGCCTCGGTCAGGGTGAACGTCATCGAGGAGTCGTCCGGGCGCTACTACGACGTCGAGTCGACCGGGGCGGGCAGCAAGTCGGTCATCACGAGGCCGGTGGCAGCCGACTGGGCCAACGGCACCTACCGCATCCGCTTCGTCCTCCTCTGGGACGCCGCGGGCAACTCCTCCATCTACTACCCCGACGGTACGTTCCGCACCATTCCCGTGTCGGCGACGACAACCCATGCGCTCGACCTGAAGACGCCAGCAGGTCAACCTGACGGGGGCGACCGACCTCAGCCCACCAGCCCTCAGCGCCCTGACGATGACCTCGGCGGCCACCCGCGCCGAGGACCCGACGACGGTCGCCTTCGCCGTCTCCGACACCCAGTCCTCCGTGCAGTCCATCGGCCTGGACTGGAAGAACGACGACTCGGGCGAGCTTCTGACGGCAGGAACGCTCGCGAAGCCCAGCGCCACGGGCACCCTCCAGGCCCGGCTCCCATCTGCCAGGTCGCTGGCACCTCGACAGCGTCAATGTGGCCGACGCCCGCGGCAACAGCGCCTCCTACGACCTCTCCGGGGTGATCTTCCGCATCGGCCTGGAGGGCGCGCACACCCTCGACTTCGCGGCCGTCCACGTGACCCTCGCTCCCGGCCCGCAGCGCGTCACGGTGCTGCCGCGACCGGGCCGGCTGACCCTCGTGCGCCCGGCTGCGGCCTCCGACGCCAAGGTCCTGTCCGGCTACCGCGTCACCGTGCAACCGGCCGGCATCGTGCGCGAGGTGAGCGTGGCGGCCCTGTCCAGCGGGGTGCTCTGCAGCTGCCCGGACTGCCCAACGGTGTGACCCAGACCGTCACGCTCACCGCGCACAGCACCTGGGGCGACAGCCCGGTGGCGACGGCAAGACCTCCCGTCCGGTGCTGTCGGGCAATGTGACCGGCATCGCCGACGTCACCGGCGACGGCCGGGTCGATGTGGTGGCCCAGCGCCAGTACGGCGTCGGCCCGGACTCCGGCGGTCCTGTCCTACCCGGGCACCGGGACGGGGAAGCTACGGGCGGCCACCACCTTCCTGCCGGCGAACCAGGGCGGATGTGAGCAGCTCGCCGCGGGCGACCTCGCCTACGTCCTCGGTGACGGCCAGCCGCTCTGCCAGCAGGACGACCTCCTCGCCCTGAGCCGAGGCGGCGGCGGGACGCTGCTGGGCTCACGGGGCTGGTCGAGCATGCGCTGGGTCGATGGGGGTTACTCGCTCAACGCCGACAGCTACCCCGACGTCATCGCGATGAACTCGGCCGGTGACCTGATGCTCTACCCCCAGACCTCCCGCGGCGTCGCTTGCTCGCTGCCACCGGATCGGCACCGGATGGGGGTCGATGCTCTCGGTCGTCTCGGCCGGTGACCTCACCGGCGACCGGCGCAACGACATCGTCGCCGTCGACACGCGCCGGCCGGCTCTGGCTCTACCCGGGCAACGGCAAGGGTGGCGTCACCGCCCGCCGCCAGATCGGCTCGGGCTGGCAGTCGATGGGCGCGCTGCTCCCGCTGCGCGACCTGTCCGGCGACGGCAAGGCCGACCTCGGCGGCATCACCATGGGCGGCGAGCTGCGCCTCTACCGAGGCACCGGCACCGGCAGTGTCAGCGCGGGCGTCACCATCGCCACCGGCTGGCAGGGCTTCCTGTGACCGGCCGCCTGCCGACGACGGAGGCTGACCGGGTAGGTTCTGGGAAGCGTCCGCCCCGGCAGGAGTACTCCTGTGATGTCCCGCTTCCTGTTCGCCACGGTCCCCGTGCCCGCGCACAGTCGCAACCCGCTGCCGATCGCGGCACGGCTGGTCGCGCCGGGGCCACGAGGTGCTGTGGTTCGCGAGCCGGCGGTTCCACGAGGGCATCGCGGCCGTGGGCGCGACGCCGGTGCCCTTCGGGGCCACTCGTGACTACGACGGCGAGCGGCTGCTCGAGGAGTTCCCCGAGCTCGCCCGGCTGCGCGGCCCACGGGCCATCGGCTGGGCCTATGCCGAGCTGTTCGTCGGCGAGGGGCCGCACCGGGTCGCCGACCTCGAGCCGGTGCTCGAGCAGCACGCGGGTCGACGCCGTGCTGAGCGACGGGCTGAGCTACGGCGTCGGGCTGCTCGCCGAGTCGCGCGGCATCCCGGCCGCGACGTTCGGCGACGGGCCCCTCGCCCGCGCCCACGGCACGACCCCCGCCTTCGGGCCGGGGCTGCTGCCGATGCGCGGACCGGTGTCGCGGCTGCGCAACCACGCCGTGCGCGAGGCGTCGCGGCGGTGGATCTTCGCGCGGGCGCAGGAGCGGCACGACCGGCTGCGCGCCTCGCTGGGGCTCGCTCCCGACGGCCGCGACGTGCTCGAGTCCGCGGTCTCGCCGATGCTGCACCTGCAGGCGCTGCACGCCGTCGTTCGAGTACCCGGTGGCCGACCTGCCGGACACGGTGCACTGGGTGGGGCCCTGCGGCCGGACCCGCCGGCCGCGTGGGCGCCGCCGCCGTGGTGGGACGAGGTGCGCACCTCGACCCGGCCCGTCGTGCACGTGACCCAGGGCAGCATCCGGCCCGACATGCGCGAGCTCGTGGTGCCGACCCTGCGCGCCCTCGAGCACGACGACGTGCTCGTGGTCGTCACCACCGGCGGGGTGCCGCGCGCCGAGCTGGAGTCGAGGTTCGGCGGGGCGCTGCCGGCCAACGTGCGGGTGAGCCCCTTCATCCCCTACGACCTGCTGCTGCCGCACGTCGACCTCTGCGTGACCAACGGCGGCTACACGGGCGTGACCACGGCCCTGCACCACGGGGTGCCGCTCGTGCAGGCCGGGTCGACCGAGGAGAAGGCCGAGATCGGGGCCCGGGTGCGCTGGAGCGGTGCGGGGGTGCGGATCCGGTCGACGTCGCCCAGGCCGCCTCCGGGTGCGCCGGGCGGTGCGCAGCGCCCTGCACGACCCGCGGTACCGCGCCGCGGCCGGGCGGATCGGCGCCGAGCTGCGGCGCCACGACGCGGCCGAGGAGGGCGCCGACCTGCTCGAGCGGCTGGCCGCGACCGGCGCGCCGGTGACCGAGCCGGTCGTGCCGGCGCACGCCCGCTGAGGCGACCGGCGCGTTCTCCTTGCCCGGGTGGTTACCCACGCGTAGGTTCGGGGGACCGTCCGGGCCATGGGGGCCCGGCCACCTCCCGGGAGCCCGCATGGCACTGCACCCCGAGCTGCTCGAGACGATGTCGTCGGCCGAGTTCGTCGCCCTGATCAAGAGCACGTCCGACGCCGAGATCCGCGACGACTTCGCCGGCGAGCACCGCGGCCCGCTGCTCGACGCGATCTTCGCGCGGTTCCCGCACCAGTTCCGCCCCGACAAGGCCGGCGACCGCACGGCGCGCATCGACTTCCGGGTGACCGGCGGCCCGGGTGACACCAGCGACACCTACGGCGTGCTCGTCGACCAGGGCACCTGCACCGTCGAGAAGGGCGCCGGCGAGGCTCCCGACCTGTCGCTGATGCTCGGCCCGGCCGAGTTCCTCAAGCTGATCACCGGCACCGGCAACCCGGCGATGATGTTCATGATGGGCAAGGTCAAGGCGCGCGGCGACCTGGGCCTGGCCAGCGGTCTCGCGAACTGGTTCGAGGCACCCAAGTCCTGACCCGGCATCCGGCTTGACCCTCACGCGACGTGAGGCGGCACGGTGGTGACATGACCGCGACGAGCCAGCACACTGCACAGGTGGAGCTCACCGTCGGCCAGGTGGCCGAGTCCTTCGGCGTCACGGTGCGCACGCTGCACCACTACGACGCCGAGGGCCTCGTCGTGCCGAGCGCGCGCACCCCCGCGGGGTACCGCCTCTACACGGATGCCGACCTGGCCCGGCTCGCCACCGTCGTCACCTACCGCCGGCTCGGCCTGCCCCTTCCCGAGGTGCGGGCCCTGCTCGACGGCGAGGGGACGGCGGAGGAGCACCTGCGCCGCCAGCGCGACGCGGTCACGACCCGGCTGGGCGAGCTCGAGCAGCTCGTCACGGCCATCGACCGAGCACTGGAGAGAGAGATGGAACAACGACCCGCCACCACCGACGAGCTCAAGGAGCTGTTCGGGGAGGGCTACAGCGAGGAGTACCAGGCCGAGGCGCAGGAGCGCTGGGGCGAGACCGACGCGTGGAAGCAGTCGGCCCGGCGCACGAAGAACTACACCAAGGCCGACTTCGAGCAGATCAAGGCCGAGACGGATGCCGTGAACGCCGCCTTCGTGGCCGCGTTGCAGTCGGGTGCCCCGGCGACCTCGGTCGAGGCGATGGATGCCGCCGAGGCGCACCGCGCGCACATCGAGCGGTGGTTCTACGACTGTGACTTCGGCTTCCACCGGGGGCTGGCCGACATGTACGTCGCCGACCCGCGGTTCACGAAGACCTACGAGGACCTCGAGCCTGGGCTCGCCGGCGTACGTGCACGACGCCATCCACGCCAACGCCGACCGGCACGACGGCGGCGCCTGACCCGGCATCCTCGCCGCCTGAGCGTCCCAGTCCCTCCCGACTTCGTGCGGTTTACACACGGTTCTCGCAGGACTTCGTCGGCGAGAACCGTGTGTAAACCGCACGAGCCGATGGCGGCTGTCCGAGCCGCGGGAGGCGGGTGTGGCGGGACGAGGCGGGCGCGGGGGCGTGCGAGCCCCGGGGACCGAGGACGCGGTACTAGGACCAAGGGCCGATAGCGGCTGTCCATCTGCGGCACGCATGGTGTGACTGCTCGCGCCGGTCCCGGTCGGCTCGACGCCAGCGTGTCCGACCCTGCCTCTGACACACTGCACCCCGAAAGGACAACCCATGCGCAAGCTGCTCATCGCCCTCGTGGCCGGAGTCGCGGTGACCGTGCCGGCCGCCATCGGCCTGCTCGGCAATGCCTCCTTCGCCCAGCGGCTGCCGGTGAGCTCGCCCGTCGAGCAGCACCTCGCCGAGTGGCGCCGAGAGCTCGGAGCCCACCCCCAGCCCGACGGAGTCCGAGCCCGGCGACGACCACGGTGGCGACCGCCCGGAGGGGGTCTCCGACGACGCACCCGGCGACGACCACGGTGGCGACCGGCCGGCCGGGGTCTCCGACGACGCACCCGGCGACGACCACGGCGGCGACCGTGCGCGCACCGGTGAGGACAACTCCGGCAGCGGCTCGCACAGCTCCGGGTCGGGGTACGGCTCCGACGACACCCTGGCCGTCGACTCGTCGGGCTCCGGCTCCGGCGGACCTCCGGCAGCGACAGCTCCGGCTCGGCAGCTCCGGCTCGGACAGCTCCGGCTCGGGCTCCGGCCGCTCCGGGGGGCCCTCCAACGACGATCACGGCGGGGACGACTCGAGTGGCCACGGATCCGACGACTGATCCGGCCGCTCCGGAGGAGTCCCCGCCCGCCCCTGCAGCGGCCGGGGACGTCTCCGTGCTCGCCGACGAGCTGCTCGGGCCCAACGGGCCGGCGGTGAGCGAGACCGGCCTCGGGGTCGACGCCTCCGACCCCGAGGCCGGTGCCACCACGCCACGCTGGGTGACGCTGGGCGAGCCGGGGGGCCCGCAGCACCACGCAGCCGCTCCTCCACCCCCGACGGGTGCTGGCGCTGCTGGCCGCGGGGGTCGTGGGGGCGCTGGTCGTGGTGGGGGTGGTCGGCACGCTCGCCGCCCGACAGCTGGCCGAGCGCGAGGCGGTCACCGACGCAGCCACGATGGCGGCGGTGCTGGCCAAGGCGGTCGTGCAGCCCTCGCTCAGCGACGGGCTCCTCACGGGTGACCCGGCCGCCATCGCGGCCTTCGACGAGGTGGCCAGGGCCCAGCTGCTGGTCGACCCGATCGTGCGGGTCAAGCTGTGGAGCGAGCAGGGAAAGGTGCTGTACGCCGACGAGGAGCAGCTCATCGGGCGCACCTTCGCGCTGAGCGACGAGCAGCAGCTGGCCCTGCAGGGGCGCAAGACGGTCGCCGACGTGTCCAACCTCGACGAGTCCGAGAACGCCTTCGAGAGCGCCGCGCGAGCGGTCGAGGTCTACCAACCGGTCTGGACCCCCAACGGCCAGATCGCGCTGTTCGAGTTCTACACCGACTACGACTCCGTGGGCGAACGCACCGGCCAGCTCTGGCGGGGCTTCGCGGGGGTCACCGCGAGCAGTCTGGTGCTCCTCGTGGTCATCGTGGTGCCCTTCGTGTGGGCCCTGGTGCGACGCCTGCGGCGTGCCGAGGAGCAGCGCATCGAGCTGCTCCAGCGGGCCGTCGACGCCAGCGCCGACGAGCGGCGCCGGATCGCCGCCAGCCTGCACGACGGGCCGGTCCAGGAGCTGGCGGCCGCGTCCTTCACGGTCGCGGGCGCCTCCGCGACCGCGAGCGGGCACGGCCAGAACGCCCTGTCCCGCGACCTCGACGCGGCCGCGGCCGCGGTGCGCTCCAGCATCCGGTCGCTGCGCACCCTGCTGGTCGACATCTACCCGGCGAGCCTGGCCCGCTCCGGCATCGTCGCCGCCCTGCTCGACCTCGCCCAGACCATCCGGCGCGACGACCTCCTGGTGCAGGTCGACGCGGCCGACGAGGACGACCTGGCCCTGTCGGCCGACGCCCAACGCCTCGTGCACCGGGTCGCCCAGGAGTGCCTGCGCAACGCCGCGAAGCACGCCGGCCCGGCCACCGTCGTCGTGTCGCTCCACCGTGACGGGCCGACATCGGTCACTCTTGACGTCGTGGACGACGGGGCGGGGTTCGACGTGGCCCAGGTGCTCGAGGCGCCGACGTGGGGGCCACTTCGGCCTGCACCTGCTCGCCGACGCCGCGTCGGTGCCCGGCGCGCTGCTGCAGGTGTCCAGTGCCCCGGGCCGCGGCACGCACTGGCGGCTCCTGCTCGGCGACGAGCTCGGCGCTGCCTCGTGATCCGGGTGCTGCTCGTCGACGACCACCAGCTGGTGCGGGCCGGGGTGACCACGCTGCTCCAGTCCGACCCCCAGATCACGGTCGTCGGCGAGGCCCGCAACGGACGCGAGGCCGTCGAGTCGGTGGAGGGCCTCAGTCCCGACGTCGTGCTGATGGACCTCTCGATGCCCGAGATGGACGGCGTCGAGGCCACCCGCGCCGTGCTGGCCCGCCAGCCGGGCACGAAGGTGCTCGTGCTGACCAGCTTCTCGGACCGGCAACGGGTCAAGGAGGTGCTCGCCGCCGGCGCGATCGGCTACGTGCTCAAGGACTCCGAGCCCGCCGACCTGCTGGCCGCGGTGCACGCCGCTGCCCGGGGGCACGTCCCGATCGACCCGCGGGTCGCCGCCGTCCTGCTGCCCTGCCAGCGGCGGTGGTCCGGCCGGCTCCGGCCTCGCCGACGGGCTCTCGCCGCGCGAGACCGAGGTGCTGCGCCTGGTCGCCCAGGGGCTGGCCAACAAGCAGATCGCGCGGGCCCTCGGCATCACCGAGCGCACCGTGAAGGCCCACCTCGGCCGGGTGTTCCGCGAGATCGGGGTGCTCGACCGCACCAGCGCTGCCCTGTGGGCCCGCGACAACCTCACCGGCGCCTGACCGGCATCCGCACGACGCCCGACCCGCGCGCGCACGGCATCCGGATGCCGTGGACGCGCGGTGTCGCGGCGCTGGCCTAGGCTCGCCACCGTGACGGGACGCGACGGGCTGTTCATCGCCTTCGAGGGGGGCGACGGCGCGGGCAAGTCGACGCAGGTGCGGCTGCTCGCGCAGGCGCTGCGCGCCCGCGGCCGCGAGGTGGTCGTCACCCGCCAGCCGGGGGGCACCGACCTCGGCGCCGCCATCCGCGACCTCGTGCTGCACGGCGACCACGTCTCGCCGCGAGCCGAGGCGCTGCTGTTCGCGGCCGACAAGGCGCACCACGTCGACCAGCTGGTGCGGCCCGCGCTCGAGGCCGGCGAGGTGGTCATCACCGACCGCTACACCGACTCCTCGGTGGCCTACCAGGGGGCCGGGCGCCACCTCGGGGCGGCCGAGGTGCACGACCTGCAGATGTGGGCGGTCGACGGCCTGGTGCCGGCGCTCACCGTGGTCGTCGACGTCACCGCCGCCGAGGGGCGGCGGCGGCGCGGCGACACCCACGACCGCCTCGAGTCCGAGGAGGACGCCTTCCACGACGCCATCCGCCAGCACTTCCTGTCGATGGCGGCCGGCCACCCCGAGCGCTACCTCGTCGTCGACGGCACCGAGCCGCCCGAGCGCCTGCACGACGCCGTGCTCGACCGCCTCGAGGCGATGGGGCTGGTCGACCCGTGAGCGTCTGGACCGACGTCATCGGCCAGGAGAGCGCGGTCGCCACGCTCGAGCACGCCGTGCGCACCCCGGAGGCGATGACCCACGCGTGGCTGTTCACCGGCCCGCCGGGGTCGGGCCGGTCGGTGGCGGCCCGGGCCTTCGCCGCGGCGCTGCTGTGCCCCGACGGCGGCTGCGGCGAGTGCCGTGAGTGCCGCACGGCGCTCGGCGGCACCCACGCCGACGTCGACGTCATCGCCACCGAGGGGCTGTCGATCAAGGTCGAGCAGGCCCGCGACCTCGTGGCCCTGGCGGCGCACCGCCCCTCGGTCGGGCGCTTCCGGGTGATCGTCGTCGAGGATGCCGACCGGCTCACCGAGCGCGCCGCCGACGCCCTGCTCAAGGCGCTCGAGGAGCCGGCGCCCGCGCACGGTGTGGATGCTGTGCGCCCCCTCGGTCGAGGACGTCATCATCACCATCCGCTCGCGCTCGCGGCACGTGCGGCTGCGCACCCCGCCGGTCGAGTCCGTCGCGGCGCTGCTCACCCGCCGCGACGGCGTCGACCCGTCGATGGCGCTGTACGCCGCCCGCGCCGCCCAGTCGCACGTCGGCCTGGCCGCGCCGGCTGGCCCGCGACGAGCACGCCCGCATCCGCCGCCACGACGTCATCACCCTCGCCACCCGCATCGTCAGCGTCGGCGACGCGATCGGCGCGGCCAGCGACCTGGTGACGATCGCGGCCGAGGAGTCGGCGGCCGCCTCGAGCGAGCGCGACGCCGCCGAGAAGGTGCGCCTGATGGAGGTGCTCGGCGCCGACCCGAGCGCGCGCACCCAGCCGCCGCACATCCGCTCCCAGCTCAGCTCGCTCGAGAAGGAGCAGAAGGCGCGGGCCACCCGGTTCACCCGCGACGTGATCGACCGGGCGCTGGTCGACCTGCTGTCGGTCTACCGCGACGCGCTGGTCGTGCGCACCGGGGCCGGCTCGGCGCTGGTCAACGAGGACAGCCGCCAGGTGGTGCAGCGGGTGTCCGAGCTGCTCGGGCCCGACGAGCTGCTGCGCGCGATGGACGCCATCGGCACCGCCCGCGAGCGGATCGGGGCCAACGTCAACCCGCTGCTCGCGCTCGAGGCGATGGCCCTCGACCTGCGGCTGCCGCGCTGACGCCGCCGATCAATGCCGATTCGTGACCTCTTGCCTGGACGGGCGCCCAGACTGCTCGCTTATCGTGCGCCCATGAAGCGTCTGCGCGTCGCCGCGCTCGTGGGGACCACGGCCGCCGCCCTCGTCCTGTCCGGGTGCTCGGTCATCGGCGGCATCGCCGGCTCCGACAGCGCCCCGTCGGTGAGCGTCACGCCGCAGAGCCCACCCCCCGGCTCCGAGGCGCTGTCGCGCTTCTACGGCCAGCGGCTGGAGTGGACCGACTGCGAGGGGGCCCAGTGCGCCACGCTCGAGGTACCGGTCGACTACGCCAACCCGCAGGGCGACACCATCGAGCTGGCCCTGGTCAAGGTGCCGGCGCGCAAGGCGAGCAAGCGGCTCGGGTCGCTCGTCGTCAACCCGGGCGGGCCGGGCGCCTCGGGAGTCGACTACGCGCGGGCGGCCGACTTCATCGTCGGCAAGGGCGTGCGCGACGCCTACGACGTCGTCGGCTTCGACCCCCGCGGCGTCGGCCGGTCCTCGCCCATCGACTGCCTCACCGACCGCCAGCTCGACACCTTCCTCGGCAGCGACCCCACCCCTGACGACCCCGCCGAGGAGCAGGCCTTCGCGCAGACCGCCCAGGGCTTCGCCCAGGCGTGCGGCGCCAACGCCGGGCCGCTGCTCGCGCACGTGTCGACCGTCGACGCCGCCAAGGACATGGACGTGCTGCGGGCCGCCCTGGGCGACGAGAAGCTCACCTACCTGGGCAAGTCCTACGGCACCTACCTCGGCACGGTCTACGCCGGGCTGTTCCCGCACGAACGTCGGCCGGATGGTGCTCGACGGCGTCGTCGCCCCCGACCTCACCTCCGACGAGCTCAACCTCGGGCAGGCCAAGGGCTTCGAGCAGGCCACCCGGCAGTGGGCGGCCTACTGCGTCGAGCAGGGCGACTGCCCACTGGGTGACTCGGTGGATGCCGTGATGAAGGGGCTGCGCACCTTCCTCGCCTCGGTCGACCAGAGCCCGCTGCCCCGCACCGGAGACAACGCGGTGCCCCGGCTCACCGAGGGCTGGGCCTCGCTCGGCATCGCCGCGGCGATGTACGACCAGGGCGCGTGGCAGACCCTGGTCGACGCCATGGGTGACGCCGTCGGCGGCGACGGCACCGCCCTGATGCAGCTGGCCGACCAGTACGCCGACCGCAACCCGGGCGGCCAGTACGCCGGCAACATCATGGAGGTCATCTACGCCGTCAACTGCCTCGACAAGGCCGACAGCGAGCGACCTCGCCGAGCGCCAGCCGCCTCGCCGCAGGAGTCGCTGAAGGACGCGCCCACCTGGGGCCCGTTCCTGATGTGGAGCTCGCAGCCGTGTGGGGTCTGGCCGGTCAAGGCCACCGGCGCGCCCGAGAAGATCTCGCGCGGAGGGCGCGGCCCCGATCGTGGTCATCGGCACCACCCGTGACCCCGCCACGCCCTACGAGTGGGCGGTGCGGCTGCGCGACCAGCTCGCCGACGCCTCGCTGATCACCTTCGACGGCGACGGGCACACGGCCTACACCCGCTCCAACAAGTGCGTCGACGGTGCCGTCGACGCCTACTACCTCAAGGGCACCGTGCCCAAGGACGGCCTGCGCTGCTGAGCGCCGCGCCGGCGGATGCCGGGATTCGCGGTCGTGCGGTCGCACTCCGTATACTCGTGCGGCGTGCCCGAGCCCGCTCGGCGCCCGCCGCCTTAGCTCAGTCGGCCAGAGCGATTCACTCGTAATGAATAGGTCAAGGGTTCGATTCCCTTAGGCGGCTCCACTCAGCTAGCGGTCAGGCCCCCACGACCCGGTCGCGGGGGCCTTCGCCGTTCGGCCGCACGAGGTTGGGAGGATGCCGTCGTGAGCCTCGTGAGCGCACCGCCGCCGGGGGTGCTGGCTGCCTTCGGCGTGGTCGGCCCCGCGGTGCCGTTGCCCGGTGGGCAGGGGCGGTCGTGGCGGGCCGGCGACTGCGTGCTCAAGCCCGACGTCGACCCGGTGTTCCAGGAGTGGCTCGGCACGGACCTCGCGGCCGTCGAGCAGGACGGCTTCCGGCTGCCGGTGGTGCAGCGGGCCGCGGACGGGGCCTGGATCGTCGAGGGGTGGGGCGCCGTCTCGGTGCTGCCCGGCGCCACGGCCTCCGAGGGCGTGCGCCGACTGGCGCCGGGTCGTCGCGGCCGCCCGGGCCCTGCACGCCGCCACCGCCTCCCTGGTGCGTCCGGCCTTCCTCGACCAGCGCACCGACCCGTGGGCCGTGGCGGACCGGGCCGCGTGGGACGAGGGCCCAGCCCCGGTCGCGCCGGGGCGGGACGAGCTGGTCGCGCGGTTGTGGGCGGCTCTGGCGGCCCCGGCATCCCTCGGGCCTGCGCAGCTCGTGCACGGCGACCTGACCGACAACGTGCTCATCGCGCCGGGCGAGCCGCCCGGCATCATCGACGTCTCGCCCTACTGGCGACCGGCGTCCTACGCCGAGGGCATCGTGGTCGCCGACGCCCGGTGCTGGCACGGCGCCACGGCGCACCTCCCGCACCAGCTCGGCGTGCCGATCGCCGCGGTCGCGCGCGGCCTGCTCTTCCGGCTGCTGACCCGGACCGACGAGCACCTCCCAGATGACGCCGATCGACTCCAGGACGAGGTGCGCCGCTACACGGCGGTGCTCGACGCCCTCGGACTCTGACCGCAAGGGCCGACGTCAGGCACCGCCGGCTCGCGCGCTCGGGGTGCCGGGCGCGCGGTCAGCCGCGCGTGCGGCACCCTCGGTAGGAGTGTTGGTGATGCAGGGGGTGCCGGGCGCGCGGTCCGCCGCGCCTCGGGCAGCCCGAGGGCCGTGAACGCCCGGCCTCCGGCAGGTCAGCGGCGGACGGCGCCACCACGAGCGGCAGCCGGAGGTCCAGCGCTGCCAGGCGGGCGGCATCCTGGGCCCCTGGCAGCGCTGGGCGGAGTGGCGGGCCCCGGCCGTGGCGCGCACCACGGTTCTCCGCGGGCGGGCCGGGCTGCTGGGACACTGCGGCCATGTCCTCGAGCACGCCCGACGTCGCTGCCACCTCCGTGATGACCCGGCGCGACTGGGCGGCCCTGCTGACCATCGGTTTCGGGGTGTCCCTGGTCATCATGGACGCGACGATCGTCAACGTCGCACTCCCGGTGGTCATCGAGGACCTGTCGCTGACGGCGACCGAGGCGCAGTGGATGAACGCGGTCTACTCGCTGGTGTTCGCCGCCCTGCTCATCACCGTCGGGCGGATCGGCGACCTCAAGGGCCGCCGGCTGCTCTTCCTGATCGGCATGGTCGTCTTCATGCTCGCCTCGGTGGTCGCGGGCCTGTCGGTCAACGGGCCGATGCTCATCGCAGCGCGCTTCGTGCAGGGCATCGGGGCGGCGATGATCCTGCCGTCCACCCTGTCGAGCCTCAACGCGCTGTTCGTCGGCCGCGCCCGGGTCATCGCCTTCGCGGTGTACGGCTCGGCGATCGGCGGGATGGCCGCGCTCGGCCCGCTGCTCGGTGGCTGGCTCGCGACCGACTACTCGTGGCGGTGGGCGTTCTGGCTCAACATCCCGGTGGGCCTGCTCGTGGTCGTCGGCATCGTCCGGGCGCTGCCCGAGACGCGCGACCCCAAGGCCACGCCGAGCCGCGACCTGCTGGGTGTCGCCCTGACCATGTTCGGGATGGGGGCGATCGTCTTCGGCCTGATCGAGGCGGAGACCTACGGGTGGTGGCGCACCGACAGCGGCGCCCTGTCGCCGGTGCCGTTCGTGATCGCCGCCGGCGTGCTGTCGATGGTGGCCTTCGTGCTGCACGAGCGCCGCCGGGCCCGGGCCGGGACGCCGGTGCTCGTCGACCTGACCCTGTTCGCCATCCCCACCTTCAGTGCCGGCGCGGCTGCGGCGCTCATCGTCGCCTTCGGCGAGTTCGGCCTGCTCTTCACCCTCCCCCTGCTGCTGCAGGGCACCCTGGGCTACACCGCCCTGCAGACCGGCTGGGTCATCGTCGCCCTGGCCCTGGGCACCTTCCTCATCTCCGGGGCGCTGCCCCAGCTCTCGAAGTTCATGCCGCAGCGCACGGTGGTGCAGATCGGGCTGGCCCTCGAGGCGGCCGCGGTGGGCGCGCTCGCCCTCATCATCTCGATGGACGTCGCGGCGTGGGAGCTGTGCGCGTGCCTGTTCGTCTACGGGCTCGGCGTGGGCATGGCCACCGCCCAGCTGACCTCGCTGCTGCTGCACGACGTGCCGGTCGACGAGAGCGGGCAGGCGTCCGGGCTGCAGTCGACCGTGCGCCAGCTCGGGTCGGCCCTCGGGGTCGCGGTGCTCGGGGGGCTGCTCATCGGCAGCCTCGGCCGCACCACCGAGGCCAACCTCGCGGCGCTCTCGCTGCCGCCGTCGACGATCGACTCGGTCACCAACGCGGTCACCGGCTCCGCGGGCACCGCGATCGCCGGTCTGCAGGCCCAGCCCAACCTCGCCGCCGTGGCCCAGGCCGCGAGCGACGCGATGATCCACGCGAGCCGGCTCACCACGGGCTTCGCCTGCCTCGCCCTCGTCGTCGGGCTGCTCGCGACCTTCCGGCTGCCGCTCACGGCGCTCGTGACCCGGCCCGGCGAGGCCCCCGAGGACGATCCGGCGCAGCCCGCCGCGACCACCGACACAGCGGCCGGCGCCGACCCGGCATCCGCCTGAGGCCCTGACCACGCGGCTGGGCCGGTACTTGCCGTCGAAGGTCGCACCGGTGCCGGGCCGCGACGCCGGGTTACCGTGTCCGCATGGTGCAGCCCGTGGTGGAGGTCATCGGTGTCTACGACGCCGACGGCGGGGTCGTCGGTGAGGTCAGCTACGTCGTCGGCCACCTGCTCGGGCGCACCAGCTGCTCGCTGTGCGACATCACCCACAGCTCGGTGCGCCGCCGGCCCGAGTGGGACGCGATGGTCGCGCGGCTGCCCGTGCCGATGCGCCTCGTGCACCGCAACGAGGCGAGCGAGGATGACCGCCACGCCTGGTCGGTGTCCGGGCTGCCGGCGGTGGTCGGGGTGCGCGGCGACGGTTCTCGCACCGTGCTGCTCGGCCCCACGGGCCTGGCGGCCCTCGGCGGGTCGGTGCCCGCCTTCGAGCAGGCCCTGCTCGACGCCATGTCGGTCGGCGGAGTCCGCCCCGGCGACTGAGCCCGCCGCCACCGGTTCCGTCGTCGTCGGGCGCGCTGGCCGCTGAGCGTCCCGGCCGCGCCAGCGGTGCGGCGGCGCCGACCTCGTCCGGGCGGTGGGGGCGGTCGCGGACGGCGACTCGATCCTCTCTCCCGAGGTGACCCGCGCGGTGCTCGCCCGCGTGCGAGCGGGTGGGCAGCACCGGGTGCCCGACCTGGCTCCGTACTGCCTGTCGCCTCGGGAGTCGGACGTCCTCGCCCTGATCGGTCCGGGACTGAACAACGCCGAGATCGCCGCCCGGCTGCACCTGTCGACCAGCACGGTGAAGACCCACGTGGGCAGCGTGCTCGCCAGGACCCACAGCCGCGACCGCGTGCAGGCGGCGCTGCTCGCGAGCCGCGCCGGGCTGATGCCGACCTGACGTACTCCCGGGGGAGTAGCCGCGCCGCCGCCGCCGGCAGGACGCCCGCCGACGCGCATCCTCCCTACGCTGGTCCCATGCCCGGGCCCACCCCCCGCACGCCATCCGCGCCGGTCGGTGACCGCCCGGTCGGCCGGGCCACGGTGCCGGATGCCGGGTCCACCCCGCCGGATGCCGGGCTCGGCCCGCCGTGGGCGGCCCGCGGGCCGTGGGGCGCCGGCCGGCCGCCGCAGGTGGTGCTGGCCGTCGTGCTCGCCGTGGTGCAGCTGGTGGGCAGCCTCGGCGCCGCCCGCGCCCAGCCGGAACGGCGCTCCCTCGACCTGCTCGCGGTGGCGCTGCTGCTGGCCGGCCCGGTCGCCCTGGCCCTGATGACCCGGGCCCGGGTCCCGCTCGTGACCGTGGTGGTCGGGGCCGTGACGGCGGCCTACCTCGTGCTCGGCTACCCCTACGGCCCGGTCGTGCTCTCGCTGGTGGTCGCCCTCGTCGTCGCCGTGGTGACCGGGCACCGGCTGGTCGCCTGGCTCGTCATGGCGGCGGTGCTGGCCGCTCATGCGCTGGCCCTGGCGCTCGACCCCGGGCGGGGGTGGTCGTGGGGTGCTGCCGCTGCGACCCTGGCCTGGGTGCTGCTCGTGCTGGCCCTGGCCGAGGTGGCCCGGGTCCGCGGCGAACGCGCGGCGAGCCACCGTCGAGCGCTGGTCGAGCGGCGCCGGCGCCGCGAGGGGGAGGAGCGGCTGCGGATCGCCCGCGAGCTGCACGACGTCGTCGCCCACCACATGTCGCTGATCAACGTGCAGGCGGCGGTCGCGCTGCACCTGCGTCGACACGCCACCCGGAGCAGGTCGACGACGGCGCTGCGAGGCCATCAAGGGGGCGAGCAAGGAGGCGCTCGGTCGAGCTGCGCTCGCTGCATCGAGCGTGCTGCGCGACGGGGACGAGGCCGGCCCCGCGCACGCCAGGCGGCGAGCCTGGCGGCACTCGACGACCTCGTCGAGCGCGCTCGCGGCGCGCGGGCCTGGACCTCACGACTCGCACGACCGGGGATCCCGTGGCCGCTGCCGGCCGGCGGTCGAGCTGGCGGCCTACCGGGTGGTCCAGGAGGCGCTCACCAACGTCGTCCGGCACGCCGGGGCCGGCCGCGCCGAGCGTCGCCGTCGAGCTACCGGCCGACGGCCGGCTCGTCGTCACCGTCGACGACGACGGGCAGCGGCGTCGGTGCACGTCGACGCGCTGCCGGACGGCAACGGCATCGCGGGGCATGCGCGAGCGGGCCGCCGCCCTGGCGGCACGCGAGCGTCCGGCTCGGGCCGTCACCGCGTCGGCGGGCTGCGCGTCGTCGCCGAGCTTCCCGACGGCGGAGGCCGTCGTGATCGGGGTGCGTGCTCGCCGACGACCAGGCCCTGTGCGGGCCGGGCTTCGCGCGCTGCTCGACGCCGAGCCCGACATCGAGGTGGTCGGCGAGGCGGGCGACGGGGCGAGGCGGTCGCTCGGCCTCGCGCGCGACCTGCACCCCGACGTCGTGCTGATGGACATCCGGATGCCCGGCACTCGACGGCCTCGAGGCGACCCGCGCGATCATCGCCGACGCCGACGCTGGCCGCCATCCGGGTCGTCATCCTGACCACCTTCGACCTCGACGAGTACGTCTTCGAGGCGCTCCGGGCCGGGGCCAGCGGGTTCCTCGTCAAGGACACCGAGCCGGTCCGAGCTGCTGCGCGGCGGTGCGGGCGGTCGCCGCCGGCGACGCGCTGCTGTCGCCCGGGGTGACCCGCCGGCTGATCGGCGAGTTCGCCTCGCGCAGCCGCCGGCGCCGGCGCCGGCGCGCCGAGCGGCTCGGCCGCGCTCACCGACCGCGAGCGCGAGGTCGTCGCACTCGTCGGCGAGGGCCTGTCCAACGACGAGATCGCCGACGCAGCTGGTGCGTCTGCCCTGCGACCGCCAAGACCCACGTCAGCCGGGCCATGGTCAAGCTGCAGCGCGCGCGACCGGGCCCAGCTCGTGGTGCTCGCCTACGAGTCCGGCCTGGTCCGCCCCGGCTGGACCGACGACTGAGCGGCGTACCGCTGGGGGAGTGCGGCAGGTGCCTCCCGCAGGGGGATTCGCGCGCCCCGGCCCCGGCGAAGGATGGAGGGCGTCCCTTCCGGATCGCAGCGGCGACCGCGAACACCTCGACACCAAGGAGCGACCGATGACCACCGTCACGACCTTCGCGCAGACCCTGTCCGCCCATCCCGGCCCCTGGAACGGCGGCTACGGCTGGTTCCCGTTCTTCCCCTTCGTCCCGATCTTCGGGTTCTTCTTCGTCGCGTCCTTCTTCTTCCTGGTCTTCGGCGTGTTCGGGCGACGCCGTGCATGGGGCGGCCCGCCACACCGCGACCCGGTGCAGACGGCCGAGGGCGACCTGGCCCGCCGCTTCGCCGCCGGCGAGATCGACGAGAAGGAGTACGAGCAGCGGGTCAGCACGCTGCGCCGGCTGGGCCGGGGCTGACCGGCCGGTCGCCACGGCAGCCTCCAGGGGCGGGTGGGCGAACGGGGCCATGCACCACCGGCCCCCTGAGGCGTCGTGGCTAGGCTGGGCACCCAACCCACCTGGAGGCGCCATGGGTGACATCCCCGCAGGCCCGGCCGGGTTCACCCGGTACCTCATGAAGAGCAAGTTCGGCGCCGGCCGCGACTTCGCGGTGCTCGACCCGGACACCGAGGCCCAGCTGTTCTTCGTCGACGGCAAGCTCGGCGCGCGCCCCAAGGCAGAGGTGCAGGCCGGCGACGGCAGCGTGATCTACAGCGTCCGGGGCCAGCTGCTCGGCATCCCGAAGAAGATGTCGATCACCGACGCGTCGGGCACCGAGGTCGCCTCGCTGAAGGCCAAGGCCTTCTCGGCGATCAAGGACACAGATGACGATGGAGATGGCCAACGGCGAGCCCTGGCAGCTCACCGGCCAGTTCATCGAGAAGAACTACACCGTCACCAGCGGCGGGCGCGACGTCGTGCGCATCACCCAGAAGTGGCTCACCGTGCGCGACAAGTACACCGTCGACGTCGCCGACGGCGCCGACCCGGGCCTGGCCTTCGCCATCGTCTGGGCGGTCGACCGCTGGGTCGAGCGGGACTGACGATGGCCCGGCATCCGGTGCCCGAGACCCCCGGGCGGGGACAGGAGTCGGTCTGGGACTACCCCCGCCCACCGCGGGTCGAGCCGAGCGCCGAGAGCGTCGAGGTGTGGCTCGGCGGCGCCCGCATCGCCTCGTCGACCCGGTCGTTTCGGGTGCTCGAGACCAGCCACCCGCCGACCTACTACCTGCCGGCCGACGACTTCGTGCCCGGTGCGCTGCGCCCCGCCGAGGGGTCGTCGTGGTGCGAGTTCAAGGGCCAGGCCGCGTACTTCGACGTGCGCGGCGGGGATGCCGTCGCACCGCAGGCCGCGTGGACCTACCCGACCCCGAGCCCCGGCTTCGAGGCCCTCGCCGGGTTCGTGGCGGTGATGCCGGGCGCGATGCAGCGGTGCACCGTCGACGGCGAGGTGGTGCAGCCCCAGGAGGGCGGCTTCTACGGCGGCTGGATCACCTCGCGGGTCGTCGGCCCGTTCAAGGGGATCCCGGGCTCCTGGGGCTGGTGACGCCAGGTGCCTGGTCGCCGCGAGTGCGGAAGCGGCTGCCCTGACGCCTGGCTCCGCACTCGAGGCGGGATGGCGGCGCCTCACGTCCACCAAGCATCGGGTCAGCCGAGAACGACGTTGGGACAGGCGCCTGCCTGGGCGGCCGACGATCGACCGGCGACGACCTGATCATCCGCCAGGTGCGCTTCCACTACGCCTGACGAGTCGCACCCTCCTGCCGCGAGATCGTGAGCGTGGCGAGCTTGCCGATCTGCGCACGTGGGGTCATGAGCGCAGAATCTGACGATGGGCCGAGGGTCAGGGGACGATGGCGACGAGTGGACCAACGGCGCATCGTGGGCTCACGATGACGGCAAGCGTTCATCGGAGGGCAGCCGAAGTCGTGACGTGCTCCTGCTACCGATGTGGACGGCACGGTTCGCAGTGGTGATGCTCTACGGGCTCTACGGTGGAGTACCGGTTCTGTTCGCGGGAATGACCGTCTGGCTCGCGCTTCGGCACGCGTGGCTGGGGGCAGGAGCCCTCTTGCTCCTGGCAACGTGGTGGGGATACCGCGGCTGGAACGGGTTCCACGGTCGCACGCTCTTCGGGCCCGGGAGCCTTCCCGCACTGAGGGAGCGACTGAAGGACCAGCGCCCGAAGGACAGATCTGACGAGCATCCGGAGGTCGGCCGCGGACAGTGAGCTCCAGCGGGGCATCGGGGTCACCTGAGCGGTTTCGTCATCCGGTGTGCGGTGCTGAGTGAAGAGCAGATCCAGCACATGGGCCGACGAAGCCGAGGCAGGCTTCGACGGCGAAGAGCCCCAGCGTCGAGGCCGCGGCCGCGATCCAGGCAGCCGAGTGGTCGGTGTGGGTCGAGCCGTTGACGGAGGAAGGTCCGACCAACCGGGAGCTCCGCCTTGGCTTCGACACCCGCCGGCCCTGGACGGCTGGTACTCGGCATTTCACGGTGCCGTCGCGCCCGGTCGACACGCGAACGCCCCGGCCGGGCTCAGATGTCGCTGAGCGGCTTCTCCTTGGTCGCGAGCTCGCGCCGGGCCTTCTCCCGAGCCGCCTCGTGCTCGTCCTCGGTGCGCTGCGCGGACCCGCCGTCCCAGACCAGGTCGTCGTGCTCCGGCATCCGCCACCGCGCCGTCGTCACGCCGGCCTGCCTGGCCCGCTCGAACGCCTCCTCGATGCAGCGCATGGCATCCTCGCGGCCGGCCCAGTGGGCGCCCTCGACCGACTTGCCGGGCTCGAGGTCCTTGTAGGTCTCGAAGAAGTGCTGGATCTCGAGCCGGTCGAACGAGCTGACGTCCTCGATCTCGCGGATGTGGTTCTTGCGCGGGTCACCGGCCGGGATGCACAGGATCTTGTCGTCGCCGCCGGCCTCGTCCCGCATGTGGAACATGCCGATCGGGCGGGCGCGCACCAGGCACCCGGGGAAGGTCGGCTCGTCGAGCAGCACCAGGGCGTCGAGCGGGTCGCCGTCCTCACCGAGCGAGTCCTCGACGTAGCCGTAGTCGGACGGGTAGGCCATCGCGGTGAACAGCATCCGGTCCAGGCGGATGCGCCCGGACTCGTGGTCGACCTCGTACTTGTTGCGGTGACCCTTGGGGATCTCGATGGTGACGTCGAACTCCACGGCGGGTTTCTCCTTCAGGGGGGTGACCTAGGCTCGCTGCACAGTCTGGCCCATCGGCGGGCAGAAGCACGAAGGGAGGGCGGGTGAGACGGGTCATGCTCGCCTCCCTGGTCGGCTCGGCCGTCGCCCTGGTGGCCGTGGCCGGCTACGCCGCTGCCGACGTGCTCGACGTCGCCCCGGGCATCCTCACCCTCGACCGGCCGGTCGCCGTGCCGACCCCGACGGTGTCCGGCCGCCCGCCCCGGTCGTGCTGCCCGAGCCCGCCGCCACGCTCGACCCGCTGCTCACCGACACCGGCGACGGCGCCCCCGCGCCGACCCGCGCCGGCCTGGCGCGCGCGCTCGCCACGGCATCCCGCGACCCGGCCCTGAAGGGCGGCACCGGCATCAGCGTCCGCGACGGCGTCACCGGTGCCGAGCTGTGGGGGCTGGATGCCGCGACCCCCCGGGTGCCCGCGTCCACCCAGAAGCTGATGGCCGCGCTCGCGGTCGCCGACGGGCTCGACCTCGAGCAGCGGATGACGACCACGGTCGTCGCCGCCGCCGGGCTCGGCCGACCTGGTGCTCGTCGTGGGCGGCGACACCCTGCTCGCGCCGGGTGCCGGGAGACCCGGATGCCGTCGCCGGCCGCGCCGGGCTCGCCGACCTCGCCGCCCAGGTCGCCGCCTCGCTCGCCCCCTCGGGGCGCACGAAGGTGCGGCTGCGGCTCGACCTCACCCACGCCCCCGGCCCGCGCTACCCGTCGACGTGGAACCCGCACGACGTGCGCGACGGGTTCGCCCAGGCCGTGGTCATGACCGGGCTGGCCACCCAGCTGCCCCGGGCCGGGCACCCGTCGCCGCTGCGCCCCGAGCGCGAGGTCGCCACGACCCTGGTGAAGCGGCTCGCGGCCAAGGGGGTGACGCGCGACGCTGCTGCCCGAGCGCACCTGGTCGACGGCGGCGCCGGCGGGCGCCCAGGCCCTCGGCAGCGTCGAGTCGGCGACCTACGCCGAGGTGCTCGACCTCGCCCTCGACCGCAGCGAGAACTCCCTCACCGAGAACCTCACCCGGCAGGCGGCCTTCGCGCAGGGCCGCTCCACCACCCGGCAGGGCGACAACGCCCGGTTCATCCGCCAGCGGCTGACCGCCCACGGGGTGCCCACGGCCGGACTGCGCCATCACCGACGCCTGCGGGCTCAGCCCCGGGCAGCGGGCCAGCGCCGCCACCCTGTCCGGAGTGCTGCGCCTGGCCGTCACCGGGGCGGTCCCGAGCTGCGCGGGGTGGTGGCCGGGCTCCCGGTCTCCGGGCTGTCGGGCACCCTCACCCGGCGCTTCTCGGCGCCGGCCACGCGCGACGTCGTCGGCGTGCCGCGGGCCAAGACCGGCACCCTGCGCGCCGGGTCGGCGCTGGCCGGCACCACCGTCGACGCCGACGGGCGCCCGCTGACGTTCGTGCTGCTCGTCGACGGTTTCCCGAGAACGTCGGGGGAACGCTGCGTGCCCGGGCCGCGTTGGACCGGATCGTGGCCGCACTGACCAGGTGCGGCTGCCGCTGACCGCGGCACGAGGAGAGGCAGGAACCTGCGTGGCTTACGTCGACTGGGAGTTCGCCAAGACCACCGGACGGACGCTCGTGCCCGCGGGCCCGAACGTCACCCGGGCCGAGGCGGAGGCCGAGGTCGCCGCGATCCGGGCCGCCGCCCGCGTGGCCCGCGAGCCGGTCGCCGAGACCGCGCAGCTGCAGACGCCGCCCGAGGCGCCCGACGCCCTGGTCGTCGACCGGGCCACCTGGATCAGCGTCAACGCCGACTCGATGAGCGCGATGCTCGACCCCACCTTCGACGCGCATGATCGCCAAGCGCGGCGGCGACGCACCGGGGGCCACGGCGCAGGCCGTCGGCGGCAAGGTGACCGGTGCCGAGGCCGGGGCCCTGCTCGCCTTCATGGCCAGCAAGGTGCTCGGGCAGTACGACCTCGCCCCCGGCGGCACGCCGGCCCTGCTGCTCGTCGCGCCCAACATCCTCTCCGTCGCCACCGAGCTCGGCGTCGACCGCGAGGACTTCCGCAAGTGGGTCTGCATGCACGAGGAGACCCACCGGGTGCAGTTCACCGCCAACCCGTGGCTGCGCGAGCACCTCATCGAGGAGGCGCGCGCGCTGGCCGTCGACCTGGCGCCGGACCCCGAGCGGCTCCAGGTCATCGCCGGCCGGCTCGCCGAGAAGCTGCCCGACCTGTTCCGCGAGGGCAGCACCGGCCTCGCCGACCTGTTCACCACCCCCGAGCAGCGCGAGAAGCTCGCCGGGCTCACCGCGGTGATGTCGCTGCTCGAGGGCCACGCCGACGTGGTGATGGACGACGTCGGCCCCGCGCACATCCCCACCGTCGCGCACATCCGGGCCAAGTTCACCGAGCGGCGCAAGGGCGCCGGCACCCCCGACCGGCTGCTGCGCCGGCTGCTCGGCCTCGAGGCCAAGATGCGCCAGTACCGCGACGGCGCCGTCTTCGTGCGCGGCGTGCAGGACAAGGTGGGGGTCGAGGGCTTCAACGCCATCTGGACCTCGCCCGACACCCTGCCGCTGGCCCGCGAGATCGAGGAGCCCGAGGCCTGGGTCCGCCGCATCCACGGCTGACCCCCGGACTTGCGGGGGATATCCGGCACCCGGAGTCGGCCCACGCAACATGCCGACTTCGTGCGAGTTACACACGGTTCTCGCACGTCCGAGGCTGCGAGAACCGTGTGTAAACCGCACGAAGTCGGGAGGATGTGCGGCATGGAGCGCCGCTGGGGTTCGCCGGATGCCGCGACGGCCGCCATCCGCCTCGCCGTGCGCGCCAGCCTGGCCGACCTCGCCGCCGCCCGACCTGCGCTGCCGAAGCGCCGTACCCAGCTCCGGGAGAGCTCGCCCGACGCCGTCGAGTCGGGGGGCTCGGCGGTCCCCGGTGACCTCGTGCTCGTGGCGTGCAGTGGAGGCGCCGACTCGCTCGCCCTGGCCGCGGCGCTCGCGTTCGAGGCGCCCGCTGCCGGATGCCGCGCGGGCGCCGTCGTCGTCGACCACGGCCTCCAGCCCGGCTCGGCCAGGTCGCCGCGGATGCCGCCCGCCGCCTGCGCGAGCTCGGCCTCGACCCGGTCGAGGTGCTGACCGTCGACGTCACCGCATCGGGTGAGGGCCTGGAGGCCGCGGCCCGGGACGCGCGCTACGCCGCCCTCGACGCGGCCGCCGACCGGCACGAGGCCGTGGCGGTGCTCCTCGGCCACACCCTCGACGACCAGGCCGAGCAGGTGCTGCTCGGCCTCACCCGCGGCGCCGGGGCCCGTTCCCTGTCCGGGATGCCGGCCACCCGCGGCCGCTTCCGCCGTCCCCTGCTCGGCGTGAGCCGCGCGCAGTGCCGCGAGTCGGTGCGCGCCCAGGGGCTGGCGTGGTGGGACGACCCGATGAACGAGGACCCCGCCTTCACCCGGGTGCGCGCCCGGCGGGCCCTGGCCGACCTCGAGCGCGACCTCGGCCCGGGGGTGGCGGCGGCACTGGCGCGCACGGCATCCCTGCTGCGTGAGGACGCCGACCACCTCGACGCCCTGGCCGACGCCGCGGTGACCACGCTGGGACCGCCGCCGTGGCCGGTCGGCGAGCTCACCGGCATCCCGCGGGCCGTGCGCACCCGGGTCTGGCGCCGGCTGCTCGTCGCTGCCGGGGCGCCCGCCGGGCAGGTCGGCGCCCGGCACGCCGACGCCTGCGACCGGCTGCTCACCGCGTGGCACGGGCAGGGGCCGGTGCACGCCCCCGGCGACCTGCGGGTGGCACGATCGGCAGGGTTGGTCACCATCGACCCCGCCGATCCGGTTGACTAGGCACCACCACCCGCCCGCGCCCCACCCACCAGGAGCCGCAGTGGACGCCGCCCACATGGGAGCAGACCTCGAACGTGTCCTCATCACCGAGGAGGAGATCCAGGCCAGGCTCGGCGAGCTGGCCGACGTGATCGCCACGGAGTACGCGGGCAAGGACCTCCTGCTCGTCGGGGTGCTCAAGGGGGCGGTCATGGTGATGGCCGACCTGATGCGGGCCCTGCCGATCACCGCCCCGGTCGACTGGATGGCGGTGTCGTCCTACGGCTCGGGCACCAAGAGCAGCGGCGTCGTGCGCATCCTCAAGGACCTCGACTCCGACATCACCGGCCGGCACGTGCTGATCGTCGAGGACATCGTCGACTCCGGCCTCACGCTGTCCTGGATCAAGTCCAACCTCGAGTCGCGCAGCCCGGCCAGCGTCGAGATCTGCACCCTGCTGCGCAAGCCGGATGCCGCCAAGGTCGAGGTCGACGTCAAGTGGGTCGGGTTCGACATCCCCAACGAGTTCGTCGTCGGCTACGGCCTCGACTACGCCGAGGCCTACCGGGGCCTGCGGGTCGTCGGCACGCTCGCGCCGCACGTCTACAGCTGACCTCCGGCGCCGCGGCGCGCCGTCGAAGCCCCTCGCCCTGCGGAACACGGGGGCGACGGGGCTCGTTGCTAGCGTGTACCCGTCCCACCCGGAGTGATCCCGGGCGGCCGATTGACCCACGAGCAGGAGGACCGGAGCGCGAGCTCCGCACCCACATGGACTTCAAGCGCATCTTCAAGACCCCGCTGTTCTGGGTCCTGGCCGTCATCGTGGTGATGCTGACGGTGTTCTCCTTCGACGGCAACGGGGGCTACACGACGGTCACGACCGCCCAGGCCGAGAAGCTGATCACCGACAAGAAGGTCGAGTCGGCGGTGCTGTCCACCGACAACACCCTCAACCTCGACCTCAAGCAGGGCCAGTCCTTCAGCGACTCCGCCTCCGACATCAAGGGCGCCACCAAGGTCCAGGCCGACTACGTCGACGCCCGCGCCGAGCAGCTCATCACCGAGCTCAAGGCCAACGTGCCCAACGGCTACAACGACAAGAAGCAGGGCGACAGCGCCTTCTGGACCATCTTCATCAGCTTCTTCCCGGTGCTGCTGCTGGTCGGCCTGTTCTGGTTCCTCATGAGCCAGGCCCAGGGCGGCGGCTCGCGGGTGATGCAGTTCGGCAAGTCCCGCGCCAAGCTCGCGACCAAGGACACCCCGAAGGTCACCTTCGCCGACGTGGCCGGCGCCGACGAGGCCGTCGAGGAGCTGCACGAGATCAAGGAGTTCCTCGCCGAGCCCGCGAAGTTCCTCGCGGTGGGCGCGAAGATCCCCAAGGGCGTGCTGCTCTACGGCCCGCCCGGCACCGGCAAGACCCTCCTCGCGCGCGCCGTCGCCGGCGAGGCCGGGGTTCCGTTCTACTCGATCTCCGGCTCCGACTTCGTCGAGATGTTCGTCGGCGTGGGTGCCTCGCGCGTGCGCGACCTGTTCGAGCAGGCCAAGGCCAACGCTCCCGCCATCGTCTTCGTCGACGAGATCGACGCCGTCGGCCGCCACCGTGGCGCCGGCCTGGGCGGCGGGCACGACGAGCGCGAGCAGACCCTCAACCAGCTGCTCGTCGAGATGGACGGCTTCGACGTCAAGACCAACGTCATCCTGATCGCCGCCACCAACCGCCCCGACATCCTCGACCCGGCGCTGCTGCGCCCGGGCCGGTTCGACCGGCAGATCGCGGTCGAGGCCCCCGACATGATCGGCCGCCACCGCATCCTCGAGGTGCACGGCCAGGGCAAGCCGCTGGCCACCGGCGTCGACCTGCTCGCCGTCGCCCGGCGCACCCCGGGCTTCACCGGTGCCGACCTCGCCAACGTGCTCAACGAGGCCGCGCTGCTCACCGCCCGCACCGACAAGAAGCTGATCGACGACGAGGTCCTCGACGAGGCCATCGACCGCGTCATCGCCGGCCCGCAGAAGCGCACTCGCATCATGTCGGCCAAGGAGCGCAAGATCACGGCCTACCACGAGGGCGGGCACGCCCTCGTCGCCTCGGCGATGAACCACCTCGACCCGGTCACCAAGGTCACGATCCTGCCGCGCGGGCGGGCCCTGGGCTACACGATGGTGATGCCCACCGACGACAAGTACTCCACGACCCGCAACGAGATCCTCGACCAGCTCGCCTACGCCCTCGGCGGGCGCGTCGCGGAGGAGATCATCTTCCACGACCCCACCACCGGCGCCGCGAACGACATCGAGAAGGCCACCGCGATGGCCCGCAAGATGGTCACCGAGTACGGCATGAGCGAGCGGGTCGGCGCGGTCAAGCTGGGCCAGAGCCAGGGCGAGGTCTTCCTCGGCCGCGACATGGGCCACCAGCGCGACTACTCCGAGCAGGTCGCCGCCGTCGTCGACGAGGAGGTCCGCAAGCTCGTCGACGACGCGCACGACGAGGCGTGGCACGCCGTCAACGACAACCGCGACATCCTCGACCGGCTCGTCCTCGAGCTGCTCGAGAAGGAGACGCTCAACGCCGCCGAGCTCGCCGCGATGTTCCAGGGCATCCACAAGCGGCCGGTGCGCGAGACCTGGCTGTCCAGCGAGCACCGCACCCTGTCCGACCTCCCGCCGGTGCTCACCCCGGCCGAGCGCCAGGCGGCGATGAACGGCCACAGCAACGGCTTCGGCGCCCCCGTGGGCTCCACGGTGACCCCCGGCGACCCCCGCACCCAGGCCGAGATCGACCAGGCCGCCCAGGCCGGGGCCGACCCGGACGTGCAGGACCACCCGCCGACCCAGGTCATCGAGGTGCCCGAGGGCGGCCGTGTCGAGCCCTGAGCCGGAGGACGCCGACGACCTCACCATGCGCGGCCCGGTCGACCGGCCGCGCGCCGAGGCCGCAGTGCGTGAGTTCCTCCTGGCCATCGGCGAGGACCCCGACCGCGAGGGGCTGATCGAGACCCCGGGCCGGGTGGCGCGGGCCGCTCGAGAGCTCTACGCGGGTCTGTGGCAGGACCCGGCTCAGGTGCTGTCGAAGACCTTCTCGATCGACCACGAAGAACTCATCATCGTGCGCGACATCCCGATGTACTCCACGTGCGAGCACCATCTGCTGCCCTTCCACGGCGTCGCCCACATCGGCTACATCCCCGCCGCTGACGGCAGGGTCACCGGCCTGAGCAAGCTCGGGCGGCTCGTCGAGGTCTTCGCCCGCCGCCCGCAGGTGCAGGAGCAGATCACCACCCAGGTGGCCGACGCGCTCGTCGAGCACCTCGGCGTGCAGGGGGTCATCGTCGTGATCGAGGCCGAGCACCTGTGCATGTCGATGCGCGGCGTGCAGAAGCCGGGCTCGCGCACCATCACCTCCGCCGTGCGCGGCCAGCTGCGCAACCCCGCCACCCGCGCCGAGGCGATGTCGCTGCTCCTCGGCGGCAAGCGGTGACCGGCCGGTGACCCTGCCGGAACCCCGGGTCGGCCGTCCGCTCGTCATGGGTGTGGTCAACGTGACCCCCGACTCGTTCAGCGACGGCGGGGCGTGGTTCACCCCCGAGGCCGCGGTCGCGCACGGCCGCGAGCTGGTGGCCCAGGGCGCCGACCTGCTCGACGTCGGCGGTGAGTCGACCCGCCCGGGGGCCGAGCGGCCGAGCACCGCCGAGGAGCTGCGGCGCGTCCTGCCCGTCGTCGAGGCATTGAGCCCGCTCGCACCGGTATCGGTCGACACGATGCGTGCCGACGTGGCCGCCGCGGCGCTGGATGCCGGTGCCGCGCTCGTCAACGACGTCAGCGGCGGCCTGGCCGACCCCGAGATGGTGCCCCTGGTCGCGCAGCGCGCGGTGCCGTTCGTCGCGATGCACTGGCGTGGGCACAGCCGCGACATGCAGGCCCGGGCGCACTACGACGACGTCGTCACCGACGTCGTGCGCGAGCTCACCGAGCGCGTCGAGGCCCTCCTGGCGGCCGGGGTGCGGCCGGATGCCGTGCTGCTCGACCCCGGTTTCGGCTTCGCCAAGAACGCCGACCACAACTGGCAGCTGCTGCGCCGGCTCGACGAGGTGGTGGCCCTGGGCCACCGGGTGGTCGTCGGCACGTCACGCAAGACCTTCCTGGGGTCGGTCGGCCGAGCGGGTACGGCGGCCCGCCCGCCGCTCGAGCGCGACGTCGCCACCGCCGTCACCACGGCGCACGCCGCCCGGCACGGGGTGTGGTGCGTGCGGGTGCACGACGTCGTCGCGACGGTCGACGCGCTCGATGTCGTCGAGGCGCTGCGCGGTCGGGGGAACGAGTGAGGTACGGGGTGGCACGCGACCGGATCCGGCTCAGCGGCGTGCGCGGCCGGGGCTTCCACGGCGTCTTCGAGCACGAGCGCCGCGAGGGCCAGGAGTTCGTCGTCGACGTCGAGCTCGCCGTCGACCTCGGCCCGGCGGGTGCGAGCGACGACCTCGCCGACACGGTCAACTACGGCGAGATCGGCGCAGCCGCACTGGCCCGCATCGAGGGCGAGCCGCACGACCTCATCGAGCGCCTCGCCGAGCTCGTCGCCAGTGACGCCTTGACGCACCCGTCGGTCGACGAGGTCACGGTCACCGTGCACAAGCCGCAGGCGCCGGTCGGGGTGCCGTTCGGCGACGTGACGGTGTCGGTGACCCGCCGGCGTGTACCGGTGCCCGTCGTCGTCGCGGTGGGGGCCAACCTCCCGTGGGGTCTGAGCAGCCCGCACGACACGGCATCCTCGGCGATCGACTCGCTGGCCCACCACTCGATGGTGCGCGTCGTCGCGACGTCGGCGCTGTACGACAGCGACCCGGTCGGCGGCCCCGACCAGCCGACCTACGTCAACGGCGTCGTCCTCGCGCGCACCTCCCTCTCGCCGACGTCGCTGCTGCGAGAGCTGCACGGGGTCGAGGCCACCTTCGACCGCCGGCGCGAGGTGAGGTGGGGCGCCCGCACCCTCGACCTCGACCTGGTGCAGTACGGCGACCCGGCGACCGGCACCGACGTCACCTCCGACCTGCCCCGGCTCACCCTGCCGCACCCCAGGGCCCACGAGCGGGCGTTCGTGCTGCTGCCCTGGCTCGAGGCCGATCCCGATGCCGTGCTGCGCCACGCCGGCCGACCGGTGCCCGTCGCCGAGCTGGTCGCGACCCTTGACACCACCGGGATGCGCCCGCACGCAGCCGGCCCGACCGGCCCGGCCGATCCGGTCGGCCCCGCCATCGACGACGACGACGAAGGACACGAGAGCTGATGCGCCGCAGAGAGATCCGCGTGAAGACGCTCGCGCTCGTGGCAGGCGTGGCGGGCATCATCTCGTTCGCCGTCTTCGAGCTGATGACCCGTGGCGGCACCCTGGTGCCGCGGCCTGCAGTGCTGTCCGGAGTGCTGCTCGTCGTGATGGGTGGCCTCGTGCTCTGGCTGGCCCGCCCGGTGCGGCGCTACCTGCAAGGGCGCGCCACGACCACCCTCGACCCGCTGCGCGCCGCGCGCACCGTCGTGCTCGCGCAGGCCGCCGCGCTCACCGGGGCGGCCGCCGCCGGCTGGTACCTCGGTCAGCTGGTCGTGGTGGTCACCGGGCTCTCGCTCGACGCGAACCGCAGCAGGCTGCTGCCGCTCGCCGCCATCGTCGTGGCCGCCGTCGCCCTGGCCGCGGCCGGGCTGGTGGCCCAGCGGTGGTGCCGGGTCGACCCGCCCGACGAGGACGAGGAAGGCCGCGACCGCGCTGCATAGCCCCGGGCTCAGGTGCGGGCGACCGCCCAGACCACCCAGTTGCCCACGTAGTGGCCGCCCTTGACCGGGGTGGTCGGGTCGCACGTGATGAGCCGCAGCAGGGGACGGGGGTTCCCGGCATCCCAGATCGAGTCGTCCTTGGGCACCTGCTTCTTCGACAGCGCCGCGGACCTGGTCACCACGAAGTCCGCCTCCTCGCCTGAGGAGTAGGTGACGCGCACCTCGGCCCCCCGTCGCACCTGCGGCAGCTTCGCGAAGGTGTCCGGGCCGGTGGCCCGAGTGTTGATGTGACCGGCGAGGATGGACGCCCCCGGGTAGCCCGGCATGGGCCAGCCCTTCTCGTCGTACCACCCGGCGACGCCGGCGGGCGGGGCGAGAACTCCGTTGGGGTCCAGGCCAGTGGCCACCAGCGGCGCGTCGACGAGCACGCTGTCGCCCAGGGCGGTGACGATGACCCGCTTCGGTGTGCCCAGCGGACGGGCGCTGACCCGTCGTGGCGGCGCGGTGGGCGTGGCCGAAGGGGTGGGCGACGGGGTCGCCGGGGATGAAGCCACGCTCGGGCTCGCGCTCGGTGTGGCTCGAACCGGAGCCGGGGCCGGGTCGGCCGCGCACGCACCGAGCAGGGCGAGCGCGACCGAGGCACCGGCCACGAGGGTGACCCGGCGGCGGCCTGGGGTGGGGACGGAGGTCGCCACGACCTCAGTGTCGGCGCGAGCTGCCGCGGGCGCGACCCGTGGCAACCGCACCGATGCCGCCGACCATCAGCGCGCCACCGAGCACGAGCGGCAGGGTCGACGAGTGGTCGTCGCCGGCGAAGTCGGTCTGCACGACGACCGGGCGCACCGGATAGGTGGGCGTCGCGGTGACCGTCGTGGTGACGGTCGGCGTCGGCGCGGCGGTCGCCTGGAACGAGTCGATGGTGATGTCGCCCTCGTCGACGAGCGTGCAGAACATGCCGGCGCCGAGCGGATCGGCGGGACCGCTCGGGGCGGGCGAGGCCGGCGGACTGCTCGGGACGGTCGCGGTGGCCGTGCTGGTCGGGCCGGAACCGAGGGGGGCGGGGTCGAGGACCAGCAGGAAGTCGCTCGCCACCAACGTGTTGGTGCCGGCCGTCTTCGCGGTCACCTTGCCACCCTGGCCGGTGAGGGCCACGGTCATCGAGCCCGCCGCGGGTACCTGCGTGTCGCCGAACGTGAGCTCGACGGGGTACTCGTCGCCGGTCTCCTCGAGGAGCGTGAGCGTGACGCCCCCACCCTGGATGGACGTCAGCTGGTTCTGGCGCAGCAGGTCGGTGAACCCGTCGGGCAGCGTCACCGAACCGGTGAACGGGTCGAGCGAGACCTTGGCGCCGACCGGCACGACGAGCCCCTTGCCGATGGCGGAGTCGAAGGAGGCGGTGGCCGGCCCGGAGCCCTCCGTGGTGTCGAAGCCGAAGTCGCACGAGTACGACAGGTCGGCGGACGCCGCCTGGGCGGGCGACAGGGTGAGGGCAGCGGCGAAGAGGGCGGCACCCCCGACGAGGCCGGCGCGCGCGGCAGCGCGGGCGGTGAGGCGCATGATGGTTCCTTCGACGGCAGTGCGAGGGCTCCCGATGGAGCCGGGCCGGACGCTACCGCACCCGTGCTGCTGGCCCGTGCGGATTGGGGGGATTGTGCGAGAACTCGCAACGCCCCGCCAGCTGACGGGCCTGGCCGTGTCGACAGCGCGTGCGGAGCGCAGGCTGTGCGGGCTCGTCCGGGCCCGGTGGGTGCCGGCCGCACTCCTACTTGTCGACGTCGCCGACGACGAAGAACATCGACCCGAGCACCGCCACCATGTCGGCCACGAGGCAGCCGGGCAGCACCCGCGAGAGCACCTGCACGTTGTTGAACGACGCCGAGCGCAGCTTCAGCCGCCACGGGGTCTTCTCGCCGCGGGACACCAGGTGGTAGCCGTTGAAGCCCAGCGGGTTCTCGGTCGCGGTGTAGCGCTCACCCTCGGGCACCTTGAGCACCTTGGGCAACCGCTGGTTCACCGGTCCGGCCGGCAGCGTCGCGAGCGTGGCGAGGCACGCCTCCGCGAGGTCGAGGCTGACGTGCACCTGCTCGAGCAGCACCTCGAGGCGCGCCAGGCAGTCGCCGGCGGTGCGGGTGACCACCCGGCCCGGGCCACCGGGCGCGAACAGCGTGCCGTAGGCGAGGTAGGGGTCGTCGCGGCGCAGGTCGACGTCGAGCCCGCTCGCCCGGCCGATCGGCCCGGTGACCCCGTAGGCGAGGCAGGTCTCGCGGGACAGCACTCCGACGCCACGCGCCCGCGCCTCGACGATCTCGTTGCCGGAGATGAGCGACTCGAGCTGGGGCAGCCGTCGTCGCACGCCCGTCACGGCGGCCTCGACCCGCCCGAGCCACCCCGCAGGGACGTCCTCCTTCAGGCCGCCGACCCGGTTGAACATGTAGTGCATGCGACCGCCGGAGGCCTCCTCCATGACGGCCTGCAGCTCTTCGCGCTCACGGAACGCGTAGAAGACGGGCGTGATGGCGCCGAGCTCGAGCGGGTACGACCCGAGGAACATCAGGTGTGAGAGAACGCGGTTGAGCTCCGCGAGCAGGGTGCGCAGCCAGACCGCCCGCTCGGGCACCTCCATGCCGAGCATCGCCTCGACCCCGAGCACCACCCCCAGCTCGTTGCTGAACGCCGACAGCCAGTCGTGCCGGTTGGCGAGCACGGTGATCTGCCGGTAGTCGCGCACCTCGAACAGCTTCTCGGCGCCACGGTGCATGTAGCCGATGACGGGCTCGGCCGAGATGATGCGCTCGCCGTCGAGCACGACCCGCAGCCGGAGCACGCCGTGCGTCGCCGGGTGCTGGGGCCCGATGTTGAGCACCATGTCTGCCGTCGCCAGGCCGCCGGCGCCCATGCCGACGTCGAGCGCGCGCTGGCCGGTCTCGGAGGTCACGCTGCCAGTCTGCCGCACACCGGCCCCGACCCGTGGGCAGGAGGGTTCGAACCGCGGGTAGGCCCGTGCTCAGCAGCCTGCGAACGTCTCGCCGCTGGTCCCCCATCCGTCCTTGTCGACGCGGACGAGGAGCAGCCGGTCGGACTCCGGGGCGTCGGCCAGCTCGGTCGCGCTGACCGAGCGGGTCTGCAGCGGCTCGCCGGCCGCCACGCAGTGGTGCAGCAGGAACGTGGCGCCCGCGGGGACCGGGATGTCGAAGGTCTTCTTGGCGTTCTGGTTGACGTACCGGTTCGACCCGACCTTCCACGAGGTGACCCGCAGGCCGTGCTTCGCGACCACGGCGTCGTCGACCTTGGGGTCGGTCCAGCGGTCGAGCACGAGCACGTCGACGTCACCCTCGCGCTTGACGCCGGTGACCATCCCGAAGTCGAAGGCACGGCCCTTGACGTCGCTGGTCGGGTTCTCGACCCGGCCCACCACGGCGCTCGACGGTGCCAGTGAGCTGGGCGAGGCGGTGGCCGACGGGGTGCCCGTCACGGTGACGACGACCTCGCGGGGTGCCTCCTTCCCGCACGCACTCAGGCTCGCGCCCGCCACGAGGGCGAGCGCGAGGGGGACACACGGCATCCTCAGTCGCATCGACCCAACGGTGCCACGGACCACCGCCCCGAGTCACATCCGCTGCACGCGGCGCAGCACCCAGCGGAAGCCGCCCAGACCGTCGGGCGAGGTGAGTGCGCCGAGTGCCGACGCGGTGGCCAACGCCGCCAGGTAGCCCGCCGGGTCGGTGCGCGCCCGCTCGTGGTCGGGGGTACGCGCCAGGGCGCCCACCGCGTGCAGTGCGGCGCGCTGGGTGGTGAGCTCGTCGTGCTCCAGCGAGTCGACCGCGACGTGGGCCGTGAGGTCGCACGAGCCGTCGGGCACCGGTGCGACGAGGGCACCGGCCCGGTAGGCCGTGAGCGTGCCGCCCACGGGGCGATCACCCGCCGTGTGCCCGTAGTCGACGGCGAGCAGGGTTCCGCCGCGCACCCGCGACACCAGGTCGCGCCAGGCCGCGTCGCGCGCCAGCCCCACCTCGACCCGAGCCCCGACGGGCAGGTCGCCGGCCGGCCAGTACCGGGCGCACCAGTCGAGCTCGTCGTTCGTGATCGCGCCCGCGGTGGACTCGGCCCCGGTGCTCGGGTCGACCAGTACGACGGCGAGCCGGCCGGGCGCGACCACCTCGGCCACGGTGCACGGCACCACGTCGAGCCACTCGTGCGCCACGACGAGCACGTCGTCGAGGTCGGTGAGCTCGGCGGGCAGGTCCCCGCCACCGGGAGAGCGCAGCCAGGCCACGGCATCCGGCAGGTCCGGTGGGCGCGCCACGACGTCGACCCCGGTGAGCCGCAGGTCCGGGCGCCGCGCGGCGAGGTGGGTGAGCAGCTCACCGCGTCCGCAGCCGACGTCGACGACGTGGTGCACGCGCTCCCGGTCGGCGAGGAGCCCCAGCGCGTCGGCCAGCGGCGGCCCGAGCGGCCCGTGGGTCGAGGTCGTGAAGTGGCCGGCAGGTCCCACGGCGCCCCGGTAGAACCCGTGGGGGCCGTAGAGCGCCTCGTGCCACGCCTCGCGCCAGGGGACCATCACCCGGCGAACGCTAGCGCCGGTGCCGTGGCCAGGTGGGTCGAGGTGAGGTGCTGACCCGAGGGACGAGCGGATCACCTCGAATGCCGACGAGGTCACTTGGTCGGAGGTGATGCTCTGGCGGGAGGGGGCAGCGGATCACCTCGAACCAAGGACGCGCCGCCCGGCCGCCCGCGCACGACCCGGCGGTTGAGGGGTAGGTTGCCTGACCGTGGACGGCATCGAGCACCCCGCCCGGCTGACCGTGGGGGTCGTCGGGGCCGGCCGGGTCGGTGCGGTGCTCGGGGCGGCGCTCGCGCGCGCCGGGCACCGGGTCACCGGTGCGTATGCCGTGTCCGACGCGAGCCGGGACCGCGCGGCCGAGCTGCTGCCGGGCGTGCCGCTGGCCGACGTCGCCACGGTGGTGGCGGGCGCCGAGCTCGTGCTCCTCGCGGTGCCCGACGATGCGCTCGCCCACCTCGTCGCCGGCCTGTCCGCGACCGGCGCCTGGCAGGCGGGGCAGATGGCCGTGCACACCAGCGGCCGGCACGGTGTGGCCGTGCTGGATCCCGCCCGCGCCCACCACGTGCTGCCGCTCGCCCTGCACCCGGCGATGACGTTCACCGGCACCGCGATGGACCTCGACCGGCTGCCCGACTGCCCGTTCGGCGTCACCGCCGACGAGGCGCTGCGGCCGGTCGCCGAGGCCCTGGTCATGGAGATGGGCGGCGACCCGGTGTGGGTCGCCGAGCGCGACCGGCTGGCCTACCACACGGCCCTGGCCCACGGCGCGAACCACCTGGTGACGCTGACCAGCGAGGCGATGGAGCTGCTCTCGCGGGCCGGGGTCGCCGAGCCGCGCCGCGTCATCGGGCCGCTGATGCGCGCCGCGCTCGACAACGCCCTGCGCCTGGGTGACGCCGCCCTCACCGGGCCGGTGGCCCGCGGCGACATCGGTACGGTGGAGGACCACCTGCGCGAGCTGGACCGGCTCTCGCCCCAGATCCGGAGGACCTACGTGGCGCTCGCCCGTGCCACCGCCCTGCGCGCCCTCGACAACGGCCGGCTGCGGCCGGCCGCCGCGGAGCCACTCCTCGACATCCTCGCCGACCAGGAGCACTGAGTGACCCCCGCCACCACCGTCCCCGTCGTCGCGCACACGCGCGGTCAGCTCAAGGCCGCCCGCGAGGCGCTCTCGAGCCGCGACGTCGCCGTCGTCATGACGATGGGGGCGCTGCACGACGGCCACGCCAAGCTGATCCGCACCGCCCGGCAGCGGCACGCGCACGTGGTGGTGACGATCTTCCTCAACCCGCTGCAGTTCGGGCCCAAGGAGGACCTCTCGCGCTACCCGCGCACCTTCGACGCCGACCTCGAGATCTGCACGACGGCCGGCGTCGACGTGATCTTCGCCCCGACCCCTGACGTCGTCTACCCCGAGGGCGACCCCGGGGTGCGCGTCTCGGCCGGTCCGCTCGGCGAGGTGCTCGAGGGCGCGTCCCGGCCTGGCCACTTCGACGGCGTGCTCACCGTCGTCGGAAAGCTGTTGCACCTCACCGCCGCTCGCAGCGCCTACTTCGGCCAGAAGGACGCCCAGCAGCTGCTCCTCATCCGGCGGATGGTGCGCGACATCGACTTCCCCGTCGACATCGTCTCGGTGCCGACCGTGCGCGAGGACGACGGGCTGGCGATGAGCAGCCGCAACATGTACCTCACCCCCTCCGACCGCGAGACCGCGCTCTGCCTCAGCGGGGCGCTGCGGGCCGGTGGTGACGCCGCCGCCTACGGCCCGTCGGCGATCCGACGGGCCGCCCGCGAGGTGCTCGTCGAGGAGCCGCTGGCCCTGGTCGACTACCTCGTGCTGGTGCACCCCCAGAGCCTGGCCGACGTGCCCGAGTGGTACCGCGGCGAGGCCCTGCTCGCGGTCGCGGCCCGGGTCGGGACGACCCGGCTGATCGACAACACCCCGCTGCTCGTCGGGCCGGGCGGTGGGGCGCTCGACGTCTTCTCCGACGTGCCGCACGCCCGGGCCGAGGTGTGAGCCGGATGCCGTTCCCGCCGGTCATGCTGCCGCGCCGCCTCAGTGCCCCCGCACCCGGGTGGACGACGACCGCCGACGTCGTCGTGGTCGGCTCGGGCATCGCCGGCCTCACCTGCGCCCTGCGGCTGCGCGAGCGGGGCGACCGGGTGCTGCTGGTGACCAAGACCGTGCTCTCGGCCGGGTCGACGGAGTGGGCGCAGGGCGGCATCGCCGCGGCCCTCGACCCCGACGACACGCCGCAGGAGCACCTCGACGACACCCTCGTCGCCGGCGTCGGGCTGTGCGACCCCGAGGCGGTGCGCATCCTGGTGACCGAGGGCCCCGAGCGGGTGCGCGAGCTGGTGGCGCTCGGTGCCGAGTTCGACCGCGACGCCGAGGGCGAGATCAAGCTGACTCGCGAGGGCGGCCACCACCGCGACCGGATCGCGCACGCCGGGGGCGACGCCACCGGCGCCGAGATCTCACGCGCCCTCATCGCCGCACTGCATCGCGTTGTCGACGACCCCGGCATCGAGGTCGTCGAGCACGCGCTCGTGGTCGACCTGCTCACCGCCGACGACGGTGTGGTCTGTGGGGTGACCCTGCACGTCATCGGCGAGGGCCAGGTCGACGGCGTCGGGGCCGCCTACGGCCGGGCCGTCGTGCTCGCCACCGGTGGTCTGGGCCAGATCTACACCTCGACCACCAACCCGCCGGTCGCGACCGGAGACGGGATGGCGGCCGCGCTGCGAGCCGGGGCGCGGGTCACCGACCTGGAGTTCGTGCAGTTCCACCCCACGGTGCTCTTCCTCGGCGAGGGGTCGACCGGCCAGCAGCCGCTGATCTCCGAGGCGGTGCGCGGCGAGGGCGCCTTCCTCGTCGACGACGCCGGCGTGCGGATCATGGCGGGCCGGCACGAGCTCGCCGACCTCGCCCCGCGCGACGTGGTGGCCCGGGCGATCCTCGACGTGATGCGCGACCAGGGCGTCGAGCACGTGTGGCTCGACGCTCGGCACCTCGGGGCCGACTTCCTCGAGCAGCGCTTCCCGTCGATCGTGGCCCGGTGTCGCGAGCTGGGGTTCGACCCCGCCACCGACCTGCTGCCGGTGGCGCCCGCCCAGCACTACGCCTCGGGTGGGATCGAGACCGACCTGCTCGGCCGCTCGTCGGTCGACGGCCTGTACGCGTGCGGGGAGTGCTCGTGCACGGGCGTCCACGGCGCCAACCGGCTCGCGTCCAACTCCCTGCTCGAGGGCCTGGTCTTCGCGCACCGCATCGCCGACGACATCACCACGCGCTTCGCCGGCGGCGAGCTGCCCTTGCGCATCCCGGCATCCGATGCCGGTGTCGCCGCGGTGCTCGACGCCTCGCACCGCCTCGACGTCCAGCGCGCGATGACGCGGGGGGCGGGGCCGGTGCGGTCGGCGGCCTCGACGGCCGGTGCGCTCGAGGCACTCGCCACCCTGGCGGCGCTGCCACCGAGCACGGCGGAGCCCGGCCCGGCGACGTGGGAGACCACCAACCTGCTGCACCTGGGCCAGACCCTGTCGACCGTCGCCCACCGGCGCGAGGAGACCCGGGGCGGGCACGTGCGCTCCGACTTCCCCGAGCGCGACGACGCCCGCTGGCTCACCCACCTCACGACGACCCGGCCGGCCGACGGGACGCTCGTGGTCACCGAGCGGCCGGTGGAGGTGCTGGCATGACCGACTTCGGGTTCCCCACGGCCGACGCGCTGCTGCTCGTCGAGCGCGCCCTCGACGAGGACCTGGCCACGGGCACCGACGTCACGACGATGGCGACGATCACGGCATCCCAGGTGTCGGTCTCGCACCTCGTGGCCCGAGCGGACGGTGTGGTGGCCGGCCTGCCGGTGGTCGCCGTCGTGCTGGATGCCGTGGCGGCGCGGCTCGGGTCGGGGGCGGTGGGCGTCGAGCGGTTGGTCGAGGACGGCATCCGGGTCGTGCGCGGTGACCACCTCGCGACCCTGCGCGGGGCGACGCGCACCACGCTGGTGGCCGAGCGCACCGTCCTCAACATCGTGTCGCGCACCTCGGGGGTGGCGACGCACACCCGGCGGTGGGCCGACGTGCTCGAGGGGAGCGGCGCGATGGTGCTCGACACCCGCAAGACGACGCCGGGGATGCGCGCGCTCGAGAAGTACGCGGTGCGGTGCGGCGGGGGCACCAACAAGCGGATGGGCCTGTACGACGTCGCGATGATCAAGGACAACCACAAGCTGGCGGCGGGCGGGCTGGCGGCCGCCTACGACGCCGTGCGGGCGACCTTCCCCGACGTGGCGATCCAGGTCGAGGTCACCACCACGGCCGAGGCGGTCGAGTCGGTGGGCGCCGGCGCGCGGTTCCTGTTGTGCGACAACATGACTCCCGAGCTGCTGCGACAGACGGTGGATGCCGTGCGCGCCACGGGAGAGCCGGTCGAGATCGAGGCGACGGGCAACCTGACGCTCGAGGTGGCGGCCGCGTACGCCGCGACCGGCGTCGACTACCTCTCGGTCGGTGGGCTCACGCACTCCTCGCCGATCCTGGACATCGCGCTCGACCTCGACCCCGGGGCCGGCTGACCGCAGGGAGGGGGGAAGGGTGATCCTGCCGAGCGAGCCCGACCCGCGGCTGGTGACCATCCGGCGCGGCGGGACCCTCACCGACGCCGACCACCACCTGCTGGCGCTGTGGGCGGCCTCCTGCGCCGAGCACGTGCTGCCGCTCTTCGAGGCGGTGCGGCCCGATGACGTGCGGCCGCGGCAGGCGATCGAGGCGGCTCGCGCCTGGGTGCGTGGTGAGCTGCCGATGATGCGGGCGCGTGCGGCGGGCGGGCACGCGATGGGCGCGGCCCGCGACCTGGCCGGCGCGGCCCGCCACGCGGCCTACTCAGCGGGCCAGGCGGGGGTCGTCGCCCACGTCGCGGCGCACGACCTGGGGGCGGCCGCCTACGCGATCAAGGCCGTGCGCGCCGCCGCGTCGACCGACGACGTGGAGGCCGCCGGAGGGCGGGAGTGCCGGTGGCAGCGCGACCAGCTGCCCGCGGCCGTGCGCGAGCTGGTGCTCGACGACCAGCGGCGGCGCAACCACCTCTGCTGGTCGGTCTTCGACTGCTGACGGGCGGCTGCCGCCGGTCGACCGGTCATGACACGCCCGTGAGAATCGCGATCCCGGGCATGTCTCGACCCCTCGACCGGGCCCTCGGGCGGGAGCCGTTGCCGGAAGGCGCGCCCTCGGCAGCCGTCCCTCAGCCGGCGGCGGGCGCGCTCGGCGGCGGGGCACCCGCGGGGGGCGGGTCGACCACGAGCAGGTTGCCGGAGTACATCCCCATCGCGCAGGTGAAGTGCACCGTCCCGGCATCCATCGCCGGGAGCGGCACGGTGTTCTGGCCCTCGGCCAGGTTGACCGCCACACCCAGGTCGGGCACCCGCAGGGCCGCGCTGCAGCTGAACTTCGAGGTGCCGTCGATGAGCCAGGTGGTCGGCATCCCGGCGTAGAGCACCGTGTCGGCGGGCGCGTAGCCGTCAGGCCCCTGCGTCATCCGCACCGTCTGCACACCGCCGGCCACCGTGACGTTGGCGGACACCGTGCGCGCACCCGCCGCCGATGTCGCGGCGGCCGACGCCGAGCCGCCGGTGAGACCCAGCAGGTTCAGCCCGCTCGAGACGTTGAGCAGCGCGAAGGCCAGCACGAGCACCCCGACGACGCGCAGCACGGTGGCCTGGCGCCTCCCGGTCGTGAGCTCGGGCAGCGACCCCAGCGCCAGCAGCCCGGGCGTGGTGCCCAGGGCGAAGGTCGCCATGATGGCGCCCGCCTTGACCGGCGACGCGGTCGAGAGGGCGTAGACCTGTGCGGCCTGGGTGAAACCGCAGGGCAGCAGGAAGGTGGCGGCACCCACGAGGGCGGTGCGCCAGTGGCTGTAGCCGGCGTCCGCGGCGTCCTCGATGCCGAGCACCCGGCCGAGCCCGGCGGGGAGCCTGGGCGACCAGGCGGCCACCCGCGGGGACACCCCGGTGAGCCGGATGCCGAGCAGGAACATGACCACCGCGACGGCCAGCACCAGCAGCCCGGTGACCCGGGTGGGCAGGCTCATCGTCGAGCCGATGGCGCCGAGCAGCGCGCCGAGCACGCCGAAGCCGACGACCCGGCCGGCGTTGAAGGCGATCTGGGGCCGCATCCGGGTGGCGAAGGACAGTGAGGTCTCACCGCGGGCGGCGAGGCCGGCGGCGTGCGATGCCGAGAAGCCGAGCACCAGGCCGCCGACCATCGCCATGCAGGTGGAGATGCCGGCGGTCAGCCCCAGCACGAGGACGAGTGCCAGGCCACCGCGCGCCGGGTCGGAGAGCCCCGAGGTGAGGTCGGCCGGGCCCAGCAAGGAGATCGCCACGGCGACGGCGGCCATGGCCACGGCGGCCCCGAGCACGGTGCGCCACACGGACAGGTCGGGCGAGAGCCACGGAGTAGTGCCCGGCTCGTAGCCGGCGTAGCGGATGGCGGCGTCGAGCTGGGTGCGGTCGAGGGGGCCCTCGCCGGTGATGGTCGCGGTGCCCCGCGTGGCCGACACGCTGACCGACGTCACCCCGGGCACGCGCCGCAGCGCGCGGGTGACCCGCTTCTCGCAGGACGCGCACGTCATCCCGGTGATCGGAACGGTGACGGCGCTGCCAGTGTCGATGCCGGCCCCGGTGCTCACCCGTCGTCCTCCCGGTCGCGGTCTGGTTGCGATTTCCATCGTCTCACCGCCGCGCCCGCCGGGTCCGCGGTTTGGGACCGTCCTCACACCCCCTGGCGGTGCCCGAACCGCCTCCAGCGCAGGGCCACCGCGTAGTCGACGACGAGCCCCTCGTAGGCGGCCAGCACCTCGTCGGCCACCGCCGGAGGCAGCTCGATGCGCGCCACGGCCTCGAGGTCGTCGCGTCGGTCGAACGTCCACTGGATCGTGAGTTGCTCCGTCGTGAACCCGCGACGGTTCCAGAACCGTTGCACCGCAACGGGATCGTAGGCCGGGTAGGCACGTCGGAACCACGAGCCGAAGGTCGACCGGGTGACGTCGTTGTCGACGACGACGGCGATGCCCCCCGGACGCAGCACCCGGGCGACCTCGGCCAGCCCCGGTTCGCACCCGGCGCCGAAGAAGTAGGCCCAGCGGGCGTGCGCCACATCAACACTGGCGTCGGCCAGCGGCAGCCCTTCGGCGCCACCGGCGAGCACGGATGCCGGGTGCGCACCGCCCGCCGCCAGCCGCTGCCGGGCACGGCGTACCAGCGGCAGGTGCGGCTCCACGCCGACCGCTCGCGCGCCGCGGGCCGCGAACCGGGGGAGGTGGAAGCCGGTGCCACAGCCGATGTCGACGACGACGGCACCGCGCAGTGGGTGCAGGGCGTCGATCGTGGTGTCGATGACCCCGGCCCGGTCGGAGGCGAGGTTCTCCAGCTCGTAGACGTCGGGGGAGTCCCAGATGTTCGGGCTGCGGATCACGACGAGCGGCGCGGCTTCGACGACTTGGCGGGGCTCTTGGGAGCCGGCTTCGCGGGAGCCTTGGCCGGCTTGGCCGGCGGCTTGCTCGTCGCCTTTGTGGCGGACGCCTTGGCGTTCGAGGACCCCTTGGCGTTCGAGGACCCCTTGGTCGTGACCGCCTTGGCCGGGGACTTCCCGGCCGCCCGGGTGCCCTTGGCCGGCGGCACCGGGTGCGCCGCCTCGTTGGCGCCGGCCACCGGTGCCGTGCGCTTGCGGGGGACCCGGGTGCGGCGGCCGCCGACGGTGCCGGCCTCCACCGTGGCCGGGTGCACGAGCAGCGGGATGAGCTGGCGGGCGCCGGCCGAGCGGGCCCGCTTGACGGTGTCGAGGTGGGCCTCGCAGCGCAGCACCAGCTGGGCGTAGCCCTCCTCGCCCATCAGGGCGGTGAGCTCGGCCCGGTTGCTGCGGTAGACCGGCTCGGCACCGACGTGGGCCTCGGTGTTCGAGGAGCAGTACCAGTCGAGGTCGTGCCCGCCCGGCCCCCACCCGCGGCGGTCGTACTCGGCGATCGTCACCTCGAGGTAGGACGTGTCGTCGGGGCGCTCGACCGTGCGGTAGGAACGGCGGATCGGCAGCTGCCAGCACACGTCGGGCTTCGCCTCGTGCGGCGGGCGCCCGGTGAGCACCGCGTGCTGGTGCAACGCGCAACCGGCGCCCGCGGGGAAGCCGGGCCGGTTGAGGAAGATGCAGGCGCCCTGCACGACCTTGGTCTTGCGGGCGCCGTCCTCCTTCTCGGTCCAGGCCTTGAGCCGGGCGGGGTCCTTCTCGCCGTAGCGCCCCCGACCCGGGTGCATCTGCCACTCGTCCTCGCCGAGCTCGGCCACCACGGCCTGCACGCGCTCGACGTCGTCGTCGTCGGTGAAGTGCGCGCCGAGGGTGCAGCAGCCGTCGTCGGGCCGGTCGGCGTAGATGCCCTTGCAGCCCGACCCGAAGATGCACGTCCAGCTCGAGGTCAGCCAGGTCAGGTCGAGCCGGAACCGCTGGCCGGGGTTGGCCGGGTCGGGCATCTCGGCCCAGGTACGGGCGATGTCGAGGGGTGTCTCGGGCACGCGCCCCACCCTAGGGGCCGACCCGCCCAGCCACTACGTTGGGCGCATGCGCCTCGGGGTCATCGACGTCGGATCGAACACGGTCCACCTGCTCGTCGTCGACGCGCACCCCGGCGCCCAGCCGCTGCCCGCGTCGAAGCACAAGATCGAGCTGCGCCTGTCGGAGCACGTCACCGACGACGGGCTGATCGCCGACGCCGGCCGCGACCGGCTGGCCGGCTTCGTGCAGGAGTGCGTCGAGGTGGCCGAGGACTCGGGCGTCGAGGACCTCAGCGGGTTCGTGACCAGCGCCATCCGCGAGGCCCCGAACGGCGACGACGTGCTGGCGGCGGTCGTCGAGCGCACCGGCGTCTCGCTCGACGTGCTGAGCGGTGAGGACGAGGCCCGGCTGACCTTCCTCGCGGCCCGGCGCTGGTTCGGCTGGTCGGCCGGCACCCTCCTCGTCGCCGACATCGGCGGCGGTTCGCTCGAGCTCGCCCAGGGCATGGACGAGGACCCGGATGTCGCGGTGTCGCTGCCGCTCGGTGCCGGCCGGGTCACCCGCGACCTCCTGCCCGGCGACCCACCCGCCCTCGAGCTGGTGCGGCTGGCGCGCAAGCAGGTGCGTGCCTCGATCGCCGCCGAGCTGCGGCCACTCGCGAAGGCCGGCACCCCCGACCACGCGGTGGGCACCTCGAAGACGATGCGGTCGCTGGCCCGCGTCTGCGGCGCGGCCCCGAGCGCGGAGGGGATGTACGCCGCCCGGGCCCTCGACCGGCACGCGCTGTCGGCGCGGCTGCCCGAGATCGCCGCGATGACGGCTGCCGAGCGCTCCGGACTGCCCGGGGTGTCGGGCTCGCGCTCGCGCCAGCTGCTCGCCGGGGCGGTGGTGGCCGAGGCGACGATGGACCTGCTCGGCCTGGACCGCCTCGAGATCTGCCCGTGGGCGCTGCGCGAGGGCATCATCCTGCGGCACCTGGATCGGATGAGCTGAGCCGTGCCGACACGGGGTGCGCGGGGCGCGGGCGCGGGGGGCCCGGTCGACGTGCCACGGGCCCGGGTCGGGTTGTCCACGGCGTCGGTCTACCCCGAGGGCGTCGCCGCGGCGTTCGAGCTCGCCGCCCGGCTCGGCTACGACGGCGTCGAGGTGATGGTCTGGACCGACCCGCTCACCCGCGAGGCGGGGGCGCTGCGCACGCTGTCCGAGCTGCACGGCATCCCGGTGCTGTCGGTGCACGCACCGACCCTGCTGGTCACCCAACGGGTCTGGGGCACCGACCCCTGGGAGAAGATCGACCGCTCGATGGCGCTGGCCGACGAGGTCGGGGCCGACACCGTCGTGCTGCACCCGCCGTTCCGGTGGCAGCGCGAGTATGCGCGCGACTTCGTCGAGGGGGTGGCGGCACGCGGCTCGGGCGGCGACATCCGGCTCGCGGTCGAGAACATGTATCCGTGGCGGGGACCGCGCTCGCGCGAGCTCGAGGCCTACCTGCCGCACTGGGACCCCGTGCCGCAGCCCTACGACCACGTGACGCTCGACCTGTCGCACACCTCGACCTCCGGGTCCGACGCGATGGAGATGGTGCGCCGGCTCGGGCCGCGGCTGCGGCACCTGCACCTGGCCGACGGCGTCGGCTCGGCGCGCGACGAGCACCTCGTGCCGGGGCGAGGCACCCAGCCCTGTGGCGACGTGCTCGAGACCCTGGCGTCCGGTGGGTACGCCGGCCACGTCGTCGTCGAGGTGGCGACCCGTCGTGCCGGTGAGGCACAGCGCGAGCTCGACCTCGCCGAGGCGCTCGCCTTCGCCCGCCTGCACCTCGCCACCTCCGCCTGAGTGCGGAAACGGTCGCTGCCGCAACCGTTTCCGCACTCGAAGTGGGTCGGTGGCGGTTCAGGATGCCGGCTCGGCGCGTTTCGCGATGCCGTCGAGCCGGAGCACGTCCGACTCGTCGCGGTGGGTTCCCGTCGTGCCGACGTGTGTGGCACTGATGCCGGGGCCGTTCTTGACGACGTGCACCAGCGCCATGGCGTGCCCGCGGCCGAGCCCGTAGTCGTCGGCGAGCCAGGCGACGATCTCGCCGCTTGCGGTGTCGGGGCCGAACCCCTTGGCGCTCGCCTCGTCGACGAGCTGCTGCGGGGTCTTGCCGGTCTTGTTCTCGACCGCGTCGAGGTAGGCCTGGAAGGACACTCGAGTCCCCTCTCGGTATTGGTGTTTCTCAGACCCAGTAGGTGTCGTGCTGCAGCATGAAGGCGACCCGCTCGTCGGCTGCCATCGGCGCCCCGCGGCCCACGGCATCCAGTGTCTCGAAGTAGTCCTCACGGGGCGCGCCGGGGGTGAACATCAGCAGCATCCGGGCCCGGCCGGCACCACGGAAGCCGTGCAGGCCGCCCTCGGGCACGTGCAGGAAGTCACCGCTGCCGGCAGTGACCCAGCCGGTGCCGTCGTAGAGGCGCACGCTGCCCTCGAGCACGTAGAACGACTCGGTGATGGAGCGGTGGAAGTGCGGGTCGGGGCCGGACTCGTCGTCGCCGAAGGTCCAGCGGTAGAGGCCGTAGTGGCCGCCGGTGGCGTCGCCGGTCGCGAGGTACTCGCAGCTGCCGCCGGAGCGGTGGGCGATCTCGGGGGCGGTGTCGTCGCGGCGCAGCCAGGCGCTCACCTGGCCGCCCTCGCCGCGGTAGGCATCCGCCGGGTAGGGCCGGTGCAACGGGTTGGGGAACGACATCCCGGCACGGTACCGGCGCGCGCCGACGGCGCGGGGTCTTGCGGCATCCGAGGCGCGGTGGCATATTTCATCACATGACGAATAAAGCGGAGGACGACGCCGTCGTCGTCGACCACCTGCGGGTGGTGCGGGGCGGGCGCGAGGTGCTGCCCGACCTCAGCCTGCGGGTACCGCGCGGCCAGGTGGTCGGCCTGCTCGGCCCGAGCGGTGGTGGCAAGTCGACCCTGATGCGGGCCGTGGTGGGCGTGCAGGTCCTCGCGGGCGGCACGGTCACGGTGCTCGGTGAGGAAGCCGGCTCGCCGGGGCTGCGGCACCGGGTCGGCTACCTCACCCAGGCGCCCAGCGTCTACGGCGACCTGTCGGTGCGCGACAACGTGGGCTACCTCGCCAGCATCATGGGGGTCGGGGCGGATGCCGTCGACCGGGCCATCGCTGCCGTCGACCTGGCCGACCACCAGAACGCCAAGGTCGACAACCTCTCAGGAGGGCAGCGGTCGCGGGCGAGCCTGGCCTGCACGCTCGTCGGTGACCCCGAGGTGCTGGTGCTCGACGAGCCGACGGTCGGGCTCGACCCGGTGCTGCGCCGCGAGCTCTGGGACCTGTTCCGGCGGCTGTCGCGCGAGGGGCGCACCGTCTTCGTGTCGAGCCACGTCATGGACGAGGCCTCGCGCTGTGACCGGCTGCTGCTGCTGCGCGACGGCCGCATCCTCAGCGACTCGACGCTGGCCGAGCTGCTCGAGAGCACCGGCAGTGCCGATGCCGAACAGGCATTCCTCGCCCTCATCGACGCGGCGGATGCCGCGGATGCCGCCGGTGGCGGGGCCGGCGGCCCGGACGGGGGTGCGGCGGCATGAACGTCCGGATCACCCGCACCACCGCAGCCCGCATCCTGCGCCAGCTGCGCGGCGACCGCCGCACCGTCGCCCTGATGGTCGTCGTGCCCTGCGTGCTGCTCGGGCTGCTCGCGTGGATCTACGCCGACCTGCCCGGCGACGTGTTCAACCGGATCGGTCCGTCGCTGCTGGGCGTCTTCCCGTTCGTGGTGATGTTCATCGTCACCAGCGTCTCGACGCTGCGCGAGCGCACCAACGGCACCCTCGAGCGGCTGCTCACCACACCGCTGGGCAAGGGCGACCTGATGCTCGGGTACGCGCTGGCCTTCGGGGTGATGGCCGTCATCCAGGCCGTCGTGGCCACCGCCTTCGCGGTGTGGGTCTGCGGGCTCGACATCGCCGGGCCGCTCTGGCTGCTGGTCGTCATCGCCGTCTTCGACGCGGTGCTCGGCACGGCGCTGGGGCTGCTCGCCAGCGGGTTCGCTCGCACCGAGTTCCAGGCGGTGCAGTTCATGCCGGCGTTCATCCTCCCGCAGTTCCTGCTCTGCGGTCTGCTCGTGCCGCGCGAGCTGCTGCCGCCGGTGCTCGAGTGGGTCTCGAACATCCTGCCGCTGTCGTACGCCGTCGACGCCATGAAGGACGTCAGCGCGCTGGCCGACCCGCTCAGCAAGGTGCTGCCCAGCCTGGGCGTCATCGCCCTCTGGATCGCGCTCTCGCTGGCCCTGGGCAGCCTCACCCTGCGCCGCCGAACCCCCTGACCACAGCGCACCGGGCCGCCCGCGCGCACACCGAGCGGGCGGCATCCGGCCGATGGGTCTTGCGGACGCGGGGGGTGGGGCGGATGCCGGGCGCCACCCGAGCCGCGCCTCCCGTTAGCCTGTCGATCGTGGATGCCAGTGACCTGCTCCGGGGAGCCCTGCTCCAGCTGTCCGACTCCGACCTCGTGAAGACGACCGTGCTCAGGGCGCCGGTCAGCCGCTCGGTCGTCAGCCGCTACGTCGCGGGCGAGTCGGTCGACGAGGCCGTCGCCGTGGCCGCCGAGCTGCGCACCACCAACCGGCTCGCGACCCTGGACTACCTCGGCGAGGACACCACCCACCGGGCCCACGCCGAGGCGATCCGCGACACCTACGTGCACCTGCTCGAGGCGCTGGCCGAGGCCGACCTGTCTGCTTACGGAGCGGCCGAGGTGAGCGTCAAGCTCAGCGCCGTCGGCCAGGCGCTGCCGAACGACGGCGACGCCATCGCCCTCGAGAACGCCCGGGCCATCTGCGCGGCCGCCGCGCGGGGCGGCACCACGGTCACCCTCGACATGGAGGACCACACCACCACCGACCGCACCCTCGCGACGCTGCGCGAGCTGCGCCAGGACTTCCCGTGGGTCGGCGCCGTCGTGCAGTCCTACCTGCACCGCACCGAGGCCGACTGCCGTGACCTCGCGACCGAGGGCAGCCGGGTGCGGCTGTGCAAGGGCGCCTACAAGGAGCCGGCATCGGTGGCGTTCCAGGACGGCACCGACGTCGACCTGTCCTATGTGCGCTGCCTCAAGGTGCTGATGGCCGGCGACGGCTACCCGATGGTGGCCAGCCACGACCCGCGGCTCATCGACATCGCGCAGGCCCTCGCCGGCCACCACGGCCGCTCGCCCGACAGCTACGAGTTCCAGATGCTGCACGGCATCCGGCCCGCCGAGCAGGCCCGCATCGCCGACCGCGGGCACCAGATGCGCGTCTACGTGCCGTTCGGCGAGGACTGGTACGGCTACCTCGTGCGCCGGATGGCCGAGCGCCCCGCCAACCTCACCTTCTTCCTCCGCTCGCTCGCCACCACCGGCTGACCCGCTTCGCGTGCGGACGTGGTCGCCCTGGCAGCCACGTCCGCAGTCGCGGCCGGATGCCGGGTGCTCGCCGCCGCGCGAAACCCGCGCGAGCGCCGGGCGGGCACCCGGCATACTCACGTTCCATGGGAATCGTTGCGATCTTCGGTGCGGGCGTCATGGGCGAGACCCTCCTGTCAGGGCTGCTGCGCGCCGGGCGCCCGACCGACCAGCTCGTCATCACCGAGCGCCGGGCCGAACGCGCCGCCGAGCTGACCGAGAAGTACGGCGTTCGGGTGCTCGACAACGCCGAGGCCGCGGCGCTCGCTGACACCCTGGTGCTGGTGGTCAAGCCGCAGGACATGGGCGGCCTGCTCGCCGAGATCTCCGCCCACGTCGACGACGGCAACCTCGTGGTCAGCCTCGCCGCCGGCATCACGACCAGCTACCTCGAGGCGCGCCTGCCGCAGGGCCGCCCGGTCGTGCGGGTGATGCCCAACACGCCCGCCCTCGTCGACCAGGGCATGGCCGCCGTCAGCGCCGGCGCGCACTGCGACCCACAGCACCTGCGCGAGGCCGAGGCCCTGCTCGCCGCCACCGGCAAGGTGGTCGAGGTGCCCGAGAAGCTGCAGGATGCCGTCACCGCCATCTCCGGCAGCGGACCGGCCTACATCTTCTACGTCGTCGAGGCGATGATCGAGGCCGGTGTCGTGCTCGGGATGCCGCGCACCACCGCCACCGAGCTCGTGGTGCAGACGCTCTACGGCGCGGCGACGATGATCAAGGAGACCGGCCAGCACCCCACCGTGCTGCGCGAGCAGGTCACCTCGCCCGGAGGCACCACCGCTGCCGCGCTGCGCACGCTCGACGACCACAAGGTGCGCGCCGCCTTCATCACCGCGATGGAGGCTGCCGCCAAGCGCTCCGCCGAGCTCGCCGGTGAGTGAGGCCGAGCCGCACGCTCGGCTGGTGGTCGAGCGGGTCACCGCGCAGGCGTGGCGCACCTGGCGCGACGTGCGGCTCGCCGCGCTCATCGACAGCCCCCGGGCGTTCTGGGTGACGTACGCCCAGTCGGCCGGCACCACCGACGACGAGTGGCGCGAGCGCAGCACGACGGGCGGCCCGACCTGGCTGGCCCTGGACTCCGGCCGCCCGGTCGGCACCGTGGGGCTGTGGCACGCCCCCGACCAGCCCGCCGACGAGGTGGTCCTCGTGGGGATGTGGGTGGCGACCGTCGCCCGCGGAACCGGCGTCGCAGCGCGCCTGGTGGAGACGGCGCTGACGCACGCCGCGGCATCCGGGTATCGGCGCGTGGTGCTCGACGTGGCGCACGAGAACGCCCGGGCCCGCGCGTTCTACGCCCGGATGGGCTTTCGCGCCACCGGTGCCGTGGGCCGGATGCCGTGGGACCCGTCGGTCACCGAGGAGACGCTGGCGCTCGACCTGCCGGCCGCCTCCTGAAGTTCACCCCCTCGGGTTGCAGCAGGCCGCGGGGGTCGTGGGAGAGTGGCCGCCATGAGTGACATCACGGTGCGCCCCCTGGGGGTCGATGACTGGGAGCAGTACCGCTCCGTGCGCCTCACTGCACTGCAGGAGTCCCCGGACGCGTTCGTCGCCACGCACGACCAGGAGGCCGCCGAGAGCGAGGAGTTCTGGCGGTCCCGGATGCAGCGCTCGACCCGGTTGGTGGCCGAGCGCGACGGCCGGCCGGTCGGCATCGCCAGCGTGGGGACCGCCGGCGACGACCAGCCCGAGGCCGCCCAGCTGTTCGGCTTGTGGGTGCACCCGGAGGCCCGCGGGACCGGCGTCGCCACCGAGCTGGTGCGGGCCGGCGCCCGCAGCGCCGCCGAGGACGGCAAGCGGCAGCTGCTCTACTGGGTGGGAACCGACAACGGGCGCGCGGTGGCCTTCGCCAGCGGCTTCGGGTTCCGCCCGACGGCCGAGCGCCGGCCGATGCGGGTGGTGTCGGAAGACGACGGCGAGGAGGAGCTCGCGATGACGCTCCCGCTGTCCGGCGACCGCGGCGGCATCGCCAGCTGGTGACCTAGTCCCTTTCGGGGCTAGGGGCGGGCGGCGAGGCGCTCGATGAGGGCCGTCGGGCCGCTGACGATGAGCGTGTCGTGCGCCGAGACCTTGGTCGACGGCACGGCATACGTGAAGTCCTCGCCGGGCGCCTTGACGCCGACGACGGTGACGCCGTACTTGCTGCGGATCGCGCTCTGCTCCAAGGTGAAACCGATCGCCTCGGTGGGTGGGCGCATCTTGACGATGGCGAACCCGTCGTCGAACTCGATGTAGTCCTGCATCCGGCCGCCGACGAGGTGGGCGACCCGGCGGCCGGTGTCGGCCTCGGGGCGCACGATGTGCTGCACGCCGATCCGGTCGAGGATGCGCGCATGCTCGGGCGAGAGCGCCTTGGCCCAGATGTCGGGCACCCCGGCGTCGCTGAGGTTGGCCGCGGCCAGTACCGACGCCTCGACCGACGAGCCGATGGCGACCACCGCGATGCGGAACCGCCCGGCCTTGGCGTCCTGGATGACGCCGACGTCGCTGGCGTCGCCGTGGATGACGTGGCTGACCCGGCCGAGGAACTTCTCGGCCAGGAAACCGTCGCGCTCGATGGCGGTGACCTTGTGCCCCAGGCGGCGCAGCTCGATTGCCGCGGCCGCGCCGAACCGGCCGAGCCCGATGACGAGCACGTCGTCGTCACGGGCAGTGCTGCGTGCCATCGTGGGTGCCTCCCTCGCGGGTGTCGTTGGGGCCCCAGCCTGCCACGACGCGATCGGCGAGTAGCGTGCAGACATGGCCGGTGGGACGAGCGTCGTGTGGGACGAGGTGTTCTGCGACTACGACTTCGGCCCCACCCACCCGATGGCCCCGGTGCGGCTCGACCTCACGACCCGCCTGGCGAGCGCCCTCGGGGTGCTCGACCACGTCACCCTGCTGGCCCCCGGCGTCGCCACGGACGACGTGCTCGCCACCGTGCACGACCGCGACTACATCGATGCCGTGCACCGCGCCTCCGCCGACCCCACGGCCGCTGACGTGCACCGCGGCCTGGGCACCGAGGACGACCCGGCGTTCGCCGGCATGCACGAGGCCTCCGCCCGCATCGCCCAGGGCACCCTCGACATCTGCCGCGGTGTGTGGCAGGGCGACATGGAGCACGGGGTCAACTACTGCGGCGGCCTGCACCACGCCATGCGCGGCTACGCGAGCGGGTTCTGCATCTACAACGACGTCGGCGTCGGCATCCAGTGGCTGCTCGACCACGGCGCCGAGCGGGTGGCCTACGTCGACATCGACGTGCACCACGGCGACGGCGTCGAGCGGATGTTCTGGAACGACCCCCGGGTGCTCACGATCTCGGTGCACGAGAGCGGCCGGCACCTCTTCCCCGGCACCGGCTGGCCTGCCGACATCGGTGGCCCGTCGGCGAGGGGCACCGTCGCCAACGTCGCCCTGCCGCCGGGCACCGGCGACTCCGCCTGGCTGCGCTCGATCGACTCCGTCGTGCCGCCGCTCGTGCGGGCCTTCGCCCCGGACGTGCTGGTCACCCAGCACGGCTGCGACACCCACATGCACGACCCGCTGGCCCACCTCGCCATCACCGTCGACGCCCAGCGCCGCGCCCACGAGGCGCTGCACGACCTGGCGCACGAGGCGGCATCCGGGCGGTGGGTGGCGCTGGGTGGTGGCGGCTACGAGCTCGTCGAGGTGGTGCCGCGGTCGTGGACCCACCTCACCGCCATCGCCGCGCACGTGCCGATGCCGGTCGACACCGCCGTGCCCCAGCGCTGGCTCGACCACGTACAGCAGTCGCTCGGGCGGGTCGCGCCGAGCCGGATGGGCGACCTGCCGGCGTCCGCACTGCCGATCTGGGTGCAGCCGTGGAACATGGGGCACAACCCCGAGAACCCGGTCGACCGGGCCGTGCTGGCCACGCGCCAGGCCGTCTTCCCGCTGCACGGGCTGGACCCCTGGTTCGACTGAGGGCTCGTGGCGCGGACGCTGCGGGCCGAATCTCGTGAGGGACAGCGCGGCGTGTCGGCTGGACAGCACGGACGAATGTGGTGCATTCCCTTCCACAGTGGTCACATCTGCCCCTATGGTTGCGTTTGCGAGTCCACATGCGACATGCCGGGGTTCCCGGCTCTGGGGACGAGCAGAAGTTGAGGTCACGATGTCCACGGAGCGTTCGCTCGGGGAGGTGCGGTTCCTCACCGTCGCCGAGGTCGCCGCGATCATGCGGGTCTCCAAGATGACCGTCTACCGCATGGTGCACGCCGGGGAGCTCCCCGCGATCCGCGTCGGTCGGTCGTTCCGCGTCCCCGAGGACGAGGTGCACGCGTACCTGCGCAGCTCCTTCGTCGACACCGCGTGATCCGGCGCAGCCGCTGATGCCGCAGGGGCGGCCCGCACCGCGGGCCGCCCCTCGACGTGCCTGGCCGGATCACCACCAGAACCAGCGCACCAGCACGACCACCACCCAGCACGACCACCAACCACGACCAGACCACGGTTTGGGAGCGGTGCTCGCCTGCCGGTAGGGTGGGCAGCCGCACCAGACGCACCAGCATTGAGGACATCGGCATGGGTTCAGTCATCAAGAAGCGGCGCAAGCGGATGGCGAAGAAGAAGCATCGCAAGCTCCTTCGCAAGACGCGCCACCAGCGCCGCAACAAGAAGTGACCTCGAGTCACCTCTCGAGCTTCAAAGGTCCCCGGCATCCCGGGGGCCTTTGTCGTTGACGCAGGTTATGGGCTCACCTCACCGGCTGCGGGGGCACTGGGTAGGGTCGGCACAGGAACGGTCGAGCTGAGGAGCTGAGCATGGGGTCGGTGGTGCTCGTCACCGGGGTGTCCCGGTACCTCGGCGGCCTGCTCGCGCGCCGGCTGAGCGCCGACCCGAGCGTCGACCGCGTGGTCGGCGTCGACGTCATCCCGCCGGCCAAGGACATCGGCGACGTCGAGTTCGTGCGCGCCGACATCCGCAACCCGATGATCGGGCGGGTCATCGAGAGCTCGGGCGTCGACACCGTCGTGCACATGAACGTCATCGCCACACCCACCTTCGTCGGGGGCCGCACCCCGCAGAAGGAGATCAACGTCATCGGCACGATGCAGCTGCTGGCGGCCTGCCAGAAGTCGAGCACCGTGCGCCGCCTCGTCGTGAAGTCCTCCGCCGCGGTCTACGGGTCCACGCCGCGCGACCCCGCGATGTTCACCGAGGACATGAGCGCCAAGCGCACGCCGTCGGGCGGGTTCGGCAAGGACTCCATCGAGGTCGAGGGCTACGTGCGCGGGTACGCCCGGCGCCGCCCCGACACCGAGATCCTCACCCTGCGCTTCGCGAACGTCATCGGTCCGCGCATCCGCACCTCGATCACCGACTACTTCAACCTGCCGCTCATCCCCGCGCCCCTCGGCTTCGACGCCCGGATGCAGTTCGTCCATGAGGACGACGCCATCAGCGCCCTGGCCCTCGCCACCACCGGCGACGCCACCGGAGTGGTCAACATCGCCGGCGACGGCGTGGTGACCGTGCTCCAGGCCGCGTCGATCGTCGGCCGGCCCGTGGTGTGGCTGCCGCTGCCCGCTGCCGGGTTCGTCGGTGGGCTGGCCCGGCGGATGGGTCTGGCCGACTTCTCGCCCGACCAGATGTCGTTCCTCGCCTTCGGCCGTGGGCTCGACACCGGCCGGATGCGCAGCGTGCTCGGCTTCGAGCCCGCGTTCAGCTCGCGCGGGGCGTTCGAGGACTTCGCGCACACCGTCGGCCCGGCCGTGCCGGCCGCCGCGATCGTGGGGGATGCCGTGAGCGGCGTCGCCGGCACCGCCACCTCGGCGGTGCTGCGCACGCTGGGCACCGGGAGGGGGCACTGATGGCTGCACGCCAGGGAGCGCTGGCCGCGGGAGCGGCCCGGGCGTCGGGGGAGCGGGCCAAGCGCCGCTCCACCCCGCTCATCGGCGCCGAGCCAATCGTCGTCGTCGTCGACGACGACACCGACACCCCGGATGCCGGGCTGACCCCGGCCACGACGACACCGAGGGCGAAGTCGGCCAAGCCTGCAGGCGCCAAGGCACCCAAGCCCTCGGGCACCAAGGCGGCCAAGCCCGCGGGAGCCAAGGCAGCCAAGCCCGCGGGAGCCAAGGCGGCCAAGCCCTCGGGTCCCCAGGCCACCCAGGCGACCACAGCGAGAACGACGGCGGAGTCGGGAACCGGCGCCCCGGCAGCAGACGCCGTCGACGGCGGGTCCACGACTCCCCGGCGCCCACACCGGCCGGCGCCCCAGGTGCGCTCGGCCGCCTCGCGCACGGCATCCCGGCAGAGCGGCGAGCGCCGCACCCGCCGCCCGGCCGGCCCACCCCCGGTCGAGCCGGCGACCCCGGTCGCCCCGGTGTCGCCCGCGGCGGCGACGACGCGTCGTCCGCGCGTCGACCCGCGCGAGAAGGCCCGCCGGGACGCCGAGCGCCCGCACCTGCGCATCGCGGAGCCGCCGCTCGACCCCACCGTGCACGAGGCCCCACGTCGCACCGGGCTGCCGCTGCCCGACGTCGGTGACGCGCTCGACGCCGTGGTCGGCATGCTGCGGTTCGGCGCCGAGTCGGCCGGCGTCGCCCCCGACGACGTCGAGCGCCGCGTCGCCCAGGTGCTCGCCTACGTGCGGCGCAGGGTCGACGGCGACTACGAGGTCGACGACTTCGGCTACGACCGCGACTTCACCGAGAACGTCTTCTACCCCATGCTGCGGCCCATCTACCGGCGCTGGTTCCGGGTCGAGGTGCGCGGCATCGAGAACATCCCGGCCACCGGCGGCGCGCTCGTGGTGTCGAACCACTCGGGCACCATCGCGATCGACTCGCTGATGGTGCAGCTGGCCATCCACGACGAGCACCCGCAGCGTCGCGTGATGCGCGCGCTCGGCGCCGACCTGGTCTTCCAGACCCCGTTCCTGGGCACCATCGCGCGGCGCTCCGGCTCGACGCTGGCCACCAACGCCGACGCCGAGCGGCTCTTCGACCAGGGCGAGCTCGTCGGCGTCTTCCCCGAGGGGTTCAAGGGCGTGGGCAAGCCGTTCCGCGAGCGCTACAAGCTGCAGCGCTTCGGCCGCGGCGGGTTCGTCTCGGCGGCGCTGCACGCGCAGGTGCCGATCATCCCGTGCTCGGTCGTGGGCGCCGAGGAGATCGCGCCGATCCTGGGCAACATGAACACCGTCGCGCGGCTGTTCGGGCTGCCCTACGCGCCGATCACGCCGACCTTCCCCTGGCTCGGCCCGCTCGGCCTCATCCCGCTGCCGAGCAAGTGGATCATCGAGTTCGGTGCGCCGATCCCCACCGACACGCACGGTGCGGGGGCGGCCGACGACCCGATGCTCGTCTTCGACCTCACCGACCAGGTGCGCGAGACCATCCAGCAGACCCTCTACACGCTGCTGATGCAGCGGCGCTCGGTGTTCTTCTGATGGCTGCGCCGGTGCGGGTCACCCTCATCGGGCGTCCCGGCTGCCACCTGTGCGACGTCGCCCGCGCCACCGTCGAGCGGGTGGCCGCCGACCTCGGCGTCGGGTGGGAGGAGCGCTCGGTCGACAGCGACCCCGCGTGGCTCGAGCGGTGGTCCGACCAGGTGCCGGTCACGCTCGTCGACGGTCGCCAGCACGACTACTGGCGGGTCGACGAGACCCGGCTGCGGGCCGCGCTCGCGGTGCCGCCGCCGGGCTGAGTCCTCGGGTTGCGCGGGCGGCGCAAGGGCCCGGATGCCGGGCCCACCCGGGCGCCGCTGCGGCGCCGCCCAGCGGGGGTCAGCGTGCCGCGGCGGTCGCCGCGGAACGGGCGCCCTCGACCACCCGCGCCACTGTCTCGTCCCACGGCTGTGGCCCCCAGCCGACCAGGTCGCGCGTGGTGGAGTCGTCGACGACGAACGGCGCGGTGAACTGGTAGGCGGTGCCCGAGAGCTCGCGCAGCATCGGCACCACGAGGCCGAGCGCGCGCATCGCCCGCGGCCCGAGCACGCTGACCTTGGGCGGCGGCACCCCGGCAGCGCGGGCGATGTCGCCCAGCGCCTCGCGCTGGGTGCGCGGGGGTGCGGTCGGCACCAGCCACGCAGTGCCGTGCGCCCGCTCGTCGCCGGCGAGGTCGACCAGGAGGCGGGCGGTGTCGGTGGCGGCGGTCCAGCTGTGCGGCTGGTCGGCGGCGCCGAGCACCCGGGCAGTACGCCCGGCCAGCACGGCCGGGGCGTTGCGCGCCAGGTGGGACGACTCACCGGCATCCGCGTAGTCGCTGGCGCGCACCTCGACCACGCGCACCCGCCCGGCCTCGTGGGCGGCCAGCGCGTCGAGCCACATGCGCACCCGGACCTCGCCCTTGGCGTCGCACGGGGCGAGCGGGGTGCCGGCCCCGATGGGTCCGGTGACGACGCCGTAGCCGTAGAGGTTGCTCACCGTGGCCAGCACGGCTCCAGAGGCAGCGGCGGCCTCGAGCAGGGCGGCCGCGATCGGCGGCCAGTCGGTGCTCCAGCGGGTGTAGGCGGGGTTGGCGCAGTTGTAGACGGCGACGGTGCCGGCGGCCAGGGCGCTCATCCGGTCGGTGTCGGAGGCGTCGGCCGTCACCTTCTCCACGCGCTGGTGGTCCGGGCCGGAGCCGGAGCGGGTGACCAGCCGCACCGCCCCGCCCCGCTGCGCCAGCAGCAGGGCGACCCGGGTGCCGATCGGGCCGGCTCCGACGACGAGGGACGTGTCCATGGGGTTCTCCTTGGCGTGATCAGTGTTCTCGCTTCGAAACAGTGAACCGCAATTCCGTCGCCGTGGCAAGAACACTGTTCACAACAGCGTGCAATGTTCACCCGGTTCTGGTTCACTCGGGGCATGACGACCACACCGGGCCGCGCCCAGGGCGTGCGCGACCGCGCCCGGGCGCAGATGCGCACCGAGATCCTGGATGCCGCCCGCGAGCAGCTGGCCACGCAGGGGGTCGGCACCCTCTCGTTGCGCGGGGTGGCTCGCGACCTGGGCATGGCGCCCTCGGCGGTCTACCGCTACTTCGAGAACCGCGACGTGCTGCTCACCGCGCTCATCGTCGACGCCTACGATGCCCTCGGCGATGCGGTGGAGCGCGCCGAGCGCAGGGTCGTCCGTGACGACCTCGCGGCCCGGTGGGCCACGATCGCCCACGCCGCGCGCCGGTGGGCACTGGCCAACCCGTCGCTCTACGCGCTGGTCTACGGGTCACCGGTCCCGGGCTATGCCGCGCCGCCGGAGACCGTGCTGCCGGCCACCAGGGTGACCCAGCGGCTCGCGGCCCTGGTGCAGGACGCCCTGGCCGCACCCGGTGCCGGTGCCGGCCCGCCCGCCCTCGACGCCGCGGCGCCGGTGTCGCCCGAGGCGGCGCAGGGCCTGGCGCCGCTGGGCGGGTTCCTCGGGCCGGGCACCTCGCCGGAGTGGGCGGTGCGCTCGCTGATGGCGTGGACCTGGCTGTTCGGGGCGGTCTCGTTCGAGCTGTTCGGACAGCTCAACGGGGCGGTGCTGCCCGAACAGCGCGAGCAGGTCTTCGACGCCGAGGTGCAGCGCGCCGCCGCCTGGCTGGGCCTGGGCCCCGGCCACCCGTAGCATTCACTGCTTGTAGCACACGGCCGCCGTGAGGTGTCTCACGGGGGTCAGGCGCAACTTTGTGCAGGCCTTCACAAGACCGTACGCTGGCGAGCACACCCGCGGGTCGGCACGCTGCAGCACGCGACCATCGCCCCCCAGTTCGGCCCTGCGGGCCCGTGAAAGGAGTCGGTGAGCCCCTGTGTCCGCCGCAGTGACCGCCCGCCGGGGCATCCCCGAGGCGACGGTGGCCCGACTCCCCGGCTACCTGCGGGCGCTCACCTCGTTGGCCCGTGACGGCATCGCCTCGGTCAGCTCCGAGGAGCTCGCCACCGCCGCGGGGGTCAGCTCGACGATGCTGCGCAAGGACCTCTCGCACCTGGGCTCCTACGGCGTGCGCGGCGTGGGCTACGACGTCGAGCGGCTCGCCTCCGAGATCACCTCGGCGCTGGGCCTCACCCAGGACTGGCCGGTCGCCATCGTCGGCATGGGCAACCTGGGCCGGGCCCTGGCGGCCTACCGGGGCTTCGCCGAGCGCGGCTTCCGGGTCATCGCCCTGCTCGACGGCGACCCCAGTGTCGTCGGCGACCGCGTCTCCGGCCAGCGGGTGCGGCCGATGACCGACCTGCCTGCCCTCGTTGCCGACGACGGCCTGGCCATCGGCGTCATCGCCACCCCCTCCGAGGGTGCGCAGGAGGCCTGCGACGACCTCGTCGAGGCCGGCGTGCGCTCGGTGCTCAACTTCGCCCCCGCCGTCCTCGCCGTGCCCGATGGCGTCGTCGTGCGCAAGGTCGACCTCTCGACCGAGCTCCAGATCCTCGCGTTCCACGGCCAGAAGGTGGCCGTGCCGGAAGGGATGTCGTCATGAGCCTCGTCGTGCTGGGCCTGTCGCACCACGGTGCCCCCCTGTCCCTCCTCGAGTCGGTCACCCTCGACCCGGAGGAGCGCACCGCCCTCGAGGCGTCGCTGCTGTGCTCGACGCACCTCAACGAGGTCGTCGTGCTGTCGACGTGCAACCGCACCGAGGTGTACGCCGAGTGCGCCACCTTCCACGGCGCCCTCACCGCCATCACCGCGGCGCTGGCCGAGGCCTGCTCGGTCGAGCGAAGCGACCTGCAGCCGCACCTGTTCGTGCACTACGCCGAGCGCGGCATCGCGCACATCTTCTCCGTGGCGGCCGGGCTGGACTCGATGGCGGTCGGTGAGGCCCAGATCATCGGGCAGGTGCGCCGCACCCTCGCCCGCGCCCAGCGCGAGGGCCACGTCGGGCCGGCCCTGAATGCCGTTCTGCAACAGGCGCTTCGGGTTGCCAAGCGGGTGCACACCGAGACCGAGATCGACCTGGTCAGCGGCTCGCTCGTGCAGGCCGGCCTCGCCCGCGCCCAGGCCGCGCTCGGCCCGCTCAAGGACCTCTCGGTCCTGGTTGTAGGGGCCGGTGGCATGGGCGCGCTGGCCGCCACCACTGCGGCCCGGGCCGGGGCCCGCACGGTCGTCGTCGCGAACCGCAACCACGAGCGGGCGCGCAGCGTCGCCGCTCGAGTCGGTGGCTCGGCCATGCCGCTGTCGCACCTCGACGAGGCCCTCGCCGGGGCCGACGTCGTCATCTCGTCGACCGGGGCGCCGGCGCGGGTCGTGCTCGTCGACCACGTGCGCGACGCCCTCGCCGCCCGCGACGGCCGCCCGCAGCTCTACGTCGACCTCGCTCTCCCGCACGACATCGACCTCGGCGTCGCCGACCTGCCCGGTGCGTCGCGGGTGGGGCTCGACGACCTCGGCGAGGACCTCGCCGGCACTGGCTCGGCACCGCAGGTCGGCGAGGCCACCGACCTGGTCACCTCCGAGGTCGCGGCCTACCTCGTCACCCGCTCGGCCGAGGCGGTCGCCCCCACTGTCACCGCGCTGCGCTCGCACGCGCACGTGCTCGTCGAGGAGGAGCTCGTGCGGCTCGAGCACCGGATGCCCGACCTCAGCGAGGCCGAGCGTGCCGAGGTGCGCCGGTCGGTGCACCGGGTCGTCGACAAGCTGCTGCACACCCCCACCGTGCGGGTGAAGGAGATGGCGCGCGACGGCCAGGGCGGCAGCTACGCCCGGGCCCTGTCCGAGCTGTTCGACCTCGACCCGCGCGACGTCTCGCTCGTCTCCGCGCCGCCCCTCATGGCAGGTGACGACGGATGACCGCGCTGCGCCTCGGCACCCGCCGTTCCGCCCTCGCCACCACCCAGTCCAGCTGGGTGGCCGACTGCCTGCGCGCGCTCGGCCACGAGGTCGAGCTGGTCGAGGTGAGCACCGAGGGCGACCTCGACCGCGCCACCCCGCTCGCCCAGCTCGGCGGCACGGGGGTCTTCGTCTCCGCGCTTCGCGCGGCTCTGGCCGAGGGCCGGGTCGACCTCGCGGTGCACTCGCTCAAGGACCTGCCCACCGCACCCGACGAGGCCACCACCGTGGCTGCGATGCCCGCCCGCGAGGACCCGCGCGACGCCCTGGTGGCCCGCGACGGGCTCACCCTGGGCGAGCTGCCCGCCGGCGCCACCATCGGCACCGGCTCACCGCGCCGCCGCGCCCAGCTCGAGGCGCTCGGCCTGGGGCTGGTCGTCACCGGCCTGCGCGGCAACGTCGACACCCGGCTGCGCGCGGTGTCCGAGGGGCGGCTGGATGCCGTGATCCTCGCCGCCGCCGGGCTGCGCCGCCTCGGCCGGATCGGTGAGGCCACCGAGCTGCTCGACCCGATCCAGATGCTGCCCGCCCCCGGCCAGGGCGCGCTGGCCGTCGAGGTGCGCGCCGGCGACACCGTCACGGCATCCGTCGTCGCCGCGCTCGACCACCCCGACACCCGCACCTGCGTCACCGCCGAGCGGGCGCTGCTCGCCGAGCTCGAGGCCGGGTGCTCCGCCCCCGTCGGCGCCCTGGCCGAGGTCGTCGAGGGGGTCGACGGGCCCGAGCTGTCACTGCGCGCCGTCGTCAGCACCCCCGACGGCTCCTCCGACCTGCGGCGCTCGCTCGTCGGCGACGTCGCCGACCCCGACGCGCTCGGGCGCCGACTCGCCCGACTCCTGCTCGAGGACGGCGCCGCCGACCTCATGTCCGACCCGTCCCCACTGCCCACCGCCGACCCCATCGCAACGGAGCGTGCCCCGTGAGCCCCTCGCGCACATCCAGCCCTGCCCCCACCCGCATCCCGGCCCGCGTCGCCTTCGTCGGCGCCGGCCCCGGCGACCCGGGGCTGCTCACCGTGCGCGCCGGTGAGCTGCTCGCCGCCGCCGACGCGGTCGTCATCGACCAGGTGGCCCGCGAGGCCGTCGTGCAGCGCTGGTGCCGCCCCGACGTCAGCGTCATCGATGCCGGCTACGGCGAGCACGGTGAACGGCTCACCCACGCGGTGCGGTCCAAGCTCGTCGTGCGCGCCGCGAAGGCGCACCCCGGCGGCCTGGTCGTGCGCCTGATGGATGGCGACCCGGCGGTCTTCAACGGCCTGGCCGAGGAGGCCTCGGCCTGCGTGAAGGCCGGTCTGGCCTTCGAGGTCGTGCCGGGCGTCAGCTCGGTCACCGCGGTGCCGTCGTACGCGGGGGTGCCGCTGACGTCGAGCACGTCCACCGGCATCCACGTCGTCGTCGCCGGCGCCCGCCACACCGACCTCACCGGTGCGGTCGACCCCGGGGTCACCGTCGTCGTGCTCGGTCAGCCCGACCGGGCCGCGGAGGCACTCGACGCCCTCGTGGCCGCCGGCCGCGACGCCGCCACCCCGGTGGCCGTCACCGAGCGCGGCACCAGCACCGAGCAGCGCACCGTGGTGACCACGTTGGGTGCCGCGTCGGCGACGATGGCCGACGGACGCTTCCCCGTGCTGGCCGTCGTGGGGTCAACTGTGACCATGCGCGAGACCCTGTCGTGGTTCGAGACCAAGCCGCTGTTCGGCTGGGAGGTGCTCGTGCCGCGCACCAAGGAGCAGTCCGGCTCGACGATCGCCCGGCTCGAGCAGCACGGCGCCCAGGCCGCGGTGGTACCGACCATCTCGGTCGAGCCGCCGCGCACGCCGCAGCAGCTCGAGCGCGCGGTCAAGGGCATGGTCACCGGCCGCTACGAGTGGGTGGGCTTCACCTCGGTCAACGCGGTGCGCGCCATCCGCGAGAAGTTCGACGAGTTCGGCCTCGACACCCGCTCGTTCGCGGGCCTGAAGGTGGCTGCCGTCGGCGGCGTCACCGCCCAGGCGTTGCGTGACTGGGGCATCGTCGCCGATCTCGTGCCGTCGGGGGAGCAGTCGGCACGTGGCCTGCTCGACGAGTGGCCCGACTTCGACCGCGACCTCGACCCGATCAACCGGGTCTTCCTGCCGCGGGCCGACATCGCCACCGACACCCTCGTGGCGGGCCTGCAGGAGATGGGCTGGGAGGTCGACGACGTCACCGCCTACCGCACGGTGCGCGCCGCGCCGCCCGCCGCTCCGGTGCGCGACGCCATCAAGAACGGGTCCTTCGACGCCGTGCTCTTCACCTCGAGCTCGACGGTGCGCAACCTGGTCGGCATCGCCGGCAAGCCGCACCCGTCGACCGTCGTGGCCTGCATCGGCCCGGCCACCGCGAAGACCGCGGAGGAGCACGGGCTGCGGGTCGACGTGCTCGCCCCGGAGCCCACCGCCGAGGCCCTCGTCGACGCCCTCGCCGACCACGGTCGCTCGCTGGCGCTCGCCGCGCAGGAGGCCGGTGAGGCCGTGCTGCGGCCGAGCCAGCGGCGTCCCGGCGGCCGGCGACGGGCCACCTGAGCCGTGGCCGGCTTCCCGACCTCGCGGCCCCGCCGGCTGCGGCAGAGCCCGGCGATCCGCCGGCTCGTCGCCGAGACCCGGCTGCACCCGGCCGAGCTCGTCCTGCCGGTGTTCGTCCGCGAGGGCATCTCCGAGCCGGTCGCCATCTCGGCGATGCCCGGGGTGGTTCAGCACACGCTCGACTCCCTTGTCGCAGAGGGGCGTCGGTGCGTCGAGGCTGGCCTCGGTGGCGTCATGGTCTTCGGGGTTCCGGTGCACAAGGATGCCCGGGGGTCGGGCGCCGACGACCCGTCCGGCATCCTCAACGTCGCGCTGGCGCGGCTCGTGGAGGAGGTCGGTGACGAGCTCGTCGTCATGGCCGACCTGTGCCTCGACGAGTTCACCGACCACGGCCACTGCGGGGTGCTGGCCGCCGACGGCTCGGTCGACAACGACGCCACCCTCGACCGGTATGCCTCGATGGCGCTGGCCCAGGCGGCCACCGGCACACCGGTGCTGGGGCTCTCGGGGATGATGGACGGCCAGGTCGGCTCCGTGCGCGCGGCGCTGGATGCCGCCGGGTTCACCGACACGGTGATCCTCGCCTACGCGGCGAAGTACACCTCGGGGCTGTACGGCCCGTTCCGCGAAGCCGTGCAGAGCTCGTTGGTCGGCGACCGGGCGACCTACCAGCAGGACCCGGCCAACGGCACCGAGGCGCTGCGCGAGCTCGAGCTCGACATCGAGGAGGGCGCCGACATCGTCATGGTCAAGCCCGCGGGGCCGCACCTCGACGTCATCGCGGCCGCTGCGGCGATGTCGCCGGTGCCCGTCGCGGCCTACCAGATCTCGGGGGAGTACTCGCAGATCGAGGCGGCCGCCGAGCGCGGCTGGATCGACCGCGACCGGGTGATGATGGAGAGCCTCACCGGCATTCGCCGGGCGGGCGCGTCGATCATCCTCACCTACTACGCCCTCGAGGCCGCCGCCCGCCTCTGACCCGGATGCCGGGAGTTGCGGCGCCCCTCGCCAGGTGCGCCGGAGGACGGACAACTGAGTGCTCGGTGCAGCGCACCCAGCGTGACGGTGGGCCAGTCACGGCCGTTTGTCCGTCCGTAGGCGCGCTGACCCCGCCACCCACCGCGGGTCAGTGGTCGTCGAGGTCGTCGGCGACGGCCGGCCGGAAGGGGTCGTCGTCGAAGAGGGCCGCGTCGCGCAGGGCGGCGTCCTGCGGGCTCATCGGTGCTCGCCCCCGGGTGCGGCGCTTCTGCGCCAGGGCCTTGAGCGTGAGCGTCACCGGTGCGGTGGCCCAGAACAGGCGCCCTGCCAGGCCCTCGGTGGGCAGCGCCAGCGCGAAGCCGGGGTCGAGGTAGAGCGCCTGTTCGGGGGCGAGCCGACCGACGGCCCGCCCGAGCACCGACCCGCCGAGGGAGTGCCCGACGACGAGGTCGAGCCCTGTCGGCAGGGTCTCGACGAGGTCGTCGGCGAAGGCGTCGAGGCCGTAGTCGTCGGCCCGGTCGCTGGCGCCGTGCCCGCGCAGGTCGACCGTGGTCACCGTAGCGCCGCCCGCCGCGACGATGCGTTCGGTGACGGCGCGCCACATCCCGCCGTCGGCGCCCAGGCCGTGGATGAGGGCGATCCGTCGCGGCCCCTCTCCGGACGTCACGGTCGCGAGCTTCACGCGGACACCCTAGGCCGCCGCCCGCCTCTGACCCGGATGCCGCGTGGTCACGGCCCGCCGACTACCGGCCGACCGCACCTGCCGACAGGCAGTCGGGGTCGCACGGTGCTGGACTGAGCGCGGCCCTGAACGTCCGGACGCTCCACTGCATGTCGGCAGGCGCACTCGGGCGCGGACACACCCGCACGACGAAGGCCGCCGCCCTGCCCCGGTGGTGGGGGAGGACGGCGGCCTTCGGTCGCTGCGATGGAGGACGCGCAGTGGGTGCTGCTCCGGCGGAGGGCCCGGAGCGGGAAGTGTGAGTGGCTCAGGCCTGCTTGGCGAGCTGCACGTCGAGGACGAGCTTGATCTTCTCGGAGACCAGGACGCCGCCCTTCTCGAGGTTCGCGTTCCAGCTGAGGCCCCAGTCGGTGCGGTTGATGTCGGCGGTGGCCTCGAAGCCGGCCTTCTCGTTGCCCCACGGGTCGGTGGCGACACCGTTGAACTCGACGTCGAGGGTGACCGGCTTGGTGACGTCCTTGATGGTCAGGTCACCGGTGAGGGTCTCACCGTCGAAGCCGGTGGAGACGAAGGTCATGTCCGGGTAGGTCTCGGCGTCGAAGAAGTCGGCGCTCTTGAGGTGGCCGTCGCGGTCGGCGGTGCCGGTGCTGACCGACGCGGTCTTGATGACGACGTTGGCGACCGACTCGGTCACGTCCTCGGCGACCTCGACGGTGCCGCTGACGTCGGTGAACGAGCCGCGGACCTTGCTGACCATGAGGTGACGGGCGACGAAGCCGACCTCGGTGTGGGTCGGGTCGATGGCCCAGGTTCCGGTGGTGAGGGTGCTCAGGGTGGCGGTGGCAGTCATGTCGATCTCCTTGCAGGGTGGGGGTGGAGGGGCTCAGTAGTTGATGCTTCAAGCACATCTTACTTGACGCTACAACTAACGCGCATGTCGAAAGCATTCCCCGATCTCGGGATGTGAGATTTCAGGCTCGGGATCCGCGCCCGTGCCGACCCGAAACCCGCCTCGCGGACCCCTCGTGACGTGCGACGATGGGTGCCATGTCGAGCGAGGAGGTCCGGTGGCTGACCGAGGCCGAACAGGTCTCATGGCGCGCCTACCTCCGAGCCAACCGCGAGCTCGACGTGGCCCTCGACCACGACCTGCAGTCGGTGGGCATCTCGCTGCCCGAGTACGAGCTGCTCTCGATGCTGTCCGAGGCCCCGATGGGCCAGCTGCGGATGTCGGCCCTCGCCTCGCTCATCGTGCAGTCGCGCAGCCGGGTCACGCACACCGCGGCCCGCCTCGAGCGGCGGGGCTGGGTCAAGCGCAGCCCGGCGCCCGACGACGGCCGCGGCGTGCTGCTGCGGCTCACCGACGACGGCCGCGAGGCGATCGTCGGGTTCGCCGAGGTGCACGTCGCCAGCGTGCGGCGCCACCTCGTCGACATCCTGACCCCCGAGCAGTTCGCGGCGATGGGAGAGGCGATGCAGGCCATCCGCGACGCCTACGCCGCCGACCCCACCGCCCCCGAAGAAGCCTGCTGAGCCGACGGCCAGGAAGTCGGCGGCGGCTGGGATGATGGCGCGGTGACCGACACGACGACCGCCGCGACCACCCCGACCGACGCCCCGGCATCCGCCGCCCTGCTGGCCCGGGCCCGGGCCGTGACCCCCGGCGGGGTCAACTCCCCGGTGCGCGCCTTCCGCGCCGTCGGCGGCACGCCCCGCTTCATGGCGAGCGGGCGCGGGCCATACCTCACCGATGTCGACGGCTCCGAGTACGTCGACCTGGTCTGCAGCTGGGGGCCGATGATCCTGGGCCACGCGCACCCGCAGGTGCTCGAGGCGGTGCGCGAGGCGGTGGGCCGCGGCTTCTCGTTCGGCACCCCGAGCGAGAACGAGGTGCTCCTGGCCGAGGAGATCGTCGCCCGGGTCGAGCCCGTCGACCAGGTGCGCCTGGTCTCCAGCGGCACCGAGGCGACGATGAGCGCCATCCGGCTGGCCCGCGGCTTCACCGGCCGCAGCCTGGTCGTGAAGTTCGCCGGGCACTACCACGGCCACGTCGACAGCCTCCTGGTCAGCGCCGGATCGGGCGTCGCCACGCTGGCCCTGCCCGACTCGGCCGGCGTGCCCAAGGAGATGGCCGCCGAGACCCTCGTCATCCCCTACAACGACGTCGACGCCCTCGAGGCGGTCTTCGCGGCCCGCGGGAGCGAGATCGCCTGCCTCATCACCGAGGCGGCCGCCGGCAACATGGGCGTCGTCCCGCCGGATGCCGGGTTCACCCAGGCGCTGCGCCGGGTCACCGCCGAGCACGGGGCGCTGCTGGTCTCCGACGAGGTGATGACCGGCTTCCGCGTCAGCCGGGCCGGCTGGTGGGGCTCCGAGGGTGTCGACGTGACCCCCGACCTGATGACCTTCGGCAAGGTGATGGGCGGTGGCTTCCCGGCCGCGGCCTTCGGTGGGCGGGCCGACATCATGGCTCTGCTGGCCCCCGAGGGCCCCGTCTACCAGGCGGGCACGCTCTCCGGGAACCCCGTCGCCACCGCCGCCGGACTCGCCACCCTGCAGGCCTGTGACGACGCCCTGTACGCCCGCCTCGGTGAGGTCTCGAGCGCGATCGCCGGCGCGGCATCCACCGCCTTGTCGGATGCCGGTGTGCCGCACCGCGTGCAGTGGGCCGGGTCGATGTTCTCGGTCTACTTCCGCGACGGCGCGGTGCGCACCTACGACGACGCGCGTGACCAGGACACCGCGGCGTTCGGCCGGTTCTTCCACGCCATGCTCGATGCCGGGGTGTACCTGCCGCCGAGCGCGTTCGAGTCGTGGTTCGTCTCCGGAGCGCACGACGACGCGGCCGTCGAGCGGGTGCTCGCGGCCCTCCCGGCCGCTGCTCGCGCTGCCGCGGGGGCGGCCGACGGGTCGCGTGCCTGAGCACCCAGCGAGGTTTGCGACAATCGGCGCATGACGTCGTCCCCCGAGGCCGGTGGCCCTGGCCCCGGTGACCCGCAGCGCACCGTCGTGCACCTGCTGCGCCACGGCGAGGTGCACAACCCGCACCGGCTGCTCTACGGGCGGATGCCGGGCTACCACCTGTCCGAGCTCGGCCGCCGGATGGCCGACCTCGCCGCCGAGCACCTCGGCGACCACGACGTCACGCACCTGGTGTCGAGCCCGCTCGAACGGGCCCAGGAGACCGCCGCCCCCATCGCCGACGCCCAGGGCCTCGAGGTGCACCTCGACGCCCGGGTCATCGAGGCCGAGAACTACTTCGAGGGGCTGCCGGTGGCCGGCGGCAAGGGCATCCTGAAGCACCCGCGCCTCTACCCGAAGATGATGAACCCGTTCCGGCCGTCGTGGGGAGAGCCCTACGCCGACCTCGTCGAGCGGATGCGGCGCGCCATCGTCGCCGCGCGCACGGCCGCCCGGGGCCACGAGGCGGTCATCGTCAGCCACCAGGCGCCGATCTGGCTGATCCGGCTGGCCACCGAGGGCCGGCCGCTCTGGCACAACCCTGCGAACCGCGAGTGCTCGCTGGCGTCGCTGACCTCGCTGACCTTCCTCGACGACGAGCTGCTCTCGCTGAGCTACAGCGAGCCGGCCGCGTCGCTGCTCGACCAAGCCCAGGCCGGGGCGGGCGCATGACGGTTCGACCCACCGCGCGGTGGGCCGTCGGGCTGGCCGCCGCCGCGCTCCTCCTCGGCGCCTCCGGTTGCAGCCAGGACCCCAACTCCGTTGCGGCGCAGGCCAAGGCGGGAGACCAGAAGGGCTACGTCTCCGGCGACGGCGCGGTCGAGTCGATCCCGGCGGCCAAGCGCGGGGCGCCGGTCGAGCTGAAGGGCAAGCTGCTCGACGGCACCGCCTGGGATGCCGCCTCCGCCCGGGGGAAGGTGCTCGTGCTCAACGTCTGGGGCTCGTGGTGCGCGCCGTGCGTGGCCGAGGCTCCCGACCTGCAGAAGACGTGGGCCGGGCTGCAGGCCGACCAGGTGCCCGCCCAGTTCATGGGCATCGACTTCCGCGAGGACCCGGCCCGAGGCGCGGCGTTCGCGACGAAGGCCGGCATCACCTATCCGAGCCTGAGTGACGAGTCAGGGGTCGCCATCCTGGCCCTGCAGGGCAAGGCGCCCACCGTGCCCACCACCCTCGTGCTCGACACCGAGGGCCGCATCGCTGCGCGCGTCAACGGCCCCGCCACCGCGAGCACCCTGCGCGGCCTCGTCGACGACGTCGTCGCCGAGTCGTGAGCCCGGCCGCCGGCACCGTTGCCGTGCTCGCCGGGGGCGACACGGTCACCTCCGGGGCGCTTCCCCTGGCGGTGGCCATCGCCGCGTTCGCGGGCTTCGTGTCGTTCGCCAGCCCCTGCGTGCTGCCCCTGGTGCCCGGCTTCCTCGGGTACGTCACCGGGCTCACCGGGGAGCCACTGGCCGACAAGCGGCGCAGCACCACGGTGACCGGCGCGCTGCTGTTCGTCGTCGGGTTCACCGCTGTCTTCGTGCTCGGCTCGATCTTCGTCACCACCGCCGGCCGGGCGCTCGTCGAGCACCGCACGCTGCTGATGCGCCTGGGTGGGCTCGTCGTCATCGCCATGGGGCTCGTCTTCCTCGGCCTGGGGACCCAGCGCGAGGCGAAGATCGCCTGGCGGCCGAAGGCCGGCCTGGCCGGCGCACCGGTGCTCGGCGCGGTGTTCGCGCTCGGCTGGGCGCCCTGCACCGGCCCGACCCTGGCCGCGGTGCTCGTGCTGGCGAGCACCAGCATCGACCCGCAGGTGTGGCGCGGCGTGGTGCTCGCCGTGGCCTACGGGCTGGGCCTCGGGCTGCCCTTCATCCTCATCGCCGCCGGGCTCGACCGGGCCGGGCGCGTGTCGGGGTGGCTGCGGCGCCACCAGCGCACCATCCAGCGCGTCGGTGGTGTCCTTCTCGTGCTCGTCGGCCTGCTCATGCTCACCGGGGTCTGGGAGGACCTCAACCGTTGGCTGCAGACCGAGCTCGTCAACGGGTTCCAGGTGTCGGTATGAGTGCCGGCACGCAGACCCGCCCCGAGGTCACCCAGCCGCGCCTCGGCCCGCTCGGCTGGCTGCGCTGGACCTGGCGCCAGCTCACCAGCATGCGCACCGCGCTCTTCCTGCTGCTGCTCCTGGCCATCGGCGCCATCCCGGGGTCGACCTTCCCGCAGCGCTCGATCGACCCGTCGCGCACCACGGCCTGGATCGCCGACCACCCGACCGCCGGCCCCGTTCTCGACAAGCTCGGCTTCTTCGAGGTGTACGCGTCTCCCTGGTTCGCCGCGATCTACCTGCTGCTCTTCGTCTCGCTGATCGGCTGCGTGCTGCCGCGCACCAAGATCCTCTGGCACCAGGTGCGCTCGGCCCCGCCGCGGGCTCCGCGCCGGCTCGACCGGCTCGCCGCCTCCCGCGAGGTCGTCGTCGACGGCGAGCCTCAGCAGGTCCGCGAGCGGCTGCGCACCGCGCTGCGGGGGCGCCGCTACCGGGTGCACGCCCACGACGACACGACCCTGTCGGCTGAGAAGGGCTACCTGCGCGAGACCGGCAACCTGGTCTTCCACGTGGCGCTGATCGGCGTGCTCATCGGCGTCGCGTGGGGCCACCTGCTCGGCTGGAAGGGCGACGTCATCGTGCCGGTCGGCAAGACCTTCGCGAACACGCTGTCGCGCTACGACACCTTCAGCCCCGGCCCGTGGGTCGACGTCAACGCGCTCCAGCCCTACACGATCAAGGTCGACCGGCTCGACGCCACCTTCGAGACCCGGGCCAAGAGCCCCGGCCAGTTCGGGGCGCCGCGCGACTTCGAGGCGTTCACGACCTTCACGGACGCCGACGGCAAGAGCGAGCCGCGCAGCATCCGGGTCAACGGCCCGCTCGAGACCGGCGGTGGCTCGGTGTTCCTCCTCGGCAACGGCTACGCCCCGGTCATCACCGTGCGCGATGCCGCGGGCACGGTGCTCTACTCCGACGCCACGCCGTTCCTGCCGCAGGACAACAACTACACCTCGGTGGGTGCGGTGAAGGTGCCCGGCGCCTCGCCGCAGCAGCTCGGCTTCGCCGGCTTCTTCCTGCCCACCGGCCGGATCGACGACAAGGGCCCGCACTCGGTCTTCCCCGACGCGCTCGACCCTCAGCTGGCCCTGACCGCCTTCGAGGGTGACCTGTTCCCCCGCGGCAGCCCCCAGTCGGTCTACTCGCTCGACACGGCATCGATGAAGCCCGTGCCGGGCAAGGAGGGCTCCGACCAGCTGCGCATCCTGCTGCGCCCCGGCCAGACCTACCAGCTTCCGGGCGGGCGCGGCTCGATCACCTTCGACAAGGTCGAGCGCTTCGCGGGCCTGTCGATCCGCACCGATCCGGGCAAGACGCTCACCCTCGTGGCCGCGCTGCTGATGCTCGCCGGGTTGGTCGGCTCGCTCGTCATCCGTCGTCGAAGGGTGTTCGTGCGGGTTGGTCCGGGGCCCGAACCGGGTCGTACTCTGGTGTCCGTCGGCGGCCTGGCCAAGGACGACGACGAAGGCATGCCCGACGAGATCGAGGCCGTCCTGCGCACGATCGAAGGAACCCGATGACCGACCAGTCCCTTGCCCAGCTCTCGAACCTGGCGATCTACTCCGCCATGGTGGTGCTCACCCTCGCGATGCTCGCGGATGCCATCTACCTCGCCCGGCTCGTGCCGGCCCGCGAGGCGAACCGCGAGACCGCCCGCGAGCGCGAGCTGGTGCCCGCCGGTGCGGTCGAGGCGGGCGACCCGGCATCCAGGGGCTCGACCAGTGCCGTGACCGGCCGGGATGCCGAGCCGCTCGCCGCGCGCAAGGCGGCCGGCATCGGCTGGACCCTCACCCTGCTCGGCACCCTGCTCGTCGTGGCCGGTGTGGTCCTGCGGGCGCTCGAGGTGCACCGCTGGCCGCTGGGCAACATGTACGAGTTCGCGATCTTCGGGGCGATGTTCGTGCTGCTGGCCTACTGCGGCTGGGTGATCCGCTCCGAGCGCGACCTGCGCTGGCTGGGGCTGTTCGTCGTCATCCCGGTGCTGCTCAACCTCGGCCTCGCCATCACCGTCTGGTACACCGACGCGTCCGAGCTGATGCCGTCGCTGAGGTCGGTGTGGCTGGCCATCCACGTCACCGTGGCCACCTTGTCGGTGGCGGTGTTCACCATCGGCTTCTCGCTCGGCGTCATGTACCTCATCCAGGACCGGCTGGAGTCGGCCCCGCAGCGGCGGCGCAGCTTCATGGACCGGCTGCCCGACGCCCGCGCGCTCGAGCGGCTCACGTACGCCGTGCACATCGTGGCGTTCCCGATGTGGACCTTCACGGTCATCGCCGGGGCGATCTGGGCCCGGCAGGCCTGGGGGTCGTACTGGAACTGGGACCCCAAGGAGGTGTGGAGCTTCGTCATCTGGGTGGTCTACGCCGCCTACCTCCACGCCCGGGCCACGACCGGCTGGAAGCGCCAGAACGCCGTCTGGATCGCGCTGGTCGGGTACGGCTGCATCATCATGAACTTCGCCGTCGTCAACGTCTTCTTCGTCGGCCAGCACTCCTACTCAGGACTCTGATCCGTGCTCCGCTACAGCGTGCTCCGCCTGCTCGTCTTCCTCGGCTGCGTCAGCCTGCTCTGGCTGCTCGGCCTGCGCGACCGCGCCCAGCTGCCCTACCTGATCTTGGGGGCGGCCCTGCTCTCGGCGGCCATCTCGTACTTCGCGCTGCGCCGGTTCCGCGAGGACTACTCGGCCCAGCTGGCGCAGAAGATCGAGGCCCGGTCGGCAGCGAGGAAGGGGGCCGTGCCCACCCGCTCGGCCGACGAGGAGGCCGAGGACGCCGAGGTGTCCGGCGACGAGGGCACCTTCCGCTGAGCCGCCGCTGCGCCGCCGCTGAGCCGCCGCTGTCCGTGCGGGCTCCCATCCTGAGCAGCCGCCCATGTCGGCGGCTGCTCCTATATTGAGCCGATGGACCCGGAGTTCCCTGGCGAGGTGTGGTTCTGGCGGGGGCCGGCGCCGCACCACGTGGTGTCGGTGCCCGTCGAGCTGTGCGGCATCCTCGACGCGTCGGCGCTGGTCACCTACGGGTGGGGCATGGTCCTGGTGACCGTGCGGCTGGGCGGCAGCGAGTGGACTACGTCGCTGTGGCCCAAGGACGGCGGCTACCTGGTGCCGCTGCGGGCCGAGATGGGGCGGCGCGAGCAGCGCGAGCAGCTCGACGTCGGCGACACGGTGACCGTCGGCCTGACGATCGACGTCTGAGGGAGTGGATCGTGGTGGAAGGTCGTCGGCCCGGGCGCCGGTGGTGGGGGATGCCGCTCGTCGCGGTGCTGCTGTTGGCGGCGGCCTGCGACGGGGCCCCTGCGGGGGATGCTTCGAGTGCGCCGTCGGCGGCCGCTACGGCGGCGGGGGTCGGCACGACCGACGTGGCGCTGCCCGCCGGTGACGAGCCCGTGGTGGTCGTGCCGTGGGGGGATGACCTGCTGGTCGGGTCGCGGGCGCCGGAGGGCTCCGCCTCGCGGCCGCGGCTCACCGTGCTCGAGGCCGGCGGCGGCTCGCGAGAGGTCGCGGTGACCCCGGTCTCGCCGACGGCGTTCCAGGCCAGGTGGCTGGTGGCCGCGCCCCGGGGTGCATCGGTCGACCTGGTCGGCGGCGCCCCGGCCGGCGCCCACTCCAACACGCGGTGGAGCACCTGGCGGGGCGGTGCGTCCGGGGTGCGCGAGCTGCCGCAGCCGTTCGCGACCTTCGGCGGCTGGGGAGCCGGTGCGCTGGTGGCGCTGGTGCAGACGCCCGGTGCGCCGGTCATCGTCGGGTCGTGGGAGAGCAGTGGGGCCGGGCTCGACATCGCGTTGTGGCACCCGAAGGGCGAACGGTGGGTACGGGCCTCCTCGGGCGGCACGGCACTGGCCAGTACGAGCACCGCCCTGGTGTCGGCCCGCGGCGCCACCGCCGCCGGTGCCGGCCTGCTCGTCGTGGGGTCGGTGACCCTCCTGGGCATCGGGGTGCGCCAGCGCGCGGCCGTGTGGTGGTCACCGAAACCCGACGCGAAGTTCAGCCGCACCGAGCTGCCCGCCGACGGGTCGCTGGCGGAGGCGCACGCGGCATCCTGCAACGGCACCGGGCGCTGCGCCGTGGTGGGCGTCGTCGACGGGCGGCTGCGGGGCTGGTGGGTCGGCGCCCACGGCGCGGTGTCGGACCTGGACCTGCCGCCCCTGGCCGTGGGTGAGCACGACCTGTTGACGGCGCCGTTGCTCGGTGCTGGGGGCGCATCGGTTCTGCTGGCGTCGGGCGGCCGGCTGGTGGTGCTCGACGTGGCGGGCGAGCGGGTCACTCGGCGCGACGGGCCGCCCGCCCGCTTCGTGCGCTCGGCCGCGCGCACGGCATCCGGGACCTTCGTGGTGCTCGAGGACCCCGCAGGCACCGCCCGCCTGGTCCGGCTCGACGCCCCCTGAGCCGCTGGCCGCGAGCCCGGTCCTGGAGCACTCGGCCCGACCTGCCCTCGCCCAACGCCTGGTAGGTGCACCGATCGCACGACCTACGAGGCGGTAGGTGGCTCGGGAGGGAGGATCAGCTCAGGGCGACGCCGACGACCACCCCGAGGGCGGCGAGCACGGCGTAGGCGACCTCGTACAACCCGGTCGCGGCGAGCACGGGCACCAGGTCGCGCCCGGTGGTGCCCGCCACCACGATGCGCACGGCCTTGACGGCCAGCGGAAGGGCGAGCAGCCCGAGCAGCACCGCGGGCTCCCAGAAGGCCATGCCCCCCAGGGCGGCCACCGACACCGCCACGAGGCCGAGGTAGAGCTGCCGGGTGCGCCGGTCGCCGAGCCGCACGGCCAGGGTGCGCTTGCCGTGCTCGGTGTCGGTGGGGATGTCGCGCAGGTTGTTGACGACCAGGATGGCCGAGGCGACCGCCCCCACGCCGACCGCGCCGATCAGGCCGAACCAGGTGACGGCACCGGCCTGGGTGTACTGCGTGCCGAGGGTCGCCATCAGGCCGAAGAAGACGAAGACGTAGGCCTCGCCGAGCCCCCGGTAGCCGTAGGGGTTGTCGCCGCCGGTGTAGCGCCAGGCTGCGAGCACGGCCAGCGCCCCGAGCGGCAGCATGAGCCACGCCCCCGACAGGGCGACCAGGGCCAGGCCCACGATGCCCGCCGCGGCGAACGACAGCAGCGCGGCCAGCTTGACGTTGGCCGGGGCGGCGAGCCGCTGGCCGACGAGCCGCACCGGGCCGACCCGCGCCTCGTCGGTGCCTCGGATGCCGTCGGAGTAGTCGTTGGCGTAGTTCACCCCGACCTGCAGGGCGAGGGCGACGACCAGGGCGAGGATGGCGAGGGCGGCATCGGCGCGCCCGATGAGGTGCGCCGCGGCGGTGCCGAGCACGACCGGGGCGACGGCGGCGGGCAGGGTGCGCGGGCGGGCGCCCGCCACCCACTGGGAGAGGGAGGCCATGTCGGGGGTCAGATGCCTTTGAGGAAGTCGGGGTCGTCGTCGGGCCCGCGCGGGCGGCGGTCGGGGTCGCGCCCGCCGGTCGGCCCGCGCTGCTGCCCGCGCGACGGCGGGGTGCCCCGACGGGGCCGTCCACCGAGCAGCCAGGCGACCGGACCCACCACCGGGAGCATGACCACGATGATGACCCAGGCCACCTTGGGCAGGTTGCGCATGTCTGCCTCGTCGGTCTGGAAGGCGTCGATGACGCAGTAGACCGTCAGCGCGAGGCTGAGCAGGGCCGGGACGTAGCGGAGCACGCCCCGATCATCCCATGGTGAACAGGGCGGTCACTGCACGGCGGTCCGGCTTGCCGGGCCCGCGCAGGGGCAGCCGGGTCGCGACCAGCGCCCGCCGCGGGAGCGCATGGTCGGGCAGGATTCCGCGCAGGTGCTCCCGCAGCTCGCCTGCGGTCAGCCCGGCATGCACCGCACCCGGCTCGAGCACGATGAGGGCGCACACCACCTCGCCCCACTCGGGGTCGGGGCTGCCGACGACGACGACCTCCGCCACCCCCGGCACGTGGTCGAGGATGGCCTCCTCGACCAGGCGCGGCGCCACCTTGAGGCCGCCGGTGTTGACCAGGTCGTCGACCCGGCCGTCGACCCGCAGCCGGGCCCGGGCGTCGGTGTGCCCGACGTCGTCGGTGCGGAACCAGCGCAGCCCGTCGGCATCGACTCCGAAGGCTGCGGCCGTGAGGTCGGGCCGACCGAGGTAGCCGTGCGCCAGCGTCGCGCCCCCGAGGTGGATGCGACCCTCGTCGTCGAAGGCGATCTCGCTGCAGGACAACGGTGTTCCGTCATAGATACACCCGCCGGCGGTCTCGCTCATGCCGTAGGTCGTGACCACCCGGACGCCCGCCTGCTCGGCACGCAGCCGCAGCCGCGGCGAGATAGCGGCACCCCCGATGAGGACGGCGTCGAAGGCACCCAGCGACTCGGCCCCTCCCGGGTGGTCGAGCAGCCGGCCCAGCTGGGTGGGCACCAGGCTGGTGTAGCGGGGCAGCCCGGCGCCGAGCCGTGCCGCGGCGGCGACGAAGGCTGCCGGCACGAAGCCGTCGGTGAGGTCCATCGCGACCGGCGTGGTGCCGGCATCCAGCGACCGCAGCAGCACCTGCAGGCCGGCGACGTGGTGAGCCGGTAGCGCCAGCAGCCACTGCCCCGGCCCGCCGAGCCGCTCGTGCGTGGCGCGGTTGCTGGCCACCAGGGCGTCCGCGGTGAGCAGGGCCAGCTTGGGGGAGCCGGTCGACCCCGAGGTGCCGACCACGACGGCGAGCCCGTCGGGCAGGTCGTGCGGGTCGTGCGCCGGCACCGCAGGGGGCGGGCCCGAGGCGGCGTGGGGCAGCACTGGGGCGCCATCCTCGAGCGCCGCCGCCAGGCGGGGCAGGACGGTGAGGGATGCCGGCCCGAGCGGCACGGCGAGCGGCCGTGGCGACGGCGACGGCATCAGTGGATGTGGTCGCGCCAGTCGGCCGGCACCCGTCCTCGGGGTCCGGGCGCCGGCTGGTCGTCGGGGTGCGAGGTGGGGGGTGCGAGCACCGGCCCGTCGACCATCGACTCGTCGCCGTAGTCCCAGAACCAGTCCTCGCCCGGCTCGAAGCTCTGGATGACGCGGTGCCCGGTGGCCGCGGCGTGCGCGGTGGCGTGCTGCGACGGGGAGCTGTCGCAGCAGCCGACGTGGCCGCAGGCGGTGCACCGCCGCAGGTGCACCCACCAGCCCGGCGGCGAGGCGGCGTCACAGTCGGCGCAGCCGGTGCCGCTCGGGGGGAGGGCGGCGTCGATGGACCCGGGTGGTGCACTGTCGCTCATCGGTCTGCTCCTCGCGCCGGCGCCGGGTTCGGTCCCGGTCAGGTGTCGGCTCGCTGTGGTGACGGTCAGGTGGTGCCCCGGTGCCGCTGGGGCAGGCGTACCCGTACCAGCGTGCCACCGGGACCGGACTCGATGTCGATGTCGCCCGAGTGACGTTCGACGACGATGCGCCGCGAGATGTCCAGGCCCAGGCCGGTGCCCTTGCCGACCTCCTTGGTGGTGAAGAACGGCTCGAAGGCGTGCGCCCGCACCTCGGGCGGCATCCCGGAGCCGGTGTCGGCGATCTCGACCACCACCCACCCGGCGGCGTCGGGCCGGGCCGAGACGGTGAGGGTGCCGGCGCCGTCCATCGCGTCGATCGCGTTGTCGACCAGGTTGGTCCACACCTGGTTGAGCTCACCGGCCATCGCGTCGATCGGGGGCAGACCGGGCGCGTAGCGCCGCCGGACGCTGATGCCGGAGCCGAGCTTGTGGCCCATCATCACCAGCGTGCTGTCCAGGCCCTCGACGAGGTCGGTGCGCTGCAGCGAGGCACGGTCCATCTGCGAGTAGGACCGCACGGCAGCGACGAGCGCGGACACCCGCCCGGTGGCCTCCTTCACCTCGCGCACCAGCGCGGCCGTCGACAGCGATGCCGCGATCCACTCCAGCGCCGGCGCGAGCGACTCCCTGGGCAGGGCGGCGTCGAGCTCGTCGCACCAGGCCACGTCGGCGCCGGCGGCGGCGAGCGGCGGGGCGATCACCCAGTCACGGTCGACGTCGTGGTCGGACAGCCAGTCCGAGAGCTCGTCCTCGCGGTCGGCCAGCGCGAGCCCGGCCAGCGCGGGCTCGGGGCCGCTGACCCGCATCCGCAGCCCGTCGAGCAGGGTGTACTGCTCGGCGGTGACGCCCTTGCCGGCCAGCTGGGCCAGCGACGACAGCACCTGCTCGGACGCGCCGGCCAACGCATCGACGGCCCGCGTCGCGGCGGATGCCGGGTTGTTCAGCTCGTGCGCGAGGCCCGCCGACAGCGTGCCGAGGGCCACGAGCGCCTCGCGCTGGCGGGTGGTGTTCTCGATCCGCCGCACGGTGGTGACCAGGCCGTTGATGAAGTGCAGGCCGAAGGGGAACCACTGCTCGGACAGCCGGCGCAGCTCGGCGGCCTCGAGGTGCAGCACCCGGCCGGGGTTCTCGGCGCGGCCGGTGGCGAAGTAGACCCCGAACTCGTCCCACGCGGCGAAGCCGCCGGCCCACTGCCCGGGCTCGGTCAGGTAGCCCAGCACCGACTGCTCGGTGCCGACCTGGCGCACCAGCGCCACCGTGCCCTCGAGCAGCACCCACCAGGCGTCGGCCGGCCGCCCCTCGTGGAACAGCAGCTCGCCCCGGCGGGTGGGCCGCTCGGTGGCGGCCGCGAGCAGGTCGCCGAGCTGGGCGTCGTCGAGGCCGTCGAAGATCGTCAGCCCCCGCAGCTCGGGCAGGTCCATCAGACGCTCGCCAGGTAGCGGTGCACGAGGTAGACCGACATCGCGCCCTCACCGACGGCGGAGGCGACCCGTTTCATCGAGTCGAGGCGCACGTCACCGGCGGCGAAGACCCCGGGGATGCTCGTCTCGAGGGCGTACGGGCTGCGGGCGAGCGGCCACCGGCCCACGTGCTCGGGGAGCTGCAGGTCGGGGCCGGTGACGACGAAACCCTTGGCGTCGCGCACCACGGCGTCACCGAGCCAGTCGGTGCGGGGGAGGGCGCCGATGAAGACGAACAGCCAGTTGGTGGCCTCGTCGGTGTGTGTGCCCGACTTCGCGGTCGGCGAGGGTCACCGACTCCAGGTGGTCGGTGCCATGGGCCGCGACCACCTCGGTGTGGAAGCGCACCTCGACGTTGTCGGCGGCCCGGATCCGCTCGACGAGGTACTCCGACATGGAGTCCTCGAGCCGGGCGCCACGCACGAGGAGCACCACCGCGCTGGCGACCTTGGCGAAGTTGAGCACGGCCTGGCCGGCCGAGTTGGCGGCGCCGACGACGTGCACCACCTGGTCGGCGCACTGGGCCGCCTCGCTCGCCGAGGCGCCGTAGTAGACGCCGCGCGAGCCGAGGGCCTCGGCCCCACGGGCCTCGAGCCGGCGGTACGAGACGCCCGTGGCGATCAGCACCGCGCGGCTCTCGACCTCGCCGCCGTCCGCGAAGCGCACCGCCTGCACGGGGCCGCGCTGCTCCAGCCCGACCACCTCGCGCGCGAGCACCGTCTCGGCCCCGAAGCGCGACGCCTGGGCGACGGCGCGGTGGGTGAGGTCGGCTCCGGAGACGCCCTTGGGGAAGCCGAGGTAGTTCTCGATGGCGGCGCTCTGCCCGGCCTGCCCGCCCGGGGCGTCGCGCTCGACCATCACGGTGCGCAACCCCTCGGATGCCGCGTAGACCGCCGCCGCGAGACCGGCCGGCCCGCTGCCGACGATGCACAGGTCGTAGAGGGGCTGCTGCGCGCGGGTGCGCAGGCCGAGGGCGTCGGCGAGCTCGACGCTGGTCGGGTGGCGCAGCGGGTCGCCCTCGGGCAGCAGCACGAGCGGCAGGTCGGAGGGCTCGGCACCGGCGAGCTCGAGCAGGCGGCCACCCTCCTCGTCGCGCTCCAGGTCGACCCAGCTGTAGGGGATGTGGTTGCGCGCCAGGAACATCTTCACGTCGTAGCTGCGGTCGGACCACAGGTGACCGACGACCCGCACCACCGAGCTGGCGTCGGGGTGGTCCTGGCGCCACGCCTCGAGCAGGTCGTCGACGACGGGGTAGAGCTGGCTCTCGGGCGGCTCCCACGGCTTGAACATGTAGTAGTCGAGGCCGATGTCGTTGATCGCCCGGATGGCGACGTCGGTGTCGGCGTACGCGGTCAGCAGCAGCAGCCGGGTGTCGGGCGAGACGTGGCGCACCTGCGCCATCAGCTCGATGCCGGTCATGCCGGGCATCCGCTGGTCGGAGACGAGCAGGGCCACCGGGCGCGAGCGCAGGGCGAGCTCGGCCAGCAGCCCGAGCGCCTCGTCGCCCGAGGTGGCGCGCACCACCCGGTAGTCCGAGCCGTAGCGCGCGCGCAGGTCGCGCACGATGGCGCGCGACACCTGCGGGTCGTCGTCGACGGCGAGGATGGTGGCCCGTTGCGGCATCCTCGCTCCTTCGGTGGGTGGTGGGGTTGGCTCACCCTAGGGCCGGCCGGGTCGGCGCGGAAGGGAATCCGAAAGGCCCGGCGGGGTCGCGTTCTGCGCGCTGGTGCGGGACCATGGCCCAACGGCAGGAGGTGTGGCGTGGTGGACGAGACGTTCCCGGCATACCTCGAGGAGGCCCGCCAGCAGCGGGCCGAGCTCGGGGAGTCGATGGCGGCGCTGGAGGCCGCCCTGACCCTTCCTGCGGGCGTCGGCCCGGTGTGGCGGCGGCGCGTGCGGGCGGCACTCACCGAGCTGTCCCACGACCTGCGCGACCACGCCGAGCTGACCGAGGCCGACGGCGGGTTCTACGCCGACATCGGCGTCACCGCACCACGGCTGACCTACGGGGTCGAGGTGCAGCTCGGTGAGCACGCGGAGGCGCTGGCCGAGGTCGAGCGGCTGCTGGCCGAGCGCGACGAGGGGCTGGCCGACGACGAGGCGGTCGAGGCGCACCGCGAGGCGTGCATCCAGCTGCTCGGGCGACTGGTGCGGCACCGGCAGCGCACCGCCGACCTGATCTACGAGGCGTACGCCGTCGACATCGGTGGCTCCGGCTGACCCGTGCCCCGTGCCCTGTGCCTGGGTCGGCCGTCGCCACGGGTGGGTAGCCTTCCCGGATGCAGGTGCTGAGCTCCTGGAGCGGGTGCGGTGGCTGACGCCGACGACGTGCGCCGGCTCGCGCTGTCGCTGCCCCACGTGGTCGAGATTGCGAGTGCGGGCTTCGACTTCCGGGTGGCCGACAAGGGGTTCGTCTGGTCCTACCCCGAGCGCCGCCCGGGCCGGCCACGCGTCATCCGCACCGACGTCGCGGTGCTGTATGTCGGCGACCTCGAGGAGCAGCAGGCGCTGCTGCTCGGCGAACCCGACACCTTCTTCACGGCGCCGGGTTACGAGAACGCCCCGCTGGTGATGCTGCGGCTCGACGCGGTGGATGCCCGTCGCCTCGAGGAGCTCGTCACGGATGCCTGGCGAATGCGAGCGCCGGAGGAGCTGCTCGGCGACCTCGCGCCCGACCTCGACGAACGGGCGGCGGGCGGCGAGGGTGCGCCCCAGCGCGGGCGATGACGTCGGTGCGGCGCGCACCGTTGCAGGCACGCGCCGCACTTCACACTCGCAGGAGCCCCCTGCGGCTGCTGCCAGTGCGACTGGGGGACAGGTCCCACCCTCCCGGGTGACGGGTGCACCGTCGGGGGCAGGTCGGGTGCAGGTCGGGTGCAGGGCCGGCGCCGCACCGTCGTCGCGCTGGTGGAGCCCCACCATCACCCGCGGAGGGTGATGGTGCCCGCGGGCCCTGTGCTCGGCATCCGCCTCGGGAGTACCGTCGCGCTCAGCCACCCCCCGACGCCGTGGAAAGTGCAGGACGCCGTGAAGCGCACCAAGCCCCTGGCCCTCGTGGCCGCCATCCTCGTCGCGCTGGTCGCACTGCTGTCCGGGTGCGGGAAGGCCGACAACTCCCCGAACGCGCCCACCATGGTCGAGGGCAGCTGGAAGCTGGTCACCCTCAACGGTGCCGCGGCCGACGCGACCGTGCCGTCGACCCTCACCATGAACACGGGCAAGGCGAACGGTAACGCCGGCGTCAACCAGTTCAACGGCAGCTACGACGCCCCCAGCGACGGGGTGCTCACGTTCGGCGCACTCGCCACGACCATGATGGCCGGCCCGGACAACGCGATGAAGCAGGAGCAGGCCTTCCTCAAGGCGCTGGCCGACACCAAGAAGTTCACCACGCAGGACGGCGGGCTGGTGCTGATGGACAGCAGTGACACCAAGCTGGCCGTGTTCAAGGCCGCCGGCAACGGCTGACCTGTTCCGCGGCGGGCGAGCCGCTCGCCGGCCGGGCACAATCCCGGGGTGACCCGTTGGCAGGACGACCGGATCGGGGCTGCCCTGCGGGGCGAGAACCCGACGGTGCTTGCGCGGATGCCGGGTGGCTTCGCCGTCATCGGCGACGTGCAGTGGCTTCCGGGCTACTGCGTGCTGTTGGCCGACGATCCCTCGGTGGAGCGGCTCTCGGAGCTGCCTCGTGCTGAGCGGCTGGCGTTCCTCGACAGCATGGCCGTGCTGGGCGAGGCGGTCGAGCAGGCCTGTGCCCGGCTCGACACCGCGTTCCGACGGGTGAACCTGGAGATCCTCGGCAACACCGATCCGTTCCTGCACGCGCACGTGTGGCCGCGCTACGAGTGGGAGCCGGCCGAGGTGCGGGGGCGGCCGGTGTGGCTGTATCCGGAGTCGCGGTGGTCGGACCCCGCGACGGCACTCGGTGCGCAGCACGATGCCCTGCGGGCCGCGATCGCCGAACGCCTCGTGGCCCGGCGTGGGGCGGAGGGCGTCTCACCGTGATGTCGGTGACGTCGGTCGGGTCTCGCGCGGCGGCCGCCGTCCACACGTCGCTCCGGCTACCGCCTCGTAGGTGCACCGATCACTGCACCTACCAAGGGGTAGGCGAGGCGACGTCGGATGCCGCGCGCGCGGAGGGCGTCTCGCCGGGATCGGGGTGGCGTCGTGCAGGTCCCGCCTGGCGTCAGAAGTACCAGGGGAAGGGTGACCAGTCGGGGTCGCGCTTCTCGAGGAACTGGTCGCGCCCCTCCACCGCCTCGTCGGTCATGTACGCCAGCCGGGTGGCCTCGCCGGCGAAGACCTGCTGGCCCATCAGCCCGTCGTCGACGAGGTTGAAGGCGAACTTGAGCATCCGCTGCGCCTGCGGGCTCTTGCCCATCACCTCGCGGGCCACCTGCAGGGCCTCGGCCTCGAGGTCGGCGTGGTCGGCGACGAGGTTGACCGCGCCCATGGTGTGCATGTCGTCGGCGGAGTAGGTGCGGCCGAGGAAGAAGATCTCGCGCGCTCGCTTCTGCCCCACCATCTTTGCCAGGTAGGCGCTGCCGTAGCCGGCATCGAAGCTGCCGACGTCGGCATCGGTCTGCTTGAACGCGGCGTGCTCGCGCGAGGCGATGGTGAGGTCGCAGACCACGTGCAGGCTGTGGCCGCCGCCGGCCGCCCAGCCGTTGACGACCGCGACGACGACCTTGGGCATGGTGCGGATGAGGCGCTGCACCTCGAGGATGTGCAGCCGCCCGCCCTCGGCCTTGACCCGCCGCTCGTCGACGGTGTCGGCCGTGGTGCCCTCGGCGTACTGGTAGCCGGAGCGGCCGCGGATGCGCTGGTCGCCGCCGGTGCAGAAGGCCCACTTGCCCTTGCTGCCGGTTCCCTCGGGTCCGGGGCCGTTGCCGGTGAGCAGCACCACGCCGACGTCGGCGGTGCGGCGGGCGTGGTCGAGCACCCGGTAGAGCTCGTCGACGGTGTGCGGCCGGAAGGCGTTCAGCACCTCGGGTCGGTCGAACGCCACCCGTACGCAGCCCAGGCCCACGGCCCGGTGGTAGGTGACGTCCGTGAGGCCCTCGAAGCCGGGCACCTCCTGCCAGGCGTCGGGGTCGAAGGTTCCGCTGACACCGGGGATCGCGCTCACGGCCGCAAGGCTAGCCGCGCAGTGCCTGTGGATAACTCGGCGGGGGCGTCGGCGGGGCGTGCCACGCTCGTCGGGTGACGAGCCGGGGGGCTGGTCGGACGGGGAGAGACATGGATGACGATGCCGACGTGTTGAGGTTCCGGCCGAGGAACCTGTTCGAGGAACCTCGTGACGACCCCGGGCCGTACGGCGGCGCCCACCCGTCGGGTGGCCAGTATGTCGACGACCGGCCCTACGGGTACGGCGGCAACGGCTCTGGTTACGGCGGCGGGCTCGGCGATCTGGCCAAGGTCGTGCTGATCGGCGACCACGTGGTCGACGTGGTACGAGAGCCGGTCGACGGCAGCGGCTACGAGTGCGCGGCGCTCGAGCTGAGGGACCGCGGGCTCCTCCGGGCGGCCCGGCCACCGGCGCCGGCGCCTCTACCGCCCCAGCCGCCGCGACACGAGCAGACCCTGGCGTGGCTGGCGCGCATCGTCGGGGGTGACGAGGCGCTGGCCGCCCTCGACGTGTCGCCGCTGGAGCCGGTGGCGCCGCGCCTCGACGGCATCCGTGACGACCTGCACGAGCGGGTTCGGGCGATCGACGTGCGGCTCGAACAGTGGGCGCCGGTGCTGATCGGTGACGAGGGTCTGGCGGCCGCCCGCCGCCTGCTCACCCGTGCCGTCTCGTCGGAGCCGGGGCTGCTCACCCGCAGCGACCGTGACGACCTGGCGACCGGGGCCGTGCTGTGGGCCGTGGCCAAGGGCAACGATCTCGTGGGGGCCCACCGGCCGGTGCGGGTCGGCGTCATCCAGGACGTCTGCGGTCTGTCATCCTCACCCTCCGGCCGTGGCGCGTCGTTCGCCCATGCCGTCGGTGGCGACGGCTCCACCTCGTACGGCAGGCCGCTGTGGATGTTCGACGCCCAGCCGGCCGTCATCCCCCTTGGCAGCCCTGACCTGCTGGTCGCCCGCTTCCGTCGCCGGTTGGTGCTGATGCGCGACCTGGCGCTCGGCCTGCGGGCACGCACGCCCGATGCCGGATGACGCCCCGGCCCGTAGTGGCACCCGCCGGCCGCTGGTCGGCGGGGGGCGGTGCCTCCGCGCGCCCGACGCGGGGAGTGGCGCGCGCCGCTCGCCGGGCAGCCGCCCGCCCAGCCGCCGCCTGCCGGGTGGCGGCCGAGCCCGCCAGGGGTCGGGGCCCGCCCCTGACGAGGCGAGGTCGCGGCCTACGGTGGGTGCATGCCGCTGCCTCCAGTCGGTGACCTGCTTGCTGCCCTGCACGTGGTCGCCATCCCCATGCGGGTGCCGTTCCGCGGGGTGACCACCCGAGAGGTGGCCCTGCTCGAGGGGCCGGCCGGCTGGGGCGAGTTCGGTCCGTTCCTCGAGTACGCGCCGGCGGAGGCGTCGCGGTGGCTCGCCTCCGCGGTGGAGTCGGCCTGGGTCGGCTGGCCGGGCGCCGTGCGAGAGCGGGTGCCCGTCAACGCCACGGTGCCGGCGGTGGGGCCCGAGCGGGTGGCCGACGTGCTCGCGCGGTTCCCCGGGTGCACGACCGCCAAGGTGAAGGTGGCCGAGCGCGGGCAGTCGCTCGCCGACGACATCGCCCGGGTTGCTGCGGTGCGAAACGTGCTGGGCCCCTCGGGGCGGGTGCGGGTCGACGCCAACGGGGCCTGGTCGGTCGACGACGCCTTCGCCGCGCTGGGTCGCCTGAGCGCCTACGGCCTCGAGTACGCCGAGCAGCCGTGCGCGACCGCCGAGGAGCTGCGCGCCCTGCGGATCACGTTGGCGCGCCACGGCATCGACGTACTGATCGCCGCCGACGAGTCGATCCGCAAGGCCGACGACCCGCTACGCGTGCGTGACCTCGAGGCGGCCGACATCGTGGTGGTCAAGGTGGCGCCGCTCGGTGGGGTGGCGTCGGCCCTGGCGGTCGTCGAGGCCTGTGGGCTGCCGGCGGTGGTGTCGTCGGCCCTCGACACGAGCGTCGGCATCTCGGCCGGGGTGGCGCTCGCCGCTGCCCTCCCGTCACTCGAGCATGCCTGCGGGCTGGGCACCGTCGCGCTGCTGGCCAGCGACGTGGCGGTGCAGCCGCTCGTCCCCGTGGCCGGGGCGTTGGCGGTGGGGCTGGTCGCCGTTGATCCCGAGCGGCTCGAGCAGCTCGCCGCGTCACCCGAGCGTGCCGCGTGGTGGCGCGACCGGGTGAGGGCCTGCGCCGAGCACCTGGCCGAGGCGACCCGATGATCGACATCCGGTGGGCCTGGCTGTTCCTCGACACCCCCCGCCGCGACGCCGCGCGGTCGTGGGCGTTCTGGTCGGCGGTCACCGGCTGCTCGCTGTCGGCAACCCGCGGCGACTCCGACGAGTTCGCCACGCTCCTGCCCGAGCGAGGCGACGCCTGGCTCAAGGTGCAGGCGGTCGACGACGGGCCGTGCGGCATCCACCTCGACCTCGACGTCGACGACGTGGCCGCCGCGGCCTCCGAGGCGGAACGGCTGGGCGCCAGCCGGATCGGTGCGATCGGTGAGGCAGTCGTCAACCTCCGCTCGCCCGGAGGGATGACGTTCTGCGTCACGCCCTGGCACGGCGACGCCGACCAGGTGCGTGACGGTGCCGCCGAGCTCGTCGACCAGGTCTGCCTCGACTGCCCCGACGACGTGCACGACTCCGAGGTCGCCTTCTGGACCGCCCTCACCGGCTGGACGTGGGCCGACGTCGACGAGCCCGAGCTGTCGGTGCTGCGGCGACCGGCCCGCATCCCGTTCCGGTTGTTGTTCCAGCGGCTGGGGGAGCCGACCGGCCCGGTGCGGGCGCATGCCGACCTGGCCTGTACCGACCGAGCGAGCTCCACCGAGCGGCACCTGGCGGCGGGGGCACGTGTGCGCGAGGTTCGCTCCGGATGGACCGTGCTGGCGGACCCGGTCGGGCGGGTCCACTGCCTGACCGACCGCAGCCCGACGGCGGCGCCCGGCTGACCGGCATCCGCAACGCCTGTCCGGCGAGCGGCAGGAGGCGGGACGTCAGGCCGGATGAGGGAGCGGCAGGCCGAGCAGCGCGTTCTCGACGACCTCGGCCAGCGCGGGGTGGATCCAGTACTGCCCACGCGCCACGTCGAGCGCGTGCTGCCCGAACGTCGCGGCCTGCACCAGCGGCTGGATGAGGGTGGACGAGTGCGGCCCGACGGCATGGGCCGCGAGGATCCGCCCGGTGAGGTCGGCGTGCACGGTGAGCAGGCCGGTGGTGTCCTCCAGTGCCCAGCCGTAGGCCACGTCACCGAAGGCCTGGGTCGCGGTGATGAAGGGGGTGCCGGACTCGTCGAGCTCGGCGGCCGTCGGCCCGAAGGCCGCGACCTGGGGGTGGCCGAAGACCGCGTGCGGCACGGGGCGGTGGTCGGTGGTGCGCGGCTCGCCCGGGAGCCGGCCGAGGTCGACGGCCAGGTTGTGCGCGACGATCCGCGCCTCGTGGTTCGCCACGTGCTTGAGCTGGTGGGCCGACGAGACGTCGCCGAGCGCCCACACCCCGGGAGCCGTCGTGCGCAGCTGCTCGTCGACCACGAGTCGCCCGTCGTCGTGCACCTCGAGCCCGCCGGCCGCTGGGTCGAGCCGGTCGGTGTTCGGCACCCGGCCTACGGCGAGCAGCACGACCTCGGCCTCGACATGGCCCGTACCGCCGGGCCCGGTGACGTCGATCCGCCACACGTCGCCGACGCGCTGGGCCGACGTCGTGGTCGTCGACAGGCGCAGGTCATAACGGTGCCGAGCCGCCTCGGTGTAGCGCTGGGCGAGCTCAACCTCGTGGTGGCGCAGCAGGGCCTCCCCGCGCTGCACCTGGGTCACCGCGACGCCGAGGGCGGCGAAGACGTGCGCCATCTCGCAGGCGACGAAACCCCCACCGATCACGGCCATCCGCGGCGGCAGTGAGTCGAGCCGCATCACGGTGTCGGAGGTGTGCACGCCGCGCCCGGGGTCGGGGGCGCGCAGGCCGTCGACGTCGAGGCCGACCGGGTGGCTGCCGGCCGCGACCACGAGGCGGTCGGCAGTGACCGCCTCGCCCGTGGCCAGGGCCAGGCGGCGCTCCCCGGTGAAGGTCGCATGGGTGCGGTAGAGGGTGGTGTGCTCCTGGCCGAGGCGGTAGGCCTGGCCGCCGGCCGAGATGGGGTCGATCCGCCCGAAGATTCGGTCGCGGATGCCGGGCCAGTCGACCGTGGGCCCGGCGAAGGTGACGCCGAGGCGGTGGGCCTCGTGGGCGTCGACGACCCGGTCGGCCGGCAGCACGAACATCTTGGTCGGGATGCAGCCGACGTTCAGGCAGGTGCCCCCGAAGGTGCCGCCCTCGACGATCGCGATGTCGAGGCCATCGAGCTCCGGGGTCAGCAGCGAGTTTCCCGAGCCGCTGCCGATGATGACCAGGTCGTGGTGCGGCATGGCCGCCAGCGTAGGCGTCCGTCGTCCACAGGCCACCCGCCGGGCCTCCGGCTTCCACAGGTCGGGCTCGCGGCTGTCACACCCCGGTGGGTCGCGGGGAGGGTGGTCGCGTCGAGGGGAGAAGCCGATGGATGAGAGCGCGTACCGGGCCGTGGCCGACGCCGTGAGGCTCGTGGCCAGGCAGGCGCGGCGGGAGGCGAGCGAACTGGACCAACACCGGGCCGCACTGTCCCGGAACGCGTTGGTGTGGTGGCAGGGGGGCGCGGCCGAGCGCTACCAGCAGCTGGTGCAGGAGCGCGTCAACGACCTCGCAACGGTGTCGCAGCACTTGGAGGAGCTGGCATGCCGCGCCGACGGGTTCGCGCTGCTCCTCGAGCGAGAGGCCGACACCGAGGCAGCGATCGCGAGGGTCCGCGCGAACAACCCGGTGCTCCTGCGATGAGGGGAGGAGGCGCGCCGTGCGGGTGACGGTGCGCTCCGAGGCGCTGGCGGCGACGGCGGCGCGGCTCGAGGGTGTGGCCGACGAGGTTCGGGGGAGCGCCCACAGCCTCGCCGGGCTCTCGGCACGAGTGCGACCGCCGCCAGTGGTGCGCCCGGGCGACGCGGCCCTCTTCGCCCACTGGGTGCAGCTCGAAGCCGAGACCGCTCGAGTCGTCGGGCCAACGGGGTTGTGGGGCCTTGCGCTCGCGCTCGACGCTCTGGCGGTGCAGCTGCGGGCGGCGGCTCGCGTCTACACCGAGGTCGAGGCGTCGGTGGCGGCGATTCTGGCCGGTGTGGGCGCGGGAGCCGACCTCGTGGCTCGCGGGGGTTGGCTCACCGACGGCACGTCGATTCCGGTGGTCACCGCCGTGGCGCCGACCTTGGTGCTCGACCGCGATCACGGCTTCTCGGGCGCGGCCGACCTCGTCGCTGCAGGAGAGGCGCTCGACGGCGGTCGGGTGCGGGTTGTCGAGGTGGCCCGTGGCGACGGTGGTTCGGCCTGGGTGGTCGTCGTGCCGGGCACCCAGGAGTGGTCCCCACGCCCCGGCGGAAACCCGTTCGACCTGACCACCGACGTGCGGGCCGTCGTGGGTGACGCCACGGTCGCGGCCGCCGGGGTCGCCGCGGCGCTCGAGGTGGCGCGGGGTCGGGCCCGTGTGCGTTCGAGCGCAGCCGACCCGGTGCTGCTCGTCGGCCACAGCCAGGGCGGCATCCTCGCAGCCGCGCTCGCCAGCGACCCTGCGTTCACGCGGCGCAACAGGGTCACCCACGTCGTGACCAGTGGCTCACCGGTCGGGCTCATCCCGGTGCCGCCGACCACGGCGGTGCTGTCCGTCGAGCGCGGCGACGACCCGGTGCCGCGGCTCGACCTCTCGCCGAATCCCGACCGCCCGTCGTGGGTCACGGTGCGCACCCCGAGCACCGGCCCGGCCGTCGACGTGCGCGCCCACCGGCTCGAGGGCTACGTCGCGACCCTGCGCATGGCCGAGGCGGCGCCCCGCGGCACCATCGACGGCCTCGACGCCTGGGAGGCATCCGCCGGAGGGGTGCTCGGCCGTCCGGTGCGCTCGGTGTGCGAGGTGGTCATCGAGCGGGCGGCCGCGCGGGAGGATCGACGAGCGCGACGGCAGACTTGACCCTGACACGGTGTGAGGGAGGAGAACTGAGACATGTTGATCTCGGACTTCGCCCGACTCGGGCAGGTGTCGGTACGGATGCTGCGCCACTACGACACGTTGGGGCTGCTCGTCCCAGACGGCGTCGACCCGGCCAGCGGCTACCGCTCCTACTCGCCCGAGCAGCTCCACCGCCTCAACCGCCTCGTCGCGCTCAAGGACCTCGGCTTCACCCTCGACCAGGTGCGTTCGCTCCTGGCCGAGCCGGTCGGGGCCGACGAGCTGCGAGGCATGCTCCGCCTGCGCCGGGCCGAGCTCGAGGAGGAGGCGCGCGCCGTCGGCACCCGGCTGGCGGCGGTCGAGTCGAGGCTGAGGATGATCGAGAAGGAGAACACCATGTCACCCGACTACGTCGTCAAGACCCTCCCCGCGCTGCGCCTGGTCGGCCGCCGCGCGGTGATCGACCCCGACACCATTGGTCAGCACGTCGGGCCGATGTTCCGGGAGGTCGCCGCCGCCCTGCGCCACGTCGACGGTGCCCTCGCCACGCCCGTCGCGACCTATGCCGAGGTCGACGAGGGCATGGCGGTGACGGTCGGTTACGCCTGGGGCGGTGCGGTTCCCCTGGGCGCCGAGTCCATCGACCTCGCCGAGGCCACCGCGGTCTGCGGGGTGCACCTCGGCGAGATGGCCCGCATCGGGGAGTCGTGGCAGGCGCTGCACCGATGGGTCAGCGACAACGGCTACCACTACGACGGGCCGTGTCGCGAGCTCTACGTGCGGGCCGAGTCCGACGACCAGGCCGACTGGGTCACCGAGCTGCAGCAGCCCGTGGCCCGCTGACCCGGGGGAATCGTGGCCGCTGCCGCGGGGTGCCGCCGCCCGCGGCAGTGGCAGACTTCCGGCCGTGAACCCGTCCCAGGCGCTGGCGACCGTGCTCCTCGACGAGCTGGTCCGAGGCGGCGTCCGCGAGGTCGTGCTCTGCCCCGGGTCACGGTCGGCGCCACTGGCCTACGCGGTGCTCGCCGCCGAGCGGGCCGGGCGGCTCCGGCTGCACGTGCGGGTCGACGAGCGCAGTGCCGGCTTCCTGGCCCTGGGGCTGGCTCGCGGCTCGGGCGCACCCGCTGCCGTGATCACCACGTCGGGCACGGCGGTCGCCAACCTGCACCCCGCGGTGCTCGAGGCCCACCACGCCGGCACCCCGCTGGTCGTCGTCAGCGCCGACCGGCCCCACGAGCTGCGCGGCACCGGTGCCAACCAGACCACGGTGCAGCCCGGCATCTTCGGGGCGGGCACCCGCTACGCAGCCGACCTACCGGCTCCCGTCGCGCGCCCCGGGCTCGGACCGTTCTGGCGCAGTACCGTCTGCCGGGCGGTCGCCGCGGCGACCGGCGCAACCGGCGGCGTGCCCGGCCCGGTGCACCTGAACGTGTGCCTGCGCGAACCGCTGGCCCCGGAAGCGGAGCCCGAGCCCGAGGGTGCCGACGCCGCCGAGCGCCTGGAGCCAGATGATTCGTGGCCGGAGGCCCTCTCGGGCCGGCCCGACCGCGAGCCGTGGGTGCTCGTCAGCGGATCCGGGGTCGGCTCCGCTCACTCTGCCGCCCTGGCAGAGGTGGCCCGAACCCTCGTCGTCGTCGGCGACACCCGTGACCCCGCGCTCGGTGAGCGCGCGGCCGCCTGGGCCGCCGAGCGCGGCCACCCGCTCGTGGCCGAGCCGTTCGGCACTGCCGCCATGCGGGCCGATGCCGTGCCCCACGGCCCGCTGCTGCTCACCGCCACCGACTGGCTCGACGCCCACGCCCCCGACCGGGTCGTCGTGGTCGGACGGCCCACGCTCTCACGGGCCGTCGGCGCCCTGCTGCGCCGTCCCGGCCTGCTCGTCGAGGTGGTGTCGGAGGGCGGCCAGTGGCCCGACCCGTCGCACGTCGCCTCAGCCGTGCACCCGCCGCTCGCGCTACGCCTGGGCGGCCCCACTACGCCCGACGACGACCACGGCTGGGGCGAGAGCTGGCGGGTGGCCGGCCAGCATGTCGCGGATGCCGTTGCCGCGCAACCGTTCCCATGGCCCAGTGGCCTGGGGGTCGCCAGCGCCCTTGTGGACGGGCTCCCCGGCGACGCCGTTCTCGTGCTGGGCTCGAGCAACCCGGTGCGTGACATCGACCTCGCCGTAGCCGGTCCGGTCGCCGACGAGGTGCTCGCCAACCGGGGCCTGTCCGGCATCGACGGCGTCGTCTCCACGGCGGTCGGCATCGCCCTCGCCCGGGGCGCCGGCTCCCCGGCCGTCGGCACCCCGTCGCTCCCGGCCGCCGCACCGACCTACGCCCTCCTCGGTGACCTCACCTTCCTGCACGACGCCAACGGCCTGCTCATCGGGCCCGACGAGCCGGTACCCGGCCTCACCCTGGTCGTCGTCAACGACGACGGTGGCGGCATCTTCACCACCCTCGAGCACGGTGCCTCCGAGCATGCCGCCGACTTCGAGCGCGTCTTCGGCACACCCACCGGAACCGACGTGGGGGCACTGTGCCGGGCACACGGCATCCGGCACGACCAGCCGGCCACCCGAGCCGAGCTGACCGCGGCGGTCGCGGAGGCGCCGCACGGCATCCGGGTGCTCGAGGTCGTGGTCGACCGCGCCACCCACCGCCGGGCGCACGCCGACCTGCGCGCCCTCACCGTCACGACCCTCCACGACTGATTGCGGATCTCCCACCTCAAGGGCGCGGTCCAACCGGGCGCCGAAGTAGGTGATCCGCAACAGCTCAGTCGGGTCGTCCGAGGTGGGACATCCGCAACCAGTCGGGTCGTCAGAGGTGCGGAATTCGAAATGAGTGGGGGTGGTCCCAGGTGGGCGATCCGCACGGGGTCTGAGGCTGTCGAAGGACCGATTTCGGCGCGACGGTGCCGCGTTGCGAGAATGTGCTCGTGACCCCCACCCCCCAGCGCACCGACGTCCTCGTCGTGGGCGCGGGCCCCTCCGGCGCCTCCGCGGCGGCCTGGGCGGCCCGTGCCGGCCGCGACGTCGTGCTCGCCGACGCCGCGGTCTTCCCCCGCGACAAGACCTGCGGCGACGGGCTGACCCCGCGCGCGATCGCCGAGCTCGACCGGCTCGGCCTGGGCGACTGGGTGCGCGACCACACGGTGAACAAGGGCCTGCGCGCGCACGGCTTCGGCCAGACCCTGATGCTGCCCTGGCCGGGCGGCAGCCTGCCCGACCACGGCTCGGCCGTGCCCCGCACCGAGCTCGACGACCGCATCCGCACCGAGGCTCTGGATGCCGGCGCCACCGGCGTGCAGGGCGCCAAAGCGGTCGAGGCACGCGTCGAGGGCGGGCGGGTGAAGGCGGTCACGTTCAGGCGCGGCGAGGAGACCTTCGACATCGAGTGCGAGCGACTCGTCGTGGCCGACGGGGTGCGCAGCGGCCTGGGCAAGGTGCTCGGCCGCGAGTGGCACCAGGACACCGTGTATGCCGTGGCTGGGCGCTGCTACGTCGACTCGAGCCAGTCCGACGACCCGTGGATCAGCAGCCACCTCGAGCTGCGCGGCGAGCAGGGTGAGGCGCTGCCCGGCTACGGCTGGATCTTCCCGCTCGGCGGCGGCCAGGTGAACGTCGGCGTCGGCGCGCTCGCCACGACCAAGCGCCCCGCCGACATCGCGATCAAGCCGCTGATGAAGCGCTACACCGACGAGCGCCGCGCCGACTTCGGCCTCACCGGCGAGCAGCGGATACCGACCAGCGCGCTGCTGCCGATGGGCGGTGCCGTGAGCAACGTGGCCGGGGCCAACTGGGCGCTCATCGGCGATGCCGCCGCCTGCGTCAACCCCCTGAACGGCGAGGGGATCGACTACGGACTCGAGACCGGCCGGTTCGTCGTCGACCACCTCGACACCGACCTCGCCACCACCTGGCCGGCCCTGCTCACCGACCACTACGGCGAGGCGTTCTCGATCGCCCGGCGGCTGGCCGGCATCTTCACCGTGCCGAAGACCCTCGCGGCGCTCGGCCCGGTCGGCATGCGCAGCGACTGGCTGATGACCCTCGCGCTGCGCTGGATGGGCAACCTGGTCACCGACGAGGACCGCGACCGCTCGGCCCGCGTCTGGCGCTGGGCCGGTCGCCAGTCCGTCCGCGTCGACGCCAGACCACCCTTCAGCTGACCACCGGGCTGGCTGCTCAGGCGGCTGCTCCAGCGACCGCCTCAGCACCCAACTCGAGACCAGGGCGCCCCGGATGCCGGGCACCCGCAGCCAGTGACCTCACCTACCGCCTGGTAGGTGGACTGATCGCAGCACCTACTGAGCCGTAGCCGACGCCACGTCGGCCAGCCCGGCCACCCGACCCCAGCCACCGGGATGGCCCTGCCGCTGACCGACCCCGACTCTGCGCCTGGTGACATGCAGTCATCGGCGAAAGGTGTCCCTCCGAACGGGCTCTACGCCGCGAGAGCCGCGACTGCATGTCACCAGGCACCGGGCCGAGAGAAAGGGCGCCGAAGCGAGAGGCGACCACCAAGCAAAGCGACCGAAACGGAAGGAGCGGAGCGGTGGGATGCCGTGGGCGAGCCGATGGACGGGTCTGGCGGGAGCGCCGAGTGCGCGCAGCGCGCGAGGTGCGGATGGTCAACGGCCGCACACGGCATCCCACCGCGCAGCGGTCAGGGAAAGCGCGACCCGACCAAGCGACCTATCGGTGGATTCGGGGATCTCAGAAGCCAGCAGCCCTGCGGTCAGGGGGCGGGGGCGGAGGCCGTGAGGGCGTCGCGCATCGGCACGAACTTGGCCGACGACTCGGCCACCTCGGCCTCCGGGTCGGACCCCGCCACGATGCCGCACCCCGCGAACAGCCGGATCCGCGAGGGGTCGTCGACCGACACCGCACCGCAGCGCAGCGCGATGCCCCATTCGCCGTCACCCGTCGCATCGATCCAGCCCACCGGCCCGGCGTAGCGCTCGCGGTCCATGTGCTCGAGCTCGCCGATCACGGCATCCGCGGCCGCAGTCGGGGTGCCGCACACCGCCGCCGACGGGTGCAGCGACGCCGCCAGCGTCAGCGACGACGCGTCATCCACCAGCACGCCCGCGACGTCGGTCGCCAGGTGCATGACGTTGGACAGGTGCAGCACGAACGGCACCTCGGGCACGTTCATCGACGAGCAGTGGGGGGCCAGTGCGTCGGCCACCGAGCGCACCGCGTACTCGTGCTCCTCGAGGTCCTTCGACGAGCGGGCCAGCGATGCCGCGAGCGCGAGGTCGTGCTCGTCGTCGCCAGTGCGCCGGATGGTGCCAGCGAGCACCCGCGACGTCACCAGCCCCTTCTCGCGTCGCACCAGCAGCTCGGGCGTCGCCCCCACGAGCCCGTCGACGGCGAACACCCAGGTGGTGGGGTACTGCTCGGCCAGCCGGTGCAGCAGCCAGCGCACGTCCAGCGGCTCGCCCGTGGTGACCTCGAGGTCCCGAGCCAGCACGACCTTGTCGAGCCGGCCGCCGGTGATCCGCGCGACCGCCTCGGCGACGGCCCCGGCCCACTCGGAAGGCGACAGTGCACCGTCGGCGAACGCGACCCGCACCGGCGCCTCCGGCAGGGTCTGCTGCGCGATCGCCGGGGTGCCCGGCACGGCGGGCACTGCCGGCGCGGGCTCCACTCCCACGGTGGTCAGCCACGCCAGCCCGTCGCGCATGCCCACGACGACCTCGGGCACCACGAGGGTCGCGCCGGACGCCGAGTCAGCCGCGTACGACACGGACCCGAACGCGACCGGCCCGGTGCCGGGCCGGTCGACCTCGTCGCGCACCACGGCGGTGCCGACCAGCGCCGACCACCACGACTCCAGCTCGGCCATCCGACCGCGCCCGGATGCCGTGTGGCTCGCCGCGCGCCCCCAGCCCACGATGCCCTCGCCACGGCGCACCCACGAGCACACGTGGCGCGCGTCGGCGGCAGGGATCAACGACAGCAGCGCCGCGCCGAGCTCGGGGTCGAGGGGCACGGTGCGCGAGACGAGGGGGGCCGCCGGAGCGCCGATCGGGTCGAGCGCCGGGTTCCCTGCGGGCAGCGAGGTCATCGCGCAGCAGGATACGACCCGCGGCAGGGAGGCCCGACATCGATGGGAGGATGTCGCGCATGAGCCGCGCCTCCCTCGACAAGGACCCCCGCGACGTCGCCGCGATGTTCGACGACGTCGCGAGCAAGTACGACGTCACCAACGACGTCCTCTCGCTCGGCCAGGACCGGCTCTGGCGGCGCGCGGTCGTGCAGGCCTGCGAGGCGGTGCCCGGCCAGGTGGTGCTCGACATCGCGGCCGGCACCGGCACCAGCAGCGAGCCGTTCGCCGACTCCGGCGTCGACGTCGTGCCCGCCGACTTCTCGCTCGGCATGCTGCGGGTCGGCCACCGCCGCCGCTCCGACCTCGGCTTCACCGCGGCCGACGCGATGAACCTGCCCTTCGCCGACGGCTCGTTCGACGTCGTCACGATGAGCTTCGGGCTGCGCAACGTCAGTGACCCGGATGCCGCGCTGCGCGAGTTCCTGCGGGTCACCAAGCCCGGTGGCCGGTTCGTGCTCTGCGAGTTCAGCCAGCCCACCAACAAGGCGTTCCGCACGGTCTACAGCAAGTACCTCATGCGCTCGCTGCCGGCGGTCGCCCGCAAGGTCAGCAGCAACCCCGAGTCCTACGTCTACCTCGCCGAGTCGATCCAGGCCTGGCCGGCGCAGCGGGCCATGGGGCAGCGCATCGCGGGCGCCGGCTGGGAGGGCGTGCAGTGGCGCAACCTGTCCGGGGGCGTGGTCGCCCTGCACCGCGCGACGAAGCCCTCGGCGCCCGGCGTTGAAGGTTAGGCGCGCCTAAGTGCAGGTCGCCGCGGAGCCGTCCTAGACTCCCTCCGTTCGTGAAGACATTCACAAGCACCCCATCGGAGGCGGCGCGCCAGCCGACCTCACCGGGTGAGCCGTCCGTCACTCCCCCTAGGATGAGCGGGACGCCGTCTGTCCTCCCGGCCAGCTGTGCCCACCCGACGCACACGAGCACCGAAAGGGGAGTTGTCCTGCGATGAGCAACCCCTATGTCCCGCTGCTGATCCTGCTCGCCTTCGGCTTCGGTTTCGCGGCCCTGTCGGTGGGTACCAGCCTCGTGGTCGGCCCCAAGCGCTACAACCGCGCGAAGATGGAGGCGTACGAGTGCGGCATCCAGCCCACCCCACGCGCCGAGGGCGGCGGCCGCGTGCCGGTCAAGTACTTCCTCACCGCGATGCTGTTCATCATCTTCGACATCGAGTCGGTGTTCCTGTACCCCTTCGCGGTCGCCTTCGACTCGCTCGGCCTGTTCGCCCTGGTCGAGATGGTGCTGTTCATCGTCACCGTGTTCGTCGCCTATGCCTACGTGTGGAAGCGCGGGGGCCTGGAGTGGGACTGACGAGCACCACCACCACCACCACCACCACCCGCCGCACACCCGCCACGATCGCGAAGGAGGCCTGATGGGACTCGAGGAGAAGCTGCCCGCAGGGTTCGTGCTGACGACGCTCGAGAACGTCGTCGGCTACATGCGCAAGGCGTCGATCTGGCCCGCCACCTTCGGTCTCGCGTGCTGCGCGATCGAGATGATGGCCGTCGGCACCCCTGACTACGACATCGCCCGGTTCGGCATGGAGCGGTTCTCCGCCACCCCCCGCCAGGCCGACCTGATGATCGTCGCCGGCCGGGTGTCGCAGAAGATGGCGCCCGTCGTGCGCCAGGTCTATGACCAGATGCCCAACCCCAAGTGGGTCATCTCGATGGGCGTGTGCGCCAGCTCGGGCGGCATGTTCAACAACTACGCCATCGTCCAGGGCGTCGACCACATCATCCCGGTCGACATCTACCTGCCCGGGTGCCCGCCGCGGCCCGAGATGCTGCTCAACGCCATCATCGAGCTGCACCAGCAGATCCAGACCAGCAAGCTCGGCGTCAACCGCATCGCCGCGGCCCGGGCCGCGGAGGAGGCGGCGATGAACTCCATCCCCACCTCGCTGATGGCTCCCACCCACGACCACCTCGCCCACCTCGCGGCGCCGGCCGGGAAGAACCTCCTGGCATGAGCGAGGACACCGAGAACACCACAACCGACGACGGCAAGGCGCTCGACGACGCCGTGGTCCAGCCGATCCCCGACAAGGAGACCGACACCCCGCAGACCCGCACGGTCGACGACCCCGAGGCCCTGCGCCCGGCGCACTCCGCCAACATCGCCACCTGGCGCGACCTCGACGACGACGACCTCGAGCCGGTCCTCGTGGGCGAGCGCCGCGGCATGTTCGGCGCCACCCGTGGCCAGGACACCTCCGGCTACGGCGGCCTGGTCACCCCCACCCTGCTGCCGGGTGCCAGCCCGCGGCCGTACGGCTCCTGGTTCGACGACGTCGCCGACCGGCTCGGCACGGCCCTCACCGAGGGCGGCTCGGTCGCCTACCACGACGCGGTCGAGAAGGTCGTCGTCGACCGCGGCGAGCTCACCCTCTTCGTGCGCCGCGAGCACCTGCCCGCGGTCGCCCGCGCGATGCGCGACGTGCCCGAGCTGCGCTTCGAGATGTGCTCGGGCGTCTCCGGCGTGCACTTCCCCGGTGAGGCCGGCCGCGAGCTGCACGCGGTCTACCACCTGCTGTCCATCACCCACGGCAGCCGCCGGGTGCGCCTCGAGGTCACCGCCCCCGATGCCGATCCGCACATCCCCTCGATCGTGTCGGTCTACCCGGGGGTCGACTGGCACGAGCGCGAGACCTGGGACATGTTCGGCATCGTCTTCGACGGCCACCCGTCGCTGACCCGCATCCTGATGCCCGACGACTGGCCCGGGCACCCCCAGCGCAAGGACTACCCCCTCGGCGGCATCCCCGTCGAGTACAAGGGCGGCACCGTCCCGCCGCCGGACCAGCGGAGGGCGTACAGCTGATGACGACCCACGACCAGGAACCCCAGGTCTTCGAGTTCTCCGCACCCGGCGACGCCGACGACATCGCCGACGCTGCCGACATCGCGGACGCCTACGGCGCCTCGGTGCACGAGGGCGACGTCGAGGGCGCCACCGTCTTCAACGTCTCCGGCGGCGACTGGAACGACCTCGTCGACGAGGCCACCGCGCTGCACGAGGAGCGCATCGTCGTCAACATGGGCCCGCAGCACCCGTCGACGCACGGCGTGCTCCGCCTCATCCTCGAGCTCGACGGCGAGACGGTCACCGAGGCCCGCGCCGGCATCGGCTACCTGCACACCGGCATCGAGAAGAACATGGAGTTCCGCACCTGGGTGCAGGGCGTCACGTTCTGCACCCGGATGGACTACCTCACGCCGATGATGAACGAGGCGGCCTACTGCCTCTCGGTCGAGCGGCTCCTCGGCATCGAGCACCAGATCCCCGAGCGGGCCAGCATCATCCGGGTGCTGATGATGGAGCTCACCCGCGTCAACTCCCACCTGGTCTGCCTCGGCACCGGCGGCATGGAGCTCGGCGCCACCACCGTGATGACCGTCGGCTTCCGCGAGCGCGAGCGCATCCTGCGCATCTTCGAGGCGGTCACCGGCCTGCGCATGAACAACGCCTACATCCGCCCGGGCGGGGTGTCCCAGGACGTGCCGCACGGCGCGGTCGACATGGTGCGCGAGGTGGTCACCGAGCTGCGCCGCGGCATCCACGAGCTCGAGCTGCTGCTCAACGAGAACCCCCTGCTCAAGGGCCGCACCGTCGGCGTGGGGTTCATGGACCTCACCGGCTGCATGGCCCTGGGCATGACCGGCCCGGTGCTGCGGGCCACCGGCCTGCCGCACGACCTGCGCAAGTCCGCGCCCTACTGCGGCTACGAGACCTACGACTTCGAGGTCGTCACCCGCACCGGCTGCGACGCCTACGACCGGCTGCGCATCCGCATCGACGAGATGTACGAGTCGCTCAAGATCGTCGAGCAGACCCTCGACCGGCTGCAGCGCACCGAGGGCCAGCCGGTCATGGTCGAGGACAAGAAGATCGCCTGGCCGGCGCAGCTGGCCATCGGCGGCGACGGCCAGGGCAACAGCCTCGACCACATCCGCGAGATCATGGGCAGCTCGATGGAGTCGCTCATCCACCACTTCAAGCTGGTCACCGAGGGCTTCCGCGTGCCGCCGGGGCAGGCCTACGTGCCGATCGAGTCGGCCAAGGGCGAGCTCGGCTGCCACCTGGTGTCCGACGGCGGCACGCGCCCCTACCGGGCCCACTTCCGCGACCCGAGCTTCAACAACCTGCAGGCCGTGGCCTCGATGTGCGAGGGCGGCCAGGTCGCCGACGTCATCGTGGCCGTCGCCTCGATCGACCCCGTCATGGGAGGTGTCGACCGCTGATGTCGCACGACTTCGGCCTCCAGACCGCGTCCGGTCACCTCAACGTCCCCGAGGTGTCCAAGGAGCCCTATCCCGCCGACGTCGAGGCGACCTTCCGCGCCGACGCCGCCGAGGTCATCGCGCGCTACCCGCAGAAGCGCTCGGCGCTGCTGCCGCTGCTGCACCTCGTGCAGTCCGTCGACGGCTACGTCACCGGGCGCGGCATCGACCTGTGCGCCGAGCTGCTCGACCTCACCACCGCCGAGGTGTCCGGCGTCGCCACGTTCTACACGCAGTACAAGCGCCACCCCAACGGCACCTACACCGTCGGTGTCTGCACCAACACGCTGTGCGCGGTCATGGGCGGAGACGAGATCTGGGATGCCGTGTCCGAGCACCTCGGCATCGGCCACGACGAGACCACCGCCGACGGCCAGGTGACGCTCGAGCGCATCGAGTGCAATGCAGCCTGCGACTTCGCCCCGGTCGTGATGACCAACTGGGAGTTCTTCGACAACCAGACCCCGGCCTCCACCATCGAGCTGGTCGACGCGCTGCGCGCCGGTCACCCGGTGGCCCCCACCCGCGGCCCCAACCAGGTGGGCACCTTCAAGGAGGTCAGCCGCGTGCTGGCCGGCTTCCACGACGGGCTCGCCGACGAGGGCGTGGGCGCCGGACCGGCCACCCTGGTGGGCCTGAAGATCGCGCACGAGCAGGGCTGGACGGCTCCCGAGGGCGCCTCGGCGTCGTCCGGGTCCGACGGCAGCGCCGGGCGCACGGCGGGCCGCACCGAGGTCACGCCCGACGCCGACGAGGCCAAGGCCGACAAGAGCACCACCAAGGGTGCCGAGGCCCCGGCCCCCGACCAGGCCAAGGAGTCCGGCGCCCCGGTCGCCTCCACCGGCGACGGCGTCAGCGGGGTGGCCCGCGAGGTGCCCTCACCCAAGGACACCATCGACCCCGAGCCCCCGCAGGAGGCCGAGCCCGACGCCGTCGGCCGCGCGGCCAACGTGTCGGCGCAGAGCGCGTCGGTGCCCCCCAGCGACGACACCAAAGCCAAGACCACGAAGAAGAAGGGCTCCTGATGGCGACCACCCTGACGCCCATCCTCAGCGCCTTCTGGGACGACCCGAAGTCGTGGACCCTCGAGACCTACAACAGGCACGGCGGTTACCGGGCCCTCGACAAGGCGCTCGGCATGGAGCCGGCTGACATCATCACGGCCGTCAAGGACTCCAGCCTGCGCGGCCGCGGCGGCGCCGGCTTCCCCACCGGCATGAAGTGGTCGTTCATGGCCCCACCCGACGGCGGCCCCCGCTACCTCGTGGTCAACGCCGACGAGTCCGAGCCGGGCACCTGCAAGGACGTCCCGCTGATGATGGCCAACCCGCACGTGCTCATCGAGGGCGTCGCGATCAGCTCGTTCGCCATCGGCTGCGAGCACGCGTTCATCTACCTGCGCGGCGAGGTCGTGCACGTCTACCGCCGCCTGCTGCGCGCGGTCGAGGAGGCCTACGCGGCTGGACACCTGGGCGACAACGTGCACGGCACCGGCGCCAACCTGCACATCACCGTGCACGCGGGCGCGGGCGCCTACATCTGCGGTGAGGAGACCGCCCTCCTCGACAGCCTCGAGGGCCGCCGCGGCCAGCCGCGCAGCAAGCCGCCGTTCCCGGGCGTCGCGGGCCTGTACGCCCGGCCCACCTCGGTCAACAACGTCGAGTCGATCGCCTCGGTGCCCGGCATCATCCTCGAGGGCGTCGACTGGTTCACCGGCATGGGCACCGAGAAGTCCACCGGCTTCGGCATCTTCAGCCTCTCCGGGCACGTGAAGAACCCCGGCCAGTTCGAGGCCCCGCTCGGCATCACCATGCGAGAGCTGCTCGACATGGCCGGTGGCATGCGCGACCCCGACAAGGCGCTCAAGTTCTGGACCCCCGGCGGCAGCTCCACCCCGCTGTTCACCGACCAGCACCTCGACGTGCCGCTCGACTTCGAATCGGTGGGTGCGGCCGGCTCGATGCTCGGCACCCGCGCGCTGCAGGTCTTCGACGAGACGGTCTGCGTGGTGCGCGCCGTCGACCGCTGGACCGACTTCTACAAGCACGAGT
>CAWIEI010000012.1:0-34742 GCA_963834965.1 uncultured Actinomycetota bacterium | reverse complement strand
CCGGCCAGCCCGGGCGCTCGGCTCGGGTTCGTCTCCGGGGATGGCGGTGGTCTGCCCGAGAGGCGGCGCCACGGCACCGCCACCCGGGCAGATCGACCAGAGCCGGGCCGATCGACCAGAGCCGGGAGCCCCAGGTGGTCGGCGGCGCGGTGGGCGCAGTACCAACCCCGGATGCCGGGTGGGCCGGCACTACGCTGGCGCGGTGACGCTGCGGATCCGGATCGACCTGTCGTATGACGGGACGGCGTTCTCCGGGTGGGCCGCCCAGCCCGGCCGCCGCACCGTCGAGGACACCCTCAGCGGTGCGCTCACCACCATCGTGCGCAGCCCGACCCCGGTGCGCCTGGTCGTCGCCGGCCGCACGGATGCCGGGGTGCACGCCCGCGGCCAGGTGTGCCACGCCGACGTCGAGGTCGGCGACTGGGAGCGGGTGAAGGGGCGCACCGAACGCCCGCTCGAGGAGGCCGCGGCGACCCGGCTGCGCGGCATCCTGCCGCCCGACCTCACGGTGCGGCGGGTGAGCCTGGCGCCGGAGGGGTTCGACGCCCGGTTCTCGGCGCTGCGCCGCCGGTACCGCTACCGGATCTGCGACGACCCGGCCGCACTGGACCCCCTGCGCCGGTACGACACCGTGCTGGTGCGTGGGCCGCTGGACGTCGCCGCCATGGATGCCGCCGCCCGCCACCTGCTCGGGCTGCACGACTTCGCGGCCTTCTGCAAACGCCGGGCGGGTGCGACAACGGTGCGCACCCTGCTCGACCACCGCTGGGAACGGGCGGTCGACGGCACGGTCGAGGCCACGGTGGTCGCGGATGCCTTCTGCCACAGCATGGTCCGCGCCCTGGTCGGGGCAGTGGTGCCCGTGGGGGAGGGTCGCCTGGCCATCGACGTGCCGCGCCAGGTGCTGCAGGGCGGGGTCCGTGACTCGCGGGTGCGGGTGATGCCGCCGCACGGGCTCTCGCTCGAGGAGGTCACCTACCCGCCGGACGACGAGGTGGCGGCGCGGGCCGAGGAGTCGAGGGTCAGGCGCGTGCTGCCCGGCTGACCCGGGCGATGACCCTGGACCCGTGACCGGGCTTCCGGGGACGGCAGCGGTAGGGGAGCATGGTGCGGGCGTGCCGGCGTCGGCCGGCACCGGAAGAGGGGTGGTCCGATGTCGTCGCAGTCCGGGCAGTCCAGGTCCGTGCCGGGGCACGTGGGGATGCGGCACCGCGACCAGGAGGCCACGGCATCCGGCATCTACGGCGTCATCGTGAGTGCGGCGGTGCTCGCCGCGTCGCACGCCGAGAAGGCCTACCAGGTCATCGTGGCCGTGGTCGTGACCCTCACCATCTACTGGGGCGCCGAGCGCTACTCCCGCATCGTGGCCGAGCGCATCCACGAGGGCCACCGGCCGAGCTGGACCAGCGTGCGCCAGCAGCTCACCCACGGCTGGGAGATGGTCAGCGCGTCCACGCTCCCGCTGCTCACACTCGCCGTGATGACCCTGCTGGGCGCCGAGCTCGCCACGGCGGTGCTCGGGGCGCTGATCTGCGCCACGCTGCTGCTGTGCGTTGCGGGCTGGGCGATCGGCCGGGGCGGCCGCCTCTCGATCGGGGAGCGGGTGGCCTCGACCGTCGTGGCCGGGATGTTCGGCGCCCTGTTCGTGCTGCTGAAGACGTTCCTGCACTGACCCACCCCGCCCGGGAACCGAATCTCGGGTGAGTTCGCCGTCCGGGTCGGGGACACTGGTGCCTCGTGGGCCATCTCGACGTGAACGCCGTCAGCTTCTCCCTGCCCGACGGGAGGCGCCTGCTGCGTGACGTCACCTTCCGGGTCGGGGAGGGGGCCAAGGTGGCGCTCATCGGCCCCAACGGCACCGGCAAGACCACCCTGCTGCGCATCCTCGCCGGCGACCTGACGGCATCCGACGGCGCCGTGACGCGCAGCGGTGGCCTGGGCGTCATGCGCCAGTTCATCGGGAAGGTGCGCGACGACACCACGGTGCGTGACCTGCTCGTCTCCGTCGCCCCTGACCCGGTGCGTCGGGCGGCGCTCGAGGTCGACCGCACCGAGCTCGCGATGATGGAGCGCGAGACCGAGCAGGACCAGCTCGATTACGCGCAGGCCCTGGCCGACTGGGGCGACGTCGGCGGCTACGAGTGGGAGACGCTCTGGGACGTCTGCACGGTGGCGGCCCTGGGCACACCGTTCGAGCGCGCCCAGTGGCGGCAGGTGACGACCCTGTCCGGCGGTGAGCAGAAGCGCGTGGTGCTCGAGGCGCTGCTGCGTGGGCCCGAGGAGGTGCTGCTCCTCGACGAGCCGGACAACTACCTCGACGTGCCCACCAAGCGCTGGCTGGAGGCCCGGCTCGTGGAGTCGGCCAAGACGGTGCTGTTCGTCAGCCACGACCGCGAGCTGCTCGACACGGTGGCCACCCGCATCGCGACCCTCGAGCCGAGCCGCGGCGGCAACACCGTGTGGGTGCACCCGGGCCGCTTCTCGACGTACGAGCAGGCCCGGGCCGAGCGCAACGACCGGCTCGACGAGCAGCGTCGCCGCTGGGACGAGGAGCTCGCCAAGATCAAGGCGCTCGTGGTGATGTACCGGCAGAAGGCCACCTACAACGACGGGATGGCCTCACGCCTGCAGGCCGCCGAGACCCGGCTGCGCAAGTTCGAGGAGGCCGGGCCGCCCGAGGCCGTGCCGCTGCGCCAGAAGGTGGCCATGCGGCTCACCGGTGGGCGCACCGCCAAGCGGGCCGTGGTGGCGAGCGGGCTCGAGCTGCGGGTCGACGGCGGCCAGCTGATGTCGCCCTTCGACGCCGAGATCTGGTTCGGCGAGCGGGTCGGCGTGCTCGGCAGCAACGGCTCGGGCAAGTCGCACTTCCTGCGCCTGCTCGCTGCCGGCGGCAGCGACCCCGACCGCGAGCACCAGCCGGTCGGCGACATCCGCCCCGCGCCCGTCGAGCACGCCGGCCGGGTGGTGCTCGGCTCGCGGGTGCGCCCCGGCTGGTTCGCGCAGACGCACGACCACGCGGCGCTGCACGGGCGCACGCTGCTCGAGATCCTGCACCGTGGCGACGACCACCGTGCCGGGATGCCGCGCGACCTCGCCGCCCGCGCGCTCGACCGCTACGGCCTGGCGCAGGCCTCGGAGCAGACCTTCGACTCGCTCTCGGGCGGGCAGCAGGCGCGGTTGCAGATCCTCCTGCTCGAGCTGTCGGGGGCGACCCTGCTGCTGCTCGACGAGCCGACCGACAACCTCGACCTGCACTCGGCGCAGGCCCTCGAGGACGCCCTCGACGCGTTCGAGGGCACCGTGGTCGCGGTCACGCACGACCGCTGGTTCGCGCGTGGGCTCGACCGCTTCCTGGTCTTCCGGGCCGACGGCCGCGTCATCGCGTCGAACGAGGCGATCTGGGACGAGGGCCGGGTCGGCCGGCAGCGTTGACGTCGGTCACGTCACACCCGGTTCTCCGGCGGGCCGCACCGACCGGCGCGAGACTTCCAGCATGTACCCGCAGCGCAACAAGGAACACACCCTGGCAGCGGTGGCCGCCCTCAACCGCGGTGACCTCGACGGCTACCTCGCCATCTACGCGCCGGATGCCGTGGTGCACGGTCTGCCCGAGCACCTGACACCGGACGCCGCGGGACACCGCGAGGTGCTCGTTGAGATGCGCCGGGCGCTGCCCGACCTGCACGCCCAGCTGGCGGCCGTCGTCGCCGAGGGTGACCTGCTCGCCGCGCGGGTCACCTACTGGGGGACCCACCGGGGCACCATGCTCGGCGCCGCCCCTACCGGCCGGCTCGTGAGCTGGGATGCCATGACCTTCCGCCGCTTCGACGCGCAGGGCCGGGTCGTCGAGCGGTGGATCATCGGCGACGACCTCGGCCTGCTGCAGGAGCTCGACCTGGTCTGAGTGGCCGCTGGACGTCGCACCAAGCGGGGGTAAAGACATCGCAAGTTCTCGGTACGGAATCCACATGTAAAGCGTTTACGCATCTACGTTTCTCGGCGAAACCACCACCCCGGACGGCGCGCCCGACCGGATCTCCCGAGGAGCAACGATGCCCCGACCACAACGCCTGTACGCCGTCCTGCTGGGGTGTGCGCTCGTCGCCACCCCCGCGGTGGCCATGGCCACCCCCGCATCGGCGGCGACCCCGACGGTCGCGCTGGTCGGTGACCTGCAGAGTGAGCTCGGTTGCACCGAGGACTGGCAGCCGAGCTGCGCGGCCACCGAGCTGGCGCCGGTCGCCGGCTCCACCGTGTACCGGTCGACGTTCGACGTGCCCCAGGGCGAGTGGAACTTCAAGGTGGCGCTCAACGACTCGTGGGACGTCAACTACGGTGCCGGGGGCGCGCTCAATGGCGGCAACCTCCCGCTGCTGCTCGCCGGCCCCGCGAAGATCACCTTCAGCTACGACGACACCACGCACGCCGTCACCTTCACCCCCGTGGTCGACGAGAACACCACGCCCGCCGACGCGTCCCTCACCCGGGCCTCGCTGCGCTCCTCGCTCACCCGCGAGCGCTTCTACTTCGTCATGGCCGACCGGTTCGCGAACGGCAGCACGGCCAACGACAAGGGCGGCCTCACCGGCGGCCCGCTGAGCACCGGGTTCGACCCCACGGCCAAGGGCTTCTACCACGGTGGTGACCTCAAGGGCCTCACCAGCAAGCTCGACTACATCAAGGGCATGGGCACCACGGCCATCTGGCTCACGCCGAGCTTCAAGAACAAGCCCGTGCAGGGTGCCCCCGGCCAGGAGAGCGCCGGCTACCACGGCTACTGGATCACCGACTTCACCCAGATCGACCCGCACCTCGGCACCAACGCCGACATGGAGCGGCTGATCGACGCGGCGCACAAGAAGGGGATGAAGGTCTTCTTCGACATCATCACCAACCACACCGCCGACGTCATCGACTACCAGGGCGGCAACCACACCTACATCTCGAAGAAGGCGTCGCCCTACAAGACCGCCGACGGCACCGTCTTCGACGATCGCGACTACGTCAACCAGCCCTTCCCGGCGATGGACCCGGCCACCTCCTTCCCGTACAAGCCCTTCTTCCCCACGGCGGCCGACGCGACGGCGAAGACCCCGGCGTGGCTGAACGACCCGCTGATGTACCACAACCGCGGTGACTCCACCTATGCCGGTGAGTCCTCCACCTACGGCGACTTCTCGGGCCTGGACGACCTGTTCACCGAGCGGCCGGAGGTCGTCAAGGGGATGGGCGACATCTACAAGAAGTGGGTCGACTTCGGCATCGACGGCTTCCGCATCGACACCGTCAAGCACGTGAACATCGAGTTCTGGCAGAAGTTCATCCCGGACATCCTTGCCGAGGCCACAAAGGTCAAGAACAACGACTTCTTCGCCTTCGGCGAGGTCTATGACGGCAACCCGGCCGTCATGTCGCAGTTCACCACCGAGGGCAAGCTGCAGGCCACGCTCGACTTCGGCTTCCAGCAGCAGGGCATCGACTTCGCCAAGGGCAAGCCGGCGAAGGTGCTGGCCGACTTCTTCAGCAAGGACGACTACTACACCGACGCCGACAGCAACGCCTACCAGCTGCCCACGTTCCTCGGTAACCACGACATGGGCCGCGCCTCGATGTTCCTCAAGGCCGACGGCCAGAGCGAGGCCGAGCACCTCAAGCGGCTGGAGTTCGCCAACTCGCTGATGTTCACCAGCCGCGGCAACCCGGTCACCTACTACGGCGACGAGCAGGGCTTCGTGAGCACCGGTGGCGACCAGCTGGCGCGCGAGGACATGTTCGCGAGCAAGGTCGACGTCTACAACACCGAGACCGTGCTGGGCGGGCCCGAGGGCTCGCGTGACCGCTACAACACCAAGGCACCGCTGTACCGCCACATCGCCGACCTCTCGAAGCTTCGCGCCAAGAACCCGGCGCTGGCCGACGGCGCGCAGGTCAACCGCTACGCCTCCGACGGGGCCGGCATCTTCGCCACCTCGAGGATCAGCGCCCCCAGCGGGGACGACAGCCACCACGGCAAGAGCCCCTCGGACGGACGCCACGGTGACGACGGCAAGGGGCAGGTCGAGTACGTGGTGGCCGCGAACAACGACACCAAGGCCGCCACGGCCACCTTCCCGACCTGGACCAAGGGCAAGGGAGCCGTCTTCACGCCGGTCTACGGCACCGACAAGGCGGTCAAGCCGGCCGCCGACGGCTCGGTGAAGGTCACCGTGCCGCCGTTGACGGTGAGCGTGTGGAAGGCCAACAAGCCCATCTCCACCACGGGCGCGGCACCGACCGTCGAGACCGTGCCGGCCCCGGGCGGCGCCTACGGCCGCACCGAGGTCAAGGCCGACGTCACGGCGAGCACCTTCGCCCAGACCACCTTCCTGTGGCGCAAGGTCGGCGAGACCACGTGGCACGACCTCGGCACCGACGACAACGCGCCGTTCCGCGTCTTCCACGACGTGTCCGGCATCCCGCTGGGCACGCCGATCGAGTACCGCTCCATCGTCAAGGATGCCGCGGGTCGCGTCGCCGGTGACTCCTCCACGACGCAGGTGGTCAAGCCCCCGACCCAGACCGTGCCGGAGCTCGGCGACCCGGTGGCCCAGCCGAACGCAGTCTCCGTGCCCGGCACGCACAACTCCGAGATGGGCTGCCCGGTGGCGCTCGGCGTGAGTGGGGACTGGGCACCCGACTGCGACCAGGCCCAGCTGGCGCTCGACCCCAACGACCAGATCTGGAAGAAGACCTTCACCCTGCCGGCCGGGCCCTACGCCTACAAGGCCGCCATCAACAAGGCGTGGACCGAGTCCTACGGCAAGGGTGGCGGGTCGGACAACATCGACTACGAGACCACCGGCAAGGTCACGTTCTACTACGACCACGCCACGCACTGGGTCACCTCGGACGCGGAGGGCCCGATCATCACGGTGCCCGGCTCGTTCCAGACCGAGCTCGGCTGCAGCGCCGACTGGGACCCGGCGTGCATGCGGCCGTGGCTGCAGGACAAGGACGGCGACGGCGTCTACGCGCTCGTCACGACGAAGATCCCTGCGGGCACGTGGGAGTTCAAGGTCGCGCACGGGCTGTCCTTCACCGAGAGCTACCCGGCGAACAACCTCACGGTGACGGTGCCGAAGGACGGCGCCCGCACGACCTTCCTCTACGACAAGGCCACCCACGAGGTCACCGTCACCAGCGAGTGACCTGAGAACCTGAGCCGAGCGAACCCGGGGAGGCACGCCGTCTGGTGTGCCTCCCCGGTCGGTTGCCGGCCGGCTGTCGGACCTCGCGCCGGAGGGACTTGATCTGTGGCTGGGCGACCGTGGCGGGCCGGCGTCAGCGGCCGATGACCACGTCGGTGCCGCTGAGCTTGGCATCGAAGCCCTGGGGGGTCACCTGCACCTCGTCCAGCGACATCCCGGTCGGCACGCCGGGGACGTCCTGCCGGATGGTGGCCAGCTCGCGGGCCAGCGAGCTCGCCGCTGAGTCGAGGAACGACGGGCCGCCGAGGTCGATCGTCTCGGGCTCGATGAGCAGCTGGCCGCCATCGGCGGTCACCGTGCCGGTGGCCTTGAGGGTGAGGTCGCGGCCCAGGATGGTGACCGTGCGCTCGACGCCGGTCTTGCCGTTGCCCGCGTCGTAGACGGTGACGTCCGCTCCGACCTGCTTCGCGACGGTGGCGAAGGGGATGGTGGCGTCGATGTCGAGGGTCTGGGCCTTCAGGCCCTTCTGCGAGAACCGCACACCAGAGCCCTTGGCCACCACGTCGACGAGGTCGCCCTTGGCCGACACGACGTCCTGGCTGCGCAGGTCGACCGCCCCGAGCCAGGTCTCGTCCGCCGTGAGGTCAGTGGGCTGTTGCGCCACGGTGGCCGAGGTCGAGGGGCGGGGGGATGCCGTAGCGGCCGGCGCGGCGGACGACCCCGACCCGAGCGTGAACACCGCGACGACGAGGACCAGCGCGAAGGCGGCGAGGGTGGCGCCCACACCCAGGAGGAAGTTCTTCACGAAGGGAGCGTCCCAGCCCTGTCTGGGAGTGTGCTGGACGTTGCCTGCACGGGCTGGTCCGCCCCGTCGCCGCCCGTGGTGCCGCGACCCGTGCGGCTGCTCGGTGAGACCAGCTGCACGGGATGCCGGCCGCTGTGCCCTGGCTAGCGCGCCACGGTGGCGTCGGCGGGGAGTGCGGTGCGGGCCTGCTCGGCCCGGCGGGCCGGCAGGTAGAAGAACGCCCCGAGGATGCTGAGCGACCCGGCGGTCACCATGGCGACCGGGAGGCTGACCCGGTCGGCGAGCACACCGAGCAGCGGCCCGGCGACGCCGAAGGCGAGGAAGGCCATCATCGAGTTGATCGACAGCACGGTGGACCGGTTTCCGGCATCGGCCTCGCGGTGCAGCAGGGCCGCGTGCGGCGGCCCGTTCATGCCGTGCATCGAGTAGGTGAACAGGTAGGCGGCGACCAGCGCAGCCGGCCCGGCGACCAGCCCCATCACGACGGCCCCCAGCGCGTTGAGCACCCGGCCCACGATGGCGGCCCGGGCCACCCCGATGCGTGCGGAGGTGAAGCCGGCCAGCCAGGCGCCGCCGCTGAAGAGCACCCAGCCGGCGGCCGAGACCGGGCCGACGAGGGCGCCGGCCTCCTGGGCCGAACCGACCAGCTCCTCGAGCCGCAGCGGCATGAACGACTCGAAGGTGATCATGCCGATCGACCAGAACACCTCGGCGGCGACGATGCCCAAGAGCACCCGGTTGTGCCCGAGCAGGCTCAGGCCGCTGCGGATCACCGTAGGCGTGCGGCGCGCCTCGCTCAGCGCATGGGCCACGCGGGTGCGCTCGGAGCCGGCGGCGGGGCGGGGCTCCTTCATCACGAGCACGGCGGTGACGAGGTGCACCACGGTGAGCGCAGCGGAGACCCAGACGGCGGCGTCGAGGGCGGAGGCGTCCTCGTGCCCGAAGACGGTGGCGGCGGGGTTCCACCAGATCAGCAGGCCGGACAGCACGGCCCCCACGGCGATCGCCCCGCCGAGGATCGAGCCGGTGCGCGACAGCTGCCGGTCGACGTCGGCCCCGGGGGTTGTCTCATGCACGGTGTCGACGAACCAGGCCTCGAGCGGTCCGGAGTCCAGCGCCCGGAAGGCCCCCATCAGGGCGCCGGCCGCCACGAACGCCCAGAAGCTCTGCGCCAGGGCGTAGCCCACGATCGCGACGACGTTGAGCACCGCGGCCGCGAGGTACACGGGGCGGCGACCCACGGCATCCGCGAAGCCGCTGGTGGGCAGCTCGAGAAAGAAGCAGGTGAGCCCCATGACCGAGCCGATGGTGGCCGCCTGGGCGATCGTCAGGCCGCGGCCGGTCTGCACCAGGATGAAGATGCCGACCACGAAACCGACCGACAGCCAGCGGGTGGTGGTGAGCAGGTACAGCCGGCGCTCGGCGGAGCGGGGGGTCAGGTGGGCGGCGGTCATCGGGTCGGCCCGCCCTCGAGGTCGAGCGCGTAGGCGTAGAGGTAGACCGCGATGCGCTTGGCCTCGGGGTTGCCCTGGCCGACCCGGCGGTAGCGGGCCACCACCTCGCCGATCTCGTCGCGCATGGCGCTGAGCTGCTCGGCGGTGAGCAGCACCATGTCGTCGCTGCTGCCGCAGGCGTCCTGCCAGGCGGGCGGCCAGGAGGGGGAGGCGTCGACCCAGCGCTCGGCCTGCGCGGCGAAGTGCCGCACGTAGTCGCGCGAGAGCCAGTTCAGCGCGGTCTCGGAGTCCTCGTCGCCGGCGAAGTCGCTGGGGTAGTAGGAGTGGAAGTCGGTGGCCGCGCGCCACAGCCGGCGCTTGCCCTCGCCCGCACCGGTGTCGGTGACCAGGCCGACGGCCGCGAGCTTGCGCAGGTGGTACGACGTGGCACCCGAGTTGGTGCCGAGCGTGGCGGCGAGGTCGGTGGCGGTGGCGGGCCCGCCGACGCGCAGGCTGGACAGCAGCCGCGCGCGCAGCGGGTGGGCCAGCACCCGCAGGCTGGTGGCGTCCAGCCGGATGCCGGTGAGCTCGGTGGTCGTGGGGGAGGCGGGGTCGGAAGTGGCCATGTGTGCAGAGTATCTTTGCACACTTCGTATGCACAAGATGTGTGCAGAGAAATTATGGATCGATGTCTGTGCAGGTCAGGGTGGGTGCGGTGGGGGATCAGGGGCGATTTGGGGGCACTGGCGCCGACCCGTAAACTTGAGGACTGTTGTGCCGTGCGCCTCCGACAGGGGTCGATGGTCCCTGACGGGAGCACTCGGCATACGCCGTCCCCCCATCCTCGAACGATTCAGGACACCTGATGCGTACCTACACCCCGAAGCCGGGCGAGATCACGCGCACCTGGCACGTGATCGACGCGACCGACGTCGTGCTCGGCCGCCTCGCGAGCCAGACCGCCATCCTGCTGCGCGGCAAGCACAAGGCGACCTTCGCCCCCCACGTCGACGTGGGCGACTTCGTCATCATCATCAACGCCGACAAGGTGGCCCTCACCGGCGCCAAGGCCGAGCAGAAGAAGGCTTACCACCACTCGGGTTTCCCGGGCGGCCTGAAGGCCACCTCCTACACCGAGCTGCTCGCCAAGAACCCCGAGAAGGCCATCGAGAAGGCCGTGCGCGGCATGCTGCCCCGCACCACCCTCGGCAAGGCCCAGCTGAGCAAGCTGAAGGTCTACCGCGGCGCCGAGCACCCGCACGCCGCCCAGCAGCCCACTCCCTACGAGCTCACCCAGGTGGCCCAGTGATGACCGAGAACGTGCAGATCGACGAGACCGCCGGCACCGACGTCAACGACGCGCTGGTCACCGAGTACACCTCCGAGTCCGACGGCTCGGTCGTCGGCGAGGCGGCCGCCCAGCGTCCCCGCGCCACCGCGCCGGGTGCCGCCACCGGTCGCCGCAAGCAGGCCGTGGCCCGGGTGCGGATCGTGCCCGGCACCGGTGAGTGGACCATCAACGGCCGCACCCTGGCGGGCTACTTCCCCAACAAGGTGCACCAGCAGATCGTCAACGAGCCGCTCACCCTGCTCGAGCTCGACGGCTCCTACGACGTGCTCGTGCGCGTGCACGGCGGTGGCCCCTCCGGCCAGGCCGGTGCGGTGCGCCTGGGCGTGGCCCGCTCGCTCAACGGCATCGACGAGGAGCTCAACCGTCCGGCGCTGAAGAAGGCCGGCTTCCTCTCGCGCGACGCGCGTGTCCCCGAGCGCAAGAAGGCCGGTCTGAAGAAGGCCCGCAAGGCTCCCCAGTACAGCAAGCGCTGATCCGGCGTCGCGGCACCACTGTCGTGGTGGATGCCGTGCCCGCACCGAAGGCGGCACCCTCTCCCGGGCGCCGCCTTCGGTGCGCTCGGGAGTAGGTTCGGGACGTATCCACGGAAGGGCACCCCATGTCACGACTCTTCGGCACCGACGGAGTCCGCGGCCTCGCCAACGGCCCGCTCATCACGGCCGAGATGGCCCTGGCCGTCTCCGTCGCGGCGGCACGCGTGCTCGGCCAGGCCGGGGGCGACCCGGGCCACCGCCCCAAGGCGGTCGTCGGGCGCGACCCACGGGCCTCGGGTGAGTTCCTCGGTGCGGCGGTCGTCGCCGGGCTGGCCGCGGCGGGCGTCGACGTCTACGACGCTGGCGTCCTTCCCACCCCCGCCATCGCCTACCTGACCTCCGACACCGGCGCCGACTTCGGGGTCATGCTCTCGGCGTCGCACAACGCGATGCCCGACAACGGCATCAAGTTCTTCGCCAGGGGCGGGCACAAGCTGCCCGACGACGTCGAGGACCGCATCGAGGCCGCGATCGGCGCGAACTGGCAGCGCCCCACCGGCGCCGACGTCGGCCGGGTCGTCCACATGCCCGACGGGCACACCCGCTACCTCAGCCACCTGCTGCGCGTGCTGCCCAACCGCATCGACGGATTGAAGGTCGTCATCGACGGCGCCCACGGCGCGGCGAGCCAGGTGTCGCCCGAGGTGTTCCGGCTGGCCGGCGCCGAGGTGTTCGAGATCGGCACCTCGCCCGACGGTCTCAACATCAACGACGGCTACGGCTCCACCCACCTCGACCCGCTCAAGACCGCGGTGCGCGCCCACGGCGCCGACCTCGGCATCGCGCACGACGGTGACGCCGACCGCTGCCTCGCCGTCGACTCGACCGGCACCGAGGTCGACGGCGACCAGATCATGGGCATCCTCGCCCTGGCGCTCAAGGAGCGCGGCGTGCTCGCCCGCGACACGCTCGTGGCCACCGTGATGAGCAACCTCGGCCTGCTCCAGGCGATGGAGCGCGAGGGCATCCACGTGCTGCAGACGGCGGTCGGTGACCGCTACGTGCTCGAGGAGATGCGGTCGGGTGGCTACTCGCTCGGCGGTGAGCAGTCCGGGCACGTCATCCTGCTCGACCACGGCACCACCGGCGACGGCACCCTCACCGGGTTGATGCTGGCGGCTCGGATGGTGCAGACCGGCCGCACCCTGGCCGACCTCGGCACCGTGATGACCCGCCTGCCGCAGGTGCTGGTCAACGTCAAGGGCGTCGACACCAGTCGGGTCGACAGCGACGAGCACCTGCTGTCGGCGGTGCACTCCGAGCAGAGCAGCCTCGACGGGTCCGGTCGGGTGCTGCTGCGCCGCTCGGGCACCGAGCCGCTGGTGCGGGTCATGGTCGAGGCGCCGACCCAGGAGCAGGCCAACGCGGTCGCCGACCGGCTCGCCGGTGTCGTGCGCGAGCGCCTCTCGCTCTGAGCCCGCGGAATGGGGCGGGCACCGGTGCGGTTGGCACCCGCACGTCCTGACCCCGACTGGAGGAGAGTCCCCGTGCCGCACGAGTCCCTGAACAGCGTCCTGTACACCACCGCCGCGAGCGCCCAGGGTGGGCGCGGGGGCCGGGTCCGCAGCGAGGACGGGGTCGTCGACCTCGAGCTCGGCAAGCCGGGGAGCACGACCAACCCGAAGGCCAACCCCGAGACGCTGTTCGCGGCCGGCTGGGCGTCGTGCTTCAACAACGCCCTCGGCCGGATCGCCACCGCACAAGGCCTCGACGGCGCCGCCGCGGTGACGGTGGCGTCGGTGAGCCTGGGCGCCACCGGCACGGCCGACGCCCCTGGTGTGGGCCTGTCGGCCGAGCTGACATCGACCATCCCCGGGGTCGACGCCGAGACGGCGCAGAAGCTGGCCGAGGCGGCCCACGACGTCTGCCCGTACTCCAAGGCCACCCGCGGCAACATCGACGTCAAGGTCGTCGGCGTCCCCGCCTGACACTGCCCGACTCATTGCGAATTTCCCACCGGCAGAGGGTGCTCCGGGCCCTGTTGTGAGGTGGGAGATTCGCAAGAAGTCGACGTCGGTGAGCGGGGCGATCGGCGGATGAGCCGCCGGCTCACAGCCCGGCCACGACGTGCGCGGCGATCTCCAGGGATGCCGTGGCCGCCGGTGACGGTGCATTGAGCAGGTGCACGACGCGACCGTGCCGCTCGAGCAGGAAGTCGTCGACGAGGGCGCCGTCCCTGCGCACCGCCTGGGCCCGCACCCCGGCCAGTGTGGGCACCAGGTCGGCATCGGCGATCTCCGGCACCAGCCGGCGAGCGCTCTCGGCGAAGCGCCGGTGCGACAGCGAGCGGGTCAGCTCGCTGATGCCGTTGCGCACCTGGTGACGCGCCATCCGCCAGAACCCGGGGTAGCCGAGCGTTCCGGCGAGGTCACGTGCGTCGACGTCGCCCCAGTCGTAGCCCTCCCTGGCCAGGGCGAAGACAGCGTTCGGGCCGGCGTGCACGTGGCCGTCGACACCGCGGGTGAGGTGGACACCCAGGAACGGCAGCTCGGGGTCGGGCACCGGGTAGATCAGGCCGCGCACGAGGTGCGCCGCCGCGGGTCTCAGCTCGTGGTACTCACCACGGAAGGGCACGATGCGCACCGAGGGCCGGTGCCCCAGCAGGCGGGCGACGTGGTCGGCATGCAGCCCGGCGCAGCTGACGACGAGGTCGGCGGCCAGCTCACCCCGGGTGGTCTCGACGACCATCTCGCGCGGGCCATCCGAGCCTCCGACGACTTCGGTGCCGGGCTGCATCCGGGCACCGCCCTCGCGCAGCCGGCGTACGAGCACGGCGCACACGGCGCGATAGTCGATGATGCCGGTCTCCGGCACGTGCAGGGCGGCGACCGCCGCGACGTGCGGCTCGTGCTCGCGCGCCTGCTCGCCGGTCAGCCGGGTGACGGCGAGCCCGTTGGCGAGCCCACGCTGCTCCAGCGCCGCCAGGCGGTCGAGCTCGGTGGTCGACGTGGCGACCACGAGCTTCCCGCTGACCTCGTGGGGCAGTCCCTCGGCGCGAGCCAGCTCGAGCATCGACGCCCGCCCGGCCCGGCACCACCGGGCCTTGAGGCTGTCGGGCGGGTAGTACAGGCCGGAGTGCACCACCCCGCTGTTGCGGCCGGTCTGGTGCAGCGCCCAGTCGTGCTCCTTCTCGACGACGGTCACCCGCGCCGACGGGTCCTCACGTAGCACCCGCTCCGCCACGGCGAGCCCCACGATGCCGCCGCCGATGACGACGAGACGCCGGCCGGGCGTCACGGCATCCGCCGCCGGCTCAGCGCGCGTGCTGGGCGGCGACGATGCGGGCGTACTCGCGCCCGGAGTCCTTGACCGTGCGCTCCTGGGTGTCGTAGTCGACGTGCACGATGCCGAAGCGCTTGTCGTAGCCGTAGGCCCACTCGAAGTTGTCGAGCAGGCTCCACGCGAAGTAGCCGCGCAGGTCGGTGCCGCCCTCGATGGCGTCGGCGACAGCGCCCAGGTGGCCGTGCAGGTAGGCGGTGCGGTCGGGGTCGTGCACCTGGCCGTCGTCGGAGACGGTGTCGGGCCACGCCGAGCCGTTCTCGGTGATGTAGATCGGCAGGCCCGACTCGCGCGCCGAGCGCTCGAGGATGAGGCGGTGGCCCTCGGGCGACTGCTCCCAGCCCATGTCGGTCAGCGGCGGGTGCGGGTCGACCGTGGTGACGCCGTCGCACCCCGGCATCGCGTTCGTGGTCTCCTCGCCGTCGCGGCTCGCACGCACGCGGGTCGGGAAGTAGTTGTTGACGCCGAGGTTGTCGAGCGGCGCCGAGATGGTGGCGAGGTCACCGTCCTGGATGAACGCGTGGTCGGTGAGGTGAGCGGTGTCGTCGAGGAAGCCGTCGGGGTAGGCCCCGTGGAAGAGCGGGCCGAAGAAGATGCCGTTGAGGGCGTTGTCGGCGCGGCGCACGGCATCCGCGTCGCGCTCGTCGCCGTCGTCGGGCCCCCACACCTGGGTGGGGTTGAGCGTGATCGAGACCTCGGCGCCGGGGGAGTGCTCGCGGATGACCGGCACCGCTGTGCCGTGGGCGAGCATCAGGTGGTGGGCGGCCACCATCGCTTCGACCGGGTCGTGGTGGCCCGGGGCGTGCGCACCGATGGCGTAGCTGAGGACGCTGGAGCACCACGGCTCGTTGAATGTGGTCCAGTTCGTGACGCGGTCGCCGAGGGCCGCGACGGTGGCTGCGGTGTAGTCGGTGAACCAGCCGGCGATGTCGCGGTTGAGCCACCCGCCCTGGTCGTCGAGCACCTGCGGCAGGTCCCAGTGGTAGAGCGTGACGACGGGCCGGATGCCGTTCTCCAGCAACGTGTCGACCAGCCGTGAGTAGAAGTCGACGCCCTTCGCGTTGACTGCACCGGTGCCGCCCGGGATGACGCGGGGCCACGCCACGGAGAAGCGGTAGGCGTCGAGGCCGAGGTCCTTCATCAGCGCGACGTCCTGTGGCATCCGGTGGTAGTGGTCGCACGCGACGTCACCGGTGTCGCCGTTGGCCACCTTGCCGGGGGTGCGGCAGAAGGTGTCCCAGATCGACGGGCTACGGCCGTCCTCGTCGTGGGCTCCCTCGATCTGGAAGCTCGCCGTGGCGGCCCCCCAGAGGAAGCCGTCGGGGAAGGTGCGCGCGAAGGTCTCCATGGGGCGTCACGCTACCGGTCGGGCGTGACCTCGTCGCCGACCCGCACCACGCCTCGGGACTCGGGCACCAGCTGCACCGCGAACCACGTGGCGCCGTCCCACTTCCGGTGCCTCGCCAGGGTGCGGATCGGCTCGTGCGACCGCTGCAGTGTGATGGGGTCGACGGTCGTCATCACGCACCGGTCGACCGGCTTGACCGCCCGGAGCTGGACCGAGCCCACGTGCACCCGGCGCCAGCCGTCCTCCTCGAACGGCTCGAGGTCGCCGTCGACGACCAGGTTGGGGCGGAACCGTTCCACCGCGAGCGGCGCGGCTGGCTGCTCGCCCTGCTCGAGCGCGGTCTCGGCCAGCCACTCGTGGAGGCGGCGCAGGGATGCCGCCGAGGCGAGGGTGAGCGGGTAGGCGTCGGCGAAGGCGGTGGCCTCACCGGGCCGACCGTGCGACGGGTTGAGCGCGCGCGGGGTGCGCACGTGGACCAGGCGCAGGTCGTCGCGGCCGAGCACCGCACCGAACCAGGCGCCGGCCGCTGCGGGCGCGACGGTGCCCTCGAGGCCGCGCCCGTGGACGGTCACCGGCAGGGCGGGCCCCTCGGGTACGTCGACGTCGAGCGGCTCGATGCCCGGTGCGGTCAGGCGCAGGGCGCTGAAGAGCGCCGGGTCGGTGGCCGTGGTGTCGGCGACGACGGAGAACAGGCGGTGCTCCTCGCGGGCGGTGACGCACTCGCCGGTGGCGTCGACGACCATCCAGCGCCGGTCACCGGCCAGGCCCCACGGCTCGACGTCGCCGAGCAGCACGGGGCGCACAGCCGTGCTCTTGACCGGGTGCAGGTGCACCCCGTCGAGGCGGATCACCCGGCGGTGTCCAGGCCGACGTCGCCGATGGTGCGCACCACCTTGGCCTCCCCGTCGGCGAGGTCGTACTCCGCGCCCACGACCCCGAGGGCTCCCGAGCGGATCCGGTCGGCGATGAGCGTGGAGCGCTCGCTGATCAGGTCGCAGGTGCGCTCGACGTGCTCGCGCTCGATGTCCTCGATGGTGGGGGTGCGACCGCCGCGGGATGCCGCCAGCACGCTCGGCGTGACCCGCTCGACGATGTCGCGCAGGAAGCCACCGGGCACCTCGCCGGTGCGCACGGCCACCTCGGCGGCCTGCACGGCTCCGCACGAGTCGTGCCCGAGCACGACGATGAGCGGGCAGTCGAGCACCCCGACGCCGAACTCGAGCGAGCCGAGCACGCTGGGGTCGACGACGTGGCCGGCCGTGCGGACGACGAAGAGGTCACCGAGCCCCTGGTCGAAGATGATCTCGGCCGCCACCCGGGAGTCGGCGCAGCCGAAGAAGATCGCGAACGGGGTCTGCTTGGCGGCCAGCCGGTGCCGGAAGTGCACGTCCTGGTGCGGGTGGGCGCGCTCGTCGGCCATGAACCGGGCGTTGCCGGCCGTGAGGACGCGCCAGGCCTCGTCCGGGGTGCGGGGCCGCGTCCCCGGCTGCGTGCGGTGCCGCTCGATCACGGTGCGGACGCTACCAGCGCGGACGGGCGCGCAGGAGGGTGCGTCGAAGGAGGTCGTGGGCCGAGACAGGACTCAGGGCGGTGACGCCGCCAGCACAGGCGGGGGACAGGCGCTGATCGCACGGTGAAGGCCTGAGCGGATGAACGGCATCCGCTTCTACCCGCAGGAGCAACCATGCGTCGCAACACTCTTGGACTGGCTGCCGCCGCCCTGGCCGCCGCCGGCGTCGTCGGCATCACCGGCGCGGCCCTCGCCGCTGCCGCCGACTCGACCACACCCACGCCCTCGCCCTCGACGAGCTCGACCCTCGCGCCGCCCACCGGCGCGGCGCAGGGGGGCCCGCCCGGCGGAGCCTCCCAGGACGCCGCCGTGACCGGCAGCGAGGCCGACAAGGTCATCGCCGCGGTCAAGGCCAAGGACTCGGCGGCCTCCATCGCCACGGTGCGCAAGGACCCCGACGGCTCGTACGACGCGCTGGGCACGAAGGCCGGCGCACCGGTGTTCTTCAACGTCAGCACTGACCTGAAGACCGTCACCGCCATGACCGGCGGGCCCCGCGGCGGCCATGGCGGGCCCGGTGGCCCGGGTGGCTCGCCGGATGCCGCCGTGACCGGCAGCGAGGCCGACAAGGTCATCGCCGCGGTCAAGGCCAAGGACTCCGCGGTCACCATCACCGAGGTGCGCAAGGACGCCGACGGCTCGTTCGACGCGCTGGGCACCAAGGCGGGTGCGCCGGTGTTCTTCGACGTCAGTGCCGATCTGTTGACCGTCACCGCCCAGACCGGTGGGCCGCACGGTGGCCCCGGTGGCCCCGGCGCTCCGGACGGTGCCGGGACGCTCCCGGGCGGTTCGGGCAGCGGCGCGACGACCAGCTCGGACCCGACGGACGCCAACGCGGCCTACGTCATCTGACCCCCACGACACCCCGTCACGCAGAAGTTCGGGTGGCACGCGGCGATCGCTGCGTGCCACCCGAACTTCTGCGTGAGGGAGCGGTCAGACCAGGCCGGTGCGCTTCTCGATGGTGAAGGCGACGGGCTTGGTGACCGACGCGAAGAAGTCGTTGCCCTTGTCGTCGACCACGATGAAGGCGGGGAAGTCCTCGACCTCGATCTTCCAGATCGCCTCCATCGCGAGCTCGGGGTACTCGAGCACCTCGACGCTGCGGATGCAGTCCTGCGCCAGCCGCGCGGCCGGCCCGCCGATCGAGCCGAGGTAGAACCCGCCGTGCGCCCTGCACGCATCGGTGACCTGCTGGCTGCGGTTGCCCTTGGCCAGCATCACCATCGAGCCGCCGGCCGCCTGGAACTGGTCGACGTAGGAGTCCATCCGCCCGGCGGTGGTCGGCCCGAACGAGCCTGACGGCATCCCCTCGGGGGTCTTGGCGGGGCCGGCGTAGTAGACCGGGTGGTCGCGCAGGTAGGCCGGCATCTCCTCGCCCGCGTCGAGCCGTTCCTTGATCTTCGCGTGTGCGATGTCGCGGGCGACCACGAGCGGGCCGGTGAGTGACAGGCGAGTCTTGACCGGGTGCTTCGAGAGCTCCTCGAGGATCTGCACCATCGGGCGGTTGAGGTCGATCGAGACCACCGCGCCCTGACCCGTGGATGCCGCGCCCACGGCATCCGCGGTCTGCTCACCACCCAGCCCGGTGTGGGTCTGGTCGGGCAGGAAGCGGGCGGGGTCGGTCTCGAGCTGCTCGATGAACACGCCCTCGGGCGTGATCTTGCCGAGCACCTGGCGGTCGGCCGAGCACGACACGGCGATGGCGACCGGAAGCGAGGCGCCGTGCCGGGGGAGCCGCACGACGCGCACGTCGTGGCAGAAGTACTTGCCGCCGAACTGCGCGCCGATGCCGAACTGGCGGGTGAGCTCGAGCACCTTCTCCTCGAGCTCGGTGTCACGGAAGCCGTGACCGGTGGCCGGGTCGCCCGCCTTCGGGAGCTGGTCGAGGTACTTGGCGCTCGCGTACTTGGCTGTCTTGAGGGCGAACTCGGCGCTCGTGCCGCCGATGACGATGGCCAGGTGGTAGGGCGGGCAGGCCGCCGTGCCGAGGCCGCGCAGCTTTTCGTCGAGGAAGCGCATCATGGCGTCGGGGTTGAGGATCGCCTTGGTCTCCTGGAACAGGTAGGACTTGTTGGCGCTGCCGCCACCCTTGGCCATGAACAGGAACTTGTAGGTGGTCTCGTGCCCGGCGGCGGTGTCGGCGTAGAGCTCGACCTGCGCCGGCAGGTTGGAGCCGGTGTTGCGCTCGTCCCACATCGTCACCGGGGCCATCTGCGAGTAGCGCAGGTTGAGCCGGGTGTAGGCGTCGTAGACCCCGCGGCTGATCGGCTCCTCGTCGCGCCCGGGTGTGAGCACGTGCTGGCCGCGCTTGCCCATGACGATGGCGGTGCCGGTGTCCTGGCACATCGGCAGGATGCCGCCCGCGGCGATGTTCGCGTTCTTGAGCAGGTCGAGTGCCACGAACTTGTCGTTGTTGCTCGCCTCGGGGTCGTCGAGGATGTTGGCCAGCTGCTGCAGGTGCGCCGGGCGCAGGTAGTGGGCGATGTCGTGCATCGCGGTGTCGGTGAGCAGGCGCAGCGCCTCGGGCTCGACCTGCAGGAACTGCCGGCCGCCCGGCCCCTCGACGACCGAGACCCCCTCGGTGGTGAGCAGCCGGTAGGGCGTCTCGTCGGCGCCGACGGGCAGTAGGTCCTCGTACTGGAACTCGGTCATCGGATCTCCTCGCGGGTGGGGGCGTAGGCGCCGGCGCGCAGCACGGTGAGGCCGCTCGTCGCCAGGGCACGGTCGATGGCGGGGCGCACCTCGGGTAGGCCGGCCGCGCGCAGCCGGTCGCGTGCCTCGAGGCTGCCGAGCAGGCCGTCGTCGAGCAGGCCCGACACCAGCCCGGCCATGAACGAGTCACCCGCTCCGACCGTGTCGACGACCGAGCTGGCGCGGGCCGGCTCGCCGTCCTCGTCGCCGGATGCCGCGCGCCAGGTGACGCCGTGCGCCCCGAGCGTGACGACGGTGAGGGCGGCGCCGAGGCCGGCCCAGCGCGCCATCACCTGCGAGGCCGACTCGCCGGGGTAGAGCCACTCGATGTCGTCCTCGGAGCACTTGACCACGTCAGAGAGGGCCACGAGCTCCTCGACGCGCGGGCGCACGGCATCCGCGCTGCCCATGATGGTGGGGCGCACGTTCGGGTCGTACGACACCGTGCCGCCGGTGCGCGCACGGTGCACCGCGGAGGTGACCTCGGTGTCGCCGGGGGTGAGGGTGGTGCCGATCGAGCCGATGTGCAGGTGGGCGGTGCCCTCGGGCAGCTGCACGGGCGGGAGGTCCCAGTGCAGGTCGAACACGTAGCTGGCGGCACCCGACTCGTCGAGGGTCGCCGCGGCCGTGGAGGTCGGGTGCGCCGCGTTGGTGCTGCCCGGCAGCAGTTTCACGCCGCCGGACTCGACGTGCGCGGCGCAGCGGGTGCCGCGGGCGTCGGTGCCGACCAGGGTGGCGAAGAACGTGTCGTGGCCGAGCCGGGCCAGGCCGAGGGCGACGTTGGCCGGAGACCCACCGACGTGCTCCGCGCTCTGGCCGTCGGGGGTGTGCACGATGTCGACGAGCAGCTCGCCGATGACGACGACCGGTGCGGTGCCCGCGGTCACGGCTGGGTCCTGCGGGTGCGGCAGGAGGGCGGTGACGTCGGGGTCGTGGGGGTCATCTCGTCCTTGTCTGCGATGACGACGGGGCGGCTGACCAACCTTATCGCCGGGGCGATTGGGCGTCAGGGGCGCCCGTCGGCGACGATATGGGGGTGAGCACGCCCGCCCCACCCCAGAGCCGCTACTCGATGGGGTCCGCCAAGAACCTCGTGCTGTCGCTGGCTGCCGTCGTCGGCATGGTGCTGGTGCTCATCGCGATCGTGCCGCGGGTCAGCTCGGTGAGCGGGCCCCCGGTCGACGTGCACGCGACTGCCGTCGACGTCAAGGCACGCACCGGCTGGCCGATCGTCGAGGCCGTCGGCCTGCCCAAGGGCTGGAGCACGACCTCCGCCCGGTTCGTGCGCACCACCGACGGGTTCTCGACCTGGCACGCCGGCTACCAGACGCCGTCGGGCACCTACGTCGCCGTCGAGCAGACGAAGGACCCGACGCCGCTGTGGGTCGAGGCGCAGACCAACCGGGCGCCGAAGACCGGCACCCTGGAGGCCGGCGGGCGCACCTGGACGAAGTACGAGCGCGACACCAAGGTGCAGAACAGCCTGGTCGCCCAGCCGTCGGCGCCCGGCGAGCTGACCACGCTCATCACCGGCACAGCCAGCTTCGAGGAGATGGCCGAGTTCGTGACCCACCTCCAACCGGTGACGTCGTGACCGCCACCCGGATGCCGGTCAGCCGCCGTCGCTGATCCGCGCCTCGGCGGCATCGAGCCAGGTGGCGCAGTGCGCCGCGAGCGCCTCGCCGCGGGCCCACAGGTGCATGCTCTCCTCGAGCCCGGCCGAGCCGTTCTCCAGCCTGGCCACGATGTCGACGAGCTCGTCGCGGGCCTGCTCGTAGGAGAGCCCGGCGACGTCGGTGTTCGGGTCGTCGGCGACCTGGCCCGGACCCTCGCTCGTCTCGAGGGCGGGGGTGCCGGGGTCAGCCACGTCGGCCTTTGTCGCCATGCCGGGCAGCCTAGCCGGGTCTGCCGACGAGCTCGTGCCGGCCCCGGTGGCGACCAACCCGTGCACAGGGGTGGGAGAAAACGGTGTCATGACCCCGATATCTCGCACCCTTGTCGAAGCGGAGGCTGTGCTCAGAGATCGTCGGCGCTTGCGACGGGGCGGGCGGCGAAGTCGCCCCGGGCCACCCGCACCCGCAGCAGCTCGCCCACCTCGAGCTCGGCGGGGTCGCTGACGACCGACCCGTCGACCTGCTGCACGATCGCGTAGCCCCGGTCGAGCGTCGACTGCGGTGACAGCGTGCGCAGCTGGGCCCGCAGGTGCTCGGTGTGGTCGCGGGCCCGGTGCAGCTGGCTCTCGACGCGCCGCTGCGCCCTGGCCCGCAGCGCCTCGACGACGTCGCGCTGGCCCCGCACGAAGGCACCCTTGTCGGTGAGCACCGGCCGGCTGCGCAGCTCGACCAGGCGGCGGCGCTCGTGGTGCAGCCGCCCCGTGAGCGCGCGCCGGCCCCGCTCCCGCGTGGCGGCAACGGCGGCGCGTTCCGCGGCGGCATCCGGCACGATCGCCTTGGCGGCATCGGTGGGGGTCGAGGCGCGGTGGTCGGCGACGAGGTCGAGCAGGGGGGTGTCGACGTCGTGGCCGATGGCGCTGACCACGGGCGTGCGGGCCGCCGCGACCGCTCGCACCAGGGTCTCGTTGCTGAACGGCAGGAGGTCCTCGACCCCGCCGCCGCCACGCGCGATGACGATGACGTCGACCTCCGGATGGGCGTCGAGCTCGGCCAGGGCGGCGGTCACCTCGGCCACCGCCGTGGCCCCCTGCACGGCGACCTGGCGGACCTCGAAGCGAGTGGCCGGCCAGCGCCGCAGGGCGTTCTCGACGACGTCGCGCTCGGCGGCACTGGCCCGCCCGCAGACCAGGCCCACCCGTCGGGGGAGGAAGGGCAGCGGTCGCTTGCGGTCGCGGTCGAACAGTCCCTCCTGGGCCAGGTGGCGCTTGAGGTACTCCAGGCGCGCAAGCAGCTCACCGACGCCGACCGGTCGGATCTGGCGGGCGTCGAGCATCAACGAGCCGCGCTGGGTCCAGAAGGCGGGCTTGGCCTGCAGCACGACGCGCGCGCCCTCGGTGAGGGGGCCCGGCATCGCGTCGAGGGCGTTGACCGAGATCGAGACCGACAGGCTCATGTCGACGTCCGGGTCGCGCAGGGTCAGGTAAGCCGTGCGAGCACCGGGGCGCCGGTTGAGCTGCACGACCTGCCCCTCGACCCACAGCGTCGACATCTTCTCGACGTACTCACCGATCTTCATGGACAGCAGGCGCACCGGCCACGGCTGCTCGGCCGTCGTCTCGGCTGCCCGCTCGGGCAGCGGGCCGCGACCCTCTCGTGCCGGCGTGCTCATGCGCCGAACTCTAGGGCGCGCCATCCCCGGCATTTGGTGATCCCCACCCTGCGTCCCCGACTTCTTGCGAGTCTTCACCCCGCACCAAGGGCCCGCGTGGTGGACGATCCGCAATCGGTCGGGTGCGTCAGCGGGTCTGGCGGCGGCGGGCGGAGCGGAGCATCGCCCGGTGCAGCGCGCGGGGCGGCGCCGACGGGGGCAGCGGCATGCGACGGCCGTCGGCCCGACAGCCGTCGAGCAGCAGGGCGACGTGCCGCCGCCACGCGTCAGGTACGTCGTCGCGGGTGGTCTCGAGGATGCCGGCGATCGCGAAGGAGATGACCGGGAGGTCCTCGGGGGTGAGGTCGGCGCGCAGCACACCGGCGTCCTGGCCCCGGCGGATGACCTCGGCGATGGCGTGCTGGCCGGCGGCTCGGTCACCGAGGCCGCGCAACGGCCGGGTCTCGGACTGGATGAGGTGCGTGAAGCCCCGGTTGCGCGCCTCGATGTCGCCGACGGCGGTCACCAGGTCGGCGAACCCGTCCCAGGGGTCGTCGGCCGCCAGGGCGTGCCCGGTGCTGGCCTCGAAGTGGGTCAGGGCGTCGGCGAACGCCTCGGCGATCAGCTCGCCACGGTCGGGGAAGCGGCGGTAGAGCGTGGCGATGCCGACCCCGGCCTCGGCGGCGACGGCGGTCAGGGGGGCCGAGACGCCGTCCCGGGCGAACACGCTGCGGGCGGCGTCGAGGATCCGCTCGCGGTTGCCGGCCGCGTCGGTGCGCAGCGGTCGCGGTCCGGGGTGGGGCTCCGGCGGCATCCCACTAGCGTATGTGGAATAACCCCTCCACTTTGCCGGTTCCGTCGAGCACATGTGGAGGATGCACTCCACTTCATGCCGAGAGTGGAGAACCCGATGAACACCGTGCTGTGGATCCTGCAGATCGTCCTGGCCGCCGCTTTCGCCCTGGCCGGCATCGGCAAGCTGACCCAGCCCAGGGAGAAGCTGCAGGACCGGATGGGCTGGGTCGAGGACTACTCCCAGCGCACCATCCGGATGATCGGCGGCCTGGAGGTGCTGGCGGCGATCGGCCTCATCGTGCCCGCGGCGACCGGCATCCTGCCGTGGCTCACCCCGTTGGCCGCGCTCGGCCTGGTGGTGACCATGCTGCTCGCGATCCCGGTGCACCTGCGCCGCCACGAGACCCAGAACGTGGTCGTCAACGTGGTGCTGGGGCTGCTCGCGGCCTTCGTGGCCTGGCAGCGGTTCGGGCCCAACTCGTTCTGACGCCCTCCGGCTCGGGTTCGCGGATTCGGGGCCGGCCGCACCGCCACCTACCATGGAGCGCATGGCCACCTCCACGAAGCGCGTGCTCCTCGCCGCCCCCCGCGGCTACTGCGCGGGCGTCGACCGGGCCGTCGTCACGGTCGAGAAGGCCCTCGAGCTCTACGGCTCGCCGGTCTACGTGCGCAAGGAGATCGTGCACAACAAGCACGTCGTCACCACCCTGCAGAAGCGGGGCGCGATCTTCGTCGACGAGACCGACGAGGTGCCCGAGGGCGCCACGGTCGTGTTCTCGGCGCACGGGGTGGCCCCGGTCGTGCACGAGGAGGCGCGGGCGCTGTCGCTGCGCGCCATCGACGCCACCTGCCCGCTGGTCACCAAGGTGCACCGCGAGGCCGTGCGCTTCGCCGACAGCGACTACGACATCCTGCTCATCGGGCACGAGGGCCACGAAGAGGTCATCGGCACCGCCGGTGAGGCGCCCGACCACATCCAGCTCGTCGACGGGCCCGACCACGTCGACCAGGTCACCGTGCGCGACCCCGACAAGGTGGTCTGGCTGTCGCAGACCACGCTCTCGGTCGACGAGACGATGGAGACGGTGCGGCGCCTGCGCGAGCGCTTCCCCTCGCTGCAGGACCCACCCAGCGACGACATCTGCTATGCCACCCAGAACCGCCAGCTCGCGGTGAAGCAGATGGCCGCCGACTGCGACCTGATGCTCGTCATCGGCTCGCGCAACTCGTCCAACTCGGTGCGGCTCGTCGAGGTGGCGCTCGAGCACGGTTCCCGCACAGGCCAGCTCGTCGACTACGCCGACGAGATCGACGAGGCGTGGTTCGAGGGCGTGTCGACCGTGGGCGTCACCTCCGGCGCCTCGGTGCCCGAGATCCTGGTGCGCGAGGTGCTCGACCACCTCGCCGCCCGCGGCTACGTCGACGTCGAGCCCGTCGTCGCGGCACAGGAGTCGATCATGTTCTCGCTGCCCAACGAGATCCGGCGCGACCTCAAGGCCGCCGGCAAGAGCGACAAGATGGTGCACGACGCGAGCTTCGCCGACGCCGGTTCGCTGCACTGACGGTCGCGGCGTGACGAGCGAGCCGGATGCCGGACGCGCGCCGGATGCCGGACGCGCGCCGGTCACGCTCGCGGTGGGGGCCGATGCCCTGGCGGCGGCGGGGCGCCTGCTGCACGACTTCAACACCGAGTACGACGAGCCGACGCCGGGTGCCGAGGCCCTGGCCGCCCGGCTGGAGCAGGTGGTGGCCGACGACAGCACTGAGGTGCTGCTGGCGGGGCCGGCCGATGGCCTGGCGGTGCTGCGGTTCCGGCCCTCGCTGTGGAGCTCGGCGGACGAGTGCTACCTCGCCGAGCTCTATGTCGTGCCGGCCCGCCGTGGCGACGGACTGGGCCGGTCCCTGCTGCGGGCCTGCGTCGACCGGGCCCGTGAGCGCGGGTGCGATCTCGTCGACCTGTCGACCAGCGAGGACGACGTGGCGGCTCGCCACCTCTACGAGTCTGAGGGCTTCCGCCGCACCGAGGGCGACGGCGGCCCCCTGGCTTTCCACTACGAGCGCGAGCTCTGACCTCGGGAGTGCCAGCAGCGGGCTGGGTCGCGCCGCCGGCATCCCGGTCGGGGGCAGGGTCGCCGTTCGGGGTGCCAGTCGCGCGGTGGGTCGCGCCGTCGGCATCCCGGTCGGGGGGCAGGGTCGCCGTTCGGGGTGCCAGTCGCGCGGTGACTCGCGCCCCCGGCACCCCTGAGTCGCGCGGCGGCCTCTCGCCCCCTCACCCCCACCGGGTGATGACCCTGCACCCCCCCGGTCGCGACGATCGCGGTAGGTCGCTCGTGCCCGCGGAGGGGGCGCGGGGCCGCAGGTCGAGCGAGAGGTGGTTGCCGGATGAGCGTGCCCACCTCCCAACCGGAGGCGCCGCAGCAGCCGTCCGGGGTGGCGGAGTTCGTCCCGGGCATCGACCTGTTCCGCAGCTACCAGCGCGGCTGGCTCGGCAAGGACGTCGTCGCCGGTCTGGTGCTCTCGGCGCTGCTCGTGCCCCAGGGGATGGCCTACGCCGAGCTCGCCGGGCTGCCGCCGGTCACCGGCCTCTACACCTCGATCCTCTGCCTGCTCGGCTACGCGATCTTCGGCCCGTCGCGCATCCTCGTGCTCGGACCCGACTCCGCCCTGGGGCCGATGATCGCGGCGACCATCGCGCCCCTGGCGCTGGCCGGTGGTGACCCCGCGAAGGCCGTGGCGCTGGCCTCGGTGCTGGCCCTGCTCGTCGGCCTGATCATGACCGTGGCCGGCCTGGCGCACCTCGGCTTCGTGGCCGACCTGCTCTCCAAGCCCACCCAGCTCGGCTACATGGCCGGCCTGGCGGTGACCATCGTCATCGGGCAGCTGCCCAAGCTGTTCGGGTTCTCGGTCGACGCCGACGGCCTGATCCAGGAGGCCAAGGGCTTCGTCACGGGCGTCGCTGACGGGCTGGTCAACACCACGGCCGCGGCCATAGGTGTCACCTCGCTCGTCGGCATCCTGCTGCTGCAGCGGTTGCTGCCGAAGGTGCCCAGCGTGCTGGTCGTCGTGCTGCTCGCGGCGCTCGCCGTCAACCTGCTCAACCTGCAGGACTCGGGAGTCAAGACCATCGGCGTGCTGCCAGAGGGCTTCCCGCCGCTGACCGTCCCGACGGTGCCTTGGGCCGACCTGCCCGAGCTCTTCCTGGGGGCCGTCGCCATCGCCGTCGTCGCCCTCGCGGACACCATGTCGACGGCATCCTCCTTCGCCGCCCGACGTGGCGAACGGGTGCGCGGCGACCAGGAGATGATCGGGATCGGTGCGGCGAACATCTTCGCCGGGTTCTTCCAGGGCTTCCCGGTGAGCACCAGCGGCTCCCGCACCGCGGTGTCGGAGCAGGCCGGGTCACGGTCCCAGGTGACCGGAGTGGTGGGGGCTGCCGTCATCACGGTGGTCCTGGTCTTCGCGACCGGGGCCATGCAGTACGTGCCCCAGCCGACCCTGGGCGCGATCGTCATCGCGGCGGCGCTGTCCCTGGCCGACATCCCCGCCATGCGCCGGCTGTGGCACCAGCGCCGCACGGAGTTCTGGCTGGCGATGGCGGCGCTGCTCGGCGTCGCCCTGCTGGGAGTGCTCCCCGGCATCCTGCTCGCCATCACGCTGTCCATCCTCAACGTCTTCCGGCGGGTCTGGTGGCCGCACCAGGCCGAGCTCGGGCGGGTCGAAGGGCTCGGGGGACTGCACGACACCGAGAGCTACCCGCACGCCGAGCTGATGCCGGGGCTGGTCGTCTTCCGCTTCGACGCGCCCCTGATCTTCGCCAACTCGCGCACCTTCGGCGACACGGTGCGGGCCATGGCCCACGAGCGGGACGGCCTGCGCTGGGTGCTCCTGGCCGCGGAGCCGATGACCGACGTCGACACCACCGCCGCCGACGTGCTCGCCGAGCTCGACAGCTGGCTGGACGCCCGCGACGTCGCGCTCGTCTTCGCCGAGCTCAAGGACCCGGTGCGGAAGAAGCTGCACCGCTACGAGCTCGAGCGCGCCATCTCGCCCGAGCACTTCTTCGCGACGCTCGACGAGGCCGTGGCCGCCTACATCACCGAGACCGGTTCGACCTGGCAGGACCCACCGACGCCGCACGCAGAGGAGCGCACGTGACCGAACGCCCCGGGCCGGGCACCACACCGACCCGCCAGCAACAGGCCGCCGCGTGGCTGGCCTACCTCGCCCTCGGCGCCACGGCCGTCTTCCTGGTGGTCGCGCTCCTCGACCGGTGGGACGTGCTCCTCGCCGCGCTGGCCACCCTGGCGGTGCTGATTCTGGCGGCCTGGTTCGCCGTGTCGCGCCGCGGGACGCTGCGCCTGGCCGCCGTCGGTGTCGCGGTGGTGGCGCTGGTCATCTTCACGGTGGTCATCGTGACCACGCACAGCGTCTGGGTGGTCGTGGTGGGACTGGTGCTCGCGGCCGCCTCGACGGGAGCGGCACGCTTCGCCCTGCGGCGCTCGACGCCGGACGCTGCGACCATCGCTGCAGCACCGCCCGCCCGCCACCCCGTGCTGATCATGAACCCGTGGTCCGGCGGAGGGAAGGTGGAGAAGTTCGAGCTCGAGCGGCTGTGCCGCGAGCGCGGCATCGAGCCCATCGTGCTCTACAAGGGCTCCGACCTCCTGGCCCTCGCCGAGGATGCCGTGGGCCGCGGCGCTGACGTGATCGGCATGGCCGGGGGTGACGGCTCGCAGGCGCTCGTGGCGTCGGTGGCGAGCCGGCACGACATCCCGATGGTCGTGATCCCCGCCGGGACGCGCAACCACTTCGCGCTCGACCTGGGCATCGACCGGGCCGACGTGGTGGGGGCGCTCGACGCGTACACCGACGGCATCGATAGGCGGATCGACCTCGCGGAGGTCAACGGCCGCACGTTCGTCAACAACGCGTCGATGGGCTTGTACGCCAAGATCGTGCAGTCGGAGGACTACCGCGACGCGAAGATCCGCACGGCCGCCGGGACGCTGCCCGACCTGATCGGGCCGGCCGCCGTGCCGCTCGACCTCCGGTTCGCCCCGCCGTCGGGCGAGGCGATGACCTCGGCGAACCTCGTGCTCGTCTCGAACAACCCTTACCAGCTCTCGCACCTGCGCGGCGGGTCCACCCGACCGGCGCTCGACACGGGCCGGCTGGGCGTCGTGTCGGTGCTGGTGCGCGGTGCCGCGGATGCCGAGAAGTTCGCCGCGCTCGAGGCCGCCGGGCGGGTCGGCCGCTTCTCGGGGTGGAGGGAGTGGAATGCCACCGAGTTCGAGGTCGGCTCGGGTGGGCCTGTCGAGGTTGGCGTCGACGGCGAGGCCCTCACCATGGACCCGCCGCTGCGCTTCGTCATCCGGCCGGGAGCGCTGACGGTGCGGCAGGCGCGGGCCGTGCTCATCCGGCTGGTCGCCGCCCCCGCGGTGCACGTGACGTCGGCGTCGACGCTCGGCGAGCTCTGGCGCACGGCGCTGGGCCGGCCGGTGGTGTCCGCGTGAGCGACTCAGGCGGTGTCGGGGGTGTCGGCGGCGTGAGCGCCGGGACGTCGGGGACTCCGGACGCCGCGGACGCACCGGTCGACCAGGTCGTCGGGCTGGAGCCGGTCGAGGAGCGGCTGGCGCGGCGGTTGGAGGATCGCGGTACCAGCGGGCACCCGGTCGCGGCGACGGCGTCAGGGGTCCTCCACCGGCTCGGAGAGCTCGACCGGTCGGCCTACGTGGCCGTCGCCCGAATGTCGACCGCGGCGCTTGATGCGCCCCTGAGCCGGCTGTCGTACTTCGCCAACCACTCCAAGCCGTGGTTCCTGGTGGCCGGCGCGCTGGCGGTGTTCGGCGGCCGCACCGGCCGTCGGGCCGCCCGGGCCGGGGTGGTCGCGATCGGTGCGGCATCCCTGGTCGTCAACCAGCCGATGAAGCTCGCCGGTGACCGTGCGCGGCCCGACCGCGAGGGCCACGCGGTGCCCGAGGCGCGCTGGGTGCCGATGCCGACCTCGACGTCCTTCCCGTCGGGCCACTCGGCATCCGCCCTCGCCTTCGCGGTCGCCGTAGGTTCCGTGGTGCCGGGACTGCGCTGGCCGCTGCGGGCGGCGGCGGCGGCGGTGGCCTTCTCGCGCGTCTACACCGGGGTGCACTACCCGGGCGACGTGGTCGTGGGCGCGGCCACCGGCGCCCTGCTCGGCCGGCTGGTCGGGCGAGCGGCGGTGCGGCGCGCCGCGCGCTGACGACCTGGGGGACGATGTCGGCCATGACGGCCTTCTCGCCCCCCACCCTGGTGGGTCCGCAGGTCAGCCTGCGGGCCTTTGACGACGACGACGTGCAGGCCCGCCGGCGGTTGGGATGGTTCCGCGAGATCGAGCGCGGCTACGGCGCGGACACCGACACCGGTCCGATGACCGACGACGAGGCTGCCGCGTGGCCGGGTCACCTGGCGGCTCGGGTTGCGGCCGGGGCGTGGTGCTGGGCGATCGAGACTGAAGGCGAGCTCGCGGGTGCGGTGTTCCTGTCCGATGTGCGCGAGGACGGCCGCAAGGCGCGACTGGCCATCGGCATGTACGCGCCGCAGTACCTCGGTCGGGGGCTCGGCAGGGAGGCGATCCGGTTGGTGCTGCGGCACGCCTTCGGCACGCTGAGGATGCACCGGGTCGACCTCAAGGTGCTGGTCGACAACGCCCGGGCGATCGCCGCCTACCGGGCGTGCGGCTTCGTGGTGGAGGGCCGGGAGCGGGAGAGCTGCTGGGTCGACGGCGAGTGGTGCGACGACCTGGTCATGGGCGTGCTCGACCGGGAGTTCGCCGCCGTCGACGCGCAAGGTCGATGACCCGGGCCCGGTGCCGCCGCTCACGGACACGCCGACCCGCTCAGCCGGCGTCGCGCATGCCGGGTGGTCGCCGTGGCTCGGGCAGGCCCAGGTCGAGGAGCAGCTCGGGGCGGGTCTCCTCGGCGGTGGCGGCGTCGATCAGCTCCTGCGAGGTCAGCGGCCGGGGGGCGGTCTCGACGGGGGTGAGCACCGCGATCTCGTCGCCGACGAGGTCGAGGTCGTGCATCCGCCGGGCGGTGACCATGACCCGCGACTCCAACGCGCCGACCATCGCGTTGTAGGCCTCGACGCTGGACTGCAGGCTACGGCCCACCTTCGCGGTGTGCCCGCCGAGGGTGGCCAGCCGGCGATGCAGGTCGCGGCCGAGGTCGAGCAGCTCGCGGGCACTGGCCGACAGGGCGTCCTGCTGCCAGGTGAAGGCGACGGTTCGCAGCAGGGCCATCAGGGCGCCCGGGCCGACGAGCACGACCCGCTGAGCCAGCGCCCGCTCGTGCAGCGAGGGTGAGGCGGCCAGGGCGGCGCCGAGCATCGCGTCGCTCGGCACGAAGCAGACGACCATCTCGGGGCCCTCGCGGAAGGCGGACCAGTACTCCTTGGCGGCCAGGGCCGCGACGTGCCGCCCGAGCCCGGTGGCGTGGGCGACCAGCAGGGCCGCGCGCTCGTCGTCGGGGAGGTCGTCGGCCTGCGCGTCGAGGAAGGCGTTCATCGGGGCCTTCGCGTCGATGACCAGCACCTTGCCGCCGGGCAGCCGCACGACGACGTCGGGCCGCACCCCGCGGTCGTGCGCACTGACCGCGGTGACCTGCTCGTCGAAGTCGCAGCGCGGCAGCATCCCCGACGCCTCGAGCACCCGCCGCAGCTGCACCTCGCCCCAGGCGCCCCGCACGGTGGAGGAGCGCAGCGAGCCGGCCAGCGACGCGGTCTGCCGGCCGAGGTGCTGAGTCTCGCCCTCGACCCTGGACAACAGGGCACGCAGCGAGCCGAACTGCTCCATGCGGTCACGCTCGAGCGAGCCGACGTGGGTCTCGACGCGCACCAGCGCGTCCTTGAGCGGGGCCAGCAGGGCGGCCGTCTCCATGTCCTCGGCCAGCGAGGTCTCGAGGTCGAGCACCCGCTCGCGCAGCAGGTCGCGCTCGGCGGCGACGGCGGCAGAGCGCGCGGCATACAGCAGCCGGCACACCGCCACCGCGGCACCGACGCCCACGACCAGACCGACCAGGCCCCACACCGCTGCGTTCATGGGGCGACCATCCCACCGGGCACCGACAGGGCCACACGACATCCCGCGACACGCTGATGATCCGCACGGCTGGTCAGCGCGTCGTGGGACCTCGACGGTTCTCACCGGTCCACCTGGGTAGGGTCGCCGCATGCCCGAGGACGTCCAGACCTACGCAGCACGGGTGGAAGCGGCTGCCGGCCCCGACGGGCGGCTGGGCATCGACCCCCATGGCGTGGTCGGCTGGGACGTCTTCCCGTTCGAGGCCGAGGGCCTGCGGCTCACACCCGGCCCGACGCTGGTGGCCGAGGAGGGGCCGCGCTCGGGCGAGGACCCTGCCGACTGCCAGTGCACCCGGCCGGATGACGAGGGCGACCGCACCGGCTGGGCGACGGTGTGGGTGGATGACGACTGGCGGCTCAAGGTGGCCCCGCCTTCCGGCTCGCCCCTGGTGCTCTCGCTCGTGCCGCACCGGCACCTGGATGTGCCCGACCTGCCCGACGACCTCGCCGCCTCCTCCGGTCGCCTGCAGGCGGCTCTCGTGCGCGCGGTCGAGTCGCTGCCGAGCGTCGCCCGCTGTCACGTCATCCGCGTGGGTGACGGAGGCGCGCACGCCCACTGGTGGTTCATGGCGCGGCCCGCTCGCATGCCGGAGCTGCGCGGCTCGTTCATGGTCGTCTGGGACGACTTCCTGCCGCCCGTGCCGGTCGAGGTGCGTGACGACAACGCCGCGTTCGTCGTGGAACGCCTTGTCGCCGACCTCGGGGGGCGAGCCGTCCGTGGCTGACCGCCCCCGCCGCTCGGAGTCGGAGCGCGAGCGCCTGCGGCGCATCTCCATCCTCAACGCCCGGCTCCCCAAGAAGCGCACCATCGGCCAGGGCGTGCTGCGCAACCCTGCCGGCGAGGTGCTGCTCTGCGAGCTCAGCTACAAGAAGGAGTGGGACCTGCCCGGCGGCGTCGTCGACCCGGGGGAGTCACCGGCCACCTGCGTCGAGCGCGAGGTCGAGGAGGAGCTCGGCATCCACGTCACCGCGGGCCGGCTGCTCGCCGTCAACTGGCTGCCCCCGTGGCGCGGCTGGGACGACGCCATGCTCTACCTGTTCGACCTCGGCGTCCACGACACCGGTGAGCTCGACCCGGCGCTGTTCCTGCGCCGTGAGATCGCCGGTGCCCACTGGCGCACGGTCGCGGATGCCGCGGCGCACGTCGCGCCCTACACCGCGCGCATGCTCGAGCTCGCCCACGACGCCGAGCACACGGCATACCTGGAGAACAGCGAGCCGCCCGGGGCGTGAGCCCCGCGTCCCGGCGCGGCGGGGAGGACCCGTGCGCGCCGGTAGACTCTCGGCCTCGTGGCCCTTCAAATCGGAATCGTCGGACTGCCCAACGTCGGCAAGTCCACGATGTTCAACGCTCTGACCAAGAACAACGTGCTCGCGGCGAACTACCCGTTCGCGACGATCGACCCCAACGTGGGCGTCGTCCCGCTGCCCGACGAGCGGCTCACCCGGCTCGCCGAGATCTTCGGCTCGGAGAAGATCCTGCCGGCCACGGTCGACTTCGTCGACATCGCCGGCATCGTGCGTGGCGCGTCCGAGGGGGAGGGGCTGGGCAACAAGTTCCTGGCCAACATCCGTGAGGCCGACGCCATCTGCCAGGTCGTGCGGGCCTTCGAGGACGGCGACGTCGTGCACGTCGACGGCAAGGTCTCGCCGAGCTCGGACATCGAGACGATCCACACCGAGCTGATCCTCGCCGACCTGCAGACCCTCGAGAAGGCCGTCGCCCGGCTCGAGAAGGAGTCGCGGATCAAGAAGGAGTCCAAGCCCGCGTACGAGAACGCCGTCGCCGCCCAGAAGGTGCTCGAGGAGGGCACCACCCTGTATGCCGGGGGAGCGGCCGCCGGTGTCGACCTCGCCCTTGCCTCGGGCCTGGGCCTGCTCACCACCAAGCCGTTCATCTACGTGTTCAACCTCGACGAGGAGCAGCTCGCCGACGCCGACCTGCACGCCCGCCTCGGGGCGCTCGTCGCGCCGGCCGATGCGGTGTTCCTCAACGCCAAGCTCGAGATGGACCTGATGGAGATGTCCGAGGAGGACGCCCTCGAGATGCTCCAGTCGTTCGGCGCCGAAGAGAGCGGCCTCGACCAGCTCGCCCGGGTCGGCTTCCACACCCTGGGCCTGCAGACCTACCTCACCGCCGGGCCCAAGGAGTCGCGGGCCTGGACCATCCACCAGGGCTGGACCGCCCCTCAGGCCGCGGGCGTCATCCACACCGACTTCCAGCGCGGCTTCATCAAGGCCGAGATCGTCTCGTTCACCGACCTGGATGCCGCCGGCTCGATGGCCGCTGCCCGCGCGGCCGGGCGGGTGCGCATGGAGGGCAAGGAGTACGTGATGCAGGACGGCGACGTCGTGGAGTTCCGCTTCAACGTCT
>CAWIEI010000011.1:0-9879 GCA_963834965.1 uncultured Actinomycetota bacterium | reverse complement strand
TGTCGGCCACGCGCAGCCTCGACCTCGGCGATGTCGAGTCCGCCTTCCTCCCGGCCGGCGAGGGCGCCGTCGCCCTCCAGGGCATCGGCGAGGTCTTCGTCGTCACCGTTCCCGAGGCCTGAGAGCCCGAGACGACGAGGCCGCCCCGGCTTTCGCCAGGGCGGCCTCGTCGTGCGGTGCGGGACTCAGGCCTTCTTGGTCTCCGCGAAGATGCGGGCGATCTCGTCGATCTTGGCGAGCAGCTCGTCGGCCTTGGCGGCGTCGAGCTCACCCTTGGTGCCGGCCGCGCCGGCCAGCTTGGTGGCCTCGTTGACCAGGGTGTGCAGCTCGGGGTACTTCTCGAAGTGCGGGGGCTTGAAGTAGTCGGTCCACAGCACCCAGAGGTGGTGCTTGACCAGCTCGGAGCGCTGCTCCTTGATCAGGATGGCGCGGGTGCGGAAGTCGGGGTCGGGGTTGTCTGCGACCTTGGCGATGATCGCCTTGATCGACTCCGCCTCGATGCGGGCCTGCGCGGGGTCGTACACGCCGCACGGCAGGTCACAGTGCGCCGAGACGTCGGTGATGCGGAACAGGGACAGCATGGGGCTCTCTCCTCGGGGTTCGGGACGTGCGGGCTTCCCAAACCTACCCCAGCGGCCGCCACACCAAGCCGACGACCACCGCGAGGATGTCGTCGTCGGCCAACGACCCGACGTCGAACGACGTGACCCCCTCCGCGGCGTTGTCCGAGTCGATCCACCAGCGCTGCGGCGCAGCCGGATCGGGCCCGTACACCCGCTTCACGGACAGCGGTCGGGGGTTCCCGGCGGCATCGGGCGGTAGGCGGACGACGGCAGCCCGCCCGGGGCGGGCCCGGATGCCGCGCAGCACGAGCAGCACGTCGCCGTCACGGTAGGTGGGCAGCATCGAACGGCCCCGGACCCGCACCAGGACGGGCCACGGCATCCGGGGCCGTTCGGTGGTGCTGCGGCTCACCGCTGCTGGCTGGCGTCCCGCGCGTTCTCGATCGCCGCCTGGGCCGCCTCGTCGTGCTCGGCGTCGGCGGCGGCGATCGCGGCGAGCGCCTCGGCGTTGCCGCTGACCGTGGCGACGACCGCCTCGGCGTGGGCGGCCTCCTCCTGCCGCATCCGCGAGAGGAACGCCTTGGTGCGCTTGTGCTGGGGGTTGGCGATCACCTGCGAGGGCGGGCCCTGCTCGACGACGACTCCGGCATCCATGAACACCACCCGGTCGGCCACCTCGCGCGCGAAGCCCATCTCGTGGGTGACCACGATCATCGTCATGCCGCCCTTGGCGAGGTCGCGCATGACCTTGAGCACCTCACCGACCAGCTCGGGGTCGAGCGCGCTCGTCGGCTCGTCGAAGAGCATCAGCTTGGGGTCCATCGCGAGCGCCCGGGCGATCGCGACGCGCTGCTGCTGGCCACCGGAGAGCTGGGAGGGGTAGGCCGCCGGCTTGTCGCCAAGGCCGACCTGCTCGAGCAGCTCGAGCGCCTTCGCAGTGGCCTCCTTCTTGTGCACGCCCTTGACCTGCGTCGGCGCCTCGATGACGTTCTCGAGCACCGTCTTGTGCGGGAACAGGTTGAAGCGCTGGAAGCACATGCCGATGTCGCGGCGCTGGGCGGCGATCTTCTTGTCGGTGAGCCGGTGCAGCGTGCCGCCGCGGTCGTCGTAGCCCATCAGGTCGCCGTCGACCCAGATCCGGCCGCCGTCGATGGTCTCGAGCTGGTTGATGCACCGCAGGAAGGTGGTCTTGCCCGACCCGGAGGGGCCGAGCAGCACGACGACCTCACCGCGGGCGACGTCCATGTCGATGCCCTTGAGCACCTCGGTGCCGTGGAAGGCCTTGGTGACGTTGACCGCGTGGACGAGCGCGTAGCCGTCGGTGGTCGCTGTGGCTGTCGGCTCGCTCATCAGTGGTCCGCCTCGATCTCGATGATCTTCTGCTGGGTCTTCTTCGGCACCGCGCCGAAACCGCGCCCGTAATACCTCTCGAGGCGCGCCTGCAGGACCATGAGGATCGAGCAGATGATGAGGTACCAGACCGTCGCGGCGACGATACCGGGCATGATCTTGAAGCTGCGCGAGCCGAACTGGTACGCCTGGAAGAACAGCTCGACGATGACGGGAACCGCGATGAGCAGCGAGGTGTCCTTGACCATGGCGATGGTCTCGTTGCCGGTCGGGGGGACGATGACCCGCATGGCCTGGGGGAGCACGACGCGGCGCATCGTCTTGCCGGGCGGCATGCCGAGCGCCTGCGCGGCCTCGGCCTGGCCCTTGTCGACCGACAGGATGCCGGCCCGGGCGATCTCGGCCATGTAGGCCGCCTCGGAGAGCCCCAAGCCCAGGATGCCGACCCAGATGGTGCTCGAGATGACGTTGTAGTCGAGGGTGAAGAAGGTCATGTCCGTCGACAGGCCGAGCGCGTCAGCGATCTGCTGGCCGAAGGGGATGCCGACGTCCAGGGTGGGGTACAGGAAGGCGATCCCGGTGCCGAGCAGCACCAGCAGCACGTAGCGCGGGATGGCCCGGAAGAACCAGATGTACACGAACGCGACCCCGCGAAGCACAGGGTTGGTGGACAGGCGCATCACCGCGAGGATGATGCCCAGGCCGATGCCCAGGATCATCGCGCCGATGGTGCCGAAGATGGTGCCCTTCCACAGTCCCTCGATGACCGGGGTCTGCTGCATGATCTCGAAAGCGAACGGGAAGTTCCACTTCTCGTTGGTCAGGAACGAGCTGAGAATCATCGCGACGACGATCGCGATGATGACCAGGGCCACCCACCGTCCGGGGTGCCGGACCGGCCGGGCGTCGATGGCGCCCGGCCGGTCCTGCGTCGACGCGGTCACGGCGTCAGCCGACCGTCGGGTTCACGGCGAAGTCGCTGATGGCGCCACCCTGGGTCTTCCACTTGGTGAGGATCTGGTCGTACGTGCCGTCGGCCTTGAGCTGCTGGAGCGCCTGGACGATGGCCTCGCCGAAGGCGGTGCCGGCGGCGTCCTTCGGCAGGACGTAGCCGTAGGGGGCCGAGTCGTACTGCTCGCCGAGCAGCTCGAGGGTGCCACCGGTGGAGTCGACGGCCGCGATGGCCGGCGGGAGGTCGACCAGCATGGCGTCGGCCTTGCCGGACTGCACGGCCGAGGTGACCTTGGCCTGGTCGGCATCGACGAGCACGTTGATCGCGGGCTTGCCGGCGTCCTTGCACTTCTGCTGGCGCGCCGGGATGTCGACGTCGGCCTGGACGGTGCCCTTCTGCACGGAGACGTTCTTGCCGCAGGCGTCGTCGGGGTTGATGCCCTTGGGGTTGCCCTTCTGGGTGACCCACTGGGTGCCCGCCTTGAAGTAGCTGACCATCGTGGCCTGCTGCATGCGGTCCTTGTTGACCGTGAAGCTCGAGACGCCCACGTCGTACTTGCCGCTCTGAGTACCGAGGATGATCGCGTCGAACGCGGAGGGGACCCAGTTGGTCTTGATACCGAACTTCTGCATCACCGCGTCGAACAGGTCGACGTCCATCCCGATGACGGTCTTGCCGTCGGCGTCGAGGTACTCGTTGGGCTGGTACGTGGCGTCGGTGCCGATGTTGATCGTGCCGGCATCCTTGATCTTCGCCGGCAGCTTGGCGACCAGGGCGGGGTCGACTGTGGGGGCGCTGGCTGACGTCGTGGCCGCCGGGGTGCTCGACTTGCTCGTGGAGAGCGAGTCGGAGCCGCAGGCGGTCAGGGCGAGAGCGGTCGTGGCGATAGCGGCCACCGCCAGGGCGCGAGAGCGGAACATGGGGGTCCTTTCACGGGGGTGCGCCGGGGCGGGGGCAGCCACGGCACGGTGTACGGGGCCGATCCTGCCACCGGCAGCCGTCGTGCGCGTCACACCCCGGTAACTATCTCGCTGTGCGATGATGCTCACCCGCGGCCACCCCCGCGCGCAGCGAACGGCGGAGAAGCACCCCCCTCGGCCCCGCGCACAGCCCGGCCCCCGCCTCGCGCCGGAGGGTCACACCACGCATTTCCCCCAGGAGCTGCCCCATGGCCGCGTCGCCCCACGTCCCCTTCTTCGACCCGAGCAGCCCGGTCTTCCGGGCTCACGAGGGCGGGAAGCTGGGGGTACACGCGACGCAGCCACTGCGCGGGCGCGAGGACCTGGCGCTGCTCTACACCCCGGGCGTCGCCGAGGTGTCGCTCGCGATCGCCGCCGACCCGAGCCTGTCGACCCGCTACACCGCCCGGGGGAACACCGTGGCTGTCATCAGCGACGGCACCGCGGTGCTCGGGCTGGGCGACATCGGTCCGCTGGGGGCGATGCCGGTGATGGAGGGCAAGGCGGTGCTGTTCAAGCACTTCGCCGGCATCGACGCCGTGCCGGTGGTGATGGAGACCGGCACCGTCGAGGAGCTGGTCGAGGCGATCGCCCGGATCGCGCCGTCGTACGGCGGCATCAACCTCGAGGACATCTCGGCACCGCGCTGCTTCGACATCGAGGAGCAGCTCAAGGAGCGGCTCGACATCCCGGTGTTCCACGACGACCAGCACGGCACCGCCATCGTGGTGCTCGCCGGCCTGCTCAACGGCGCCCGGGTGCTCGGGCGCCGGGTGCCCGACCTGCGGGTGGTGGTCTCCGGCGCCGGCGCGGCCGGGGTGGCCGTGACCCGTCTGCTGCAGCGGGCCGGCGTGCGCGACGTCGTGGTGTGCGACTCGCGCGGCATCATCTCGACCGACCGCCAGGACCTCACCGGGCACAAGAGCCGGCTGGCCGCCTCGACCAACCCGCGGGCGGTGCAGGGTCGGCTGGGGACCGCGCTGCGGGGCGCCGACGTGTTCGTGGGCGTCTCCGGCGGCCAGGTGCCCGAGGAGGAGGTGGCCTCGATGGCGCCCGGCTCGATGGTCTTCGCGCTCGCCAACCCGACGCCCGAGGTGCACCCGGACGTCGCCCGGCGGCACGCGGCCATCGTGGCCACCGGACGCTCCGACTTCCCGAACCAGATCAACAACGTGCTGGCGTTCCCCGGCATCTTCCGTGGCGCCCTCGACGCCGGGGCGGCCCGGATCACCGAGGCGATGAAGCTGGCGGCGGCCCACGCCATCGCCGACCTGGTGCCCGAGCCGACCGTCGACTGCATCGTGCCGTCGGTGTTCCAGGAGGGCGTCGCGGAAGCGGTGGCCGCCGCGGTGCGCGCGCTCGCGACGGGCGCCCGGCAGGCCTGAGCGTTGGGAGCGTCAGCTGCCGCGCTGAGCGAGCTCGTCGGCCCGGGCCCGGCACCCGGCATCCGTGGGCAGCCGCCCGGACGCCACGGCGACCGAGAGCGAGGGCGCGGCGTCGTCCTTGGGGGAGAGCAGCGGGTCGATGCCGGCCGGCAGCACCAGCCCGACCTCCGGGTCGAGCGGGTGGATGCCGTGCTCGGCCGTCGGGTTGTAGGTGGCGGTGCACAGGTACATGGCGGTCGTGCCGTCCTTGAGCGCGCAGAAGGCGTGGCCCAGCCCCTCGGCGAGGTAGACCGCGCGGCGGTCGACGGCATCGAGGGTGACGGCCTCCCAGCGGCCGAAGGTCGGTGACCCGACCCGGATGTCGACGACGTAGTCGACGAGCGAGCCGGCGAGCACCGTGACGTACTTGCCCTGGCCGGGTGGGACGTCGGCGAAGTGGATGCCGCGCACGGTGCCGCGCGAGGACACCGACACGTTGGTCTGCACGATGTCGGGGCGGTGGCCGAGGTGCTCGGCGAGGTGGTCGCCGCGGAAGGACTCCAGGAAGACGCCGCGCTCGTCGGGGAACTGGCGCGGCGTGACGACGTAGGCGCCCGCGATGGGCAGCGGCTCGATGTCCATCAGCGGCCCGCCCTCCCGCGGGCCAGGCAGTCGTGGATGTACCCGCCGTAGCCGGACTTCACGAGCTCGTCGCCGAGGCGTCGGAAGGTGTCGTCGTCGACCCAGCCGGCCCGCCAGGCGATCTCCTCGACGCACCCGATCTTGTAGCCCTGCCGGGCCTCGACGACGTGCACGAACTGGCTGGCGTCCATCAGGCCCTCGAAGGTGCCGGTGTCGAACCACGCCGTGCCGCGCGGCAGCACGGTCACCGTGAGGTCGCCGCGCTGGAGGTAGGCCTCGTTGACGGCGGTGATCTCGAGCTCGCCGCGAGCACTGGGCGTGAGGTTGCGGGCGATCTCGACCACGTCGTTGTCGTAGAAGTACAGGCCGGGCACGGCGTAGTTGGAGCGCGGGTGCTCGGGCTTCTCCTCGATGGACAGCACCGTGCCGTCGGGGTCGAACTCGACGACGCCGTAGGCGGTGGGCTCGCTGACGTGGTGGGCGAAGATGTGCCCGCCGCGCACGTCGGTGAGCTGGCGCAGCGCCGTGCCCAGGCCGGTGCCGTAGAAGATGTTGTCGCCGAGCACCAGGGCGACGCTGTCGTCACCGATGAAGTCGGCGCCGATGACGAACGCCTGGGCCAGGCCGTCGGGGCTGGGCTGCACGGCGTACGAGATCTCGATGCCCCACTGCCGGCCGTCGCGCAACAGGCGCTCGAACTGGTCGGCGTCCTGGGGCGTGGTGATGACCAGCACCTCGCGGATGCCGGCCATCATCAGCGTCGAGAGCGGGTAGTAGACCATCGGCTTGTCGTAGATCGGCATGAGCTGCTTGGAGATCCCCCGCGTGATGGGGTGCAGTCGCGTGCCCGAGCCGCCGGCGAGGATGATGCCCTTCATGGTGGGTGAGCCTAACGGCGCGGACGCGGGGGAGGCGCCACCGACCCCGGCGGTCGTCGCCGTGCGACTGGAGGCCGAGCGGGCCGCGGCGCAGGCCCGGCTGGCGCGCACCGACGAGGACCTGGCCGCCCTGTTCGCCGCGTCGGTGGACTCCAACGCCGACGACGAGCACGACCCCGAGGGCCAGACGATCGCCTACGAGCGGGCCCAGCTCGCGGCGTCGGCCGACGCGGCCCGCGAGCACCTGCGCGAGGTCGACGCGGCGGCGGCCCGGCTGGCCGCGGGCAGCTACGGCGTGTGCGAGGTGTGCTCCCGCCCGATCGGCGTCGGGCGCCTCGAGGCGCGGCCCACGGCCCGCACCTGCGTCGAGCACGCGCCCCGTCCCGGGCGCGCGCGGTGACCGCAGCGCCCTGACCGGTGGCCGGGGCTCGGCCGATACCCTTGCGCGCATGAAGGTCCTCGTCACCGGCGGAGCCGGTTTCATCGGTAGCAACTTCGTGCACCTCACCCTCGCGACCCGGCCGGACGCCGAGGTGACCGTGCTCGACGCGCTCACCTACGCGGGCTCGACGGCCTCGCTCGACGGGGCGATGGACCGGATCCGTTTCGTCGAGGGCGACGTGGCGGATGCCGCCCTGGTCGACCCGCTGGTCGCCGACGCCGACGTCGTGGTGCACTTCGCGGCGGAGTCGCACAACGACAACTCGCTCGAGGACCCGAGCCCCTTCGTGCGCACCAACCTGGTCGGCACGTTCACGCTGCTCGAGGCGGCGCGCCGGCACGACGTGCGCTACCACCACATCTCCACCGACGAGGTCTACGGCGACCTCGAGCTCGACGACCCGAAGAAGTTCACCGAGGAGACCCCCTACAACCCCAGCTCGCCGTACTCCTCCACCAAGGCCGGTTCCGACCTCCTGGTGCGCGCCTGGGTGCGCTCGTTCGGGCTGCGGGCGACCCTCTCGAACTGCTCGAACAACTACGGGCCCCGCCAGCACGTCGAGAAGTTCATCCCGCGCCAGGTCACCAACGTCATCGACGGCATCCGGCCCAAGCTCTACGGCGCCGGCCTCAATGTGCGCGACTGGATCCACGTCGACGACCACAACTCGGCCGTGTGGACCATCATCGAGCGGGGGGTGCTCGGCGAGACCTACCTGATCGGGGCGAACGGCGAGGTCAACAACCTCGACGTGGTGCGCCTCATCCTCGAGCTGATGGGCGAGGACCCCGACGCCTTCGACCACGTCACCGACCGGGCGGGTCACGACCTGCGCTACGCCATCGAGGCGGGGCGGCTGCGCACCGAGCTGGGCTGGGAACCGCGCTACGGCAGCTTCCGCGACGGGCTCGCGGCGACGATCGACTGGTACCGCGACAACGAGGTCTGGTGGCGCCCGATGAAGGACGCCACCGAGGCGAAGTACGCGCGCACCCAGCAGGTCGTGGCCGGCTGATGGCGCGCTGGTTCGTCGCCGGTGCCGCCGGCATGCTCGGGCAGGACCTCTGCGAGGTGCTCGAGGGTGCGGGCCACACGGTGACCCGCGCCGACCTGCCCGGGCTCGACATCCTCGACCCGGCCCAGTGCGCCGACCAGGTGGCCGGTCACGACGTCGTGGTCAACAGCGCCGCCTACACCGCGGTCGACGCGGCCGAGACCGACGAGCCCCGCGCCTTCGCGGTCAACGCGGTGGGGGCGGCCAACCTCGCCCGGGCCGCTCACGCCGCAGGGGTGGCGATGGTGCAGCTGTCGACCGACTACGTCGTGGCCGGCGACGGGCGCAAGCCGTACGCCGCGGACGCGCCGGTGGCACCGGCCACGGCCTACGGCCGCACCAAGGCTGCCGGGGAGTGGGCCGTGCGCGCCGAGTGCCCCCGCAGCTGGGTCGTGCGCACCGCGTGGCTCTACGGCGCGCGGGGCAAGAACTTCCCCGCGACGATGCAGCGCCTGGCGGGGGAACGGGAGCGGTTGACCGTGGTCGCCGACCAGGTGGGCCAGCCGACCTGGACCGTCGACCTGGCCGAGGGGATCGTGCGCCTCGTCGACGCGGGCGCTCCGTTCGGCACGTGGCACGCGACGGGGGCGGGGGAGTGCTCGTGGTTCGAGCTGGCCCGGGCCGTGTTCGAGGAGCTCGGGCTCGACCCGGAGCGGGTGTCACCGATTCCCTCCACCGAGTTCCCGCTCCCTGCGCCCCGACCCCCGTACAGCGTTCTCTCGCACCAGATGTGGGCCGCGGCCGGGCTCGAGCCCCTTCCGCACTGGCGCGACGCGCTGCACCGCGCGGCGCCGTCCGTGCTCGGTGCCTGAGCTACGGGAGCGTGGTCAGGCCGACTCGGCCGCGGCGGCGGCCGGCGCCGACTCCGGGTGGGCCTGGGCCGTCGAGCGCGCGACCACCACGAACTGGTAGGTGAGCAGGTCGCGCAGCCCGGGGATCCAGCCGACCAGCAGGGCCAGGCGGTTGATGGCGACCGGCGCGTCGACGAAGCGCTGCGAGCGCTTCCACGAGACGGGCTGGAGGGACGCCTGGGCCAGCAGCTCGGAGATGTCGTTGCGGGCGAACCACCGCACGTGCGTCGAGTCGTGCAGCCCACGGTCACGCCGCGGCCAGGTGCGGCGCAGGAACACGGCGGTGAAGGTGGACAGGTGCCCGACGTTGGGCAGGCTGACGATGACCTGGCCGTTGGGCGTCAGGAGCTCGCTGAACCCCTTGAGCACGCCCCAGGGGTCCTGGAGGTGCTCGAGGACGTCGGCGAACACCATGCAGTCGTAGGGTCCGTCGAGCCGGCCGAGGATGCCGTGCAGCTCGTTGAGGTCACCGGTGACGACCCGGTCGAGCCGCTCCCTCGCCTCGGCCGCCAGCTGCTCGTCGTACTCCACTCCGGTCACCTGCGCGGTCTGGCGCCGCTTGACGGCCTCGCCGAGCACACCGTTGGAGCAGCCGACGTCGAGCACGGCGCGCCGGTCCGTGCCGATGCGGGAGAAGATCTCGGGCCGCAGCCCGGTGTAGGCGGAGTAGCGCGACAAAGTCTTCATGGGGGGCAAGTCTGCCGTACCGACGAGGCTCGCCCGTACCGGGCGGTCTGGCCATAGGGTTGGCCAATGCTCGCCGTCACCTGCGTCAGCCAGTCCGCCTCCGACCCGCTGTCCGGTCTCGAGGTGGGTGAGCACCC
>CAWIEI010000010.1:0-66280 GCA_963834965.1 uncultured Actinomycetota bacterium | reverse complement strand
GAGAGAGGCACCCAGGAAGACGAGCGCGAGGTCGCGGGCGCCCTCGGGCACCACCTGCGCCTCGACGCTCGGCCGGAACTCGATCGGCGACGTCGCGTCGTCGGGCTGCTCGTCAGGCATCTGCTCGTCACTCGTCCTCGTCGTCCAGCCGGGCCAACCAGGTCGCCAGCCGCTCGACGGGCACCTCGAAGTCGGGGTTGAGGTCGACGAAGGTGCGCAGCTGCTCGGCCAGCCAGTCGAAGGTGACCTCCTCGTCACCCCGACGGGCCTGCAGCTCCTCGATGCCGCGGTCCGTGAAGTACATGCTGCGAGGTTACCCGTCGGGCGACGACCCGCTCCGCAGACCCGCGGTCAGCGGTTGAAGGACTGCGCCACCAGCTCGGCCTGCTCGACCTGGTGCTTCTGGTCGAGCCGGTCGCCGGCGATGCCGACGCGGCACGCGAGATGACGCGCAGCGGCCGGTGCTCGCCGTGCTCGGCCAGCGCCTCGGGCAGGTTGAGCGCCAAGAACGGCCAGGCGCCCTGGTTCTTCGGCTCGTCCTGCACGATGACCACCTCGGCCCCGGGGTACTTCGCCAGCTCGCGCGCCAGGTCGGCTGCCGGCAGCGGGTAGTACTGCTCGAGCCGCAGCACCGCCGTCGTGGCGTCACCGCGCTTCTCGCGCTCGGCGAGCAGGTCGTAGACCACCTTGCCCGCCGCGATGAGCACGCGGGACACCTCGTTCGTGGTGTAGGAGTCGGGCATGACCGGCACGAAGCGGCCGGACGTGAAGTCCTGCGGCGCGCTGCTGGCCGCCTTCTGGCGCAGCATCGACTTCGGCGTGAAGACGATGAGCGGGCGGCGCGGCCGGGCGTAGGCCTGACGACGCAGCAGGTGGAAGTACGACGCCGGGGTCGACGGGTAGGCCACGGTCATGTTGTTCTCGGCGCACATCGTGAGGAAGCGCTCGATGCGGGCCGAGGAGTGGTCGGGGCCCTGGCCCTCGTAGCCGTGCGGCAGCAGCAGCACCACCGAGGAGCGCTGCCCCCACTTCTGCTCCGAGCTCGAGATGAACTCGTCGATGATGGTCTGGGCGCCGTTGAAGAAGTCGCCGAACTGGGCCTCCCAGAGCACCAGGGCGTCGGGCCGCTCGACGGAGTAGCCGTACTCGAAGCCCATCGCCGCGAACTCCGACAGCAGGCTGTCGTAGACCCAGAACTTGCCCTGGCCCTCACCGAGGTAGAGCAGCGGGGTCCACTCGGCCGCGTTCTGCTTGTCGATGAGCACCGCGTGGCGCTGCACGAAGGTGCCGCGCCGGCTGTCCTGGCCGGCCAGGCGCACCGGGGTGCCCTCGATGAGCATCGAGCCGAAGGCGATGAGCTCGCCGGTGCCCCAGTCGATGCCGCCCTCGCGCACGCTGGCGGCCCGCTTCTCGAGCATCTGGCGCAGCTTGGGGTGCACCGTGAAGCCGTCGGGGACGTCGACGAACGCGTCGCCGATCCGCTGCAGCACCTCGGTGCTGATGGCGGTCTCGGTGGAGGAGTGCTTCGTGGCGTCGGCGTTGCGTGCCTGCGCCGCCGGCGGCTCGAGCCCGGTGTGGCCCTCGGCGTCGGTGCCCGAGTAGCTCTCGTCGGCGGCCTCGCGCTCGGCCTCCTTCAGCGCGGCCTTGGTCTCGACGAAGACCCGCTCGAGCTGCTGCTGGTAGTCGCGCAGCGCGGCCTCGGCATCCTCGACGGTGATGTCACCACGGCCGATGAGCGACTCGGTGTAGAGCTTGCGCACGCTTCGCTTGGCCTCGATGAGGTTGTACATCAGCGGCTGGGTCATCGACGGGTCGTCGCCCTCGTTGTGGCCGCGGCGGCGGTAGCAGACCATGTCGACGACGACGTCCTTGTGGAACTCCTTGCGGAACTCGTAGGCGAGCTCGGCCACCCGCACGCATGCCTCGGGGTCGTCGCCGTTGACGTGGAAGATCGGCGCCTGGATCATCCGGGCGACGTCGGTGGAGTAGGTGGAGGAGCGCGAGCTGCTCGGCGAGGTCGTGAAGCCGACCTGGTTGTTGATGACGACGTGCACGGTGCCGCCGGTGCGGTAGCCGCGCAGCTGGCTGAGGTTGAGCGTCTCGGCCACCACGCCCTGCCCCGCGAATGCCGCGTCGCCGTGCATGAGCACGGGCAGCACCGTGAAGTCCTCGCCGGCGAGGTTGAGGCGGTCCTGCTTGGCCCGCACGATGCCCTCCAGCACCGGGTTGACCGCCTCGAGGTGCGAGGGGTTCGCGGCAAGGTAGACCTTGGTCGTCTTGCCGCCTTCGGCGGTGAAGGTGCCCTCGGTGCCGAGGTGGTACTTCACGTCGCCCGAGCCCTGCACCGAGCGGGGGTCCTGCTTGCCCTCGAACTCGCGGAAGATCTGGCCGTAGGACTTGCCCGCGATGTTGGCGAGCACGTTGAGGCGCCCGCGGTGCGGCATCCCGATGCAGACCTCGTCGAGGTCGTCACTGGCGGCCAGGGACAGCACCCGGTCGAGCAGGGCGATGACCGACTCGCCGCCCTCGAGCGAGAAGCGCTTCTGCCCGACGAACTTGGTCTGCAGGAAGGTCTCGAAGGCCTCGGCCGCGTTGAGCCGGCGCACGATGCGCAGCTGCTCCTCGCGGGTGGTCTTCGCGTAGCCGACCTCGATCTTGCTCTGGATCCACTCACGCTGCTCGGGGTCCTGGATGTGCATGTACTCGACGCCGATGGTGCGGCAGTAGGAGTCGCGCAGGATGCCGAGGATCTTGCGCAGCTTGAGGAACGGCTGGCCGCCGAACCCGCCGGTGGCGAAGGTGCGGTCGAGGTCCCACAGGGTCAGGCCGTGGGTGGTGACGTCGAGGTCCTGGTGGCGACGCTGCTTGTACTCCAGCGGGTCGGTGTCGGCCATCAGGTGGCCGCGCACGCGGTAGGCGTGGATGAGCTCCTGCACCCGGGCGACCTTGTTGATGTCGTCGTCGTGCGAGGTGTCGACGTCGCGCACCCAGCGGATCGGCTCGTAGGGGATGCGCAGGCTCTCGAAGATCTCGTCGTAGAAGCCGTGCTCGCCGAGCAGGAGCGAGTGGACGACGCGGAGGAAGTCGCCGGACTGGGCGCCCTGGATGATGCGGTGGTCGTAGGTGCTGGTGAGCGTGAGGATCTTGCTCACGGCGTTGCGGTTGAGCGTCTCGAGGCTCGCGCCGAGCCATTCGGCGGGGTACTCGAGCGCCCCGACGCCGATGATCGTGCCCTGGCCCTGCATCAGGCGGGGCACCGAGTGCACCGTGCCGATGGTGCCGGGGTTGGTGAGCGAGATCGAGGTGCCCTGGAAGTCCTCGACGGTCAGCTTGCCGCCACGGGCCTTCTTGACCATCTCCTCGTAGGCGGTCCAGAAGTGGGCGAAGTCCATCGCCTCGGCGGCCTTGATCGACGGCACGAGCAGCTGGCGGGTGCCGTCGGGCTTGGCGAGGTCGATGGCCAGGCCGAGGTTGACGTGCGCCGGGGTGACGAGCACCGGCTTGCCGTTGGCGTCGTGGCCGAAGCCGTTGTTCATCTCGGGCAGCACGCCCAGGGCCTTGACCAGCGCGAAGCCGATGATGTGCGTGAAGCTGACCTTGCCGCCGCGGCTGCGGGCGAGGTGGTTGTTGATGACGATGCGGTTGTCGATGAGGAGCTTCGCCGGCACGGCGCGCACCGAGGTTGCGGTGGGCACCTCGAGCGAGGACTCCATGTTGGTGACGACCCGGGCGCTCGCACCGCGGATGGGGGTGGAGCTCGCGTCGTTGAGCGGGCCGGCCGCCTTGGGGGCAGCGGCCTCGCGAGGCTTCGGCGTGGTGGATGCCGTGGGCTCGGAGCGGGTGGGCGCCGCCTCCTTCGCCTGCGGAGCCGGAGCGGCCTGCGCCGGCTGCGGCGCGGACTGTTTGGCCGACGGGGCCGGAGCAGCCTGCTTCGCCGCCGGGGCGGGCGCTGGTGCTGGGGCAGGTGACTTGGCGGGCGGCTTGGCCGGGGCATGGCTGCCGGAGCCGTTGCTCGTCGAGCCACCGGCGCTGTCGGCCGCGCGGCGGGCCGTGGAGGCCGCCGCGGCCGCGTCGCGACCCAGGGCGCCCTCACCCGGCGTGTAGTCCTTGAAGAAGTCCCACCACGCCCGGTCGACGCTGTTGCGGTCCTTCGTGTACTGCTCGTACAGCTCGTCGACCAGCCACTCGTTGGGTCCGAAGGAGGTCAGGGGGTCGCTGGACGGGGACTGCTCGGCCACGGAGGATGCGCCTCTTTCTCGGCTCGTCGATAGTCGTGGGGATTGTCGGCCAAGCCTATCCCCGCGGCCTGCGCCCCACGCCGCGAGACGGGCGAGTGGTGGGCGCGCTGCGACGGCCGGTCCGCCACCGATCGGGCGAACCGGCCGTCGTCACCGACGTCCGCCGGGCGACCCCCGCCAGGGGCGCCCGGCGCGGGTGTCAGCTGATGTCGGCGCGCGTCGTGCGCCAGATGCCGAACCCGGCGAGCAGCGTGGCGTAGGCCGCGAGCACGAGGGCGCCGCCCCACCACTCGAGCCGGACGGCATCCGGGTTCTGGGAGATGCCGTTGACGATGGCGCTGGTGGCCTGCGACGGCATGTACTCGACGATGTGCTCGCGCCCGAACTCCCAGGCGCCGAGCGCCAGGCCGAGGACCGGCTCGACGATCCAGGCCACGCCGACACCGATCAGCAACGCCGCCACCTGGTTGGGGATGAGGATGCCGATGCCGAGCCCGATCAGCGCCCAGAGGCCGAGCACGAGCAGGCTCAGGGCGAGGGAACGGATGACTGCAGAGGAGGGGAAGAGTGGCTTGTCGATCAGCGTCAGGCCCACCGCGCCGACCGCGACCGACCCCACCAGGCTGATCAGGCCGTAGAGCGCACCGATGCCGATCAGCGAGACGACCTTGGCCAGCATCGCGCGGGTGCGCCTGGGGGTGGCGAGGAAGGTGGCGCTGATCGTCTTGTGCCGGTACTCCGAGCCGATCGACATCACACCGATGGTGAGCAGCAGCAGGTACCCGATGCTGATCCCCGAGGTGTAGACGGTGTTCGCGATCTGGGTGTCGTCGCCGACGATCGCCTGGCTGCCTGGGCCACCCGTCGTGCCCTGGCGAACCACGAAGGTGAACAGGGCCGCGAAGGCGCCACCGGCCACGAAGATCGCCGCGGCCATGCCCCACCACAGGCGGGTCGAGAAGAACTTGCGGAACTCGCTGCGGATCGCCGGGATCACAGGTTCGCTCCTTCCTGGCCGGTCGCGGCATCCTGCTCGGGCGGCGCGCCCCCGGGCGACTCGTTGCGGTTGGTGCCCTCGGTGAGCTCGAAGAACAGCGCCTCGAGGTCGGCGCGCTTGGGCTCCAGGCCGTAGATCGGCAGGCCCGCGCGCAGGGCGACGTCGCCGACCAGGCGCAGGTCGGTGGTGTCGGCGACGAGGGTGTCGTCGTCACCTGGCGAGCTCGTCACGTCGGCGACGCGCAGCGCCCCCGCGAGGCGCTCGCGGTCGGACGTGCGCACGATCGACCCCGGCGTGCCGTAGAGCTCTGCGATGGCGCCGGCGCGAACCAGCCGGCCGTTGGCGATGATCACGACCTCGTCGACGGTCTGCTCGACCTCCTGCAGCAGGTGGCTGGAGATGAGGATCGTCTTGCCCTGGGAGCTGAGGTGGCGCAGGAAGCCGCGCAGCCAGCGGATGCCCTCGGGGTCCAGGCCGTTCGACGGCTCGTCGAGCACGAGCACCTGGGGGTCGCCGAGGAGGGCGGCGGCCAGGCCGAGCCGCTGGCGCATGCCCATGCTGTACTCACCGGCACGCTTGCGGGCCGCGGCCGGGATGCCGGTGAGCTCGAGCAGCTCGTCGACCCGGCGGTGCGGGATGGAGCCGGCGTCGGCGAGCACCCGCAGGTGGTCGCGCCCGCTGCGGCCCGGGTGGAAGTTGGTGGCCTCGAGCGCAGCGCCCACGGTGGACTGCGGGGCGGCGAGGTCGACGTAGCGCTGGCCGTTGATGGTTGCGGTGCCGCTCGTGGAGTGGACCAGTCCGAGCAGCATGCGAAGGGTGGTGGTCTTGCCGGCGCCGTTGGGCCCGAGGAAGCCGGTGATGCGGCCGGGCTCGACGTCGAAGCTCAGGTCGTCGACCGCGACGAAGGAGCCGAAGCGCTTGGTGAGCCCCCGGATCTCGATCCTCGCCCCGGTCGCGGGTGTCGTGCTCATGGGGTGCCTCCTGGTGTCATGCCCCGATCCTCGCAGCCTCCCGTGGCGTCAGGGTCAACCCCCCGGTGGATGCGGCTCCCCCGCAGGGCGGACTCGCGGGTCGGGAACGGGGCACCGGCCCCATACGATGGTCCGATCATGACCGCATGGCTGCTGCTGCTCCTCGGCGTCGTCCTCACCGTGGGCACGGCCCTGTTCGTGGCGGCCGAGTTCTCGCTGGTCGCGCTCGACCGGCCCACGGTGCAGAAGGCCGTCGACGCGGGTGAGCCCGGGGCGCGCTCGGTGCTCACCTCGCACCGCCGGCTCTCGACCCAGCTCTCCGCGTGCCAGCTCGGCATCACCCTGACCACCCTGGTGCTCGGCTTCATCGCGAGCCCGTCGATCGGTGCGCTGCTGATGGGTCCGCTGCAGTCACTGGGGCTCTCGGAGTCGACGGCCTCGTCGGTGGCGTCGGTGCTCGCCATGCTCATCGCCACCGTGTTCTCGATGATCGTCGGCGAGATGGTGCCCAAGACCCTCGCCGTGTCGCTGCCCCTGGCCACGGCGAAGGTGGCGGCCGGCCCGGTGCGGTGGTTCGGCGTCGCGACGAAGCCGATGATCCTGCTGCTCAACGGCGTCGCCAACCGCACCCTGCTGGCGCTCGGCATCGAGCCGCAGGAGGAGCTCTCTGCGGCCCGCAGCCCGGCCGAGCTGGCCTCGCTCGTGCGCTCCTCGGCCGAGGCGGGCACCCTCGACCGCAGCACCGCACGGCTGGTCACGGCATCCTTGGGGTTCGCCGACCAGACCGCTGCCGACGTCATGACGCCGCGCTCTCGGGCGACGGCCATCGAGCGCACCGCGACCGCGGCCGACCTCGTCCGCCTCGCGCGGCGCACCGGTCACTCCCGCTTCCCCGTCGTCGGCGCCGACTGGGACGACATCGACGGCATCGTGCACGTCAAGAAGGCCATCGCGGTGCCCTTCGACCGGCGCACCGACGTGCCGGTCTCGGCGCTGATGGTGCCCCCGGTGCTGGTGCCCGAGACGCTGCGGCTGGACCCCCTGTTGCTGCAGCTGCGCCAGGGCGGGATGCAGCTCGCGGTGGTGGTCGACGAGTACGGCGGCACCTCGGGCGTGGTCACGCTCGAGGACCTCGTCGAGGAGATCGTCGGTGAGGTCAGCGACGAGCACGACCGCTCGCAGACCACGGGGCGCCAGCTGCGCGACGGGTCGTGGACGGTGCCGGGGCTGTGGCGGCCCGACCAGGTGCGCGCCCGGGTGGGGGCGGCCATCCCCGACGGGCCTGCCTACGAGACGATCGGCGGCTGGGTGATGTCGACCCTGGGGCGGGTGCCGTCCGTGGGTGACAGCCTGCCGGTCGACGGCTGGACCGCCCGGGTCGTCGACATGGACGGCCACCGGGTCGACCGGGTGCGCCTCGAGCGCGCCGAGCCCGCGCCCGTGCCTGATGACGCGGAGCCGGAGGGTCGGTCGTGAGCGGCTGGCTCGTCGTGCTCGTCACGCTCGTGCTGCTGGGCGCCAACGCCTTCTTCGTCGGCGCCGAGTTCGCCGCCATGTCGGCCCGGCGCAGCCAGCTCGAGCCGCTCGCCGACGCGGGCAGCAAGCGCGCCAAGGTCGCACTCGACGCGATGCACCGCACCGGGTTGCTGCTCGCCACCGCCCAGCTCGGCATCACCGTCTGCTCGGTGCTGCTGGGTGCGGTGTCCGAGGCGGCGCTGCACCACGCGCTGGTTCCGGTCGCCGAGCGGCTCGGCGTCTCCGACGGCGTCGCGGATGCCGCGGCGCTGGTGCTCGCGCTCGCGATCGTCGTGTTCCTGCACGTGGTCTACGGCGAGATGATCCCCAAGAACATCTCCATCGCGCGACCGGAGCGATCCGCCGTGGCCCTGGTGCCGGCGCTGGTGATGGTGTCGCGGGTGCTGGCACCGGTCATCTCCGCCATGGACTGGCTGGCGAAGGCCGGCATCCGGCTGCTCGGGGTCGAGCCGAAGGACGAGGTCGCGTCGGCGTTCACCGCGGAGGAGGTCGCGCACATCCTCGACGAGTCGCGCGAGGAGGGCCTGGTCGAGGACGAGCACTACGAGCGGCTCGGCGCCGCACTCGAGTTCAGCGACAAGGATGCCGCCGACGTGGGCGTGCCGCTCGCCGGGCTGGTCACCGTCACCGGCGCCGCGACCCCGCTCGACATCGAGCGGCTGGTCGCCCGGCACGGCTACTCGCGTTACCCGGTGCTCGACGACGACGGCGACCTCGGGGGCTACCTGCACCTGAAGGACGTGCTGTACGCCGACGAGGTCGAGCGGCTGGAGCCGGTGCCGGCAAAGCGGGTGCGCCGGATGGCCAACGTGCGCCGCGACGACGAGGTGGAGTCGGTGCTGCAGACCATGCAGCTCACCGGCTCGCACCTGGCCCGGGTGGTCGCCGACGACGGCCAGGTGGTGGGCGTGGTCTTCCTCGAGGACGTCATCGAAGAGCTCGTGGGCGAGGTGTCCGACTCCTCGCACGGCGAGGCGCGCCGGCGCTGAGCAGGGCTGCCGGGGCGCGACGGTCCCGCGCGGGTTGCGTAGGTGTACGGCGGCCGCGGCCGGGCAGAGCACTGACATGCGCATCCGCGACCACGACAAGGCCGACCTCACCCTCGCCGCCCTGACCCTCACCGTCACCGCGGCCGCAGCCGTCAGCGAGGCGGTGCGCTGGGGGGTCCGCCGGCGTCGTGCGCCGGCGGGGGGTGGGACCGCACCGGCCCCGAGGGACCGCCGTCGTGGAGTCTCGGGGTGACCGTGCTGGCGACTGCTCTTGGCGCCGCCCTCGTGCTCGTGGCGCTGCGAGACATGTTCCACACCCTCTGGCAGCCCCGTGGGATGGGGACGGTCTGCCGGCTGGTGTTCCGGGGGGCCTGGCGGGTGTCGCGGGTGCTCGTCGCCCGGGGTCGACCGATGGAGCACAGCGGGCCGGCCGCGGCCCTGCTGACGGTGGGCGTCTGGGCCCTGCTCATCGTGCTCGGGTGGGCCCTGATCTACCTGCCGCACATGCCCGACGCGTTCTACTTCGGCACCTCGCTGCAGCCCGGCGACTCCTCCGACGTCGTGGCGTCGCTCTACCTGTCCCTCGTCGCGGTGGGGACGCTCGGGTTCGGCGACATCGTCCCCTCGAACCCGGCACTGCGGCTGGCCATCCCGGTGCAGGCGCTCATCGGTTTCGTCCTCTTCACCGCAGCCATCTCGTGGATCCTGCAGATCTACCCCGCACTGACCCGGCGGCGTGCGGTGGCACGACGGCTCACCATCATGGCGACCACCGGCACCACCGACGTCGTGGCGACCGGCGACGTCAGCGTGGCGAGCCAGCTGCTCGACTCGGTGACGCAGGCGGTGACCGCCGCGGACATGGACCTCATGCAGTACGGCGAGACGTACTACTTCCGCGAGAGCGAGAGCGACGTGTCGCTGGCCGCTCGGCTGCCCTACGTGCTGGACCTCGTCGCTGCGGGCCGGGGCGCCTCTGGTTCCGAAGTGCGCCACGCTGCCGAGATGCTCCACGCGGCGACGGTGAACCTGGCCAGGAGGCTCGACCACGCCTACCTCCACACCGGGCGGACCGACCTGGGCGAGCTCCTGCACGCCTTCGCCGAGGACCACCAGCACGTCGAGGCACTGCCGCCGTCGGACTGCCGCGACTGGGGTCGCGCCGGCTAGCGACCCGCAGGCCGTTCGGAGCCCTCACCCGTTGCGTGGCGGGCGTAGCGGTGACGCAACGGGCTCGCCGTGACGCCGAAGGCGACGACGCTCGCCGCGACGGCCAGCGTCCCGTAGGAGAAGAGCCGGGGGTCCGCCACGCCCTCGTGCAGGCTCTGGGCCAGGTAGAACAGGGCGCTCACCCCCATGGGCCCGAACCAGGCCAGGAACGGCGCGTCCTGACCCCGGATGCCGGCCGGCCGGCTCAGCGCCAGCACCACCGGCAGGCGGCGCAGGAAGAGCACCACCACGACGAACGCCACGGCGGTCCAGCCGAGCCGCGCCCACGCGGCCCACGGCAGCACGATCCCGAGCAGGACGAACACCGGCAGCACGGCATACCTGTTGATCGCCTCGTCGATGCCGTCCTGTGGCGACCGGTCGGACGTGGCCACGCCGTAGTTGTAGGCGAGCCCGGCGACGAAGGCCGCCAGCACCCCGCTGGCGTGCGCCGTCCGCGCCGCGCCGAGCACCGCCACGGCCAGCAGGATCGTGAGCACCAGGGCCGGGGCCTTGCCCATCTCCTCCCTCGAGGTCACGTGCCTGACGCCCCAGGCGACGGCCGACCCCATCACCACCCCGATCGCGACCGCGCCGCCCACCTCCCAGAGCACCCGGGCTGCGACGCCCCCAGGGCCGTCGCCTCCGGGGACGACGACGGCGATGGCGACGGCGACGAGCGGCAGCGCGAGGCCGTCGTTCGCCCCGCTCTCCATCGTCATGGTGGCGCGAAGGCGCCCCGGGAGGTCGCGCTCGGCGGCGTCCCCGGAGACCACCGATGCCGCGAGCACGGGGTCGGTGGGCGACAGGCAGGCCCCCAGCAGAGCTGCCAGTGCCACGGGCAGGCCCAGCCAGAACGCCGCGGCCCCCACGACGAGCGCGGCGGCCGGCATGGCGACGGCCAGCAGGAGGAGGACCGGCCTGACCACCGAGCGGAGCGAGGATGCCGGGAAGCGCAGGGCTGCGGCCATCACGGAACCGGCCAACAGCAGGCGCGTCCCCTCGAGCAGGAGGGGCACGAGGACCGGTTCGCCGACGTCGACGAGGCCCAGGACCGCCGGGCCGACGACGACACCGAGGGCGAGGGCGAGCATCGGCTCGCTGAACGGCAGCTGGCGCATCCTCCGGCTGACCAGGGCCAGGGCCAGGCCCAGGGCGCCGGCCAGCACATAGACGACGTGGAGCTCCTCGACCCACGAGGTCATGACGGTCGCTCCGGTGCCGACATCGGGCCGACGCCCGCTCCAGTCCTGATCTCCATCGCCTTCTTCCTGCCCGTTTCGAATGGCTCACAAACGGTCTTCCTCGGCGGCGCCGCCATGGCACCCGTCCTGCGGCGGCTGGTGCCCGGCGCCCCCGGTCTCCACCACCCGTCCATGCGCGGCGCCGGCCACGTCCTCCAGGAGGACGCGGGCGCTGAGCTGGGCGGCAGCATCGCGGAGTCCATGCGGCGGTGAGGGGCACCGCAGCTCGCCCTGGGCGGGGGTGGTGCGCGATGCCGTCAGTGACCACCGGACGTCGTCAGGGCCGGATGCCGTCGTAGTACTCAAGGTTGGTGCCCGGCGGCAGAACCGGAACTCTGACCTCGTTCTTGCCGGCGGCCGCGGTGTTGACGACCAGGGCGACGGTGGCGCCGGGGATCACCGGTACGGGACCGAGGTCGACGTTGCTGGGCATCTCGGAGATGCCGTCACCGGCGTACGGCGCCAGGGTGAACCGTGCCGGTGTGCCACCCCCTTCGATCGAGACCACCACCTCGATCGGCTGTCCGGTGCGGTTGAGCGCCTGGCCCGTGAGCACCCCCGCGGCCCCACGTGAGGGAGCGACGACCACGAGGTTCTCGAACTCGACACCCTCGATGGTCAGCGGGACACCATCGGCCTGGATCTGCGGATACGACGTGGCCACCGGCGAGAACCACGAGCACCCGGAGAGGAGGGCGACGACGGCACACAGGGCCGGGATCCAGCCCCGGAAGGGGGTCCGCGTGCGCCCCCCGACCCGGGTCCGCCGTTGCTCCACGCGGCCCACCGAGGCGAAATGCTTTGTTCCAGGTGGCATTCCCGCTCGCCCCTCGTCGTCTCGACCTCCCGGTTTCGCGCACCGGCCTCGCACCACCATGGCGGTGCGACATGACAGCGGGACTGCCGGCCTGTTGCAGTGTGATGAGGCGTTCCGACGCGAAGAACACCCCCTGAACTGGTCGTGCCGGTCACGGGGCCTGGGTGTGGCCGTGCGCCAGACTGTTGAGGTCGCCTTGACGGTGCTTTCGAACGCTCCGCGAGGGCCTGCCCTTCGACCGGGGCCCTTGCAGCAGCGCCCCCGTTGGCCCCAAGATCGATGACAGCACTTCAGCACGCACCGGGGCCGCGCCCCGTTGCGTGGCTCGCCGGCAGGTCATCCGATGGTGCGGCGGCCGCGCTGGAGCGCACACGAGAGCTCCCGCTCGGGGCCGGAGGTGCAGCGTGCAACAGGCCCGTCCCGCGGATGCCGGCCCCCACCTTCGCGTCGAGGTGCTGCGGCACTTCCGGCTGCTGAGGGACGGGCGGCACATCGTGCTACCCGCCGCGAGTGAGCAGCTCGTCGCCCGGCTGGTCCTCGATGACCGGCCGTTCGCCCGCTCGGCGCTCTCGGGCGTGCTCTGGCCCGAGCGCAGCGACCACGACGCCGGCACCCAGCTACGCCGGGCGCTGTGGCGGCTCAACCATGACGTGCCGGGGCTCGTCGAGTGCTACAGCCGGCAGGTGATGCTGTCGCGGTCGATCGAGGTCGACCTGGCCGAGGTCAACCGGATCGCCGAGGCCGCCACCATCGGCTCACCGCAGGTCAGCGCGCACGCAGTCCGGCTGCTCGGGGGCGACCTCCTGCCCCAGTGGTCCGAGCCCTGGCTCGACGCGCCGCGCGAGTCCCTGCGCCAGGTGCGGCTGCACACTCTCGAGGCGCTGGCCCGCAACGACCTCGACGCCGGCCGGCCGGCGAGCGCCCTCGTCGGAGCCCTCGCCGCCGCCGGGCTCGAGCCGCTGCGGGAGAGCGCACATCGGATCGTCATCGCGGCCCACCTGGCCGAGGGCAACGCGTCAGAGGCGCTGCGCCACTACACCCACTTCCGCGACCTGTTGTGGTCCGAGCTGAAGCTGCGGCCCAGCGCCCGGCTCGAGGCGATGCTCGCCGAGAGCGGCCACGTCGTGTCGATCAGCTCGCGCCGCGGCGCCTGAGGGCCCCGGCGCTCGCACCGTGGGTGGGCGCTGCCCGCGACGTTCCGGCGACGCGGGGCGAACGGCATCGGGATGCGCGGGGTACGCCTCGCGGACGACCCGGCGACGCCCCGGACAGCACACTGCCTGTCATCGGCACGCCCGTGCCGGTGACTGTCGCTCCCGGGGAGGCTCACGTGCCCGTCCAAACCACCTATCCCGGTGTCTACATCGTCGAGCAGAAGTCGGGGTCGCACGTCATCAACGGGGTGTCGACGTCCGTGACGGCCTTCGTCGGGGCGGCGCGCAAGGGCCCCGGTGACACCCCGGTCGCCCTCACCAGCTTCGCCGACTACGTGCGCGCCTTCGGCGACGTCATGGACACCACGCATCCGTTGGGGCACTCGGTGGGGCTGTTCTTCGCCAACGGGGGAAACCGCGCAATCGTCGTCCGCGCGCTCGGCGGGGGCGCCGCCCAGGCGGGCCTTGCCCTCCCGGCCGTCAACGGGCTCACCCTCACCGTGACCGCGCGTTCGCGCGGCGGCTGGGCCAACGGCACCGGAGGCGGGTCCGGGGGACAGGCCGGCCTGTTCGTGGAGGTCCGGCCGGCCACCCAGTTCCCGGACGACCGGTTCACCCTCGTCCTCACGGAGTGGACCCCCGGCGTGGGGGGTGGCCCGGCCAGCGTCATCGCCCAGGAGGCCTGGGCCGAGCTGTCGATGTCGCCAGCAAGCCTGCGGTACGTGGAGACGGTGCTCGCGGCGAGCACGCTGGTCACCGCCGACGTCACCGGCGCGCCGGCCCCGGCACCCGCTGCCGGGGCCTCGACCGGCACCGTGTCGGTGACCGGCACGACGAACGTCTCGGTCAGCGGCAAGGCGATCCGGCTCTCCGTCGACCAGGGGCCGGCCACCGACTACGTGCTCTTCCCCACCGAGAACCCCCCCGTCTCGCACACCGTCAACGAGGTGAAGGCGGAGATCAACCAGCTCGGCTCGATCTGGCCGGTCACCGCCAATGTCTCGGGCGGCCACCTCGTGCTCACCAGCAAGACGAACGGCCTCGACAGCGCCGTCGTCGTCGGGCTGGTCGGCCTCGGCGACGCGTCCGAGGACTTCGGCCTCGGTGTCGGGCGAGGAGGAACCGAGGTCGCCGCATCCGCCGCCTACCGTCCGGCGGTGGCTGCCGCAGCAGGCCTGGCCGGCGGCGCCGACGGCACGACCCCGACGGCCGGCGACATCGTCTCGGCGAGCACCGGCCAGGGCATGTTGGCCCTGGACGCGCTCGACTTCCCGCGGTTCAACCTGCTCTGCCTGCCGGGGGTGACCTCGAGCGACGCGGCGTCGCTCGACACGGCCCTCGACTACTGCCGGCGGCAGAACGCGTTCCTTGTCGTCGACCCGGCCCCGGCCCTCAACCCGGCCCAGCTGAAGACCGCCGCGAACCTGCTGCGGGCCCAGGGTGCGCACGGGGCCATCTACTGGCCGCGGCTGGTGACGGCCGACTCGACACCCGACGGCTTCGGCGCGAGTGGTGCCGTTGCGGGGATCATGGCCCGCACCGACTCCTCGCGGGGGGTGTGGAAGGCCCCGGCCGGCCTCGAAGCCGGGGTGGCCGGTGCTCTCGGCCTCACCGCGCCGACCAACGACGACGTCTCCGGCGAGCTCAACCCGCTCGGCCTGAACGTGCTGCGGACCTTCCCGGGCGCCGGGCTGGTCGTCTGGGGCGCGCGCACCCTGGCGGGCAGCGACGTGCTGCAGAGCGACAGCAGGTACGTGCCGATCCGGCGGCTCACCGACTACCTCTCGGCCAGCCTCTACCTCGGCACCCAGTTCGCCGTCTTCGAGCCCAACGACCCCGACCTGTGGGCGCAGCTGCGGCTCGCCGTCGGTGCGTTCATGCGCAGCCTGTTCCATCAGGGTGCCTTCCAGCAGTCCGAGAAGCGGGCGGAGACGGACAGCTTCTTCGTCATCTGCGACTCCAGCGTCAACCCCCAGAGCGACATCGACGCCGGCCGGGTCAACGTCGTCGTGGGCTTCGCACCGCTGAAGCCGGCCGAGTTCGTCGTCATCACGATCACCCAGATCACCCAGGCGGGAGAGTGACATGGCCGAGTTCACCGTGAACCCCACCCGGTTCGACCCCTACAAGAGCCACATGTTCCGGGTGAAGTGGGACGGCGTGTACGTCGCGGGACTGGCGAAGATGTCAGCGCTCAAGCGGAGCACGGCGCCGGTCACCCACCGCCTGGGCGGCGACCCCAGCCACGTGCGCAAGAGCCCGGGGCTGACGACCTACGACGCCGTCACCCTCGAACGTGGCGTGACCCACGACCCCGCGTTCGAGGCGTGGGCCAACAAGGTGAGCACGTTGGAGCAACCCGGCATCTCGCTCAAGGACTTCCGCAAGGACCTCATCGTCGACGTGTTCAACGAGGCGGGCCAGAAGGTGATCAGCTACAAGCTGTTCCGTTGCTGGGTCTCGGAGTACCAGGCGCTGCCCGCCCTCGACGCCGCGACGGCCGCGGTCGCCATCCAGACCATCAAGATCGAGCTCGAGGGCTGGGAGCGCGACACCGACGTGACCGAGCCCGCAGAGCAAGCCGTGTGAGATGGGCGCTGCGCGCACGGCCTCCCCGCTGGCTCGGCTGGCGGCGGCCCTCGAGGACGGCACGAGCCTGCTCGAGCAGGCCGCGGCCGTGCTGCGCGCCCACCCCGACCCGGCCGAGCTGGCGTTCCACGGCGTCGGCGACCCGGCCGAGCTGCCGCTCGGGGTCGCCGACCGGCGGCTGCTCGCGACCTACGAGCAGGCCACCGGCGGCCACCTCGAGGTGACGGCTGTCTGTGCGGCGTGTGGGGACCGCACGACGTTGTCCCTCGGCGTCGCGTCTGTCGGGCCGCACGTCTGGGCGTCGGTGCACACGGGGGAGGGCAGCGGCGTGCGCGAGCCCTCGTACGCCGACCTCCTTGCCGCTGCAGGTGCACCGGCCGAGGTCCTCGACCGATGCCGGGTCGGCGCCACCGGGCGCGGTGGGCCGCGAGGCGGCTGGGCCGACCTCGACCGGGCGGAGCAGTCGCTCGCCGGGCCACTGCGGTCGAGCTGCGCCGAGTGCGGCGACCCGATCAGCGTCGACGCCGACGTCGTGGCCCTGGTGCTGCGCGGGCTGGCCGTCCTGAGTGCCGATCTCGACCGCGAGGTGCACCTGCTCGCCTCGACGTACGGATGGGACCTGGCGACCATCGAGGCGCTGCCGGACCACCGCCGCCAGCGCCTCGCCGCCCTCGTCGACGGGGTGACCGGATGACGCCGGCCGCACCGCGACCGACCGCCGCGCCCGCGCCCGTCGGGCTGGCCCGGGTCCTCGCCCGGGCGGTCACCCCGGCGGTGGTGGTGCGAGGGCCGGACGGCGGTGGTGCGCCCGTCGACGCACGCCCGGAACGGCCCGCGGCCGCCGACAGTGGGCTGGCCGTCCTCGCCCCCGCACCGCCGTCGGGACCGGGGGTGGCCGCGCGCGACGCCGTGGACGGGTCCGACTCGGCCGGCGCTGGGCCCGCGCCCGACGGCCGCGGTCCGACCGGGCCGGTGCCGCCGCCGGTGACGACACCCCCGCAGCGCAGCGCCGTGCCGTGGTCCGAGGTGACGGGTCCGCCCGCGCCGGAGCCGCGCCGGCCGCCGGCGCGCCGCGCGTCCGCACTGCCCGGCTTCCCCTCGCCGGCGACGCTCCACCCGCTCGAGGAGACGTCCGCCGTGGCCCCGACCCTGCCGACTGTGGTCGCCACAGGCCGCCCGGCCGCCGCTGCTGCTGCTACAGCCGCTGCCGCCCGGTTCCCGACGGCCGAGCCCGCGCCACAGCCGGCAGCGACCGAGCACCCGGGGGCGCCGCCCGCACCGGGCCGTCCCGCCACGCCCGCACCCGCGGTCGGTCGGATCAACCCCGCGAGCCCCGACCACCGCGAGGCGCGGGCGGCGGAGCCGACCCCCGCGGTCGTCATCGGCCGGATCGAGGTGCACGTGGACCCACCCGCGGCGCCGACCGACCCGTTCGCGGGATGCCGGGTGGCCGCCGCCGGCCTGACCGCTCGTCGGGGAGGTGGCTGGTGAGCCTCTTCACGCCGGGTCCACCCGTCATCGCCGGGGTCGACGAGGTGCTGCGCGTATTGACGACCGAGGCCATGAAGGGCCTGGCCACCCCGGTCGGCGTGAGCGTGGGGCCGCTCGACAGGCCCGTCGGGGCGGCCCGGCTGAACTGGTTCCTCTACCGGATCGAGCCGGCGGCGGCCTACGCGAACATGGAGTCGCCGGCGAGCGGCTGGCGCAGCCGGCGCGGCCACCCGCCGCTGGCCCTCACCCTGCACTACCTGCTCTCGGCCGACCCCGGCGAGCTCGTGGCCGACGGCACCGAGGACGACGTCGTGCACGCCGGCCTCTCCGCGGTGATGTCGGCGCTGCACGACCACGGCATCTTCGGCATCGACACTCCCGTGGCGACGGGGCCGGATCGGTCGGTCGGCGACGTCGCCACCGCGCTCGTCGGCATGCTCGAGCCGCTGCGGATCAGCCCCGACCCGCTGGCCATCGAGACGATGACGGCGCTGTGGAACACCGGCTCGCACGCCCTTCGGCTGTCCGTCGGGTATGCCGTGAGCCTGGTGACGGTGCCGCCACAGACGGCCTTCGCCGCCGGGCCGCCCGTCCAGGTGCGCCGGGTCGGCGTGGCGCCGGCGCTGCGCCCGGTGGTGGCCGCGGTCGCAACGTCGACGGTCTTCTTCGACGAACCGGTGGCCCTGCGCGTCCGCGGGCTCACCGACGCCCGGCGGGTCACGCTCGGGCGCCTCCCGGGCGACCCCGACGACCCGACCGACGGACGCCCCGACCCGGTGAACACGCACAGCACGGGCCCGTGGACACTGTCGGCGTCGCCGACCGACGACGGGTTGCTCGTGCACCTGCCCAACGACACGATCGTCGCGGGGCAGCGTCCCCTGGTCGTCACCAACCTCGCCGAGGGCCTGCCCGCGGGCAGCGGCCATGCCGTCGTGACCGTCGTGCCCGTGGTCGTGTCGGCGTCGGCCCCGCTGCAGGCCGGTGTCGACGTCACCCTGACCGTCGAGCACGCCACCGCCGACGGCGAGGTGTTCTTCGGCGGCACGGGCGTGACCTACGACGTGCTCACCCCCACGACCGTCACCGCCACGGTTCCCGCGCTGCCGGCGACGGGGACGGTGCTGGTGAGCCTGCGGGCCGGCACGATCAGCGGACCCACCACTGCGCTGGCGGTCGCGCCATGACGGCCACCGCCACCCGCACCACGCCCGCTCCTGGCGCGGCAGACCCGGTCGGGGTCCGCGCCGACGGGGTGGGGCCGCGGCTGCTCGCCTGGCGCGACGTGCTCGTCGGCGCGACGACCCTCGCCCTGCGCACCTACCGGTCGGCGTGGTCGGCCGACGACCTCGACGACGCCGAGCGCGTCACGGCCGGGGTGGGCGCCCTGGACCCGCCGGTGAGGGAGGGGCTGCGGCGGCCGTTCGTCGACGCCCTTCCGGCCGATGACGCCCTCGCCGCCATCGTGGCCGCAGCCGGGCTGGCCCCCGGTGACGAGGCGCTGCTCGCCGCGGCCTGGTGGACCGCCGTCGACCCGCAGCTGGCTGTCGCCTTCGGCTGCCTGCACGACGACGCGCGCCGGCGCTGGGCGACGCCGGCGACCGTGCGGCTCGTGCTCGTCCGGCTCGGCATGGAGGTGCCGCTCGTCGTCGGTGAGGCGTCGCCGCTGGTGCAGGCGGGCCTCTTCGAGCCGGTGCCCGGCCCGACGCACCCGCTGGCGCTGACGGCCGTCGCCGTGGACCTGCTCTCGGGCCGGGTGGCTCCACCGCCACGCGCTGCGTCGGCCCCGCCGCGGCTGACCGCGGTGGCGGACCTCCTCGCCGAGCTCGTCGCGACCGGAGGACGCGTCGTCGTACGGTGCGTCGCCGACGACGACCGGACGACCCTTCGCGACGCGGTGGCCGAGCGGCTGGGGCTGCCCCTGGCCCCGACCACCCGCCCGGCCGGAGTCGCCGACCTTCTCCTGCGGTTGCGGCGCGAGCTGCCGGCCGCCGTCGTGGGTGGCGGGGACCAGCCACCGCCGGGCTGCGTGCTGGCCCTGGGGCCGACCGACCTCGCGGCACCCCCCGGCTGGCACACGCTCGACATCGCGGCGCCGACGCTCACGCAGGCGCAGGCGGCGTGGCGGTCGAGGTTGCGCGCGGTGGGCCTTCGGGTGACTCGAGCCGACCTCGTGACCTACGCCAGTCGGATCCCATTGGGTGAGAGGGGGATACGCGACGTGGTGGAACGAGCGGGCGCACTCGCGCAGGCCCGAGGCGACGGCCTGACGGGTGACGACGTCGTGGCCGCACTGCGCGCCCAGCCCCGGCACGACCCCGGTGGCCTCGCCCGCCAGGTGCCCGCGACGACCCGCGTGGACGACCTCGTCCTGTCACCCGCCACCCGCGGGGGTCTCGACGAGGTGGTCGCGCACGCCAGGTGGTCCGCGGCCGCCCACGCGACCCTCGGTTTCTCCGGCATCCGCGGCCGGGCCGTCGTGGCCCTCTTCCACGGCCCCAGCGGCACCGGGAAGACGGCGGCCGCCGAGGCCCTGGCCGACGCCGTCGACCGCGACCTGTGGGTGGTCGACCTCGCCAAGGTGGTCAGCAAGTGGCTCGGCGAGACCCAGCGCAACCTCGACACCGTGCTCGACGAGGCGGCCACCGCCGGCGTCGTGCTCCTCTTCGACGAGGCCGACGGCCTGTTCGGCAAGCGCGGCGAGGTGACCGACGCGCGTGACCGCTACGCCAACCTCGAGATCGACCACCTCCTGCAGCGGATCGAGCTGCACACCGGTGTGGTCGTGCTCACGAGCAACCGGCCCGCCGCGCTCGACGAGGCCTTCGCCCGCCGGATCCGGCTGAGTGTGCGGTTCGACCTGCCCGACCACGCCGAGCGCGAGGAGCTGTGGCGCCGGGTGCTGCCCCCGCGGCTGCTCGCCGCCGACACCGACACGACCCGGGTCGCGCGCGAGGAGCTCTCCGGCGCGGCGATCCGGGCGGCCGCCCTCGCCGCCACCGTGCTGGCGACGGCACAGGGGGGTGCCGTCACGGGCGAGCACCTGACGGCGGCGGTGGGCCGCGAGCTCGAGAAGACCGGCCGGCACCTCACGGCCAGGAGGGGGCAGGCATGACCGACGACCTGCGCGTCCACGTCGGCGTCGAGCCCGAACCGGGCCTGCTCCGCCCGGCCATCGAGGCCGCCCTCGCAGGCCGTCCCTGGCCGCCCGGACCCGAGGCCGCGGTCGCCGCCGCCGTGGCGGCAGCGGTGCGGGCCGGCATCCGGCCGCCGGTCGGCTCCGACCCCGGAGGTGAGGCCAGATGACCGTGCGCGGCATGCTCCTGTCGTTCTCCGACCCGGTGGCCGGGATGGTGCCCTCATTGGTGCCGTTCCAGTACAACCCGTCCGAGGTGACCCGGGTGCTGCGGGTGACCCCCGGCGCGGCCGGCGGCTCCGGCCTGCGGGTGGGCGGCCCGCCGACCGAGACGTACACCCTGAAGCTCGAGCTCGACGCCCTCGACGCCCTCGACAAACCGGTGACCGGGGCGCTCGGCGTCGGGCCCCTGCTCGCGGCCCTCGAGGCGATGATGGAGCCCGGTGGCGGTGGGGTCGCCGCGCTCGTCGGGGCGGTGGTCTCGGTGCTCGGCGGGGGCGGGGGAGCGGCGCCGCTGCCGGTGCCCTCGCTGCCCCTGGTCATCCTCGCCTGGAGCCCGGAGCGGATCGTTCCCGTGCGCATCGACTCCTACACCGCGCACGAGACGGGCTTCGACAGCGCGCTCCAGCCGGTTCAGGCCACCGTCGACCTGTCAGTCACCGTCCTGCGCGACCGCGACCTGAACGCCGACCAGACCCTGGCCACCGTGATGGCCAGCGCATACCAGGCGGTGCGCACCGGCCTCGCCGTCGTCGGCGTCGCCCAGGGACTGGAGCTGATGACATGACCGGCCGCTACGAGCACCAGGCGCAGCTCGCCGTGCCGCAGGACGACGGCACGACCCGCCCGATGTCGACCCCGCGGGTCAGCGTGCAGCCCCCCGCCGACGTCGTCTACCCCGTGCGCGAGGGTGACCGCGTCGACCTGCTCGCCGGCGCGGCCCTCGGCGACTCGACCGCGTGGTGGGTCATCGCCGACGCCAACCCGCGCGCCAACGCCCTCGACCTCGAGCGCACCGGCACGCCCCTGGCGGTGCCGCATGCCTGAGACCCGCACGACCGTCAGCGTCAACGGCGCACCGCTGCGCGCGCACGACCTCGACCTGGTGCAGTCGCTGAGCCTCGAGGAGACCCTCGGCGGCCGGGACAAGGTGAGCATCACCGCGCTTCTCGTCACGAGCGACACCGGTGCGTGGACCTGCTCGCTCGACCCGCTCGTCGCTCCCGCCACGCCGTTCCACGTCGCGCTGACCCGGGGCGGCGCCACCGTCGAGGTCGAGGCCCGCAGCGTCAGCGCGAGCTGGCAGATCACGCCCGGCGGCTCGTCGACCCTCACCGTCGAGGGCATGGACCGCAGCATCGAGCTCGACCGGCGCGACGTCCAACGGCTCTGGCAGGACACCAACGACGCCGCCATCGCGGAGACGATCTTCACCGAGCATGGGCTCGCCGTACAGGTCGACAGCACCCCGACCGGTGCCGACTCCGACACCTACTCACCACAGCAGAGCGGCACCGACTGGGCCTTCCTCACCGGCCTGGCCGGGCGCAACGGCTTCGACCTGCACGTCGAGTCGGTCGCGGGCGTCGTCACCGGTGTCTTCCGCAGGGTCGACGTGACCGCGGCCCCGCAGGCCACGATCGCCCTCGGCTACGGGCCGCTGGGTGGCACCGCGACCGCATCGGTGCAGCTGCTCGCCGGCCAGGAGGTGCACGTCACGCGCACGGTGCCGGGCACCAGCGACGTCGACGTCGCCAGCGACGACGGGCGGGGGCACGCCATGGGCACCCGCTCGCTCGGCGGCGTCACACTGGTGCGCAGCCACACGGCCGGGCCGGTCAGCGTTCTCGACGCCCAGTCGACCGCGACGGCGATGGCCGAGCGCAGTGCCTTCGGCGCCACCCTCAACGCGACCCTGACCTCGGCCGACGCTCCGCTGGTGCGCGCCCGGCGCACAGTGACGATCACCGGCCTCGGGGAGGCGCTCGACGGGCTCTGGCTGGTGCGCTCGGTGCGCCACACGGTCTCCGCGGGCGGGCACGCGCAGGCCCTCGGCCTCACCCGCAACGCGCTGGGCAACCCGGCGGCAAGCGGCGCGGGCGGCCTGGCCGGCGCCCTGGCCGGCGCCGCCCTCGGCGCCTCGGTGGGGGTGTCGCTGTGAGCCCCGTGGAGATCTCCGAGCTCGACGTGCGGGCGGGCGGTACCGACCACACCCGCTACCACGGGCTGTTCGCGGGCACGGTCACCGACAACGCCGACCCGGACGCGAAGTGCCGGGTGCAGGTGTCGGTGCCCGAGGTGCTCGCCGACGGGTCGACCGGGTGGTGCCTCCCGGCCCTGCCCTACACGGGTGACGGGGCCGGGCTGGCCGTCGTGCCCCCGGTCGGCACCCAGGTCTGGGTGCAGTGGCCCGGCGGGGACCTCTCCGCGCCCCCCATTTGGTCAGGCGGCACCTACAGCGGTGGCAGCGGGGTGCAGGGCGCCGGGCCGAACACCGTCATCCTGCTCACCCCGGGTGGGCACCGCCTCGAGCTAGACGACGACGGCACCGCGCTGACCATCACCTGCTCGCAGGGCCCGGTCATCACCCTGGACTCCTCGGGCGTGAGCATCGACAACGGCCAGGGGGCCACCATCGTGATGCAGGGCCCCAAGGTCGACGTCAACGACGGCGCGCTGGTGGTGCAGTGATGCCCGGCTACCTGCTCACCTCAGCCACCCAGGCGACCTGCCCACACGGTGCCCCGGTCAGCTTCGTCCCCAGCCAGTCGCGGGTCACGGCCGACAGCGCCGCGGTCCTGCTGGTCTCCGACCAGGCCACGGTCGCCGGCTGCCCGTTCGTCGTGGGCACCGTCGCGAGCCCGTGCCTCACGATCCAGTGGCTCGCCCCCGCGACCCGTGTGATGGTGGCGCAGACGCCGGTGCTGCTCAGCACCAGCGTCGGGCTCTGCCTCAACCCCGCCGCCGCGCCGCAGGGCCCGGCGCAGCTCTCGTCCTACCAGCAGCGGGTGCAGGGCACATGACCACGCCGCGCTTTCCCGTCCAGCCCTGGCAGCTCGGTGCCGGGCGCCGGCTGGCCACCCGCACACCCCTCGAGCACCTCGACGACCTCGTGCGGCTCGTGCTGCTCACCGGCCCGAACGAGCGGCTCCACCGCCCGGGATTCGGCGCCGGCCTGGGCGCGTCGACCCTGTTCCAGCCGACGTCGCCCGACCTCGCGGGCACCGTGCGGGCCCGGGCGCGCGGCAGCCTCACCTCGGCCCTGGGCGACCGGCTCGACGTCATCGATGTGGTGGTCAGCGTCGCCGACTCCACCCTGTCGGCGGAGGTCGTCTACCGGCCCAAGCCCGCCGGCGAGACCCGTCGGGTCACCCTCACCCTCCCGGCGGCGGCACTGTGACCACGACCTACGACGCCTGGACCCAGCCGGAGCAGCCGGAGGCCAGCGCGGTGCTGCGTCCGAAGGCGCTGTTCGCCGGCGGCCCGGTCATCGGGCTGCGGGCGGCGGGGTGCACGGCATCCGGCGTCGTGCGCACCGTCTCGGTCTGGCTCTACGCCGATCCGCAGGCGGGCCTCGTGGCGCCGGCGCTGTGGACCCTCGAGGGACGCCCACGGGTCACCGTCGTCGGCCCGGGGACGGTCGTGCCGGCCGGGGTCGACGTCGACGGCAACCCGGTTCCCGCACACCTCGACCTGCCCGTGCAGGCGGTCGGGGCCGTGCTGCCCGGGCAGGCGCCCTACCGGCTCGGGGTCGACCCGGCAGGGCTGAGCGGGCTCGGCCTCGGGCTCGACCCGCTGCGTCGGTACCTCCCGGTGCGGCTGCGCCCGGAGTGTGGTGAGGTGCCCGACTGCATCACGGTGCCACCGGCGCCGCCACCGCTCACGCCCCCCGACTACGACACCCTGGCCCGCGACTACACGGGCCTGCGGGCCATGCTCGTCGAGCGGCTCGGGGCGCTGCAGCCGGGGTACGACCCCGCGCCCGCCGACCACACCATCACCCTGCTCGAGCTGATGGCCCACCTCGGCGACCTGCTCGCATACCGCCAGGACCGCCTCGCGACCGAGGCCTGGCTCGGCACCGCCCGCCGCCGCGCCTCCGTGACGCGGCACGCGCGCCTCGTCGACTTCGCCGTGCCACCGGCCACCAGCGCGTCGACCGTGGTCCAGGTGCAGGTGGCACACCCCGACCTCACGGCGACCGACGCCACCTTCACCGCGCTGCCCGGCGACCTGGCCACCGACGCCGTCGCCGACCCGGACACCCAGGCCGGCGCGGCCTGCTTCACCACCCAGCTCGACGCTCCGCGAACCGTGTTCGCCTCGCACGGCGAGGTCGCCCTGCACGACTGGGGCGAGGTCGACGCGGTGCTTCCGGTCGGGGCGACGAGCGCGGTGCTGGTGCTGCCGCCGGCATCCGACGCCACGCCGCTCGCCGGCTGGCTCGCACCCGGTGCGCTGATCGGTTTCGAGGTCGTCGACCCGGGAGCGCCGGGGGAGCAGGAGTCGTGGGCGACGCGGGTCCGGGCGTGGCCACCCGACGACGGCACCGGCGGCCAGACCCGGATGCCGCTCGCGAGCCACCCCGCGCAGGTGGTCACCGTGACCCAGGTCGTCGCGATGACCGACCCGCTGGCGCCGACCCTGCCGCTCGTGCGGGTGTTCTGGGATGCCGCCGACGCGCTCACCGCGGACGTCCCCGTCTCCGTCGCGACCGACATGGGCAGCCCGCGCGTGGGCATCGCCCGGCTGGGCCTCGTGGCCGCGCACCACGGGCTGCCCGTCGACGGACCCGGCGCCGTCGCCCCCTTCGACCCCCTCACCGGCGACACCCCGGACCCCGCGGTCACCGAGGTCGGCGACTACTGGCTGGTGCGGGCGGCGACCCAGGGGTTGTCGTGCGCCCCCGGTGGCCGGCCCTGGCAGGTGCGCACCCGGATCGGCCTGCCGAGTGGCGTGCCGGTCGAGGCCACCCGGGTCACCAGCCTGCTGCGGGCCCCGTCGGACGGCTTCGCCGTGGTCGTCGACCACGACGACGACGACCCCCCGCGGCTGAGGTTCCGCACCGGCGCGGTCGGGCTCGTGCCACCCGCCGACTGTGACGTGACCGTGCGCTACGAGGTCGGTGCCGGCCCCGCCGGGAACATCGCGGCCAACACCCTGACCCGGCTGGTGCGCACCACGACCCCGCTCGGCCAGCCGGTGCTGTGGCTCGACGCCGGCCCCGGGGTGGGCGCCCGCAACCTCACGCCCGGGACCGGCGGCGACGAGGCCATGGGGCTGGACGTGGTGCGGCGCGACGCACCCCAGGCCTTTGCCGCGGTGCCCCGGCGCGCGGTGCTGGTCAGCGACCTTCCCGGGTTCGCGACCGAGGTTGCCGGTGTCGAGCGGGCCGCGTCCCACCGCGACTGGTCCGGCTCGTGGCCGGTCGGTGTCGTCGCGGTCGAGACGACGACCGACCGGGCCGACCCCGAGGTCGACGCCGCGGTGGCGCAGGTCATGGAGGCGGTGCGGATGGCCGGGACCGAGGTGGTCACCCTGCCGGCGACTCCGGTCGGCCTGCTCATCACCCTCACCGTGTGCCTGACGCCGTCGACCGAGTCGGCCACCGCCCGGCTGCGGATCCTCGACGCGCTGCGCCCGGGGCGCCCCGGCGCGGTCTTCTCCGCGCAGGCGCACACCCTCGGGTCGACGGTCTACACCTCGACGGTGGTCGCGGCCGTGGCGGCGGTGCCCGGCGTCGACGCGGTGCGGGTGACGCAGGCCCGGCGGCTGTCCGACCCCCCGGGAACCAACGGCACGGTGCTGCTCATGGCCCCGGACGAGCTCGCCGTCTGCGACGACGACAGCGCCGCGCCGGAGCGTGGGCGCATCGAGCTGACGATCGAGGGCGGCCGATGAGCGCGCCCCGCCCCCGCGACCTCGCCCCGCGCCCCGACCCGGCGCCGGGCCAGGGCCGCCTGCGCAGGCGGCTCGCCGACCGCTCCGACTTCCGGGACGCGCTGCTCGCCGCCGTCGCCGAGGTCACCGAGCCTGGGGGCGGCCCGCTCGGCGAGCGGCTCGACGTGGCCGGCGACCCGACCGTCGTGCTCGTCGCCGAGCTCTGGGCCCGGGTGGCGGACTCCGTCGCGGCCTACACCGAGCTGGCCGCGGGGGAGCGCTACCTCGGCACGGCCCAGGACTGGACCGACCTGCGCCGCACGACCGACCTGCTCGGCCACCGGCCGACCCAGCGGGTCGCGGCCCACGGGTGGATCCGCTGCACGACCGAGGCCGGCGCCGGGCCGCTCGTGCCGGCCGGGACGCGGGTGCAGGCCCCCGGCACCCCCGCCCGCGCGGCCCAGGCCTTCGAGGTCGTGCACGACACCACGTTGCGCGCCGACTGGGCCGACCTCACCGTCACCGCGCTGCCGCAGCCGACCGGCCCACCCGGCTCGTCGCTACGGCTGCTGCTCGACCCCGGCTGGCGGCCCTCCGACCGGCTCCTGCTCGTCGCCGAGAAGCCGACCGTCTACGTCCCCGAACCGAGCGACTGGTGGGACTGGCTGGGCTGGTACTACCAGTACTACCTCGGCGTCGCGGCCACCCGTTCAGTGGTGGGCACGGTCACCGTCAGCAAGCGGGCCGACGACCTCGGCGCGTTCCTCTTCACCGTCGACCGGCCCCTCTCCGGGCTGCTCGCGCCGGCGGCGGGCACGACGTACGCCGCGTACCGGGTCCGCGCGAACCTCCAGCTGGCGCGCCGGCTCGAGAAGCTGTCGTTCGTCAGCGGGGGGACGGCCTCCACCGCGGACGTCACGTACGCCGGTGAGGCGGGCGCCATCCAGGCCGGCCAGCTGCTGGTGGTCGACGCCTCGGCGGCGACACCGGGGCTTGGAATCGTGGTCTGGAACGCTTCGGGTGCGCTCGTCACGACGGTCGCCTCGGTCGGCTCGCTCGACTGGTCGGTCGCCCCGGGGACGAAGCACCGCGTCGGTGTCATCACCCTCACCGACCCGCTCCCGCTCGCGCTCCAGAGCAGCACCATCGACGTCGCGCTCGTCGACGGCCGCACGCTGGCCCAGCACTACGAGCTGCCGCCGCTGGCCGCCGGGGTGACCCGGCTGCGCGTGCACCCGCGACCGCGGGAGGTGCCCGAGCGGATCGCCGTGCGCACCACCTCCGCGTGGGAGCTGGCCGCGTGCTCCCTCGATGGCAGCGACACCTCCACCGATGTCGGCGGGATGCTGCTCGCGCTCACCGCCGGGTTCGCCGGCACCGCCGCCGCGGCGCCCGCGACGTCCAACCTGGTCGCCATCCAGCACGGGGCGACGAAGACGGCACCCCTGACCGTCACCGGGGGCACGGCGATCGTGCCCGGCCCGGTCACCGGTGACGTCGACCCGGCCGGGACGGTCACCGACAGCCTGGTCGTGCAGGTGGGTGGGGTGCGCTTCGACGAGGTCCCGTCGCTCTACGGCCGGGGGCCGTCGGAGCCGGTGTACAGCACCAGGATCGCTGCCGACGGCACGCTCGTGCTCGCCTTCGGCGACGGCGAGCACGGTGCCCTGCCGCGCGGTGAGGTCACCGCGCGGTGGCGGGTCGGCGGTGGCCTCGACGGCGAGGTCGACGGGCCGCTCATCGACACCCTCCTGGGCAGCGTGCGGGGCGTGCGCAAGATCGCGGGAGTCGGGGCGACCAGCGGGGCCGCCGACCAGGAGGACCAGCTACGGATGCGCCGCGCGGCCGCCGCGCGGATCCGGGCGCTCGACCGCGCGGTCTCCCTCGGCGATCTCGCCGACCTCGCGCTGACGGTTCCGGGCACGAGCCACAGCGCGGCCTGGCGCGGTGCGGGCCCGCCCGGGTGCGCCTGCGGCGCCACCGGGGTGCACCTGGCCTTCCTGCGCGCGACCGACACCGGCGCCCGTGCCCCGCTGCCACCGGAGCTGTTGTCGATGGCCGGCTTCCTCGACGCGCGCCGGGACACCTCGGGCGGCCTGTGCGTCTGCGCCGGGGTGTCGAGCGCCCTGGCCGTCACCGCGACCGTCGCCACGGACCCGCGCCGTGACGCCGCAGCCGTCGTGGCCGCCGTCGGTGCCGCCCTGAGCGACCCCGCCGGCCCCCTCGCGGCGGCACCGCGCGAGCTGGGCGCACCGCTCGACGACAGCGACGTCGTCGCCGTCGTCCAGCCGGTGACCGGTGTCGTCGGCGTGGTCTCGCTCGCCGTCACGTCCGGTGTGCGGGCCCCGTCCGCCGGCGAGGGCGACATCGCGCGCACCCCCGCCGAGCGCTACGAGCTGCTCAGCGTCGGCCCCGTCTCGGTGGTGGCGTCATGACCGCGCCGGTGCGCCGCGAGTTCCTCCGGATGCTGCCTCCGGCCGTCGTCGCCGGCTGGCCCCCCGGCGACGACTCCCCGCCCTCGCTCGCCCTGCTCGCCGCGCTGCAGGAACAGTGGTTCGCACTCGCCGCCGACGTCGACTCCATCCTCGACGATGCCTTTCCCGACAGCGCGTCCGACTGGGCTCTGCCTTACCTGGCCGCGCTGCTCGGACTCCCGCCGGATGCCGGGCGCCGCGAGATCGCCTACGCGACGGCGCTGCGGCGGCGCAAGGGCACCCCGGGCGCCGTCGAGGACTTCGGCGAGGTCGTCACCGGCTGGCCGACCCGCGTGGTCGAGGGGTGGCGCACGACGCTGTGGTGCCAGCAGCTGCGGCACCCGGTGCGGCGGACCGCGTCGCTCGACCTGCGGCACGGCGAGCACCTCCTCGTGGGCACCGGGCTCGACGCGGCCCGGCGCTCGGTCACCCCGGGCGGCCCCTTCCACCCGGCCGCGGTGTCGGCCGAGGTCTTCCCGTGGCGGCTCGTGACCTACGACCGGGTCGAGGCGGCTCCGCTCGGCTCGGGGCGGTTCGCCGTGCATCCCGTCGGAGTGTCCGCGCCCCTCTACCTCGCGCCCCGACCGCTCGAGATCGCCAGCGACGCCGAGGACGAGCGGCCGCCGGGGGTGCCGCCGGTGCCGAGGCCGCCTCGTGGAGCGGCCGAGCTGCCGGTACGCGCCGGCTGGCGCCTCGTCGATGCCCTCGGTGACGTCAGCTACGGCCCGGTCTGGACCCTCGCCGCGGACCATCCCCTCACCACGGTCGGGCCGGCCGGCCCGGCCCTGCTCGAGGTGACCGTCGACGGGGTCGCATTGCCCTGGAGCGACATCGGGCTCACCGGGCTGCCACCCGTCGGCGCGCCGACCCCGGCGGCGACCCAGGTGCTCGTCGACCCGGCCCGCGGCGTGCTGGTCCCCGGCTCGTCCGTCACCGGCACGCTGCGCACCACGTTCTACCGGGCGGCTCCCGGCGAGCTCGGGCCGGCCGCGAGCACGGCGGAGCCGCGTGACGACGTTGGCGTCGTCATCGTCGTCGACCCCGCACTCGGCACCCACCCGCCCGGCCAGACCGTCGTCGCCGACCTGGCGGGCGCGTTCGGCGCCGCCCTCGCCGCGACCGTGAGCCCCAGCGGGCCGGACGTGCCGCAGGTCGAGATCCGGCTGCTGACCAGCGACCGGCTGGCCGCTCCAGGCCCGGTGACCGGGTCGCCCGCACTGACCCGGTGGCGCGTGGTCGCACCGGTCGGCATGACGCCGGCGGTCGTCGGCGACCTCGAGCTCGACCTCACTGGGGTGTCGGTGGAGCTGTCCGGGTTCTTCATGACCGGTGACGTGCTCGTCGGCCCGTTGATGAATGCCGTCCACCTCGTCGGGGTGACGACGGACGCCACGGCCGGCAAGGGCCTGCGGGTCGACCCGACGGCCTGGACGACGACGGTCTCGGCCACCCGCTGCCTGCTCGGGCCGGTGCGGGCCGACCTCGGCGCGCACGCCCTCGAGCTGCACGACTGCGTGGTCGACGGCCGGGGCGCCCAGCCGATGCCGTGTGGCGGGGACCCCGGCGGCGACCCCGCTCGCTCGGCCCTCGCCGCGGCCGACCGCTTCCCACCCGACCTCGTCGCCACGGGGGTCACGTTCGTCGGGCCGGTCGGGGCGGGGGAGGTCTGGGTCGCCGACTGCCTCTTCACCGTCGACCTGCGGGCCACCGTCACGTCGACGGGCTGCGTGCGCTACTGCCAGCTCGGCCCGGCCGACGACCCGCAGGCGCACCCGCCGGCCTACCACTCGCTCGCCGGCCCGCTCCCGCCGTTCGGCGACGTCGGCCTGGACGGTTCGGGCTTCTACGCGCCGCTGCTCACCGCACCGGGGCCGCGGGGCGCCGCGCCCCTGCTCATGGCAGCGAGCGACGGCGGCGAGATCGGCGCCTACCACCACGCCCGGCGCGGCCCGCTGGCCCTGCGGCTCGCCCAGCGGCTGCCGGAGATGACCCCTCTCACCCTGCACCCCCACCTCCTCATCGCCGAACCGGAGGACTCCTCATGACCGGTGACATGACCAGCGTCCCGCTGCGGGCCACCGACCGCTGGACGGCCGCCCGGCTGCAGCAGGGCCGGGTGCTCCTCGACACGGACTGGAACCTCGACCTCGACGGCCCCGCCCGCGACGCCCGCCAGCTGGCGACCGACACCATCGGCCCGGCCGGCGTGCCCGTCGGCAGCACCGCGTTCCAGGTGTCCCTCGGTGGCGGGGTGCTGAGCGTGGGCGCCGGCCCGATGTGGGTCGACGGGCTCCTCGCCCGCAACCCGGCGGACCTCGCGTATGCCGACCAGCCACAGGTCGCGCCGCTGCCCGCCGCGGGCCAGTGGGTCGTCTATCTCGACGTGTTCCCCGAGGAGGTCCAGGCGGCCGAGGATCCTGCCGAGCTGCTCGACCCGGCCCTGGACGGCATCGACACCACGACCCGCACGCGGGTCGGGTGGCGGGTGCGGGTGGCGGCGGCCGACACCCCGACCTGCGGCGGAGCCACCTTCCCGGGAGCACTGAGCACCGGGCTGCTCTCCGTCGTGCGCACGGCTGCACCCGCCGACCCCGACCCCTGCGCCCCGCCGGACGACCCGCGCACCCAGCTGCCCGACGGGCTGCTGCGCATCGAGGTGCTCGACGCCGGCACCGAGGCCACGGCGCGCTTCGGCTGGTCGTATTCCAACGGCTCGGATGCCGTCGCCGCGACGGTCGCGGGCACCGCGGTGACCCTGGCGCCATCGCGCTCGGTCGGCTTCCGGCCGGGAGACCTGGTCGAGGTGAGCACCCTGGCCCGCCGCGAGGACCGGGTCGACCACGGGCCGCTCTTCACCGTCGCCACGGTCACCCCCCAGGCCGGCGGCGACCTCGTCACCCTCGGCGCGGCGAGCGCCCTGACCGGGAACCCGCCGGGCACCTGCCTGCGCCGGTGGGACGGTCAGGTCGTCGGGGCCGCCGCGGCGGTCACCGTGACGCTGGGCGGGAACGACAGCGGCATCGCGTTCACCGCCGGTGCCGGCCGGTACGAGGTCGGTGACTGGTGGGGCGTGCGGGTGCGCGGCAGCGCCGCCGACGCGGTCGAGACATTGACGGCCGCCCCGCCCGACGGCATCCGGCACTCGTTCGCGTCCCTCGCGGTCGTCGACCTCACCAAGAACGCCGTGCTCACCGACTGCCGCCCCACCTTCCCGCCGCTCACCGGGCTCGAGAACGACTGCACGTGCACGGTGACGGCCTTCCCGGGCGACGACCTGCAGGCCAGGCTCGACCTGCTGCCCGCGACCGGGGGTGAGCTGTGCCTGGCGGCCGGACGCTTCCCGCTCGCGGCCCCGCTGAAGGTCTCGGGGAAGCCGCGGGTCGTCATCACCGGGGTGGGTCCGGCGACCGTGCTGGCCACGACCGACAGCGAGGCCGCGCTCGTCGCCACCGGCTGCGACGACATCGAGGTGACGCACCTGCGGGTCGAGACCACCGTGCCCAAGGGCGTGGCCTCGCCGCCGGGCGACCCGGGCCTGCTCGGCGGGCTGACCTTCCTCGGCGGTGACGGCATCCGGGTGCACGACGTGGAGGTGCACGTGCCCGACAGCGGCGGCAGGAGCCAGTCGGCGATCTACGTCGCCCCCGACACGGACGCCGGTGACCCCGGGGCCGTGGAGATCTGCGGCAACCGGCTCGAGGTCGGCGACCAGCAGGTCGGCATCCTCGTCGCCTCGGCCGCCTCGACGCGGATCGGCGACAACCAGGTGGTGCTGGCCGCGGCCGGGGCGACGATCCGGCCCAACCGGCTCGTGGCCCGGCAGCTGGGGGCCTTCGTCGCTCGCCACATCGTGGCCGCCGGGGTCGCGGCTGACGGACCGGCGTCCGCAGGACCGGCGCCTGCCGCGCCGGTCGGTGCTGACCCAGCGGTCCCCGCGGTCCCCACCGAGGCGCCGACCGCGAGCAAGCCCCGGTCGGTCGACCTCGCCAACGGGATCACCCTGTCGGTGGCCGGCACGGCGGAGGTCAGGCGGGTGGTCAGCGACTTCGCCAAGAACGCCTCGGCCACCCGGCTCGCCGGCACCCGGTCGTCGGGTAATGCCATCGCCCGCTACGTCGCCGCTAGTGCGACGGAGCCGCACCAGGCGGCGATCGGCGCGGCGAGCGCGAAGTTCATTGCCGCGGCGGTGAAGAACGCCCGCTCGATGGCCCAGGGCATCGTCGTCGGGGGCTCTCGCGCCCCGCTCGTACGGGTCGACGGCAACCAGGTGATGGGCGCCATCGAGGGCATCCATCTGGGGCTCCAGGCGCGCGGCTCGCTGCGCCTCACGATCGGCCAGGCCGTGGTCGCCGGCAACACGGTCGCCCTCGTGGTGCCCTTCTTCTGGGCGCGCCAGCGGCATGCCTACTACGTCGGCAACGTCGCGAGCCTGACGATGACCGACAACCACGCCCGGCTCGTCCGCACCGGCAGCCAGGACGGCACGCCCGTCGACGCCGTGCGGATCTGGGGGGTGCTCGGTAGCTGGCTCGAGGTGCGCGGGATGGACCTCACCGGGCCGTTCCGGGTCGGCGTCGTCATCCGCGACACGGGTCCCGGGGGCATCAAGGGCCGGTCGCTGCGCTATCTCAGCGACGTGCTCAACGCCGACGGCGCGGTGGCCCTCGACGTACCGGCCGACGTCCAGCACGACCGTTGTCTTCCCTGAGGAGGGGGCCTAGAATGTGGGATTCAGGCATACTTCATCCGCGCGGTCGCGGCAGCTGCAGGTCACTGTGGGCTGAGGGGTTCGAATCCTCGTGTGGCTGGTTCGTGCACGGTCAGGCGTCGGCTCGTCCGGCGCCTCCGGCATGTCGGGGGTGGCGATGACCCTCTCCGTCGACCAGCAGGCGCACCCGTCGACCGCCCCTGTCACGGCGCCCCGGCAGCAGCCCCTGCCCGGCGGCCTGCGCGACGAGCTCGCGGGGCAGTTCGGCACCGACTTCGACGACGTCGGCATCGCGCCGACGGCCGACGCACGAACGGTCACCGCCCACGGTGCGGATGCCGTGACGCTCGGCGACGCGATCGCCTTCGGCGACGGCGCCTACCAGCCCGAGTCCGGCTGGGGCCGCGAGCTCATCGCCCACGAGCTCGCGCACGTCGTGCAGCAGCGCGGCGGCACCGGCGGCCCCCCGGTCGCCGACCCGGGCGCCTACGAGCAGCAGGCCGACGCCGCGGCGCACGCGGCGCTCACGGGCGGGGCGCTGCCGGCACTCTCGGCGGCCCCGGTCGCCGGCCAGGCCAGGGTGTCGATGCGCGACGTGGGGAGGGGGGAGCAGTCGGGGTTCGCGCGCGTCCCTGAGCTGGTCGACCGGATGAACCGGTTCTCGGTCGGTCTGGTCTTCAGCGTCAACAACCACGACGGCCGCAGCTGGCTCGAGTACGCCCGTATCCTGCCGGTCGAGCTGTGCAGCGAGTTCGACAAGCAGATGATGGCGTTCATCGACGACGCCGCCGACGTCCTCATGCGGTTCACGAACCGGCATGGGCTGTTGCGTGGTAACACCGGGACGTTCACGACGGCGGACGCCACCGGTAGCCCACGACCAAACTTCGTCGAGGTCGACGCGTGGCAGTCCGGCTACGTCGACATCGACGACCTCCTCGCGAGCAGCGACCTCGGCCTGGCGACGTCGATGGTGCACCAGCTCCGGGAGCGGCAGCGGACACCGAACTACGAGCACCGGATCGGCATCGAGACCGGCCCGGCCGCGCTCAACTCGGACGCCGAGTTCGACCCCGCCCACGTCGCAGGCCTGCAGGCCGAGCTCGCCTTGCTTCAGGACTTCTTCAGCGACCAGTCGATCGTCCCGGTCAACCTCCGGGCCCGGCGATTCCGCAACAGCCGCGGCGACATCATCCGGGAGAAGGAGACCGCCGGTCGTACTGCCGCCACGTCGGGCATCCTCGCCATCACGTGGGAGGTGGTGCTGCACGACACCCACAACGTCATCTCGGCCGAGGACTACCTCACCCTGCTCGAGCGGGAGCGCGCCGCGGCCGCCGCTGCGGGCGCCGCGGCCGGTGCTGCGGCGGGGGCTGCCGCCGGAGCCGCTGTGCCCTGACCGTGGCGTCGACCACGCCCCCGGTAGCATTCGAAACTCTGCTCCGCGCTAGCGCTTGGGCAGTCATTGTTGTGACGGATGGGTCAAGTTCGGGTCGGGTTATGCAGCGAGGCCTCCTGTGGTGAGCAGTGCGTTGACGGCGTCGGTGTAGGCGCGATCGACGGCGCGGAGTTTGGTGGTGAATTCGGTTGGTGTGTGGGCGATCTGGGCGAGCCCGTCACGCAGGATCCGGTCGTGCGCGCGGGTGAGGAACAGTGCCTGTGAGTGGCCGGTGTCGGTGACGCGGTAGCGGTGGCTGCCCGGGATGCGTTCGATGAAGCCGTGATGACGCAGTCGGCGCAGGTCGTAGGTGGCTTGGCCTGGGGTGAGGGTGCCTGGTGGCTGCCCGAGCAGGGGCGCGAGCAGGTCCCGCAGGTCTCGGTTGGTGAATCCGTTGGGCAGGAGCCGGAAGATGCACAGGGTGGACAGCAGCGCCTGGGCGCGAGGGTCGGTGAACCGGATCCCGGGGACGCGACCACCTGTGGTGGTGAAGACGGGGCTGGTGACCGCAGCGAGAGTCGCTGCGCCGTCGGCAGGGCTGTGGCTGAGTCGTTGGACGCCGAGGAGGCGTCGGTTGGCTGAGAAGCCGATCTGCCGCAGGGCGGGCAGGTTGGTCAGCCGCCTACCGACGTTGAAGTCGTAGGTGTCGTTGATCGTGGTCTCGGTCCGAAGGGCTCGTCCTTCCTTGTGGTACTGCTTGATCGTGGTGTGCTTGTAGTCCACGTACAGGCTCGGGGTCACGTGCTGAGTGATCACCCGGGTGCGGAACCGGCCCGGGGTCGGGCGCTTCCTGCCGCGCTGGATCTGCCGGGCGAAGATCAGCTGGACCCGGTCCGGGCGGCCCAGGTCGAGGTGTCGTGGATGACTTGCTCGAAGAACACGCGGCCGCTGACCGGGGTGTCGAGCATCTGGGTCAGGGAGAACTCGGCCTGCAAGACCGAGATGTCGTACCGGTACCCGGCCGCCCGGTCCGCGGCGCTGTAGGGGTGCGGCAGGCGGGCCAGCCACTTGCGCAGGAGCGCGTCGATGCGCTCCGCGCTCAGATCGTCACAGATCCGCTGCAGCGTCGTGACGTCGTCGAGGTCGTCCAACGCCGCGAACCCGTTGTCCAGGGCGGTGAAGCCGATCCCAGCCTTGGTCGCCTGCCGTTTGGCGTACTCGTTCCCGTTGATGCAGAGCCGGGCGGTGTACGGGAAGTAGGAGCAGAACTTCAGGAAGAACGGGCCGAAGTCGTCGTCCACGGCGTACACGTAGTAGTGGTTGACCACCGCGGTCGTGGACACGATCCACGGGTAGGGCGCGCCGGTGACCGGGTTGTGCCGCCGCTCGGTACGGAACACGTGAGCCTTCTCCTGCGCCACCCCGATGAAGACGACCTCGTCGGTGCCGGTCAACCCGCGCAAGTGGGCCTGCATCACATCATCCTTGCGCTGCCCCTTCGCGAAGCGCACGATCGGCACGTCACAGGTCGCGGCGTACCGGTACAGCCCGTCGACGAAAGCCCGCGACATCGGTGCGACCAGAGCGGTGGAGGCGATCGGGAAGCCGTGATCGCGCCTCAGGAACCCGGCGACCTGGCCGGCCCTTTGCAGCTGCGGCACATACACGTTCAGGTACATCCGGTCGATCGACTCGACCTCGAACACTACGTGCTCGGTAAGGACCTCGGCCACCGTCCGCGCGAGTGTCATGGCAACCTCCGATCGTCGGGCCGGCCCCGGTTACGGGGTCAACCACCGCCACCAGCCGGATCACGACGAGCACCTCAGCGCGGGGACCTCGACAGACCCAACCAGCGGAGCCTACGACTCCAGAACCGCAGCGCACCAGACACACCGCGTCCGCGGGCTGGGGCGGAGCCCCGTTAGGGCCTGTTACGAAAGTCGTCGGAGCCAGTGGTTGATGCTGGCGATGTGGACTGTTGCGGCGTAGCGGACGGCGAGTTTGTCGTAGCGGGTGGCGAACCCGCGGTGGTGTTTGAGGTGGTTGATCGCGCACTCGACGGCGTGTCGGTCGCGGTAGGTGACGGGGTCGAACGCTGGCGGTCGTCCCCCGCGCGAGCCTCTGGCTCGTCGGTGGTCGGCTTGGTCGGCCTTGACCGGGATCGTCGCGCGGATGCCGTGCGCGCGCAGCCAGGCCCGGTTGGCCCGCGAGGAGTAGGCCTTGTCGGCCAGGACCCGCACCGGTCGACGACGGGGCCGCCCGGGGCCGGGTCCGGTGACGGCGATGTCGTCCAGGACGGGGATCATCTGGGGGCAGTCGCCGTCCTGGCCGGGGGTGAGGCGGAACGCCAGGACCCCGCGCCGTTGGTCGACCGCGACGTGGGTCTTGGTGCCCCAGCCTCCTCGGGAGCGACCCAGCGCGTGGTGTTCGGGTTCTCCTGCAACGCGTTCCGCGCTGTCGCGTCGCGCCCCGGCGGCGTGCAGGTGAGCGCGGGCGGTGGTGGAGTCCACCGACACCTGCCAGGACAACACGCCTTGGGCGTCGGCGGCGGACCGCAGCTCGGCCTCGATCAGCTGCCAGGTCCCGCGCAGCTGCCAGCCAGCGAACAGCGCGTAGACCCGCCACCAAGGGCCGTACCGGTCCGGGACGTCGCGCCACGGGCAGCCCGTGCGCACCCGGTGACGCACCCCGTCGACCAAGGCCCGCACCGGCCACTGACGGGGCCGGCCGAGTCTGCTCGCGGGGGGCACCAAAGGTTCGAGCAACGCCCACTGGGCGTCGGTCAGGTCGTGACGGACGGCGGCATCTATCGTGGACACGAGGCCTCCCGGGGCGCAGATGACTTCGACACCACCTGCGATACCGAGGAGGCCTCACCTCATGCCAGCGACACGCTCAAACCCCATCTGTCACTTTCGTAACACGCCCTAGTTCGTGGCAGTGCGTTCACCTGTACTGTTGAACTGAATTTGCTTGCGGGACAGGCGAATCCTTGAGGGCACTAGATGACAGGGGCGGCCACGAGGTACCGTCTATATCTGGTTCTCCTCACCTTTCCGTGGGTAGCGCGATGGTGAGTCCGCCGCAGCAGAGGTAGATCATCGCGATGAGGGCGGGGGCGCTGTGGTGTCCGTAGCCGCGGTGGTTGATCAGGCGGATCTTGGAGTTCAGTCCCTCGAGTTTGGAGTTGGACAGGTCGAGTTCGATGGCGGCCAGGATCCTGTCGTGGTTGGCCCGGATGGTCTTGGACAAGGTGACGAACGCGGGGATCCGGCAGCGGCAGGCCCAGGCCAGCCACCAGTTCAGGTGCGCTGGTGCGTCGGTGGGGTCTTCGAGGCGGTAGAGGTCGCGTAGTCCTTCCTTGAGTTGCCAGCACCGGTAGAGCACCGAGCCGGTGCGGCGCAGCTCGTGCAGCACCTGAAGCTGGTCGGGCTTGAGGGCGTCGGGGTCCTTCAGCAGCGCCCAGCGGGTGTGCTTGACCCAGCGGGCCTGGTCCCGTCCCGGTGGTGCGCTGCCTGCGGGTGGCCGGCCGCGCCGTTTCGGCCCGGCGGTCATGGCGGCCTGCTTGGCCTTGTCCCGTTCCAGGTTCCACGCCCAGCGGCGGGCCTTGTTGATGGCCTCGTTGGCCAAAGCGATCAGGTGGAACGGGTCGACGCACTGGCGGGCTTGGGGCGCGTTGGTGTCGGTGGCCTTCTTAAACGCCGCACCCAGATCCATTGATACCGCTTGCAGCTGGGCGCATCGGGCCTGGCCGAGCTCGTCGTAGAACCCCTGCAAGGTGGCGGCGCTCTTGCCCTCACCAGCCCAGATCACCGCGCCGGCACGGTCGTGGTCGGCGACCACGGTCAGGTACCGGTGGCCCTTGCGGTAGGACACCTCGTCGACCCCGATCCGGTAGACCTCCTCCAGGCGGGAGTCGTCGAGCTGGTCGGCCACGACCCGGCCCACGATGCCCGCGACCGCCTCCCACGAGCAGCGCAACAGCCGGGTGATCGCGCTCTTGTCCATCCGCTGCGCCAGCCACGCCACCACGTCCTCGAAGTCGCGGGTGAACCGCGCCCCCGGCCGCGCCCAGGGCACCTGCTCGGTGACCACCCGGGAGCAGCGTCGGCACGACAGGCGCCGGATCTCGGCTCGCAGGAACACCTTGCTCGCAGCCAGGTCCAGGCCCCGCCAGCACCGCCTCGAGCGGTCGTAGACAGCCCGGGTGGACCAGCCGCACGGACACCGAAGCCGCCTGGCGCGACGCTTGAGGTCGACCACGATCCCCTCGGGCGCGAAGGTCACCGCGGCGACATAGGCGCCAGGGATCGCGAGCATCTTGTTGAATGCAGTGGTGGCGCGCACGTGAGAGCTCCTGTCGGTCCGGTTGGCTTCGCAACCCCGAACCTAGGCAGCCCACACGTGCGCGTCACCCCCACAGCGCCGCCCCAACGCCAAAGCCCAGCCCCACAACGCGAATCAGCCGAGAACTGGCTCACCCGGACCCACAGGAACCTGAGGAGTCCCCTATATCTCACGTTCATTGCACGCTATCGCACGTCTATTGCACGCCGGCGGGGCCGGGAGGGGGTGGAGCAAGTGCGGAACCGACGAGGTTTCGGTCATCTTCGCCGCCTGCCCTCCAAGCGATGGCAAGCCTCCTACTTGGGTCCCGACATGCTCAGGTATCAAGCCCCCCGTACGTTCGAGACCGAAGATCGATGGTGAAGAGTGGCTCGCTGCGGAGCGCCGCCTGGTGGCCGACCAAGCCTGGTTGCCACCTGGGCAGCGCGACCGCCGGACCCTCACCTTCGAGGACTACGCGGAACGGTGGCTCAAGTCCCGAGAACTCAAGCCCAGCACGGCCAATCTCTACCGTGGAACTCTCGATCGGACTCTGCTCCCTGAGTTCGGCGAGCAGCAGATCGGGAAGATCAGCTCTTCGGACGTCCGCGTCTGGTAGGCCACTCTGGACCCGACGAAGAAGACGACTCGAGCACACGCGTACTCGCTGCTGGGCTCGATCCTGTCGGCGGCGCTGCTCGAGGAGGTCGTCACGGCCAGACCGTGCACCATCCGCGGGGCGGGACAGACCAGGCGAGAGCGAAGGATCGAGCCGGCCTCGCTTGAGGAGCTGTCGGCCCTTGTGAATGCGATGCCCGAGCGCCTGCAGTTGATGCCACTACTGCGAGCGTGGTGCGGTCTGCGCTTCGGGGAACTCATCGAGCTCCGACGTCGTGACATTGACGTCGACCGGCAGCGGCTGTCGGTTGCTCGCGGCCTCGTTCGCGTCGGCCGCGCCGACGTGGTGGGAAAGCCAAAGAGTGCTGCGGGCATCCGTGTTGTCGCGATCCCACCGCACCTGATGGCCTTCGTCGTCGCGCACCTTGCAGCCCATGTCCGGGGGAATCGTGACTCGCTCCTGTTCCCACACAGTCCTGAGCAGCCAGACCGCCACGTCACCCACGGTTGGTACTACAAGCAGTTCCACATGCCCGCTCGTGAAGCGGCCGGTCGGCCAGACCTGCGCTTCCACGACCTGCGGCACACGGGCGCGGTCCTGGCGGCTCGAACGGGGGCCACCGTGGCCGAGCTCATGAGCAGGCTGGGGCACTCCACGCCGCAAGCCGCACTTCGCTACCAGCACGCCGCTCGGGGCCGCGACGCAGAGATCGCAGCCAAGCTGTCCGAACTTGCGGTCCGAGGCACCGCGATGGGCGCACCACCAGGTCTGCCGTGACCGCTCGACCTTGACGTGGCAAGGCCGCCCGGGACGGCGCCGTCCCCACTAGAACCTGCGGTGCATCTGGAGGGCCGGCCGGGGCATGCACCCAACTGCCAGTTCACGGGCGTCCGCCTAGCAGGGGTGACGGCAAGAACGGCCTCTCAGGGTACGTGGTCGGGCCTCGAGCCACACTTCAGACCGCAGCGGGCGTGATCGCCGCGCGGCCGCGCAGGTCCAGTTGGGCTACACCCCCTGATGCTGCCGGACCCATTCGACCAGCGCGCCAGGGGTCTCGTGCGGGCGGGGATGTGCGTCTTTCCGCCCAAAGTGACGCGCTACCCGACGAATGGTGAAAGTGGCTTGCGGGGGCCGCCGACGAGATTCTCGATGCGTACCGCCAAGTACTCATCGACGGAGGAGCTCACCGAGGGCCCTCTCCAGTCTTGCTTGTCCGAGTTGGCGGAGGTGCTCCGCACAGGCGAGGGCGGGTCATCGAAAAGATCGTGGTTGTTGGTCCCCACATCGATCGTGATCGGGAGGGTGGCCGCGGGGTCGATCCCAGCGCACGCGGTGTACAGCGAGAGCTTCCCGATCGGTATGCCCATACCGTTCACGCCCAGGTCGCCGAGGCCGGGATGCGCTCGCCGTCAGCGGGTCGGCGCCGTAGGTTCCCAGCTCGATCCAGTCTCCGCGATCGTGTCTGCGGACGAGCCATTCCCCCGCATGGTGCGACTCAGCTGCAGGCCGGAGAGGTGGGTTGGGAGGGGTGGTGGGGTATCTGGGTTCCTGGGTCAGAGGTCGTTGCCCGCATAGGACTGGTTGAAGCTCTTGTTGGTCAGCGGGAAGTCGGGGACGATCGTGTCGGTCAGTGCGACGGGCAGGGCCGGCCAGTTGAAGAACGAGGGGTCCACGGCTCGTACCCGGGCGAGGTTGCCGGAAGAGCCGATCTCGACGCGGTGGCACAGGGTGCCTCGCCATGCTTCGACGACCCCCAGCCCGGCGGCCGTTCCCGACAAGGCGGTGACGGACATCGGGTGACTGTCCGTGGTGGCCGCGGCCCGTGGCGCCAGCGAGGCAAGGATCTGGGTGGAGGCGGCGACCTCGCGGGCGCGGACGAGGTACCGGGCCAGGACGTCGCCGCCCTGCTCGGTCACGGGCTCGAAGGCGCCCAGGTGAAGGGTCGGGTGGTCTCGGCGGGCGTCGATGGCGATCCCGGAGGCGCGGGCGACGTAGCCGAGGGTGCCGATGTGCGCTGCCTGCGCCGTGCTGAGGGTGGAGGTCCCGGTGAACCGGTCGGCCACGATGCTGCTGGCCAGGGTGATCCGCACGATCTCGGCCACCTCATCGGCGACGCCCTGCAGCAGCGTGAGATCCGGGCTGGTTCGCAGGTGGGCACTGCCGATGCTGATCGCGCCACGTAGGAGCCGGTGCCCGGTGAGGGCCTTGTTGTGGCGCAGCAGGCTCTCGCGCAGGCGCTGGGTGTGGATGTGGGCGATGCCGTAGCCGACGTCGTTGGCGATGGCGCCGAGGTCGCTGACGTGGTTGTAGAGCCGTTCGGCCTCCAGGAGCAGGGCCCGGGCGGCACGGGTGCGCTCGTCGACGTCGATGTTCAGGGCGTCCTCTACCGCCATGACGTAGGCCAGGGAGTGCCCGACCGCGGTGTCGCCGCTGATTCGTTCGGCCAGCTCGATGCCCTGTGCGGGGGTGCGGCCTTCGAAGAGCTTCTCGACGCCGCGGTGCAGGAACCACAGCCGGGCCTTGACCTGAAGGATGGTCTCGCCGACGACGGAGAACCGGAAATGGCCTGGTTCGATCAGCCCGGCGTGAACCGGGCCGACGGGGATCTCGTAGACGCCGTCGCCCTCGACCGCGATGAAGGGGTAGGACCCGATGTCTGCGTTGAACCCGGGGGTGGGGTCGGCGTCGTGGCGCATGGGGTGGTAGCCGTGGGGCCAATGGGCGTGCCGGACTAGTCGTTTGGGCATCGGGTGTCCGTCGGGGCTGATCCCGTACAGGTCGCGGATCTCGCGTTCGAAGCGGCCGGCGGGGAACGAGCGGTGAGCCAGGCTTGGGACCCAGGGGTTCTCGCGGGGGACCTCGACGGTGAGCTCGTGGCGCTGGCCGACGGGTCGCAGGAAGCTGTAGACCACTCGCAGCCGGTCGCGGTCGTCGTGCCCCGCGACCAGCGCCAGCCGCCACCCATCGTCCAACAACTTTCCGGCGACGGCGGTGAGCTGCTCCCGGCTCAGGGTCTGACTGGAGGTGAGCGACCTGACATTCATCGGGCGCCCGCCAGCACTGCTGCGGCCTCACGGAGCTGGGCCGCGAGAGGGGATGCCATCAGCCCCAGGATGGCTGCTGCGCCGAGGGCGATCAGCACGGGTGCCTGACGGTGCCTGGTCGCCGGCTCACTTGCGGGCTGACGACCGGGTGTGGGCAACGGGTCGGTGTGCGCGTCCATCGGGAGGGGATGCACCCCTCGGGGCTGCGCTGGTGTTGCCGCGAGCGGAGGGGCCCCTGCCACCGGAGGGCCCAGCGTCATGGCGGAGACGTGGCGGGCCAGGCCGGCGAACACAACGAGCAGCAGGAACAGGGCGATCCCCATGGCCCAGCCGAGTCCCGCCTGCCAGCCGGCGACGACGATGGCCACTTCTGTGAAGAACAGCACGAAGGGGGGGAACCCGAGCAGCGCGGCGGTTCCGGCGAGCAGTGCTCGGGCCAGGTCAGGCCGGCGGGTGAGCAGGCCCGTGACGCCCTGGGTGCGGGTGGTGCCCTCGGTTGCCAGGATCCGGCCGGCGACGACGAACATCGCTGCCTTGACCAGGCCGTGGCCGAGCATGTGCAGCAGCACTGCGGCCGTGGCAAGCGGCCCACCGACGGCCACTCCCAAGGCCATGATTCCCATGTGCTCGATGCTGGAGTAGGCCAGCATCCGCTTGTAGTCGCGCTGGGCCAGGGTCATCGCACCAGCTACGGTCAGGGACAGCAGACCCCCGGCGAGGAGCAGCCCGCGAAGGAACTGCGGGCCGAGCGTGGCGTCGCCGATGGCCTGGATCCGCAAGATGGCATACAGGGCCACCGAGAGCAGGACCCCTGACATCAGGCCGGACACCGGGGCGGGGGCCTGGGAGTGGGCGTCCGGTAGCCAGCTGTGCATCGGGGCCAGGCCTGCCTTGGTGGCGAAGCCGAGGACGGCCAGGGCCACGGCGATCCGGGTCAGGCTGGGGTTCAGAGAGAGCCCGCCGTCGGCTAGTTGGACCCAGGACAGGGTCGGGGCCCCGGCCGCGACGGTGCTGGCGTAGAGCAGGACGATCCCGAGGAAGGCGATCGCGACGCCCACCGAGCCCAGGACGACGTACTTCCAAGCGGCCTCGAGGGATCGCGGGCTTTGGTGGTGGCCGACGAGGAATGCCGTCGCGATGGTGGTGGCCTCGATGGCGACCCACAGGATGCCGAGGTTGTCGCTGAGGACGGCCAGGCTCATCGCTCCGAGGAACAGGCAGACCAGCGCCGTGTAGCGGCCGTCCGGGGCGGGCCTGGCGGCGCGGGTCGGTAGCCCGCCCCACAAGGCGGTGACCGCGACTGCGCCGATGGTGAACAGGAGCCACGCAGACAGCGCGTCGGCGCGCAGCACCCCGCCCGCCGCAATGAGAGGCCCGGAGGCGTGCACCACCGTGAGCAGCCCGATCCCGGCCCCGAGGGCGACAACGGCCACGGCCAGGTCGGCGCCCCGGGTCCAGCCGTCAGCGCGGCGCCACCACGAGGTCGCGCCCACGCTGACCGGCAGTAGCAGAGGGATCCACATCAAGGCGGTCATCAGTCGCGCAACTCCGTCAGGTCGTCGAGGTCGATACCGCCGTGGGCGGACTGCAGCCGACTGGTGAGCACCCGCAGGATCAGCACCACGAGCAGCACATCCAGGGTCACACCGAGCTCCACGACGAGGGGGACGCCGCCGGAGGTCAGAAACGCGGTGGTGGCTATCCCGTTGTCCAGCACGACAAAGCCGATCAGCTGGGCCAGTGCACTGCGCCGGGTCAGCAGCACGAGGAAGCCGATGAGGACCAGGGCAAGCCCGACCGGCACCGCCTTCGCGGCCGGCCCATGGAGAACAGCCACGATCGGCAGACCCACGACGTAGGCCAGGACCGTCAGCGCGGTCGCCGCGAGCAGGGCGGCCGTGGGGTTGACCAGCGGCGCCTGCTCTCGCACGGCCCCGGTGGCTGCCGCGGTGCGGGACAGCGCCCACGGGATGGCGACGGCCTTCATCGCCAGCACCAGGGCGGCCACGACGAGGACCTCGACGTCGCCGTGCTCGATGCCGAGCACCGCCACCAAGGCGGCCAGCGCCGCCCCCTGCACGGCCAGGACGCGGATCGACGCACTGAGCGAGTAGCGCCAGACCTGCAGGACCGCGGTCACCAGCAGCAGCCCGGTGCACGTCGCCAGCAGCTGGCTGAAAAGGGCTTCGCTCATCACGCGCCCCCGATCAGGAACGAGGCGGTCACGGCCAGGAACGCAAGCACGAAGGACCCGGCCAGCAGCTCCGGCACACGGAACAGGCGCAGCTTGGCGAGGAAGACCTCGCCGGCTGCGACGAGCATGCCCGCCACCACCAGCTTGACCACGATCGCGACCACCCCGACCAGCACCGCGGACACGCTTAGCGTGGTCGCCACACCCCAGGGGACGGCTAGGTTCACCAGCAGCCCGAGCAAGGCCGTCAGTCGCAGCCAGGAGCCCACCTCCAGCCACGCCAGGTCGCGCCCGGAGCTCTCGAGCACCATCGCCTCGTGCACCATCGTCAGCTCGAGATGGGTCGACGGGTTGTCCACGGGCAGCCGGCCGGTCTCCGCCAGCACCGCGATCCCCAGCGCGACGACGGCGAGCAGCCCCACCGGGGAGACCACGCTGGACGGATCCTGCACCCGGGCGGCAACGATCGCCGACAGCGCCGAGGTCCCGACCGGGATGGACAGGGCATACACGGCGACCAGGACGGTGGGTTCGACCAGCGCCGCGATCGTCATGTGCCGACTGGAGCCCATCCCACCGAACGCGGTGCCGGACTCCAGACCGAGCAGGGCCAACGCCACGGTGCCAAGCAGGAGTACCGAGACGACCACGAACAGGTCGTCGGGGACCATTGCCAGAGAGCCGGTTCCCACCAGCGGCACCAACGCACAGACGACGAGGCTGGACATGATCAGCAGCAGCGGTGTGGCCGACAGCAGCGGGCCGGTACCTGCCGCTTGCAGGGGCTCCTTGGCCAGCAACTTGTGAACGTCACGCCAGGGCTGCGTCACACCGGGCCCCGCCCGCCCTTCCAGTCGTGCCCGGGTCTGGCGCATCAGGCCGATCAGGAGCGGGGTGAAAGCCAGCGCGCCGACGACCTGGAGGGCCAGGAGCCCGGGGACGGTGAGGGTGTTCACCAGGTCACCGCCAGCAGCACGAGCACCAACGCCGTGAACGAAAACCCGAGGTATCGATGGATGCTGCCGTTCTGGATCCGGCGCGCTCCCTCGCCGATCCCGAGCGAGGCCCGCACGACGGGCTCGTAGACCCGGTCGGCGACCAGGTCGGTGACACGCTGGCGGAACCGGACCTGCGAGACCAGGTATCGGGACTCGTCGGCGTGGCTTACCTCGACGTCGCGACTGGGCTGCAGGGCGTCGTCGAACACTCGCACCAGCGGCTCGGCATACGACGTGGCCGTGTACTGCATCCGTGGGCTGACCCGGACACCGCCGCACCCCCAAGCCAGGTCGACATCGCGGCGCGGCGCCTGCCGCGCGGCCGCCAGGTGCACCACGACCACTGGGGCCAGCACGATCGCGGCGAGCAGGATCAGGGCCACGGGATCCAACAGCGCGTCAACCGCAGGAAGCGAGACCCCCAGCACGCCGACGACGTCGATACCGGAGGCACCCACTGCCCGGGCCAGCCCGGCCGCGACGGGGCCAGGAGCCAGTCCGAGCCCTACCACGGCGGCCGCGCCCAGGAGCATCGCCGCCCGCATGGAGCGACCGCCCTCGTGGCCGTGCGCGGCGGCCTCGGATCTGGGACGGGCCAGGAACGCGATCCCGTAGGCCTTGACGAACGTCAGTAGCGCCAGACCAGCAGTGAGCGCGACCACGGCGACAGTGACCGGCAACAGGATCGCCAGCGCCACATCGTCACGGCCGGCACCATGGATCAGGGACTGCAGCAGCACCCACTCGGCCGCGAAGCCGGAGGTAACCGGCAGCGCCGCCGCCCCAAGGGCAGCAACCCCGAACGCCAGCGAGGTGGTCGGCATCACCGCGGCCAGCCCACCCAGGCGGTCCAGGTCGCGTTCTCCGGTCGCGTGCAGGATCGAGCCCGCGCCCAGGAACAGCACCGTCTTGAACGCGGCATGGCTGACGGCAAGCAGCAGCGCCGCGGTGAGGGCGACATCAGCCACCGGCTCGTCACCCGCCCCGCGCAGCAGCAGCGCGACGGCCACCGCGACCAGGATCAGCCCCACGTTCTCCGTCGTGGAGTAGGCAAGCAGACGCTTGAGGTCCGTAGCCACCGACGCCTGCAGGATCCCGTACAGCGCCGAGGCCAGCGCGAGCACCAACAGCAGCACTGCCCACCAAGCAGGGCCCTGCGGCAGCAGCCGCAGGGCCGCCAGCAGCACCCCGTACACACCCATCTTCACCATCGCCGCGCTCATCGCCGCCGACACGTGACTCGGTGCCTCCGGGTGCGCCCGGGGCAGCCACACGTGGACCGGGACGAGTCCGGCCTTGGTGGCGAACCCGCCCAGCAGAAGCACGAACGCCAGGCTCGCCGTCACACCGGACACTCCAGCCGACGCGATCGTCGCGAAGCCGGTGCCTCCCGCGTCGGCCACCAACACCGCGAACCCGGCCAGCAACAACAGGAAGCTCGCGTGCGTCATGACCGCGTACCACCGGGTGGCGGTGACGACCTCCGAACGCGCGCCATGGTCCGCAAGCAGCAGCACCGTGGAGCCGATCGCCATGGTCTCCCAAGCCACCAGGAACGACACCACGTCAGAGGCGGCCGGCACCAGCTGCATCCCCAGGATGAAGACCGCGAAGGCTGCCCAGCCCGAGCGCGACGCCGCCGGGCCCGTCGCGTACCCGACCCCGTAAACGGACGTCACTGCCGCCACGGCACCGGCCAAGGCCATGAAGACCCCACCGATGCGGTCCGGGGCCAACAGCAGCGGCTCCAACGGAAGGTCAAGCGGCAGGGTCACCGGGATGCGCAGCCCAGGACCGGGGTTGCCGCCGGACATCGCCTGCAGCCCGGTGACCACACCCGCGACCCCCAGCCCGGCACACGCCGCACCCGCCAGCAGCGAGCGCACCCTGGCCGGGGCAAGCGTCGCGGCTACGACCGCAACCGCTGCGAGCACCAGCTGAATGGCTATACCAAGGGAGGCTTCACTCACCTGCCGGTCACCCGCCGCAGCGCTGCCACGATCGCCTCCGGCTCGGGAGGACAGCCCGGCACGGTCAGATCTACGCCCACCACCTCGTCCACGAAGCCGGCCACCCCGTAGCCGTCGCGGAACAGGCCCCCGTCCACCGCGCAGTCGCCGACCGCGACCACCACCCGAGGCCGCGGCGTGGCGTCCACCGTGCGCCGCAGCGGCTCGCGCATGTTGTGGGTCACCACGCCCGTCACCAACAGCACATCGGCATGCCGAGGCGACGCGACCAGCCGGGCCCCGTACCGCTCAGCGTCATACACGGGGCCGAATACGGCACCGACCTCAACCTCGCAGCCGTTGCACGACCCGCAGTCCACGTGGCGGACCTGCGCGCTGCCGGCCAGCGCCCGGTCGGGCCGGAAAGCGCCCGCAGGATCCCCCGGTGCTTCGGGGGCAGGCTCGGCCACCCGACCGGTCCGCCAGATCAGCTTGGCGAGGCGTGCAGAGCTCACGGCGACGTCCCCTTCGACGCGCCTCGCGTGGGCCCGGCGGAGTCCAGGACTGGCTGCGGCTGCAGCTCCTGTTCCAGTTCGGCCTGATCAGCCGCGAGCTCTCGCAGGACCAGCCGCGCGGCGACCAGCAGGTCCCGGGTCTCCGGCACCACGATCGAGTAGACCACCTCACCGCGCACCCGCTGCTGACGCACCAGCCCCATGCGGCGCAGTACAGCGAGCTGCTGCGAGAGGCTTGACGGCTCTAGGGCGATCTCCGCCAGGAGCTCGTGAACGGCGTGCTCTCGGTCGCTGAGCAACTCAAGGACGCGGATTCGAGCAGGATGAGCCAGCGTCCGGAAGAGGTTCGCCTTCGCCTCGTACAACGGCACCACCATGATCCACCACCTCTATAGTTTCACACTTGCACACTTACGCAAGTAGAACACCAGCAACGAGAAGTTGCAATGCATCGAGCGGGAGCGAGTACCCACGAGGCGGCATCCTTCACCGCGTAGGACACCTGCGCGGGAGCGGAACACGTCGGATGTGGCCGCTTGCAACGCTACGGATCAGAAAGGTTGTAGGCGGTTCGAGCGAGCGCTTGGAGGTGGAGGGAAGCGTGTGCGTCACATCGCCAGTGGCGTCGGTCACCCACGGAACGGCCGGCCTTGCCCGCGCCGTCGATGAACTTCGAGCAGTCGGATCGCTACGCAATGAGGATCCCAGATGGGAATCATTCGTAAGTCGATGAGCGTGGCGACAGTTGGCGTCGTCAGTTGTCGCAATCAGGGTGAGCGCGCGATCGCGAACTAGACCAGGTGCAGCAGACCAAGACGGTTGCTGACACCGACACCGATGACGAACCCGCCGACTGGTCTGTTCAACCACGCATGGCGGCAGACGAGCACGCCTAACCTGAGCCGCCGCCGCGATTGGCGCGTCGTGTCGCCGCTTGAACCTCCACCCGTCACAGGCGGCTGGCGGCTGGGTCAGTACACCGGGCTGTACATCGTGGAGCGTATGTGGGCCACGAGGTCTTGCGGGCGTGGCACACGAGCCAGCCCCTGCGCGTAAGCCACCTGCGCGACGGTGACGGCGATCTCCGCGGAAACGTCGCGGATGTTCCGCAGCAGCGGGTAGAGGTTTCCGGTGGCGAGCTGGTCCTGTGAAACCAGGTCGGCCAGCTTCCGGGCCGCCGCCATGAACATCTCCTCCGTGACGTGCGTCGCCTCAACCGCGATCACGCCGAGGCCAACACCGGGGAAGATGTAGGCGTTGTTCCCTTGCCCCGGAACCAAGGTACGGCCCTGGTACTGCACCGGGGCGAAGGGGCTGCCACTGGAGAAGACGGCGCGCCCATCGCTCCACTCATACGCGCGCGACGCCGTGCACTCCGCCTTGGCGGCCGGAGCGGCGTCGTGCGCGAAGCGCTGCTTGTTCTCGTTGAGGTCGGTGCGGCTGGAGACCACCAGGCCCCGCGAGTCGACGAACCAGCAACGGGACCGGGCCTGCGCCGTCGTGAGCCCCTCCTGGGCCATCGCGTCCGTGATCAGGGTGGCGATGCCGAGGCCGGCACCGCCGGCGCCGTGGAATAGGAAGGTCTGGTCCACAAGGCGGCCGCCGGTGACGCGCAGTGCGGACAGGACACCCGCGAGCGCGACGGCGGCGGTGCCCTGGATGTCGTCGTTGAACATGCAGTAGCGGGCGCGGTACCTCTTCAGCAGCCGGAAGGCATTGGCGTTGCCGAAGTCCTCGAACTGGACCAGGGCCCGCGGGAACCGCTGTGTGACAGCCTCCATGAACTCGTCCAGCAGGGCGTCGTAGGCCTCGCCACGTACCCGCGGCTCCTTGACGCCGACGTAGAACGGGTCATCGAAGAGGTCGTGGTTGTTGGTCCCGACATCGATCGTGATCGGGAGGGTGGCTGCAGGGTTGATCCCAGCGCAGGCTGTGTACAGCGAGAGCTTTCCGATCGGGATGCCCATGCCGTTCGCGCCAAGGTCGCCGAGGCCGAGGATGCGCTCGCCGTCGGTGACGACAATGACGCGGATGTCGTCGATCGGCCAGTTGGCCACGGGGCCGAGATTCTGCTGGCTGGTCACCGCTGCCTGCAAGGCTGGGCACCAGGCCAGCCTGGCGAAGCTCGGCGCGACCGGCTCTCTGGCTGATTCGGTTACGCCGTGTACATGGAGTCCAGGAGCGAGGAGTACCGCGACTCGAGCACCTTGCGCTTGAGCTTCATGCTCGGTGTCAGCTCGTCGGCCTCGACGGTCAGGTCGTGGTCGAGGATCCGGAAGTCCTTGATGGTCTCCCAGCGGTTGAGCTGGCCGTTGAGCTCGTGGATGCAGCTGCCGACGTAGGCATGGACTGCCGGGTCAGCGGCCAGCCTGGCGAAGTCGCTGACGTCCAGTGCGCGGGCGAGCCCCCACTGGGTCAGGGCGTCGGTGTCCAGGGCGACCAGCGCGCTGGCGAAGTTGCGCCGCTCAGCGTGCACGAGGACGTGGCTGGCCAGCGGGCAGAGCGCCTTGAACTGGGCCTCGATCGGCTGGGGGGCGATGTACTTGCCCCCCGAGGTCTTGATGAGGTCCTTCTTGCGGTCGGTGACCCGCAGCCGCCCCAGTGTGTCGAGCTCGCCGATGTCGCCCGTGGAGAACCAGCCGTCGCGGCTGAGCACCTGGGCGGTCTCGTCGGGCAGGTTGTGGTACCCCTGCATGACGTTCGGGCCGCGCAGCAGGATCTCTCCGTCGTCGGCGATGCGCAGCTCGGATCCGACCAGCGGTGGACCGACGACGCCTGCCACAGGGTGCTGCGGGTCACCGATGCAGGCCCCGCCGCCGGTCTCCGTCAGCGCGTACCCCTCGATCAGCGTCAAACCAGCAGTCTGGAACCAGTGGGCGATGTCGGGGGACAGCGCGGCACTGCCTGAGATCATCAAGCGCATCCGTCCGCCGAGGCGGTCACGGACCTTGGCCAGGACCAGCCGGTCGGCGATCGCGAACTGCAGACCGAGGCGGCGGCCCAGCGGCCGATCGGCCGCGCGGGCCGCGGTGGCCCGCCCACCCACCGTGAAGCCCCAGGTGAACAGCCGCGACCGGATGCCGCCCGCCTCGGCCATCGTCTGCACGATGCGGCCGTGGACCTTCTCGAAGATGCGGGGCGGGCCGGCCATGATCGTGGGTCGCACCACCGCGAGGTTGTCGACGATCTTGTCGACGCGTCCGTCGACGGCAGTGGGGAAGCCGATCTGGAGCTGGACGGCCGCGAGCATCTTGCCGAAGGAGTGCGACAGGGGCAGCCACAGGTAGTGCAGGTCGTCGGCGCGCAGGATCTCGATGGCCTCGGCGCCGGCACCGAGATAGGTCCAGCAGCGGTGTGGCAGTCTCACACCCTTGGGGCGACCGGTGGTCCCCGACGTGTAGATCAACGTTGCCAGGTGGTCGGGACGTATCGCCGCCACCGCGTCATCCACTGAACCCGGGTGCTCCGCCAGGTATCGGGCGCCGAGCGCCTCGAGGTCGGCCAGGCCGAGCACCCAGTCGCCGTCCGGCTCGCCGTCGAAGGTGACCACGCGCACCAGGTCGGGCAGGTGCGCGCGCTGAGCGCGCAGCTTGGCAAGCTGGGCGTCGTCCTCGGCGAACACGAGGCGCGCGTCACTGTCGAACAGGATGAAGGCCACGTCGTCGACGGCGGTCGTCGGGTAGACCGCCGTCGTTGCCGCACCCGCGCACATGATCGCCAGATCGGCGTACAACCACTCGATGCGAGTGTTGGACGCGATCGCGACGCGCTGCTCGGGCTGGATCCCCAGCGCCAGCAGACCGGCCGCCAGCGTCTTGACGGTCTCCATCGCCTGGGCCCACGTCACCGAGGTCCACCCGTCCCCGACCGGGAAGCGGAACGCCTCTGCTTCGGGTGTCGCCGCGACCCTGTCGTAGAACATCCTCGACACCGACGCCGCAGGTTCTGGGTAGCTGCTCGTGTCGGTTGAACCCATCGTCGTCATGGTCATGACGGTTCGCCTCTTCCAAGGGCCTGGTGGCCCCATTGACTCACTTCCACAGTAGTCCGACTTCGCAGTCCTCCGATCCCAGCCCCAACCCCCATGCGTGGCGCAGCCACAGGGCAACACGGCCACACAACTTCCCCAGCGATCGGAGGCGACCGACCCACCCGACGAGTCGGCACCACCATGGTGTCCACACCAACAACGTGACAACACGGCAGCCACCGGCGCGAGCCTTGTGTGGCCCCGGACGGAGCGCGCCCGCACTGAATCAGTGGTGTGGGACCTCATCCGATCGCGCGGAAGTAGCCTTGGCCCGGCTGTCCCACGGCAGCGCGATGACTGCCACCGAGACCACGCTTGCGATGACGGAACCGGCGGAGTACCAGTTCCCGATGGCTCCCAGGGCGACGCGCCCCGTTGCGATCCGCAGCATCATCGACAGCAGCCAGCACCCTGCTGCCGGTCTGCAGGCCCGCAAGGTGTGGGCGGCCAACGGTTTCACGGCACGCATCTTGGCAATGCCAGTCGGTACTTTCGCGTCCTCCGGCGCAGGGCGTGATCGCCTACCGCTTCGTGAGTAACTCAGCGACACCGTCGAGTACGACCCTGGGACCAGAGTCGAGCTCCTGGCTGTGGTCGTGTCCGGCTGAAGGCCCTGATCAAGGTCGACCAGATCGGCTCGATCACCGAGACCCTGCACGCCCTGCCCCGTCTGCCGTGACGGGGGCTACGCCGCGATGGTCTCCCACCCGTTCCGGAGAGACCGAAGACTCCTTCATCGCCGACCTCGCCGTCGGATCCGGCTGCGGTCACATCAAGTCCGGAGCACCCGCTCATGGCGAACGGGGCGCCAAGGTACAACCGCTTCCTCGAGATCGCCGACACCGATCCCGCCATGCACTAGCGAAAGTGACAGCCCCGCACCGCAATCCAGAACCGCGGGACCACCGCAAGAGTGCGGTTCATCATTGCGGGCACGACGTAGGCGTTCTTCGGGTGTGAGTTCGCAGTCACACGGCAGCCGACCTGCTGGCGTGACGGGATGCTTGGAATGCAGGCCGCGCGTGGCACCAACACCGCCCTCGTCGCGCAGTTCGACCACCCGGGTCACCGGCCGCTGGCCGCCGCGCCGTGTTCGACAACGTCGTCGAGGTCAGCCCGGTGGTCGCTGCGTGTGCCGTACGAGGCGTTCCTCCTCGCCGGTTCGTCCCCATCTTCCAGTCTCGGCTGACACATTCGCCGCGGCGTTGGAGCCGATGTACACCCACCAGAGAGTTGTGACATGGAGATCGACCAGGTTTCATCGGGCAGCGTCGTCGTCGGCATCGACGGATCCCCCTGCTCCGATGGAGCGCTCGACTGGGCCGTTGAGCAGGCGGCCTTGGAGGCGCGACCCCTGACCGTTGTGCACGGCGCCGCTCCGATGAACATCCCGAGCGTGGGCCTCTACCCCTCGGGGAGCTTCGGCGCTGGTCATCTGGTGGACGAAGCTCGAGACTGGGCCGAGACAGTTCTTGATGCCGCCGCTGCCCGAGCGCGTGATCGCCAACCCGGGGTCGAGCTACAGCAGGTGGTGAGCGTTGCTGATCCGCGCACGGCCCTGTTCGAGCTCGGCGAGCGTGCCGAGATGATCGTCCTGGGCTCGCGGGGCCGTGGCCCCGTCGCCAGCCTGCTGCTGGGCTCGGTCAGCGTCTCAGTCGCCCGACAGGCGTCCTGCCCGGTCGTCGTCTGGCGCATGGGCGACCAGCCGCAGCCGCGGCGGCGGATCCTGCTCGGCATCGACGGGACCCAGCACTCCCTGTCTGCCATCGCGTTCGCCTATCGGATGGCGTCGCTTCGACGCAGCGCTTTGACCGTCCTGTACTGCACTGCGATTCCTGCGCCAGTCACGCCGGTGCAGGAAGACGGGCCGTGGCCCGACCTCAGCGCGGAGCGCGCGCTGGTCTCCGAGTCACTCGCGGGGATGGCGACCACATACCCCGAGGTCTCGGTCGAGGTTGAGATGGTCGATGGCTTTGCCGATCACAGTCTCATCGCCGCATCGCGAGAGCACGATCTGGTCGTCGTGGGCCACCAGCGGATCGGGCACCTCAAGGAGCTCATTCATGACTCCGTCGCAACCGCAGTTCTCGAACACGCCACCGGCATCGTTGCCGTGGTGCCATCCCGCCGGTAGCTCGTGTCGTCGCCCGGAATGGTGCACCGGCGAAGTCGTCTTCTGGATCAGCGACGCGGGTCGTGACGTTCCAAGAAGTCAGCCCGGCGGCAAGTGCGCAGCGCCACGAGCCCGCGTGAAGGCAGGCCCCCTCGCGGTGCGACATCGGGGTCTCCGCACGAACCAAGGATGCGACGGGGGTGCTTGAGGTCGGCCCCCACGCGGCGAGACCAGTCACTCGCCGATGCCGAACCGCTCAGGAAGTCTGGCTGGTTCGCTCACTGCCCAATCGCATGGCGAAAACCGCTGCGTGTTACAAGAGCCCACGCGCTGGCGCATCACCAAGCCGCCAGGCAACAACCGTCGAATCAGCACGGCAGTCCTCCTGCCGAGAACTGACTTGGACCAGTTCTGACTTCACTCGGACGTTCAGGACACTATCTGCGTCCACCAGGCTTGTGGAGCCCACCCCGACCCCAGCCTTGTGGAGACCACCCAGACCCTCTTGACTTCGACAGGGCGATTGGAGGTGTCGGCCATCACTCGGTCTCGCGGAACGGGCTCGCCATGGACTCCGTGGCCACACGAGCGCAGTAGGACTCCCACCCAGGTTTGTCCCATGAGGCCATGGGGCCGGCCCGCTGACGTCCGTGATCGCCTCATGGGTGAAAGCCACGCAACGCCCGCCGACCGCGCTCATGACACGCCGGGCGACAAACCTGCCCACTGGGCATGGAACTGCGCGGCACGCGGCGGCCGGTCCGTGAGTTGCACTCAGCAACGGCCACCGGTCGGCGTGAACCGGCGGCCGTTTCTGCCTGTGCCATGCTGACAAGTGGCGTTTCGTGACGGTATGTGAACGACAACAAGGAGCCAAGCCGATGAACGAACAGCAGTTCAGCAAGGTCAAGAACGCCGAGGGCTTCATCGCAGCTCTGGACCAAAGTGGTGGCAGCACTCCGAAAGCCCTGAGGCTCTATGGCATCCAGGAAGGTGCCTACTCCGGAGACGAGGAGATGTTTGACCTCGTCCATGCGATGCGCTCACGCATCATCACAAGCCCCAGCTTCAACGGCGACCGGATCTTGGGCTCGATCTTGTTTGAGATGACGATGGACCGCCAGATCGAGGGCCGTGGCAGCGCCGACTACCTGTGGAACGTGAAGAACGTCGTGCCGTTTCTGAAGGTCGACAAGGGCCTGGCCGACGAGGTCGACGGTGCCCAGGTGATGAAGCCGATGCCTGGCCTGGACGCACTGCTGGCCCGGGCTGTCGAGAAGGGCGTCTTTGGGACCAAGATGCGCTCGGTGATCAGGCTCGCTAACGACGCGGGAGTGCAGTCCGCGGTCGACCAGCAGTTCGAGGTCGGTCGGCAGATCCTGGCCGCTGGCCTGGTGCCGATCCTCGAGCCCGAGATCGACATCCACTCCCCGAACAAGGCCGAGGCCGAGCGGCTGCTCAAGCCAGCCATCCTCGAGAGGCTGGGGGCGCTGGGCGCAGACCAGCACGTCATGCTGAAGCTGACCCTTCCCGAGGTCGATGACTTCTATGCCGACCTGGTAGCCCACCCGAATGTCCTGCGGGTCGTCGCCCTCTCCGGCGGATACAGCCGCGAGGAGGCAAACGCCCGCCTGTCGCGCCAGCATGGTGTTGTCGCGAGCTTCTCCCGGGCGCTCACCGAAGGGCTCACCGTCCAGCAGAGCGACGACGAGTTCAACGCCGTCCTGGACTCATCAATCGGCAGCATCTTCCAGGCATCCACCACTTGATCCATCTCGATCGTCGCCGACTGACTCCCCTTCACCCGGGCCAGAACGGGGCGTCACTGCGTAGCGGGAAACGCTGGCGAGTAGTCCGGACACAGGACGGTGAGAACCGGGAACCGGTGGGGACACCCAGGCCGAACACCTGCGGGGTGTGGCTGATGTCGCCGTACCCGTGACGCTCAGCCAAGGCATCAGCCCATCGCTTCGCAGCCGGACCGGCGATCTCAACGCTGTACCCCGCTCCTGACAGCAACGCCGGCCCCCGCAGGGGACCGGGGAGGGCGCCCCAGTCAATATCGACAAGGACCTGCTCGACGAAGGGGGGCAACTGGGCTTTGTGCGGCGGTCGAGCTTCTGGCGTGGGCACGCCGCGGCAGACCTGCCCGGGTTGCCGCGCGTAGTGGCCCTGTTCGCTATCGCGGTGGTCCTGACGCGATGGGCGTCCGACGGCGCGGCCACCGGCTGAGGGCGCTTGCCCCCAGCGCCGCTCGCGGCGAAGTTAGAGGTCTTGGTGCGGGTCCGCCAGCCCAAGATCCGGCGCCGTCATCCCACCCTGATCGGCCATCATCTATATAGGGGACCCAGAGTCCGCGGCGGTGGCTGGCGGCGCCCAGATGGCAGATCGTTGTTGCACGCAGTTGCACGAATCGCGCGTGAAGAAGGCCCTTGTCCGGCATCTTTGCAGGTCAGGGGTCTAATCCTACTGTCGGGGTGACAGGAATGAACCGGCCACGCTCCGGCAGTGGCCGAACACTCCCCTGGATAAGGAGTCCTCCCCGGGGGTCGCTGTACAAAGCGGCCGTCCGTGGGGTCGGTTCCCGCACGTCAGCCTCCCGATGCCCCTGCCGACTGACAAGCCATCCCCGAGATGTCCGACCGTGAGCACCTCTTCGGACGCGGGAGCCCGGCCCAGACACCGGCAGATGGCGTCCAACGGCGAGCAGTCAGCGTGGATTGGCGGGCGCGACTATCGCACGTGTATTGCATCGGCAAACGCCCGCCGACTGCATCTCTGCAGGTCAACGGGCGTTTTGGGTGGTGCCCCCGGTAGGATTCGAACCTACGCTCCCGCCTCCGGAGGGCGGTGCTCTATCCCCTGAGCTACGGGGGCCTGGGTCGGCCTGTGTGCCAGATTCTTGATCTTGCCTTAACGCTGGTTTCCAGCGCTCCGCGAGGGTAGCAGCCTAGTCTGGCGTCCATGCAATCCGGGACCGGCGCCAGCGGTCCGGCACCCCGAGTGCTCGTCTGCGACGACATGGAGCCGATCCGGCGTCTCCTGCGCATCAACCTCGAGCTCGCGGGCTTCACCGTCGAGGAGGCCGCCGACGGGCACGAGGCGATGGCGCGCCTCATCGACCCCGAGCGTCCCGCCCCCGACGTCATCGTCCTCGACTCCGAGATGGCCCCCTACGACGGCTGGTGGGCCATCGCAGCCATCCGGTCGCACCACCGCCTCGACCCGGTGCCGGTGCTGCTGGTCACGGGGTCGGTCGTCGTGCACGACGCCCCCGAGGCGAGTGGTGCGGGCTTCGACGGTTTCATCTCCAAACCCTTCGACCCCGACGAGCTCGTGGCCGCCGTCTCACGGCTCGCAGCCACGGGAAGGGCGCCGAAGCGCCGCCCATAGAATTGCGCGGTGACCCCCGAACAGCTCTCGGCCGCGATCCGTGCCGCGCTCCAGTCCGCCGTCGACGCCGGTGACCTGACCGTCACCGTGCCCGCGGAGGTCCGGGTCGAGCGTCCGCGCAACCGTGACCATGGCGACTGGTCGACCAACGTGGCCCTCCAGCTGGCCAAGGGGGCCGGCATCCCACCGCGCGACCTGGCCGACGCGCTCGCGACCCACCTCGCCGACATCCCGGGCGTCGCCGCCGTCGGCGTCGCCGGCCCCGGGTTCCTCAACATCACCCTGGATGCCGCGAGCGCCGGCGAGCTGGCCCGCTCGATCGTCGAGGCCGGCGCCGGCTACGGCCACAGCACCGCCGAGGCCGGGCGCATCGTCAACCTCGAGTTCATCTCGGCCAACCCCACCGGCCCCATCCACATCGGCCACACCCGGTGGGCGGCCCTGGGCGACTCGATGCGCCGCCTGCTCACCGCGGCGGGCGCCCAGGTCGCGGCCGAGTACTACATCAATGACGCCGGCGCGCAGATGGACAAGTTCGGCGCCTCGGTGCTGGCTCGCGCCGCCGGGCAGGAGCCGCCGGAGGACGGCTACCCGGGGGAGTACGTCGCCGACCGGGCCGCCGAGGTGCTGGCGCAGCGCCCCGACCTGCTCGAGCTGCCGCACGACGAGGCGTTCGCCATCGCCCGCGACCTCGGCTACACCGCCCAGCTCGCTGCCATCCGGCACACCCTCGACGAGTTCGGCGTGTTCTTCGACGTCTGGTTCTCCGAGCGCGGCCTGCACGAGTCCCACGCCGTCGAGCAGGCCGTCGACCGGCTGCGCGAGCAGGGCCACGTCTTCGACGCCGAGGGCGCCGTGTGGCTGCGCACCACCGACTTCGGCGACGACCGGGACCGCGTCCTCATCCGCAGCGACGGCAGCCCCACCTACTTCGCCGCGGATGCCGCCTACTACCTCAGCAAGAAGGACCGCGGCTTCGACGAGAAGGTCTACCTGCTCGGCGCCGACCACCACGGCTACATCAACCGGCTCAAGGCCATCGCGGCGTGCGCGGGTGACGACCCCGAGCACAACATCGAGGTCAAGATCGGCCAGCTCATCTCCATCGCCGGCCAGCGGATGGGAAAGCGGCTGGGCAACGCCATCTTCCTCGACGAGCTGATCGAGTGGATCGGCAAGGATGCCGTGCGCTACTCGCTGGCGCGCTACCCCTCCGACAGCCCCCTGTCGCTCGACGGGGAGGAGCTGCGCAAGCAGACCAACGACAACCCGGTCTTCTACGTGCAGTACGCCCATGCCCGCACCGCCAACGTCGCCCGGCTCGCGGGCGAGGACGGCGTGCACCGGGCTGACGGCTTCGACGCCGGCCTGCTCACCGACCCCACCGAGGCCTCGCTGCTCGCCGTGCTCGGTGACTTCCCGCGGGTGGTCGCGCAGGCCGCGCACCTGCTCGAGCCGCACCGGGTCGCGCGCTACCTCGAGGAGCTCGCCGGCCGCTACCACAAGTGGTACGACACCTGCCGGGTGCGCCCGGTCAGCGTCGACGAAGAGGTCACCGACCTGCACCGAACCCGCCTGTGGCTCAACGACGCCACCCGCGTCGTGCTGGCCAACGGTCTCGACCTGCTCGGCGTCAGCGCACCCGAGCGGATGTAGGGAGCCTGACCGATGCGATCGCACGAGGCCGGTGTCCTCCACGCCGAGGGCTACGGCGGACCTCCGCTCTACCTGCCGTTCCCCACCGACGTCATGGAGCTGCTGCCGCAGCTCTGGCCGCGCACCGTGGGCCGCGACGCCGAGGGCCGGCTGACCGTCGGCGGTGTCGACGTGCTCACCCTCGCACGCGAGCACGGCACCGCCGCCTACGTGGTGGATGAAGACGACTTCCGTTCTCGCGCAGCCGAGTTCCGCGACGGCTTCGCAGCCGCCTTCGAGCCGCTGGCGGGTGCCGACGTCTACTACGCGGGCAAGGCGTTCCTCTGCACGGCAGTAGCGCAGTGGGTGGCGCAGGAGGGCCTGCACCTCGACGTCTGCACGGGTGGCGAGCTGGCCGTCGCACGCCGGGCGCAGTTCCCGCCGCAGCGGATCGGCTTCCACGGCAACAACAAGACCACCTCCGAGATCCGCGACGCGCTGAGCTACGGCGTCGGGCGCATCGTCGTCGACTCCTTCCACGAGATCGAGCGGGTCGCCGCGGTGGCGGCCGAGCTGGGCGTGGTCGCACCGGTCATGGTGCGGGTGACGGTCGGGGTCGAGGCACACACCCACGAGTTCATCGCCACCGGCCACGAGGACCAGAAGTTCGGCTTCAGCCTCGCGGGTGGCCAGGCGCTCGAGGCGGCCGCGGCGCTGCTGGCCCGGCCCGACGTGTTCGACCTGCGGGGGCTGCACAGCCACATCGGCAGCCAGATCTTCGACACCGGCGGCTTCGAGATGGCCGCCCGCCGGCTGGTCGGCCTGCACGCCCAGCTCGTCGACGAGCACAGCTACCACTGCCCCGAGGTCGACCTGGGCGGCGGCTACGGCATCGCCTACACCTCGCAGCACACCCCCCTGTCGGTGGCGACGCTGGCGCAGGAGATGGCCGACATCGTCGGTCGCGAGCTCAAGGCGGTCGGTGACGGCGACAACGGGCGCGTCCCCCGGGTGTCGGTCGAGCCCGGCCGCGCCATCGTGGGGCCCAGCACCTTCACGCTGTACGAGGTGGGCACGGTCAAGGACGTCGAGGTGGGCGGTGGCCACACCCGCACCTACGTCTCGGTCGACGGCGGGATGAGCGACAACGCGCGCCCCGCGCTCTACGAGGCCGACTACTCGTGCACCCTGGCCAGCCGCCGCTCCGAGGCGCCGCCGCGGCTCTCGCGGGTCGTCGGGCGGCACTGCGAGAGCGGCGACATCGTCGTGCTCGACGAGTACCTGCCGGCCGACCTCGTGCCGGGTGACCTCGTCGCCGTGCCGGGCACCGGCGCCTACTGCCGCAGCCTGTCCAGCCAGTACAACCACACCCCCCGCCCGCCCGTCGTGGCAGTTCGCGGAGGTCGCTCACGCGTGCTCGTGCGGCGTGAGACCATCGAGGACCTGCTCGCCCTCGACGTGGCGGACGCGTGAGCACCCACAGCGAGGAGATGGACCCCACCATGGCGCACGAACCCGGTGCCCCCCTGCGCGTCGCGCTGCTCGGCTGCGGTGTCGTGGGGTCCGCCGTCGCGGCCCGGCTCGTCGAGAACGCCGACGACCTCGCGGCCAGAGTTGGCGCCCCGCTCGAGCTGGTCGGCATCGCGGTGCGCCGCCCGCAGCGAGCCCGCCCCGACGTGCCCGTCGACCCCTCCCTCTTCACGGCCGACGCCGACGAGCTGGTGACCCGCGCCGACGTCGTCATCGAGGTGATCGGCGGCATCGAGCCGGCCCGCAGCCTCATCCTGCGCGCCATGGAGCACGGCGCCTCGGTCGTCTCGGCCAACAAGGCGCTGCTCGCCGAGGACGGCCCGACCCTCTACGCCGCCGCCGACAAGTACGACGTCGACCTCTACTACGAGGCCGCCGTGGCCGGCGCCATCCCGATCCTGCGCCCCATCCGCGAGTCGCTCGCCGGCGACGACGTGCGGCGCGTGCTCGGCATCGTCAACGGCACCACCAACTTCGTGCTCGACAAGATGGACACCACCGGCGCCGGTTTCGCCGAGACCGTCGAGCAGGCCCAGGCGCTGGGCTACGCCGAGGCCGACCCCACCGCCGACGTCGAGGGCTTCGACGCCGCGGCGAAGGCCGCCATCCTCGCCAGCCTGGCCTTCCACACCCGGGTCTCCTCGCTCGACGTGCACCGCGAGGGCATCACCGAGGTGACCGCCGGCGACATCCAGGCGGCCGCCGAGATGGACTGCGTGGTCAAGCTGCTCGCCATCTGCGAGCGGGTCCTCGGCGCCGACGGCACCAACGCGGTGAGCGTGCGTGTGCACCCCGCCATGATTCCCCGCAGCCACCCGCTGGCCAGCGTCCGCGACGCCTTCAACGCCGTGTTCGTCGAGGCCGCCGCGGCCGGTGAGCTGATGTTCTACGGGCGCGGAGCGGGGGGCGACCCCACGGCATCCGCCGTGCTGGGTGACGTCGTGGCGGTGGCCCGGCACAAGGTGGCCGGCGGGCGTGGGCCGGGGGAGTCGGCCTACGCCGACCTGCCGGTCGTCGACATGGGCCAGTCGATCACGAGGTACCACATCAGCCTCGACGTGGCCGACCGCCCGGGTGTGCTCGCCCAGGTCGCAGCCGTGTTCGCAGAGCACGACGTCTCGATCGAGACGGTGCGCCAGCAGGCCGCCCCGGGCGACGGAGAGCGCGCCAAGCTCATCGTGGTCACCCACCGCGCCACGGATGCCGCGCTGGCCGCCACCGTCGACGCCCTCGGTGACCTCCGGGCCGTGCAGGACGTCGCCTCCGTGATGCGCGTGGAAGGAGCCTGAGCCGTGGCGCACCAGTGGCGCGGAGTGATCCGCGAGTACGCCGCCCGCCTGCCGATGCTGGAGGGTGCGCCGGTCGTGACCCTGCTGGAGGGCGGCACGCCACTCATCCCGTGCGAGGGCCTGTCCGAGCTGACCGGGGCCAACGTGCTGGTGAAGTTCGAGGGGCTCAACCCCACCGCGTCGTTCAAGGACCGGGGCATGACGACCGCGATGTCGGTGGCCAAGCGCAACGGGGCGAAGGCCGTCATCTGCGCCAGCACCGGCAACACGAGCGCCAGTGCGGCGGCGTACGCCACCAAGGCGGGGATGACGTGTGCCGTGCTCGTGCCCGACGGCAAGATCGCGATGGGCAAGCTCAGCCAGGCCGTCGCGCACGGCGCGACGCTCATCCAGGTCGAGGGCAACTTCGACGACTGCCTCACGGTGGCCCGCAAGCTCGCCGAGGCGTACCCGGTCGAGCTCGTGAACTCCGTCAATCCTGCTCGGATCGAGGGCCAGAAGACCGCGGCGTTCGAGGTGGTCGACGCGCTCGGTGACGCTCCCGACATCCACGTGCTGCCGGTCGGGAACGCCGGCAACATCACCGCCTACTGGCAGGGTTACACCGAATACGCCTCTGCGACAGAGGGTCTCGGTGGTGAAGTGCTGGCGCCGGTCGCCACCCGCACCCCGCAGATGTGGGGGTTCCAGGCGGCCGGTGCGGCGCCGATCGTGCTCGGCCACCCGGTCGACCACCCCGAGACCATCGCCACCGCCATCCGCATCGGCAACCCCGCGTCGTGGCGCCAGGCCGAGGCCGCCCGCGACGAGTCGGGCGGGCGCATCGAGTCGGTGACCGACGACGAGATCCTTCAGGCCCACCGCCTGCTGTCCACCACCGAGGGCATCTTCGTCGAGCCCGGGTCGGCCGCGAGCATCGCCGGCCTGCTCAAGGCGCACCGCGAGAAGGCGATCCCGACCGACGCCACGGTGGTGTGCACGGTCACCGGCCACGGCCTCAAGGACCCGCAGTGGGCCCTGCGCACCGCCGACGGGTCCGACATCCAGCCCGTGCGGGTGCCGGTCGACGCCTTCAGCGTCGCGGCGGCGCTCGGCCTCGAGGGGTGACGTGAGCGGGGAGCGGCTGCGGGTCGGGGTCGACGTCGAGGTTCGCGTCCCTGCGAGCAGTGCCAACCTCGGCCCGGGGTTCGACTCGGTCGGCTGCGCCCTCGGGGTCTGGGACCGCTGCCGCGCCACCGTCACGGGGAGCCCGGGCTGGTCGTCACCGTCAGTGGTGAGGGTGAGGGGGCGGTGCCGCTCGACGCCACCCACCTGGTGCACCGCGCCATGCAGGTGGCCTGGGCCGAGCTCGAGGTCGAGCCACCGGAGGGACTGGCCCTGGAGTGCGTCAACGCCGTGCCGCACGGTCGGGGGATGGGCTCGTCGGCGACGGCCATCGTGACCGGCATCGTGGCGGCGCAGGCGCTGCACGACGTCTCGCGCGGCCTGGCCGGCGACACGGTCGACCTCGCCTTCGCCAACAGCCTGGCGTCCCGGCTCGAGGGGCACCCCGACAACGCGTCGGCGAGCGTCTACGGCGGCGCCACGCTCTCGTGGACCGACGACCTCGGGGGTGGCACCACCACCGTGCACCTCCCGGTGCACCCCGACGTCGAGCCGGTCGTCTTCGCACCCGACGTGCAGCTGTCGACCGCCAAGGCCCGCTCGGTGCTGCCGCAGCAGGTGCGGCTGGCCGACGCGGCCGCCAACTCGGCCCGCGCCGCGCTGCTCACCCACGCGCTCGGGTCCGCCCCCGAGCACCTGTTCGCCGCGACCCGCGACTGGCTGCACCAGGAGGCCCGGCGCGCCTCGTACGCCGACTCCATGGCGCTGGTCGACGCCCTGCGCGAGGCCGGTCACGCCGCCGTGATCTCCGGCGCGGGGCCCTCCGTGCTCGTGCTGGCCCACCGGCACCGGGTCGCCGAGGTGCGCGCCTTCGGGGGCGAGGCGTGGCGGGTGCTGACCCCCGGCATCCCGCCGCACGGCGCGCGCGTCGAGGTGCTCTCGCGCGGTTGACCGGGCCTATTGTGCGCCTCGGGACGGGTGCGGACGGTCGCGCGTCACGTCCAGCCTGCGGTGCTACTGTGTGCCTCGCGACCGCAGCCGATGCCGGGTGTTCCCGATTCCTGCCGCACGTCGCCCACCACGACCAGGGCCGCCGTCCAGCCATGCGCTGCGCGTCCGGCGTGGGCTCCCACATGATCGGCCACATCGAGGCCATCCACGAGCGAGGGGAAGGATCCTTCGTGACAGACACCACCACTCTCGAGGCGACATCGGGCGCCAGCCCGCGCCGCTCCGGAGCGTTGACCGCCATGCGGCTCGCCGAGCTCCAGGGGCTCGCCTCGAGCATGGGCATCAGCGGCACCGCCAAGATGCGCAAGGGCGACCTCGTCGCCGCCATCAAGGCCCGCCAGAACGGCGAGAGCGGCCCGGCGAGTGCCGCGCCGCCCCGGCGCGCCGGCCGCGCGGCCGGCTCGGTCACCCGTACCGGCACGGCTCGCAGGGCACCGAGAGCACGCAGGGCTCGCAGAGCACCGAGAGCACTGGTGGCTCCGAGCAGCCGGTGCGCGAGGAGCACGGCTCCCGCCAGCAGCGCGCCGAGCGCGACGAGAGCACCCAGCAGCGCGACACCGAGCGCCGCGAGCGCCGCGACCGTCAGGACCGCCAGGAGCGCCAGGACCACCAGGACCGCGCCGACGGCCGCCAGCAGGAGCGTCCGGAGCGCACCGACGGCACCCAGCAGGAGCGCCAGGACCGCCAGGACCGCAGCGACGGCCGCCAGCAGGACCGCCAGCAGCGCACCGACGGCCGGGACGCCGACGGTGGCGACCGGCAGGAGCGCACCGACGGCAACCGGCAGAACGCGAACCAGAACCAGAACCGCCGCAGCACGCCCCAGGGGCAGGCCGGCTACGACGACGAGGACGGCCGCGGGGGTCGCCGTCGCCGCAACCGCGGACGCAACCGCGACAAGCGCCGCGCCCCGGGCGCCCCCGGTGAGGGCCAGGCCGAGGAGTCGCAGCCGCAGATCGCCGAGGACGACGTACTGGTGCCCGTCGCCGGCATCCTCGACATCCTCGACAACTACGCCTTCGTGCGCACCACCGGCTACCTGCCCGGCAGCAGCGACATCTACGTGCCGCTGCAGATGGTCAAGCGGCACGGGCTGCGCAAGGGCGACGCCGTCACCGGCTCGATCAAGGCGACCGGCGAGGGCGAGGAGCCGATGCAGCAGACCGTTGGCGGGCGCAACAGCCGCGCCAAGTACACCCCGCTGGCGCGCCTGGACACCATCAACGGCCAGAGCCCCGATGACGCCCGCCGGCGCCCGGAGTTCGGCAAGCTGACGCCGCTCTACCCGCAGGACCGCCTGCGCCTGGAGACCGAGCAGCACCTCATCACGACGCGGATCATCGACCTCGTCGCTCCGATCGGCAAGGGCCAGCGCGGCCTGATCGTCGCCCCGGCCAAGGCCGGCAAGACGATGGTCATGCAGGCGCTGGCGAACGCCATCACCACCAACAACCCCGAGTGCCACCTCATGGTCGTGCTGGTCGACGAGCGCCCCGAGGAGGTCACCGACATGCAGCGCGCCGTCAAGGGCGAGGTCATCTCCTCGACCTTCGACCGGCCCGCCGAGGACCACACCACGGTGGCCGAGCTCGCCATCGAGCGCGCCAAGCGCCTGGTCGAGATGGGCCACGACGTCGTGGTGCTGCTCGACTCCATCACCAAGCTGGGCCGTGCCTACAACCTCTCGGCTCCCGCGAGCGGGCGCATCCTCTCCGG
>CAWIEI010000009.1:0-22524 GCA_963834965.1 uncultured Actinomycetota bacterium | reverse complement strand
TCGAGGATCACCGGGTCGGCGTCAGCCGTGGTGACGAGCACGTCGACGGCGTCGCCGAGGCACACCCGCATCGTTCCCGAGCCGGGGATCTTGTGGCCGTCGGCGAGGACGACCACCTCGCGCGCCGCGCCGATGAGGGCGCGCTTGACCGGGACCTCGACGAAGGTCGTGTCCATGACGTGGCCCCCGGGCCCGATGCCGCTGGTGCCGAGGAAGGCGCGGTCGACGCCGACCTGTGCCACGGCATCCTCGGTGAGCACCCCGATGAGCGAGTGGTAGGACCGCCGCACCAGGCCGCCGAGGAGGATCAGCTCGACCGCGTCGTCGTGGCGCAGCTCGTCGAGCACCGCGAGGCTGTTGGTGACGACGGTGACGGCACGACCACGCAGCTCGCGGGCGAGCAGGGCGGTGGTGGTGCCGATGTCCAGCGCGACCACCTCGCCGTCGCGAACGCGTGCCGCGGCGGCCGCAGCCACCGCCGACTTCTCCGGGGTGTGCGACCTGGCCACGTCGGCGAACGGGCGGCCGCTGTCGGGCCCGTCGACGAGGGCGGCCGCCAGCGCGGCGCCACCGTGCACCCGGGTGAGCACGCCGGCCCGGTCGAGCTGGTGCAGGTCGCGCCGGATGGTGGATGCGCTGACGTCCAGGGCGGTGGAGAGGTCGGCGACCGACACCGTGCCGTCGGCGCGCACGCGGGCCACGATCTCGGTGTGGCGCTGCACCTTCACGCCGGTCACGCTACCAACCGCACGCAGAACCAGCCATGTGACGCCGGGTTCGTGCGGTGCAGTCTGGCCCGAAGCGAGCATTTCCGCGCACCTTCGCCTTGCGAGGCACCCCTACCGGGGCCACCATGGCCTGATGCCGAACACCTTCGACCCGCTGGCGCCCGTGCGGCGAGCCGGTGACTGCGAGGTCGACGTGTTCGTGCAGGGCATGGTCTTCCTCGACATCGTGTTCACCGGGCTGCACGAGATGCCGCGCCCCGGCACGGAGGTCTGGGCCGACGGGATGGGGTCATGCCCTGGTGGCATCGCCAACCTCGCGGTGGCGTCGTCGCGGCTCGGGTTGCGAACCTCGCTGGGGGCGGCCTTCGGTGACGACGACTACGGCGACTTCTGCTGGCGCGTGCTGCAGGACCAGGAGCAGGTCGACCTCTCGATGTCGCGGCGCTACCCCCACTGGCACACGCCGGTCACCGTCTCGGTGTCGCTCGACGGAGACCGCACGATGATCACCCATGGGCACGACGCCCCCGAGGACGCGACGTCGATGCTCGGCGGCACTCCCCGCGCCCGCGCGGTGCTCATCGACCTCGACGGGAACAAGCCGCTGGGCGTCGGTCATCCTGAGCGGGCCTGGGCCGAGCAGGCGCAGGCTGCCGGGTCGCTGCTCTTCGCCGACGTGGGCTGGGACCCCACCGGCGCCTGGTCGCCGACCGTGCTCGACCAGCTGTCCTTCTGCCACGCGTTCCTGCCCAACGCCGTCGAGGCGATGGCGTACACCCGCACCGACTCGCCGCACGACGCCCTGTACGCCCTCGCCGACCTGGTGCCACTGGCCGTCGTCACCATCGGCCGGGACGGCGCCCTGGCCATCGACTCCGCGACGGGGGAGGAGGCGTCGGTGCCCGCGTTGCGGGTCGACGCCATCGACGCCACCGGAGCGGGCGACGTGTTCGACGCCGGCGTGCTCGTCGGCACGCTGGCCGGCTGGCCCCTGCTCGAGCGGATGAACTTCGCGACGCTGTGCTCCAGCCTCGCGGTGCAGGAGTTCGGTGGCTCCCTCGCCGCGCCGGGCTGGGGGGACATCGCGGACTGGTGGCACCGGGTGCGCGAGCAACCGACGACCAACGCCGCCGCGCGCTCCGTGCAGCGCCGGTTCGCCTTCCTCGACGACCTCGTCGCCGACGTGCCCAGCGGTGCCGTGCGCCGCGCTGCCGCGACGATCGCCAAGCTCTCCGACGTCTAGAACCGACCATGCCCGCACCGCGGGCGCCAACCACTGGGGGAACCTTCCATGTCACGCACTCGCACCCTTCGAGCCGCTGCGACCGCCGTCACCGCGCTCGGCGCCGGCCTCGTCCTGGCGGCCTGCGCGCCCGGCGGCTCCGACCAGTCCGCGTCGTCCTCGGCCCCCGCACCGTCATCGGTGAAGACCGATGCCGCCTCGCTCGGCGACGTCACGCTCACGGTGTGGGACCAGGAGGTGCGCGGGGGCCAGGAGAAGCAGATGTCGACACTCAACGCGCAGTTCCACGAGAAGTACCCGAACATCACCATCAAGCGGGTCTCGCGCTCGTTCGACGACCTCGTCAAGACGCTGCGCCTGGCCCTGAGCGGCGCGGACGCCCCGGACGTCGTGCAGGCCAACAACACCCGCTCCCAGATGGGTGAGTTCGTCAAGGCGGGGCAGCTGGTCAACCTCGACCCGTACGCCAGGGCCTACGGCTGGGACAAGCGCTACCCCGAGTCGGTGCGCGCCGTGGCCTCGTACTCACCCGACGGGAAGACCTTCGGCTCCGGGTCGTTGTTCGGGATGCCGCAGGTCGGTGAGGTCGTCGGCATCTTCTACAACGCGGCGAAGCTCAAGACGCTCGGCATCAACCCGCCCACCACCTGGGCCGACTTCGACGCCGCCCTCGCCACCGCGAAGTCCAAGGGCGAGGTGCCCCTCGTGCTCGGCAACCTCGAGAAGTGGCCCGCCGGTCACGTCTTCGGTGTCGTGCAGGGCCGCTACGCCAAACCCGACGACATCCGCACACTCGGCTTCGGTCAGCCCGGCGGCTCCTGGACCACCCCGGAGAACACCAAGGCGGCTCAGACCCTCGTCGACTGGGTCGACAAGGGCTACTTCTCCAAGGGGTTCAACGGCCAGGACTACGACCCGGCCTGGCAGGGCTTCAGCAAGGGCACCGGGGTCTTCCTCATCGCCGGGTCGTGGCTGCAGGCCGACCTGTCCTCGGCGATGAAGGGCGACGTCAAGTTCATGCTGCCGCCCGCGCCGGAGGCCGGCGGAAGCCCGGTCACCACCGGGGGCTCCGGGCTGCCGTTCGCGATCACGAACACGTCGAAGAACAAGGACGCCGCGGCCGCCTACGTCAACTTCATCACGAGCCCCGACGCGATGAAGGTGCTCGCCGAGAACGGCAACCTGCCGGTCGTCGAGACCGAGCAGCAGAGCGCACCCGACGCCCTGGGCAAGGACGTCTTCACCGCCTTCGGCACCGTCTCGACGGCGAACGGGCTGATGCCCTACCTCGACTGGGCGACGCCCACGATGGGCGACACGCTGGGCGCCACGCTGCAGGACCTCCTCGCGAAGAAGGTCACCCCGCAGCAGGCCCTCGAGGCGCTGCAGAAGGACTACGGCGACTTCACCGGTCAGTGATGGCGCGCACCGCCACGTCCGCGCCCCCCACCGAGCCGACGAGCGCGCCCGCCCGAGTGGGGCGCCCGCGCCGGTCGGCCGGCCCGCCCGGGGAGCCGCGCCGGGTCGGCTACCTCTATGTGCTGCCCGGCTTCCTCGTCTACGCCGTGTTCGCGCTGTACCCGCTGCTCAAGGCCGTGTACCTGTCTCTCTACGACTGGGACGGGCTGACCCTGGGCACCTGGGTGGGGCTGGGCAACTACTCCGAGGTGCTCACCGACGAGCGCCTGCGTGCCGCCTTCGGCCACGCCCTGGTGCTCATGGTGTTCTTCGCCGTGCTGCCCCTCGGCATCGGCTTGGTACTGGCCTCGATCCTGCACCGTGCCCGGGTGCGGGGCCTGTCCTTCTTCCGCACCGTGGTGTTCCTGCCGCAGGTCGTGGCCATGGTCGTCATCGCCGTCGCGTGGCGGCGGATCTATGCCCCCGACGGCACCATCAACGCGGTGCTCTCCGCGGTCGGGCTCGAGTCGTGGACCCGGGGCTGGCTCGGCGAGTACGCCTTCGCGCTCCCGGCCGTCGGCCTGGTCGGCACCTGGTTCGAGAGCGGCCTGGTGACCGTCCTCCTGCTCGCCGGGATGGGCCGCATCTCGCGCGACCTCTACGAGGCGGCGCGCCTCGACGGGGCCGGGCCGGTGCGGGAGTTCGTCGCCGTCACCCTGCCCTCGGTGCGCGGCGAGATCGCGGTAGCGCTCACCCTCACCGTCATCGCGGCGCTGAAGACCTTCGACCTGATCTACCTGACCACCGCCGGCGGGCCGGGCCACCAGACGACGGTGCCGAGCTACGAGGTCTACCGCCAGGCCTTCGAGCTCGGTCAGGTCGGCCTCGCCTGTGCGATCGGTGTCTGCCTGACGGTCGTCATCTTCGCGATCAGCGTCGGCATCACCCGGGTGGCGGACAGGGCGAGCGACTGATGCGGGTCTCGACCACCGAGCGGAACGCCAACTACGTCATCCTGCTGGCGTTCGCCCTCTTCGCGTTGTGGCCGATCATCGGCATCGTCGTCGCCGGGCTGCAGCCCGAGGGCGACGCGCCCGGTGGGCTCGCCAACCTCGCCCAGGCGTGGGACATCGGCCGGTTCGGCGGCTACCTGCGCACGAGCGTCATGGTGTCGGCCTTCGTCGTGTCCGTGAGCGCCGTGCTGTCGGTGCTCGCCGGGTTCGCGCTGGGCACCATGCCCTTTCGCGGGGCCGACGCGATCTTCTACCTGATGCTCGTCGGCATCATGATGCCGGCGGAGGCCATCGTCGTCCCGCTCTTCTTCGACCTGCGCGCGGTCGGCCTCACCGACACGTTCTGGGCGATCGCCCTGCCGCAGGTCGCGCAGTCCGTGGCGTTCGGCACGTTCTGGATGCGGGCCGCGTTCCGTGCGCAGTCGCGATCTCTCGTGGAGGCCGCCCGTCTCGACGGCGCCTCGACCGGGCGGGTGCTGTGGCTCATCCTCGTGCCGGTCGCCCGCCCCGCCATCGTCACCCTGGTCGTGCTGACCTTCATGTGGACGTGGAACGAGTTCCTCATCCCGCTGGTCATGGTGCCCACCAACGAGGCGCTACGCACCGCGCCGCTCGGGCTGGGCTTCTTCTCGGGCCAGTACACCCAGGGCACCGCGCTGCTGGCCGCCGGCGCCACGATCGTCGCTCTGCCGGTGGTGGTGGTCTACCTCTTCCTGCAGCGCCACTTCATTGCCGGGATGCTCGAGGGGGCCGTCAAGGACTGACCACGCCGGTCCGCGACGGCGCCCGCGCGGACCCGGGGACTCGTGGTCGAAGCGGGCGCACGTCCAGCACCAAGGGGAGTTGTCATGGCACGTATCTCGATCCGCACGACCTTGGCCGGCGCGGGGGCGCTGGCCCTCGCCCTGACCCTCGCCCCGACGGGGGCCAGTGCGGAGCCGCCGGGGGGCAAGGGGCCCCGACCACCGGACGCGACGACGTCGGCGGGCCGCCCGGCCGACCTCGACGCCATCTTCATCGGGGCCCACCCGGACGACGAGGCGGGGACCTTGTCGACGTTCGGGCAATGGGGGGCCGACCACGACGTCCGCACGGGCGTCATCACCATCACGCGGGGAGAGGGCGGCGGCAACGCCGTCGGTCCCGAGGAGGGGCCGGCCCTGGGGCTGATCCGCGAGCGCGAGGAGCGCGCCGCAGTCGCGAAGGCGGGGATCACCGACGTCTACAACCTCGACGAGGTCGACTTCTACTACACCGTGTCCGAGCCCCTCACCGCTCAGGTGTGGGACCACGAGGACGCCCTGGGCAAGGCGGTGCGCATCCTGCGCCAGACCCGGCCCGAGGTCGTGGTCACGATGAACCCGGCACCCTCGCCCGGGCAGCACGGCAACCACCAGGAGGCCGCGCGGATCGCCATCGAGGCCTACGAGGCCGCTGGAGACCCGACCCGCTTCCCGGAGCAGATCACCCGGGAGCACCTGAAGCCGTTCGCGCCCGACCGGGTGCTGATGCGCACCGCCAACGGCACGCCCGCCAACGGCCCGCAGTGCGCGCAGAAGTTCGTGCCCGCCGACCCCAGCCAGACGGTCTACGGCGTGTGGTCCGGGGCGACGTCACCGAACGGGCGCAGCTGGGCCCAGGTCGAGCGGGAGGCCCAGCGCGAGTACGCCTCGCAGGGGTGGGCCGGCTTCCCGGACGTCTCCACCGACCCCAATGCCCTGGGCTGTGACTACCTCACCCTGGTCGAGTCGCGAACGCCGTTGCCGCAGTGGGGCACCGCTTCCGCGTTCACCGAGCACGCCGCCCTGGACGGGTCCCTCGTGAGGGTGCCTGGCGGACTGCCACTGGGCAGCGGGATGACGGTGGAGACGGACCGGTACCGGGTCCTGCCCGGCACGCCGTTCACCGTGACGGTGACGGCCACGGCTCCGCACCGGACCGCGCTCGGGAAGGCGCGGGCTCGGCTGGAGGTGCCGAGCGGCTGGAGCGTCAAGGGCAGCGGATGGCTCGGCGGCCTGCGGGCCGGTGAGCGCGCCCGGACCAGGTTCACCGTCACCCCGCCCGCAGATGCCGAGCGTCGGCTCCGCGGCCCGGGTGAAGGCCTTCGTGACGACGCGCGCCGGCACGGGCTACCAGGACGAGCCGGTGCTCGTCAGCCCCGCGGTCACCGCCACCCAGCAGCTGCTTCCGCAGGTGGCTCAGTTCCGCTCGTGGGCCCGCGATGTCGGGGCCGACGCCCTGGCCGACATCGTCCGGCCGGTGCTCACGCTCCCGTCGGGCGGCACGCGCACGGTCGACGTCGTGGTGACCAACCACAGCGCCACCACCCAGTCGGGCACGGTCACCCCCACGCCGCCGGCCGGCTTCACGATGTCGCCCGCATCGGCGCCCTACGGGCCCCTGGCCCCGGGCAGCACGACGACGGTCACGTTCACGGTGGTCAACACCGACCCCACCCTGAAGACCTCGGTCGACGGCGGGGTGGCGGGTGACTACCTCTACTCCATCGCCACCACGAGCTCCACGGGCACCGGCCGCACCGAGCAGGCGCTCGAGCTCGTGCCGACGACCGTGGTCGGGCAGGCCGCCGCCGCGCCCGTGGTCGACGGTGTCGTCTCCGACGGCGAGTACCCCGGCGCCGTCATCGACGTCTCGCGCCGGTGGGAGGGCACGGCCTGCGAGTCGGCCGCCGACTGCTCGGCGACCGCCCGCCTCGCCTGGCGCGACGACACGCTCTACGTCGCGGTCACGGTGACCGACGACGTCAAGGGCACGGCGTTGTCGGCATCCGACTGCAAGCGGCACTGGCGCACCGACTCGGTGGAGATCGCGATCGACCCGCGGGGCACGTCGGAGAACACCTCGACCACGTTCAAGGCGGCGATCCTGCCGTGGACGGCCGAGGGCGGGCCCTGCTACCTGCGCGACGCCGACGCCCACCAGGGTGACGGCCCGACGACGGCGCCGGGCATGACGGTGGCCGCGAAGGTCTCCGAGCCCTACACCGGTTACACCGTCGAGACGGCGATCCCGATGGCGCTGCTACCGAGCGCGGTCGACCCGCAGCGGTTGGGGCTCAACATCCTCCCCTACGACTCCGACACCCAGGACAAGACCGGGCAGACCCGCATCGGCTGGTCGGTCTGGGGCGGGGTGCAGGGCGACCCGTACCGATGGGGCCGAGCCGTGCTCGACGGCTACCAGCCGCCGGCCGGCCGGCCGACGACACCCGCGGCACCGGTCATCCCGACCGAGGCGCTCTCCTCGCTCGACTCGCCGCAGTCGATCGAGCAGGCGGTGCGCACCAACGTCGCTCTTGCCGGCATGCCGGCCTCGCAGCCCGGCGAGCGCGGCTGGGCCGAACGAGCGACGCTGCGCCGCGGCGCCGCCCAGGTGCGGCTGCGGGTGCAGGATGCCGGCACCGCCCACGTGGTCGTGGTCGACGCAGACGGGGTGGCCGGAGAGGTCGTCACCCGCCTGGCGCGCACTCGATCCGGCCTGGCCACCGTGCGCGTGCCGCTCGACCGGGTGATCGTGGGCCGGGCGACGGTGCTCGTCGGCTGGGACGACCGGGCGGGTGGCACCTTCTCCTCGAAGGTGCGGGCGCGCTGAACCCGTCGACAGTAGAGAACACGCCGTGCGCCCGACGGGGCGCACGGCGTGTTCTGCACTGTCGTCAAGGGTCTGTAGGGGGGCTCAGCCGCCGAGGGCGGCGGAGACGACCTCCTTGGCCTCGGCCTGCACCTGGGCGAGGTGGTCGGGCCCGCGGAAGGACTCGGCGTAGATCTTGTAGACGTCCTCGGTGCCGCTGGGCCGGGCGGCGAACCAGGCCGACTCGGTGACCACCTTGAGCCCGCCGATCGCCGCACCGTTGCCGGGCGCCTCGGTGAGCTTGGCGGTGATCGGCTCACCGGCCAGCGACTGCGCCGAGACGTCGTCGGGGGACAGGGCGGCCAGCTTGGCCTTCTCCTCGCGCGTCGCAGCGGCGTCGATGCGGGCGTAGGCCGGCTCGCCGTGCCGCTCGACGAGGGAGCGGTAGTGCTCGCTCGGGCTCTTGCCGGTGCGCGCCTGGATCTCCGAGCCGAGCAGGGCCAGCAGGATGCCGTCCTTGTCGGTGGTCCACACCGACCCGTCGTGCCGCAGGAACGACGCGCCGGCCGACTCCTCGCCACCGAACGGGCCCGACCCGTCGAGCAGCCCGGGCACGAACCACTTGAAGCCGACCGGCACCTCGACCAGCCGGCGGCCCAGGTCGTCGGCGACCCGGTCGATCATCGAGCTCGACACCAGCGTCTTGCCGATGAAGCCGTCGTCGCGCCACTGCGGCCGCGCGCCGCCGTAGAGGTACTGGATCGCCACGGCGAGGTAGTGGTTGGGGTTGAGCAGGCCGGCATCCGGGGTCACGATGCCGTGCCGGTCGGCATCGGCGTCGTTGCCGGTGGCGATGTCGTAGACGTCGCGCTGGGCGATCAGGCTGGCCATCGCCGAGGGTGAGGAGCAGTCCATCCGGATCTTGCCGTCCCAGTCGAGCGTCATGAACCGCCAGGTGGCGTCGACGAGCGGGTTGACCACCGTGAGGTCGAGGCCGTGCCGCTCGCCGATGGCGCCCCAGTAGTCGACCGACGCCCCGCCGAGCGGGTCGGCGCCGATGCGCAGGCCAGACCCGCGGATGGCGTCGATGTCGAGCACGTGGGGCAGGTCGTCGACGTAGGTGCCGAGGAAGTCGTAGCCGGATGCCGCGGCACGGGCCCGCGCGAACGGCACCCGCTTGACCCCCTCGAGCCCGGCGCGGATCAGCTCGTTGGCCCGGGCGGCGATCACCTTCGTGGCGTCGGAGTCGGCCGGCCCGCCGTGCGGCGGGTTGTACTTGAAGCCGCCGTCGCTCGGCGGGTTGTGCGAGGGGGTGACGACGATGCCGTCGGCGAGGCCGGCGTGCGCCGGCATCCCGTCGACGCCGGTGACCTTGCCGCGGTTGGCGGTGAGGATGGCGTGCGACACCGCGGGCGTCGGGGTGTAGCGGTCGCGCGAGTCGACGAGCACGGTGACGTCGTTGGCGACCAGCACCTCGAGCGCGGTGGCCCAGGCCGGCTCGGACAGCCCGTGGGTGTCGCGACCGATGAACAGTGGCCCGTCGAAGCCCTGATCGCGCCGGTACTCGCAGATCGCCTGGGTGGTGGCCAGGATGTGCGCCTCGTTGAACGAGGTCTTCAGGCTGGAACCGCGGTGGCCCGAGGTGCCGAAGGCGACCTGCTCGTCGACGTTCTCGGGGTCGGGATCGCGCGTGTAGTACGCCGTGACGAGGGCGGCGACGTCGACGAGGTCGGAGGGTTGGGCGAGCTGTCCGGCACGGGGCGCGTTCATGCCACCGATCCTGTCAGAGCGGGTGTCGCAGGGATCAACCGGAGCGGTTGGGGTGATCACAGAAGCGTCTCCTACGCTCTGTAGTTTGATACCCACAGGGGTATACGTCGAGAGCATGACCACCACTGCGAAGAACCTCGTGGTGCTCGGCGCGGGAACGGCCGGCACCATGGTCGTCAACAAGCTGCGGCGCGCCCTGCCCGCCACCGACTGGACCATCACCGTCGTCGACCGCGACGACATCCACGACTACCAACCCGGCTACCTGTTCATGGCCTTCGGCACCAACAGCCCCGAGCAGGTCCGGCGGCAGAAGCACCCCTTCATCGGCCACGGTGTCGAGCTCGTGCTGGCCGAGGTCGACCGGGTCGACGCCGATGCCCAGGTCGTGCACCTCGGCGACGGCCGCGAGCTGCCCTACGACCAGTTCGTCATCGCCACCGGCACCACGCCACGCCCCGACCAGACGCCCGGCACGCTCGGCCCGCAGTGGCACCGTGAGGTCGGCGAGTTCTACACCTACGAGGGCGCGCTCGCGCTGCACGACCAGCTGGCCGCCTTCAGCGGCGGGCGCCTCGTCGTGCACATCACCGAGATGCCGATCAAGTGCCCCGTGGCCCCGCTGGAGTTCACCTTCCTGGCCGACGACTTCCTCGCCGAAGCGCGGCCTGCGCGACCGTACCGAGATCGTCTACGTGACCCCCCTCGACGGCGCGTTCACGAAGCCGGTCGCCAGCGCGGCCCTGGGCTCGATGTTGGAGGAGAAGGGCGTCACCGTCGAGCCCGACTTCATGATCGAGCGGATCGACCAGGACCGGAAGGTGATCGTGTCCTACGACGAGCGCGAGATCGCCTACGACCTGCTGGTGACCATCCCGCTCAACATGGGTGCCGACTTCGTCGCCCGCTCCGGCCTGGGCGACGAGCTCAACTACGTGCCGGTCGACAAGCACACGATGCAGTCGACCGCACACCCGGAGGTCTGGGCCCTCGGTGACGCGGGCAACCTGCCCACCTCCAAGGCCGGCTCGGTGGCGCACTTCTCCGTCGAGGTCTTCGTCGAGAACTTCCTCCAGCAGGCTGCCGGCGAGCCGATGACCCACTCCTTCGACGGGCACGCCAACTGCTTCGTCGAGTCCGGGCACCAGAAGGCGCTGCTCCTGGACTTCAACTACGAGACCGAGCCGCTGACCGGGTACTTCCCCTTCCCGAAGGTGGGCCCCATGAAGCTGCTCGGGGAGTCGCACGCGAACCACCTCGGCAAGCTCGCCTTCCGGCACATCTACTGGAACGCCCTGCTCCCCGGCCGACCGATCGGCCTGCCGGCCGACATGTCGATGACCGGAAAGAACCCCGTCTAACCCCACGTCAGGAGAAAGCAGACCACCATGACCACCACCATGATCGCCGGCCACGAGGTCGACGTGAACGAGGAGGGCTTCCTCACCCAGCCCGCCCAGTGGGACGAGTCGCTCGCGCCAGAGCTCGCCAAGGCGATCGGCCTCGAGCTCACCGACGCGCACTGGACCCTCATCCGCTTCCTGCGCGACGACTACGCCGTGCAGGGCGAGACCGCGACGCTGCGCCGCGTGTCGACCCAGACCGGCACCCCGGTCAAGGAGCTCTTCTCGCTCTTTCCCGGCAAGCCGGCCAAGAAGATGGCCTACGTCTCCGGGCTGCCCAAGCCGAAAGGATGTGTCTGAGCGATGACCGCCACCGACACCACAGCCACCGAACCCACGCCGGATGCCGTGCCCGCCGCCGCGCCGATGATCGTCCCGTCGTTCGACAACCCGGCCAGTGCGGGCCGCAAGCTCGCCATCATCTGCTCCAAGGGAAGCCTGGACATGGCCTACCCGGGGCTGATCCTCGCCAACGCGGCGCTGGGAGAGGGAGTCGAGACCCATCTGTTCTTCACGTTCTGGGGCTTCGACATGATCAACAAGAAGACGATGGGCGACCTGAAGTTCTCCTTCGTCGGCAACACCGCCATGCACCCGCCGGGCCACAGCGGCATGGGCATCCACCACATGCTCGGCGCGCTGCCCGGCGCCACGGCGGCGGCCACCACGATGCTCAAGAAGCAGATCGCCGAGCAGGACGTGCCCGAGGTGCCCGAGTTCCTCGAGCTGCTCTCGGCGTCCGGCGCCCACCTGTGGGCCTGCCGGATGTCGGCGGACATGAACCACCTCACCGAGGACGACCTCTACGAGGGCGTCGAGGCGATCATCTCGGCGAGCGACTTCATCGAGCTCACCGAGGGCGCCCAGCTCCTCTTCATCTGACCACCTCCCCGTTCCGAGATCGACCAATAGGTCACGGGAGGGACGCCTGGGCAGACCCGGTGCCGTCCCTCCGGTGACCTATTGGTCGATTCCGGGACAGCAGAGTCCGGATGCCGGGTGCGCACCTCGCGCACCCGGCATCCCGGCGTCGTCAGCCCGCCGCGGGCGCCAGGTAGAGGGTGGCGAGCTGCGCGACCCGCACCGTCACGGAGTACGGCTGGTCGTGCCAGGGTGACGCCTCGGCATCCAGCACCGCCCCGGCCTGGCTCGGGCTGCTGCCCTCGTCGAACCCACTGGTGTCGAGCACGACCTCCCAGCGACCGCCCCGGGGCACCCCGACGCGCACCCACGCCTTGTCGTCGCCGCTGTAGTTGACGACGGTGGCGACGACGTCGCCGCGCTGGTCGGCCTGGGCGAAGCGCAGGTAGGACAGCACGTTGCCGGTGTTGTCGTCGGCGTCGAGCCAGCGGAAGCCGGCCGGTTGCGAGTCGAGCTGCCACATCGCGGGGTGCTCGCGGTAGACCCGGTTGAGCTCCTTGACCAGGGCGTGCACCCGGTAGTGCGCGGCGTGGTCGAGGAGCCACCAGTCGAGCGAGCGGCCGTCGGCCCACTCGCCGGGCTGCGCGAACTCGCAGCCCATGAACAGCAGCTGCTTGCCCGGGTGGCTCCACATGTAGGCCAGGAAGGCCCGCAGGGTGGCCAGCTGGTCCTCGCGCGACCCGGGGATCTTGGTGAGCAGCGAGCCCTTGCCGTGCACGACCTCGTCGTGGCTGATCGGCAGCAGGTAGTTCTCACTGAAGGCGTACATCAGCGAGAAGGTGAGCAGGTTGTGGTGGTACTGCCGGTGGATCGGCTCCTCCTTGAGGTACCGGAGGGTGTCGTTCATCCAGCCCATGTTCCACTTCAGCCCGAAGCCGAGCCCGCCGCTCGAGGTCTCCTTGGTCACCCCCGGCCACGAGGTGGACTCCTCGGCGATGGTGACGATGCCGGGCACGCGCTTGTACGACGTCGCGTTCGCCTCCTGGAGCAGGCCGATGGCCTCCAGGTGCTCACGGCCGCCGTGCACGTTGGGCACCCACTCGCCGTCCTTGCGCGAGTAGTCGAGGTAGAGCATCGAGGCGACGGCGTCGACCCGCAGCCCGTCGACGTGGAACTCCTCGAGCCAGTACAGGGCGTTGGCGACCAGGAAGTTGCGCACCTCGAGCCGGCCGAAGTCGAACACGTGGGTGCCCCAGTCGGGCTGGTCGCCGCGGCGCGGGTCGGGGTGCTCGTAGAGCGGCAGCCCGTCGAAGCGGGCCAGCGCGAACGCGTCGCGCGGGAAGTGCCCCGGCACCCAGTCGAGGATGACGCCGATGCCGGCCTGGTGCAGGCGGTCGACGAGGTACTTGAAGTCGTCGGGGGTGCCGAAGCGCGCGGTCGGCGCGTAGTAGCCGGTGACCTGGTAGCCCCACGAGGGGCCGTACGGGTGCTCCATCACCGGCAGCAGCTCGACGTGCGTGAAGCCGAGGTCGGCGACGTAGTTGACGAGGTGCTCGGCGAGGTCGCGGTACGACATGCCCTGGCGCCACGAGCCCAGGTGCACCTCGTAGACGCTCATCGGGCCGTCGTGGGGGTTGCGCCCGGAGCGCTCGTCCATCCACGTCGTGTCGGCCCACTCGTGGCCCGAGTGGTCGACGACCGACCCGGTGTTGGGCGGGCACTCGGTGCGGCGAGCCATCGGGTCGGCCTTGGTGCGCACGACGTCGTCGGCGCCGCGGATCTCGTACTTGTAGATGTTGCCGACGCCGACCTCGGGCACGAACAGCTCCCACACCCCGGAGGAGCCGATCAGCCGCATCGGGTGGATGCGGCCGTCCCAGTCGTTGAAGTCGCCGATGACCCGCACGGCCTTGGCCCGCGGCGCCCACACCGCGAACGCCACGCCGCGAACGTTCCCCATCGGGCCGGGGTACTCGTGCAGCCGCGCCCCGAGCACGGTCCACAGCTGCTCGTGGCGGCCCTCGTTGACCAGGTGCAGGTCGACCTCGCCCAGGGTCGGGGCGAACCGGTAGGGGTCGTCCTGCAGGTGCTCGATGCCGTCGGCCCACGCGACGAGCAGGCGGTAGTCCATGGTGCGGGTCGCATCGGTACGAACCGCGGTCCACACGCCCTCGGCCTCGTGCGCCAGCACCAGGTCCTCGCCGTCCTCGAAGCGCACCCGCACCGACTGCGCCAGCGGCTTCAGCACCCGGATCCGCAGCCCACCGGGCTCGAGGTGCTGGCCGAGGAGGTCGTGCGGCTGCTGGTGGCGTCCCTGGACGAGGGCGGTGATCGCGCCGCCGACCTCGGGGCTGGGCGTGGGGGTCACGACGGGTCTCCTTGCGTGGTGGGGTGCTGCGAGAAGTGGGCGGTGAGGCGGCGCACCGCGCCCAGCGGGATGGCGACCCAGCCGGGGCGGTTGCGGGCCTCGTAGACGACCTCGTACATGGCCTTGTCGAGCTCGAACGCGGCGAGCAGGGCGCCCGAGCGAGCGGGGGTCCTGGCCGGCACGGGCGGCGTACCCGTCGAGGAAGGCCTGCTGGGCCGAGGTGACCCAGTCGCGGGCGGAGGTTCCGCCGGCCTGCTCGCGGGTGCCGCCGACGTAGTCGAAGCTGCGCAGCATCCCCGCGACGTCGCGGACCCACTGGTCGGGCAGCGAGCGCTCCGACAGCGGCCGCAGCGGCTCGCCCTCGAAGTCGAGCAGCACCCAGCCGCGCTCGGGGGAGTGCAGCACCTGGCCGAGGTGGTAGTCGCCGTGGATGCGTTGCAGCGCAGGCCAGCTGGCTTCGGCGGCTGCGTCGAACACCGCGTCGACGGGACCGCGCACGGCCTCGAGCCCGGGCTCCTCGGCGACGGCAGCCTCGAAGCGGGCCCGCATCTCGGCGACGATCGTGGCGGCCTGCTCGGTGGTGGTCGGCTCGGTGCCGAACGCCTCGGCGAGGGTGGTGTGCACCTCGGCCGTGGCCTCGCCGAGCGCCCGGGCCGGCCCGGTGAAGTCGGTGCCCTCCTCGGCAGCCCGCAGCGCCACGCGCCAGGCGTCCTCGACGCCGGGCAGGAACTCCTGCGCGAAGGCCAGGTGCCCGGATGCCGGCTGGTCGCCCTCCGTGCCCGGGTGCGGCCAGTGCCCGGTGACTGACCCGACGACCGCGGGGACCCGGCGCGAGCCGGCATCGACGAGCGCGCCCTGCAGCACGACGTCGGGGTTCTCGCCCGGGGAGAGCATCCGGAAGACCTTGACGATGAGGGGGGTGTGGTGGCCGTCGGGCAGGTCGCAGTCGAGGATGACCGAGGTGTTGGACTGCTCACCGGACAGCACCCGCGAGGTGCGCACGTGCACCTCTGGGCCCCAGCTCGGTTGCGGCGCACCGGCGACCGACTCCTCGACCGCCCCGGACACCTTCGACGACGCGGCCTGCACGCGGCCCTGCACGAGCTCGAGCAGCTGCGCGGCGTAGACCGGGTCGTGCGGGCCGTCGTAGACCCACCGGCGCCCGAGCACGGAGTGCTCCATGGTGCCGACCAGGGCGTGGTCGGCGCTGCCGAGCGGTTCGCCGCGGTAGGTGAGGGGCACCTGGTAGACCACCGGCTCGGGGCCGGCCTCGTCGGCCAGGATGAGCGTCTCGACCCCCACCTCGCCGGTGGGGTCGTCGAGGCGCCAGGTGGCGAGCATCCGCAGCTGTGGCTGCTGGCCCTTCGCGGCGTACCAGCGCTGGGCGCCCATCCAGCCCGAGACCAGCTCGACCTTCGTGGGGCTCAGGGATGCGCCGGTGTGGATCTCAGCCACGCACCTCACCTCGTCGGGGTGCGAGTGCGAGCCAGAAGAAGTCACGCGACCCGAGCGTGATGGTGATGGTGCCGTCAGAGCCGATGTCGGGAAAACCGCTGCCGCCGAACAGGTCTCGGGTCTCCCAGTCCCAGAGCTCCTCGGGCAGCGTGATGGTGGTGGACTGCGGCCGCGACGACAGGTTGTTGACGCACAGCACGGCCAGGGCCGAGCGGTCCTCGCTGTCGCGCTCGCGCCGGTCGACCCGCACGAACGAGAGCACCCGGTCGTGGGTCGAGCCGCAGACCTCGAAGTCGCCGAGCCCGAACACGGGGTGCTCGCGGCGCACCGACAGCATCCCCCGCAGCCAGTGCAGGCGGGAGGAGCCGCTCGCCATCTGCGCCTCGACGTTGACGTGGTTGTGGTGGTAGACGAGCGACTGGATGACCGGCAGGTAGAGCTTGCCGGGGTCGGCGGTGGAGAACCCGGCGTTGCGGTCGGGGGTCCACTGCATCGGCGTGCGCACGGCATCGCGGTCGCTCAGCCAGATGTTGTCGCCCATCCCGATCTCGTCGCCGTAGTAGAGGCACGGGGAACCGGGCAGCGACAGCAGCAGGGCGTGGATCAGCTCGAACTCGGGGCGGGAGTTGTCGAGCAGCGACGCGAGCCGGCGGCGGATGCCGACGTTGGCCCGCATCCGCGGGTCGGGGGCGTACCAGCCGTACATCGCGGCGCGCTGCTCGGGCGTGACCATCTCGAGCGTCAGCTCGTCGTGGTTGCGCAGGAAGGTGCCCCACTGCGCGCCCTGGGGGATGGCCGGCGTGTCGGCGAGCACGTCGATGATCGGCGCCGCCTTCTCCTCGCGCAGCGCGTAGTAGAGCATCGGCATCACCGGGAAGTGGAAGCACATCTGGCACTCCGGCGTCTCCTCGGTGCCGAAGTAGTCGACGACGTCGCGCGGGGGCTGGTTGGCCTCGGCGAGCAGGATGCGCCCGGGGTACTCGGTGTCGACCATGGCGCGCAGCTCGGCGAGGAACTGGTGGGTCTTCGGGTGGTTCTCGCCGTTGTGGCCCTCCTCCTCGAAGAGGTACGGCACGGCATCGAGCCGGAAGCCGTCGATGCCCATGTCCATCCAGAACCGCACGACGTCGTACATCGCCTCGTGGACCTTGGGGTTCTCGAAGTTCAGGTCGGGCTGGTGGCTGAAGAACCGGTGCCAGAAGAACTGCCGCCGGATCGGGTCGAAGGTCCAGTTGGAGGTCTCGGTGTCGACGAAGATGATGCGGGCGTCGGTGTACTTGTCGTCGGTGTCGCTCCACACGTAGAAGTCGCCGAACGGGCCGTCGGGGTCGCTGCGCGACGCCTGGAACCACGGGTGCTGGTCGCTGGTGTGGTTCATGACGAAGTCGGTGATGATCCGGATGCCGCGCGCGTGCGCCTGGGTGATCAGCTCGCGGAACTCCGGCAGCGTGCCGAACTCGGGCAGCACCTGGGTGTAGTCGGAGATGTCGTAGCCGCCGTCGCGCAGCGGGCTCGCGTAGAACGGCGGCAGCCAGAGGCAGTCGACGCCGAGCCACTGCAGGTAGTCGAGCCGGTTGACGATGCCCGCGAAGTCGCCCTCACCGGAGCCGGTGCTGTCACCGAAGGCGCGCACGAGCACCTCGTAGAAGACGGCGGTGCGGAACCACTCGGGGTCGTGGCGCAGCCCGGGCTGGTTGGCGCCGAGCCCCGGGGTGGAGTGACCCATGCCGAGGATCGCCGTCACCAGGGCCTCCTCACGGCGATGACGTGCACGGGTTCGACCTCCGGCCCGAGCCGCACGTAGTTGTCGCGCTGCCAGGTCCAGCGCTCGTCGGTGACGAGGTCGTGCGCCTCGAAGCTGTCACCCGGCTCCAGGCCTAGCGAGGCCATGTCGAGCCGCAGGGTGGTGGCGCGGGTCGAGTGAGGGTCGAGGTTGGCGACCACCACGACGACGTCGTCGGTGCCGTCGGGCAGCCGGCGGCGCTTGGAGAAGGCGAGGAAGTTCTCGTCGTCGGCGTGGTGGAACGTGATGTCGCGCAACCGGTGCAGGGCCGGGTGAGCCCGGCGGATGTCGTTGATCATGGTGAGCCAGCCGGCGAGGGACCGCCCCGCCTTGGCGCCGCCGGGCTCGTAGTCCTCCCAGTGCCGGTTCTTGAACTCGTACTTCTCGTTGTCGATCTGCTCCTCGGCGCCGGGGCGTGCCACGTGCTCCATCAGCTCGTAGCCGGCGTAGATGCCGTAGGTCGGCGCGAGGGTGGCCGCGAGCACCGACCGCAGCTTCCAGGCGGCCGGGCCGCCGAACTGCATGTAGGGCGTGAGGATGTCGTGCGTGGTGGGCCAGAACGAGGGGCGCATGTACGCGGCGGCCTCACCGGACAGCTCGGTGAGGTACTCGCGCAGGTCGTAGGCACTGTTGCGCCAGGTGTAGTAGGTGTAGCTCTGCTGGAAGCCGACCTTGCCCAGGGTGTGCATCATCGCGGGCTTGGTGAACGCCTCGGCCAGCCAGATCACCTCGGGGTGGTCCTTCGCGACGTCGGCGATCAGCCACTGCCAGAACTCCACCGGCTTGGTGTGCGGGTTGTCGACCCGGAAGAGGGTGACCCCGTGGTCGATCCAGACCTGCACGACCGCGCGCACGGCGGCGTAGATGCCGCCCGGGTCGTTGTCGAAGTTGAGCGGGTAGATGTCCTGGTACTTCTTCGGCGGGTTCTCGGCGTAGGCGATGGTGCCGTCGGCGCGGGTGGTGAACCACTCGGGGTGGCTCGTGACCCACGGGTGGTCGGGGGAGCACTGCAGCGCGAGGTCCATGGCGACCTCCATCCCGAGCCGGCGCGACTCCGCCACGAAGTCGTCGAAGTCGTCGAAGGTGCCGAGGTCGGGGTGGATGGCGTCGTGGCCGCCGTCGGCCGAGCCGATGGCGTAGGGGCTGCCGGGGTCCTCGGGGCGGGCGTCGAGGGTGTTGTTGGGCCCCTTCTTGGCCGCCTGCCCGATCGGGTGCACGGGCGTGAGGTAGACGACGTCGAACCCCATCGCCGCGATGGCCGGCAGCCGCTTCGCGGCCGTGCGGAGCGTGCCGGTGGTCCAGCGGTGCTCCTTCTCGTCGTAGGTCGCGCCCTCGCTGCGCGGGAAGAGCTCGTACCAGGCACCGGACAGCGCCAGCTCGCGCTCGACGAGCAGTGCGAGGTCGGTCGACGGGGTGACGTGGTCGCGCAGCGGCCGGGCGGCCAGCTCGCGCTCGACGGAGGTGTCGGTGCCGGCCTTGAGGCGCACGGCGGCGGGTCGGGTGGTGTCGCGCAGGCCCAGCACGGCATCCGAGAGCACCGCCTTCTGGACGGCCGTGCGCGGCACCTCGTCGCGGGCGCGCTCGAGCAGCAGGGCTCCCTCGGCGAGCATCAGCTCGGTGTCGACGTCGGCCTGCACCTTGATCGTGGCGTCGTGCTCCCAGGTGCCGTAGGGGTCCGACCAGCCCTCGACCCGGTAGGACCACCAGCCGGTGGAGGTGGCGGACACCGTGGCCACCCAGGTGTCCAGGCCGGGGTTGGCGCAGGTCATCGGCAGCACGTGCTCGGCGCCGGTGGGGTCGGTGAGCACGACCGAGGCGTTGACGGCGTCGTGGCCTTCGCGGAAGACGGTGGCCGTGACCTCGAACTGCTCGTCGACCACCGCCTTGGCGGGACGGGCGCCGTCGTCGACACAGGGTCTGACGTCGAGGACGGGGATGCGGCCGATCGGGTGCTGGGGGGCAGAGGTGTGAGGGGCTGCAGACACAACGACGAACCTACCGGCCACGACCGGGGCGGAACACGTCGCAGGGCATCCCGGATCTCGCACCGCAAGATCATGACGACCGCGTGAAAGTTCCGGATGAAAGCGTTTACCCACGTGCCCTACGATGACCCCTCGTGAAGGCCATCCGCCGCTTCAGCGTGCGCCCCGTGCTCCCTGCCCGCATCGCCGCGCTCGGCGACCTCGCGATGAACCTGAGGTGGAGCTGGCACCCCCCGCTGCGTGACCTCTTCGAGTCCATCGACCCGGCCCGGTGGGCCGCGGTGGGCGAGGACCCGGTCGCCATGCTCTCGGCCGTCGAGCCGGTCGAGCTCGAGCGGCTGGCCAACGACCCGGCCTTCGTCGAGCGGGTCGACACCGCCAAGGAGGCCCTCGACCGCTACCTCGGTGAGGACCGCTGGTACCAGCGGTGGGGCCGCGAGCAGGACGAGGGCGTGCCCTCGGCGATCGCCTACTTCAGCGCCGAGTTCGGCATCACCGCCGCCCTGCCGCAGTACTCCGGCGGCCTGGGCATCCTCGCGGGCGACCACCTCAAGGCCGCCTCAGACATCGGGGTGCCGATCATGGGCGTGGGCCTGTTCTACAAGACGGGGTACTTCCGCCAGAGCCTGAACCGCGACGGCTGGCAGCAGGAGGACTACCCGGTCCTCGACCCCGACGGCCTGCCGCTGTCCCTGCTGCGCGACGAGGACGGCGCCCCGGCGGGCGTCACCATCGAGCTGCCCGGCGGCCGCGAGCTGCACGCCCACATCTGGCGGGCCCAGGTCGGCCGGGTGACCCTGCTGCTGCTCGACTCCGACGTGCACGAGAACGACGAGGCGGCGCGCAGCATCACCGAGCGGCTCTACGGCGGTGGCGGCGAGCTGCGCCTGCAGCAGGAGATGCTGCTCGGCATGGGCGGCGTGCGCGCGCTGCGGCTGTGGTCGCAGATCACTGGTGGCCCGGCCCCCGACGTCTACCACGCCAACGAGGGCCACGCCGGCTTCCTCGGTGTCGAGCGGATCAGCGAGCTGGTGCGCGCCGAGGCGATGAGCTTCGACGAGGCGCTCGAGGCCGTGCGCGGTGCCACCGTCTTCACCACCCACACCCCCGTGCCCGCCGGCATCGACCGGTTCGACGGCTCGCTCATCGAGCTCTACTTCGGTGGGGCGCAGGCCCTCGAGGGCGTGCCCGTCGAGCGGCTGCTGCGCCTCGGCGCCGAGACCTACGAGGGCGGCTCGGCCGGCATGTTCAACATGGCCGTCATGGGCCTGCGGCTCGCCCAGCGCGCCAACGGGGTCTCGCAGCTGCACGGCGTCGTGAGCCGCGAGATGTTCGACGGCCTGTGGCCGGGCTTCGACGACGCCGAGGTGCCGATCACCTCGATCACCAACGGCGTGCACGGCCCCACCTGGGTCGACCGCAAGGTGTTCGAGGTGGCCCGCACCCACGCCGACGTCACCGACCTCGACACCCAGGAGTCCTGGGAGCGGTTCGCCACCGTGCCGCGCGATGCCGTGTGGGCGACCAAGCGAGCGCTGCGCCTGCAGCTCGTCGAGGAGGCCCGGCGCCGCACCCGGCAGTCGTGGCTCGAGCGCGGGGCGTCGCCGGCCGAGCTGGCCTGGACCGACGAGATCCTCGACCCCGACGTGCTGACCATCGGCTTCGCCCGCCGGGTGCCCACCTACAAGCGGCTCACCCTGATGCTGCGCGACCCCGTGCGGCTCAAGAAGCTGCTGCTGCACCCGACCCGGCCGGTGCAGCTGGTCATCGCCGGCAAGTCGCACCCGGCGGACGAGACCGGCAAGCAGCTGATCCAGCAGCTGGTGAAGTTCGCCGACGACCCCGAGGTGCGCCACCGCATCGTCTTCCTGCCCAACTACGACATCGCCATGGCGCTGCACCTCTACCCGGGCTGCGACGTCTGGCTCAACAACCCGCTGCGACCGTTCGAGGCCTGCGGCACCTCGGGGATGAAGGCGGCGCTCAACGGCGCGCTCAACCTGTCCATCCTCGACGGCTGGTGGGACGAGTGGTTCGACGGCAAGAACGGCTGGGCCATCCCCACCGCCGACGGCGTCGAGGACCCCGAGCGGCGTGACGACATCGAGGCCCGGGCCCTCTACCAGCTCGTCGAGCGCCAGGTGGCCCCGCGGTTCTACGACACCGACGAGGACGGCCTCCCGCAGAACTGGCTGGCGATGATGCTGCACACCATCACCACCCTGGGGCCGAAGGTGCGGGCGAGCCGCATGGTGCGCGACTACACCGAGCAGCTCTACGTGCCCGCGGCCCGCTCCGGCTGGGCGCTCAAGGCCGACGACTACGCCGGCGCGCGCGACCTCGCCGCCTACAAGGCCAAGGCCCGCGACGCCTGGCGCGACGTGCACGTCGACCACGTCGAGTCCTCCGGCGTCGGCGACAGCCCCGAGCTCGGCGAGACGCTGCACGTCACGAGCTACGTCTCGCTCGGCGACCTCACCCCCGACGACGTCGAGGTGCAGGTCGTGCACGGGCGCACCAACCACCACGGCGACGAGCTGCACGACGTCTCGTCGGTGCCGCTCGCGCACGTGGAGTCCTACGAGCACGGTCGCCACCAGTTCGCCGGCGACCTGGAACTGCGCTCCTCGGGTGCCTTCGGCTACACGGTCCGCGTGCTGCCCAAGCACGACGGGCTGGCCCGGCCCAGCGAGCTCGGCCTGGTCGCCAACGCCTGACCCGACTTTGTGCGGATCTCCCACCTCCCGCGGGGTGGGAGATCCGCAATGGGTGCGGGGTGGCGGCCCGCTGCGGGGTGGCGGATCCGCAATCAGTGGGGGAGGGGGGCCTCGACGAGGCGGTCCCTCGTGATGTCGGCCAGCGTGCGGCAGCCGGTCAGCGCCATGGTGAGGTCGAGCTCGGCGCGGATGTTGCGCAGCACCTCCTC
>CAWIEI010000008.1:0-37821 GCA_963834965.1 uncultured Actinomycetota bacterium | reverse complement strand
TGTTCACCGCCGCAGGCGTGGGCTTGGTCACCCGGGTGCCCGACCCCGCATCCGGGCGAACCCCGGCCGCCGAGGCGCCGGGCTGTGGCACCCTGTGCACCGTGAGCGACGCACCGCAGGATGCCGGACCCGAGCCCGTGGACGACCTCGAGGCCCTGGTGGGCTCGTGGTTGACCATCCCCGACCTCGCGGAGCGGCTGGGCCTGCCGCTGTCGTCGGTGCGCAAGCTCGTCGAGGACCGCGAGCTGCTCGCCCACCGGGTGGGGGAGCGCCGCGTGGTCGCGGTGCCGGCCGGCTTCGTCGACGAGCACGGTCCGCTGCACGCCCTCAAGGGCACCTTCACCGTGCTGGCCGACGGCGGGATGTCCGACACCGAGATCCTGCGCTGGCTGCACACCGCCGACGACACGCTGCCGGTGCCGGGCTCGCCGCTCGACGCCATCCGGGCCGGCTTCAAGACCGAGGTGCGGCGCCGCGCCATGGAGCTGGCCTTCTAGGTCGCCCCGACCACCCGCTCGAGTTCAGGAGGAGCGGGCCGTCGCGATGCCGACCAGGTCGAGCAGCGCCGACCGAGCGGCGTCGTCGAGCGAGGTGGCGCGGTCGAGGGCAGCCCGGGCCGTGGTCGCGAGCCCCTCGATCTCGTCCTCGAGCCGGGTGACCGCCCCGGAGCCGCCGATGACGGCGCGCAGCTCCTCGACCTGCCCGGCATCGAGGTCCGGGCGGCCGAGCAGGGCCTCGACCCGGGCCCGGCCGGCGGCGTCGGTGCCGGCGAGGGCGTGCGCCAGCAGCACCGTGCGCTTGCCCTCGCGCAGGTCGTCGCCGGCCGGCTTGCCGGTCTCCTCCGGGTCGCCGAACACCCCGAGGAGGTCGTCGCGCAGCTGGAAGGCCCGGCCGAGGTCGAGCCCGTAGCGTGACAGCGCCGCCAGCCCGGGCTGGTCGAGCCCCCCGGTGGTGGCGCCGATGAGCAGCGGGTGCTCGACGGTGTACTTGGCGCTCTTGTAGCGGATCACCCGGCCGGCCCGCTCGACGCGCTCCTCGTCGGCCAGGCCCTCCCACGGCCGCATCGACTCCACGACGTCGAGGAACTGGCCCGCCATCAGCTGGGTGCGCATCAGGTCGAACAGGGGGCGGCCGCGCTCGAGGTCGGCCTCGGGCAGGCCGCAGCCGGCGTAGACGGCGTCGGTCCAGGTGAGGCACAGGTTGCCGGCGAGCACCGCGCCCGCGAGCCCGAACCGGTCCTGGTCACCCGCCCAGCCCCGCGCGCTGTGGCGGGTCGCGAAGGCACGGTGCGCGGCCGGCATCCCACGGCGGGTGTCGGAGTCGTCCATGACGTCGTCGTGGATGAGCGCGGCCGCCTGGAACAGCTCCATCGCGCTCGCCAGCCGCACCAGCGCGCCGGAGTCGGGCCGGCCCGCCGCCCGGTGCCCCCAGTACAGGAAGGCGGCGCGCAGCCGCTTCCCGCCGCGCAGCAGGTCGGCGACCGCGGTGAGCAGGTCGTCGACGTCGGGGCCCAGCTCGGCGAGCACCGCGGCCTGGGTGGCCAGCTCGGCGTCGAGGCACTCCTGCACGCGGCGGCGCAGGTCGACGCCGTCGAGCGGGCTGGGCACGGGGGACCTCCTGCCACGTCCCCCGGGCAGCGGGGGTCGAATGATGGGTGCCCAGAGCCTACGGCGTGCGGGCTGGGCTACCCTCACCGCCATGGCGCACCACGGCGGAGGGGGACGGCCCGAGCACCTCGTCAGGTCGATCCCCGGCGTCCTGGCGGAGGAGAAGCCGTCGATCAGCTTCGAGTTCTTCCCCCCGAAGGACGACGAGTCCGAGGCGGCGCTGTGGCTGGCGATCCGGCAGCTCGAGCGGGTGCGCCCGGCCTTCGTGTCGGTCACCTACGGCGCCGGCGGCACCACCCAGGACCGCACCGTGCGGGTCACCGGCCGGATCGCCGACGAGACCTCGCTGACCCCGCTTGGCGCACCTCACCTGCGTCGGGGCCTCGGTGCACCAGGTGCGCCAGGTCGTGGGCGCCTACGCGGCCTCGGGGGTGCGCAACATCCTGGCCCTGCGCGGCGACCCGCCGGGCAACGTGCGCGGCCACTGGACCCCCCACCCCGAGGGGCTCGACCACGCAGAGCAGCTCGTCGCCCTGATCCGTCGCCTGGGTGACTTCACGATCGGCGTCGCCGCCTTCCCGGACGTGCACCCCGACAGCCCCGACCTCGACCACGACGTCGACGTGCTGGTGCGCAAGGCGGATGCCGGGGCGAGCTTCGCGATCACCCAGATGGTCTTCGACGCCGACAGCTACCTGCGGCTGCGCGACAAGGTGGCGGCACGGCGGACGCTGCCGATCACGCCGGGCCTGATGCCGGTGACCAACCTCAAGCAGATCACCCGGATGTCCGAGCTGATGGGCACCCCGCTGCCCCCGGCGGTCGTCGCGCGCCTCGAGGCCGTCAAGGACGACCCGGCGGCGGTGCGGGCGGTCGGGGTGCAGATCGCCACCGAGCTGGGGCAGCGGATGCTCGACGAGGGTGCGCCCGGCATCCACTTCATCACCATGAACCGGTCGACGGCCACGCTCGAGGTGTTCGAGAACCTGGCGCTCTGAGCCGGCCCGCCGCCCACGCCGGAGGGCGTCAGCGGCGCCAGAAGAGGTGGTGGACGACGCCGCTCGGGCTCGGGACCTGCTCGTGGTGGAAGCGGTCGAGCAGCTCGTCGGGGGAGTCCCAGAGCCTGCCTCCGCGGCCGATCTCGACGGGGGCGACGGCGACGTGCAGGGTGTCGACGAGGTCGGCCTCGAGGAACTCGCGCACCGTCGACACGCCACCGCCCAGGCGCACGTCCTTGCCGCCTGCAGCCGCCCTGGCCTGCCGCAGGGCCTCGTGCGGCTCGGCGTCGAGGAAGTGGAAGGTGGTGTCGGACAATGAGATCGAGGGCCGCACGTGGTGGGTCAGCACGAAGACCGGGGTGTGGAAAGGCGGCTCGTCGCCCCACCAGCCCTGCCAGCCGAGTTCCTCCCACGGCCCCTGCTGCGGGCCGAACTTGCCGCGGCCCATGATCTCGGCGCCGATGTTGTGGGAGAAGTCGCGGGTGAAGTAGTCGTCCAGTCCGCGGCTGCCACCCGAGTCGGTGCGGTTCGGCCAGCTGGCCGTCGCGCCGGCCCACGCGGCGAGCTGTGCGGGGTCGGCATGGCCGAAGGGCCGCTCGAGGCTCTGGCCCACGCCGGTGCCGAACCCGTCGGTGGAGAGCATGAAGTTCTGCACGCGCAGCAGCTGCTCGCGGGGGGCGCTCATGACGCGGCCACCGAGGCGGCGAGCCCGTTGAGGGCGTAGTGCGCCTGGGTCACGGCGAAGGCGTCCCAGTCCCAGGCCGCAGGCCGCCCGGCGAGGCTGGGCTCGAGCCGGTCGAGCGAGGTCTGCAGCCCGACGAGGTAGCAGTTGTCGACCGCCTCCTGCACGTCCGGGACGACGTGGCTGAGCCGCAGGATGCAGCCGGTGGCGGCGGCCTCGAGCTCCCAGCGCATCGTCGAGCCCGGCGCGGGATGGGTGTGTTCGAGGAGCACTGGCGGCTCGAGGCGCAGGATGGTGCAGGTCATCCTGACCGGCCCGCCGTCGCCCCGGCCGGCGAAGACCAGCTCTCCGCCCTCGCGCAGGTCGACGGTGATGTCGGCCTCGAAGGGCAGCCACCAGTCGGCCAGCCGCGCCGGGGTGGTGATGGCATCCCACACGTCATGCACGTCGTAGGCGAGGTGGCGCTCGAAGCGGATGACCCCGCCGTCGGCGGTGCGCTCGAGCACGCCGTCGTAGCGGGTGGTGAGGTCGTCGGTCACTGGGATCGCTCCTTCGGGGGGATCGGACGGGCGGTGCGCTCGAGGTGGCGCTCCAAGGAGTCCAGGCGGCCGGCCAGTTCGGCGCGGTAGGGCTCCAGCCACTCGTCGAGCTCTCGCAGCGGCTCGGCGCGCAGCCGGTAGAGGCGGCGCTGGGCGTCGCGGCGGACCTCGACGAGGCCCGCGTCGCGCAGCACCTTCAGGTGCCGGGACACCCCGGGCTGATGCATGCCGACGGCGTCGACGAGCTCGGTCACCGACCGCTCACCGCCGCGCACGGCATCGAGGATGCGGCGGCGGGTCGGGTCGGTGATCGCCTCGAGGACGGCAGTCTGGGGCACCCCTTCAACATACGCTGAGCCATATATATCTGCAACCGTATGTTCGCTGTCGTCCACAGGCGCTCTGGCCTGGGTCAGCGGATGCTCGACGAGGGTGCACCCGGCATCCGCTCCATCACCATGGACCGGTCGACGGCCACGCTCGAGGCGTTCGACGACCTCGCGCTCTGAGCGCCGTTCCGGGGCACGTGCACCAACGCCACGACGGTGACGGCCGCCACGAGCACCAGGGCGACGACCGATGCCTCGGGTCCGAAGACGCCGCCAGTGAGCCACACGGGGGCGCCGGCCCGGGCCGTGCTCACGGCGAGCGAGCCGCCGAGGTCGCCGCCGGAGACGGCGGCGCCGAACAGGTAGCCCTGGGCGAGGTTCCAGGCCAGGTGCAGCCCGATCGGCACCCAGAGCCGCCCGGTGAGCGCGAACAGGGCACAGAACATCACGCCCGCCGTCGCCACGGTGGCGCCGGCCAGGACGTTGGCGCCGGGGTTCGCCAGGTGCAGGGCGGCGAACACGACCGCCGCGGCGACCAGGGCCCACCGCGGCCCCACCACGCGCCAGAGCAGGCGGAACAACAGGGCGCGCATCCACAGCTCCTCGGTGACGGCGGCCTGCAGGGCCAGCCCCAGCGGGGTCCACGGCTCCGCCGCACCCACCGGGCGCAGGTCATAGGCGCCGGTGAGCACGAGCACACCCATCAGGGTCGCCATCAACAGCAGCCCCAGGCCGGCACCGACCGCGAGCCCACCCGTAGCGGGGCGCAGGGCCAGCTCACCCGGCACGCGCCCCTCGCCGAGCCGCACGGCGAGGGTGTAGCAGCCGAGGGCGGCGACGCAGGAGCCGACGATGCCGGCCAGCTGCACCGTTGCGTTCCCGCTCGGGAGGTGGTCGACGGCCCACTGCAGGGGCAGCCCGAAGGCGCCTGCGGTGAGGAAGAACACCAGGACCAGCCAGGCCAGGGCGCGCAACCAGCGCCAGCGGCCGGGGTGCAGCACGCGCCGCTCGCCCAGCTGCACGGGTGGCACTCCCCAGTGCGTGTTCGTCATGAGCGTGGGTCGGTGGGGGTGACCGAGATGAGGGTGACCCCGAGGTCGCGGATCCGGGTGAGGATGCCGTGCAGCTCGGCCTGGTCGGCGACCGCACCGGTGAGGGTGGTGGTCCCGTCGACGTCGTGGGCCAGGGCGAGGCCGCCGAGTGAGGGCGCCCAGTGCGGGTCGAGGTGGCCGCTGACCCGGAGCACGTAGCCGGCCGGCGGGCGGGCCACGAGCGCGTTCACGGCGCACCCACCGGGAGCAGCACGACCGGGGCCCGCCGGGCCGCCGAGCGGCGGATGACGACCTCGGCGACGGCCAGGTTGACCAGCCACGCGGCACCGAGGCTGAGGTCCTTGGTGAGCGTGCCGGGGCCGAAGACCGCCGGCCCGACGGCCAGGGTGAAGGTCTGGGTGCCGGCGGCCAGCGCGATGGCGTAGCCGCGTGTCATCCAGGCCTGGTGGGTCGCCACGTCGCCACGGCGGATCGCCGCGAAGCCGAGCACGATGCAGGCGGCCAGGGCGGAGCCGAAGGTGAGCCGGAACAGGTAGGCGAGCTCGCCGGTGCCCGGCTGGCGGGCGTAGAAGAGCGTCATCCACAGGCCGGAGGCGGCGACCAGCAGGCCGAGGGCGACGACGACCTTGCCGGTGCTCCGGTGCCACCGCGGGTGCCGGCGGCGCAGCCGCGACGAGAACTGGAAGGCGCCGAGCACGGCATACGGCACGGCGCTGAGCACGTGCACGAAGACGGGCAGGGGCGAGGCGGTCATCCGGGCATTGGCGGGCAGAAGGAGCGGGCCGCCGGCGAGCTCGACGAGGCGCAGCGACCCTGCGACGGCCGGGATGACGACGAGCGCGACGAGCGCGAACGGCACCCACCCGGTCGGCCGAGCCGGCCGGGTGGGGTTCGTCGAGGCCAGGAGGCTCATCGGGCGCCGGCCGGGTCGAGCCGGGCGTCGACGGTGCTGGGCACGGGCTCGACGGCCGCAGCACGCTGCTCGCGCCACAGCGAGACGCCCAGGCCGATCATCGCGATGCCGTTGGGCACGGCGAACAAGCGCTGGTTGACCATCGGCAGCAGGGGGATGGCCATGGTCGCGACCGCGGCCACCGCGAGCAGGGCCGACGCCCAGCGGGCGAGGACGCCGGCGCGGAACAGGGCGATGCCGAAGAGCAGCCCACCGAGCAGGTAGCCGGCGGCGACCACGAGGTTGAGCGTGGTGAACAGGCCCAGGTCTGCGCTCGAGCTGCTGTTGGTGGCCACCGCGATCACACCGCTCACGTACTCGGGTGTGGTGGGCGCGATGGTCGGCACGACGACCAGGGCGATCATCTCGACGCACAGCATCATCAGGTAGCCCAGGCTGAACAGGAGCCAGCCCGCCAGCCCGAGCACGCCCATCCGGCGCACCTGGCTCAGGTACATCCCGGCGATGCCGGCGAGCGCCAGCACGGCCATCGCGACCTTCATGCCCTGGCGCACCTTGTACTGCGTGCCCTGGACGAAGTCGAGGGTGATCTCGGGGTGCTTGACCTGCACGGCGACGAACAGCGCTCCCGCGGCGACCGCGGCCAGGCCGGCCGCCCGGGTGAGCGTGGTGGTGGTGATCTGCATGACGGCCTCCGTGGTTCCGGGTGCGTCCACGGCGGGTGCCGGGGGACTGGTTGGAAACCTACGAAGCCGCGGGGTGACCCGGCATCACCCGATGTGGTGATCGGCTGGGTGAGTTCGTCAGGTGTCGGTCGGTGACAGCAGGCCGCGCTCGCGGGCTCGGGCGACGGCTTCCCGGCGGCTGGAGACGCCGAGCTTGGTGAACACGTGCTTGGTGTGGGTGCGCAGCGTGTTGGGTGAGATGAACAGGGCGCGGGCGATCTCCGGGCCACTCAGCTCGCTGTCGAGCAGTCGGAGCACCTGCACTTCGCGATCGCTCAGCGGGTCGGGCAGTGCTGGGATGCCGTGGGGCGCGGTGGTGGGCGGGGTCGCGGCCGGGGCCAGCACGCGTCTGGCCTGGCGGCCGGCCGCCCCGTCGCCGTCGATCGCCCGCAACAGGCTCAGGGCCGCAGCGCCCTCGTCGCGGAAGAGCCGGGCGAAGCCCTCCGGCTCGGGGGCCAGGGCCAGTGCGTCCGCCAGGCAGCGCAGCGCCTCGGCACGGGAGCCCTGGGCGTCGTGACCGAGGGCGGTGAGCAGGCGGATCTCGACGAGGCTGCCGGCTCGCCCTGATGCCGTGGCGGCCCCGCGCAGTGGGTCGAGCAGGGCCAGGGCGCGGGCGGCCCCGTCGGGCTGCAGGAGCGCGCGGTGCCCGGCGAGGAGCACGCGCACCAGGGTGAGGTCGTCGTACTCGCGCAGGAACTGCGGTGGGGCAGTGGGGGAGAGGTCGCGCCCACGCGCCCAGCGACCGGCCGCGGCGAGGTCTCCGGCCGCGAGCTGGAGGCGGGCGCGCACGGCCGGGACCGGCCGCACGTCGGGGAAGAACCCGGGGCGGTGCAGCGACTCGGCGCGATCGAGGTGGCGCAGGGCCGCGGCGAGGTCACCCTCGGCGGCAGCCAGCAGGGCCTGGGCCACGAAGAGTCGGTAGTGGCTCTCGGTGACCGGGGCCCGCTCGCTGAGGGTCGAGGCCGCCTCGAGGTGGGCGCGGGCCCGGTCGAGCTCGCCGACCTCGGTGTCGAGCTCGGCCAGCACCACGTTCAGCTCGGCCGCCGCCCGGGTGACCGGCGCGCCGAGCTCCTCGGCCTCGAGCAGGGCCTGGTCGGCGAGCTCGTGAGCGTGCACTGGGCACCCGGCCGCCCGGCGGAGGTCGGCGAGCACGACGGTGCCGCCCAGCCCGTCGACGAGGTCGCCCCCGGCACGCAGGCTGGACACGGCAGCACTGAAGGTCTCGAACGCCGGCACCACGTCACCGCGGGCCCAGGCGGCCATGGCCAGGAACCCTTCGGCCCCGCCACGCGCCAGGTGGTCGTCGGGCCCGGCCAGGGCGAGGGCGCGACGGGCGTGGGCCTGCGTGCCCTCGACGTCACCACGGGCCTGCGCCACCGAGGCCCGGTACATCGCGAACGTCGCCGGCAGGGTGCGCAGCTCGACGGTGTCGGCCCAGGGGCGCTCGCCGTCGGATGGTTCGGTGCGCAGCGCTCGTTCGGCGTCGTCGAGCCGCAGCACCGTTCCGTCGAGGTCGCCGGCCGAAAGCAGCAGGGCCGCCGCGAACATGCCCAGCACCGGGCTGCGCCGCACCGTGTCGTCGGGCAGGGCGTCGAGCCAGCCGCGCATCTTCGCCTCCTGGCGGTGCCGCCGGATCTCCGGCACCGCCAGCTCGACCAGCGTCGCGGCGCGGTCGGTGTCCCCGGCCGCGAGGGCGTGCTCGATCGCCTCGTCGGCCAGACCGTGGTGTGCGCACCAGTCGCTCGCCCGGCGGTGCAGCACCGGCACCAGGTCGGGCTGCTCGGCGAACAGGCGGGCCCGGAGCACGTCGGCGAACAGCTGGTGGTAGCGGAACCACTCGCGCCGGTCGTCCAGCGCCACGAGGAAGAGGTTGGCGCGCTCGAGAGTGCGCAGCATCGTCGCGGCGTCGTCGCGTCCCACGACGGCGTCGCACAGCGGGCCGGTCAGCCGGTTGAGCACCGCGGAGTACAGCAGGAACTCGCGCACCGGGGGCGGCTGGTGGGCCAGCACCTCCTCGACGAGGTAGTCGACGACGTAGCGGTCGTCGCCGGCGAACCCGGTGATGAAGGCCTCGACATCGTCGCGCCCCTGCAACGAGACGGCGGCCAGCTGAAGTGCCGCGATCCACCCCTCGGTGCGGTTCTCGAGGGCCTGCACCTGCTCGTCGCTGAGCCGCACCGGGGCGGCCGCGTCGAGGTAGGCGTTCGCCTCGCTCGAGGTGAAGCGCAGGTCTGCGGCGCGCACCTCGACGAGCTCGCCGCGGGCCCGCCAGCGGGCCAGGGGCAGGTCGGGGTCGGCCCGGGTGCTCAGCACGACGTGCACGTGGGGTGGCAGGTGCTCCAGCAGCAGGGTCACCCCCGGCGTGATCGCCGGCCCCTCAGCGAGGTGGTAGTCGTCCAGCACCAGCCAGAGCTCGCCGGGGTGCTCCGCGAGGGCGTTGAGCAGGGCCGTCACCACGGTGTCGGCCTCGGCACCGCTGCGAGCCAGGTCGGTCAGGACGGCATCCACGGATGGCGCCGCCTGCCGCACGGCCGTGACGACCGCACTCCAGAACGAGGCCGGGTCGCGGTCGGAGGAGTCGAGCGAGAGCCAGGCGACCCGGCGGTTCCCGGGCTGGGCGAGCCACGAGGCGAGCAGGGTGGTCTTGCCGAACCCGGCCGGCGCCGACAGCAGGGTCAGCCGGCCCTGTGCCCCGTCGGTGAGGCGGTCGAGCAGGCGCGGACGACTCACCACACCGCGACGAGGGCGCGGGACGTAGAGCTTGGTCGCGACCAGCGGGCGTGCCACGAGTCCTCATTCCATCAGAGCACCGCGACGAGGTCGCGCAGCGCCGCCCACCGTACGCCCGAGCGGTATCCGCGGGCTGTGGTGTTCGCCCCAGGAAGCGGTCAGGAACCGAGAAGCGCCCCGTTGACCGGGGCCCTAGCCTCGTCGCAGGAGGTCGGATCGAACCGGCCGTGTCGAGAAGGAGACCACGATGACCGCCACGAAAACCGAGACGGGCGACGGGTTCAGCGCGGCCGAGCGCGCTGCGATGAAGGAGCGCGCCGCCGAGCTGCGCGCCGAGGGCAAGAAGGGCGCCAAGGCGGCCGACGGCCTCGAGCTGTGCCTGGAGGCGATCGCCAAGATGGCGCCCGACGACCGCGCGCTCGCCGAGCGGGTGCACGTGGCCGTCACCTCGACCGCTCCCGACCTGCAGCCGAAGACCTGGTACGGCATGCCGGCCTACGCCAACGCGGCCGGCAAGGTCGTGGTCTTCTTCCAGGACTCCGGGAAGTTCAAGTACCGGTTCTCCACCTTGGGCTTCCAGGACGCCGCGAACCTCGACGACGGCGACTTCTGGCCGACGTCGTACGCGCTGATGGCCTGGAGCCCGAAGGTCGAGAAGCAGGTCGTCGCGCTGGTCGAGGCCGCCGTCTCCTGAGCGGGTTAATGTGGGTGAAAGTCGCTGTCCCGCAGCAGGTTTTCACCCACGTTCGCCGTCGCGACGTAGGGTCAGGCGACGTCCATCGGCTGCCCGCCGGTGATCCGGATCAGCTCGTCGTAGGTCGTCGCGAACACCGAGTGGCTGTGTCCGGCGGCGGCCCAGACCGTGGCGTAGCGCCCGAGGGTGACGTCGATGATGGTGCGCAGGTGCTCGGGGTGCCCGACCGGCGCGACGCCGCCGATCGCGAACCCGGTGTGGGTGCGCACGAAGGCCGGGTCGGCCTGCTCGATGCTCGCGAACCCGGCCAGGGCGGCTACCTTGTCGGTGTCGACCCGGTGGCCGCCGGAGGCGAGCACGAGCAGCGGCTGCACGTCGCCGTCGTGGGTCGTCGAGACGAAGACCAGGCTGTTGGCGATCTCGGCGGGGGTGACGCCCAGCGCCTCGGCGGCGGCCTTCGCAGTGCGCACGGCCAGTGGCAGGTGGCGCACCTCGGGGGTCACGTGGTGCAGGGCGAGGGTGTCCATGACCGACCGCACACCGGTGTGGCCGGACAGGTCGCGCGACGGGGCCGTGTCGCCCGGCTCTGGGGTCATGCGTGCAGCCTAGTGATGGACCGCCACGTCATCGGGCGATCTGCACAGGCGCTGCGCGGGCGTGCCATCCTCGTGGCCTGGCGCACGGCATCTCGACCCAAGGAGAGCAGCAGATGATCCTCATCACCGTGAAGTTCCCGATCCGCGAGGACCGGCTCGACGCGTGGCACGAGTTGTCGGAGTCTTATGCCAAGGCCGTCGGCGCCGAGCCGGGGTGCGTGTTCTTCGAGCTCTCGCGCAGCCTCACCGAGCCGAACACCTTCGTGTGCATCGAGGGGTTCCACGACACCGCCGCCGGGGGCGACCACATGACGCAGGAGCACGTGGCCCGGTTCATGCAGGAGATGCCCGACATCGTCTCGGCCCAGCCGCAGATCATCTACGTCGACGCCGAGGAGGTCACCGGCTTCGGCCCGATGGGCGAGATCTCTCCCCGCCGGGCCTGACCCGTACCGAGATCGACCAATAGGTCACGTCCGGGTCGTCGTCCTGTACCGGAATCGACCAATAGGTCACCCGGGGGACGCCGGGCTGGGTCGCGCTTTCTTCTCCCGCTGCGCGGTGGCAGGCTCGCCCACGGCATCCCACCGCTCCGCTCCCGCCGTTGTCTCGAGCTGGGTGCTCAGCTGGCGGCTCTGGCGACCACCTGGGCACCCGACTTCTCGAGAGCTTCGGCCTTCGGCGTGTCGTGGATGACGCGCGCGAACGGGCTTGACGGGGTGTCGGGAGGCGGGGTTACAGTGGTTGGAGTCGAACAGGTGTTCGACATTCCACATCGGTCCGTCGCTCGACGGCTTCCTTCGGGGGCCGGTCGGCGATCCCGTGTTGCCCACCCGGAGGTGCCCCATGGCTCGTCGTCACCACGACTCCGTCGTCGTCCGTGCTGCCGTGGGGGCGGGCACTGCCGTCGACGGGCCACGCGACTTCGTCTGGCGCGGGCGGCGCTACACCGTGTGCGCCGTGCTCGACTCCTGGCAGGAGCGCCGGGCCTGGTGGCGCGAGGTCGGCGACCAGCCGAGCGGCCCCGGGCTGCCCGGCCTGCCGAGCCCGCAGCGCCGGGTCTGGCGGGTCGAGGCCCGCCCGCCGTCCGGGTCGGCCGGGGTGTTCGACCTCGGCCGCGACGACGACCACTGGCTGCTGCTGCGAGCCCACGACTGAGCCACCCACCTCCGACCCAAGCCCCACCCACCGCCCCAGGACCGAGGAGCCCCCCGATGAGTCACGCCGCCACCACCTTGGACCTCCTCGACCGGGCCCGCGAGTCGCTCAGCAGTGGGTATGCCGCCTCGGCCGCCTCCGCGCGCTACCTCGCCGCCTCGCTGGCCGCGCTGCGGGCCGGTGCCGCGGTCGTCGCCGCCCGCTCGGCGACGTCCCCCGGGGCGGGCCTCGCCTCCCGGGGTGCCGGTCCGCACGACGTCTGGGCGCTCACCGCCCGGGCGCCCCCGAGCTCACCGAGTGGGCGCAGCGGTTCGCCGCCGCCACCGGGCAGCGGGTCGGGGTCGAGACCGGGCTGGTGCGCGTCACCGCCCGCGAGGCCGACGACCTGCTGCGCGACGCCGAGACCTTCGTCGACCTCGCCGCCGACCGGCTCGGCGTGCCGTCGGTGCACCTGCCGCGGCGGCTGGTCCCCGTCCGCTCGGCCTGAGGGCGCCATGGCCGGCTTCGCCCACCTCCACGTCGCCTCGGGGTTCTCGATGCGCTACGGCGCCTCGATGCCCGAGCACCTCGTCGAGCGGGCCGCCGAGCACGGCCAGGGCGCGCTCGCGCTCACCGACCGCGACGGGCTCTACGGTGCGGTCCGGTTCGCCACGGCGTGCGGCCGGGCCGGCATCGCGCCGGTGCTCGGCGTCGACCTCGCCGTCGAGCCGCTCGTGCCGGGCCCGGTGCACGCCGATCGCGGGAGAAGCCGCGTGGGTGCCGGTCGTGCGTCGGAAGCCGATGTCGACCTGGGCCGGGCAGGTGCCGATGGCGGGTCGGAATCCGGGCCGGATGCCGGTCGCCCGCGACCGCGCACCCCGGTGCGCGGGGGCGCCATCGTCGACCCCCGGCGCCCGCGGGTCACCGTGCTGGCCCGGGGGCGCGGCGGCGGCACGGCTCCCGGGGTCGGCTGGGCGGCGCTGTGCCGGCTGGTCACCGAGACCCACCTGCGCGGCGAGCGGGGCGTGCCGGTCACCAGCCCCGACCTGCTCGCCACCTGGTCCCACCCCGAGGGCTCCGACTTCGTGCGACTTGCCCACGGTTCTCGCACCCCGCAGGCTCCCGAAACCGCAGGTGAGTCGCACGAAGTCGGGAAGAGCCATGCCCGCAGCCGAGCCGGCTGCTGGTGCTGCTCGGCCCCGACTCCGACGTCGGCCGGGCGGTGCTCGCCGGGCGCCGCGAGCGGGCCCACGACCTGCTCGCCACCTGGCGGGCGCTGCTGCCGCGCGACGGGCTCGCCGTCGAGGTCGTGCACCACGGCGGGCCGGAGGGCACCCCCGGGTGCCGCTCGCACGCGGCCCACCTGCTCGCCCTGGCCGACGCCGCCGGCATCCCCGCCGTGCTCAGCGCCGCGGTGCGCCACGTCGACCCCGAGCAGGTGCGCACCGTCGACCTGCTCGACGCCGCCCGCCGGCTCGTCGTGCTCGACTCGCGCCACCTCGACCGGGTCACCGACGCCGGCCACCTCGCCGACACCGCCACGATGCACGCGAGCGCCCTCGAGGTCACCGGCGGCGACCGCTCCCGCGCCGACCGGCTGGTCGCGATGACCGCCCTGGTCGCCGACGAGTGCACCCAGCACTCCCGCCACGACCTCGGTATCGGCGCGGTGCACCTGCCCGAGGCCGAGGTGCTCGGCATCACACCCGGCACCGACCCGATGCAGGTGCTCGCCCAGCGCTGCCGCGACGCGGTCGGCCGGCGCTATCCCGGGGCGAGCGAGGCCGAGCACGACGTCGTGCGAGCCCGGCTCGACGACGAGCTCGGCGTCATCGACACCCTGGGCTACCCCACCTACTTCCTCACCGTCGCCGAGGTCACCGACCTGATCCGGGCCCGCGGGGTGCGGGTCGCCGCGCGGGGCTCGGGGGCAGGCAGCCTGGTCAACCACCTGCTCGGCATCAGCGGGGTCGACCCGATCCGGCACCACCTGCTCATGGAGCGGTTCTGCTCCCCGCTGCGCGCCGAGCTGCCCGACATCGACGTCGACGTCGAGTCGGCCCGGCGCACCGAGATCTACGAGGCGGTGCTCGAGCGCTTCGGCGGCGAGCGGGTCACCTGCGTGTCGATGATGGACACCTACAAGGTGCGCCACGCCGTGCGCGACGTCGGCGCCGCCCTGGGCCTGCCGCCCACCGAGGTCGACGAGATCGCCAAGGCGTTCCCGCACATCCGCGCCAAGGACGCCCGGCACGCCATCGCCGACCTGCCCGAGCTGCGCAGCCGCGGCCTCGACAGCCCACGGATGGCCGCCTTCTTCGACCTCGTCGAGGCCCTCGACGGCCTGCCGCGGCACATCGCGCTGCACCCGTGCGGCGTGGTGCTGTCCAACTCGGGCCTGCTCGACCGCACCCCGGTCGAGGCGAGCTGGATCGGCTTCCCGATGAGCCAGTTCGACAAGGACGACGTCGAGACCCTCGGCTTCCTCAAGCTCGACGTGCTCGGCATCCGGATGCAGTCCTCGATGGCCCATGCCGTCGCCGAGGTGGCGCGGGTGTCGGGCGAGCGGATCGACCTCGACGACGAGGCCCAGGTGCCGCACGACGACCCCGCCACCTACGAGCTGATCCGCACCACCCGCACCCTGGGCATGTTCCAGATCGAGAGCCCGGGCCAGCGCGAGCTCGTCGGCAAGCTGGGGCCGAGCCGGTTCGACGACCTCATCGTCGACATCTCGCTGTTCCGCCCCGGCCCGGTCAAGTCCGACATGATCACGCCGTTCCTCAACAGCCGGCACGGCTGGAGCGAGCGCCGCTTCCTGCACCCCAGCCTGATCCCGGCGCTCGAGGAGACCGAGGGCGTCGTCGTCTTCCACGAGCAGGTGCTGCTCATCGTCGCCGAGACCACCGGGGTCACCCTCGCCCAGGCCGACGAGGTGCGCCGCAGCATGGGCACCCCGCAGGGCCAGACCGACGTCGAGGCCTGGTGGCGCCCGGCGGCCAAGGCCCGCGGCTACTCGGCCGACGACCGCGACAAGATCTGGGAGGTGCTGAAGTCCTTCGCCAGCTTCGGCTTCTGCAAGGCGCACGCCGCGGCCTTCGCGCTGCCCACCTTCCACTCGGCCTGGCTGAAGACCCACCACCCGGCGGCCTTCCTGTCCGGCATCCTCACCCACGACCCGGGCATGTACCCCAAGCGGCTGCTGCTCGACGACGCCCGCTCCTTCGGCATCCCGGTGCTCGGCCTCGACGTCAACGCCTCGCGCGAGGTCTACCGCATCGAGCAGGTCGACCCCCCGGATGCCGAGCGCCCCACCTCACCCGAGGCTCCACCCGCGCGACCCCGAGCCCGCGGATGCCGACGCACCCGACCCGGATGCCGGGCTGCCGGCCTGGCGGCGCACCCACCAGCCCTACGGCATCCGTCTCTCGCTGGCCGACGTCAAGGGGATCAGCGGCGCCGAGGTGGCGCGGATCGTCGCCGGGCAGCCCTACGCCGACCTGGGCGACTTCTGGACCCGCGCCCGGGTGAGCCGCCCCGTCACCGAGCGGCTCGTGCTCGCCGGGGCGTTCGACGCCCTGCACGGCATGGGCGGCGGCGGGCTGGGCCGGCGCGGCCGGGTCACCCGGCGCGACCTGCTGCTGCACGTCGCCGAGCTCGAGCGGTGGGAGCGCGGTGGTGGGGCGGCACCGCGCAGCAGCCGGCGGCTCGTCATCCCGAGCATCGCGCCGTCGCGCGAGGTGGCGGGGGAACGGGTCGACGTCCGCGAACGGGCGGCCGCGCAGTCGCAGGCGGCGCGCGAGGTGGTGCCGGCGGCCGAGCAACCCACCCAGCTCACCCTCGACCTCGGCGACCGGCCGCAGCTCGGCGCCGGGGCCGGCCTGCCCGAGATGACCGGGCCGGAGCGGGTGCGCGCCGAGCTCGACGTGCTGGGCCTCGACGTCTCCGCGCACGTCGTCGAGTTCTACGCCCCGCTGCTGCGCGCGCTCGGGGTCACCCGCAGCCGCGACCTGCTCGGCGCCCGCAGCCGCAGCGAGGTGTGGGTCGCCGGGGTGAAGGTCGCCACCCAGACCCCGCCGGTGCGCTCGGGGCGCCGGGTCGTCTTCCTCACCCTCGACGACTCCACCGGGCCGTCCGACTGCACCTTCTTCGAAGACGTGCAGGGCCCCTACGCCGGGGTCGTCTTCCACTCCTGGCTGCTCCTGGTGCGCGGGGTGCTGCGCCGCACCGGCGACCGCGGGGTCTCCATCCGGGCCACCGGGGCCTGGGAGCTCGCGGCGCTGTGGGACGCCTGGCAGCTCGGCGGCCTCGAGCGCGTGCACGCCGCGATCGCCGCAGGTGAGGCGGATGCCGTGGCCCGCGCCGAGGCGGCCGAGGCCGCCGCCCGCGAGAGCGACGCCCGCACCGGGCGCCGGGTGCTCGTGCACGCCTCGGGTTTCAAGCAGTCGCCCTACGCCGATATCAAGCCGCCCGGGGCCGACCCGCGCTCGGGCCGCGGCGCCCCGGGCAGCATGGTGCCGCAGTCCCCGGCCGCCGCGCTGCCCTCGCGCAAGCTGTGGCACGCCAGCCCCGGCAGCTCCGGACACTAGGGTGGTCGCGACGCACCCACCCGCTGCGCCCCCGCACCCCGAAGGAGTCCCGCCGTGTCCGACGAGCGGAGCCGACACCGCCGCGCGGGCATCACGCCCGGGCTGCGCACGGCCGCCGTCCAGGCCGCGCTCGACACCCTCGCGGCACGGCGCAGCGCCGAGCTCGGCCGCCCGCTGCGGGTGCTCGACCTCGGTGGCGGCACCGGCGGCACCGCGGTGCCGCTGGCCTCGGCCGGCCACGACGTCACCGTCGTCGACCCCAGCCCCGACGCCCTGGCGTCGCTGGCGCGCCGGGCCGCCGAGACCGGCACCTCGCCGCGCATCCACCCCGTGCAGGGCGACACCGACACCGTCGGCGACCCAGGCGCCGACGGCCGAGCGCCCCGCCTACGACCTGGTCTGCCTGCACGGCACCCTCGAGGTCGTCGACGACCCGGATGCCGCGCTGGCCAACATCGCCGCCGTCCTGGCCGAGGGCGGCACCCTCTCGCTGGTGGTCGCGCAGCGCCTCCCCGCCGCACTGGCCCGGGCCCTGGCCGGGCAGTTCGCCCGGGCCCAGGCGATCCTCCAGCGCCCCGACGGCCGGTGGGGCGACGACGACCCCGCGCCCCGGCGGTTCGACGAGCCCGCGGTGCGCGACCTGCTCGCCGCCCACGGGCTCACGACCGTGCAGAGCCACGGCGTGCGCATCTTCAGCGACCTCGTCCCCTCGGCGCTGGTCGACTCCGAGGCCGACCGGGCCGCCCTGCTCGAGCTCGAGGACGTCGCGAGCCACCACCGCGACCACCCGCTGCTCGGCGAGCTGGGCAGCGTGCGGCACGTGCTCGCGACCCGGGACTGACCCCGGCGGGGGCCACCAGTGAGCCGTCGACAGTTCGCCCTCCCCACGCGCGACTCCAGCGAGCCGCCCGACGACACCGGCTGCACGGTGCTGCACGTCGACATGGACGCCTTCTACGCGTCCGCCACCCTGCTCTCGCACCCCGACCTGGTCGGCACCCCGGTCATCGTCGGCGGCGGCAACCGCGGCGTGGTGCTCTCGGCCACCTACGAGGCCCGCCGCTTCGGCGTCACCTCGGCGATGCCGATGGCGCGCGCCCGGCGGCTCTGCCCGCAGGCCACCGTGCTGCCGCCCGACCACGCGCTCTACAGCGCGATCTCCGCCGCGGTCATGGAGACCTTCCGCTCGGTGACCCCGGTCATCGAGCCGCTGTCGCTCGACGAGGCGTTCCTCGACGTCTCCGGCGCCATGCGCCTGCTGGGCAGCCCCGCCGTCATCGGCCAGCACGTGCGCGACACCGTGCACGACGAGCAGGGCATCACCTGCTCGGTCGGGGTGGCCCCGACCAAGTTCGTCGCGAAGCTCGCCTCCGGCCTGGCCAAGCCCGACGGCATGGTCGTCGTGCCGCGCGACGAGGTGGTGCCGTTCGTGCAGCAGCTGCCCGTCGGGGCGCTGTGGGGCGTGGGGGAGCGCACCGAGGAGGCCTTGGTGCGCCTGGGCCTGCGCACCGTCGCCGACATCGCGCACACCCCGCTCGCCACCCTCGTGCGCGGCCTCGGTGACGCCACCGGCCACCACCTGCACGAGCTGGCCTGGGGGCGCGACCCGCGGCCGGTCGAGCGCGAGCAGCGCGAGAAGAGCATCGGCAGCGACCAGACCTTCGACTACGACATCGACGACGCCGCCGAGATCCACCGCCGCCTGCTGGCGCTCAGCGAGCGCACCGCGGCCCGGATGCGGGCCGCCGGCATGACCGGCCGCACGGTCACCCTGCGGGTGCGGTTCAGCGACTTCACGACGATCACCCGCTCGCGCACCCTGCGCGAGCCCACCGACAGCGGCCGCGCCATCCACGAGGCCGCCGTCGGCCTGTTCGATGCCCTGGGGCTGCAGCGGGCCCGCATCCGGCTGGTCGGGGTGCGCCTCGAGAAGCTCGTCGAGGCTGCCCAGGCGCCCATCCAGGGGGTCATCGGCGAGCGCGAGCACGGCTGGCGGGACGCCGACCGGGCCGTCGACCGGGCCCGTTCGAGGTTCGGATCGGGGTCGGTGAGACCAGCCAGTCTCATCGAAGGTGACACATCTGCTTCCGCCCGGCGACCGCGCGACCTATCCTGAGGGTCAGAGGACAACATAGGGCCGCCCACCGGGCGACTCGGGCCGACCACGGGAGGATCTGTGCCCCTCTCAGAGCACGAGCAGAAGATGCTCGAACAGATGGAGCAGGCTCTCGCTGCCGAGGACCCCAAGTTCGCCTCGCAGATGCAGGGTCGGTCGCTGGCCGCGTTGCAGCGACGGCGCTGGGTGATCGGCGCCGTCGGCGTCATCGCCGGTCTGGGTCTGGTGCTCGTGGGCGTCAACACCACCATGTGGGTCGGTGCCGGCGGGTTCGCCCTGATGGTCGCCTCCGCCGTGTTCGCCGCGACCCCGCCCAGACGGGCCCGCCTCGGCGTCGTGCGAAGCGACGGCACGCACCGACCCGCGCGCCAAGGGCGGCCGCAAGAAGGGCAAGAGCTCCTTCATGAACCGCCTCGATGAGCGCTGGGAGCGCCGCCAGAACAACTGGTGAGCCCGGCCGCCTCCCCGCGGGTCAGGACACCAGCACACCCACGACGTAGACCGCCGTGACCACCAGGCCGGCCGCCAGCTCGATGCCCATGCTGTGCAGCACGCCCACGAGCGCGTGCTTGGTGCGGGTCCAGGCCTGCGACCCGTCCCTGCTGCGGCCCAGCTCGACCACGAAGATGCCGAGCACGAAGCCGACGATCGCCCCCACCACCGGGATGACGAAGAACCCGACGATCCCGAAGGCCGCCGCCAGCAGCAGCGTCGACGAGCTCACCCCGCGCTCGCGCATGCGGCGCCCCGGCAGGGTGTACTGCAGCACGTAACCCGCGACGACGACGGCAGCGCTCACCGCGAAGACGCCCCAGCCCAGCGTCGAACCCTCCATCAGGGCCCACACGAGCACGCCGGCGAGCACCAGGATCAGGCCGGGAAGCACCGGTACGACGATGCCGAACAGGCCGACGACGATGAGCAGGGGCGGGACCAGAGCGCCGAGACCGTCGGAGACGGACTGCACGTCAGTCGGGGCTACCGCCGACCGAGCTCGGCTCCATCAGCCGCTCGCTCTCGTCGTGGATGTCGGCCAGGCCCACCAGGGCGGGGATGTGCTCGCGCCCGTGGTGCGCGCAGAAGAGCAGCTCTCCACCTGCGTGAAGCGTGGCGCGCACGTAGGCCTGGGCGCTGCAGCGGTCGCAACGGTCCGCTGCGGTCAGGGTCGGTGCCAGTGCGGCGTTCACGTCGGGCCTCCTCGGCTCGCTCGGGGTCTGCTCGGTAGTTCGGTACGTGCCACCTTCGTTTCGGATGGCAGGCTTGCAACAGTCAATCACGGCGGATGCTTCCCGCCGTGCAGGGTGCGACCCATGTGGCCCTCGTCATGTCCGGATCGTGACCTTCAGGCGCGAGGACGCTCAGCGGGGCCGTCACCGCGGGCCCTCGGCACGGCGCCAGCCGGGCTGCCACGGTGCGCCTGTCGGGGGCCGTCGCACCCGGCGACTAACCTTCACTCACGTGCCGACGACCGCTGCGAAGAAGGCCGCGACGACCAAGTCCGCGTCCGAGTACACCGCTCACCACCTCCAGGTTCTCGAGGGGCTGGAGGCGGTCCGCAAGCGTCCCGGCATGTACATCGGCTCCACCGACTCGCGCGGGCTCATGCACTGCCTGTGGGAGATCATCGACAACGCCGTCGACGAGGCGCTGGGTGGGCACTGCGACCGCGTCGAGGTGACCCTGCACCGCGACGGCTCGGTCGAGGTCCGCGACAACGGGCGCGGTGTCCCGGTCGACATCGAGCCGCGCACCGGCCTCACCGGGGTCGAGCTGGTCTACACCCGGCTGCACGCGGGCGGGAAGTTCGGCGGCGGGTCATACACGGCATCCGGCGGCCTGCACGGGGTGGGCGCGTCGGTGGTCAACGCGCTGTCCTCGCGCCTCGACGTCGAGGTCGACCGCGGCGGCAAGACCTACGCCATGAGCTTCCGGCGCGGCGAGCCGGGCGTGTTCTCCGACATCGCCGGGGCCAAGGGTGCCAAGGACCCCGAGCACCCGTTCACGCCCTACGTCAGCATCAGCGAGCTCGAGGTCATCGGCACCACCCGGCGCGGGGTCACCGGAACCAGGGTGCGCTACTGGGCCGACCAGCAGATCTTCCTGCGCGACGCCACCTTCGACCTCGAGGGCCTGGTCTCCCGTGCCCGGCAGACCTCGTTCCTCGTGCCGGGGCTCACCCTCGTCATCCGCGACCTGCGCGGCGAGGAGCCCACCGAGGAGGTGTTCCTGCACGACGGCGGCATCTCCGAGTTCTGCGAGTTCCTCGCCCCCGACCCGCCGGTCACCGACGTGTGGCGCCTCCAGGGCACCGGCACGTTCAAGGAGACCGTGCCGGTGCTCGACGCCAAGGGCCACATGAGCCCCACCGAGGTCGAGCGCGAGTGCGCCGTCGACGTCGCGGTGCGCTGGGGCACCGGCTACGACACCCGGGTGAGCTCGTTCGTCAACATCATCGCCACGCCCAAGGGCGGCACCCACCTCGCCGGCTTCGACCAGGCACTGCTCAAGGTGCTGCGCCGCCAGCTCGAGCTCAACGCGCGCCGGCTCAAGGTCGGGTCCGACAAGCTCGAGAAGGACGACGCGCTCGCCGGGCTGACCGCGGTGGTCACCGTGCGCCTGGCCGAGCCGCAGTTCGAGGGCCAGACCAAGGAGGTGCTCGGCACCAACGCGGTGCGCGCCATCGTGGCCAGGGTGGTCGAGAAGGAGCTCACCGAGCGGCTCGTCTCCACCAAGCGCGGCGAGAAGCAGCAGGCGGCCCTGCTGCTCGAGAAGGTCACCTCCGAGATGAAGTCGCGGATCAGCGCGCGGCTGCACAAGGAGACCCAGCGCCGCAAGACCGCGCTCGAGTCGAGCACCCTGCCGGCCAAGCTCGCCGACTGCCGCAGCACCGACGTCGAGCGCACCGAGCTGTTCATCGTCGAGGGCGACAGCGCCCTGGGCACCGCCAAGCTCGCCCGCAGCAGCGACCACCAGGCGCTGCTGCCGATCCGCGGCAAGATCCTCAACGTCCAGAAGGCCTCGGTCACCGACATGCTCGGCAACGCCGAGTGCGCCGCCATCATCCAGGTCATCGGCGCCGGCTCGGGCCGCACCTTCGACCTCGAGTCGGCCCGCTACGGCAAGGTCATCATCATGACCGACGCCGACGTCGACGGCGCCCACATCCGCACCCTGCTGCTCACCCTGTTCTTCCGCTACATGCGCCCGCTCGTCGAGGCCGGCCGGGTCTACGCCGCGGTGCCGCCGCTGCACCGCATCGAGGTCATCAACCCCGGCACCAAGGCCAACGAGGTCATCTACACCTACTCCGAGGTCGAGATGCGCCGCACCATGGCCACGCTCACCCGGCGCGGCAAGAAGACCAAGCCGCTGCAGCGCTACAAGGGCCTGGGCGAGATGGATGCCGACCAGCTCGCCGAGACAACGATGGACCCCCAGCACCGGACCCTGCGCAAGGTGACCGCGGCCGACCTCGACTCAGCGGCAGGGGTGTTCGAGCTGCTCATGGGCGGCGACGTCGGCCCCCGCAAGGACTTCATCATCGACTCCGCCCACGCTCTCGACCGCGAGCGCATCGACGTCTGAGCCAGATTCTGTGCACCCCAAGGGTGTTCGCGCCGGGCCGTCAGGCCACAGTTGGGGCGGTGGACGTCGGACGGCGTCCAACACGGGGGGCGGGGTGGGCACCATGAGCGCCAGCGGTGATTCCGCCGACCGGCACGTCGAGGGTGAGGAGCGCACCGAGCTCAAGCGGGCCATCGGCCCCAAGCTGCTGCTGTTTCATCGTCGGTGACATCCTCGGCACCGGGGTCTACGCCCTGACCGGGAAGGTGGCACAGGAGGTCGGGGGCGCCGCCTGGGCGCCGTTCATCGTCGCCTTCGCGATCGCGCTGGTCACGGCCTTCAGCTACCTCGAGCTGGTCACGAAGTACCCGAAGGCGGCCGGGGCGGCGCTCTACACGCACAAGGCGTTCGGCATCCACTTCGTGACGTTTCTCGTGGCCTTCACGGTGATGTGCTCGGGCATCACCTCGGCCTCGACGGCCTCGCAGGCCTTCGCCGCCAACCTCGCCGCGGGTTCGGGCTCGACAGCGAGAACAGCACGCTCGTCCTCGGCATCGCGCTGGCCTTCATGCTGCTCGTCGCGGCGGTCAACTTCCGCGGGGTCGGCGAGAGCGGCAAGGCCAACGTCGTGCTCACTCTCGTCGAGCTGTCCGGCCTGGTCCTCGTCATCCTCGTCGGCGCCTACGCCGCCACGGGCGGCAAGGCCGACTTCTCGCAGGTGACGGTGTTCGACACGTCGGGGGAGAAGAATGTGTTCCTTGCCATCACCGCGGCGCGTCGCTCGCCTTCTTCGCGATGGTGGGCTTCGAGGATGCCGTCAACATGGCGGAGGAGACCAAGGACCCGGTGCGCAACTTCCCGACGGATGATGCTGGGCGGCCTCGGCATCATCGGGGTGATCTACGTGCTGGTCGCCATCTTCGCGGTGGCCCTGGTGCCGGTCGACCAGCTCGGCGAGGGTGACACCCCGCTCACGAAGGTGGTCTCCGCCGGCCTGCCCGACTTCCCGATCGACAGGCTGATGCCGTTCATCGCGATGTCCGCCGTCGCCAACTCGGCGCTGATCAACATGCTGATGGCCAGCCGGCTGCTCTATGGCATGGCGCGCCAGGACGTGCTCCCCCCGGTGCTCGGCTGGGTCCACCGGGGTCGCCGGACCCCGTGGGTCGCCATCGTGTTCACCACGGCGATCGCCTTCGGGCTGATCTCCTTCGTGAGCACCAGCGACAGCCCAGTCGTCTCGGCGCTGGGCGGCACCACCGCGCTGCTGCTGCTGGGGGACTTCACGATCGTCGACATCGCCGTGCTCGTGCTGCGCCGTGACGCGACCCGGAGGAGCTCGCGAGCGAGGACTCGACCCTCAACTGACCGCTGGCTCCGCCAGGTCCCTCGACTTCTTGCCGATCTCCCACCCGCTGCAGCCCGCGGTGCGTGGGAGATCCGCACAAAGTGCGGGAGTGCGGGAGGTCGGGTGGGAGATCCGCTATGGGTCGGCTTCAGCGGGGGGCGGGGCCGGTCGACTCGCGCACGACCAGCTCGGTGGGCAGCACGATCGTCTGGTTCGACTCGTCGTCGTCGAGCAGGGCTCGCAGCAGCAGGTCGGCGGCGGCGTGCCCCTGCCCGGCGACGTCCTGGCGCACGGTGGTCAGGCCGAGCACCCCGGAGAGCACGAAGTCGTCGATGCCGATGATCGACAGGTCGGTCGGCACGGCGACCCCGAGCCGGCGGGCGCTCTCGCGCACCCCGATGGCCATCTCGTCGGAGGCCGCGACGATGGCGGTCGGGCGGTCGGCCCGGGCGAGCAGCTCGGCGCTGTCGCGGGCGGCGGCCTCGGCGGTCCAGTCCGAGCCGAGGATCCAGGCGTCGTCGCACTCGAGGCCGAGCCGGCCGACGGCCTCCAGGAACGCCTCGAGGCGGTCCTGCGGTGTCTGGATGTGGGCGACGTTCTGCGGCACCGCACCGATGTAGCCGATCCGGGTGTGGCCCAGGCCGGCCAGGTGGTCGACGGCGGTGCGCATGGCCGCCTTGTCGTCGATGCGCACGCAGGCCCGGTCGGGCACGGGGGAGCCGATGGCGACCAGGGGCAGCCCGAGCCGGTCGACGAGCTCGATCTCCTCGCCGGTCATCGGGATGTTCAGGGTGATGACGCCGTCGACCCGCTTCCACAGCATGTTCTGCGAGAGGGGGAGTCGCTGGTCGTAGCTGTCGTCCTCGAGGTCGAAGAGGATGACGTGGTGCCCGCGGGCGCGCAGGCTCTTCTCGATCGCGCTGACCAGGGTGGCGAAGAACCAGCGGGTCAGGAACGGCGCGACGACGGCGACGACGCGGGTGCGCCCTGACGCGAGCGAGGTGGCGGTGGGGGAGGCCACGTAGTGGAGGTCCTCCGCCACCCGCAGCACGCGTTCACGGGTCTCGGGGGAGACCCGGTCGAGTCCCCGAAGGGCGCGGGAGACCGTGGCGACCGAGACCCCGGCCACCCGCGCCACATCGGTGATGGTGCTGATCTGTCATTCCTTCCCTCGGGCGGGCGTCAGCCCTTCAGCCCGCCGGCGAGCAGGCCTCGCACGAAGTACCGCTGCAGGGCGAGGAACACCGCGACAGGGACGATCATCGAGATGAACGCACCGGCCGACAGCAGGTACCACGCGCTTCCTCGAGAGCCGGACAGCTCGGCGATGTGCACGGTGATCGGCGCGACGTCGGGGGTGCCGCCCAGGAACACCAGCGAGACCAGCAGGTCGTTCCAGACCCAGAGGAACTGGAAGATGCCGAACGCCGCGAGGGCCGGGGTGAGCAGGGGCAGCAGGATCCGGAAGAAGATCGTGACGTGCCCCGCGCCGTCGACGCGCGCCGCCTCCATGAGCTCGGCAGGTAGCTCTCTCATGAAGTTGTGGATGAGGAAGGTCGCTAGTGGCAGCGCGAAGATCGTGTGCGACAGCCACACGCTCCAGTAGGACGCCCCGAGCCCGAACTTGACGTACCTGTCGAGCAGCGGGATCAGCGCGACCTGCAGCGGGACGATCTGCAGCGCGAAGACCGCGACGAACAGCGCGTCCCGGCCCGGGAACGGCATCCACGCGAACGCGTACGCTGCGAGTGAGGCCAGGAACAGCGGCAGCAGCACCGCCGGGATGGTGATCACGATCGTGTTGATGAAGTACTGGGTCACGCTCGCCGAGCTGGTCCGGCGCAAGAGCGCCTGACGGTAGTTCTCCAGGGTGTAGGCCGAGGGGTCGGAGAACGAGGTCCACCAGCCGCTGGTGCTGGATGTCCTTCTGCTTGCGGAACGAGGTGACCAGCAGACCGATGGTCGGGATGGTCCACAGCACCGCGATCACGATCGCGGCCAAGGACGCCCACGGGGAGGAGATCGCGCGGGCGGCGTCGCCGGCCGCCGACTTGCCGCGCCGCTTTTTGCGGCGGGCGCCTCGGTCGTGCGCTCCATCTCCGGGGAGACCTTCTCCGGCATCGCGATGGGCTCGAGGGTGCTCATGCTCAGGCCTCCTTGCGCATCTGGAAGATGTTGTAGACGACGATCGGGATGACGAGCACGAACAGCAGCACTGCGAGGGCTGCGCCGAGGCCACCGGCGTCGTAGCGGAAGCTCTGGTTGTAGAACTCGTTGGCCACGACGGAGGTGTCGAACTGACCACCGGTCATGGTGCGCACGATGTCGAACACCTTCAGCGTCCCGATGCCGATCGTCGTGAGGACGACGACGAGGGCGGGGCGGATGCTCGGCAGCGTGATGAACCGGAACATCTTGAAGCGCCATCACGCCGTCGAGCTTGGCCGCCTCGATGATCTCGTCGGGGATCGCCTTGATGGCGGCCGACAGCACGGTCATCGCGAAGCCGGCCTGGATCCAGACCATGACGATGATCAGCATGAAGGTGTTCAGCGGGGCGTTGATGAGGAACTGCTGGGTCTCGAACCCGAGCGCCTTGAGGATGGCGTTGAGCAGGCCGATCTGCGGGCGGGACGTCTGCTTGTACTGGTAGACGAACTTCCAGATGATGCTGGCACCGACCATCGAGATGGCCATCGGCAGGAAGATCAGGGCCTTGGAGAACGCCTCGCCACGGGCCCGGTCGATGAGGATGGCGTAGAGCAGGCCGACCCCGGTGGCGATGAACGGCACGAGAATGACCCAGATGGCGGTGTTGCGCAGCACCAGCAGCAGCTCGGGCTGGGTGAACATCTGCACGTAGTTGTCCAACGAGAACGCGCCGTCACCCTTCGTGCCGCGGAACGACTGGACGATGGTGAGGATCGCGGGGTACATCAGGCCGAACGCCGAGCAGCAGGATCGCGGGGCCGACGAACAGCACGCCCTGCCACTTCTCTCCCGTCCTGCCCTTGAACAGGGACGCGAAGAAGAGGACCAGGCCGAAGACCGCCGCGAAGAGGGCGATCGCGAAGAACATCAGGAAGAACTTGCCAGCAGTGCTCTGGGCGCGCAGGAGCGGGTCCGGGATCTTCCCGGCCACTTCTACGAGGACGTGCGACGTCATGGACTCACCTCCGGTGAAGTCGGATACAGAAGAACCGAAGTCTGGAAAGGGAGAACCGGGGTGGGGCGGAGGGCATCCGCCCCACCCCGGTTCGGGTGACCTGGGTCAGGTCAGGGCTGAGCTGGGGTCAGCTCTTCGGCCACGAGTTCTCGATGTAGTCGAGCGTCGCCTTGTCGTCCTGACCGGTGATCCAGTTGGTCATGCCCTTCCAGAACGTTCCCGCACCCACGGCACCCGGCATCTGGTCGGAGCCGTCGAACCGCGAGGTCGCGGCCTTGTCGGTGAGGATGGTCGCCGACAGCTTGTCGACCGGGTTGGCCAACAGGTTCGGGTCGGCGTTCTTGTTCGCGGTCACGCAACCACCCGAGCCACAGGTCTTCTCGCGCTCGTTGGCCCACTCGATCGAGGAGAGGTAGGTCTGGAAGGCCTTGACCTCCGGACGGTCGGCGAAGGCGGCGACGAACTCACCGGCGGTGAGGACCGGCTTGGTCGACGCGTCGACGGACGGCAGGTAGAAGGCCCACACGTCGCCGTCGGGGCCGACCTTGGTGCCTTCGGGCCAGTTGGCCGCGTAGAACGAGGCCTGGCGGTGCATGTAGCAGGTGCCGTCGAGGATCGGCTGGCCGGCGTCCTGGAAGGACGTGGAGGCGATCGTCTTGACGTTGCCGAACCCACCGTTGACGTACTTGGGGTTCTTGAGGATCTTGCCGACCTCGGCCAGGGCCGTGGCGACGGCGGGGTCGTTGAAGGGGATCTCGTGCTTGACCCACTTGTCGTAGACCTCAGGACCCGCCGTGCGGAGCATGACGTCCTCGACCCAGTCGGTGGCCGGCCAGCCGGTGGCGTCGCCGGACTCGATGCCGGCACACCAGGGCTTGACGTCGCCACTGGGGTTGTCGGCGACGATCTTGTCGGAGAGCGCGAGCAGCTCGGCCCACGTCTTCGGCACCTCGTAGCCCTTGTCCTTGAACGCCTGCGGCGAGTACCACACGAACGACTTGACGTTGGCGCCGAGCGCGGCGGCGTAGAACTTGTCATTGACGGTGCCGTAGCTGCTTCCAGTCGGGCATGTTCTTGTCGACGTTGGCGACGACCTCCGGCGGGGCCTCCTTGACCGCTCCGGTGGCGACCATGGTCGCGAGCAGACCGGGCTGCGGGAGGTACGCGATGTCGGGGGCGTTGCCACCCTTGACGCGCACCGGCAGCTGGGCCTCGAACTCCTTGGAGCCTTCGTACTTGATCGTGACGCCGGTGCACTCCTCGAACGGCTTGTAGGAAGCCTGGTGGGGAGCGTCCTCGGGCGCGGTGATCGAGGTGTAGACGGAGACCGTCTTGCCCTTCAGGTCACCGAACGCCTCGTAGGGCTTGCAGTCGATAGTGGACTTGCTACCGCTGCCGCTGGCACTGCTGCCGCTGCCGCTGTCACTGCTTCCGCAGGCCGTCGCGGTCAGGGCCACCGCGAGGACTCCGGTCAACGCCGCAATGCGGCGCTTTGAGTTGAGGGCCATTGCCCGCCTCCATTTTCTCTGGTCGCGCCGAGACGGGTTGTCGGCCTCGGCGATGAGGGAACCGGGACCAAGGTAAAAGCGTTTACACACGCAGCGCAACGCCCGCGCGGCCGTAGGCGGTAACGATTGAGTAACACGCCCGCGCGCACCCCTCATCGCACCGGCGCGCCGACCCCCGCGATGACCGCCGGGTACGCCGTGCCCGAGCCGTCGCGCTCGGCCGGTGGCCTCGGGCAGCTCGAGCGGCACGCCGTTCGGGCCGGACGCGCGGGCCGGCCGGGCGCCGACCCAGGCGAGCACCAGGGCGTCCTCGCCGCGCAGGAACCGGTGTGCCCGAACGCCACCCGTGCCACGACCCTTGGCGGGGTACTCGGCGAACGGCGTCACCTTGAGGGCGCCGGGCTGGGTGCCGGGCAGCGCGTCGGACGAGCCGGCCGAGGTGACGACGACGTTGTCGGCGGCCGGGTCGACGGCCCCGAAGTACGTCACGGCGGCTCCTGGCGAGAGCCGGATGCCGGCCATCCCACCGGCCGAGCGGCCCTGCGGCCGCACGGCCGCTGCCGGGAAGCGCAGCAGCTGGGCGTCGCTGGTGACGAAGACGAGGTCCTCGGTGCCGTCGTGCAGCGCCACCGCGCCGACGACGCGTGTCACCGTCGCGCAGCGCGACGACCTCCCACTCGGGGCGGCCGGGGTAGTCGGTGGTGACCCGCTTGACCACACCGGATGCCGTGCCGAGCGCGATGCCCGGCCCGTCGGCATCCAGCGGCACGATGGTCAGCGGCTCCTCCCCGGGCGGGAGGTCGACGAAGACCGCCAGCGGCGCGCCGCCGGACAGGCTCGGCGACCCGCCCAGCGGCGGCAGGGTCGGCAGCTCGAGCGCCGACATCCGCAGCATCCGGCCGCGCGAGGTGACCAGCGCGAACTCGCCGCGGGCGGTGGTGCGCACCGCGCCGATGATGGCGTCGTGCTTGGCCCGGCCGCCGTCGCTCGGCACCGGGTCGGCGCTCGAGGTGCGGGCGAGCAGGCCGGTGGACGACAGCAGCACCCAGCACGGGTCGTCGGTGACCTCGAGCGGGGTGGCGACCGAGGCGGGGGTACCGGCCGACTCGAGCAGCACGGTGCGCCGGGGCGTGCCGTGGGCCTTGGCGACGTCGGCGAGCTCGGTGGAGACGGTGCGGTGCAGCAGCTTCTCGTCGGCCAGGATCGCCTCGAGCTCCTCGATCTGGCGCAGCAGCTCGTCGCGCTCGGTCTCGAGCTCGATGCGTGAGAACCGGGTGAGGCGGCGCAGCTGCAGCTCGAGGATGTAGTCGGCCTGGGCGTCGGACAGGTCGAAGACCGAGATCAGCCGGGCCTTGGCCATCGCGGTGTCGTCGGAGCCGCGGATCAGCTGGATGACCTCGTCGATGTCGACGATGGCGACGAGCAGCCCCTCGACGAGGTGCAGCCGCTCGCGGCGCCGGCGCAGCCGGTACTCGGTGCGCCGCCGCACCACGCCGATGCGGAAGTCGACGTAGGTGCGCAGCAGCTGCTTCAGGCCCAGGGTGCGCGGCTGGCCGTCGACCAGGGCGACGTTGTTGATGCCGAAGGAGTCCTCCATCGGGGTGAGCTTGTAGAGCTGCTCGAGCACGGCATCGGGGTTGAAGCCGTTCTTGACCTCGAAGACCAGGCGCAGGCCGTGCTTGCGGTCGGTGAGGTCCTTGACGTCGCTGATGCCCTGCAGCTTCTTGGACTGCACGAGGGTCTTGACCCGCTCGATGACCTTCTCCGGGCCGATCAGGTAGGGCAGCTCGGTGACGACGATGCCCATTCGGCGCGGGGTGAGCTTCTCGACCCGGGCGGTGGCGCGGGTGCGGAACGCGCCGCGCCCGCCCAGGTAGGCGTCGCGGATGCCGTCGAGCCCGATGATCCGCCCGCCGCCGGGCAGGTCGGGGCCGGGCACGAACTTCATCAGGTCGTCGAGCGAGCAGTCGGGGTGGGCGATCAGGTGGCGGGCGGCGCCGATCACCTCGACGAGGTTGTGCGGGGCCATGTTGGTGGCCATGCCGACCGCGATGCCGGACGCGCCGTTGACGAGCAGGTTGGGGTAGGCGGCCGGCAGCACCCCGGGCTGGGTCAGGGAGTCGTCGTAGTTGGGGACGAAGTCGACGGTGTCCTCGTCGAGGCCGGCGACCATGAGCAGCGCTGCGGGCGCCATCCGGGCCTCGGTGTAGCGCGAGGCGGCCGGGCCGTCGTCGAGCGAGCCGAAGTTGCCGTGCCCGTCGACCAGCGGCAGGCGCATCGTGAAGGGCTGCGCCATCCGCACCAGGGCGTCGTAGATCGCCTGGTCGCCGTGCGGGTGGTACTTGCCCATGACCTCGCCGACGACCCGGCTCGACTTCACGTGCGGGCGGTCGGGTCGCAGCCCGAGCTCGCTCATCCCGTACAGGATCCGGCGCTGCACGGGCTTCAGGCCGTCGCGGGCGTCGGGCAGGGCTCGCGAGTAGATGACGCTGTAGGAGTACTCGAGGAAGGCGCTGCGCATCTCCTCCTCGACGTCGATGTCGACGATCCGCTCGGTGAAGTCGTCGGGCGGAGGGGGCGTGCTGCTGCGCTTGGCCATCGGGTGGGGCTCGGCTCCGGGTCGGTCAGGTGCGCGGCGGCGCCGCGACGGGGGTCGGCACCATCCTCACAAACCCGGTTGCCGGTTCACCTATCGACACTCCGTGCATTCCCGAAGCGCCCGACGTGGAGCACGTCGTCGAGCGGGCCGGCGCCGCCGGGTCTGCGGCGAGCCGGACACCCGCTCGGCCTCGGTACCCAGCGCGACGACGCCGACGATGCGGCGGTCGCCGGGGATGCCGTGCGCCTCGTGCACCGCCTCGTGCTGCTCCACCGGCACCCCGAAGAACAGCGCGCCGAGGCCGACATCCTCGGCGCCGAGGAGCATCACCATCGCCGCCATCGCGACGTCGGTGTCCCAGTAGGGCACCGGCCAGCGGTCGGTCGACCGGTCGGTCCAGCCCTTGTCGGGCTCGGCGTAGCGGTCGAGGTAGGTCTGCGGGTCGCTGAGGCAGAGCACCAGGGCCGGTGCCGAGGAGACGCCGCGCAGCCAGGCGTCGGGTGGGCTGCCGTCGTCGACGGCCGCCCAGAACCTCGCCCGGTCGGCCGGGTCGAGCAGGGCCACGAAGTCCCAGCCCTGGCTGAACCCGGCGCTCGGGGCCCGCACGGCCAGCCGCACCAGGTCGCGGACCACCTCGGCGGGCACCGGGGAGTCCGGGTCGAAACGGCGCACCATGCGGCGGTGCAGGACGGCGTCGCGGAGCTCCACGAGCCCCAGTGTGCCCGCCGCCGGGCGCGCCGCGAACCCGGTGCGTCCGCCCACCGTGAGGCGGCACGGGCCGGTTCCGTGGGGTGGCACGATGGGGCCATGGAGGACGAGCCGCTCCCACCCGGCTACCCCGTGGAGTGGGAGGCCGACGTCGTCCTGCGCGACGGCACGGTCGCCCGCGTGCGGCCGATCTGCCCGGCCGACGGCGACGGCATCCGGCGCTTCCACGCCGCGCAGTCCGACGAGTCGATCTACCTGCGCTTCTTCGCGCCGCTGCGCCAGCTCAGCGACGCCGACGTCTTCCGGTTCACCCACGTCGACTACGCCGACCGGGTCGCCCTGGTCGCGACGATGCGCGAGGAGATCATCGGCATCGGGCGCTACGACCGGATCGACGCGCGCAGCGCCGAGGTCGCGTTCAACATCAGCGACCACTTCCAGGGCAAGGGCATCGGCTCGGTGCTGCTCGAGCACCTGGCCGCGATCGCCCAGGAGTTCGGCATCTCGCGGTTCACCGCCGAGGTCCTCCCGCAGAACCGCAAGATGCTCTCGGTCTTCGCCGACGCCGGCTACGACGTCAAGCGGCACATCGAGGACGGCGTGGTCGAGGTGGGCTTCGACATCGAGCCGACCGACTCCTCCAAGGCCGTGGCGATGTCGCGCGAGCACCGCGCCGAGGCCCTGAGCGTGCGCTCCATCCTGACCCCGCGCACGATCGCCGTGATCGGTGCCAGCCGGCGCCGCAACTCGATCGGCAGCCAGCTGCTCGACCGGCTGGTCGAAGCCGGCTTCACCGGCACCATCCACCCGGTCAACCCGAACGTGCGCACCCTGCGACGCCGCACGGCCTACCCCTCGGTGGCCGCCGTGCCCGGCAAGGTCGACCTCGCGGTGATCGCGGTGCCGGCCCATGCGGTGCTCGAGGTGGTCGACGAGTGTGCCGAGGCCGGGGTCAAGGCGCTGCTCGTGGTGTCGTCGGGCTTCGCCGAGGAGGGCCGTGCGGGGGAGCGGCTGCAGGCCGAGCTGCTGCGCCGGGCGCGCAACGCCGGCATGCGCGTGGTCGGGCCGAACTCGTTCGGGCTGATCAACAACGACCCTGCCGTGCGCCTGAACGCCTCGTTGGCCCCCACGCTGCCGCCGCACGGCCAGCTCGGCCTGTTCGCCCAGTCGGGTGCGCTCGGCATCGCGGTGCTCGCCTCGGCGGCCCGGCGCAACCTGGGCATCTCGACCTTCGGGTCGGCCGGCAACCGGGTCGACGTGTCCGGCAACGACTTCATGCAGTACTGGATCGACGACGACTCCACCACCGCCGTCGGCCTCTACCTGGAGTCGATGGGCAACCCGCGCAAGTTCTCGCGCGTCGCGCGCAACCTGGCGCTGATCAAGCCGGTCATCGTGGTGAAGTCGGGCGTCTCCGCGTTCGGCGTGCCGCCGGGGCACCGGGTGCGCAAGACCAAGGCCCGCCCCGAGGTGTTCTCCGCGATGCTCAAGCAGGCCGGCGTGATGCGGGTCGAGAACGTGCACCAGCTCTTCGACATCGCCCAGCTCGTCGCCCACCAGCCGCTGCCCGCGGGCGACCGGGTGGCCGTCGTGGGCAACTCCACGGCGCTGGGCACCCTCACCGCCGACGCCTGCACCAGCTGGGGGCTCACCGTGTCGCACGGCCCGGTGGCCCTGCCCACCGACGCGACCGCCGCACAGTTCCGCACGGCGTTGGCGGCCGCCTTCGCCGACCCGAAGGTCGACTCCGTGCTGACCTGCTTCATCCCCCCACTGGTGACCAACGACGAGGATGTCGCCGCCGCGGTGCGCGAGGCCGCTAACGGCTCCCAGAAGCCCTGTGCCGCAACCTTCCTCGGTATGCGCGGGGTCGACGACGGGCACTCGTCGGTGTCCGGCACCGGTGGCTCGACCCGCGCCATCCCCGTCTACACGATGCCCGAGGATGCCGTGCGCGCGCTCGCCGCCGCCACCCGCTACGGACAGTGGCGGGCCAAGGACCACGGCACGCCGGTCGCCCCCGCGGGCATCAACCGGCGCATCGCCGAGGACGTCGTGCACACCGTGCTCTCGGTCGACCCGAAGGGCCGCCGGCTCACCCACGACGAGGCGGCAGCCCTGCTGCAGGCCTACGGCATCGACGTCTGGGGCAAGGAGGAGGCCCGCACGGCCGACGAGGCGGTGGCCGCCGCCGAGCGGGTCGGCTACCCGGTCGTGCTGAAGTCGACGGCCCCGATGCTGCGCCACCAGGGTGGCGTCGGCTCGGTGCGGGTCGACCTGCGCACCGAGGAGTCGCTGCGCGACGCGTGGGAGTCGCTCACCGAGCGGCTCGCCCCCCTCGACGCCGACCGCCTCGTCGTGCAGAAGATGGCCACCCCCGGGGTTCCGTGCGTGATCACCTCCGACGAGGACCCGCTCTTCGGGCCGGTCATCGGGTTCAGCGTCGCGGGCATGCCCACCGAGCTGCTCGACGACATCGCCTACCGCATCCCGCCGCTCACCGACGTCACCGTCAGCGAGCTCATCTCGTCGGTCAAGGCCGCCCCGGTGCTGCACGGCCACCGCGGTGCCACACCGGTGCACCGGGCCGCCCTGGCCGACCTCATCGCCCGGGTGTCGGTGCTCGCCGACGACCTCGCGGAGGTCGCGTCCCTGAAGCTCAACCCGGTCAACGCCCATCCCGCGGGGGTCGAGGTGCTGGGGGCCGAGATCGTGCTGGCGCCGGCCCCGCGCCGCACCGACCCGGGGCGCCGCTCCCTCACGTAGCGGTTGCGGGGGAGGCACCGACGGCCGGGACGGGCACAATGGTGCCCATGAGCAGTACCTCCGACGCCCCCGTCCTGCCCGCGGACCTCACCGACGCCATCGTCCGGGCCGGCTACTACCCGGCCCTGGTGGCCGACGTCGTCGCTGCGGCCCTGGTGCGCGAGCCCATCGAGAACCACCTGGTGCACCTCGAGACGACCTTCGACCGTGACGTGGTGCGCCGGCACATCACCGTGCTCGTGCTCACCCCCACGCGGCTGCTGATCGCGCATGCCGACGACCACGCCGACGAGCCACCGGCGCCGCAGGACGTCGCGACCGCGACCACCGAGTCGATCCCGTTGTCGGCGGTGCGCGGCGTGATGCTCACCCACGTGGTCGAGAACCCGTCCACCTACGTGCCGGGCAGCCTGGGCCGCGAGCTGTCGCTCACCCTCGGCTGGGGCACGGTGGCGCGCCTGGACCTCGTGCCGGCATCCTGCGCCGACCCCGAGTGCGACGCCGACCACGGCTACGAGGGCACCATCACCGGCGACGACATCGCGCTGCGCATCTCCGCTGCCGCGGACGGCGACGACGCGCTCTCGCAGGCGCTCGGCTTCGCCCGCGACCTGTCCGCCGCCATCGGCCAGGGCTGAGCAGACCTCGATGCCGCCCACCGGCGACCCGTCGGCGAGCCCGCCGGTCGGCCCCGGCCCCGCGCTCGCCGACGTGCTGCCGAGCGTCGCCAGAAGCCTCGGGGTGGCCTGGGGCGGGGGAGCGGGTCAGGCGACCACGGGGTTCGACCTGCCGCCCGCACGGCGCGCGGTCACCGTGCTCGTCGACGGGCTGGGTCACGACCTGCTGGTGCGCCGGGCCGGGCACGCACCCTGGCTGCGCTCGCACCTGGCCACCACGCGGCGGGTCGCCAGCGGCTTCCCCTCCACCACGGCCACGTCGATGGGGACGTTCGGCACGGGACTCGCGGCCGGGGCGCACGGGCTGCTCGGCTACGAGGTGCTCGTGCCCGGGGCCGACCGGCTGCTCAACGAGCTGTCCTGGGAGGACGGCCCCGACCCGCGCACCTGGCAGCCGCACCCGACGGTCTTCGAGGCGGTGGCCGCCGCGGGGGTCGAGGTGGTGCGGGTCGGCCCCGCCCACTTCGACGGCTCGGGCCTGACCAACGCCGCCATCCGGGGTGGCCGGTTCGTCGCCGCGGCCACCCTGCCGCAGCGGGTCGACGCCACCCTGGCCGCCGTGCGGTCGGCGCCACGGGTGCTCGCGCACCTCTACTGGGGCGAGCTCGACAAGATCGGGCACGTGCACGGGTGCGACTCGTGGCAGTGGGGTGACGAGCTCGAGAGCATCGACCGCGAGCTGGCGAGGCTATCGGCGCGGCTGCCCGACGACTGTTCGCTCACCGTGACTGCAGACCACGGCATGATCGACTCCCCGCACGAGCTGCGGCTCGACGTGGCGCACGAGCCGCTCCTGGCGGCCGGGGTGCGGCACGTCACCAACGAGGCGCGGGCCCCCCAGCTGTACGTCGAGCCGGGAGCACGCGACGACGTGCACGCCGCCTGGACCGCGGTTCTGGGCGGGCGCGGCATGGTGCGCTCGCGCGAGGACGCCGTCGCCGCAGGGTGGTTCGGGGCCGTCGCGCCCCACAACCTGGCCCGGATCGGTGATGTCGTGGTGGCGATGCGTGGTCGCTCCGCTGTCGTCGACTCGCGCCGGGCCCGCCCCGAGCTGCTGGCCCTGCTCGGCCTGCACGGCTCGCTGAGCGACGACGAGGTGGCCGTCCCGGTGGTCCACGTGCCCGCGGCCCGCGTCGCCTAGGGTGTCCCCTCGTGGCGGATCTGGTCTTCTTCTCGGGAACGATGGACTGCGGCAAGTCGACCCTTGCCCTCCAGATGGACCACAACAACGCCGTCCGCGGCCGGCAGGGGCTGATCTTCACCAAGCTGGACCGGATGGGTGAGTCGGTGCTGTCCTCGCGGCTGGGCCTGTCGACGCCGGCGATCGAGGTCGACGACGACCTCGACTTCTGGGACGAGGTCGTCGAGCGGCTCACCTCCGGCGCCCGCGTCGACTACCTGATCTGTGACGAGGCGCAGTTCTACACCCCGGGCCAGGTCGAGCAGCTGGCGCGGGTCGTCGACGAGCTCGACATCGACGTGCACGCCTTCGGCATCACCGCCGACTTCCGCACCGAGCTGTTCCCCGGCTCGCGGCGGCTCATCGAGCTCGCCGACCGGGTGCAGCTGCTGCAGGTCGAGGCGCTGTGCTGGTGCGGCCGCAAGGCCACCCACAACGCCCGCATCGTCGACGGCGTCATGGTGGTAGAGGGGGAGCAGGTGGTCGTCGGCGACACGGCCGCAGCCAGCACCGGCCTGGTCGAGTACGAGGTGCTCTGCCGGCGGCACTACATGCGGCGGATGAACAGCTCGGCCGCCCGGGCCGCCTCCCCGTCGCCCGACACGCTGCCGTTCGACCTCGACGTCTGCGCCGTTCCGCCCCGCCGCTGACCCTGAGGGGCTACAGGTCGAGGTGCATGCGGATGCCGGGCCCGAGCTCGGTGCGCACCTCACCGTCGCGCTCGAAGCCCACCCGTGCGTAGAAGGCGGACGCGTGCGGGTTGCCGGTCACCTCGAGGCGGGTGGCGCCGTCGGCGCGGGCGCGCGACACGGCATCCGCCACCAGCTCGGCGCCGATGCCGCGGCGCTGCGTCTCGGGGTCGACGAACAGGTCCTCGAGCTCGCGGACCGGGCCGTCGCCGAGCACGGTGATGAACCCGACGACGGTGCCCTCGTCGGTGACGGCCACCCGGGTGCGACCCGCGAGCACCTCGGCATCTGGCAGCACCAGCGCCTCGGGGTGGGCGAGCAGGACCTCGGCGTCGCCCGGGTTGCCCAGCGAGGCCCGGCGGAAGACGTCGCGCAGCACCGGCAGGTCGTCGGCGACAGCGGTGCGCAGCAGCACCGGCGGGCCCCTCAGCCGGAGCCGCCGCCGCGGGTGCCGAAGACGATGTCGTCCCAGCTCGGCACGCTCGGGCGTCCCTTGCGCGCCGGCGTGGGCCGAGGGGGCGCGACCTCGTCGGGCCCGTCCGGGTCGGACTGCCCTGTGTTGTTGGATTCCTGGGTCTCGTCCCCACCCTCCATCGCCGCGCCGACCGGTGCGTCGTCGTCGTGCTCGGGCCAGCCGCCCACGTGCTCGTCGGCGTCGGGTCCGGGCGCCGGCTCGTCGAGGTGGGCGGAGACCGGGTTGCGCCCGCGTGCCGCGGGGGGCGGGGGCGCGGCGGAGACGTCGGTGGCGAGGTCCTCGATGGGCAGGGCGTCGGCGCGGGGGCGGTCGTCGCCGGGCGTGCTCGAGGGGGAGGGGCGCCGACGACGGCGACCCCGGGTGGAGTGCTCGCGCATCGCGGCCATCAGGTCGATCGGCTCGTGCGGGGCACGCTGCTGCACGGCGTGGTCGAC
>CAWIEI010000007.1:0-170560 GCA_963834965.1 uncultured Actinomycetota bacterium | reverse complement strand
GGAGGGCGCCGAGCCGGGCGAGGAGCACGGCCTCGGCCACACAGACCCGCTCGAACTCGCCGAGGTGCAGCGACTCGTTGGCGCCGTGGGCCCGCGCGTCGGGGTCCTCGACGCCGGTGACGAGGATCGCGGCATCCGGGAACTGCTCGGCGAACGCCGCCACGAACGGGATCGACCCGCCCACCCCGATGTCGACGGGCTGCACGCCCCAGGCGTCGGCGAAGGCGGCGCGGGCCTGGTCGTAGACCGGGCCCTGCGCGTCGGCGGAGAACCCGAGGCCACGGTCGTCGAGGGTCACCTCGACCTTGGCGCCCCACGGGGTGTGCGCCACGAGGTGGTCGCGCAGCAGGGCGAAGGCGTCCATGTCGTGCTCGTCGGGGGCCAGCCGCATCGAGATCTTGGCGGCGGCGGTCGGCACCAAGGTGTTCGACGAGGTCGCGACGGTGGGCGCGTCGATGCCGATGGTGGTGATCGACGGCTTGGTCCAGATCCGCGAGAGCAGCGAGCCGCTGCCAATCGTGGACACCCCGTCGAGCAGGCCGGACTCCTCGCGCAGCCGGGCCTCGTCGTAGTCGAGGTCGGCGGCCACGCCCGACTTCAGGCCGGCGACCGCGACCTCACCCTCGTCGTCGTGCAGGCTCGCGAGCGTTCGGACCAGCGCGGTGAGCGCGTCGGGGACGGCCCCGCCGAACATGCCCGAGTGGATGCCGTGGTCGAGCGTGGTCACGGTGACCACCACCCGGATCATGCCGCGCAGGGTCGTGGTGAGGGCCGGCTCGCCGATCGCCCAGTTGGTGGAGTCGGCAAGCACGATCGCATCGGCCCGCAGCTTCGCGCCGTGCCGCTCGAGGATGGCGGGCAGCGAGTCGGAGCCGACCTCCTCCTCGCCCTCGACGAACACCGTCACCCCCACCGGCAGCGACCCGGAGTGGGCCCGCAGGGCCGCCACGTGGGCCATGATGCCGGCCTTGTCGTCGGCGGCGCCGCGCCCGTAGAGCCGCCCCTCGCGCTCGGTGGGCTCGAACGGCGCGCTGTCCCACAGGGCGTCGTCGCCGGGGGGCTGCACGTCGTGGTGGGCGTAGAGCATGACGGTGCGCGACCCGGGCGGCCCGTCGACGTGGCCGATGACAGCGGGGCGGCCCCCCTCGCGCACGATCTCGACGTCGAGCCCCTCGGCGCGCAGCAGGGCGGCGGTGGCCTCGGCGCTCGCCTCGACCTGCGCCTGGTCGAAGGCGTCGAGGCTCACGCTGGGGATGCGGGTGAGCGCCTCGAGGTCGGCGCGCACGGCCGGCATCAGGGCGGCGACCCGGTCACGGAGGGCGGAGATCTGGTCGGGAGTCAGCACGTCGGTCACGGCGCCGACCCTACCGACGGGTGCGGCCGGTGACGGCACGCGCGTGCACGGCATCCGCGCCCGAGCACATACAGTTTCGCCCGAGCACTTACAGTGGAGGCGTGTTCGGACGCAGCAAGACCACCAACGACGTGCTCGTCGACGACCTCCACCCGCAGCGCGACGGGGCCAAGAACCGGCCCACGCCCAAGCGCAAGGACCAGGAGGCCGCACGCAAGCAGCCGCTGGTGGTCGCCGACCGCAAGCAGGCGAAGCAGGTCGACAAGGCCAAGCGCCAGGAGCAGCTCGCGAAGACCCGCCAGGCGATGATCAGCGGCGACGACGCCGGCCTGCCCGCTCGCGACAAGGGCCCGGTGCGCCGCTACATGCGCGACTACATCGACGCGCGGTTCAACCTGGCCGAGTTCATGCTGCCCGTGATGCTCATCGTGCTGGCGCTCAGCTTCCTGCGCACCAACACCATCCTGTTCTTCGTCACGATCCTCACCTACTCCGTGCTGCTCTTCGCCGTGGCCGACACCTTCCTGATGTACCGCGGGCTGAAGAAGCGGCTGGCCGCCAAGTTCGGCCCCGACGCCGCGTCCACCAAGGGCAACGGCATGTATGCCGCGATGCGCGCCTTCCAGATGCGCCGCTCTCGGATGCCGCGACCGCAGGTCAAGCGGCGCGAGTTCCCCAGCTGACGGGTCGCCCGGTTCGCCGGGCGTCAGCCATCGCGCGGGGCGGTCAGGCCGGGGCCTCCAGGCTCATCGGCCCGTAGACCTTCTGGCCGTCACGCAGCAGGGTCACCGCCGCGACCCCCGCCGCGGACAGGTCGTGCCACACCTCGCCGAACCACGACTCGGCATCCGACTGGGTGGGGAACGCGGTCTCACCCAGCCCGGCGGCCGGCATCGGGGCGCCGTCGGGGCCTTCGTAGGCCCAGGTCCACTGCTCGCTCACTTCTCACGCACCCCCACCTCGACGAACGGGGGCTTCGACACCGTCGCGGCGACGTCGCGGCCGCGCACGTCGACGACCACCTCGTCGCCGAGGGTCACCGAGCGGTCGAGCAGCGCCAGCGCGATGCCCTGCTTGCGGGTTGGCGAGAAGGTGCCCGAGGTGACCTCGCCGACGACCGCGCCGGTGGCGTCCTTGACCGCGCAGTGCGAGCGGGGGATGCCGCGACCGGTCACCACAAGCCCGCGCATCAGCCGCGACTGCTTGGCCGCGCGCTCGGCGGTGAGGGCGTCACGGCCCCAGAACTGCGGCTTGTCCCAGCCGACCGCCCACGCGGCGCCGGCCATCACCGGGGTGATGTCGAGGGACAGGTCGTTGCCGTGCAGCGGGTAGCCCATCTCGGTGCGCAGCGTGTCGCGAGCGCCCAGACCGGCGGGCAGCCCGCCCTCGGCCGCCACCGCCACGGCGAGGGCGTCCCAGACCGAGCCGGCGACGTCCCACGGCGGCACGATCTCGTAGCCGCGCTCGCCCGTGTAGCCGGTGCGGCAGACGATGACCGGCAGCCCCTCCCAGTCGGTCTCGACGAAGCTCATGTAGTGGTGGTCGACCGGGAAGCCAAGCCCGCGCAGCACCTCGTCGGACCGCGGGCCCTGCACCGCGATGACGCCGTAGCGGTCGTGCAGGTTCTCGACGGTGATGCCCTCGGGTGCGGCGGCCGCGAGCAGGTCGACGACCTTCGCGGTGTTGGCGGCGTTCGGGATGAGGAAGACGTCGTCGTCGGAGCGCAGGTACTGGATCAGGTCGTCGACCACCCCGCCGGTCTCGGTGCAGCACATCGTGTACTGCGCCTGCCCGGGGCCGATCCGGCCCAGGTCGTTGGTGAGGCACGCGTTGACGAAGTCGGCGGCCCCGGGGCCGGAGACCCGGGCCTTGCCCAGGTGCGAGACGTCGAAGATGCCGACCCGCTCGCGCACCGCGGTGTGCTCGGCGACGACACCACCGCCGGGGTACTCGATGGGCATCGACCAGCCCCCGAAGTCGGCCATCTTCGCGTTCAGCGCGATGTGCCGGTCATGGAGCGGTGAGTGCAGCAGCTCGGTCATGGTTTGCACGTTACCGCCTTGCAGCCCGTGCGCTGCGCGGTCGATAGTCTGCCCGCATGACCACTCTGGCCCTGACGACCCGACCCCCCGCCGAGCTCGCCGTCGACACCCTGGTCGTCGGCTCGGTGCGAACCCCCGACGGCGCCGACCTCGCCACCGGCCACCACCTGCCGCGCAAGGCCGTGGTGCACCTGCAGGCGGTGCTCTCCGACGTCGAGGCCACCGGCAGCACCGACGAGGTGGTGCGCGTGGTGGCCGTGCCCGGCGTCAAGGCCACCTCGGTGGTCGTCACCGGGCTGGGCGACGGCACCTCGCGCCGCTCGAGCTACCCGCATCCCGCGCTGCGGGCCGCCGCCGGTGCGGCGCTGCGGTCGGTGCGGGGCAAGCGCACCGTCGCCGTGGCGCTGCCGACGCCCGACCTCGAGAGCCTGTCGGCCGTCGCCGACGGCGCATACGCCGGGTGCTACTCGTACGACAAGTCCGCGCCGCTGGGCGTTCGGCGCGGCACCGGCATCCGGTCGTCTGCCAAGGCGGCGACCAGTGGCGCAGGCCCGCGGGTCATGGTGGTCTCGGGGGCCGGCCAGGGCAAGGCTGCCAAGGATGCCGTGGCCCGCGCCGCCGTGCTCGGCGCGGCCCGCGACTGGGCCCGCGACCTGGTGAACACGCCGCCGAACTACCTGTTCCCGCAGTCGTTCGCCGACAGCGTCAAGAAGCGCGTGGCCGCCTCCCCCGCAAAGGTCACCGTGTCGGTGCTCGACGACAAGGCACTGGTCAAAGGCGGCTTCGGCGGCATCGTCGGCGTCGGCCAGGGCTCGGTCAACCCGCCGCGCATCGTCACGATGTCGTACGCCCCGGCCACGCCCGCCGCCTCGGTGGCGCTGGTGGGCAAGGGCATCACCTTCGACTCGGGCGGCCTGAACATCAAGCCGGCGAGTGGCATGGTCACGATGAAGTGCGACATGGCCGGTGCCGCGGCGGTGGCGGCGACCGTGCTCGCCGCTGCCGAGCTCGGCCTGCCCGTGGCCGTCACCGGTTACCTCTGCCTGGCCGAGAACATGCCGAGCGGCACGGCGCAGCGGCCCAGCGACGTCGTCGTCATGCGCAACGGCACCAGCGTCGAGATCCTCGACACCGACGCCGAGGGCCGGATGGTGCTCGGCGACGGCCTGTGCCTGGCCAGCGAGAAGCACCCCGACTGGGTCGTCGACATCGCCACCCTCACCGGCGCGCAGGTGGTGGCGCTGGGCACTGACATCGCCGGCGTGATGGCCAACGACGACGCCTTCCGCGGTCGGGTCGTCGACGCCGCCGGTGCCGCCGGCGAGGGCGCTTGGCCGATGCCGCTGCCGGTCGAGATGCGGTCCAAGCTCGATACCCCCACCGCCGACATCGCCCACAAGGGTGACCGCGACGGCGGCATGCTCACCGCGGGGCTGTTCCTCAAGGAGTTCGTGGGCGAGGGCATCCCGTGGGCGCACGTCGACATCGCCGGGCCGGCGTTCAACGAGAAGGGCCCCAAGGGTCACCACCCCAAGGGCGGCACCGGATTCGGCGTCGGCACCCTGCTCACCCTGGTGGAGTCCTCCGCCCCCTGACCTCCGACTTGTTGCGGATGTCCCACCCCCTGGCCCGAGTCCTCCCCGACTCATTGCGGATCTCCCACCTCGTAGGTGCCCTCTGGGGTGGGAAATCCGCAATGGGTCCAGAAGAGGCCGGACAACCGGATGCCGCGCCCCCCACTCATGGGGGGCGCGGCATCCGCTGTGGTTGGGGCGGCTCAACCGCCGCTCTTGCGGCGGAACATCTGCTGCGTCGCGCTGGCCTCGGGTCCGTGGGCGGAGTCGACCTTGGTGTGCTCGGCGTGGTCGGACACGTCGGCGCCCCCGTGTGACTTCTTCGCGTCCAGCGCCGCCCGGAACTTCGCCTTGACCTCGTCGTCGACCGCGGGACGCGGCTTCTTCGGGGCTGACATGGTGGTTCCTTCCGTCGGCTGGCAGGTCCCCTCCACCCTCGCAGACGCAGCACGCGCGCTCCACCCGTTTGCCCGGCGACCATGTTCCCCGCTCGCACCGGTCAGCGGTCAGCGGTCAGCGGTCAGCGAGCCTTGGGCTTGCGCTGGCGAGCGGTCCACTGCCGCATCCGCGCCGGGTAGCCGGTGAGGTTGACGTCGTAGACGGGGATGTCGAACGAGCGCGCCACCTCGAAGGCGACCGGGCGCGAGGGCAGGGCGCGCCGGGTCCACTCGCCGTCGTGCGCGATGAGCACCACCGTGGTCGCCGTGATGTTGGTGGCCGGCTCGACGTAGGCCTCCACACCGCGCCGGGTGGCGATGAAGTCCGCGAAGTGCGCCTTGGCGCTCGCGAGGTCTCCCCCACCGTGTGGGGCCTGCTTCGCGCGACCACGTCTCCACCACGCCATGCGCAGAGGATAGGGCGTGGGCCTCGGTGCCCTCGACGACCACCCCGTCCCGGTGTGTGCGCGGGGTGTGTGGGGAGCCGCCTCGGAGTGACAAGATGCTGGGCAGCGTCCGGTCGGCCCACCCCGTCGCCGGCGCCCACGACCCGCCACAGCAAGGGAGCAGCCCCGCATGCCGGCCACCGCCGAGACCACCCATGACGTCGTCGTGCTCGGGGGAGGCAGCGGCGGCTATGCCTGTGCGCTGCGTGCCGCCGAGCTCGGGATGAGCGTCGCGCTCGTCGAGAAGGACCTCCTCGGGGGCACCTGCCTGCACCGCGGCTGCATCCCCACCAAGGCGCTGCTGCACGCGGCCGAGGTCGCCGACTCCGCGCGCGAGGCATCGCGGTTCGGCGTGCGGGCCACGCTCGACGGCATCGACCTGCCGGCCGTCACGACCTACCGCGAGGGCGTCGTGAGCCGGCTGTACAAGGGCCTGCAGGGGCTGGTGAAGTCCCGCGCGGTCGAGTATGTCGAGGGCGCCGGCCGCCTCGCGGGCGACCGCACCGTCGTCGTGGGCGACCGCCGCCTCGTCGGCCGGCACGTGGTGCTCGCCACCGGCTCCTACGCTCGCACCCTGCCCGGGCTGGAGATCGGTGGCCCGATTGTCACCAGCGACGGGGCGCTGGCGCTGGATGCCGTGCCCGCCCGCGTCATCGTCCTGGGCGGCGGGGTGATCGGGGTCGAGTTCGCCTCCGTGATGCGCTCGTTCGGCGCCGAGGTCACCATCGTCGAGGCGCTCCCCCGGCTGGTCGCCGCTGAGGACCCCGCCGTGAGCACCGCCCTGGAGCGGGCGTTCCGCAAGCGCGGCATCGCCTTACGCACCGGCGTGCGGTTCGAGTCGGCGAGCGTCGACGGCGGCGCTGTGACCGTGCGCCTCGAGGGGGGCGACGAGCTGTCCGCCGACCTGCTCCTCGTTGCGGTGGGGCGCGGCCCGGTCACCGACGGCCTGGGCTACGAGGAGGCCGGGGTCACCCTCGAGCGCGGCTTCGTCGTCACCGACCAGCGCTGCCGCACCTCGGCCGACGGCGTGTACGCCGTGGGCGACATCGTTCCCGGCCTGCAGCTCGCCCACCGCGGCTTCGCGCAGGGCATCTTCGTCGCCGAGCACATCGCGGGGCTCGACCCCGCGCCCATCCTCGAGAGCGGCATCCCGCGGGTCACCTACTGCGAGCCCGAGGTCGCGTCGGTGGGGCTCACCGAGGAGCAGGCCCGCGAGGCCCACGGCGAGGTCGAGACCTACGAGTACAACCTCGGCGGCAACGGCAAGTCGCAGATCCTGCGCACCGCCGGCTTCGTGAAGCTGGTGCGGGTCAAGGACGGCCCGGTCGTGGGCGTGCACATGGTCGGCTCGCGGATGGGCGAACAGATCGGTGAGGCCCAGCTGATCGTCAACTGGGAGGCCCACGCCGAGGACGTCGCAGCCCTCGTGCACGCCCACCCGACCCAGAACGAGGCCCTTGGTGAAGCCCACCTGGCGCTCGCCGGGAAACCGCTCCACGCGCACAACTAGAGTGATGACCGCCACCGCCCACGAAGGAGAAATTTCCCGATGTCAGAACGCGTGAAGATGCCTGCGCTCGGCGAGTCCGTCACCGAAGGGACCGTGACGCGCTGGCTGAAGGGGGTCGGCGACACCGTCGAGGTCGACGAGCCGCTGCTCGAGGTATCGACCGACAAGGTCGACACCGAGATCCCCTCGCCGGTGGCCGGCACCTTGCAGGAGATCCTCGTCCAGGAGGACGACACGGTCCCGGTCGGCGCCGACCTCGCGGTCATCGGTGACGGCGCAGCCCCGGCCGGTGGCGACTCCGGTGGCGAGCAGTCCGGTGCCCAGGGGTCCGGCCCCAGCGACCAGGTCTCCGACCAGTCCGACGGCGACGCGGTGGCGCAGGCCGGCGACGAGGGTGGCCAGGAGCCGGCGGAGCCGCAGACCGACATGCAGGAGCAGGCGCCGCAGGCCGAGCCGGAGCCGCAGGAGCAGCCGGCCGCCGCACCGGCGCCCACGGCATCCGGCGACTCGGGCGGGTCCGGCGACGGCACCACCGTGAAGATGCCGGCCCTCGGCGAGTCGGTCACCGAGGGCACGGTCACCCGGTGGCTGAAGCAGGAGGGCGACGAGGTGGCCGTCGACGAGCCCCTCCTGGAGGTCTCGACCGACAAGGTCGACACCGAGATCCCCTCGCCCGTGGGCGGCACGTTGACGAAGATCCTGGTCCAGGAGGACGACACGGTGCCGGTCGGCGCCGACCTCGCGATCGTCGGCGGGTCCGGGGGTGGCGGTGGGCAGCCCGAGCCCGAGCCGGCCGCCGAGCCCGAGCCGGCCGCGCAGGTCGAGCAGCCCGAGGCCACTTCGCCGGCGCAGGAGGACTCCGCACCGCAGTCCGCTCCCCCGCCCGCGCAGGCCGAGCCCGCGCCGGCGCAGCAGGAGGCCTCCACCCCGGCCGAGGCACCGGCCCAGCAGGAGGCTCCGGCCCAAGCCGTCCCTGACACGGCGGCCGCGCAGGCTGACGGTGCCGGCAGCGCACCGAAGGAGTCCGGCGCGCCGTCGGGCGACGGCGAGCGCGACGCCGCTGCGTACGTCACCCCGCTGGTGCGCAAGCTGGCCGCCGACCACGGCATCGACCTGTCCACCGTGAGCGGCACCGGCATCGGGGGCCGCATCCGCAAGCAGGACGTGCTCGCCGCTGCGGAGGCCGCCAAGGCCCCCGAGCCCGAGCCCGCCGCGGCACCGGCCGCCCAGGCTCCTGCGGCCGCGTCCAAGGCCCCGGCCGCAGCCCCGGCGGAGGGTTCGAAGCGCGGCACGACCGAGAAGATGTCCCGCCTGCGCAAGACGATCGCGCGCCGGATGGTCGAGTCGCTGCAGGTCTCGGCCCAGCTCACCACCGTCGTCGAGGTCGACGTCACCCGCATCGCGCGGCTGCGCGACCGGGCCAAGGGCGACTTTGCCCGACGTGAGGGCACCAAGCTCAGCTTCCTGCCGTTCTTCGCGCTGGCCGCCGTCGAGGCCCTCAAGGCCCACCCCACCGTCAACGCGAGCATCGACGGCGACGAGGTCACCTACTACGGCGCCGAACACCTGGGCATCGCGGTCGACACCGAGAAGGGCCTGCTCGTGCCGGTGCTGAAGAACGCCGGTGACCTCAACATCGCCGGCCTGGCTCGCGGCATCGCCGACGTCGCGGAGCGCACGCGGAGCAACAAGATCATGCCCGACGACCTGGCCGGTGGCACCTTCACGATCACCAACACCGGTTCTCGTGGTGCGTTGTTCGACACCCCGATCATCAACCAGCCGCAGGTCGCGATCCTGGGCACGGGGTCGGTCGTGAAGCGGCCGATCGTCGTCAGCAGCGAGGAGGGCGAGACGATCGCCATCCGCTCGATGGTCTACCTCGCGTTGTCCTACGACCACCGCATCGTCGACGGCGCGGATGCCGCCCGCTTCCTCACGACGATGAAGCAACGGCTCGAAGAAGGCGCCTTCGAGGCCGACCTCGGTCTCTGACCGGCCGGCCACGAGGACACCGCCATGAGTCGCATCGTCGTCACCGGGTCCTCGGGCCTGATCGGTACCCCGCTCGTCGCCGCGCTTCGCGAGCGCGGCGACGAGGTGGTCCGCCTGGTCCGCCGGCCCCCCCGCGCCGCCGACGAGGTGCAGTGGGACCCCACCAGCCGCACCCTCGACCCGCGCACCCTCGACGGCGTCGACGGCGTCGTGCACCTGGCCGGTGCCGGGGTCGGTGACAAGCGCTGGACTCCCGCGTACAAGCACGAGATCCTCGCATCGCGCGTCGACTCCACCCACGCCGTCGCCGAGGCGGTCGCCGCCGCCGACCACCCGGTGCGGCTCGTGTCGGGCTCTGCGGTCGGCTTCTACGGCGACCGCGGCGACGAGGAGCTCACCGAGGCCAGCAGCCCCGGCAACGACTTCCTCAGCGACGTCGTGATCGCCTGGGAGACGGCCACCCAGCCCGCCGTGGACGCCGGGGCGTCGGTCGTGCTGATACGCACCGGGATCGTGATGGCGCCCGAGGGTGGTGCGATGAAGCCGATGCTGCGACTGGCGCGGTTCGGTGCCGGTGGGGCGCTGGGCTCGGGGCGGCAGTTTATTCCGTGGATCACCCTGCCCGACGAGGTCGGCGCGATCCTGCACCTGCTCGACCACCCCGAGGTCACCGGCCCGGTCAACCTCACTGCCTCGCAGCCCGCGCGGCAGAAGGACGTCGCCAAGGCCCTGGGCGCGGCGCTGCACCGCCCGGCCGTGCTGCCGGCGCCGTCGTTCGCGCTACGCGCGGTGCTCGGCGAGTTCGCCATGGAGGTTCTCGGCGGCCAGCGCATCGTCGGAGACGCCCTGCGTGACTGCGGCTACCAGCTGATCCACGGCGACCTCGACACCGCCGTCCGCTGGCTCGTCGCCTGACCGGGCGCGGACCCATGGCCGACCTGTCGATGCACGAGGGGATGCCTTTCGACGAGGAAGCCACTCCCCCGCCGGTGTCCACGGGCGAGCTGCCGCAACTCGAAGAGGTCCGGGACCTGGTCACGCAGGCCTACGAGCGCTACCGCACGAACACCGACGGGACGGTCGCCGACTACATCCCGGTGCTCGCGCAGGCCCCGCCCGACTGGTTCGGCATCTCCGTGGTCGGCGCCCGGGGCCGGTCCTTCGAGATCGGCGACGTCGAGACGGCGTTCTCGATCCAGAGCGTCTCCAAGCCCTTCGTGTTCGCGCTGGTGTGCGAGGCGATCGGCTACCCCGAGGCGCGGGGCCGGCTCGGCGTGAACAGCACCGGCTTCCCGTTCGACTCGCTGATGGCGGTCGAGCTCAACGCCGACCGCACCATGAACCCGCTCGTCAACGCCGGGGCGATGGCCACCACCAGCCTGGTGCCCGGCGACACCGCCGACGAGAAGTGGGAGCGGTTGCGCGACGGCCTGTCGCGCTTCGCCGGTCGCGAGCTGCACGTCAACGAGGAGGTCTACGCCTCCGAGTCGGCCACGAACCTGCGCAACCAGGGCATCGCCCACCTCCTCGAGAGCTACGGGCGGCTCTACTTCGACCCCGACGAGGCGACCGACGTCTACACCCGGCAGTGCTCGCTGGAGGTGACCGTGCACGACCTCGCGGTGATGGCGGCGACCCTGTCGAACGGCGGGGTCAACCCGGTGACCGGTGCGGTGGTCGTGCAGCCCGGGGTGTGCCGCCGCGTGCTCGCCGTGATGGCCACCGCCGGCCTCTACGAGCTGTCGGGCGACTGGCTCTACGAGATCGGGGTGCCGGGCAAGAGCGGTGTCAGCGGGGGCATCGTCACGGTGTCGCCGGGCAAGGGCGGCCTGGCCACCTTCTCGCCACCCCTGGATGCCGCCGGCAACAGCGTGCGCGGCCAGCTGGTGACCAAGTTCCTCGCCGAGCGGCTCGGGCTGAACCTGTTCGCGTCGCAGGCGGCGCCGCGGGGCTGACCCAGCAGGGCTGACCTGCCGGCCGGCCGGGCAGGGCTCGGGCGGACCGGCAAGGCTGACCGGGTGTGCCTATTCCGGCAGTGCCCATTCCGGCAGTGGCCATCCGGCAGTGCGCATCCGGTGGGGCGGAGCGCGAACGGGGATGCCCGCGGCGACCGTCGTCATGGCGCCGGGCGAAGGTCCGCCATCCGCCAGCCGACGTCGGTTCGGACCAGGTCGACGAGCACTGGGATGCCGACCATGGCGGGTCGCGCCGTGGAGCCCGTGGCGGCGGTGACCCGGTACGGTCCTGCGTCGATCCTTGCCCTCAGCACGGCTCGGTCGGTGGTTGCCGAGACGACGCTGACCTCCGCGACGGTGTAGTGGAGAGCGGTGTAGCGCAGCCCGGCTCGCTCGACCTCGGCCACGTCGGCGGCATCGCGGGCCGCCATCGCGGATCCACGCGCGTCGGCAGCTTGCAACTGGGCCGGGGTCGCCTCCCGCCAGGCCGCGGCCCGCGCATCGGCCAGCACCGTGAGCAGCTCCCTCGCCCGGCTGGTGGGCGCCCGGGCATCGGTTCGCGGGTCGGTGCCCGCCGCCCTCGAGGTGCTGCCGTTGTCGGTGGACCCGGCGGTGCCGGTGGGCCCCGAGCCGGCGGATGCTGCGGAGGGGTTGGATACACCGCCGGCGTCGAGGCCTGGTCGGGCCTGGGCGGTGTCTCCGGCGCGCCCGAGCACCGCGGTGCCGAGCACGACGAGCGAGAGCAGCCCCAGGCACAGCAGGGCCGAGAGCACAGCGGACCGAGCCATCCGCGGCATCCGCGGCCTGCTCGCCGCGGACGCGACCACCGCTGCCTGGCCGACTGCCGTGCCCATCGGTGCTGCCTTGCCGACTGCCGTGCCCATCGGTGCTGCCTTGCCGACTGCCGTGCCCATCGGTGATGCCTTGCCGACTGCCGTGCCCATCGGTGCTGCCTTGCCGACTGCCGTGCCCATCGGTGCTGCCTTGCCGGCTGCCGTGCCCGTCGGTGCGTTGCTGGCTGCCGCTGCCTTGCCGGCTGCGTTGCCCGCCGACGGTGCCTTGCCTGCCAGCTGTGCGGTAGCTGCCACCGGCGCCACCGGGGACGCCAGCGGCCGGGCCACCGGGCCCCAGCCCCGTTGCACCACCCCACTGCCGTGCCGGCCCGACCGCAGCGAACGCGGGGCCATCGGCCCCTCGTCCGGCTGCCGCGGTGACCGGCCGATGACCGGTGCCAGCCACCTGGACTGGCCCTCGCCCTCGGCGACAGCGGGGTCGCGCAAGGCGGCGCGGACTCGGCGTCGGGGTGGCCACCAGGTCGGGCGCCGTGATGCGGAGCCGGCCGGGGGACGGCCCGCGGCCGCCCGCAGCCGGTAGGTGACCGCGCTGACCTCGTCGTCACCGTGCACCAGCCGCAGCGGCTCGGGCTCCGCGGCGGCGAACAGCAGCCAGGCCAGCTCGTGGGCGCCCGGCCGGTCACGCGGCTCGGCACTGATGGCCATGGCCAGCGCACTGACCACGGGGTCGGAGCCCTCGCCGGCCAGGCACACGTCGGACAGCTCGGGCCGCAGCCCCGGAGGACCCGGGACGGTGCCGGTGAGGCACAGCCAGCCCAGGGCACCGAGGGCGTAGACGTCGGACGCGGGCGCCGGGTCGGCCCCGATCAGCACCTCGGGCGCGACATAGCCGTCAGTGCCCCAGACCCCGGGCGAGACGTCGCCCACGACGTGGCCCAGCCCGAGATCGGCGAGCAGCGGGCGGCCGTCGAGGTCGAGCAGCACGTTGCCCGGTGAGACGTCGCCGTGCACCACCCCGAGGTCGTGCAGCCGCCCCAACGCAGAGGCCACCGGCGCCAGCACGGTGACCACCTCGCCCGGTGACAGGTGGCCACGAGCCCGCACCAGCGCGTCGACCGCGCCACCGAGCAGGTGCGGCATGACCACCGCGACCCGGCCGTCGGGCAGCGGTACGCAGGCCTCGACCGGCACCACGTGCGCGCTCGCGGCCCGGGCGGAGACGGCCGCCTCGCGTGAGGCGACCTCGAGGGCGTCGAGCTCGGCGTGCACCACCTTGACTGCCACCCGCCGCCCACCGTCGAGCGCCACCGCGGCCCAGACCTCGCTGGTGGCACCACGGGCCAGCAGCGCGCCCAGCTCGTACCCCGGCACCGGCGGCGGCATGGGCGCGGCCGACAGGTCGGCCACGTCGTCACCCTCGCACCCGGACCCGGCCATCTCGCCACCGGCGCGGTGCCAGCCCATCGTCGTCACGGCATCCCCCGAATCGCCCATGACCCCACTGTGCCCCGACCGGGAAATCCGGCTGCCGAGTTATCCACAGGCCCTTAGGGTGGGCGCCATGCCTGCCGCCGCCCCCACGATCCTGGCCACCTCCGGTGGCTACCGCTACGGACGCCGCACCCGGCTGGAGTTCGACGCCCTGGTGCACCACGCCGTCGAGCTGTCGGGGGTGCACGGCCGCCCGCCGCGGCTCACCTTCGTCGGCACGGCATCCGGAGACCAGGGGTTCGGCAACTACTGGGCGCACGAGGCGGGTCGGGTGGCGGGGTTCGACGTCACCTGCCTCGACCTGTTCCCGATGCCCAACCTCGACGACGTGCCCGGGCACCTGCTCGAGGCCGACGTCGTGTGGGTCCAGGGCGGGTCGGTCGCCAACCTGCTGGCCGTCTGGGACGTGCACGACCTGCGCCCTGCGATGCGTGCTGCGTGGGAGGCCGGGGTCGTGCTCAGCGGTGTCTCAGCCGGCTCGATCTGCTGGTACCTCGGCGGCACGACCGACTCCTTCGGCCCCGAGCTGCGCGCGGTGACCAACGGGCTGGGCCTGCTCCCCTACGGCAGCGGTGTGCACTACGACTCCGAGGAGGCCCGCCGGCCCACCGTGCACCGGCTGGTCGCCGACGGCACCCTGCCCGAGACGCACTGCACCGACGACGGCGTCGGTCTGGTCTATCGCGGCACCGAGCTGGTCGAGGCGGTCAGCGAGGTCGACGGCAAGGCCGCCTACCGGGTGACCGTCGAGCACGGTGCCGAGGGCGGCGTGCGCGAGGAGCGCATCGAGCCGCGGCGCCTCCCCTCCCCCTGACGCCCCGACTGATTGCGTATCTGCCACCGTCGGCAGGGCCCGAACGCGGGCACGCGGGGGTGGGAGATCCGCAAGAAGTCGTGATCAGTGGGTGGAAGATCCGCAATCAGTCGGGGCAGCGAACGAGGGTATGACCGCGTCAGGGAGCGGGGGCCTGCACCGTCACGACGCGGCCCTCGGATACAGAGACACGGGCGGCGTCGATGACCGCGAGGGTGTGCACGGCATCCCACGGGTCCACCGGCATCGCGGCCTGCGGGTCGTCCGACGCCAGCGCCGCTGCCACGGCGCGGTAGAGGTCGGCCTGGCCGGACCCGGCGCGCTCCACCGGTTCGCGGGTGTCGCCGCGGTAGAGCCAGCCGCTGTGCGCGGCGTCGAGGTCGGCCTGCCCCGACCACACGTGCGCCTCGCCGGTGAAGTCGGCCATGACGTAGGCCGCCCGTGTGCCCAGCAGCCGCACCCGCGGGCCCGGCGCCCCGGACAGCGAGGTGGCGCCCAGGTGCGACACCACCCCACCGGCGTGCCGGCACACGAGGAACGCGTCGTCCTCGGCCGGGGTGGTGCGGGCATCGACGGTCGCGAACACTGTCGCGACAGGACCGAACAGCTGCACCGCGGCGTCGACGAGGTGGCTGTGCAGGTCGAGCAGGATGCCGCCGCCCTCACTCGGGCTGGCGTTCTCCCGCCAGCGGTCCTTGGGCACCGGGCGCCATCGCTCCCAGCGCATCTCGTAGCGGAACGGCTCCCCCACCAGTCCCTCGGCCACCACCCGCGCCACCGTGGCCTGCTCGGCGTCGTAGCGCCGGTTCTGGAAGACGCTGAGCGCGACGCCGGATGACGCGGCGTACCGCACGACGTCGGCCGCCGACGGCGCGTCGACGGCCAACGGCTTGTCGACGACGCACGCCACCCCGGCATCCACCACGGCCCGCACCTGCTCGGCATGGCCGCCGCTCGGCGTCGCCAGCACCACGAGGTCGAGTCCGGGTAAGGCAAGCAGCTCGTCGAGCCCCGGGACCACCTCGACCCCGGGGATGTCGTCACGGGCCGCCGCAGCCCGTTCCGGGCTGCGGGTCGACACCGCCACCACCTCGCAGTCCGCCTCGGCGAGCAGGGGGGCGTGGATGTCCCGCCCGGCGAACCCGTAACCGGCCAGCGCGACACGTGTCATGCGCGACAGCCTAGGGGCGACGTCAGGGTGCCACCGGCTCGCGAACCTCGCTCTCGCGCTCCTCCCGGTCGGACGCCAGGTGCCGCGGCCACCAGATGGGCGGGCCGATGTCGTACGCCGACGCGGGCACGAGCAGCGAGCGCACCACGAAGGTGTCGAGGAGCACGCCGAACGCCACGATGAACGCGATCTGCACGAGGAAGACCAGGGGCAGCACGGCCAGCGCCGAGAAGGTGGCTGCCAGAACGATTCCGGCACTGGTGATCACGCCACCTGTGACCGCCAGGCCGACGAGGATGCCGGGTCTGGTCCCCCGGGCCCTGGACTCCTCGCGCACGCGGGTCATCAGGAAGATCGAGTAGTCGATGCCGAGCGCGACGAGGAACACGAACCCGTAGAGCACGATCGACGGGTCGCTGCTGTGGAACCCGAACACGTGCTGGAAGACCAGGGACGAGACCCCGATGGTCGCCGCGAACGACACCACGTTGCCGGCCACGAGGAGCAGGGGCGCCACGATGGAGCGGAGCAGCAGCGAGAGCACCACGAAGATGACGAGCAGGATCGTCGGCACGATGACCCGCAGGTCGCGGCCGCTCGACTCGTGGACATCGAGGTTGGTGGCGGCGTTGCCACCGACGAGGGCGTCGGTGCTCACGACGTCGAGGCCCGAGCGAAGCCGGGTGACGGTGTCCTCGGCCGCCGGGCTGTCGGAGGCCGCCTTGGTGGTGGCCTGCACCAGCACCGTCCCGTCGACGACCTTCGGGGGCACCGCCGGCTGGCCCGGCTGCGGCGGCACGAGGCCGATGAACGCGCTGTCGACCCCCGGGTCTGCCTTCACCACCGCAAGGGCGGCCTGCGCCTTGGCCTCCGGCACGATGATCTGGACCGGCGTCGCCGAGCCGGCCGGGAAGTGCTGCCCGATGACGCGCTGGGCGACGATGGAGTCGGTGTCGTTGAGGAACGTCTCGTCGATGGTCGAGCCGCCGGCCTTGAACGTCGGCGCGAAGGCGGCGGCCGCCAACAGCACGATGAGGGTGATGACCCAGGTGCGGCGCGGGTGGCGCCCGACCAGGTCCGCCACCCGGCCCCACAGTCCCTTGGTGCCGACGGCATCCTCGGCGTGCACGTGGTCGAGCTTGGGGGCGAACGGCCAGAACACCTGGCGGCCGAACAGCAGCAGGATGGCGGGCAGGAAGGTGAGCGAGGCGAGCAGGGCCCCGGCGATGCCGAGCGCACCCACCGGACCGAGCCCGGAGGTGCTGCGCAGCTGGGCGAGCAGCAGGCACAGCAGGCTGATGATGACGGTCGCTGCCGATGCGACGATCGGCTCGACCGAGCCCCGCCAGGCCCGCTTCAGCGCGACCCATGAGTTGGGCTGGTCGTGCAGCTCCTCCTTGAAGCGGCTCACGAGCAGCAGGGCGTAGTCGGTCGACGCTCCCACGACGAGGATGAACAGGATGCCCTGCGACTGGCCTGAGAGCGTGATGACGTCGTTGAGCGCGAGCTGGTAGACCACGAGCGAGGCCGCGCTCAGGCCGAAGACCGCACTGATCAGCACGGCGAACGGCAGGATCGGGCTGCGGTACACGATGAGCAGGATGACCAGCACCACGAGCAGCGCGACCCCGAGCAGGATGCCGTCGATGCCGGCGAAGGCGGCCGCGAAGTCCGAGATCAGGCCGCCGGGACCGCCCACGTAGCCGTTCAGGCCGGCGGGCACGAGGGTCTTCGCGATCTCGTCGCGCATGGCCGTGGCACCCTCCACCAGCGCCGAGGTGTCACCGCTGGCCGCGGTGCCCTTGTCGGCGTCGAGCGGCACCGAGACGAGCACGGCCTTGCCGTCCTGCGACGGGATGGGGACGAGCTGGGCGCCGGGTTGGAGGTAGTCGCCCAGCTTCGCGGTGGCACTGATCGCGGGGAGCGCCAGGCTGGGGATGCCCTGCGCGAGGCTGGTCACCTTCTGCAGGTCCTGGGGGGTCAGGTCCCCGCCGTCGGCACGCTCGACCACGACGAGGTAAGGCAGCGTGGCGCTGTCGCTGAACTTCGCGACGGCGTTGCTGACCAGGGTGGACTCCGCACTCTTGGGCAGGAACGTCGAGTTGTCGTTGGACTGGACACCCGACAGCTTGCCCTGGGCGGCGCCGCCGAGCCCGCCGATGACGAACCACGCGATGACCACGAGCACGGCGCCCCAGATGGCGATGCGGGGGCGGCGCGCACTGGCGCGGGCGTCATCAGGTGTCGTGCCGGGCTCCGTGCTCATGGGCGAAGCCTAGGGTTCGGGTCCGACGAGGCACAGCCCGGTCTCGGCCCGGCGCCGCGTACCGTGGGTCCATGCGTTTCGTGCATCTCGGCTTCGCGCCCGACCTCGTCGACTACCAGCAGGGCTGGCAGACCCAGCGCGAGGTGCACGCCCAGGTCGTCGAGGGCAGCCTGCCCGACACCACGCTGCTGCTCGAGCACGCTGCGGTCTACACGGCGGGCAAGCGCACCGAGTCGCACGAGCGGCCCACCGACGGCACGCCCGTCATCGACGTCGACCGGGGCGGCAAGATCACCTGGCACGGCCCGGGCCAGCTCGTCGGCTACCCGATCGTGCGGCTCACCCAGGTGCCGATCGACGTCGTCGCCCACGTGCGGCACCTCGAGGACGTCATGATCCGGGTCTGCCGCGACTTCGGCGTCGAGACGGTACGGGTCGAGGGTCGCAGCGGGGTGTGGGTGCTGGCCGACGACCGCGGCCCCGACCGCAAGCTCGGCGCCATCGGCGTGCGGGTGAGCCGCCGGGTCACCATGCACGGCTTCGCCCTCAACTGCGACGCCGACCTGTCCTGGGCCGACGCGATCATCCCCTGCGGCATCGCGGATGCCGGGGTCTCGTCGCTGACCCTGGAGGCCGGCCGCCCGATCACCGTGCAGGACGTGCTCCCCTACGCCGAGAAGCACCTCACCGACGTCCTCGGCTGAACCCGCCCCGGCATCCGTCCTGCTGTCGCACGATTCGGGCGTGTCGCACGCCCGGCGTAGGCTGTCGCGGGTGACTGTCGCACCCGAGGGACGCCGCATGCTGAGGGTCGAGGCGCGCAACGCGCAGACCCCGATCGAGCGCAAGCCGGAGTGGATCCGCACCACCGCCAAGATGGGCCCGGAGTTCACCCAGATCGCCGCCATGGTCAAGGGCGAGGGCCTGCACACCGTGTGCCAGGAGGCCGGCTGCCCCAACATCTTCGAGTGCTGGGAGGACCGCGAGGCCACCTTCCTCATCGGTGGTGACACCTGCACCCGGCGCTGCGACTTCTGCGACATCGCCACCGGCCGGCCGCAGCCCCTCGACCTCGACGAGCCCCGCCGGGTCGCCGAGTCGGTGCGCTCGATGGGCCTGCGCTACTCCACCGTGACCGGTGTGGCCCGCGACGACCGGCCCGACGGCGCCGCCGGCCTCTACGCCGAGACGATCCGCCAGATCCACGCGCTCAACCCCAACACCGGCGTCGAGATCCTCCCGCCCGACTTCGGCGCCGTGCCCGAGCTCGTCGGCCAGGTCTTCGACGCCCGCCCCGAGGTGTTCGCGCACAACCTCGAGACGGTGCCGCGCATCTTCAAGCGGATCCGTCCGGCCTTCACCTACGACAAGTCGCTGCGCGTGCTCACCATGGCCCGTGACGCCGAGCTGGTCACCAAGAGCAACCTGATCCTCGGCATGGGCGAGGAGGACTCCGAGATCGAGGAGGCCATTCGCGACCTGCACGACGCGGGCTGCGACATCCTCACGATCACCCAGTACCTGCGCCCCTCCCCCAAGCACCACCCGATCGACCGCTGGGTCAAGCCCGACGAGTTCGTGCACTGGTCGGGCGTCGCGACCGACCTCGGTTTCAAGGGTGTGATGGCCGGCCCGCTGGTGCGCAGCTCCTACCGCGCCGGGCGACTGTGGGCCACCGCGATGGCCAAGTGGGGGCGCCCCGTCCCCGAGCACCTGTCGCACCTCGCCGCCGCGACCGCCGACCCGGCCCGACAGGAGGCGGCGGCGTTGGTCGCCCGCGCGGCCCGCACCGTATCCTGATCACCTCAGCCCGCGGCATCCCCCGGGCACTGCCCCACTGATCCAGGAGCTCGACCTCCCGTGTCCGACCAGCCCCAAGCCAAGACCGGCCGCATCGCGCAGATCCGCCAGGCCTACACGGCCATCAAGAACCTCGACCCCAAGCTCGGGTGGTGGATGCTCGGTGCCGCGCTCGCGGCGGCGGCCGTCGTCATCGGCATCGGGGCCATCTTCGGTGGGTTCTGGGTCTGGTACTCCGTGATCATGGCCATCCCGGTCGCGTTGCTCGCGGCCGTCGTGGTGATGAACCGGCGCGGCAACACCGCCATGTACCGCGCCCTCGAGGGCCAGCCCGGCGCGGCCGGGGCCACCCTCACCGGGCTGGGCAAGCGCGGCTGGTACGCCGGGCAGGAGCCGGTCGCCATCGAGGGCGCCCGCGGCACCCGCCCCACCGACATGGTCGACGCGGCGATGGTGTTCCGCGCCCTGGGCCGACCCGGCATCGTGCTGATCGGCGAGGGCCCCACCGCCCGGGTCACCAAGCTGCTCAAGCAGGAGGAGAAGAAGGTCAGCCGGGTGGCCCCTGGTGTGCCGGTGCACCTGTGGGTGGTCGGCGAGGGCGAGGGCCAGGTGCCGATCAAGAAGGTCTCGAGCAAGCTCACCCGGATGCGGCCCGTGCTCAGCAAGGAGGAGACCTCCGTGGTCAACAAGCGGCTGAAGTCGCTCGGCGGCATGCGGCCGCCCATCCCCAAGGGCATCGACCCCACCCGCGCCCGCGTCGACCGCAAGGCGATGCGCGGGAAGTGACCCCGCGTGACGACGGCCCCGGTGCAGCAGCGCCGGGGCCGCTCTCGTTCGGGCGCCCCCTCTGGCCCATCCGCCCGAGTGGCGATGGTCCGTGGCGGTGGCGGTGCCCCAGCTCCGCCATCCGGGCAGACGGACCAGAGCAGGTCAGATGGACCAGAGCCAGGCAGATGGACCAGAGCCTGAATCGCCAGCCGAGCCCTGCACGTGCCCGGAGCGCAGTGCCGGTCCGGTGGGCTGTCAGGGGCGCACGATGCGAGTGCCGGCGGCGACGTCGTGGAACCCGCGCCCGTCGCGTGAGGTGAGCACCGCCGGCAGGACGAGGCACAGCAGCAGCGTGCGGATGACGACCTGCAACGCGAACGCGCCCGGCCGCACCTTCCACACCTGCAGCCCGAACAGCCGGTGCCCGATGGTGGCTCCCCCGGTGAGCGCGAGCAGCAGCACGGTGTAGACCGCGAACACCCCGAGCGGGATGAGCGCAGGCGCCCCTCCGCTCGTGGTGTCGATGCGCAGCACCAGCACGACGATGAGCTGGGCGATGACCCAGTCGACGAACAGGGCACCGAAGCGGCGCAGGAAGGTGGGGGCCTCGGGGCTGCCAGCTGCGTCGGCGGAGGCGGGCGGCATCCCGGGCTCGGTGGGTGCGGGGTCTGCGGGCGCTGGCACCACGACACTGTATGCCGCGTGCTCGCCACCGCGGTCGGCGCCCGACGCCCGCGGGCGCCCGCCGGGTCAGCGACCACAACTCACCTGGCGTCCGCCCCTCGAGCGGCGCATCTCACCTACCGATACGGTGGGCTGCGTTACACCGGCGAAACACGTGGGTCACGGTCGGGAAACCGCCCCTCCCTAGTGTCGTCGTAAAGCCCCAGGGCTGGCTCCCCATAGCCCCTTGTCCCGCACCAGGAGGTTTCATTCGTGTCCAGCTCTGCTGAGGACGGTTTCAAGCAGCTCACTTCCCCGGAGGAGGTGCTCGCGTACATCAAGGAACAGGACGTCAAGTTCGTCGACATCCGGTTCTGCGACCTGCCGGGCGTCATGCAGCACTTCAACGTGCCCGCGCAGACGGTCGACATCGACTTCTTCACCAACGGCCAGATGTTCGACGGTTCCTCGATCCGCGGCTTCCAGGCGATCCACGAGTCCGACATGAAGCTCGTGCCCGACCCGAAGAGCGCCTACCTCGACCCCTTCCGGGCCGAGAAGACCCTGATCATGAACTTCTCGATCGTCGACCCGTTCACCGGTGAGCCCTACAGCCGCGACCCGCGCAACATCGCGGCCAAGGCCGAGGCCTACCTCGCCTCCACCGGCATCGCCGACACCGCCTACTTCGGCGCCGAGGCCGAGTTCTACGTCTTCGACGACGTGCGCTTCGAGACCAAGCAGAACGCCAGCTACTACTACATCGACTCCGTCGAGGCGGCCTGGAACACCGGCCGCGCCGAGGAGGGTGGCAACCGCGGCTACAAGACCCGCTACAAGGGTGGCTACTTCCCCGTGCCGCCGGTCGACCACTTCGCCGACACCCGCGACAAGATCTGCCTCAACCTGGCCGACGTCGGCCTGGCGGTCGAGCGCAGCCACCACGAGGTGGGCACCGCCGGCCAACAGGAGATCAACTACCGCTTCAACACGCTGCTGCAGAGCGGCGACGACATGATGAAGTTCAAGTACGTCGTCAAGAACACGGTGTGGGCGCAGGGCAAGACCGCCACCTTCATGCCGAAGCCGATCTTCGGCGACAACGGCTCGGGCATGCACACCCACCAGTCGCTGTGGAAGAACGGCGAGCCGCTCTTCTACGACGAGCGCGGCTACGGCGGGCTGTCCGACCTGGCCCGCTGGTACATCGGCGGCCTGCTCAGGCACGCCCCGGCGCTGCTGGCGTTCACCAACCCGACGGTGAACTCCTACCACCGCCTGGTCCCGGGCTACGAGGCACCGGTCAACCTGGTCTACTCGGCCCGCAACCGCTCCGCATGCGTGCGCATCCCGATCGCCGGCGACAGCCCGAAGGCCAAGCGCATCGAGTTCCGCATCCCCGACCCCAGCTCCAACCCGTACCTGTGCTTCGCGGCGCAGCTGATGGCGGGCCTGGACGGCATCAAGAACCGCATCGAGCCCCCGGAGCCGGTCGACAAGGACCTCTACGAGCTGCCCCCGGAGGAGCACGAGGCCATCGCCCAGGTGCCCGGCTCGCTGCCCGAGGTGCTGCTCGCGCTCGAGGCCGACCACGAGTTCCTGCTCGAGGGTGACGTCTTCACGACCGACCTCATCGAGACATGGATCGAGTGGAAGCGCAAGAACGAGGTCGACCCGATCCGCTTCCGCCCGCACCCGCACGAGTTCGAGATGTACTTCGACATCTGACCGGTCGGGCCGACACCGGCCCTGACCAGCGGTGTCACGACGCCCCGCCAGAGACCTCTCTCGCGGGGCGTCGCCGTGCCGGTGCCACGGCGCACAGGCGACCCTCCTACGCTGGGGTCGAACCCGACCAGGAGGTCCCCGTGGCCCGACGCGTGCTCGTCGTCGACGACGAGCCGGAGATCCGCGCGGTGCTGCGCGCGTACCTCGAGCACGACGGGTTCGTGGTCGCCGAGGCCGGGACCGGTGCCGAGGCGCTGCGGCGAGCGCTGGCGACCGACGGCACCGAGCCAGACCTCGTGCTGCTGGACATCGGGCTCCCCGACCTCGACGGCCTCGAGGTGCTGCGCACCATCCGGCAGTCCTCGGAGGTCTACGTCGTGCTGGTGACCGCCCGCGCCGACGAGGTCGACACCCTCGTCGGGCTCCGCTCGGGCGCCGATGACTACGTGACGAAGCCGTTCTCCCCCAGGGAGGTCGTGGCGCGGGTCGGAACGGTGCTGCGCCGGTCAGCCGGGCGTGGCACGCCCGCCCCTGACGACGACCACGTGCTCCGCTTCGAGGAGCTGACCCTCGACGAGCGCCGACGCGAACTGGCCGTCGCCGGTGCGCAGGTGCGCCTGTCGAGCCTGGAGTTCGACCTGCTGCGCGCCCTGGCCTCCTCTCCCGGTCGGGTGTTCTCGCGGGCTCAGCTCCTCGAGGACGTGTGGGGTTACGACTTCTACGGCGACGAGCGGGTCGTGGACGTGCACGTGCGCAGCCTGCGACGAGCCCTGGGTGACGATGCCGGCGACCCGCGGGTCATCGGCACGGTGCGAGGCGTCGGCTACAAGTTCCTCCTTCACCCGGTCCCGAGCAGCTCGTGAACCGGCTCGCCGCGCGGCTCGTGCTGTCGCACGTGCTGGTCGCGGTGCTCGGGGGCCTGGCGACCTTCCTCGTCGTGCGCCTGCTGACGCCCGCACTCTTCGACCGGATGATGGGCGGCGAGGGTCCGATGATGGGCCAGGGCCACTCGGGTTCGCTGCGGGGGGAAGTCGCGGATGCCGTCACCCAGGGCCTGCTGGTCGGCGTCCTCGTCGGCGTCGTGGCCGCCACCGTGTTCGGGATCTTCGCCGCACAGCGCCTGGTGCGGCCCCTGCGCCAGCTCGGCGAGACCACTCGCGAGATCGCCGCCGGCCGCTACGACGTGCACGTGCACCGACCCCAGGAGCACGAGCTGGCCCTGCTGGCCGACGACGTGAACACCCTCGGGCGCACCCTGGCCGAGACGGAGTCGCGCCGGGTGCGCCTGCTCGGCGAGGTGGCCCACGAGATGCGCACCCCGCTCACCGTCATCGAGGGATCGGTCGAGGGCATGATCGACGGCGTCCTGCCGGTCGGACCGGAGCGCCTCGGCCTGGTGAGCGACGAGGTGCGCCGCCTGCGGCGGCTCTCCGACGACCTCTCGGCTCTCTCGCGTACCGAGGAGGGCCGACTGGGTCTCGTGCTGGTGCCGGCCGACCTGCGCTCCGTGGTCGCCGACGCCGCCGAGCGGCTGCGCCCCCAGGCTGACGACGCCGGTGTGGCACTGCACCTCGGGATGCCGGGCAGCCCGGTCCCGGTCGCCGTGGATGCCGACCGGTTCGCCCAGGTGGTGACCAACCTGGTCGGAAACGCGTTGCGCGCGACGGCTTCCGGTGGGCGGATCGAGGTCGAGGTCTCGGTCGACGGAGGCCTCGCGTGGGTCGCGGTGACCGACACGGGTGAGGGCCTCACGGCCGAGGACCTGGAGCGGGTCTTCGAGCGGTTCTACCGGGTGCCGGACCGACGCCGGCCGGGGTCGGACACCGGATCGGGCATCGGCCTGACCATCGCCCGCGGCATCGTCCGCGGACACGGCGGCACCCTCGACGCGCAGTCGCCGGGCCGCGGTCGCGGTGCGACCTTCACGGCCCGGCTACCTCTGGCGAGAGACGGTCAGGTGGCGTCCGCGTCGGTGTAGGGGCAGTCCCCGCCCATGCCGGCGCCGTTGCCGCCGCGCATGCCGGTGCCGTTGCCGGTGCCGTTGCCGGCGCCCATGCCGTTGCCCCGCATGCCACTACCGCGGCCGGGGGTGGTGGTGTTGCCGGAGCGGTTGCCCATCATCCCGGCGCCGGTGCCGAGGTCGCCGCTGACGCCGCGCTGGTAGGCGGCGAGGTGGTTCTGCGAGCCCTTGACGAGCTGGCCCAGCACCGTGTCGACGTCGGCCGGGAAGTTCGCGGCGATGCTCTTGTTCAGGTCGGCGATGTCGCGCTTCTCGACGTCGACCCCGACCTGGTAGGCGGCCTGGATGTTGGTGGAGCCCTTGGCCAGCCAGCCGTCGTAGAGGTCCTGGATGGCCGGGATGGCGTAGACGCCCGCTGCCTTTCCGGCCGACGGGTCGGTCACCTTGTACTGGGTGATGAGGGCGCCCATGGCGTCGAAGTGCCGGTCCTCGCTGTTGGTGATCATGCTGAAGGGGCGGGCACCGTCGTACTTGGCCGCCAGCGCGGCGTACAGGTCGCGGGCCATCCGCTCCTCCTCGCGGGAGAAGGTCAGGGCGCTGGCCAGGCTGCTGTCGGCGGTGGCCGACGGCGCCGTGGTGGTGCTGGCGGATGCCTGGCTCACGGCCACACCTCCCGCCAGGAGGGCTCCGACGCCCAGGGTTGTGGCGGTCAGGCGGATCGTGGTTCTCATGGTGTGCTCCTCGGTCGATTCGGGGCGGGTGGTTGTTTCCCACAACCGAGGTAACCGGGTAAGGATGAAGCGACTCCCGCTCCCACTGTGAAGCCTTTGTGAAGGCGTGCCACGGCCCGGCCCGATTGGCGAACTAATACCCCCCGGGGTATAGTTGCACTCAACCCCAGAGTAGAAGGAGCTCCCGAATGTGCCGAGCAGTGACCTGTCGGAAGTGCAACAAGACGACGTGGGCCGGTTGCGGCCAGCACGTCGACAGCGTGATGCGTGGCGTGCGCGCCAGCGACCGCTGCCAGGGCCACGCCAACGAGCCGAGCACCGGCCTCTTCGCGAAGATGTTCGGCCGCTGACCCCTGACACCGGGACGACCCCGCCCCACCCGATCCGTCGGGTGGGGCGGGGTCTTTCACGCGTCGCGAGGCGAGGGGGTCTCAGTGGTGGCCCTTGACGACCATCTTGACGATGCGCACGTTGAGCGCGGCGAACCGGTAGGCCTGGTAGGGCAGGTTGCGGCGCATCCGCAAGGTCTTGTCGGTGGGGAGCGGCGCGCTGCGCAGGTCGGGCGTGGGGCTGAAGGTCTCGTTGGTCATGTCACTCACTCCGGGATCAGCTGCCAGCCGAGGCGGCCCTTGGCCTTGTACAGGAACAGGTAGTGCAGCAGCAGCTTCTCCCAGTGCCCGGACAGCCCGATCTCACCGCGGGTGTCGGCGAGGTCGCGGCCGGTGGGGTAGACCGAGTAGTCGGGGACGACCGGCCGCATGGTCATGGCGGCGGCGGACCCGAGTCGCAGGCCGGACCCGGCGGAGGCGACGCAGGCGGCCCCCATGGCGGCCATCGACGCTTCGTGGGCGGGGCGGTCGTCGCCATGCTTGATCCGGTCGATGATCGTCATCGCCGCGGTCTTGCCCATGATCCCCGACGGCATCCCGGTGCGCGGCGGCGACGGGGCGATCAGCGTGCCGGCCGGGCTCTTGCGCGGCCGGGAGATCTGGTGCGGGGGTGCGAAGGCGATGCCGACCGCGAAGACGTTCGGGTGCCCGACCGCCTGGTAGGTCTTCGGCCAGTCCGACCCGCGCCACTCCTCGTAGGGTTTCGCCGAGTAGTCGGCGTCGACCTTCATGAACCCACTGGGCGCGAAGACCTCAGCGGTGATGTCCGTGCCGTCGCGGTCGAAGGCCTGCAGCGGTACCCCACCGAAGGGCGGCAGCAGCATCCCGAAGTCGAACTCGAGCTCGTGCAGGTCACCATCGAGGGTCTCGTAGTGCACGACGCCGGGATCCACGCGGTGCACGTGTGCGCCCAGGATCGCCTCGACCCCCCGTTCCCGGTAGAGGCTGGAGGTCCACAGCTCCGAGGTGGTCTGGAATCCGTGCTCGGCGAACGTCATTCCGTCGACACCGAAGTCACCGAGCTGGGCCTCGTTGGTGAGGTAGACCAGGCGCGCCAGGTCGCGCACCCCCGCCTCGCGCAGCTCGTGGTCGACGTTGAAGACGTACTCGAACGCCGCACCCTCACAGGTGCACGTGCCGTGCCCCATGCCCACGACGAGGGTCTGCCGCTCCCCCGCCTTGAGCCGCTCGATGGTGGCGCGCAGCTCCGCGGCCGCGTGCACCGCGTGGTCGGCGGTGCACACCGAGACGGTGTTGCCGGCATCCGGGCCGAGGCCCGGCGTCATGCCGAACTTCAGCTGGGGGCCGGTGGCGTTGATCAGGTAGTCGTAGCGGATCCGCTCGCTCTCGCCGGTGCGGTCGGTGCCCGTGTAGGTGATGTCGACCGCGCCCCGGTGGCTCTCGGCGTCGCCGTCCGGGCGGATCGCGACGGCCTTGGCCTGGCGGAAGGTGATGCCCTTCTTGGCGTAGACAGGCGCGAGCGGGAAGACCACCGACTCCTTGCTCATCTTTCCGACGCCGACCCAGATGTTGCTGGGGATCCAGTTCCACTTCGAGTTCGGAGAGACCACGGTGACCGTGTTCCCTCGAGGTAGCAGGCGGCTCAGGTGGAGTGCGGCGGTGTGCCCGGCAACTCCTGCCCCGAGGATGACGACGTCAGCCATGGCGTCTCCTTCGACGTGGGTGGGTGCACCGAACCTATACCCGTAGGGGTATAGGTCGCCGCGAGTGAGAGGTGGGTCACCTGCACCCGGTGTCGTCGGGTCTATATACCCCCCCGGGCATAGAGTCAGGGCTCAGCCAGCGGGTCGCGGGGCCTGGGCCGGACGACCCTGTCCAGGCCCGAACCGGCAGACAAGGCCCACCCCCTGATGCATCCAGAACCGATTCGAGAACCTGATATGACCAGTGCGCCGCGCGTCGTGGTGATCGGCGACCTGGAGGCCACCCGCCTGCTGTGCACCCTGCTCGTCGACGACGGCGCCGAGGCCGTGCACCTGCTCTCGCCCGACGAGCCGGCGCTGCGCGTCGCGTTCGCCGAGCCCGCCGACGGTGTCGCGGTCGTGGTGCGCGGAGACGTGGCCGCGTTGCGCTACGCCCTGCTCGCCGAGCACCTCCAGCCCTCCGTGCCGATGGTGGTGACCGTCTTCGACCGCACCATCGGAGACCAGCTGGCGTCCGTCGTGCCGAACTGCACGGTCACCTCACCCGCGGACGTCGCGGCACCGGCTGTCGTCGCCGCGTGCATCCTCCCGGCAGCCCTCGCGGTACTCGGAGGTGCCCCCGGAGCGCGAGCGGTTCTCGACGAGGACGGGGCTGCGGTGGTCCGCGCGTGGCAGCCCGAGACGCCCCGAGCGGTCGAACGGTTGGCTCGCTGGCTCCCCCACCGCCACGGCGGCGCGCAGGGCCTACTGGTCGCCGGCCTGCTCGGACTGGCCGGCATCATCGCGATCGAGTGGGTCCTCGCCGTCGTGGTGCTGCACGACGGCATGCTCGAGGCGTTCTACGCGTCGACCAGGCTGGTGGCCACCGTCGGCCCGGCCGACGCCGGGGCACACGGGGCGCCCGGGTGGTACCTGGTGACCTCTGCAGTGCTCATGCTGCTCGGGATCGGGTTCACCGGCGCGCTGGTCGCCGGCCTGGTCGAGTGGATCGTCGGCGCGAGGACCGCGGCACTCGTCGGTCCTCGCAGCGTCCCCCGGCGCGGGCACGTCGTCCTGTCGGGGCTCGGCCAGGTCGGGCTGCGGGTCGGCCAGCTGCTGTGCGAGCTACACGTACCCTGCGTGATCGTCGAACGTACCGCCGGAGCGCGGAACCTGCCCCAGGCGCGAGCCAGCCGCCTCCCCGTCGTGATCGGCGACGCGGCCGAGCGCGCAGTGCTCGAGCGCGTGGGGCTGAGGAGAGCCCGCGCCGTTGCGGCGCTGGGTTCCGACGACCTGGACAACGTCGCCGTCGTCATCAGCGCCCTGGCGCTGGCGCCAGGCGTACAGACGGTGGTGCGGGCCGGCGAGGACCCCGCCGTGGAGGAGACCACGTCGCTGTTCCGGATCGGCCGGGTCGCGGACGTGTCGGCGCTGACGGCGGTGTGGGTCTGCGCATCGGTGCGCGGTCAGCGCCCGGTCGTCGCCTACGTCCACGCCGGCCTGGTCGGGGCCCTCACCGACCAGGGAGACCGACGCCGTGTGACACCCGCCAGATGCCGCTGTCATTAATACCCCCGGGGGTATATATTGTGACCCGTGAAGGAGCAGACATGACCAAGACGGCAACGACCGCCCCTGACGTCCTGACAGTGGCGGACCCCTCGGGGCACTCTCTGGCGCACCTACCGGTGACGCTCTTCGCGTCGGTGATGGGGCTGGGCGGCCTGTCCCTCGCCTGGCGTCGCGCCGCGACGGTGTGGGGCCTGCCGCAGTGGCCCGCGCTGACCTTCCTGGCGATGGCCACCGCCGCGTTCGTCGTCATCGGCACGCTCTACGCACTGAAGTGGGTGCGCTACCCGGAAGCTGCGAGGGCCGAGCTGCGTCACCCCGTTCGGATGACCTTCTCACCCACCATCACCATCTCCGTCCTCGTGCTCGCCACCGCCGGCCAGGACGTCGCGCCGACGCTCGCCTCCGCCCTGTGGTGGATCGGCGCCGTCGGCCACCTCGCCGTCACCGTCGCCGTGCTGACGGCCTGGTTCTCACGGCCTGACATCGGGCCTGGTGCGGTCACCCCCGCGTGGTTCATCCCGGTCGTCGGCAACGTGATCACCCCCTTGGCCGCCACGCAGCTGGGCTCGGTGGAGCTGGCCTGGTTCGCCTTCGGCGTGGGGGTCACCTTCTGGCTCGGCCTCCTACCCCTGCTGCTGCATCGAGTGCTGCTCCACGACCCCCCGCTGCCCGCGAAGCTCCTGCCGACCATCGCGATCTTCATCGCCCCGCCGGCGGTGGCCATGCTCTCCTGGCAGGCACTCACCGGCATCGCCGACGGCCCTGTCGTGCGCGGGCTCTACGCGGCCGCCATGGTCTTCTTCGTTCTCCTGCTGGCCCAGGTGCCACGCCTGCGGCGGTTGCCGTTCGCACTGCCGGCGTGGGCCTACGCCTTCCCCCTTGCAGCCGGGTCGGCGGCTGCGATCTCCATGGCCGCCGTGCGTCCGCAGGTCACCTACGACGTCATCGCGATCCTCTTGCTGAGCGGCACCACCGTGCTGGTGCTCGCGGTGGCGGCACTCACCGTCCGGGCGGCAGCCCGCCACCAGATCTGCGTTCCGGAGTGACGGCCATGACCGCCAACACCTGGCCACCGGACTGGACGCGCGTGCTCGTCGTCGTGGCGCACCCGGACGACGAGTCCTTTGCCCTCGGCGCGCTTCTCGACCGCTTCGTCCAGGACGGCGCGCAGGTCACCATGCTGTGCCTGACCCGTGGCGAGGCCTCGACCCTCGGGGCGGGCGCCGACGACCTCGCCGGCGTCCGCGCCGATGAGCTTGCCGCGGCCGGTGAAGTGCTGGGCATGGCATCCACGACTGCCCTGGCCCACCCGGACGGCGGACTGCGGGACGTGGACCCGGCGATCCTGGCGGCGGACGTCGACCGCGAGGTCGAGCGCACCCGGCCCGATGGCATCCTCGTCTTCGACCCCGTCTCCGGAGTGACCGGTCACCCCGACCACGCCGCCGCCTCGCTCGCCGCCATCGCCGCGGGCGAGCGCTGGCAGCTGCCGGTGCTCGGTTGGGCGCTCCCACTGGACGTCGCCGACACACTGAACGCCGAGTACGGCGCTGCCTTCGTGGGCCACCCGACCGAGGCGCTCCTCGAGGTGGCCGTCGACCGCAGACTTCAGCGGATGGCCATCGCCTGCCACGCGAGCCAAGCGGTGCCCGGCAGCGTCCTCTGGCGGCGCCTCGAGCTGCTCGGCGACCGGGAGTACCTCCGCGTTGCCACCACGCCAACCCCGACCGCAACCACAGGAGCACTGCTGTGAACAGACGCACCACTGCCACACTCGTCCTCGCCGTCGCACTGGCCGGCACGCTCGCCACCTCTGGCTGCTCCAGCTCGGGCGAGAGCACCGTCGCGGTGTCCGCCGGCGCCACCGCATCCGCCGCGCCGACCGCGGGGGCCGCGCTCGCCCCAGCCGAGTTCGCGGCAGCGCTCAAGCGCCCCGGCACCACGATCGTCGACGTGCGTACCCCTGCGGAGTACGCCCAGGGCCACCTTCCGGGCGCGGTGAACATCGACGTCTCCTCGCCCGGCTTCGCCGCCCAGCTGGCCACCCTCGACCCGGGCGCCCCGTATGCCGTGTACTGCCACTCGGGCAACCGTTCGGGCGTGGCCGTCACCACGATGGCCGACCAGGGCTTCACGAACGCCTACCACCTCCAGGGCGGCATCACCGCCTGGCAGCAGGCCGGCGGCGAGGTCGTCACGACCTGAGCCGGTCCGCGATGTCGGCCGGCACCACGGAGTCGGGGTCACGTAGCCGGCCGACGGCGGCCGAGACCCCCACGATGCTCGCGTACAGGCCCGGGCAGGTGGGGCATGACGCCAGGTGGCCCTCCAGCAGGGCGCGTTCGCGCACCTCGAGCTCGTCGTCGAGGTAGTCACCGACGAGCGAGCGCGCCTTCCAGCAGCGCATGGGTACTCCCTTCATGGCGAGGCGCCGGTCGTCGTCATCGGCGAGCAGGCTGACGAGCAGGGCCCGGCCGCGCCGCAGCCGCTGCTTGGCGGCCGGCACCCCGATCCCCTGCACGCTCGCCACCTCCACAGAGGTCAGGCCCTGCATGTCGTGCAGCACCACCGCCGAGCGGAGGATGACGGGCAGGTGCACGAGGGCGTCGCGCAGGTCGCCCTGCACCTCGGCCCGTCCCACGACCACCTCGGGGTCGACGGTGTACGCGTCGTCGCGCCAGGCCGCCTCGACCCGGGCGAGCAGCTCGTCGTCCGCGGTGGGCTCCGGGGCGCGGCGGCGGCGGGTGTCGAGGAAGCGGCGGTGCATGACCCGGTGCAGCCACGTCGTGGCCGAGCTGTCGCCGCGGAACGTCTCGCCCCGGGAGATCGCGCGTTCGACGGTGTCCTGCACCAGGTCGTCGGCATCGGCCGCGTTCCGGGTCAGGTACCTCGCGTACCGGACCAGGCCGGGCAGCTCGGCAGCGAGCACGTCGGGGTCCAGGGCCATGGCCTGAACCTAGGCCCCTGCCGCCGAGGTGTTCAGCGGCGCACCGGGCAGGTGCTCATCCCGAACACCCGGTAGATGGGGCAGAAGCCCGTGAACGCCGTCGCGGCCAGGACCACGCCCACGACGATCAGCAGCATGCCGAGCACCGTCGCGATCCCGGTGACGAACGCGAACACGACTGCCACCAGGGCGAGAACGAGGCGGACGATCTTGTCGGTGGAGCCGACGTTGGCGGTCATGACTGGTACTCCTTGCGTCGTGCCGACCCCGAACGGGGCCAGTCACCACCTTGGACGTGATGGCGGTCCGAATGGATACATCGTGCTGCCGGCTCGCCTCTACCTGGCGCCGGTCAGCAGCACCTTGATCTCGGACGCCCTCGCCACGCGACCCGAGACGACCACCTTGTCGTCGACGACAAAGCCGGGAGTGGACATCACGCCGTAGGCGGCGATGGTCGGGTAGTCGGTTACCTTCTCCACGGAGGCGTCCAGCCCGAGCTCGGCAACGGCCTCCCTCGTGGCACGCTCGAGGTTCTGGCAGTTGCTGCAGCCGGGGCCCAGGATCTTGATGATCACGGTCGTTCCTTTCGTGGGTGCTCAGGCGACCAGGTAGGTGAACAGATAGCCCACTGCGACGATCGAGGCACCGACCACCGCGACGTAGATGCCGAGAGCTGGGGCTTGAGGACACGACGCAGCAGGATCATCTCGGGCAGCGACAGCGCGACCACGGCCATCATGAAGGCGAGCAGGGTCCCCATCGGCAGGCCCTTGTCGTGCAGGGCCTCGACCAGTGGCAGGATGCCGGCGGCGTTCGAGTGCAGCGGGATCCCGACCAGGACCGCGACCAGCACCCCGTAGGTGCTACCGGCTCCGGCGTACCGGGCGAAGAGGTCCTCCGGCGCCCACCCGTGGATGACCGCCCCGAGGCCGATCCCGGCCAGGAGGTAGGGCCAGATCCTGTGCAGGATGCTGCCGACCTTCTCGGCCCCCATCTGCACGCGCTGGCCGAAGGTGAGGCCGGCGGTGGTATCGATGACCTGACCACCAGCACCCCGCGACAATCGTGATGGACACTCCGGCGACGACGTGGGCCCGGCCGCGACGAAGCCGATGAAGGCCGGGACGGCGCTGCACGAGCAGAACGGCGTGACCACCCCCAGTCCGGCGGCCAGCGCGTTGCCGACTCCCTGGTGCCGTCCGCCCAGGAGCGCGCCCGTGCGCTCGATGCTCGTGGAGGAGCGCGGGATCGTGGCCACGAAGATGACCCCGGACAGCAGCAGGGCAATCTTGACCGTGTCGTAGAGGAAGAAGTGCAGGGTGCGAGTCGACGGTAGGTGGGGCGTGATGCTCACGGGAGCACCGCTGTACGCGTGAGCGGGAGCGTCGGCGCCAGGCGCCTCGAGGCGTCCTGCGCCAAGGAGTAGTCGATCCACCCACCCCGCCTGCTCGTGGTGACCGGGCCTGCATCCCGCAACACCGTGAGGTGGTAGCTCAACAGGTTGGCCGCCACCGGAGCTCGCTCCTGCAGGACGCACACGCGCGCTGACCGGCATTGGTGAGGGCCCTCACAGTGGCAACGCAATCCGAATGCCGTGGCGGCCAAGAGATGATGGGGCGCACCATCTCCACAAGGCCCGGCATCCCACCACTCGGCTGCCGCCGTTCTCCCGCCTGCGAAGGAAGCAACCAGATGAGCCGAAGCACGGAAACCGCTGCGCACGAGGGCAGCTCGGCCGCTGGTGACGTCAGGACCGCAAGGCTGCTGGTCGCCGGCCAGTTCGTGCTGATCGGCATCCTGGTGTTGCTCCCGAACCGCGACGACTGGCCGGTTCCCACTGCCCTGACCGTCGCCTGCAGCGTGGCCACCGTCCTTGGGCTGGCGGTCATGGTCATCGGCGCAACGGGACTCGGCCGAGGCCTGACGGCCACGCCGTTGCCGAACGCCCACGCGCAGCTGCGCACCGGAGGCCTCTATCGGTACGCGCGGCACCCCATCTACAGCGGGTTGATGCTGCTGATGGCCTCGATCACGGCGGCGTCGGGAAGCGTGCCCAGACTTGTCACCCTCGCCGCGCTGGTGCTGCTCCTGAACGCAAAGGCACGGTGGGAGGAGACCCGCCTGGCACAGCGGTTCGAGGGGTATGCCGACTACGCCGCGCGTACGCCACGGTTCGTGCCAGTCCGGTTCTGGAGGTCGTCATGAGTGCACGACAGGCCGCTCCGCCCACCCGTGACGACGTGAGCGGATGGAGTGCCGAGCAGCGGGCCGCGGTCGCGCGTCTGCTGGCCGAGAGCATCGAGCACTCCTCGACGACGATGCAGTCTCCTGGGCGGCGAAAGCTGGTCCTGACGGTCGGAGGGGTCGGCGTCCTGGTGCTGTTGCCGTGGCTGGTCTTCTTGTCGGCCACCCTTCCCGCGACCTCCGACGGTGGTGCCTGGCGCATCGCCTGGGTCGGCTTCGACATCGCCCTGGTGGCCGCCTTCGCCGCGACGGTGCTGACGGTCTGGCTCCGTCGACAGGTTGCGGTCATCGCCCTGGTCGTCACCTCGACCCTGTTGACCTGCGACCTCTGGTTCGACGTCTGCCTGTCGTGGGGGACGGCCGAACACTGGAGCTCCATTGCTGCGGCGCTCGTGGAGCTGCCCGTGGCGATCCTGCTGGCCACCAGTGCCGCGCTGTTGATGAGACGCAGCTTCGCCGTCATCGCCCGGCTGCGGGGCCAGGACCAGACTGCAGTCCCGCTGTGGAAGCAGCCGATGATCCACTTCACTCCGGCCGTCCTCGACGACGCGGATGAGCCCACCGGTCGGAGCCGCTAGGACAGCCCGCTCGGGCGGACGGCACTCAGGCCAGGGAGAGGAACAGCTTCTCCATGGCGTCGACATCCACCTGTTGCGAGCTCGGGTCGACGATGCACTGGCGCAGGCCCAGGGCGATGACGGCGAACCCGGCGCGGTCGACAGCCTTGGAGACCGCGGACAGCTGGGTGACGATGTCCTGGCAGTCGCGACCGTCCTCGATCATCTTGACGATGCCGCCGAGCTGCCCCCGGGCGCGCTTGAGCCGCGTGACGACGGCTTTCATCTCGTCCGGGTCGGGCACCGGGCTCTGATGGGCCGCACCGTCATTCGGCGACTCGGCGGAGTCATCAGCCGACAGGGACGCATCTCCCCCTGGGAGCGACTGGTCGGCGCTCACCTGGACCACCCCATCAGGCGGCCACCGGGCCGCGGACGACCGGGTAGCCGGCCGCCACCCAGGCGGAGGTGCCGCCCTCGACGGACACCGCGTCGTAGCCGAGCGAGGTCAGCAGGTCGGCCATCGACCGGCTGCGATTGCCGCTCTGGCAGATGACGTGCACGACGCGGTCGCGCGGCACCGGACCGAGAGCGGAAGTGATCCGGCTCATGGGTGCGAGCACGGCGCCGGGCACGTGGCCGCTGACGTACTCGCCCGGCTCACGCACATCGAGAACGAATGCTCCGTCGGCGTGCCGAGCCAGGAAGGTCGGGATGTCTATGAGGTGCGTCATGTACTTCACTATACCCCGGGGGGTATAGTGAAGTACACCCGACACCCACGGAGGAACACCACATGCTCTTCACGCAGTACTACCTCGACTGCCTGTCCCAGGCGTCCTACCTCATCGGCGACGAGTCGTCCGGCCAGGCGGTCGTGGTGGACCCACGCCGGGACATCGGGGAGTACCTCGACGACGCCCACGCCAAGGGACTGACCATCGTGGGCGTGATCAACACGCACTTCCATGCCGACTTCGTCTCGGGACACCTCGAGCTCGCACGGGAGACGGGCGCCTGGATCGGCTACGGCGCCGCCGCATCCGCCGACTTCCCCATCCGCCACCTGTCCGACCGGGATCGGATCAGCCTCGGCGAGGTGACCCTCGAGGTCATGACGACGCCCGGACACACCCCCGAGTCGATCAGCATCCTGGTCTTCGAGCACGCCGGCGACGAGACGGCATACGGCGTGCTCACCGGTGACGCCCTGTTCATCGGCGACGTCGGCCGGCCCGACCTGCTCGCCTCGGTCGGGGTGACCGCCGACGAGCTCGGCCGGATGCTCTACGACTCGGTGCAGCACAAGCTGATGAGCTTGCCGGACGAGGTGCGAGTCTTTCCCGCGCACGGTGCCGGCTCGGCCTGCGGCAAGAACCTGTCCACCGAGCGGCAGTCGACGATCGGCAACCAGCGGGCCTTCAACTACGCCTGCCAGCCCATGTCGGAGGAGCAGTTCCTCGCCGTGGTCACCGAGGGGCAGCCCGCCGCGCCCGCCTACTTCATCTACAACGCGACCTTGAACAAGCAGGAGCGGGAAGTGCGCGACACCGACGCGACGGTGGCCGCCCTGACCGACAGCCAGGTCGAGGAGGCGCTGGCCGCGGGGGCCGCGTTGCACGACGCACGAGACGTCCAGGAGTTCTCCGCCGGCCACCTGCGCGGCTCGGTCAACGTGCCCGCCGACGGCCGGATGGCCGAGACGGTCGGGATGGTGTTCGCCGCCGACCAGCCCGTGGTGATCATTGCGCCCGAAGGTACCGAGCAGGAGGTCGCGACCCGGTTCGCGCGCATCGGCTTCGACAACGTCGTGGGCTACCTGCCCGACCCGCAGGCCTACTTCCTCTCGCACCAGGCACAGGTCGAGCAGGCCAGCCGGCTCGGTGCACCTGCCGCGGACGAGGCGGTGGCAGACGCCGACGTTCAGGTGGTCGACATCCGCAATGCCGGCGAGGTCGTCGCCGGGATGGTCCCCGGGGCGCGGCACATCCCGCTGGCCGAGCTGGCCTCCCGAGCAGGCGAGCTCGACGCCGACCGGCCGGTGCTGCTCTACTGCGCCGGTGGCTGGCGCAGCAGCGTCGCGGCGAGCCTGCTGCGAGCCAAGGGCTTCACCGACGTGTCGGACATCCTGGGCGGGTACGGGGCGTGGGCGCTGGCCCACCCCCGCGCGTCCTGACCGAGCTCACGGGACGACGGGAGGCGCCGGGGTGTTCACCCCGGCGCCTCCCGTCGTTCGACGGCCAGTCAGGCAGCTCGATCGGTTGCGGCGTCAGCGGCTCAGGAAGCGGCGCTGCCGCGCGTGCCGACCGAGCAGGTCGATGTCCCGGTGGTGCGCTGAGCCAGGGCCACCCCGGCGAGCACGAATGCGGTGACCCATCGCAGGGGGAGGTCCGCGCCGAGGTAGAGGCAGAACGTCGCGAGCACCATCTGCAGCGGCGCGGCGGCTGCGCACGGCGTCAGCGTGGCCCGCACGAGCCCGTCATCCGGTCGCAGGTAGGTGGCAAGGGTGACGGCGCCCATCACCGCCAGGACGCTGACACCGGCCACCCAGGCGACGCCACTGACCGGTCCCGCCGACGAGCCGTAGAACCACCCCATCACGGGCACCAGCAGGAGGCTGGCGGCGGTGTGCCGCCTCCCCCACCCCGCTCGACCGGGCGCCAGGGGCCGCGCGCACTCGGCCGCTCGCCGGGTGGTGAGGCTCACGAGCGCCGCGAGCTGCCGGTCCGCGGGTACCATGCTGCGGGCTGGGCGGGCGTCGACCTGCACTCACAGCGGGCCGGAGCGGGGACGCGGGCCATCACCTGATCGGCGTGCATACCGCAGCCGGTCCAGGTCGCCTTGCCGCACGTCGGGCAGGAAGCGGGGCTACACACAGGTCGACTCCTTCGATCAGGGGGTTCTGGTTCGACCACTATACCCCCGGGGGTATAGTGGTGTGCAATGAGTCCCCCAGCGAGAGATGAGTGACCGATGACCACGATCGACCTCACTGCCGACACCTTCGAGCAGACGATCACTGACAACCCGATCGTCCTGGTCGACTGGTGGGCCTCCTGGTGCGGCCCATGCCGGATGTTCGCGCCGGTGTTCCAGGCGGCCTCGCAGGCCCACCACGATGTCACCTTCGCCAAGGTGGACACCGAAGCCGAACAGTCCCTGGCGGGGAGCGCCCGGATCACGTCCATCCCCACCCTGATGGCCTTCCGTGACAGTGTCCTGGTCTTCTCCCAGCCCGGCGCGCTGAACGCGGCCGGCCTCGAGCAGGTCATCGCCGCCGTCAAGGACCTCGACATGGACGACGTCCGCACCCAGCTCGCCGCGCGTGAGACTGCCTGACACGTCGTGGTCGCCATCGCGGTCGTTGCCGGTGCCGTCATCGGACTCTCGATGGGCGCCCTCGGCGGTGGCGGCTCCATCCTCGCGGTCCCGGTGCTCGTGTACGCCCTCTACCTCGACCCGCAGGAGGCCACGACCGCGTCCCTCATCATCGTCGGGGTCACCGCCATCGTGGCCGCCATCAGCCACGCTCGAGCGGGGCGCGTCGACTGGCGGGCGGCGCTCGTCTTCGGCGCACTCGGCATCCCCGCTTCCGTGGGGGGCTCGCTGCTCAACCGGGCAGTCGACCCGCAGCTGCTCCTGCTCGCCTTCGCCGCGCTCATGCTCGGCGCTGCCGCCGCCATGTACCGACGGTCGCGCGCGAGCGAGCCGGCCGCCACGACGCCCTCTCCCGCCGGTGCGGCCCAGCTGGTCCGCGTCGTCGGGGTCGCCGTAACGGTGGGTTTCCTCACCGGCTTCCTCGGGGTCGGGGGCGGGTTCCTCATCGTGCCGGCGCTCGTGCTGGCGATGGGGTTCGGCATGCCCACCGCCGTCGGTACCTCCCTGGTCATCATCTCCCTCACCAGCCTGGCCGCCTTCGTCGAGCGCCTGGGGCACGGCGCCATCGCGTGGGACGTCGTCCTTCCGTTCACAGCGGCAGCCATCGCGGGGTCGCTCATGGGGAAGCGGTTCTCCGAGGCGGTCTCGGCCGCCTCCCTGACCCGCGCCTTTGCCGTGCTGCTGGTGCTGGTCGCTGGCTACGTGGGCGTGCGCGCCGGCAGCCAGCTCTACGGCAGGGAGTCGGGCCCGAAGGTCACGAGCTTCCACGAAGCAGCGACCCCCTCGACAGCGGGGTCGCCGGGCCCCCTCACCCAGGTCCGCCCCGGCTGACCGCCGGCGGTCGCGGGCGGTCGAGGCCGGTCGCGGGCGGTCGCGGGCGGTCGCGGGCGGTCGCGGGTGACCTGTCGGCCCCCGCGCCAGAGGCGTCCATCACAGACGGGGCCACAAGAGCCCGAACCGGTGCCACGCTCAGAACAAGGTGCGCCCACTCATCCCCCCCGGGTGGGTGTGCCCAGCGCCCCGGGTCGAGGCCTCACCGCCTCCCCGGGGCGTGCCGGCCTTTCGCGCCGCCGTGCGGGCCGCTGCCAGGTGCCTGCCGAGGAAGCCGCGGTGCCTGGAGTACCGTTCCCCGTGGCGTGCCGGGAAGCCTGGTCGGCGGGAACGTCGTCGACCCCCCAAGGAGCAGCCATGGCCAACAGCACCCCGGAGGCCACCGGGCTGCTGCACCGCCGCTCGGTGCTCCTCGTCGCCTTCGCGTTCGCGGTGATGGCCGACCCGGTGTCCTCCGTCGCCTATGCCGTCGAGGCGGCCTTGCGGGCGCTCGACGGCGACCTCGCGCTGCTCGTGGCCACCATGAGCCTGGTGCTGTGCATCATCGCGCTGGTCATCGTCAACTACCAGCAGCTGGTGGCTCGCTACCCCAACGGTGGCGGAGCCTCGGCGGCCGCCGGTGAGGCCTTCGGCGACGAGTGGGCCTTCATCCCCATCGGTGCGCTCGTGGTCGACTTCGTGCTCACCATCGCCATCAGCGTCTCGGCCGGCGCCTCCGCCGTCATCGCGTACATCCCGGGGCTGGCACCCTGGCGGCTCGCGCTCGCGCTCGCACTGGTGCTCGTCGTCGGCGGCATCACGTGGTTCGGCCACCTGGGCCGGCTGTTCTTCGCGGTGATGACGTTGGCATTCATCGCCGTCGCCGGCACGGTGCTGGCCTTCGGGGCCACCGCGACGCCGCACCCGACGGGCACCATCACCACCACTGCCGACAGTGGGTCGCTGCTGGCGGTGGCGTTGGCCTTTCCGGTCGCGATGGCGCTGGCGACCGGTGTCGAGGCGCCCTCCTCGGCGATCGCGCAGCTCGGGCAGCTGGACGACGACGGACGGCGCCACTTCGGCCGGGTCACGCTGTGGCTGACCCTGGGCATCGTCGGCACGATCACTCTCGGACTGGCCATCGAGGCGAACCGGCTCCGCGTCGGCATCCCCCCACCCGACAGCACGCAGATCGCTGAGCTCGCCCGCGTGGCCGCCCCGCCGCCGGTGTTCGCGGCGTTCCAGCTGGTCACAGCCCTGCTCCTGCTGTCGGCCGCGAGCTCCTCCTTCCAGGCGGGCCCCGGCCTGCTCAAGGCGCTCGCGCGCCACGACCGGCCGGGCAGCGCCCCCTCCGGCATCCTGCCGCCCCTGGTCGGGCGCACCAACGTGCACCACACCCCCGTCTGGGGCGTCGCCGTCTTCACGCTCGTCTCCGCGGTCGTGGTGGCCGCGGCGGGCGCCCAGGACCAGGAGCTCGTGCTGTTCTACGCCGTCGCGGTCTTCCTGAGCTTCTTGGCCGGGCTGCTCGCGATGGCGCGGTTCGCCCACCGCGACCACCGCACCGGGCAGTTGGTCCTCAACGTGGTCGGCGCGGTCGTCGTGGCCTTCACGCTCGTGGTCAACCTCGCTCGCGGGTTGCCGATGGTCAGCCTGGTCGCCGCCCTCCTCATCGCCGGCGTCCTCCACCGCACCTGGGTGCGCGCCGGGCGCCCCGGCGGCATCCGCGACCTGGCCGCCCAGGCCGAGGCGGGTGACGAGTAGGCGGCCCCAGGCGTCCCCCCACGGCCCGTTCGTCCCCCGAAGTCCGAGAGCCGGACTCGCCCGGAGACCTGCCCGTTCGCCGGCACGATGACGACGTCGCGCCAGTCCGGGCGGCCGGACCGGCCGACGTCGGCGGCAGCGACGAGCTGCATCGGCCACACGTGCAGATGTAACGCTCCCAGCTGCCCGTTGACGAGCACGAGCCGGCCCTCGCGCCACGCCATCACCTCGTGCTGGCTCACCCCCGCCATCTGGCCGTCGCCGGTCAGGGTGGTGTCGCTGACGACGAGGACGCGCTCGCGCACGGTGCCGGACCGCCCGGCAGGGGCGACGACGATGGCGCCGAACAGCCCAACGAACACCTGCTTCGCAACAGCCGTGGTGGTGCGGGTGGTACCTGAAGGTGCCTGCCGGGTGGTCGGTCGGTACCGCGTACTCGTAGTCGGCGTTCCCGCCCTCCTCGACCATGCGGAACACGTTGTCCGAGTGGCCATTCGGCGACACGTGCCGGCCATCGGTGTGCAGGTCGGTGGTCTCGCCGAGGTCGTTCACCGGGCGCACGCGCAGCACGTCGCCCGGCGCGACCCGCAGCGCCGAGCGCATCTCCTCCTCGGTGATCTCCCCGCGGGCGAAGCGCTCCCGCACGATGTCCTGTGACGTACCGCGGGCAGGGCGGCCCCTGCCTCCGGTCGAGATCAGTGCAGCGGCGACGGCCCAGAGCAGCGCACCGAGCCCGAGCACGAGCAGCAGCACCCAGAGCCATCCGAGCCCGGAACCGTTCCGTTCATCATTCCGCCTCACCTGCCCTTCCCGTCACTGCACCCCCGGGGGGTAGGTGGGGATGCACTCATCCACCTGTGGACCGGCCCAGCGACCCCTGGGGTCAGCGGCCCGGCCCGGGAGATCCGGCCCGAGCGCCGACACGGCGCTCGCGCACCTTCCAGACCACGACGGCGACCAGCACGACCCCCAGGGCGACCAGGGCCCCGTCACGACCGATGGCCCTTTCGACCCGCGCGTACGAGCTGCCGGCGAGGTAGCCCGCAGTGACGACGACGGTCCCCCAGATGAGCCCGCCGACCGCGTTGTACGGGAGGAAGGTGCGGTAGGGCATCCCCGCGGTGCCGGCCAGAGCGGGCATGACCGCGCGGAAGAACGCCACCCACCGTCCGAGCAGCACGGCCATGCCGCCGCGGCGGGCCAGGAAGTCCTGGGCGCCCTCGAGGCGCTCGCGGCGCGCGTCGAACGCGCGCAGGGCCAGGATGCGGGTGCCGAAGTGGCGACCGACCTCGTAGCCGACGGAGTCACCGGCGATGGCCGCGACAACCACGGTGACGATGACGGCGGCGAGGGGGACGTGCCCCATCTGCGCGGCCACCCCGCCGAGCAGGGCAGCGGTCTCGCCGGGGACGACGAACCCGACGAACAGGGCGTCCTCGACGAACACGACGAGCCCGACGACCAGGAGCACCACCCAGGGCCCGGCCGCCAGGACCTGGTCGAGGAACCCCGTCACGGGCCGGCGACAGCCTCAGGGCCGACGGGCACCGAGCCGCGCGGAGCGGAGGGCTCGGGGGCAACGCCGCGTTCGGCGAACCCGGCCCGGACGCCCGGCAGGGCCCGCAGCCAGCGGGTCAGAGCGGTCAGCGGCCGGGCCAGGAGCAGCCAGCCGAGCAGCGCCACCGATGCGCCGAGCACCAGCCCGGCCAGTACGTCCCAGGGGTAGTGCGCGGCGATGTAGACCCGGGAGAACGCCATCAGCAGGGCCGCGGCGGCGGCGACCGCCCCGAGCCGGCGGTGCGCCAGGAACAGGCCCGCGGTCACGGCGCCCGCCATCACGGCGTGGTCCGAGGGGAAGGAGAAGTCGGTCGTCACGTCCGCCAGCCGCAGGATGCCGGGGTGCGCCACGTACGGGCGCGTCTCACCGAACAGCCGGCTCACGGGCTGGTTGACGGCGACGGCGAGCAGCGTCGCGACCACCGCCCACCCGGATGCCGCGAGGTCACGGCTGGAGCCGTGCCGCGAGAGCACCAGGGCGGCCACGAGCAGGGCGCCGAAGAGCACCACGCCGTAGCCGGCGTAGGCCAGCACCGGGCCGTGCAGGGCGGGCGTCTGGCGGGCCCAGGCGTTGACCGCGAGCAGGATGCGGTCGTCGAGGAGGCGGAGCTGGTTCACGGCAGGGGGCCCTTCGGGACGTGGACGACCGGGGGTGCACCCGGTCCGGTGAGGCATCATGGTGTGCGACCGACATGGTCGTACTACGACGAGGATAGTAGATGAGGAGCAGGTGGTGACCTCCACACCAGCCCGTGGCCGCGGTGAGCTCGAGCGCGAGATCCTCGCCTGCGTTGCGGCGGCCCCCGGACCGGTCACCGCGAACGACGTGCTCGCCGACCTCGGCGGTGGGCTGGCCTACACCACCGTGATGACGACCCTGGCCCGGCTGGAGGCCAAGGGCGTGCTCGCCCGCTCGATGTCCGGACGTGCCTACGCCTACTCGTTGGTCGGCGACCCCGACTCCGTCGAGGCGGCGCTCGCAGCGCACCGGATGCGGCGGGTGCTCGACTCGCGAGGTGACCGCGCCGGCGTGCTGGCCCGCTTCGTCGCCGAGCTCTCCGCCGAGGACGAGCAGACCCTGCGTGACCTGCTCACCGCGACAGAGCCCGACCCGGGCCGACGAGCATGACCGCTCCGACCGCCATCCTGATGGTGGCTCCCCTGATGGTCAGCTCGGTGCTGGCCGCGACCGGCGCCCGGCTCGGGTACCTGCTGCCCCCCGCGACCGCCGTGCGGCTGCTCACTCTCGCCGGTCTGGTGACCGCACTGGCGACGGGCTTCGTGCTGGCGGTCGTGGGTTTCGTCGGGTTCGCCCAGCTCCCCGCCGTGGCTTCGCTGGGCGCCTGGTCCGCCCGCGTGGTGGCGGCCACCGAGCCGGTGCCGTTTGCCCTCGGCGCGGCCTGCGCCCTGGCCTGTACCGTCCTGATGCTCGCGTCCCTGCTGCGGGTCGTCGCCGCGGGTCGCGACCTCGCCGTCGCCGAGGCGACCTGCCGCCGGCTCGGCCCCGGCGCCGACGGGCTCGTGGTCATGGACGACGACGCGCCCGACGCGTACGCGCTGCCCGGCATCAGCGGGCGGGTCGTCGTGTCCACCGGGATGCTGCGCGCCCTGCCCGGCCCGGAGCGGCGGGTGCTGCTCGCCCACGAGGCAGCGCACCTGCACCATCGCCACTACCTGTACGTCCAGGTCGCCGAGCTGTCGGCCGCCGCCAACCCCCTGCTGCGCCCCGTGGCCGGCGCCGTGCGCTCCGCCGTCGAACGCTGGGCCGACGAGGTGGCCGCAGCAACGGTCGGGGACCGCACCGTGGTGGCTCGAGCGGTGGCGCGCGCCAGCCTCGCCGGTCGGCGCACCGGCCCCGGCCCGGTCGGCAACGGCGCCCGGGTGGCCCTGCGGATGGCCGACACGATCGCCCTGGTCCGGGCCCGGGCCATGCTCGCCCCCGCGCCTCGACCCCGTCACGCACTCACCCTCGCCGTGCTCGCGCTCATCCTCACCGGCGCGGCCGGGGCGATCGACACCGGAACCCACACCGAGCACCTCTTCGAGGTGGCGCACACCAGGTCGGGCCCGCACCAGCTGGCCGACCACGCACCGCTGCACCTCGCAGGCGCAGCACGGCGCGCCTGACCCGGGTCACCGGCCGCGGACGCCCTGGCTCTCCAGCCGGCCCGTGGGCCGGGCCGCCGGGCGCGCCGGCCCGGTCACGTCGGCCGCGGGCGCAGACGGCGCTGGCGCGGGCGCCGCGGGTCGACCGCCCCGCGGCGCCGGCTCGGTCGCCGTGCTCGTGCGGCGCAGCAGCGGGCCGGGGTCGGGGGCGACCATCGGCCGGGACCGTCGAGCCCCGTCCGCGCCGAAGGTCTCCGTGGGCGGCTCGACCGGGACCCACATCGCCACGACGGCGCCACCCTCGGGGGCCTGGTCGGCGACGAGGATGCCGCCGCGCATGTGGCTGGCGCGCCGGACGATCTCGAGGCCCAGACCCGTCCCGGCGTCGGGGTCGTCGTACCAGGCTCCGCCGACGTAGTCGTCTGCCGGCGGCGCTGCCGTCGGTGCGCCGGGCGAGACCCTCTCGTCGACGGTCTGGCGCAGTCCGGGCGGCAGCCCCTGCCCGCCGTCGGCGACGCCCAGCAGCAGCCAGTCACCCCGGCGCAGGCCGATGAGCCGCACCGTCTCACCCCGCGTGGTGTACCTGATCGCGTTCTCCACCAACGTGTCGAGACCTGCCACCAGTCGTTCCCGGCTCGCCGTGATCGCCAGCTCGTCGGCGTCGACGATCCAGCGGCGCTCGGCCACCGCCTGCCACCGGGAGCAGATGCCCTGGAGGAGCGGGCCTACGTCGACAGTGCAGAGCTCGACCTCCACGCGCACGTGTGCGGCGCGGACCATCCGGTCGACGACCCGGTTCAGGCCCTCCACCTCCTCGAACGACGCCTCGAGGTACTCGCGCACGTCCGTGCTCACCCCCGTGGCGAACGCGAGGTCGAGGAAGCCCATCACCACGGTGAGCGGCGTGCGCATCTCGTGGGACGTCAGCCGGGTGAGTCGCTCGCGGTCAAGTGACTCGTCCCGGCTGCGCTGGGCGGCGGCCTCGACCAGCTCGAGGGCCTGCTGGGTGCGGTTCACCTGCCAGACCACGCCTGCCACGAGCAGCGCCGTGACGGGAACCTCCAGGGCCTCGGTCCAGTTCAGCTCGCCCACGAGCGCGTCCCGGAGGAAGAGCGCCGCGACGAGCACGTAGAACGTGCCCAGCGACAGGACGGTGCGCCGGACCGGCCAGTGATAGAAGCTGTACGCGAGGGCGAAGAGCGCCAGGGCGATGTGGAAGGGCACCGTCTCGGTGCTGGGAACCTGCTCCGAGACCACCAGCGCACACCCGGCGAAGGCCACCCATCCCCCGAACACCCAGTCCGCCACGCTGCCGCCCCCCCCCGAGTCACGAGTCAACGCAGTACCCCCGGCCGCGCACGGTCCGGATCGGGAAGTGCTCGCCGAGGCGGTTGCGGATGCGAGCCACGCAGACTTCCACGACGTTCCCGCTCGAGGTCATCTCCGAGCGCCAGACGTCGTGGAGCAGCTCCTCCTTGGTGCAGGCGATCCCCGGCCGGCGGGCGAGGTAGGCGAGTAGCGAGAACTCCAGCTCACTGAGGTGCACACGCCCTTTCGGGGTCTGCACGAACCGGCCCGACGGGTACAGGAGTGTCTTCCCGGCGGCGATGGCGTCATCGCTGACCCTCGCCGAGTTCCCCTGCGCCAGATGCCGGTTGACTCGGGCGACGAGCTCGGCCATCACGAAGGGCTTGACGACGAAGTCGACGGCGCCCGAGTTGAGCGCGTCGATGCGTGCACTGACGTCGGGGACCCCGGACACCAGGAGCACCGGCGGCAGCTGCTCGGTCGGGATGGAGCGGACCAGCGACATCCCTGACTCGCCCGGCATCACCAGGTCGAGCAGGGCCAGGTCGAGCAGACCGGACTCGAGGTGCTCACGGGCGGACAACCCGTCGCCCACGGCGATGGTGCGATGACCCGCACTCGTCAGCGCCCGCACGACGAGCATACGCATGCGCGTGTCGTCGTCCGCGACAAGTACCAATGACATTTGGACGCCCCTGCCCGTTGCCAGATGAATGGCCCTCATTGTGCGGGCCGAAAGCCCACCACGTCCACCGGTTGTGTTAGCGGGGGGGCTCGGGATGCGTCCAACGGTCGTCAGAAGGCGCTGAATCCCGCTTCGGCGCAGCCGTTCCCGGCGATCTGACGCAGGGGCCAGACGTTGAATCCTGTCAGGAACCTGTCAGGTTCGTCACCGCCCGCTGACTGGCACGTTGCCGCCCGCTGTGAACTTCAGCCAAACCTCTTGCCGGTCCGTGCCACCGGGTGAATCTTTCACTCGACAGCCGACCCTGGAGAACGTCGTTTCCCCGGGTGCCAAGCAGGGGCACGGCCGTCGTACCAGAGGGAGTTCCCATGGGCAGGGCCGTTCGAATCCTTCCGTTCGTCCGCATCGTGGCGGTCGTGGCCGTCGCCATCGCACCGACCACACTGGTCGTGGCGAGTGCCGGGGCCGCGAGTCTCGGTCGTGCCGCGACCCTGGCGGCCGCGAGTCCCACGTACACCGACGGGGCGATCACGCTCTCCGTCGTGAGTGCTCGGGACGTCAATCCGGCAAACAAGAAGATCCAGCCCAACGCGGGCGCTGCCGTCACGGACTACCAGTGGATCATCAACGCGGACGACACCGGCAACCCCGGCACCGCCAAGGACCCGCTGCTCACCGACTGCCTCCCCTCCACGGCGGCGGGGGCGCACTCCACCGACCCGGCCTACGCGGACAAGTGCCCGTGGCCGAGCACGCGCCCGACGTCGGGCTTCGCCCCGATCATCGCCGAGGGCGACCAGGCCGACTTCGCGTCAAACAAGCCCCTCTCGCTCCCCGGTGGCAAGTACCTCATCTCCGTGAAGTCCAGGGGCTTCAAGATCGACGGGGCCCACTTCACGGTCGACGGGGGCTCGCAGGCCGTCAAGGTCGGCCTCAACCCGACCCCGCTGCCGCTCGCGACGATCCAGCTGCAGGTCTACGACGACTACGCACCGGTCGACGGCACCTACGAGGTCGACGCCGAGAGCAGCGTGAACATGTCGGGCTTCCACGCCCACCTCACCGACGTGTTCGGCGCCGTGAGCGTCGACTACTACGGCAACGCGCTGTGCACCAGCTACCTGCACGACGCGAAGGGCGCCATCAAGTTCGACGCGGCCAACAAGCCGAGGGTCGACACCAAGAAGGCCCCCGGGTGCCTGAGCGATGCCCAGGGCGTCATCAAGATCCCGAACCTCGGGCCGAACCGCTACGCCGCCACGGTCGCGGCGCCGAAGCTCACCGGTGCCCAGTGGGTGCAGACCACCACCCTCGAGGGTGGTCATGACCATGACATCTGGATCCAGGAGGGCGACACCGGCCTGGACACCGAGCAGCTGCGCGGCCAGGAGCCCGTCCCCGCCACGCAGTTCGGGTTCGTCAAGACGATGGCCCTGACTGCAGCCGCCAAGAACACCAGCCGGCACGGCGGCATCAAGGGCGTGGTGGTGCAGGGCCTGCCGTACATCGGCGGCCAGAACGGCGTGGTCGGGCCCGAGGGCGTCGCCGGCGTGAAGGTGGGGTCGCGGCTGGCGAACGTCTGGGTCGCGCTGTCCGACATGAACCACGGCGACCAGCAGGTCTACCTGGCCAAGGCCAAGAGTGACGGGACCTTCTCGATCGACGACGTCGCCGACGGCAGCTACCAGGTGACCATCTGGGATGACGACCAGGACTACATCATCTACAGCTTCAACGCCGAGGTGGATGCCGCGGCACACAGCGGCTCGGACGGCTACACCGACGTGGGCCAGCAGATGCTCGTGGGCTGGTTCTCGCACTTCCAGGGGCACGTGTTCGTCGACGACAACGGCAACGGCAAGCGCGACCCGGGTGAGCAGGGCGTCCCCAGCTTCGCCCTCACCCTCCGCGAGCGCGACAACACCCTGATGGACCAGGCGACCAACACCGTGACCACCAACGACCAAGGTGAGTTCGACATCCGCGAGGGCTACCCGATGGCGAAGTACCTCATCCTGGAGGCCTTCAACACCCGGTACGCCACCACAGGGGTCACCTGGAAGGGTGACAACGACCCCGAGGGCACCACCCAGCTCGGGCAGATGGTCGACCTCAACGTGCTGCCGATCATCGGGCTCAACGGCACCGTCGACTGGGGCGTGCGCCCGTACACCCCGAGCGAGAACGGCGGCATCGCGGCCACCGTCAGCTACGACACGACCCGCAACGAGCTCGACGCCGCCGACGCGGCGAGCGAGTCCTACCAGCCCGGCATCCCGGACGTGAAGCTGCACCTGTACCAGTCCACGCCGTGCACGATCACCGACAAGACCTCGGCGACCTACGCCGTCGACGTCGCCAACCAGTGCCGGCAGGGCAAGGAGATCGTCCCGCTCCAGAACAAGAACGACGCCTTCGACCCGACCCAGCCACCGAGCAGCACCAACGAGAGGTACACCGGGACGAACCCCGACAAGAACCGCGGCGCCTTCGTGAAGGGTCCGGAGGTGCCGGACGCCTACACCTCGGAGACCTGGGGCCCGCCGCGCGGCTGCACCGCCCGCCAGTGGGACGGCTCCGTGCTCGACAAGACCTTCCAGCAGGCGCTCCCCGAGTTCGGGGCCGACGCCAACCAGCTGTGCGTGGAGGCGCCGATGATGGGCTTCCAGGCCGGTGTGAGTGACACCGCCGGAGGCTCCCAGACGGTGAACGGCAACTACGGCTTCAGCGGGATGAACCCCGGCGACTACATCGTCAGCGTCGACATCCCCAAGACCCCCGTCGGCGACCGCCCGATGTACAAGGTCACCTCCGAGGAGGACGTCAACGTCTTCACCGGCGACGCCTACCTGCCGCAGGAGAACTACCCGCCGTCGACCCAGGCTGCCGCGGACAACCCGGCAGACCCCCCGACAGCCACCCCGACGGCTCCCTCGCAACCGCCGTCGCAGCAGGCCGGCATCATCTCCTCCTGCGTGGGGCCCCTGCACACCGTCCACGTGCGAAACGTGCCCGAGGGTGACAGCAGCGACCCCACCCCGGGCACCTACAACCCGGACTTCAACGCCGGCGGCGGCTCGCCGTTCGAGGGGTACGACATGCCCTCGTGCGCCGACAAGCTCGTCACCGTGCGGTCCGGGCAGACGGTGGCACCGAACTTCAACCTCTTCACCGAGGTCCCGGTCCCCACGCACTTCTGGGGCCTGACGATCAACGACCTCGGCCTGACCCTCGATACCCGCTCCATCGGGTACGGCGAGGCGCAGGGGCTGCCCTACGTGCCGGTCGGCTTCTACGACTGGGCCGGGCGCCTGGACTACACGGCGCACACCGACTTCAACGGCATGTACGAGGCCCTGATGCCGTCGACCGACACCTACAACTGTCCGGTGCCGGCCGGCCCGTGCCCGAACATGTACCGAACCGTGGGCAACGACCCCGGAGCTCCAGGCGCGCTCAACGCCGACTACAACTCCCGGTTCCGCACGATCGCCGCGAACTTCCAGGGCTGGCCCGGGCTGTACACGGTGACCGACCAGGCACCGACCCAGGCCGCCTCCACCGTCGCCACCCCGGACGGCGCCGTCGCCAACAACACGGTGTGCAACCTGCCCGACAGCACTCCACAGCTGCTGTCGGTGAACACTCCATACGTCAAACCCCAACCAGGGGGTAAACACACCTCGGTCACCATCACCGGGTTCGGGTTCGGCGCCGCACGCGGCAAGCTGACCCTCAAGGACCCGCTGGTCAGCAAGATGCCTCAGGTCAGCGCGACCGTCACGGCGTGGTCGGACCACAGCATCACCTTCACGGTTCCCGACAAGTACACCCCCACCACCTCGACGACCCCGGTCAACCTCAACGGCGCTCTGCAGCTCAGCCTGACCAGCGCCGCGGGTGTCCCTGCCTACAACACGCTCTCGCTGCTGGCGATGAGCGGGAGCGGCAGCGGGGACTCGCAGAACAACCCCAAGCTGTACGAGGTGGGTCCGCAGACGGGCCGCTACCACACGGTGCAGGCCGCCCTCAACGATGCTGTGCCGACCAGGGCAGTTCCCTACAAGGCCGTCGTCGTGTTCCCCAACACCCAGAGCACCGCCGACCCGCAGGGTGACTACAACGAGAACATCGTCATCCACAACCAGGTGCGGGTGCAGGGCGTCGGTCCCGGTGGGTTCGACGACACCGGAGCCTTCGTGCCGGGCTCGATCATCGACGGCACCGGCTTCGACCTCGACCTGCCCAGTGGCACCAGCTGGCTGGCCGCCCTGAACCGGCAGGCGTACCGCGGCCTCGCAGCGGTGCCGGATGCCGCTGACGTCACCGTGCTGGCACCCCTGGCGGGGACCAGCCAGCCGCCCGCCACCGGCTCGCCGGCGAGCGTGTGGCCGGTGACCCTCGACGGCCTGCGGATCCGCAACGGCTCGCAGGCGAACATCGCGACGGCAGCCAACGCCGTCACCGGTGGTGTCTCGACCGGCGTGGGCGGCGGCGGGTCGCTCGTCACCCAGGGCGGCGGTGTCTACGCGCACCAGTTCGTGCAGGGACTGCACCTCACGAACAACGTCTTCGACGGCAACAGCGGCTCGTTCGGTGGTGCCATCCGGCTGGGAACCCCGTACGTCGGGAACAACCAGAACTACGCACCGGTGGTCTCGCACAACCAGATCCGCGACAACGGCGGCACGAACCTGGCCGGCGGCATCGGGCTCTTCACGGGGTCCGACGGCTACTCGGTCGACCACAACGCCATCTGCGGCAACCACAGCTCGGAGTACGGCGGCGCGATCACGGCCTTCGGCTACCAGAACACCAACAAGGCGTTCGGCGCGAAGAACTCGATCGCGCACAACCGGATCTGGTTCAACCAGTCCTACGACGAGGGTGGCGCCGTGATGGTCGCCGGCGAGCTGCCGGCCGACCCCACCGGCATCACCGCGGGCAGCGGGCCGGTGTCCATCGACGCCAACGAGATCCAGGCCAACCTGGCCAACGACGACGGCGGCGGCATCCGGCTCCTGCAGACCTCCGGGTCGAACGTCAGCACCACCCGATGCACCGCCTCCAGCTGCCCGCCGGCCCGGATGGTCACCGACACGGTCAACATCACGAACAACCAGATCGCCAACAACGTGTCGGCCCACGAGGGCGGCGGCATCGCCCTGGACGACGCGGCGTTCGTGAACATCGTGGACAACACGGTGGTCCGCAACATCACCACGGCCACCGCCACCACCAGCAACGGGCTCCCGGCACCGGCCGGCCTGTCCACGGGCGTGCTCAGCGACCAGCTGCTGGCCCGGCTGAAGGCGCAGCCCGGGTTCGCGTCGATGCTCACGAACGGCACGGCCGTCGCCAGTCCGACCATGTTCAACAACGTGTTCTCGGACAACTACGCCGGCACCTACTACGGCGGGCTGGAGAGTGGCATCACCGATGGGGACGCCAACCGGTGGGACGTCGGGATCCCCGACAACCCCACCGGCCTCCAGCTGACGATGAACAACTCCTGGTACCAGAACGCCACCGACACGGTGGGCACCGGGAACGTCGTCGGGGACGACTCGGTCAACGCCGTCAAGGTCAGGAGCGACTTCCAGATCGGGGTCAACATCCTCGCCTCGAGGCAGTTCCCGGCCTTCCGGCAGGCGGCGATCACCACTGCGGTGTTCCCGTACAGCCTGCTCGGACAGTTCGACCTGGCCCCCGCGTCGGCAGCGATCGGCCTGGGCGCGAGGCAGATGAACGCGGCCTACGGGGTACCCCCGGTCGTCGTCACCGCCCCGACAGCCGACCTCCACGGGGCCACTCGGCCCACGGCAGGCCGGTACGACGCCGGCTCGTCGCAGGCCACCCCATGAACTGGCAGGAGCACGTCATGAACGCAACACCGGTGGACCGTCGACGGGTCCTGCTCGGGACCCTCGGGGTCGGCGGCCTGGTGGCGGCATCCCGGGTCATCTCACCCCAGCTGGCCCGGGGAGCAGTCCCCACCGCGACCAGCGGCCCGCGGCGGCCGAAGACGCTGGCCCTGGCCGGGACCGACGGCTGGGTCTCGATGCCGGCCAACGCGCCCGCGGACCCGCCGTTCTTCCCGGACCCGCTGGCACCCACCGGCTTCAACACCTACGTGTTCGGCTTCCGGGACGTGTCGGGGATGAGCGACGCCGACCTGGCGGCCCAGCGCGGCAAGGCGCAGATCTCCGCCCCCATCCTCGTGTTCGACGAGGAGGACGCGATCACGCTGAGCCTGTACAACCTGGGTCTTTCGCAGCGGCCGGACCTGTTCGACGGGCACACCATGCACTGGCACGGCTTCGTCAACGCGATCCCGCTCTTCGACGGGGTGCCCGAGCTGTCGCTGTCGGTGCCCGTGGGGCGGCGGTTCGACTACTTCTACAAGCCCCACGACGCCGGCACCTACATGTACCACTGCCACTTCGAGGACGTGGAGCACGTGCAGATGGGCATGACCGGCATGGTCTGGGTGCGGCCGAAGCAGAACGCGCAGCCGGTCGGCAGTGACCCGGTCGGGACCAAGTACGCCTACAACGACGGCGACGGTTCGACGCGCTACGACCGGGAGTTCGGCATCATCGTCACCGAGCTGTGGTCGGCCGCCCACTACCGGGATGCCCACATCCAGGTCAGTGACTGGACCGACTTCGACGCCTCCTTCTGGTTGATGAACGGACGGGCCTGGCCCGACACCCTCGCGGCCAACGGCGGCAACTCCACGACCCGGCCCGACGGTGGCCTGCAGTATCGGCCCGACCTCGACGCGGCCGCCGGACGCCTTCAGTACCAGCCGAACTCGTCACACATCACGTGCGTGCCGGGCGAGCGGGTCCTGATCCGCCTGGCCAACCTCGGGTTCCAGGACCACTCCCTGACGTGCGACGACATCGACCTCACCGTGGTGGCCGAGGACGCGAGCCTGCTCAAGAACGGCTCGGTCAGCAACTACCTGACGACCAACACGGTGGACATCGGCCCCGGCGAGAGCCGGGACGTGATCTTCACGGCGCCGGCGGTGGGCGAGTACCTCCTCTACGACCGCCGGTACAGCTTCCTCAACAACGGTGGCGGTACCGGGTACGGCGGCATGATGACGCGGATCAGCGTCAAACCCGCCGGCACGCTCCCCGCCCAGGCCCAACCGAACGTGTGACCGGGAGATGACGATGAAGCAGCAGTCGACCCGCACGCCCGGATGGGCGTCCCGCCACCTCCGCCTGACGCGAGGCGGTCCTCGCAGGTTGGTGGCCCTCAGTGCCGCCGCCGTCCTCCTTGCCGCCGGGGCTGCCGTCGCCGTGCAGTCCGCGGCCCAGGCCGGTTCGGCCCCCGAGGAGGGGATCGACTGCGACACCTCGAGCAGCAACACGTTCACGCTGGGCACCAGGACCGGCCAGGTGACGACCCCGGACGGGAACTCGGTCTACTCGTGGGGCTTCGCCAACGAGGGTGAGGGGCACGGCTTCCAGCTCCCCGGCCCCACGCTCTGCGTCACCAGCGGCCAGGCCGTCACGGTCGTGCTGCACAACACGCTGAGCGAACCGGTGTCGATCGTCTTCCACGGCCAGTCCGCGGTGAAGGCCGGCGGCAAGCCGGCCCAGCCGCAGTTCGGCGCCGCGAACACGCTGACGTCCCTCGTCCAGCCGGCGCCCGCCACGAACGGGTCGATGACCTACACCTTCACGGCGGGCGCGCCCGGCACCTACCTCTACTCATCGGGCACTGACGTCAACAAGCAGACCCAGATGGGCCTGTACGGCGCCCTCGTCGTGCGGCCGAAGGCGGGGCCCGACCAGGTGACCGAAGCCGGGACGACGTTCAACCCCGAGCACGAGTACCTCTTCGTGCTCTCCGAGATCGACCCGGACGTCCACCTCGCCGTCGAGCGTGGGGAGACCGTGGACTGGGCGACGTACAAACCGCGCTACTTCATGATGAACGGGCGCAGCATGCCCGACACGTTGGCGCCCAACCGGGCCACCTGGCTGCCGAGCCAGCCCTACGGCGCCATGGTGCACATCCAGCCGTACGACAAGGGGACCAACCCCGAGCCGGCCCTCATCCGCTACCTCAACGCCGGCACCGAGAACTACCCGTTCCACCCGCACGGCAGCGACGAGCGCATCGTCAGCATCGACGGGCATCCACAGCTCGGACCCAGCGGGGAAGACCTGTCCTACAACAAGTTCGACCTGAACGTGCAGCCCGGCCAGAGCCTGGACGCCACCATGGTGTGGACCAACGTCGACCAGTGGGACCCGAACACCAACCCCATCCCCACGAAGCTCCCGGCCATCACGGACCAGCTGCTCGTCGGCACCGACACCTGGTTCAGCGAGAGCCCGTACCTCGGTCACAAGGGCAACGTCCCGACCTACATCACCGACAACAACCAGTGCGGCGAGTACTACCACATCGCCCACAGCCACGCACTGCAGCAGGCGACCAACTACGGCGCGAGCTTCGGCGGGATGATGACGGTGTACCGCATCGACCCGCCCGGCGGCTGCAGGTGAGCCCGATGGGACGAGAGACGATGACCACGCGAAAGCTGACCACGGCGCGCTGCGCCGCCCTCCTCACGGCCGCGCTGCTCGCTGCCGGGACGGCCACGGCCGCGCCGGCGGGAGCCGCCCCCGCAGGGGCTGCCCCGGCCGCGAACGCGCTGACCCGCGCGCCGGCAGCGGCCCCGGCCGCTGCGCCCGCCCAGGCGACGACCCTCGCCGCGGCCGGTTCCGGGCACCTGCCCGCACAGGGCTGCGTGGTCGCCGGCACGACCGCCACCTGCGCGCTCTATGCGCGCCCCGGAACGGTCCAGCTGGTCGGGCGGACCATCCCCATCTGGGGCTGGTCCGGCTCCGCCACCGGTAACCCGACCCTCCCGGGCCCGGTGCTCGTGGTCGACCAGGGCTCGACCGTCAAGCTCGAGGTGCACAACGCGCTCCCGGACAACCTGTCCCTCGCGGTGCCCGGAATCCCGGCCGCCGACCTCGGCAGCGGCTTCGGAGGGACCGCCTCCACCACCGGCATCGCCACGGGCACCAGCCAGACGTTCACCCTGACCGCCTCGCGGCCGGGCACGTTCGTCTACGAGGCCGGCCACACCAGCAACGGGGCGCGCCAGGTGGCCATGGGCGTGGCCGGCGTGCTCGTCGTGCGGCCTGCGGGCGGAGCGAACGCCTACCCCGGAGCGGCCACGGCGTACGACGACGAGGCCGTCGTCGCCCTCAGCGAGGTCGACCCCGCCCTCAACGCGGACCCGGCCGGATTCGACATGCGGAACTTCAACCCGCGCTACCGCCTGATCAACGGCAAGTCCTTCCCCGAGACCGACGTCATCGCCACCGACCAGGGGCACCGGCTGCTCCTGCGGTACGCCGACCTCGGCAGCCAGCCCCACGCGATGAGCATCCTGGGGGACGACCAGCAGGCCGTCGCCCGCGACGCCCACGAGCTGGTCTACCCCCTCGGTGAGGTCGTCGAGCCGCTGACTCCCGGCCAGACCGCCGACTGCATCGTGGCGGTGCCCTCGGGCGCCGACTCGAAGCTGGCCCTGGTCGAGTCGGGGACGCACCTCGACAACGACGCGATGACCACCGCCGACCCGACGCAGACCGCCTTCGGCGGCATGCTCACCTTCCTCGACACCAACGCACCGCCCCCGGACCCCGGCGCACCCGACCTCCTCGGCCCCACCGCGACACACGTGACGGCCACCCCGAACCCGTCCGACGCCACGACGCCGATGACGGTCACCGCCGACCTCGACGACACCGCCACCGGCGGCTCGAACGTCGCCGCGGCCGAGGTGGTGCTCGACGACGTGACCAAGGTCGGGCCCGGCAACGGCATCCAGATGACCGGCACCTTCGGGAGCCCCACGGTCACCGGAGCAACGGGCACCATCCCCGCGTCCGTGCTGGCCGACCCGGGCTTCGCAGCCGGGCGCCACGTGGTCTACGTCCGAGCCCTCGACTCCGCCGGAAACTGGGGCGTGGTCGGCTCGGTCGCGGTCAACGTGCCCAAGCGCGGCCCGCTGACCACCGGTGGAGCACTGACGCCCAATCCGGCCAACGGCTCCACCACGATGAAGCTCACGGCCACGGGCAACGACTCCGGCTTCGGCGGGCAGGTCACGGCGGCCGAGTACTTCCTCGACCCGGTGACCGATGCCAACGGCAGCTTCCCGACGCCTCCGACCAACGGTGCGGGCCTGCCCGTCTCGGTGGTCGCCGGTCGCACCATCACCTCCGAGTCGGCGAGCATCCCGGTGACCTCGGCCCTCGGCGAGGGCGTGCACCACGTCTTCGTGCACAGCCAGGACACCCAGGGCCTGTGGGGCCCACTGCTCGACGTCCCCTTCACCGTGGACCTCGTCGGACCGGTGACCATCGCCTCGGCGATGAGCCCGAGCGCCCTCAACGGCGTGGTCAGCGACCCGTCGAACCCTGGCTTCGCCAAGGTGACCGCCCTCGTGCAGGACGCCCAGAACAACAGCCAGGTGTCCAGCAAGGTGGTCCAGGCCGTCGCGTTCTTCGACGACGGGGGTGCACCGTCCCCGTCCCACAAGGGGATGACCCTGCAGGCCACCGACGGCGCGTTCGACTCCAGCGTCGAGAACGTCTACGGCCTGGTCCCGCTCTCCCAGGTCAAGACCTGGGCGACGGTGCAGGGTGAGCACCAGCTCTACGTCTACGGCCAGGATGCCGCGGGCAACTGGGGCGCGACGACGCTGGCCACCTTCGTGGTGGACACCGTCAAGCCGGTCATCTCGAGCTCCACGGCCGCAACGACCCCCACCACGCCGGGCAGTGTTCCCACGCCGGCCACGGTGACCGTGACGGCGAACCTCAGCGGCACCCAGTCCAGCGACATCACGGGTGGCGAGGTCTGGTTCGGCACCGTCGACCCGGGCGTCGGGCGAGGCACCCGCGTGACGGTGAGCTACACCGGCACCAAGGTGACCTTCACCATCCCCGTGGCCCAGCTCAAGCTGGGGCTCAACACGCTCGGTGTGCGGGTGCAGGACAAGGCGGGCAACTGGAGCGCTGCGAGCTCAGCCACGTACACGTACACCGTCGCGGCCAGCTCCATCACCGCCCAGCCGTTCGACAACCCGTTCCCCGGGACGAACTGGACCGCGACCGGTGGTGTAGCCCGCAGCACCGCGGCCCCCACCCTGGGCACCACCAGCTACCTGCGGGCCGCTGGCGGCACCAAACCCGCCTACGTCGCCAGCTCGGTGCCCACGGGTGTCGCACTGGCCAACGCACAGCTGCTGCTGCGCGGTGACACGCTGAACGTCCCAGCCGGCAGGTCGGTTGCGGTCTACCAGGGCTACTCCGGGACGACCCCGTCGTTCTCGGTGGTCGCCACCGGCGCGGGTGCCACCCTCGCCCTCACCCCGGTGCTCGCCGGGCAGACCAAGGCAACCGGGACGCCGATTCCGATCGGCAACAACGGGATCGTCACCGTGCGGGTCACGATGGACGGCAGCCGCGGACAGCTCACCGTGGCCGTCTACAACGCCGCTGGATCCATCCTCGGGGTGCAGGAGCTGAGCAACGGAGCAACGGCGCAGAAGACCGACAGTGTCCGCCTGGGCCTGGTCAACCAGTCCAAGGCGGCCAAGCCCACCGGGTACGTGTCCCTCGACCAGCTCCAGCGCTGGTGAAGGAGTAGACGATGAGCAGCACGACCAGCACGCGGCCGGCCCCGATCGGGACCGATGGGGCCGGCCGCCCCCCTGGCGAGAGCGACGACGGCAGCGCGGAGTCGGCTGGTCCGGACCGCCGTCGGGTGGTCCGCCAGCGACTGGCCATGGCCGCGGTCGCGGTCGTCGTCCTCGGCGTCGCGGCACTCGTCCTCCTCACCCGGCATCCATCGAGCGCCGGTGCACCGATGCCGACCAACGCGGCCATGGAGCAGTCCCTCGGCATCCGGGTCACCCGGGTCGCGGTGGTGGGCGACGGCGGCCTGGTGCAGGTCAACTACCTGTGCCTCGACCCCACCAAGGCCACCGAGTTCCAGTCGGACACGTCACACCCACCGGTGCTCACCAGTGAAGGCCGTGGCACCAGGACCGCCACCGTGGCACTGATGAAGAAGGGGCACACCATGTCGGCCGGACAGACGTACTACTTCGTCTACCGCAACTCGGATGCCGTGCAGCCGGACGAGTTCGCGTCGTTCACGTACTCGGGCATGACGCTGACCCACATCCCGGTCCTGTGACCGGGAACCGGGGCGCGCGGCTGCTGCGCCGCGCCTGCTGCATCGCCATCGCCGCCGTCGCCGCCCTGACGGCCGGTGCCACCGCGGCGCAGGCCCACGCCTTCCTCGTGTCGAGCAACCCGGCCGACGGCAGTGTGCTCGCCGTCGCGCCCACCCAGCTGACCCTGCGGCTGAGTGAGGCGGTCGTGCTGCCGGCCACCCGCGTCACGCTCACCGACCACGAGCAGCACGCGGTCACCCTCGGAGCCCCCACGGCGAGCGAGGCCGCTGCCGAGGCGGGCCCGGCACCCGAGCCGCAGGCCGGAAGCGCGCCTCTCGTCCCCGCTCCCGCGGTGGCGGACGAGCCGCCGATGACGCTCGTGGTGCCCGTGCTGGGCCCGATGGCCAAGGGCAGCTACCGCCTCACCGTCGACACGCTGTCCGCGGACGACATGCACCGCACCACCGCGGTCGTCGTCTTCGGCGTCGGGGAGCGGGTGGTCGCCGCGGGCCGCACCGAGCCACCGGTGCCCCTGGACCAGGCGTTGCTGCGCTGGCTGGCGCTGCTCGGGCTCGCCGCCGCCCTCGGCCACCTCCTCTTCGACCGGCTCGCCGACGGGTTCCCCGCCGTGCAGGGCGCGGTGCGACGCACCCGGCGCCCGGTGGTCGGCATCCTGCTGGTCGCGGCCCTCGCCTGCGCGGCTCTTCCCCTGGTTCAGGCGATGGGGTCGGCCGTTCCGGTCGGCACGCTGCTGGCCGGCTCGTACGGCGTGCGGGTGGCCCTGCGGGCACTGGGCCTGGTCGTGCTGGCCGTGGCCGTGGCCCGGCCGCAGTGGTGTGGTGCACGGCTGAGCGGTGGGCTCGCCGTCGCGGGGCTGCTCGCGACGGCGACCGGAACCGCACTCCTGGGGCACGCGGGCGTGCCGCCGGTCGGCCCCGTGCGCCTCATCTCGGACATCGTCCACGTGGTCGCGACGGCCACCTGGCTCGGCGGCGTCGCGATGGTCGCCGTCCTGGCCTGGGCCGTGCGGCGAGGGTGGGTGGGCAGCACCGAGGTGCGGCCCGTGGTGCGTCGGTTCGCTGCTCCCGCCACCGCCTGCGTCGTGGCCATGGTGGTCAGTGGCCTCGTCCTGGCGAGCAGCTCGGTGGCCTCGGTCGACGCCGCGCTCCTCACGACCTACGGCCGCACCCTGCTCCTCAAGGTGGGTCTCGTCGGCCTGGCAGCACTGCTCGGCTGGCGACACTTCCGGTGGGCCCGGCAGCACACCGGTGGCCGGCCTCCGTGGACCACCGTGGTGGAGGCCGGCCTGCTCGGCGGCTCCCTTGCCCTGGCCGCCCTCCTCTCCAGTGGGCAGCCGGCGACCACCCCGGAGCTCTCCAGCGCCGGTGACGTGGTGGCCTCGGTGGCGGTGGACACCAATGCCGCCGACCTCGCGGAACACGTTGTCGTGCAGCCCAACCAGCCAGGCTCCAACATCGCCGTGGTGCAGGTGCTCGACAGCCGTCGACCGGCACCTCCCCGCCCGACCGCCGTGAGCGTCGAGTGGCGAGACGCCTCGGGCCGGAGCACCGTTGCACAGGGTGAGCCGCTCCCCGAGAACGGGTGGAGCATCCCGGTGCGCTTCGAGTCGCCCGGCGCCGTCTCGCTGCGCATCGTCGTGCAGCGCCCCGGCCTCCCGGATGCCGTGTCGTCGGCCTCATGGGTCGTGGGCGGCGCCGCCGCCCCGCCGGCGACGGTGGTCTCCCGGGCCCCCGTCGGGCCGCTGCTGCAGGTGGGCTCCGCCGCGCTCGCTCTACTCGCCCTGGTCGCCGCCGTGACCCTGCTCCTCCACCGCCGACCCGCACGTCGAGCCGTCGCGCCGCCCCCTCAGCCGCCCCTCGACCCGGCCGGAACGTCGCTCAGGCACGATCCACTCGAGCGCGAGGAGAAGGACCGGGCACCGGTCTGAGCGCCGCCGAGCCCCACGAGGCACCCGGACCTGCATCCGGGTGCCTCGTGGCGGCGGGCTCAGACGGCCACGACGGCGTCGAGGGCCGCGGCGAGGTCGGCAAGCTGCACGGGCTTGCTGAGGTAGGCGTCCATCCCCGAACCGAGCAGCCGCTCGCGGTCGCCCTCCATCGCGTTGGCGGTGATCGCGACGATCCGCGGCTGCTGCTCCGGCGGCAGCCCGGCCCGGATGGCGGCCGCGGCCTCCACCCCGTCGAATCGGCATGTGCACGTCCATCAGGATGACGTCGAAGGTGTCGCCGAGCGCCGCGTCGACGGCGGCCTGCCCGTCGCTCACGACGACGGGTGCGACGCCCAGCCGGTGCAGCATGTGCACCGCGACCATCTGGTTGACCCGGTCGTCCTCGGCCAGCAGCACCCGCAGCTGCGACATCGAGCGCGGTGAGTCATCGCACCCGTGTCCCCACACTCTCGGCGGACTGGTTCTACGCGAACTGTGCTGTGCCTCAAGGACAGTTCAAGAAGATGTCGCGCGCCACCGCCGTCGGGCAGGGACCAGCAGGCCGAGGGCGACGAGCACGATCAGCACCCGCGCGCCGACGACGGCGCCGGATGCCGGCGCCGAGCCGGCGGTCGCCGCGCCGCCTCCGTCGGTGACGACCGGCCCCGGGGCAGGCCGTCGTCGACCGTCACCGCCAGCAGCTCGCGGATCGGCACGTGCAGCCGCAGGGACCTGGTCTCCCCCGGGGCGAGCACGACGTCGTCGCCCGGCAGGTGGAAGCGCAGCCGCGCGCTGCTGCGCGCGTTGTCGAGCAGGACGGGAACCGACACGTCGCGGCAGTCGACCACCCCGAAGACCGCTCGCGGGTCGAGCACCACCGAGCCGCAGGCCTGCCGGTTCAGCCGCGCCACCGTGCCCCGGCCCTCGACGCTGACCTCCACGGCGGTCCACCCGTCGGCGACGATCGGCACGTCGACGTGGGCGACGGTACCGGCATCCACCCTGACCGTCCTGGTGGCCACCAGGCCCGCGGGGTCGTCGAGCGCCCAGCGGAACCGGGTCGGCGTGCGCGACGTGCGGTTGTCGAGCAGCACGCCCAGCCGGAGGGCGGTGCAGTCGCTCGGGCCGAAGATCGCCCCGGGGGCGTTCCCGCACGAGCTCTGCCAGTTCGCGTCGCGGCCGTCGGGCAGGCGCACGGTCACCGTGGTGCGCGCGTCGTTGCGCACCGGCAGCTCGACCGTCCGCGTCGCCCCGGCGGGCACGTCGACGTCGACCCGGCCGTCCTGGCCCGAGTAGGGCGCGTGCAGCGGGCGGGCCCACGCGGTGGAGTAGCTGAAACGCACCGCCCGGGTCGACGTGGTGTTGTCCAGCCTGATCCCGACCCGCATCCGGCCGCAGTCGAACGTCCCCAGGTCGGCCATCGCCGCCATGGCCGACGATGCCGCAGGGGCGCCGCCGGCGGCGGCCGGCACGGAGCCCCCGGGCACGGGGTAGTCCGCGGCACTCGCCGGCGGCGCCAGGGCGAGCAGCCCGCCGGCCAGCACCGCCCAGCACGCCGCGCGGACCCGTCGACGCACCCCTTCGTTCATTCCTCACCACCGTCGTGGTCTCGGGCCCGGCCTACCAGGGCCCCATCGTCCTCCAGCGCACGGCGGGCGGCAATCACCCCGTCGATGGGGAGGGTCTGGGCAGGTCAGGCCCGGGGCGCCGACCCGTCGCCACCGAGCATGCCATCCACCCGCTCGACGAGCTCGTCGATGTCGAACGGCTTCTGGAGGAAGTCGGTGCGGGCTCCGGGCACCTCGAGGTCGAGGTCGTCCGGGGCACTGCCCGACACGAAGAGCACCCGAAGGCCCGGTCGAGCGGCCGCGACCTGCCGGGCGAGGTCGGCGCCGTTGCCGCCGGGGATCGCCACGTCGGTGACGACCAGGTCGAAGTCGGTGACCTCGCACGCGGCCCGCGCGGCCTGCGCCGTCTCGGTGGCCGTGATGCGGTGGCCCGCCGCGCCGAGCACCCGGGTCAGCAGCACGCGCAGCGCCGCGAAGTCCTCGACGACCAGGATGGCGGCGCCCTCGCCCTCCGTGCCCGCTGCCCGCTCGGTCATTCCCGGTGTCCCCGATCCGAGCCGCTGTCCTCGCGCAGGCGCCCTCGGGACACCTCGTCGAGCAGCCCCAGCACGACCTCGACGTCGAGGGGCTTGGTGACGAAGCGGTCGGCGCCCGCGTGCACGAGCCGGGTCGCCAGGCCCGGGGACGCGTCGGCGCTCAGCACCACCACGGGGATGTCCTTGGTGTCGTCGCGCCGCTTCAGGGCCAGCAGCACCTCGCTGCCGAACTGGTCGGGCAGGTGCAGGTCGAGCAGCACGAGGTCGGGGTGGTGGGTGCGGGCCAGCTCGACGCCCAACCGGCCCAGCGACGCGTGGACCATCGTCCAGCCCGGCCGCAGCGCGAGGAGGTGCTCGACCACCCGCACGTTGGGCTCGTTGTCCTCGACGTAGAGCAGGGTGAGCGTGCCCTGGTGGGTGACCCCACCCGGGCCGGCGGCGGGGCTGCCGATCGCGGTAGTGACCGGCGGGGCCTGCGGCTCGGACGCGCCGGCGCGTGCAGGAAGGGTCACGGTGAAGGTGGCCCCGTGTCCGACGGTCGAGCTGACACCGATGCTCCCGCCCATCAGCTCGGCGAGCGAGCGGGTCAGGGCCAGGCCGATGCCCGCACCCTCGACCGAGGTGCTCTCGGCGCCCAACCGGTCGAAGGGCTCGAACAGGCGGCGGTGCAGGTCGGGCGCGATGCCGGGCCCCTCGTCGCGGACGCTGAGCCGGACCACGTCGGCATCGAGCACCCAGCTCACCCAGACGTGGCCCCCGTCCTTGTTGTACTTGATGGCGTTGGACAGCACGTTGAGCAGGATCTGGCGAACCCGCTGGCGATCGGCCAGCACGAGCACCTCGGTGGCGCCCGCCGCCGGCAGCAACGTGACGTTGACGGCGGTGGCCAGCGGCTCCATCAGCCGTAGGGTCTCGTCGACCAGCGCCGCCAGGTGGATCGGCTCCAGGCTGAGCGACATCTCGCCCGACTCGATGCGGGAGATGTCGAGCACGTCGTTGATGAGCTCGAGCAGGTGCTGACCACCGGTGAGCACGTACGACACCGCCTCGGCGTGCTCGGTGCCCGCGAGCTGCCGGCTGAGCAGCTGGCCGAAGCCCAGGACGGCGTTCAGCGGGGTGCGCAGCTCGTGGCTCATCCGCGACAGGAAGTGGTTCTTGGAGTCGTTGGCCGCGCGGGCCGCGGCCTCGGCCTCGCGCAGCGCCTCCGCCACGAGCACCCGGGCCGTGACGTCCTCCATCGTGATCACCGTTCGCTGCGGCGGCCCGTCGGGAACCTGCACCGGCGTAGCCACGACGTGCACCCAGAGCACCTGGCCGTCGGGGGCGAGCAGGCGGTGCTCGGACTGCGCCGGGAGCCCGCGGTAGGTGTCGACGAGGAAGTCCCGCTCCACGGCGGCACGGTCGTCGGGATGCACCATCGACATGGCGTGGGTCACCTGGGCCTCGTAGGTGTCGAACGTGCCGGAACCGATCAGGTGCTGAGCCTTGGGGCTGACGTAGAGGTAGGACCGCGGCTCGAGCTGGAGCAGCATGAAGACCAGGTCGACGCTCTCCGCGATCTGGCGCAGGCGGGCCTCGCTCTCGGCGGATGCCGCCTCGAGGGCCCGCTCCTTGGTGACGTCGCGGATCGCTGCGATCACCCACCCGGGCTCGCCCGCGAGCCAGGGCACCAGGCTCACCTCGACGGGGATCTGCGACCCGTCGCGGTGCTGGGCCACCAGGGCCAGCCCAGAGCCCATCGAACGCACGCGGGGGTGGGCGTTGAAGTCGGCCCGGTGGCGCACGTGGCGGGCCCGCAGGTCGTGCGGCAGGAGCAGCTCGACCTCCGCCCCGAGCAGCTCGTCTCGCTCGTAGCCGAACAGGGCGCCCACCCGCTCGTTGAGCTGGGCGATCCGGCCGCTGGGCTCGACGCAGACGAGGGCGTCGGGGGCCGCCTCGAGCAGCGCCGCGAGGCGAAGGTCGAACAGGCTGTCAGCCGGTTCGCTCGAGGACGAGGAAGGGTGCGGCCGTGCCATGTCGTCCTCCCCTAGGCCCGGCCACGCGGTGCCGGACGTCGCCCAGCCGCAGCCTCGACCTCACCGTACGCCCTGCCACCCCGGGCGCGCCGACCGATCGGAGCGAGAGCCGGGTCGGCGGTGCGTGTGGTACCACTGAGCCGGGCCCGCGTGATGACGGGCCCCGGGCGCCAGGAGTGGCAGGGTGACGGTGGAGCCGGATGACGACGGGCGGCGCGAGCGCGGCGCCCCGGTTCTCGCTGCCGTGATCGAGGTCGACGCCAGCGGTCACATCGAGCAGGTCGACCCGGGGGCCGAGCAGCTCTTCGGCTGGCCGGCGCAGGACCTTGTCGGCTGCTCGATCGACGTGCTGGTCGCCGACCGCGTCAACGATCCCGGGCCACGCCCCGCCGGCGTCGACCTGCTGCTGTCCGTCCGTCGCCGTCGGGGATCGCCGTTCCCTGCCGAGGTGCGGCTCGGTCCGGCCCTCGACGACGACTCCGGGCAGCGGGTCGCCCTGACGATTCACGCACGCCCGCTGCCCCCCGAGGGTGAGACCCCCGCCGACGGCACTGCTCCCGAGGCCGGCCGGCAGGCCACGCCACCACCCGCCGAGCCGGTCGAGATCTCGGCCATCGCGCACGACCTGAACAACGTCATCAGCGTCATGCTGATCTACAGCGAGCTCATCGAGCGCGCAGTGAAGGGCCGGTCGATGGACGAGTACCTCGGCCAGATCCGGGCTGCGGCCGAGCACGGCGCCAAGCTCACCGCCCAGCTGCGGCAGGCGGCGCAGCAGCCCGCCTCCGACCCGTCGGCCGCTGCCGAGCTCACCTCCCCGCGCCTCGACGAGGACCTGCTGATGCAGGCGATCCAGCGTTACCTGGGCCGGCAGGCCTCCCCGGGCTCGATCGGCGTGGTGGTCGTCGACGACCACCGCCTGTTCGTCGACGGCCTGACCCGGCTGCTCGACGTCGAGGACGACATCGAGGTGCTGGGCTCCGGGGCCACGGGGCGCGAGGCGCTGGCCCTGGTGGAGCGCCTCCGGCCGCGCGTGCTGCTGCTCGACTTCGACATGCCCGAGGGCAACGGCGTGGTCACGGCGACCGAGATCAAGGCGCGGTGGCCGCAGACGATGATCGTGATGATCTCGGGATCCACCGACGACAGCCTGCTGCTACGAGCGATCGACGCCGGGTGCTCGGGCTACCTCACCAAGGACCGCGCCGCCTCCGACGTGGCCAGCGCCGTGCGCACCGTCGCCGCGGGTGAGGCCCTGCTGTCGCCCGCCGCCATGGCCAGGCTGCTGCCGCGGCTGCCGAAGTCCAACCGCGGGATGGGGTCCGCCCTCACCGAGCGCCAGCGCGAGGTGCTGGCGATGCTGGCCCGGGGGGCCACGAACAAGACCGTCGCCGTGGCCTTCTCGTGCAGCCCCGAGGCCGCCCGCGACGAGATCAACGACGTCATCACCACGCTGGGGGCCCACTCGACCCTCGAGGCGGTCGCGACGGCCATCCGCGAAGGCGTCATCGAGTACAACTCCCCGTTCTGAGCGGGGCCCGCCCGGCGCTCGGGATGAGCGAGCCGCCCACCGTCGCCTAGCCTCCCTCCATGGGGACCGACCCCCGCCGCCTCGACGGGCTGCGCGCCGACGAACAGGTCGCAGCCCGCCTCGTCGAGCGCGCGACGGGCGCGACCGCCCGGGCGCACGACATCGGCCGTCGCCAGGGCGCCTACGACGTGCACCTCACCTACCCCGGCGGGCGCACCGCCGCCCTCGAGGTCACCACGCACGCCGGCACCGCCACCCGCAACGGGCTGGTCCTGCTGGGTCGGGACCGGTTGTCCCGCACCGGCACCCGGCCACGACCGGGCGACGCGCCACCACCCGCCGATCCCGTCCTCACCGCCCTGCCCGCTGCCGTCAGCGACCTGCTCGCCGAGCCGCACGTGGCCCGGCGGGCCGCCAAGGTGGCTGGGGCGGGCCGGGTCGACGAACGGCACCTGTTCATCGGGGTCGCCGAGGGCGGCCTGCCCCAGCCGCTCTACGAGCGGTTGAGCGCCCTGCTGGGCGGGCTGCCCACCGACCCGCCGGTGGTGCCCGAAGGGCTCACCCACCTGTGGCTGAGCACCGAGTGGCGCGGCTCACCACTGCTCGGTTGGGACCACGTCGGAGGGTGGGTGGCCCACCAGGTGTGACGCCGGGAGGCCGGGTCAGAACCCCCCGAAGTCGCCCCCACCGAAGTCGCCGCCACCGAAGTCGCCGCCACCGAAGTCGCCACCACCCCCGACGTCGCCACCACCACCGCCGCCCCAGTCCCCGCCGCCGGCGTCGGTGCCCGAGGCGCCGGCCGCGAACCCGGCTTCACCAGAACCGGTGTCATTAGAACCGGTGTCATTAGAACCGGTGTCGCCGGTGCCCGTGTCGCCCCCGCCGTCGCCGGAGCCGGTCCCGGCATCTCCACCGGTGTCACCCGCCTCCTGCGCCTCCGGGCTGTCGCCGTAACCGTCGAGGAGCACATTCGCCACGGCGGAGCCGACGACCACGCCGGCGATCGTCCCCATCATCGAACCGGCGAACATCCCGCCCATCCCCGTGCCGCCTCCGACGGAGCCGCGCGAGAAGGCGTTCTGCAGCGTGCCGGGCTGGCGCACCTCGGCTCGGGTGGCGGCGCGCGCGAGGTCGGCCGGCTCGCTCGACGAGCCGGCCTCCCCCGCGGATGTCGTCGACAGTTCGCGCAGCAGCTGCTGGCGCTGCTCCGGCGTCAGCGTCGCGAACGCCTCGGCGTGCAGGGCCTCGAGCTGCTCGGGCGGTGCTGTGCGCAGCAGGTAGCGGTACCGGGCGACGGCACGCTCCTCCTCGCTGCCCGGCGGCCGGGCCGGAGTGGCCGCCGAGCGCAGGTTGCTCGCGTCACCCCACCCGACCGCCTGCTTGTCCTGCTCGCTGCGCGGCGTGCGGCCCAGGAGCCGGTCGAGAAAGCCCATCGCTGGTGTCCCCTGTCGTCGGTGGCTCCCGGGTGCGGGAGGTGTCACTGGCCGCAACGGTGTCACCCCAGCGACGCGTTCCGGACATTGGACACCGATCAGCCAGCTCGAACCCAGCAGGGATGCCGTCGCGGGGCCGGTGCGTGGAGACGCCGGAGGATCACGTCGGCATTCCGACCGGTGGCCGCTTGCATTGAGTGGCCACCACGGTGCAAAATTGAGTCACGACCGCTCAAGTCAACCGGGGCGCCAGCCCCTCGATCTGCCAAGGAGGACCTCATGGCCACCGCATTCGACCCCTTCCGCGACCTCGACCGGATGCTCGGCAGCACCCTGCGCACGCCGGCATCCGCCGCGATGCCGATGGACCTCTACCGCTCGGGCGACCGCTTCGTGGCCCAGGTCGACCTGCCCGGCGTCGACCCGGCATCCATCGACGTCGACGTCGAGGACCGCACGCTCACCATCCGGGCCGAGCGCCGCGAGCACGCTGCCCGCGATGCGCAGTGGCTCTCGCACGAGCGGCCCACGGGCACCTTCGCCCGCCAGCTCACCCTCGGCCACGGCGTCGCGTCGTCGCGGATCGAGGCGGAGTACTCCGACGGCGTGCTGACCCTCACCATCCCGGTGGCCGAGGAGGCCAAGCCGCGCAAGATCGCGGTCAGCCACACGGGTGGCCGGCAGACCATCACGAGTGAGGTCGAGCAGGAGCAGCCGGTCGCGTCCTGACCGACCCCGGCGACGCGGGACGGCCCGTCGGCACTGCCCGGCAGGCCGTCCCGCACGCAACCCACTCCCCCGGCGCCCGCGGTGGACGCTGCCGGCACGGGCGCCCGGGTGCGCGAGAATCGCGCCATGACGACCCCACGCGACATCCTCATCGCCGAGCTGGTCGACGCCGGCCGCCACCTCGTCGAGCGGGGCCTGGTGCAGGCGAGCGGCGGAAACCTGTCGGTGCGGCTGCCCGGCACCGACCGCTTTCTGGTCACCGCCACCGGCACCTGGCTGGACCGGCTCACCGCAGCCGACTTCGCCGAGCTCACCCTCGACGGCGATCCGGTCGCCGGCGCACCCCGCCCGTCGGTGGAGTGGAAGCTGCACCAGCGCACGTACGCCGTGCGCCCGGACGCCGCCTGCATCGTGCACCTGCACCCCCAGCACGTGCTGCTCGTCGACATGCTCGGCGTGCCGCTGCGCTTCACGACCCTGGACCACCAGTACTACCTGGGCAGCGCCGGCCGGGTGCCCTTCCACCCCTCCGGCTCGCAGGAGATCGCCGACGCGGCCGCCGAGGCGGCCCGCGACCACGACGCGGTGGTGCTGGCCCACCACGGCTGCTCGACGCTCGGCGACACCGTGTCGATGGCCCTGCGCCGTGCCCTCAACCTCGAGGAGGCCGCGACGATGACCTACCGGCTGCTGCTCGCCGGCGACCGGACGTCCGACTTCCCGCAACAGTGGAAGGGCAACATTCTCAGCGGGTGACCGCGAGGCTGACCAGCGCCAGCAGCCACGACACGAACGAACCAACCAGGAAGTACTCGGTGACGGCGTCGATGCCCACGCCATCGACACTCGTGCGGTCGTCACGCTTGGCCTGCAGCTCGGGAAAGCGGATCAGGCCCTTGGCCGCGATGACCAGCCCCGCAGCGGTGAGCTGGCCGGCCAGCCCGAGGCCGATGATGAGCACGCGCTCCATCGGCCCGAGCAGCCGACCGCCGCGCAGCTGGTCGGAGGGCTGCGGGTCGCTGCTGGTGCGCAGGTGGAGCACCGGGCGCATCGCCCCGACGCCGAGCAGCACGAGCCGCACGACGACGTTGGCGGTCACCAGGTTGACCAGCAGCAGCCCGACCACGAGGAGCACGTGCGAGGGCTGCACCGCCGGCCCGACCAGCGGCAGGTCGGCCCACCGCAGCCACCGACCGAACAGCCCCCCGGCCGGGGACGCCCACCCGCTGAGCGCCACGAGCCAGCCGGCCCCCGCGACCAGGGCGCCCAGGGCCCGCCAGTTGCCGGCACCGGTGTGCACCGCCTCGGCGGACCACCACAGCCACAGCGCCATCGGCACCAGGGAGGCAGCCAGGCAGACCAGGTCGATGGGCGCGGTCAAGGCGGTGAGGGCCGCGAGCACCGCCACGGCCGCGGCCCCGGACCCCATGGCGAGGCGGAGCGCGGTGGTGCTCGTGCCGGCCGCCGCTCGCACCAGGTCGGCGAGCCCGACCCCGACGAGCCACACGGCCAGCCAGCTCACGCCAGGCCCCGCAACAGGTCCTCGGCGGCGAGGACCGCGCCGATGCCGTCGGCGCGCACCCGCTGGGACACCGCCGACGCGCTGATGCCCTCGAGCGTGGCCAGCTCGCTCTGGGTGGTGTGCGGATCCATGAGCCCCCTCAACAGTCGGACCGATCGTTGTGAGAGAGAGCCAACCAGATGGTCCCGACAGAGCAGCGCCGCGTTGACCGCGTCGGCCTCGGGCCCACGCCCGGGCCCGTCCGACGCCGGTGCGCCGGCGAGCTCCGGGGCCGGTCGGTACGCGGTGCGCAGGTGCCGGGTGGCGGCCCGGGCCGCGGCCTGCTCGACCTCCTCGATGGCGGCCCGGGCGGCCCACCACCCCGGACCGTCCTCGATGCCGCGCTCGGCGTCGAGCAGCTGCACCGGCCCGCGGCCGATGCCGACGCGCACGTCGGCGGAGGGCAACAGCTCCAGGCGCACCCGCAGGGCCGCCTCGATCGCCGCGCCCAGGGTGTCGTAGGCGCCCTGGAACTCGTCGCCCACGGTGATCCGCAGCTCGGTGACGGCCGGGACGGCGGCGTTCACCCTGACCAGCGCCTTCTCCACGGCCCGGTGCAGGGCCCGCCGGTTGGGTGCCCCGCGCGATCCCACGAGGTCGCCGATCACGACGCACCGTGAAGCCTGGTCCTTCATTCCGCTCACCTGAAGATCATACCTTCATTTGCCAAAAATGAAGCAGAATGCTTATGGCCGAACGTCCTCGAACGCGCGCAGGTCGGTGCCGGTGCGGGGCTCGGCCACACCGCGCTCGGTCGCCACGGCATCCACGAGCCGTGCCGGCGTCACGTCGAAGGCCGGGTTGAACCCCGGCGAGGCCTCGGGCGCCAGCCGCACACCGCCGAGCACGGTCACCTCCTCACCGGCCCGCTCCTCGATCTCGATGTGCGAGCCGTCGGCCATCGACAGGTCCACCGTCGACCACGGTGCCGCCACCATGAACGGGATGCCGGCGTCGCGGCAGGCGAGCGCCACCCCCAGGGTGCCGATCTTGTTCGCGGCGTCGCCGTTGGCCGCGATCCGGTCGGCCCCCACGACGGCGAGGTCGACCAGGCCGCGCAGGATCGTCGACGCGGCGGCACCGTCGACCTGCACCCGGTGGGGGATGCCGTCGGCGGCGAGCTCGAAGGCGGTGAGCCGGGCCCCCTGCAGCAGCGGGCGGGTCTCGTCGGCATAGACCAGCTCGAGCCGGTCGCGGGCGTGCAGCTCGCGGACCACGCCGAGCGCGGTGCCCCAGGCCGAGGTGGCCAGCGAACCGGCGTTGCAGTGGGTGAGCACCCGCAGCCGCGGCCGGTCGACCCGGGCCAGCAGCCAGTCGGCACCCAGTCTGGACAGCTCACGGTTGGCGGCCTCGTCCTCGACGGCGACCCGGCGCGCGGCGGCCAGCACGGCAGCACGCCCCTGGCTCATCAGCGGCCGCACCTGGTCGACCCCCCACGCGAGGTTGACCGCTGTCGGGCGGGCGTGGCGCACCCGGTCGACCGCCGCCTGCACCCGGGCGTCGTCCCAGCCCTCGCGGGCGCCCTCGTCCATCGCGAGCACGACTCCCAGGGCGCCGGTGACGCCGAGGGCAGGGGCGCCGCGCACGGCCAGCTCGGCGATCGCCACGACGAGCCCGTCGGCGGTGTCGATCTCGCGGTGCTCGGTGGTGCCCGGCAGCAGGGTCTGGTCGAGGAGGCGCACGGCTCCGCGGCCGTCACGGCCCCCGGTGTCGTCCCACGCGATGGCGATCAGCGTCATGGGCGGCAGCCTATGCCGCGCTGCCTGCTCCGCCCGCCCGCTGGCCCCCGCCCAGCTCCCCCACCCCGTCTCCGCCAACCCCGGCTCCCCACCCGGCCTCCCGACTCCTTGCGAACCTGCCACCGCGGCTCCTCCTTCTGTCTCCCCGACCTCTTGCGGATCTCCCACATCCACCTCCCCAACTCCTTGCGGATCCCCCACCCCGTTCGGTCGAGAAGCCCTGTGCCTCTTGCTCTTCCGCACGGAGGCGGGCAGAAGTGGGCTGCCGCTCACCGCGCGGGCCGCCCGGCATCGGGCTAGGTTCCCCTGCATGACCTCGGACCCTCGTGACCGCCGCCGGAACACCTCCCGCCGCAGCGTCCGCACCGCCGCCACCCTGCTCACCGTGTCGGTCGTCGCCACGACGGCCGCCCTGACCGCGAGCAGCGCGGCCGGTGACGAGCCGACCGTGCTCACGCCGACCGGCGGGGGCTACGAGACCTCCACCCTGGCCGGGTTCTCCCGAGCAGCAGCCGAGGGCGCGAGCGGCCCCACCGTCGACCTCGTGGTGGTCCCGTCGGCCTACGGCGACTCCGCCGCGGAAAGGGCCGAGAACCTCACCCTCGCGCAGCAGCGAACCGACCAGCTCGACGCGGCCTGCGACGCCGCCGTGGCGGCGCCCTTCACCGGGTGCACCGCCACCCTGGCCGTGCTGCTGAACCGGGCCGACGCGCTCGACCCGACGAACGCCGCCGCCCTCGCAGCGCCGTCCACCGACGGCATCTACGTGCTCGGCGGCGACCAGGGTCTCGCGATGCAGGTGCTCGCCGCGTCCCCCGCCGAGGCGGCCATCACCGCGGCCGTCCGGCGGGGGGTCGCCCTGGGGGGCACCAGTGCCGGGGCGGCGGTGCAGTCACGCAGCATGATCAACGGCTACACCGGCTCGCTCGACGCCCCCGACGGCCTGCGCCGGGGCTCGACGCTGATGTGGTGGGGTGACGACACCGACCTCGAGCGCGGCCTCGACGTCGGCTCGACCCGCGCGATCTTCGACCAGCACTTCTACCAGCGGGGGCGCTTCGGCCGCACCCTCTCCACCCTCGCGACGGCCGACGAGCGCTTCGGCGGGGCCAGTCCGGTGGGGGTCGGCGTCGACTACGCCACCGGCGTCCGCGACACCGGCGACACCGTGCTCTCCGGCCTGTTCGGGGAGAGCTCGGCCGCGCTGGTCGACCTGGAGACGCTCCGGGCGACGCACCGCTGGGTCGGCAGCCCGGCCACCCTCTCGGCCCGCAGGGTGCTGAGCCACCTGATGACCGACGGCACGACCTACAACCTGGGCACCCGCACCTTCGCTCGCGCCGGCCACCAGGTCCGGGTGCCGAGCGGTGCGCGGTGGACGCCCCCGGCATCCCCGTCGCGCGTCGGCGGCACGGTGTTCCTCGGCGGCGGCGTGCTCGGCAGCGACGTCATCGGCGAGTTCGTCACCGCCGCTCGCGCGGTCAGCCCGGCCAGGAAGGCCCGGCTGGTGGTGCTCGGTGGCGGCCACGGCTCGCGCAGCCTGGTCAACGCGTACGGCCAGGCCGTCAAGAAGGCCGGCTGGGCCGGCCGCGTCACCACCGTCGTCGCCGGCAGCAAGGGCTGGTCGACCAAGCCCCTCGCGGGAGCGACCGCCGTCGTGCTGGTCGCCGACGACCCGGCCGCGCTGGCCCCGATGATGGCCGACCCCGCCTTCCGGGATGCTGTCAGGACCGCCGTGCGCTCGACGCCCGTCGTCCTGGCCGACGGTGCGATGACCGCCGTGCTCGGCTCGCGCTGGTCGGCCAAGGCCAGCGCGCCGGAGACCGACCTCGACGCGCTCGAGGCGGAGGGTGTCGCCGCCTTCCGTGCCGATGACGCCCAGTGGCTGCCCGGGCTCGGCCTCGTGCGGGCGACGCTCGTGCCGCACCTCGCCGACGACTACCGCTGGGGCCGGCTCTACGCCGGTGTCACCGCCGCCCCCCGACAGCTCGCGGTCGGGATCGACGCAGGCTCCGCCGTCGTGCTGGGTCCGTGTGGTCGGTCGGTCCAGGGGCGTTCGGTGGTGGTGGCCGACGGCAGCGAAGCCACCTTCTGGACCGGCGGCAACGGCGCGCTGGGCGCCAGCGGGGTGGTGCTCGACGTGTTCGGGGACGGGGAGGCCCTCCACCGTTGACCCCCTTCCGCGCCTCCGGGCGAAATCTCCACTCAGCGGCTCTGATTCCGGGCCGCCGCCGGTGGGTGCCTCCCACGAAGGCGCGGGCTCGACGGCGGCGCGCCGTGTGAGGGCGACCCTTGCGCGACGACCCCGAAAGTGCCACGGTCGAGGGGTGGGGAGCACCGATCTCCACGACGACGGGCGACGTCAGAGCTGACGCCCTTGGCGAGCCCGCCGCCGCGACACTCTCGCGAATCGGAGGAAGCCGAGATGGCCCAAGCACGTGTCGTCGTCGGGGTCGACGGGTCCCCACTGTCCATGGCTGCGGTCACCAGGGCCGCACAGGTCGCCAGCGCCCGCGGGTTCAGTCTGTACGTGCTGCACGCCTTCGCCTCCGACCTGCCGATGCTCGGCTTCGGTGAGCTCAGCGACGGCTCGGCGATGGTGTCGAACCACGCCAAGCGCCTGGTCGCCGACGGCGTGGCCCGCGCGCACTCGGTCGACCCCGACCTCACCGTGACCACCGGCATCCGCGACGGTTACGCGAGCCAGGCCCTCGTCGACGCCTCCCGTTCCGCCGCCCTCGTCGTGGTCGGCGCCATGGGGCACGGGGTGTTCAGCCGCACCAGTGTGGGCGCGGTGGCCATGCAGGTCATCACGCACGCCCGGTGCCCCGTGCTCGTCGTGGGCCACGAGACCGCCGGGGGCTCCCCCGCCAGCGGACGGGTCGTCGTCGGGGTCGACGGGTCCAAGCCGTCGATGCGGGCACTCGCCGTCGCCTTCGACGAGGCCGCCCGCACCGGTGGCACCGTCGACGTGCTGCACGCCTGGGAGGCGCACAGCGCGAGCGACCCGACCCTGTCGACCACCTCGAGCTGGAGCACCTACGAGGCCAACCTCGAGCAGATCGTCGAGGCGGCCATCGCGACCCGTCGTGCCGACCACCCCGACGTGAAGGTCGACTACGAGGTCGTGCGCTCCGAGCCGGTCCAGGCGCTCGTCGACCGCACCGAGGGCGCATCGATGCTCGTCGTGGGCAGCCGCGGCGCCGGTGGCTTCGCGGGGCTGCACGTCGGCTCGACCGCGCTGCGCCTGATCAGCCGGGTGCACTGCCCCCTGCTGATGACCCGCTGACTCCGCTCACTTTCCGCCGTAAGTGCGGAAGTGGTTCCCCGAGTGACCAGTTCCGCGCTCACGGCGACACCTGGGGTCAGATGCGGTCGGTGGCTCCGAGCTGGTCGAGCACGAACGCCCACTCCCACGCGATCTGTTCCCAGGCGGCATACCGGCCGCTGCGCCCGCCGTGGCCCGCCGCCAGCTCGGTGCGCAGCAGCACCGGTCGGTCGAGCGGGTCGCTGGTGACCGTCTCCCGCAACCGCGCCACCCACTTGGCCGGCTCGGTGACGTAGACCCGGGTGTCGTGCAGGCTCGAGGTGGCGAGCACCGCGGGGTAGTCGACCTCCCGCACGTTCTCGTACGGCGCGTAGGCGCGCATCGCGGCATACACCTCGGGGTCGGCGAGCGGGTTCCCCCACTCCTCCCACTCCCCCACGGTGAGCGGCAGGTCGGGCTGCAGCATCGTCGTCAGGGCGTCGACGAAGGGCACCGCCGCGTGCGCCACCCGGAACCGCTCCGGCGCGAGGTTCAGCACGGCTCCGACCAACAGCCCTCCGGCAGAACCACCTTCGAGCCCGACCTGCTCGGGTGAGACCCACCCCGAGGCCACCAGGAGGTCGACGGCAGCAAGGGTGTCGGTGAAGGTGTTGGGCTTCGCGAGCAGCTTGCCGTCGTCGTACCAGCGCCGCCCCATCTCGCCACCACCGCGCACGTGCGCGACGGCGTAGACCAGGCCGCGGTCGAGCAGGCTCAGCCGCGCCACCGAGAAGTACGGGTCGGAGGAGATCTCGTAGGAGCCGTAGGCGGTCACCACGCCAGGGTTGGTGCCGTCGGCCTCGACCTCCACGCGACGCACCACCGAGACCGGCACCAGCGTGCCGTCGGATGCCGTGGCCCACTCCCGGTGCTCGGCATAGTTCGCGGCGTCGAAGTCCCCGAGCACCGGCTGGCGCTTCAGGACGGTGCGCTCGCGGGTGGCCAGGTCGACGTCGAGCACGGTGCGCGGGGTGGCCCACGACTCGACGACGACCTGGATGGCGCGCTGGGTCGGCTCCGGGTTGTCGCCCAGGCCGATCGAGTGCACCGGCTGGTCGACGGCGACGTCCCACGGCTCGCCGTGGCCTGAGGGAGAGCCGGGCTCACGCGGCAGCACCCGCAACGCGGTGAGCCCCCCGGCGCGCAGGCTCAGCACCGTGGCATCGTCGAAGGCGTCGACGGCCACGAACCGCTCGCCCTCGCCCGAGCCCAGCCACGGCACCCACTGCTGCGCGCTGGTCGCGTCGAACGGCGCCCAGGCGAGGTCGGCGTCAGGGGTGTCGGTGTTGTGCACGATGAGGAAGCGGTCGGCAGCCGGTTCGACGTCGTACTCGACCCCTTCGCGGCGCGGCGCCAGCACCCGCCACCCGGCATCCGGGTCGTCGGCGTCGAGCACGTGCACCTCGGAGGTCGTCTTCGACCCGAGCCCGAGCAGCAGCCAGCGCTCGTCGCGGCTGGAGGCCACGCCCATCCAGAACCGCTCGTCGTCCTCCTGGTGAACCAGCACGTCGTCGCCCGGGTCGCCTTCGACCTCGTGCCGCCACAGCTGGAACGGGCGCCAGGCGTCATCGAGCCGGGTGTAGAACACGAACCGCCCGTCGCGGCTCAGCTCGACGCCGTAGCCGATGCCGGTCACCGAGGTGTCGAGCACCTCACCGGTGGCGATGTCACGGATCGTGAGGTCGAAGCGCTCATCACCCGCGGTGTCGACGGCGAAGGCGACCAACCGGTGGTCGGCGCTGACGGTGAGCGCCCCGAGCGAGAAGAACTCGCTGTCGCCGGCCTCGACGTTGCCGTCGACGACCACCTGCTCGCCGGGCACGCTCTCGGCCTCGGGGTCGGGACGCACGGCCGGGTCGGTGAGCGGCGAGCGCACCTGCGCGGCGTACTGGCGCCCCTCCACCGTGCGGGCGTAGTACCACCACGGGCCGCTCACGACGGGCACCGACAGGTCGGTCTCCTTGACCCGCGAGCGGATCTCCTCCACGATCGCGGTGCGCAGTGGCCCGAGGTGCTCGGTGCGGGCCTCGGCGTAGGCGTTCTCGGCCTCGAGGTGGGCCAGCAGAGCGGGGTCCTCGAGGTCGCGCATCCAGGCGTAGGGGTCCTCGACCCGGTCGCCGTGGTGCTCCCTGACGTGGTCTCGGCGCTGCGCGGTCGGTGGGGTGGGGCTCGGCATGGCGTCACCCTATGCCGAGCGCTGCCCCGTCATCGGCATCCGCCGGGTCGAGGTGATCCGCTGACCCCCGGCGGCAGACCATCACCTCGAACCAGCCGGCACACGACGCGGCCAGGGCCGCACCCTCGTGGGGTGCGGCCCTCGCCGTGGTGCGGTGCGCGCCGTGGTGCGGTGCGCGCCGTGGTGCGGTGCGTGCCGGTCAGAGGCCGGCCACGCGGTCGGCCGGGCTGGTCAGGCCCGGGGTGTCCCCGAAGTAGGCCACCAGGTTGGCGAGGTCCTCGTTGCCACCCAAGACGTTGGTGCCGGCGGTGAACGCGGAGAACGAGTCACCTCCGTTGGCGAGGAAGTTGATCGTGCCGACGCGGTAGGTGGTCGCGAGGTCGATCGGGGTGCCGCCCAGCGTCATCGAGCCCGCCACGACCCGGCTGCCGGCGGGCTGCGTGGCGTCCCAGGCGTAGCTGAACCCGTCGGAGACGCCCAGGGCGAGTGCGTCGCGACCTCCGGTGCGGCCGGGGACGAACTGCTGCTCGAGCACCGCCTTGATCTGCGCACCGGTGAGGTCGAGCGTGGTCAGGAGGTTGCCGAACGGCGCCACGTCGTAGGCCTCGGCGTAGGTGATCTGCCCGGGTCCCTCGGCGTACTTGGGCGCGACGCGCAGGCTGGCCCGTACGCCTCCGACGTTCATGAACGCGATCTGGGCGCCACCGTTCTCGGGGGCCTGGGTGCCCCACAGGATGCTGTCGGCAACCAGGTCGGCCATCGGCGTCTCGATGCCGCGGTTGCCGCCGGCGTCACCGAGGATGTCCTCGGCGTTGGTGCCCACGATGCGGGCTGCCAGGGGCCCCGAGATCGTTGTCCACTTGTCGATGATCGCCGTCTGCGTGGCGTCCTTGGCCAGGGCCGTGCGGCTCACCAGGTGGTTGGTCGACGTGGTCTTGGCCCGGTCGACCTCCCCGGTGCGGGTGTCGACCACCAGGTTCGTCTCGCTGACGACCTGCCCGTAGGAGGCGGCACTGGTGACCAGGCGCGGGTGGCCGGCCGGGTCGGGGATCGAGCAGGTGTACGGCTGGTGGGTGTGCCCGGTGACGATGGCATCGACATCGGCGGTCATGGTCTTCGCGATCGTGGCGATCGGGTCGGAGATGCCGACGCACTGCTGGTACGTGCCGCTCTGCAGGCCGCCTTCGTGCAGCAGGACGACGATCGACTTCACGCCCTGCTTGCGCAGCTCGCGGGCCTGCTTGTTGGCGGTCTCGACCTCATCCTTGAACTCGACGTTCGCGACCCCGGCCGGGTCGACCAGGCTGGGGGTGCCCTCGAGGGTCATGCCGATGAAGCCGATCCTGACGCCGCCGACCTTCTTGATCGCGGTGGCCGGCAGCAGGGTCCGCTCCTTGGCGTGGTGCTCGTGCGACCGGTCCTTGGCGGCCGCAGGCTGCTTGAGTACGACGTTGGCGGCGAGGTACTGGAAGTCGGCACCGGCGTACGGGGCGTCGGGGAAGTAGCAGCCGTCCTTCGGGTGGCACCCGCCACGCTGCATGCGCAGCAGCTCGGTGGTGCCCTCGTCGAACTCGTGGTTGCCGACGCTGCTGACGTCGAGGTCCATCGCGTTGAGCGCCTCGACCGCGGGCTCGTCGTGGAACAACCCGGAGAGGAAGGTCGAGCCACCGATCAGGTCACCGGCGGCGACGGTGAGGGACCGGCCGCCGGGAGCCTTGGCCCGCAGGGTCTTCAGCTCGGTCGCGAGGTACTCGGACCCTCCGACGGGCGTCTGGCTCGGGTCCAGGGTGGCGGACAGCGGCGGGTCGGTGGCCTCGAGGTGGCCGTGGAAGTCGTTGAACGAGAGCAGCTGGACCGTGGTGGCGCGGGCGGGGTGGTGCCCCCTGTCACGGTCGTGGGCCTGGGCGGGTGCCGAGGCGACGGCGCTGACGAGCGCCGTGGCCGCGATCCCGACCCCGAGCACACGCAGACGAGCAGATGTCATGTTCTCTCCTGGGTTGGGGTGAGCGGGGTCCACCCTAGGCAGACGAGGAGGCCGGCCCGGGGCTCGCGAACCGAGAATTCACAGCGGCCATCCAGCGTTCACGCAGCGGGAACGACCTTGCGCCGGGCTGCCGGCAGGGGCACGCCCGGATGCCGTCGCTCAGACCAGGCAGCGTGGCCCGAGCAGCACCTTGAGGTCGCCGAAGAGCGCCTCGGTGGCATTGACCCGGTAGGCCGGGTCGAGCCGGATCTCGACCGAGCGCCCGGGCTTGACCAGCTTGAGGTGCACCTCGGTGGTGCCCGGGTGGTTGGTGAGCACCGTCTTGAGCTCCTCGACCCGCTGTGCGGTCGCCCGGGTGGTCTCCATCGTCACCACCACCGGCCCGCGCGGCCCGTCGCTGACGTCGGGCAGGGTGAGCTCCTGGGCGTAGATCGACACGGTGTCGTCGCGCCGGTTGACCTTGCCGCGAACCACTGCGACGACGTCCTGCTGGAGCATCGGGCCGACGGTCATGTAGGCGCTCGGGAAGAACAGGCACTCGATGGCGCCGGCGAGGTCCTCGACCGTGGCGATCGCCCACAGGTCGCCCTTCTTGGTGCGCTTGACCTGCAGGCCGGTGATCAGCCCGGCGATGGTGACCATCGAACCCTCCGGCTTGCCGGCGTCGTCGCTGGTCAGCGCGGCGATCGCGGTGTCGGCATGGGCCGAGAGCACGTGCTCGACGCCGAACAGGGGGTGGTCGGACACGTAGAGCCCGAGCATCTCGCGCTCGAAGGACAGCAGTGTCGCCTTGTCCCACTCGACGCCCGGCACGGCGGTCAGGCCCATCAGGTCGCCGCCGGAGTCGCCCGCCGAGTCGTCGCCGAACGACCCGAAGAGGCTGTCCTGGCCGATCGCCTCCTGGCGCTTGACCGCCACGAACGCGTCGACGTACTCCTCGTGCACCCGGATCAGGCCCATCCTGGTCTCGGCCAGGCCGTCGAACGCACCACCCTTGATGAGCGACTCGATGGTGCGCTTGTTGCACACCACGGCCGGCACCTTGGACATGAAGTCGCGGAACGAGGTGAAGCGCCCCTTCTCCTCGCGGGCCGCGACGATGGCCTCGACGACGTTGTGCCCGACGTTGCGGATGGCCTGCAGCCCGAACCGGATGTCGGTGCCGACCGCGGCGAACTGCCCGATCGAGTCGTTGACGTCGGGTGGGAGCACCTTGATGCCCATGTGCCGGCACTCGCCGAGGTAGAGCGCCGACTTGTCCTTGTCGTCGCCGACCGAGGTGAGCAGGGCCGCCATGTACTCGGCGGGGTAGTTGGCCTTGAGGTAGGCGGTCCAGTACGACACCAGGCCGTAGGCGGCGGTGTGCGCCTTGTTGAACGCGTAGTCGGAGAAGGGGACCAGCACGCCCCACAGCGCCTCGATGGACGCCTCGTTGAACCCCTTGGCCTTCATGCCCTCCGAGAACGGGACGTACTCGGCATCGAGCACCGACTTCTTCTTCTTGCCCATCGCGCGCCGCAGCAGGTCAGCGTTGCCCAGCGTGTAGCCGGCGAGCTTCTGGGCGATCTCCATGACCTGCTCCTGGTAGATCACCAGGCCGTGGGTCGTGCCGAGGATCGGGCCGAGCGCCTCGATCATCTCGGGCTGCAGCTTGCCCTCGAGCTGCGGGTCGAGCGGAACCGGCGCCTGCTTGCCGTTCTTGCGCAGCGCGAAGTTGGTGTGCGCGTTGACGCCCATCGGTCCGGGCCGGTAGAGGGCGAGCGCCGCCGAGATGTCCTCGAAGTTGTCGGGCTGCATCAGCTTGAGCAGGGTGCGCATGCCGCCGCCGTCGAGCTGGAACACGCCGAGGGTGTCGCCGCGGGCCAGCAGGTCGTAGGTGGCCGGGTCGGTCATGTCCTTGCTCAGGGCGTCGAGGTCGATGTCCTCGCCGCGGTTGCTCTGCACGTTGGCGATGGCGTCGTCGAGGATCGTGAGGTTGCGCAGCCCGAGGAAGTCCATCTTGACCAGGCCGAGCGCCTCGCAGCTCGGGTAGTCGAACTGGGTGATGACCTGGCCGTCCTGCAGGCGGCGCATGATCGGGATGACGTCGACGAGCGGCTCGCTGCTCATGATGACGCCGGCCGCGTGCACCCCCCACTGGCGCTTGAGGCCCTCGAGCCCCTTGGCGGTCTCGACGACCTCCTGCAGGTGCGGCTCGGTCGCGACGAGGTCGCGGAACTCCTTGCCCTCGCCGTAGCGCGGGTAGGTGGGGTCGTAGATGCCCGACAGCGGCACGCCCTTGCCCATGACGTCGGGCGGCATCGCCTTGGTGAGCTGCTCCCCCACCGCGAACGGGTGGCCCATGACCCGGGCGGCGTCCTTGACCGCCTGCTTGGCCTTGATGGTGCCGTAGGTGACGATCTGGGCGACCCGGTCGCTGCCGTACTTCTCGGTGACGTAGCGGATCACCTCACCGCGCCGGCGCTCGTCGAAGTCGACGTCGAAGTCGGGCAGCGAGGGTCGCTCGGGGTTGAGGAACCGCTCGAAGATCAGGCCGTGCGGGATGGGGTCGAGGTCGGTGATCTTCATCGCGTAAGCACACATCGAGCCCGCGCCCGACCCACGACCCGGCCCGACCCGGATGCCGTTGTCCTTGGCCCAGGTGATGAAGTCGGCGACGACGAGGAAGTACCCCGAATATTGCTTGCTGACGATCACCTCGGTCTCGAACTCGGCCTGCTTCTGCGCGTATTCGGGGATGCCGTCGGGGAAGCGCTCGCGCAGCCCGCGCTGCACCTCCTTGACGAACCAGCTCTCCTCGTTCTCTCCGGGCGGGCACGGGAAGCGCGGCATATAGCGCCCCTCGTCCTCGGTGAACGAGATCTCGCACATCTCGGCGATGCGCAGGGTGTTGTCGCAGGCCTCGGGCAGCTCACGCCAGGTGTGCCGCATCTCGGCCGGGCTCTTGAGGTAGAACTCGTCGGCGTCGAACTTGAACCGGTTGGGGTCCATCATCGTCGAGCCGGACTGCACGCACAGCAGCGCCGAGTGGGCCTTGGCGTCGTCGGGGCTGGTGTAGTGCAGGTCGTTGGTGGCGACGAACGGCATGTCGAGCTCGCGGGCCAGTGCGATGAGGTCCTTCATCGACCGGCGCTCGACGTCGAGGCCGTGGTCCATGACCTCGCAGTAGAAGTTCTCCTTGCCGAAGATGTCCTGGAAGTCGGATGCCGCCTGCTTGGCCTCGGCGTACTGCCCCAGCCGCAGCCGGGTCTGGATCTCGCCCGACGCGCATCCGCTGGTGGCGATCAGGCCCCTGCCGTAGCGGTCGAGCAGCTCGCGGTCGACGCGTGGCCACTTGGCGTAGACCTGGTCGAGCGAGGCCTGGGAGTCCATCCGGAACAGGTTGTGCAGCCCGGTGTTGTCGCGGGCCAGCAGCGTCATGTGCGTGTAGGCGCCCGAGCCGGAGACGTCGTCGCCGGGGCTGCTGCGCTCGTCGCCCCACTTGACCCGGGTCTTGTCGGTGCGGTGGGTGCCCGGGGTGACGTACGCCTCGACGCCGATGATCGGCTTCACCCCGGTGCCCTGGGCCTTCTTCCAGAACTCGTAGGCCCCGAACACGTAGCCGTGGTCGGTGGTGGCCAGGGCCGGCATCCCCATCTCGGCGGCCCGGGTGAACAGGTCACCGATGCGGGCGGCGCCGTCGAGCATGGAGTACTCGGTGTGCACGTGCAGGTGGACGAAGGAGTCGGAGCCCTTCCCCGCCGGGCTGGTGGTCGGGGGGGTCGTGGAGGCATTCGGGAGGGACATCGCCGACCATCCTAGGTCGGCCCGAGGACACCGCTCGGCGTGTCGGGGCCGTGTCGCCGAACCGGGCCGAGAAGAGCCCGGTCACAGCCTCAGAGGCGGTCGAGCGCCAGCTGGAGGTCGCTCGGGTAGGGGCTCTCGAAGGTGACCCACTCCCCCGACCCGGGGTGCTCGAAGCCCAGACCCACGGCGTGCAGCCACTGCCGCTCCAGGCCCAGCCGAGCCGCCAGGGTAGGGTCCGCGCCGTAGGTGAGGTCGCCGACGCAGGGGTGGCGCACCGCGGCCATGTGCACCCGGATCTGGTGGGTGCGACCGGTCTCGAGGTGGATCTCGAGCAGCGAGGCGTGCCGGAACGCCTCGAGCAGCTCGTAGTGCGTGACGGCGTGCTTGCCGGAGTCCATGACGGCGAACTTGTAGTCGTGGCCCGGATGGCGCGCGATGGGCGCGTCGATGGTGCCGACGAGCGGGTCGGGCAGGCCCTGCACGAGCGTGTGGTAGGTCTTGTCGACCCGTCGCTCCTTGAAGGCACGCTTGAGCACCGAGTAGCCCCGCTCGCTGGCACAGACCACCATCAGCCCCGAGGTGCCGACGTCGAGCCGCGAGACGATCCCCTGCCGCTCGCTGGCCCCACTGGTCGAGATGCGGTAGCCCGCGGCCTTGAGGCCGGCCAGCACGTTCGGCCCGGTCCAGCCCACGCTCGGGTGGGCCGCGACCCCGACCGGCTTGTCGACCACGACGATGTCCTCGTCGGAGTAGACCACCGACATTCCGGGCACCGGCTCGGCCACGACCTCCAGGGTCGGGCTCACGGGGGATGCCGGCAGCAGCACCTCGAGCAGGTCGCCGGCGCTGACCCGGTGGCTCTTGCCCACGTTGGCGGCGTTGACGCTCACCCCACCACCCGCCGCGAGGTCGGCCGCGCGGGTGCGCGAGAGGCCGAAGAGGCGGGCGATGGCGGCGTCGACCCGCTCTCCCTCGAGGCCGTCGGGCACCAACATGGTGCGGGCGTCAGGCATCGGCGTGCTCGGGGTGGTGCACCGGCCCGGACAGTGAGGTGCCACGGAAGGAGAGCACCATGATGATGCCGGCGCCCACGACGATCGCGATGTCGGCGACGTTGCCGATGAACAGGCCGAAGTAGTCGATGAAGTCGACCACGTGCCCCCGACCAGGCCCGGGGGCCCGGAAGACCCGGTCGATGAGGTTGCCCACCGCTCCGCCGAGGAGCAGCCCCAGGGCCACCGCCCACGGCATGTTGCCGACCTTGCGGGCGCCGATGACGACCCAGACCAGGATGCCGAGCGAGACGGCCGTGAGCAGCCACGTGGAGCCGTTGCCGATCGAGAAGGCCGCGCCGGGGTTGCGGATCAGGTTGAGCTTGATCAGCGACCCCACCAGCTTGACCGGGTCACCGGGGGTCAGTGCCGCCAGCGCCCACACCTTGGTGGCCTGGTCGAGCACGAGGACGGTGGCGGCGAGCCCGAGCAGCACGACGTACAGCCGTCGCCGGCCGCCGGTCTGGACCGGGGCCGGCGTGGACGGGCTGGACGGGGTGGGCGTCAGCGGCGCTCCTGCTTCTTCTTGCATGGCATGCATAGGGTCGCACGAGGAGCGGCCTGGAGCCTAAGTTTGCCGATCGGGTTGCCGCAGGACTCGCAGATGCCGTAGGTGCCGTTGTCGAGCCGCTCGAGGGCGTGCTCGTTCTGCTCGAGCATCTCGCGGGCGTTGTTGGCCAGCGAGATCTCCTGCTCACGCTCGTAGGTCTTGGCGCCCGCGTCGGCCTGGTCGTCGCCCGCGCCGTCGCCGGAGTCGCGCATCAGGTCGACCAGGTCGCTCTGGGCGTGCGCCACCTCCGAGCGCAGCTGCTCGATGTCGTGCTCGAGCTCGGCGCGCACGGCCCTGAGCTCCTTGGCGGTCCAGGGGGTCTCGTCCTCACGGACGACGAGGACGGGCGCACGAGCCGCGGTCTTCGCCGAGGGGGCCCTGGTGGCCGGTGCCTTCTTCGCCGGGGCGGCCCTGGTGGCCGGTGCCTTCTTCGCCGGGGCGGCCTTGGTGGCCGGTGCCTTCTTCGCCGGGGCGGCCTTGGTGGCCGGTGCCTTCTTCGCCGGGGCTGCCTTCTTCGCCGGGGCCGCCTTCGTGACGGTCTTCTTCGCCGGGGCTGCCTTCTTCGCCGGGGCCGCCTTCGTCGCGGACTTCTTCGCCGGGGCTGCCTTCTTCGCCGGGGCCGCCTTCGTCGCGGACTTCTTCGCCGGGGCCGCCTTCGTCGCCGGGGCCGCCTTCGTCGCGGACTTCTTCGCCGGGGCCGCCTTCGCCGCGGACGCCTTCGTCGCGCTCTTCGCCGGGGCCGCCTTCGCCGCGGACTTCTTCGCCGCGGACTTCTTCGCCGGGGCCGCCTTCGCCGCGGTCTTCTTCGCCGGAGCGGCCTTGGCTGCCGCCTTCGTCTCGGTCTTCGAGGCCGGCGCCGCCTCGGTCACCGTGGTCGTGGAGCCGTCGGGCGTCGCGGCCTTGGCCGCCGACCCACGGGAGCCGACGGCTTTGCGCGCCGTCGCCGCAGCCTGCTTGGCCACGGACAACGCCAGGTTGGCAACCATGTGAACCCGCTTCCAGGGTGTGTGGTGGACCCCATCGGCCGACCGGTGGGGCGAGGATACGGCCTGCACCCCCGCGCCTCAACGACGAAACGCACTGTATGACCAACGCAGCCTTCGACGATGCCGTTCCCGCAGCACGCCGAAGGGCCCGGCACGTGGCCGGGCCCTTCGTCCGTGCAGGGGTCAGCCCTGGCGCTCGGGCTGCGGTTCGGCGGCCGCCTCCTGCTGCTGCTCGTGATTGGCATCCGCGTCGACACCGGTGTTCTGGAGGTCGGCGAGCTGGCCCTGGATGTAGGTGTGCAGGCGTGAGCGGTAGTCGCGCTCGAACCCACGCAGCTCCTCGATCTTGCGCTCCAGCAGGCCACGTTCGCGGCCGAGCTCCTCGAGGATGCCGGCCTTCTTCTGCTGGGCCTCGGCCACCATGCCCGTGGAACGCTCCCGCGCCTCGGTCAGCATCTCGTCACGCTGGGCGGTTGCGGTAGAGAGCATCTCGTCACGCTGGCCCGTCGCGGTCGAGAGCATCTCGTCACGCTGGCTCGTCGCGGCCGACAGCATCTCGTCGCGCTGGGAGGTGCCGGTCTGGATCAGCTCGTCGTGCTTGGCCTGCGCCGTGCCGATCAGGTCGTCGTGCCTGGCCTGCGCGGTGCTGATCAGCTCGTCGTGCTTGGCCTGCGCCGTGCCGACCAGCTCGTCGTGACGACGCTGCCCCTCGGCGACGAGCTCGTCGCGACGCGACTCGCCGGCTGCCACGTGCTCGTCGTGCAGGCGCTGGGCCAGGGCGATGACCCCGGCGGCGCTGGCGCCACCACCGGCACCGGCCAGTGCCGCAGCACCCAGGTTGCCGCCGTCGGTCTCGGCCTGGGGGCGCTGCGCGGCCTCGCGCCGGGCCTCCTCGGCCCGCCGCTCGGCGGCGGCGATGCGCTCCTGCGCGTCACTCTCGGTCTCGGCGAGACGCGCCTGCAGAATGGCGATCTGCTCGTTGGTGCTGGCTCCGGCCTGGTCCAGCTCTGCGGCGCGCGCGGCGTCCTCCTGCTGGCGGCGGTCGGCATCCTGCTCGCGCTGGGCCTGCACCGACCCGAGCTGGCCCTCGAGCGCTCCGGCGCGCTGCTCGGTCTCGGCGAGCGACTTCTCGAGCTGCGCGTTGCGGTCCTGCAGCTCGATGACGCGGGCCTCGGCCTCCTGCGTCTTGCCCTGCGCCTCCTGGGCCAGGGTCTCGAGCTCGGCGTTGCGGTGCTCGAGCTGGCCCACCCGGCCCTGGAGCTCGGCGTTGCGGCCCTCGATGTCGCCGTGCTTGCCCTCGAACTCACCCAGGCGGGCGGTCAGCTCGCTGCGCGTGCCCTCGAGCTCGGAGACCTTGGCCGTGAGCTCGCTGCGGCTGCCCTCGAGCTCGGAGACGCGCGCGGCGAGCGTGGCGTTCTTCGACCGGAGCTCGTCGAGGTCGCGGGCGGCGGTGTCGGGCGCGGCCTGGGTGACCACCGGGGCCATGCCCTTGCCCTCGCGGCAGCTGTTGAGGTCACCGCGCAGGTCGTCGGACTCCTTGGTCATCCGGCGCATCTCGGCGACGATGTCGTCGAGGAAGTCGTCGACCTCGCGCTCGTCGTACCCACGACGGAACTGGGTCTGGGTGAACGTCTTGTTCAGGACGTCCTCGGGCGTGAGAGCCATGTTCAACTCCTGGGAGTGGCCGACGGGTCACGGTCACTCTGACGCGCCGCACGACGGTGCGGTCCGCAGGGTGTCCGGTCGTGTCAGCGTACGCGATCGCGAGGTGGCGGTGACAGGTGCTGCACCAGGTGGGCGGTGGTGACCGGCATCCCGCTGCTCGGCGGCGCCCACAACCGCTGCGGCACAGGGCCGCTCAGGACAGCAACAGGAGCAGCAGCCAGACGACGAAGAACAGCACCATGAACGACAGGTCGATGCTCATCCCGCCCATCCGCAGGGCGGGGATCACCTTGCGCAGCGCGCGCAGCGGGGGTTCGGTGAGGGTATAGATGGGCTCGGCCACCACCAGCGCGGCACCACGGGGCCGCCACTCGCGCGCGAAGATCCGGATCCAGTCGAAGACGACGCGGCCGATGAGCACGAGGAAGTACAAGAAGACGACGAAATACAGGACCTCACGCACGGCTGTCATGGCAGGAAGTCTGACCCACGCGAACCCGTGAGCCGAATGCGGGTGCTCAGCTCTGGTTGAAGACGCTGCGCCCGGCGACGACCGGGCCGTCCTCGGCGTTGACCTCGACGGTCTCCGGCGAGAGCAGGAAGACCTTGCTCGTGACCCGCTCGATGGAGCCGCGCAGGCCGAACACCAGGCCGGCCGCGAAGTCGACCAGTCGCTTGGCGTCGGCGTCGCTCATGTCGGTGAGGTTCATGATGACGGGGATGCCGTCACGGAAGTTCTCGCCGATTGTCTTGGCCTCGTTGTACGTGCGGGGGTGGATCGTCGTGATCCGCGAGATGCCGACCGCCTCCGGGGAGCGCACGACGTGCGCCACCGGCATCCGGGTCTGTAGGTGGGTGACCTCCGCGCCGCGCTGCTCGGGGGCGTTCTCCTCGACCTCGACCTGCTCGTCGTAGCCCTCGTAGTACTCGTCGTCGTAGCGACCCTGGTCCTCGGCGAGGCCCAGGTAGACCATCGTCTTGCGCAGCGCGCCAGCCATGAGTGCTCCTGATGTCGTCGGCCCCGCCGGATCGGCGCCGTGCGTCGGAACTGAAGTTACCGGTGTGGCTGCCGAGATCCGAGGATTGCCGACCCGACACGCAGGTGTGTCGCGCCCTCGGCCACCGCGGCCTCGAGGTCGCCGCTCATACCCGCGGACATCCAGGTGGCGCCCGGATGGTCGGCCCGGATGCCGTCGGCCACCTCGCGCAGCCGCGCGAACGCCGCGCGGGCATCACCGCCGAGCGGCGCCACGGCCATCACGCCACGCAGGGTCAGCGACGGCGAGCCGGCCACCAGGTCGGCGAGCTCGCCTGCCTCCCCCGGGGCCACGCCCCCGCGGCCCTGCGCCTGGTCAAGGTTGACCTGCACGGTGACCTCGAGCGTGCGGCCGGCCTGCTGCGCACCACGGTCGAGCGCCCGCACCACCTTGGCACGGTCGAGCGACTGCACGACGTCGGCGTACCGCGCGACGGACGCCGCCTTGTTGCTCTGCAGCTGGCCGATGAAGTGCACCGTCAACCGGTCGCGGGACGCCAGCTCGGCACACTTCGCCGCAGCCTCCTGGTCGCGGTTCTCACCGATCGCGGTGACGCCCAGCCCGGCGAGGAGGTCGACGTCGCCGGCCGGGAAGAACTTCGTGACGACCACGAGAGCAGGCTCGTCGGTACGCCCCGCCGCCTTCATCGCCCGCGCGATCCGGGCGTGCACCTGCGCCAGGCCCGCCGCCAGCTCGTCCCGGCGGGCCGCCACCGGCTCGTCGGCCGCGCTCGTCACCGGACCCCCTGGGCCACGACCCCGGCGAACCGGCCGGTCTGCCCGTCGCGACGGTACGAGTAGAGGTCGTCGCGCTCCCGCGAGCAGCCGGGCACCCAGCGCACCGCGACGCCGCCCTCGCGCAGCTGGGCCACGACCCCGGCGGCCACGTCGACCGCCGCGGTGCCGGTCCACGACACCGTCGCGCTGACCGGCTGCACCTGCGCCGCGACGTCGCGCATCTCGGCCGGGACCTCGTAGCACCGGCCGCAGACCGACGGGCCCACGACGGCATCAACACGGCCGGCTCCGAGCTCGTGCATCACCTCGAGGGTGCGCGGCACCACGCCGGCCACCAGCCCGGGGCGGCCCGCGTGCACCGCCGCCACCACCCCACCGGTGGCCGCCAGCAGCACCGGCACGCAGTCGGCGACGAGCACCGCCAGCGCCACCTGCGTCGAACGGGTGACCAGGCCGTCGCAGCTCGGCGGCACGTCGGGCACGCCGTCGACGACGGCCACCTCGGCGCCGTGGCACTGGTCCATGTAGACGACGGGGCGCCCGAGCCGCTCGGCGAGCCGGCGGCGGTTCTCGGCCACGGCATCCGGCGCATCGTCGACGTGCGCGCCGAGGTTCAGGCCGGCGTACCGGCCCGTGCTCACGCCGGCGGCGCGGTCGGTGACGGCGCGGACGACACCGGATCGGTCCTCATGCCAGGCGAACACCCCATCACGTTAGACACCGAGGGGCGGGCCGGTCGAACCGGCCCGCCCCACCCCTGCTGGGTGTCGAGGACTACTTGAGGAAGTCGGGGACGTCGAGGTCGTCGTTCTCGTCGAAGGTGACGGTGCGCGGCGGCGCCGGGTGCGAGGCCCGTGCGGGCTCCAGGTGCGGCTCGGCGTGCTCGGTGACCACAGCGGCCTCGTCGGCCGAGGGAGCCGCCGCGGGCCGCTCGGCCGGCGCCGGGGGCGAGAGCGGCCGGGACGCTGCTGCCGCCGGTGCCGGGGTGGGCGCAGCCGCCGGAGCCGACCGGCCCTGCACGGTGCCGAGCGCCCGGTTGTCGGCCCGGTGCAGCGGTGCCCCGCCGTCGAAGCCGGCTGCGATGACGGTGACCCGCACCTCGTCGCCCAGCGCGTCGTCGATGACCGCGCCGAAGATGATGTTGGCCTCGGGGTGCGCGGCCTCCTGCACGAGGCGGGCTGCCTCGTTGATCTCGAACAGGCCGAGGTCGCTGCCGCCCTGGATCGAGAGCAGCACGCCGTGGGCGCCGTCGATGCTCGCCTCGAGCAGCGGGCTCGAGATCGCGAGCTCGGCCGCCTGCACCGCGCGGTCCTCGCCGCGGGCCGACCCGATGCCCATGAGTGCCGACCCGGCCCCCGACATGACCGACTTGACGTCGGCGAAGTCGAGGTTGATCAGGCCCGGGGTGGTGATCAGGTCGGTGATGCCCTGCACACCCGAGAGCAGCACCTGGTCGGCGCTGCGGAAGGCGTCGAGCATCGAGACGCCGCGGTCGCTGATCGACAGCAGCCGGTCGTTGGGGATGACGATGAGGGTGTCGACCTCTTCGCGCAGCTGCGCGATGCCGGTCTCGGCCTGGTTCGCGCGCCGACGCCCCTCGAAGGTGAACGGGCGGGTCACCACGCCGATGGTCAGGGCGCCCAGGCCCTTCGCGATCCGGGCGACGACGGGGGCGCCACCGGTGCCGGTGCCACCACCCTCGCCCGCGGTGACGAAGACCATGTCGGCCCCTTTGAGGACCTCTTCGATCTCCTCCGCGTGGTCCTCGGCGGCGCGCTTGCCGACCTCGGGGTCGGCGCCGGCGCCGAGGCCACGAGTGAGCTCGCGGCCGACGTCGAGCTTGACGTCGGCGTCGCTCATCAGCAGCGCCTGCGCGTCGGTGTTGACCGCGATGAACTCGACGCCCTTGAGGCCGACCTCGATCATCCGGTTGATGGCGTTGACACCGCCGCCGCCGATGCCGACGACCTTGATGACGGCGAGGTAGTTCTGGGGTGCTGCCACGATGCGGCCTTCCACTGGGTTACAGGTCCGTCCGACGTGATCCGGCGAACGAAGTCGGGCGAGATAGTGCGGGATGGCGACCCCGTAACCCTCAACATAAGGTTGACGGTGACAGTTTGCCTCTGGTTCGATGGCACGACGCTAGGTCGGCCCGGGAGGTCAGGCAAAGACGCCGTGGGCGTGTCGCGGCATCCCTTCGGGAAATCCTCCCATGCGAGTGGACAACTGCCTCACCCGCCCCATCGGTACCACCAGTCACACGGCCGGTTGGGCGACCGGCCGAGCTCAGCGGGTGACCGGAGTGTCCGGGGCACTGACGTCGATGACCTTCGCGGGGGTCTTGAGCAGTGCGGTGAGGATGGCCACCTTGCGCTCGGAGTCCGCACCGCTGCCCCACACCACCGAGCGCTTGCCCAGCGTGAAGGTGATCAGGTTGGCGCTGCTCACCTTGATCCCCGAGACCTTCTTCGCCAGCTCGGGGGGCAGGGCGTCGAGCAGCGCGAGCGAGGACAGCAGGGCCTCCTTGCTGGTGCCCTTGGCGTCGGTCGCGGTGACGACCGGCACCCCCCGCGGGGCGGCCGGCACACTGCCGAAGGTGACGCCCTCGGCATCCACGACCTCAAGTCGACCCTGAGGGTTTCGCACCACCAGGGCGGCGGTCCGCGGCACCACCTCGACGGTGAGCGTCCCCGGCCAGCTGCGGCGGACCGACACCTCGGCGACCGTCACCCGCTCGCGCACCCGGTCGGCCACTGCGTCGGTGTCGACCCGCGCCAGGGGGGTGCCGACGGGCACCTGCACCAGACGAGCCACGGCCTGCGCCTCCGGCCCGCTGACCCCGGTGACCTCGACGTCGTCGACCCCGAGCCAGTTGCTCCAGCCGACCACCCAGGCCAACGAGGCGACGGCGACCATGGCCAGCACGACGGCGAGGGCGCGGCGCCACGGGCGGCGGCGGTTGGACATGGCCCGCTCGCGGAAGCGGTTGGCCGAGGACGAGACCCCGGAGTCCTCGACGTGGCGGCGGGTGGTGCCAAGGCTCATCGGGTCACCTTCTCGGTACGCGTGCGCAGGGCCTGGACGATCAGCGGGGCCAGGGCGGTGACGTCACCGGCCCCCACGGTGAGCAGGAGGTCGCCGGGGCGAGCGGCCTGGACCAGCGCCGCGACGGCGTCGTCGCGGGTGGGGCCCACGAGCACGGCACGCTCCCCCGGCAGCGTCCGCAGCGGGTCGCCGATGAGCGCCGAGCTGACACCCGCCATCGGCTGCTCCCGGGCGCCGTACACGTCGAGGAGCACCACCTGCTCGGCCGGTGCCAGCGCGGCGGCGAACTGTTCGGCGAAGTCCCTCGTGCGCGAGTAGAGGTGCGGCTGGAAGACCACTCGCAGCGACCCGTGCCCGGCACGGTGCACGATCTCGGATGCCGTGCCCACCACGGCGGCGACCTTGGCCGGGTTGTGGGCATAGTCGTCGACGACGGTGACCCCGTCGACCTCACCGCGCACCTCGAAGCGGCGGCGCGCCCCGCCGAACCCCGCGAGCCCGGCCAGCACCGCCCCCGGGTCGGCCCCGCACCCGACGGCGGCGGCGAGGTAGGCGGCGCACGCATCCATGACGTTGTGGTCGCCAGGCACGGCGAGCTCGAGGACGCGTTCGACGCCGTCGTGCACGAACACCGACCGGGTGCCGAGGTCGTGCGGGCTCACGTCGCCCACCCACAGGTCGGCCCGCTCGTCGTGGCCGTAGGTGAGCACGCTGAGCCCCGCGCCCCGCGCCCTGCCGGCGAGCCGCAGCGACCCGGCGTCGTCGTGGCACGCCACCACGAGCCCACCGTCGGTGACCGACTCGACGAAGGCCGCGTAGGCCGACTCGACCGCCTCCCGCGTGCCGTAGAAGTCGAGGTGGTCGGGCTGCACGTTGGTGACGACGGCGACGTCGGGACGGTAGGTGAGGAAGGAGCCGTCGCTCTCGTCGGCCTCGACGACGAAGGCCGGCCCGGCGCCCAGGGCCGCGTTGGTGCCGAGCTGGGCGATCTCTCCACCCGAGGCGAAGGAGGGGTCGGCACCCGCGGCGGCCAGCGCGACCACGAGCATCGACGTGGTCGTGGTCTTGCCGTTGGCCCCGGCGACCGCCACCCGGCGCGAGGCGCCCATCAGCGAGGCCAGGGCCTGGGAGCGGTGCAGCACCCGCAGACCGGCGGCGCGGGCGGCGACGAGCTCGACGTTGTCGTCGCGGATGGCCGACGACACGACCACGGTGTCGACGTCGTCCACGTGCGCCGCGTCGTGGCCGACGAACACCCGGGCACCGTTGTCGCGCAACGATGCCAGCATGGGGCTGTCGGCAGCGTCGGAACCGCTGACCGGCAGGCCTCGGGCCAGCAGCAGCCGCGCAACCGCCGACATGCCGGCCCCGCCGATGGCGATGAGGTGCACCCGACCCAGCAGCTCCAGCGGCGGGACGGGAGCGGTGAAGTCGTAGCGAAGGGTGGGATCGCTCACGGCCGGCCGCCTCGCGTGGCTGCCGCGACGAGGTCGGCGAGCAGCTCGTCACCGCCGCGCTCCCCCACCGAGGCCGCGGCCGCGGCCATCGCGGCCAGCCGGGACTCGTCGAGGGCGAGGGGGCGCACGACGTCACCGACCCACTCGGGGGTGACGGCTGCGTCGTCGACGAGCACGCCGCCGCCGGCCGCCACGACGGCCGTGGCGTTGAGCCGCTGCTCGCCGTTGCCGACCGGCAGGGGCACGTAGACCGCGGGCAGCCCGACGGCGGTGAGCTCACACACCGTGTTGGCGCCGGACCGGGCCACCACCAGGTCGGCTGCCGCGTAGGCGAGGTCCATCCGGTCGCAGTACTCGAGCACCACGTAGGGCGCGCCCGGCACGGCATCCGGCGTGAACGCCTTGCCCCTGCCGGTCACGTGCAGAACCTGCACCCCCGCCGCCGACAGGGTCGCGACCGCCCCGGCGAAAGCGTCGTTGAGCCGCTGGGCACCGAGCGAGCCGCCGGTGACCAGCACCGTGGGGGCATCGTTGAGCCCGAACCGTTCCCGCGCCTCGGAGCGGTGAGCGGCCCGGTCGAGCGTCGCGATCTCGCGTCGCAACGGCATCCCGGTGAGCGTCGCGTGCGGCAGGCGGGTGCCCGGGAAGGTGACCCCGACGCCGGCCGCGAACCGCGCACCAAGCCGGTTGGCGAGCCCGGGTCGGGCATTCTGCTCGTGCACGACGACCGGTGTGCCGCGACGACGGGCGGCGAGGTAGGCCGGGGTCGCGACGTAACCACCGAAGCCGACCACCACCTCGGCGCCCGTCGCGTCGATGGCGTCCTCGGCCGCCCGCACGGCACGCCGCAGGTTCGCCGGCAGGCGGAGCAGGTCACCGGAGGGACGGCGCGGGAGGGGGACCTTGGGCACCTCGAGCAGCGGGTAGCCCCGCTCGGGCACCAGCCTCGCCTCGAGCCCGGCGGCGGTGCCCAGCGCGGTGACCGACACCTGCGGGTCGCGCCGGCGCAGGCAGTCGGCCAGCGCGAGCAACGGCGAGACGTGCCCGGCCGTGCCGCCACCCGCGAGGAGCACCGACCGGGGAACCCCCGCCGTCATGAGCGGTTCCGGCGCGGCCCGGCCACGCCGGGGATGATCGCCAGCGAGCGGCGCAGCGCCGAGGGTCGGGTGGACAGCGCCTCGGCACAACCGGGTTCGGCGCGCGCGAAGGACAGCAGGATGCCCAGGGCGAACATGCTCGTGATGAGCGAGGATCCGCCCGAGGAGACCAGCGGCAGCGGCACCCCGATGACGGGGAGCAGGCCGATGACGGCGCCGATGTTGATCAGCGCCTGGACGAGGAGCCAGGTCATGATGCCGGCGGTCGCGATGCGCACGAACTGGTCGCTGGTGCGGGTGACCAGTCGGTAGCAGGCGAGGGCCAGGCCGGCGAACAGCAGCAGGATGGCGATGGTGCCGGGCAGCCCGAGCTCCTCGCCGATGATCGCGAAGATGAAGTCGTTGTGCGGTTCGGAGAGCAGACCCCACTTCTCGCGGCTGGCACCGAGACCCAGGCCGAACCAGCCACCGTCGGCGAGGGCGTAGCGACCGTGGATCGGCTGGCGGGCGGCGCCGAACTCGTTGGTGTCGCGGCCGAGCCACACGTCGAAGCGCGACAGGCGGTTCTGGCTGGTGAGCACGAACGCGATGGCAGCGGCGGCGAAGGGGATGCCGGCGAACGCGAACCAGCGCAACGGGATGCCGGCGGCGAAGAGCACTCCGGCGACGATCGCCCCGAGGATCAGCACGGTGCCGAGGTCGTGGCCGAGCACCACGACGCCGATGGCGGCGGCCGCGAGGGGCACGAGGTAGGGCACGAGCACGTGGCTGAGCGAGTGCAGGTGCTTTCGCTTGGCCGAGAGGATGAGCGCGCCGCTGAGCACCAGCCCGACCTTGATGATCTCGGACGGCTGGATCGTGATGCCCGCGATGCGGATCCAGTTCTGGTTGCCGCCCACGTTGGTGCCCAAGGGAGAGAGCACGAGCAGCTGGAGCACGAACGCGACGGCCAGGATCGGCAGCGCCAGCCGCTTCCAGACCACCACCGACAGGCGCGACGCGACGACGAGGGCGATCGTGCCGACCACGGCGAACACGGCCTGGCTGAGGAAGATCGTGTAGGCCGACTTCGTCTGGTCGATCGAGACGATCGAGGAGGCCGACAGCACCATGATCAGCCCGAAGACGACCAGGGCCACGGTCACGCACACCAGGAGGTAGTAGGTGGTGACCGGAGAGTCGAACCGGGAGAGCCACCCACCCAGTCGGGTGGTGCTGCGGCTGCTCGCGCGGGCCGGTGCGGTCGCGCTGCTCACCGGCTACTCCCCCGCGGCGAGCCGGGAGACCGCTGCGACGAAGGCGTCACCGCGCGCGCCGTAGTCGGAGAACATGTCCATGGATGCCGCCGCGGGAGCGAGCAGCACGACGTCGCCGTTGTGCGCGAGCGCGCGGGCCTCACTCACCACCAGGTCCATGGCACCAGTGTCGGTGCGGTCGACGTCGACGACGGGGACATCCGGCGCGTGTCGGGCCAGTGCCTGGGCGATCGCGGCACGGTCGCGGCCGATCAGCACCACGCCGCGCAACCGGTCGGCGGCCCCCGCCACCAGGTCGTCCACATCGGCGCCCTTCAGCAGGCCGCCGGCCACCCAGACGACGTGCTCGTAGGCAGCCAGGCTGGCGCGGGCGGCGTGCGGGTTGGTGGCCTTGGAGTCGTCGACGAAGCGGATGCCGTCGACCGTGCCGACCTCGGCGATGCGGTGCGGCTCGGGCACGAAGGCACGCAGCCCAGCGCGCACGGCACCGGCCGGGACCCCGTGCGCCCGCGCCAGGGCGGCGGCGGCGAGCGCGTTGGCGACGAGGTGCGGCGCCGGCCTCGGCGCGTCGCCACGCAGGTCGTCGAGGGTGCCGAGCTCGGCCGCGGCGGTGCGGCGCTGCTCGACGAAGGCCCGGTCGGCGAGCACGTCGTCGACGACACCGAGCTCGGATGGCCCGGGGATGCCGAGGGTGAAGCCGATCGCGCGGCACCCCTCCTGCACCTCGGCCTCCTCGACGAGCCGCCGGGTGCGGTCGTCCTGCACGTTGTAGACGCAGGCGACCTCGGTGTTGGCGTAGACCTTGCCCTTGGCGGCGGCGTACTCGTCGAGCGAGCCGTGCCAGTCGACGTGGTCGGGGGCGATGTTCAGGCAGGCCGAGGCCTGGGGTGCGAGGGAGTGCGACCAGTGCAGCTGGAAGCTGGACAGCTCGACGGCGATGACGTCGTAGGGCTGCGGGTCCATCACCGCCTCGAGCACCGGGGTGCCGACGTTGCCGGCGCTGCAGGCGCGCAGCCCGGCGGCCCGCAGGATCGACGCGAGCATCTGCACGGTGGTCGTCTTGCCGTTGGTGCCGGTCACGGTCAGCCACGGCGCCGCGCCCTCGCGCGGCCGCAGCCGCCAGGCGAGCTCCACCTCGCCCCACACCGGGATGCCGGCTGCCGCCGCCGTGGCCAGCAGCGGCTGGTCGGGCCGCCACCCGGGTGAGGTGACGACCAGGTCGACGGCGCGGTCGGGAAGGGTGGCAACGGCATCCGGGCCGTGGTGGAGCCGAGCACCGAGGATGTCGAGGATCCGCGCGCGTTCCGACATCACCGAGCCCGCAACAGGGTCGGTTGCGTCGACGACGGTGACCTCGGCGCCGCGCTCGAGCAGGGCGTCGGCTGCCGCGAACCCGCTGACGCCCAGGCCGGTGACGAGCACCCGCAGCCCGGCCCAGTCGGCGTCGCGGTGGGTGAGGCCCACGACCCGGTCGGTGGTGCCGCCACTCATCCCGCGCCCACGACCCACTCGGCGTAGAACAGCCCCAGCCCGAAGGCGACGAACAGCCCGCAGATGATCCAGAAGCGGATGACGATCGTCACCTCCTGCCACCCGAGCAGCTCGAAGTGGTGCTGTAGGGGCGCCATCCGGAACACCCGTTTGCCGGTGGTCTTGAAGCTCGCGACCTGGATGATGACCGAGAGCGTGATGGTGACGAACAGGCCGCCGAGGATGACGACGAGCAGCTCGGTGCGGGTGAGGATGGCCAGGCCGGCGAGGGCGCCGCCCAGGGCCAGCGAGCCGGTGTCACCCATGAAGATCTTGGCCGGCGAGGCGTTCCACCACAGGAAGCCGAAGCAGGCGCCCATGCCGCACGCGGCCACGATCGCGAGGTCGTGCGGGTCGCGCACCTCGTAGCACTTGGTGCCCGGGTTCCACTGGCAGTTCTGGTTGAACTGCCAGATGCTGATCAGCACGTAGGCCGCGAAGACCATCACCGAGGCTCCGGTCGCCAGCCCGTCGAGGCCGTCGGTGAGGTTCACGCCGTTCGACGTTCCCGCGACGATGATGTTCGCCCAGATGACGAAGAGGATGATGCCGCCCAGCGCCCCCACGAAGGCCAGGTTGAGCGAGGTGTCGCGTACGAACGACACCGCGGTGGAGCCCGGGGTGCGGAACGACCGGTTGGGGAACTGCAGCGCGAGGATCGCGAAGATGACGGCGACCAGGGTCTGGCCGGCCAGCTTCTCGCCCGTGCGCAGGCCCAGGCTGCGTTGCTTGCTGATCTTGATGAAGTCGTCGAGGAAGCCGATCAGCCCCAGGCCGCTCATCAGGAAGAGCACGAGGAGGCCGCTGACCGTGGGAGTGGTCTGGGTGGCCAGGTGCGCGACCGCGTAGGCGGCCAGCGAGCTGCCGACGATGACCGCGCCACCCATGGTCGGGGTGCCGCGCTTGGTGTGGTGCGAGGTCGGGCCGTCGTCGCGGATGAACTGGCCGTAGCCCTTGCGCACGAGGTAGCGGATGAACATCGGGGTGCCGAAGAGCGCGATGACGAGCGACACGACGGCCGCGATGAGCACAGCCTTCACGTCAGCTCCTCCCGCGGCCCGGCCAGTCGGTCACCGAGCAACCGTAGCCCGGCGTCGCGGCTCGACTTGAACAGCACGACGTCGCCCGGCGCGAGCTCCGCGTCGAGCAGCACCGCGGCGTTGTCGGCGTCCGGAACCTCGCGCACGTGGGTGCCGGTGGCGCCGGATGCCGGGGCCGCGGCGCGCGCCCCCGCGGCCAGTGCCGCGGCGGCCGGTCCGACGACGAGGAGCTCGTCGACGCCGCGCGCGACCACCTCCGCACCGACCTCGGCGTGCAGCGCGTCGGACTCCTCGCCGAGCTCGAGCATGGTGCCGAGCACCGCCCAGGTGCGGCGGCCCTCGCCCATCCGCTCCAGGGCGGTGAGGGCGGCACGCATCGAGTCGGGGTTGGCGTTGTAGGCGTCGTTGACCAGGGTGACGCCGTCGGGCCGCTCGATGACCTCCATCCGCCAGCGGCTCACGGGGCGCGCGGACTCCAGTGCGGCACAGACCGACTCCAGCGACATGCCGAGCTCGGTGGCTGCGGCCAGCACGGCCAGGGCGTTGCCGACATGGTGCCGCCCAACCAGCCCCAGCTGCACGGCACGATTGCCGTGCGGGGTGTGCACGGTGAACGAGGGGCGGCCGCCGGCGTCGAGCGTGACGTCAGTGGCGCGCACCTCGGCATCCTCGGTCTCGCCCACGAGCACGACCCGGGCCGTCGTCACTACGGCCATGGCGCGCACCGCCGCGTCGTCGGCGTTGAGCACGGCGAGGCCATCGGGGGGCAGTGCCGCGACGAGCTCGGACTTGGCCGTGGCGATGGCCTCACGCGAGCCGAACTCCCCCACGTGCGCGGTGCCGACGTTGAGCACCACCCCGATGCTCGGGGGTGCCATCCGGGCCAGGTAGGCGACGTGACCGATGCCCCGGGCGCCCATCTCCACCACCAGGAAGCGGGTGTCGGCGGTGACCCGGCAGACGGTGAGCGGCACCCCGACCTCGGAGTTGTAGGAGCCCACCGGGGCGACGGTCGGCCCGGCCGTGGCGAGCACGGTGCCGAGCAGGTCCTTGGTGCTCGTCTTGCCCGACGACCCGGTGATGCCCACGACGGCCATCGCCGGCAGCCGGTGCACGACCTCGCGGGCGAGGGCCGCGAAGGCGTCCTGGGTGTCGTCGACGACGACGCAGGCGACGCCCTCGACCGGCCGGGTCACCAGGGCGGCGACGGCACCGCGCTCGACCGCGCCCGCCACGAAGTCGTGCCCGTCGGCGCGCTCCCCCACCCGCGCGACGTAGAGGCCGCCGGGGCCGCACTCGCGCGAGTCGGTGGCGACCGGGCCGTCGACGACGAGCGCGCCGGGGTCGACGTCGGGTGGCACGACGACCGCGCCACCGGTGACCTGCGCGATCTCCCGGAGCGACAGCGCTATCACGCGACACCCTCCCCCGCCGCCCGGCGGAGCGCCTGCGCCACCTCGGCCCGGTCGTCGAAGGGGTGCACCACACCTCCGACGTCCTGCCCGCTCTCGTGGCCCTTGCCGACGACGGCGACCGTCGCAGCGGCCCCTTGCGCCCACACGGCCTCGACCGCCGCCGCGATGGCGGCGCGGCGGTCACCCACCTCGAGCACGGCCAGGTCGCGGCCACCCGCCCGGGTGGCCTCGACACCTTCGAGCACGGCGGCGCGGATGGCGGCCGGGTCCTCCGAGCGGGGGTTGTCGTCGGTGACGACGACCAGGTCGGCCACCTCGGCGGCTGCCGCCCCCATCAGGTGTCTCTTGTCGCGGTCGCGGTCGCCACCGGCGCCGGTGACCACCACCAGGTGTCCGGGCGTCGTCGGGCGCAGTGCCCGCAGGGCGGCCCGGATCGCCTCCGGGGTGTGGGCGTAGTCGACGACGGCGCGGGGCGCGTCGACCCCCTCCGGGGCCGCCACCGCCTCCATCCGGCCGGGCACGTGCGGGTCGGTGAGCACGGCCTCGCCCACGGCGCCGGCATCCTCGCCGAGCAGCACCAGCGCGGCCGCCGCCATCGCGGTGTTGGTGACGTTGAAGTCGCCGGGAAGGCTCGACCTCAGGTGGAGGTCGACCTCGGGTCCGGTGAGCCGGAAGGCGGCCGGGTCGTCGGCGTCGACCCTGATCCGCCAGTCGGCGTCGGCCGCCGTCCCGATCGTCGTCACCGGGATGCCGGAGCGCTCGACCAGCCGACGACCCCAGTCGTCGTCGGTGCACACGAGACCCTGCCGGGCACGCTCCGGGGTGAACAGCGAGGCCTTGGCGGCGAAGTAGTCGTCCATGTCGGCGTGGAAGTCGAGGTGGTCCTGCGACAGGTTGGTGAACAGCGCCACGTCGTAGACCACGCCGTCGACCCGGTGCTGCGCCAGGGCGTGGCTGGAGACCTCCATGACGCAGCTGTCGAGACCGCGCTCCTCCATCACGGCGAGCACGGCATGCAGCTCGGGAGCCTCGGGGGTGGTGCGCACGCTGTCGAGCCGCTCGTCACCGATCCGGGTCTCGACGGTGCCGATCAGGCCCGGCCGGCGGCCCATCGCCGTGAGGGCGGAGTGCGCCAGGTAGGCGGTGGTCGTCTTGCCGTTGGTGCCGGTGATGCCGACCAGGCGCAGCGCGAGGTGCTCGGTGCCCAGCACGTGCGCGCAGACCGCGCCCAGTACGGCACGGGGATGCTCGACCACGACCGCCGGCAGGGCGACGCCCGCCGCGGACATCCGGTCGGCCCCCGCACGGTCGGTGAGCACGGCCACGGCCCCGGCGGCTGCCGCTTGGCCGGCGAAGTCCGCGCCGTGGGCGTGGGCACCGGGCAGGGCGGCGTACAGGTCACCGGGGAGCACGGCCCGGGAGTCGAGGGTCACCCCCGTCACGGACACCCCGGCTGCCGGGTCGTCGGCGCCCACGAGGGCGGCGAGGTCACCGAGGGGGCTGCTGCGGAGCTGGGTCGGTCGGGGGACGGCCACGTCGGAGCACCCTACCGGGCGCTGCGCTTGTGTCCGTTGCGCAGGACCGTGGGGTCGGACAACGCCTCCTGCGGCGTGAGGTGCAGGGTGACCTTCGGCGGCTTGGCGCCGGTCGGCGGGATCTTCAGCTCCTGCAGGGCGTAGGTCGTGACGTCCTTGAACACCGGGCCCGAGACGTAGCCGCCGAAGTACGGGTAGGTCGGCTTCTGGATGATGACGGCCACCACGATCTGCGGGTCGTCGGCCGGTGCGTAGCCGATGAAGCTTGCCGTCTGCCCGTTGTAGCGCTTGACCTTGGAGTCGTAGTAGTCGGCTGTGCCGGTCTTGCCGGCCACGCGGTACCCCGGGATCTTCGCCTCCTCGGCGGTGCCGTCGGGCCCGACGACGCCCTCCAGCATCCGGGAGAGGTCAGCGGCGGTCTGGTGCGACACGACCCGGGTCGACGCGGACTTCGGGGCGGGGTTCACGGTGCCGTCGGCCTGCGTGGAGCTGTCGACCAGCCGCGGGGCGACGCGCACCCCGTCGTTCGCGATCGTCTGGAAGACCGAGGCCGCCTGGATGGCCGTGACCGAGATGCCCTGGCCGAAGGCGACCGTGGCCTTCTGGGTGCCGCTCCACGTGTCGGACGGCGGCAGGAGGCCACGGGACTCGCCGGGGTAGCCGGTGCCCGACCTGGCGCCCAGCCCGAACTTGTGGAAGTAGGACTCCAGCGTCTTGGGCTTCAGCGTCTCGCTGACCAGGATGGTGCCGATGTTGCTGGACTCCGCGAGCGTGCCGGCCACGGTGCGGTACTCAGTGGGGTGCTCGTGGCTGTCCTTGAAGTTGGCGTCGTAGCGCGGCAGCCGGTTGGGGATGACGACCGGCGTCGACGGCGTGACGGTGCCCTCCTCGAGCGCCGCGGCCATCGTCATGATCTTCGACGTCGACCCCGGCTCGAACACGTCCGAGAACGCGAGGTTGCTCAGCTGCGTGCCCTTCTTGCCGATGTCGGTGTTGGGGTCGAAGGACGGGTAGGAGGCCACGGCCAGCAGGTTGCCGTTCCTGGCGTTCATGATGACCACGGTGCCGGACTGCGCCTTGGTCTCCTTGACCCGCTGGGCCAGGGCGTTCTGGGCATACCACTGCAGGTTGGAGTTGATGGTGAGCGTCACGTCGTTGCCATCGACGGCAGGCTGCAGGGTGCTCTGCCCCACCGGGATGGCCGTGCCGTCGAGTCCCTGCTCGTAGGTCTGCCGGCCGGGGGTGCCCCTGAGGTGCTTCTGCATCATGAACTCGACGCCGCCGCCGGGCTTGCCGGCCCCGGTCATGTAGCCGACGAGCGCGGCGGTGGTCGTGCCCTGCGGGTAGGTGCGCTGGGAGCGGGTCGCCTTGCGGTCGCGGGCGATGCCGGGGATGCCGAGCTTGGAGATCGTGTTCCAGGTCAGCGGCGTGACCTCGCGGCTGAGGATGCGGTACCGGCTGGTGCCGGTGAGCTCGCCCACCAGCTCGGACACCGTGCTGCCCAGCAGCGGCGCGAGCTTCGTCGCGGCCGCCTGCACGGCGGCCTCGGTCGTCGAGGGGTCGCACTTCTCCTTCCCCGTGCCGTAGGTGCACACCGCCTGCTGGTCGGCGACCACGGTCTCGCGCACCACGCTCGAGGCGAGCACGGTGCCGTCGGAGGAGAGCACCTGGCCGCGCATTGCGGGGATGATCTGGGCCGCCTGCCGCTTGAGCTGGGCCTCGTGGGCGACCGCCGTCGCGTCGAAGCCCTGGATGCGCACCAGCTGGGCGCCGAAGATGCTCAGCACGAACAGGCTGGCCACGGTGAGGAAGCGCATCCGGCGACGTGGGTTGCCGCCCGGCGAGCTGGCGGCTCGGGCGACCTTGCGCCGGCCAGACCCGGCGCCGCCACTGCGAGCACGGGTCGGGGTGGACGGCCGACGACCGCGGGGGTCGGGGCGGGTGCCGGTCGGGCGGGCACCCCCGGCGGGGCGTGCACCGCTGCGCGGGTCCCCGCTGGCCCGGCGCGCCGTGGGCCGTGCGCCGGACGGCCGGCCGTTGGCACGGGCCTGCGGGCCTCCCGCGGATGCCGTGCGTGCGGTGGATGCCGTGCCACCCGTGGCCTTGGGTGCGGACCCGGCGGCCGGCCGCGGTGCCCCCGGCGAACGCGGAGGGGTGGCCCCCGGCCGCGCGCGTCCCGAGGGAGCTGGCGTCCTGCGCTGGGTCACGGCGTTCTCCGTCGGGGTCGGGTCGGTGCGGGGGCGGTTGGTCAGTTGACCGGGGCCGGGTTGACCACCGGCGGCTTCGCGGTTCCGGTGGCCTTCTTCGCCGTACCGGTGGTCGGTGTCGTCGGGGCCTTGGTCGTGGCAGGGGCCTTGGTCGTGGCGGGAGCCTTGGTTGTCGCCGGCTTCGTGCCGGACGTCGTGGGCGTGGGCTTGCTGGTGCCCGCCGTGGGCGTCGCGGGGGCGCTCGGGGTGCCTGCCGCGGTGGCGGCGGTGGGGGCGGGCGGTGTCGCCACGGGGGTGCTCCTCGTCGGGGCCTTGGTCTCGGTCACCACGCTAAAGGTGCTGTCCGCTGTCGCCTTCTGCGCCACGCCGAGCACCTTCCCGTCGGACAGCCGCAGGAACGCGGGGCTGGCGGCCGGCACCATGCCGAGGGCGCGGGCCCGCTGCGCGAGTGGCCCGGGGCCCGAGACCTTGTCGATCGCGTGCCGAAGGGCGTCCTGGTTGTCGGCCAGGGCGTCCGAACGCCGCTGGAGGTCGCGCATCGTGTACGAGCCCTTGGCCATCGCGGTGTTGAGCAGCAGCACCGCGACGAAGCCCCCGAGCAGCAGCGCGACGCACAGTGCGAGGAACAGGCCGTTGCCCTGCCCCTGCGGGGGCGCCACGACCTTGAGCTGGCGCGGGGTGGGCGCCGAGCGCCGCGGACTCGTGCGCGGTAGCGGCCTGGCCGGGGCGAGCTGGCTCATGCGGGAGCTCCGTTCGGGATGAGACGTTCGGCGGCGCGGAGGCGGGCCGAGGCGGATCGGGGGTTGGCGTGCTGCTCCTGCTGGTCGGGCACCTCGGCGCCACGGGTGAGCAGGCGCAGGTAGGCGGCGTGCTCGGGCAGCTCGACCGGCATCCCGTGCGGGGTGCGGCTGTGTGCACCGGCAGCGAAGGCCTGCTTGGTGATCCGGTCCTCGAGCGAGTGGTAGGACAGCACGGCGATCCGGCCGCTGGGCGCCAGCACCTCGATGGCGGTGGTGACCGCCCGCTGCCACACCTCGAGCTCGGCGTTGACCTCGATGCGCAGGGCCTGGAAGGTGCGCTTGGCCGGGTGCCCGCCGCTGCGCTGGGATGCCGCGGGCACCGCGCTCCGGAGCAGCTCGACGAGGCGTGCCGAGCCGGTGAACGGCTCCTTCTCCCGCTCGCGGACGATCGACGAGGCGATCCGCCCGGCGAAGCGCTCCTCGCCGTAGGTCTTCAGGATCCGGGCCAGGTCGCCGTGGCTGTAGGTGTTGAGCACGTCGGCCGCGGTGATGCCGGTCGACTGGTCCATGCGCATGTCGAGCGGGGCGTCGTGCCGGTAGGCGAAGCCCCGCTCGGGCTCGTCGAGCTGCAGCGAGGAGACGCCGAGGTCGAACAGGATGCCGAGCGCGGTGCCCTCGGCCCGCTCCGCGAGCACCGTGGCGATGTCGTCGTAGACCGCGTGGACTCCGACGAAGCGGTCGCCGAAGCGGGCCAGCCGCTCCTCCGACAGCGCCAGGGCCTCTTCGTCGCGGTCCAGACCGATCACCCGGGCGGCCGGGCAACGGTCGAGGATCGCCTCGGCGTGGCCACCCATGCCCAAGGTGGCGTCCACGCACACGGCGCCCGCTGCCTGCAGCGCCGGTTCGAGGAGCTCGACGATGCGGTCGCGCAGCACGGGGACGTGCCGTGCGGCGGCGTCTCCTGGGCTGCTCATCGTGGTCCTCCGGTCTGGCGGTGCGTCGGGCGGGGAGTAGCGGTCGGTCGCGGGTGCGTGGGTCGGGGCGTCCGGCCGTGGGCCGACCCGGCGGCTGGTCCCCATCCGATCCGGGCCCGGCGCGGGGGAAGTCGCGTCGGGATCCGGGTCGGCTGGAGGCCGGCAGTCGGGTCGTCGGTCGGGGGTCGTCGGTGAGGTGTTTGTCAGGGACGAGCGAGGTGTCTAGAGGCCTGGCACCACCTCCTGTGAGTCCACGGAGTACGAGGAGTAGGCGGGCATGACCTCGGCGAGGTAGGCGTCCCAGGCGACGGAGTCCCAGACCTCGAGCTTGTTGCCGTTGCCGATGACGGTGCACTCCTTGTCGAGGTGGGCGTAGGCGCGCAGTGCGGCAGGGACGGTGACCCGGCCCTGCCTGTCCGGGGTGTCGGGGTGGGCGCTGGCCCGGAAGACGCGGACGAAGTCGCGCACCACCCGGGAGGAGCCCGGCGCCGACTGCATCAGCGACGAGATCCGGTGGAACTCGGCCGTGGGGAAGATGTAGAGGCAGCCCTCCTGGCCGGTCGTGACGACCAGGCCGCCGGCGAGCGCGGCGCGAAAGCGCGCCGGGAGGAAGAGCCGCCCCTTGTCGTCGAGCCGGGGCGTGAACGTGCCCAGGAACTCGTCCATGGGCGTCACCTCCTCGACCCTGCACACCCGCCCGGCCGCACCGGTTTCCCCCACTTTACTCCACCAATGCCCTCCCTGGGTGGCACAAGTGCCTTCATGGCTGTCTTCTCTCAGCGTTTTCGCAGGTCAACCTAGTGGTGTGAAGTGGAGGAAAGTCGCAGCCCGGGCGCCCCGCAGGACCTCGCGGTCATCGCCGCCCGCTCCTCGCGCTCTCCACCTCCCCGATGTGGCGGGGCGTGGGGCGCGCAGTGGGGTGCGGTGGGCGCCCCGGGCACCCCGAGGTGGAGCGCTGTGGGGCACCCGTGGTGGTGGCCGCCGGGAGCGCGACGGAGCGAGGGCCCGGTGTGGGCGAGGCCCGCGGAGGAGGGTTCGACACGAGCGTCTCGCCCCGGCATCCCGACCCGGGTGAACCTCCTGAAGCTCGCATCCGTGAGGCAAGATCGAGGGCACCCCTCGCCCGGACCGGTCGTTGGGTGGGTACCCACGAGGAAAGGCAGCGCCGTGAGCGACCTGGAGAACCCCCGCCGCACACCGACCGACACCGAGGCCGGCGTGTCGTCGCGGGGCGCCTCGCTCGACCAGGTGCTGCAGGTCTCGGCCTCCCTGGCCGCCGCGATGAACTCGGTCATCGAGGGCAAGCAGGCGGTGGTGCGCACCGCGATCACCGTGCTGCTGGCCGAGGGCCACCTGCTCGTCGAGGACGTGCCGGGCGTCGGCAAGACGCTGCTCGCGAAGACGCTGGCCCGCTCCATCGACTGCACGGTGCGGCGCGTGCAGTTCACCCCCGACCTGCTGCCGAGCGACATCACCGGCGTCTCGGTGTTCAACCAGGACGTCCGCGACTTCGAGTTCCGCCCCGGCGCCATCTTCGCCAACGTGGTGGTCGGCGACGAGATCAACCGGGCCTCGCCCAAGACCCAGAGCGCGCTGCTCGAGTCGATGGAGGAGGCCCAGGTCACCGTCGACGGCACCACCTACACGCTGCCGCGGCCGTTCATGGTGATGGCGACCCAGAACCCGATCGAGATGGAGGGCACCTACCCCCTGCCCGAGGCGCAGCGCGACCGGTTCATGGCGCGCATCTCGATGGGCTACCCGTCGGCGCGCTCCGAGCTGGCGATGCTCGACCTGCACGGCGGGGTCTCGCCCCTCGAGAACCTGCAGCCGGTCACCGACGCCGCCACGGTCTCGTCGATGGTGCAGGCGGTGCGCGAGGTGCACGCCTCGCCGGCGGTGCGGCAGTACATCGTCGACCTCACCCACGCCACCCGCTCCAGCACCGCCCTGCGGCTGGGCGCCTCGCCGCGTGCCACCCTGCACCTGCTGCGCGCCTCGCGCGCGCACGCGGCGCTGGCCGGGCGCGACCACGTGCTGCCCGACGACGTGCAGCAGGTGGCTGTGCCCGTGCTCGCGCACCGGCTGATCCCCACCGGCGAGACCCAGATGGCGCGTCGCACGACGGCTGACGTCGTGGGCGACCTGCTGCAGCGGGTCCGCGTCCCGGCTCCGACCCGCTGAGCACCGTGCACCAGCTCCGACGCTCCCTCACCACCCGCGGTGCAGCCTTCGCGGGCTCGGGCGTGGTGCTGGTCGCTTCCGGCATCCTGCTCGGGCAGCACGACGTGACCCGGGTCGGCATCCTCCTGCTCGCCCTGACGGCGATCGCCCTGGTGCTCGTGCGCCGCCACGGCCTGCACCTCGACGTCGTGCGCACCGCCACCCCGTCGCGCGTCGCGATCGACGAGCGCGCGGTGGTGACGGTGCGCATCCGCAACGTCGAGCCCACGCCCTCGCCGGTCGTGATGGCCGAGGAGTCCATCGACTACGCGCTGGGCGACCGGCCACGGTTCGTGCTCCCCGCGCTGCGCTCCGGCGACGTGCAGGAGGTGCAGTACACCGTCCGGTCGCACACCCGGGGGGTGCACCGCATCGGCCCGCTCGGTGTGCGCGTGCGCGACCCGTTCGGACTCACCCTGCGCACCGCCGCGGTGAGCGGTGACGCCGAGGTCATCGTGCTGCCCAAGGTCGTGCCGCTCCCCCACGGTCGCTCGCTCGGCAGCGGCATCGGCTCGGAGGGCTCGATCCCGCACATGGTCGCGCTGCACGGCGAGGACGACCAGACCGTGCGCGAGTACCGCGACGGCGACGACCTCCGGCGCATCCACTGGCCGGCGACTGCGCGCACCGGCGAGCTGATGGTGCGCCAGGAGGACCGCCCGGCGAAGCGGCGCGCGGTCGTGGTGCTCGACACCCGCACGGTGGGGCACGGGGGGTCGGGACGCAGCAGCTCGCTGGAGTGGTGCGTCACGACCGCTGCGTCCGTCACCGCCCACGTCGTGGATGCCGGGTACGCCGTGCACCTGCTCACCCCCGACGGCCGCGCCGACAACGGGGTGCACCACGACGAGAGCCTCCCCGAGGCGCTCGAGACCTTGGCCCGCGTCGCGCTGGGGCCCGAGGACGGCCTGCGCACCGTGCTGCACGCCGCGAACGCCCTCACCTCGCAGGGCGGGCTGGTCGTCTACGTCGGTGGCCCGGTCGGCGACGACGACGCCCGCACCCTGTCCGCGCTGCGCCAGCCCGGCTCGGCCGGTGCCGCGATGGTCGTCGACCCCGAGGCCTTCGCCGGGCGGGCCCGCAAGGGAGCGCCCGCAGCCGGGCGCACCGACGCCACGCTCGCCGCCCTGCAGTCCTCGGGCTGGATGACGACGCCCGTCGACACCCGCACCACGCCGGCCCTCGCCTGGGCCGCCGTCGTCGGCGGCCAGGTCGTGGGGGCCCGGTGAACCGGGTCCGGCCGACCGAGGCCCTCCTCGCCGCGCTCGCCACGCTCGCCGTCACCCTGCCGCTGACCACCCTGTTCATCCCCTCGACGTGGTTCCGCCCCAGCGTGCTCCTCGTGGTGGTCGTCGCCCTGGTCGGCATGGGCCTGCGCCGCGTCACCGCTAGCCGCCCGCTGGTGGTCGTCGGCCAGCTGCTCGCACTCACCCTCGGCACCTCGCTGCTGCACGGCCAGGGGCACCTCTTCGGTGGTGTGCTGCCGGTGCCAGAGACCGGGCGCGCCCTCGGGGTGCTGCTCTCCGAGGCGCAGGCGACGGTCACCAACTACACCGCACCGGCACCCTCCAACCGCGGCACGATCCTGGCCATCAGCCTGCTCATCGGCCTCACCGCCGTGGCCGTCGACGCGATCGGCGTGACCTACCGCAGCCCCGCGCTGGCCGGCATCCCCCTGCTGTCCGCGTTCCTCGCCTCCGCCACCAACTCCGGAGACGGGCTCGGGGCCTGGTACGCCGTGCCGGCGGCGCTCGCCTGGCTGGCCCTCGTCGGCCGGCAGGGGGTGGCCTCCCTGCGGGCCTGGGGCACGGCATCCCCGCACTCGTCCTCCGGCCCGCTCGCCGACCCGACCACCTCCTTCGCGACCCTCGGCCGGGTGGTCGGGGTGGGTGCCCTCGGCGTGGCGGTGGTCCTCCCGGCGCTGATCCCCCATTTCCCCACGACCTTCCTGGCCGACGGGCTGGGCCGTAGCGCCGACGGCCGCGGCGGGTCGGGCTCGAGCGTGCGGCTCGCCTCGAGCATCGACATCGCCCGCGACCTGGGCAACCGGTCGACCGACCCGGTGCTGCGCTACCGCAGCACCTCCGACCGGCTCGAGCCGCTGCGCGTCGGCATCCTCGACACCTATCGCCGGGGGCAGTGGCAGTCCAGCGCCGACTTCACCTTCGTGCCCGTCAACGGGCAGATCCCGGGACCGATCGCCGGGCCGGAGGTGCCGCGGCGGGTGGAACGGCTCACCGTCGTCGACAACGCGATCGGCGTGCCCCAGGTCGCGCTGCCGCCGGGCGCCATCGGCAGCCCCTTCCCGGCCGGCACGTGGAACATGACGGTTCCGGGCCTGGTGCAGCTCAGCGCCCCGGCCCGGTCCTACACCACTGAATTCGTCGAGCTCGACCCGGAGGACAGCCAGTTCACCGCCGACCTCGGCAACCCCCCGGTCGACGGCAACGACCTCGAGGTCGACCCGCGGGCCGAGGCCGAGGTGCGGGCCGTGCTCGGCCAGATCACCGACGACGGCGACTCGGCGCTGCAGGTAGCGCGCAAGGTGCAGGCCTACCTGCGCGGGGCGCAGTTCACCTACTCGCTCGAGCTCGCCGACCAGGCCGCCGACGGCAACCTGTCCGACGAACCGCTGGCCCGCTTCCTGGAGACCAAGCGGGGTTACTGCGTGCAGTTCGCCTCCGCCATGGTGATGCTCTCGCGGGCAGCCGGCATCCCGGCCCGGATGGCCGTCGGGTTCCTCCCCGGCTCGATCGACGGCGACGACCGGGTGGTGCGCATCTCCGACGCCCACGCCTGGCCCGAGCTCTACTTCCCCCGGCTGGGCTGGGTGCGGTTCGAGCCCACCCCCGGCACCCGCAGCGGTGTCGCGCCGGAGTACAGCACCGCGCCGATCGGCAACGGCTCCTCCGCGAGCGCCAGCCCGACCACGTCGGGGTCGAGCCCCTCGGCGACACCGTCCACCGGGCCCTCGCGCGACGTGACCGCCGACCAGACCGACACGACCGGCGGCACCACCGGCGGCGGGGCCGTGCGGTTCGTGGAGCGGAACGTCACCACGATCCTCGTGGTGCTGCTCGCGCTCCTGCTCGCCGCGATCGTGCCATTCGGGGCGTGGCTCTCCCGGCGCCGGGCCCGGGCCGCCGCCCGCGACGACGCCGAGCGCGTCGAGGCCGAGTGGCAGTCACTGATGCTGCGCCTGCAGGACATCGGGTTCGTACCGCCCGACGGTGCCACCCCGAGGCAGGCCTCCCGGCAGATCGGGCACGACGCCTACCTCACCCCTGACGAGAACGACGCCCTCGGGCGGGTGGTTGCCACCCTCGAACGGGCGCGCTACGCCCGCGCCGGCACCGACCTCCTCGACGTCAGCGACGACGCCCGCACGGTCTGGCGCGGGGCGCTGTCCCGTCGGCGGCGTGGCGACCGGGCCCGAGCGCTGCTCCTGCCCGAGGAGGGCAAGCGGATGTGGCGGGGGCTGGGCCGCTCGCTGCTCTTCTGGCGCAGTCCGGGCGCGGACACTCCCTCCGACGACTGAAGCCCTCGGGCTCGCCCTTCTGCGACCTGCCGGCGCGTGGCACACTGAGCCGGCCGGTGGAACTGGCGTTTCCCAGCGGGAAGGCTCCTGACCATGAAGCGACGACTTGCCACTGCCCTGGTCACGGCCGCGGCCCTGACCGTGGCGGCTGCACCGGCCGGTGCAGCCGACAACACCATCGGGTCCTCCGGCGTGGGCGACCCGTTCTTCCCCTTCGCGGGGAACGGCGGCATCGACGTCGTCGACTACCACCTGGACCTCGCGTACGACCCTGCGACCGTTCGCCTCACCGGCACCGCGAGGCTGACCGTCACCGCCACCCAGGACCTGAGCCGCTTCGACCTCGACCTGCGCGGCTTCACGCTGGGCACGGTCACCGTCAACGGCGCGGCCGCCAGGGTGGCTCGCTCGGGCCAGGAGCTCGTCATCACCCCACGGCACCTGCTTCACCGGGGCGCCAGGTTCACGGTCGTCATCCCCTATTCAGGTCGGCCACAAGCGATCACCGACCCCGACGGCTCCACCGAGGGCTGGGTGCCCACCAGCGACGGAGCGGTCGTCGTGGGCGAGCCCCAGGGGTCACCGGCGTGGTACCCCGTCAACGACACCCCGCGCGACAAGGCGACCTACACCGTGCGGATGAGGGTGCCGCGCGGGCTCACGGCGGTGGGCAACGGGGCTCTCATCGGCCGGCCGACCACCAAGCGGGGCCAGACGACGTTCACCTGGCGCGAGCGCTTCCCGATGGCTTCCTACCTCACCACGATCACCCTGGGCAGGTTCGACGTCACCAGGAGCAGGACACCCAGCGGCGTGCCCGTCTACCTCGCGGTCGACCCCAGCCAGGCGTCCGCCGCGGCCCCGGTGCTGCGCAAGCTGCCCCAGATGGTCAGCACCCTCGAGCACCTCTACGGGCCCTACCCGTTCGAGACGGTCGGGGCGATCGTCGACGACGCCCCCGAGCTGGGCTACGCGCTCGAGACGCAGACCAAGCCCGTCTTCGACCAGGCCCCCGACGAGGCGACCCTCCTGCACGAGCTGTCCCACATGTGGTTCGGCGACGCGGTCACACTGCGCACCTGGCCCGACATCTGGCTGCACGAGGGCTTCGCGACCTGGTCGGAGTGGATCTGGACCGAGCGGCAGGGCGGGAAGACGGCGGCCCAGCAGTTCGATGAGCTGGCGAGCACCCCGGCGCAGGACACCTCGTTCTGGAACCCGCCGCCCGGCAACCCCGGTGAGCCGGCCCTGATGTTCGACGGCACCGTCTACGACCGCGGCGCCATGACCCTGCAGGCGCTGCGCGAGCGAGTGGGCGACCGCCGCTTCTTCGCCATCCTGCGCCAGTGGTACGCCGGGCACCGGTACGGCAACGTCGATACCGCACAGTTCGTCGCGCTGGCCGAGCGGGTGAGCGGGCAGGACCTCACGTCGTTCTTCGACACCTGGCTCTACCAGCCGGGCAAGCCGGCCGTGCTGACCGGTGCCGAGGCGGCGCCCGCGACGAGCCTCCAGCGGCACTGACGACCGCCTCGCGGCGCAGACGGCGGATGCCGCGCTCCTGGGTGAGGAGCGCGGCATCCGGTGCCGTGGTCGTCGGCTCTCGTCAGTCGAGGTAGTCGCGCAGGGCCTGGCTACGGCTGGGGTGACGCAGCTTGCTCATCGTCTTGGACTCGATCTGGCGGATCCGCTCGCGGGTGACGCCGTAGACCTTGCCGATCTCGTCGAGCGTCTTGGGCTGGCCGTCGGTGAGGCCGAAGCGCATCGAGACCACGCCGGCCTCCCGCTCGGACAGGGTGTCGAGCACGCTGTGCAGCTGCTCCTGAAGGAGGGTGAAGCTGACGGCGTCGGCAGGCACGACGGCCTCGGAGTCCTCGATGAGGTCACCGAACTCGCTGTCGCCGTCTTCGCCGAGGGGGGTGTGCAGCGAGATCGGCTCACGGCCGTACTTCTGCACCTCGACGACCTTCTCGGGCGTCATGTCGAGCTCCTTGGCGAGCTCTTCCGGGGTGGGCTCGCGCCCGAGGTCCTGGAGCATCTGGCGCTGCACGCGGGCCAGCTTGTTGATGACCTCCACCATGTGCACGGGGATGCGGATGGTGCGGGCCTGGTCGGCCATCGCGCGGGTGATCGCCTGGCGGATCCACCAGGTGGCGTAGGTCGAGAACTTGTAGCCCTTGGTGTAGTCGAACTTCTCGACCGCACGGATCAGGCCGAGGTTGCCCTCCTGGATCAGGTCGAGGAAGAGCATGCCGCGACCGGTGTAGCGCTTGGCGAGGCTGACCACGAGGCGCAGGTTGGCCTCGAGCAGGTGGTTCTTGGCCTTCTTGCCGTCCTGGGCGATCCACCACAGCTCACGCTTGAGCTTCATGTCGAGCTTCTCGCCCGAGTTGAGCTTCTCCTCGGCGAACAGGCCGGCCTCGATGCGCTTGGCGAGCTCGACCTCCTGCTCGGCATTCAGCAGGGCGACCTTGCCGATCTGCTTGAGGTAGTCCTTGACCGGGTCGGCGGTGGCGCCGGCGGTGACGACCTGCTGAACCGGGGCGTCGTCCTCGTCGTCGTCGCGCAGCACGAAGCCGCCGGACTCGGTCTCTGCCTCGGCGGGCTTGGCCGGGGTCTCGCCGTCGTCGTCGTCGGTGTCAGCCACGTCGACGACCGCGACGACCTCCTCGGCCACGACCTGCTCGAGGTCCTCGGGAGCGCCGTCCGCGTCGTCGGTGCCCTGGGCCGCCTTGGCGGCCGCAGCGGTCTTGCGCGGGGCCGTCTTCCTCGCCGCAGTGGTCTTCGCTGCCGCCGGCGTGTCACCGCTGGCCGCGGCGGCGGCCTTGCGGGTCGTCGTTGCCTTGGCCGGGGCCGCCTTGGCGGGCGCCGCGCTCTTCGTGGCTGCCGCGCTCTTCGCCGCGGTGGCGGTCTTCGCCGGGGCAGCCTGGTCGGGAGCCGCCTTGTCGGGAGCCGCCTTGTCGGGAGCCGCCTTTCGTCGCGGCGGCCTTCGTCGCGGCGGCCTTCGTCGCGGCGGCCTTGGCCGGTGCGGCCTTGGTGGTCGCCCGGGCCGCCGGTTTCGCGGCGGTGCTGGTCGTCGCGCGGCTGGAGGCGACGGTCTTCTTGGCGGTGCTCGTCGCCGCGGCGACACCGGTGCTGGAGTCCATGGCCACGGTGATGCCCTGCTCGCCGAGGGCGCGCAGAACCACGCGTCCACGGGCGGCGCGCACGTCAGCGGCGCGCATGGCCTCGGCCACCTCTGCGCCGGTCAGTGAGCCGGTCGTGGAGCCCTTTCGGACGAGGGACTGCAAGGCCTTGTGGGAGAACTCCGGAGGGAGTGCACTCGTCTCGGAAGGCTTGTTGGACACAGGCGACACCGACTACCTTTCGTCGCGGATGGCCGCACTCCGAGGGCGCGCGAGCGGCCGGCCGGAAGCGGCGGGGAAGGTCCTGTGCGACACCATGTCGAGGAGCCGGGGAATGCTCGGCGGGGGTGTTGACGAGGTGCGCTCAACCATTATAAAACGCGAAGGGCCCTTCGAGCACATCCCCCCGCCGAAACGGCATCCGCGTGGCGCTGGAGGCGCGGCCCCACGCGGCGCGGTGGGGCCGGTGCCGTCGGCCCGCGGCTGCGGGCGCGCTCAGCCCTTGACGGCGAGCACGGCGCACGGCGCGTCGAGCAGGATCCGCTGGGCGTTGGAGCCGAGGATCAGCTTCCCGACCGGGGTGCGGCGGCGCAGGCCGATGACGATGAGGTCGGCGTCGGTCTCGTTGGCCACCGAGATGAGATCCTCGGCGGGCTCGTTGCCACGCACCAGCTGGCGAACCTCGAGCTCGAGCCCGCTGCCGCCCAGCTCGTCGGCGACCCGCTGCAGCTCAGCCTCGGCGGCCTGGGTGGACTCGTCGTCGAAGTCGCGACCGCCCCTGTTGGAGTTGATGACCACGAGTCGTGATCGGCGTGTCTTCGCTTCCTCCACCGAGCGAGCGAGGGCGGCCCGCCCCTCCTTCGTGGGAACGAACCCGACGACGATGGTCACGATCTCCTCCTGAGGGCAGACGGACGGTGTCTACCTCAGGCACGTTACCGCAGGAGCCGCCGCTCAACCGTCGCTCAGCGCACGGGCGATGACCCCACCCACCTGCTCGGTCTCGACGAGGAAGCCGTCGTGCCCGTGGCGTGACTCGATCACCGACAGCACCGACCCGTCGTGGGCCGCGGCGATCTCCTGCGAGAGGCGCATCGGGTACAGCCGGTCGGTGGTCACGCCTGCGACGTGCAGTGCGCCGGCGTAGCCGGCGAGGGCGGCCGGGAGCCCACCTCGACCACGGCCGACGTCGTGGCTGTTCATCGCCTCGGTGAGCACGACGTAGCTGTTGGGGTCGAAGCGGCGCGCCAGCTTGGCGGCGTGGTGGTCGAGGTAGCTCTCGACGTCGTAGCGGCCACCGCCCCCGAGCGGGTCCTCCCCGATCCGCGGCCGCCGGCCGAACCGGTCGTCGAGCTCGGCCTCGTGCCGGTAGGTGGTGTGGGCGATGCGCCGCGCGATCCCCATGCCGATCACCGGCCACTCGTCGCGGCCGTAGTAGTCGCCGCCGCGGTAGGCCGGGTCGGACCGGATCGCCAGCAGCTGCGGCTGGCACCAGGCCACCTGGTCGGCTGTGGCGTACGGCGTCGAGGCCAGCACCAGTGCACGCTCGACCCGATCGGGGTGCCCGGCCACCCACTCGAGCACCCGCATTCCACCCATCGAGCCGCCCAGCACTGCGTGCCAGCGCGCGATGCCGAGCGCATCGGCGAGGGCGACCTCGGCGGTGACCTGGTCGCGGATGGTGACGAACGGGAACCGCCCGCCCCACGGGCGCCCGCTCGGATCGGACGACGACGGGCCGGTGGTGCCCTGGCACCCCCCGAGGACGTTGCTCGCGACGACGAACAGGTGGTTCGTGTCGAGCGGCGCGCCGGGCCCGATCAGGCCGGGCCACCAGCCGGGCGAGGGGTGCCCCGGGCCGGAGTCACCGACGACGTGCGAGTCACCGGTGAGCGCGTGCTCGACGAGCACCGCGTTGTCGCCGGCGGGCGACAGGGTCCCCCAGGTCTCGTAGGCGACGGTCACGTCGGGCAGCACGCCCCCGCGCTCGAGGGCCAGCTCGCCGATGGCCACGAAGCGACGGTCACCCACCGGGTCACCGGGACGCCAGACCGCCGCGGTAGACCTCGTCGGGGTGGCCGTCATGACAAAAGCTCCTCGTGCTCGCGCTTGCCACACCGTGCGGTGGGGCCAGGTCATCACCCGGGGCACCCCACCGCGAGGAGGGTTGCCGCCCAGCAAACCGGGGTTTGGCGCTGGGACTCATGACCGGCATCCATGCTACCCGCGTAGCACGACGGCAGGGCAGACGTTCCGAGTGACGGGCAGACGACCGGCGGCCGGCGGCGTTTCAGCCGACCTCGCCCAGGGCGCCTGGGTTCCCGGCCTGACCGGTGACCTGCGGCAGGCGCAGCCCGACCTCGACCAGCCTTCCCAGGAGCTGCGCCAGCCGGTAGTCGGGCGCCAGGCGCAGTGCGCGCTCGACGGCCGCGCGGGCGATCGCGCCGTCACCCCCGACCCAGGCCACGTGGGCCGCCACGGTGCACACCGCCGCCGCCTCGTCGGGGCACTCGTCGGGCACAGACCGGCACAGCGCCAGCAGGCGGTGCAGGAGGTCGTCGCGCTCGACGGACAGCGCACCGCGCTCGGCCCGCCAGACCGCAGCCCGGTCGTGCCCGTCGGCCCGTTCGACCCCCGCGGGGCCGGCCGCATCGCTGGTCTCCAGTCCGGCGCCGTCGCCATCGTCGCCCTGACCGCCGTCGCCGTCGCGGGCGAGGTGCAAACCGGGGTGCGGCGTGCGGCTGGGACCCATGCCGCCCCAGGTCGGCAGGGCCGAGCTGAGCAGTGCCAGCACCGTGCGGTCGATCTTGTCGGTCGGCAGGACGGTCGGCACGAGCCAGGCGATCAACCCGTCACGCCAGGGGATGTCGGCCAGCCCGAGCGCCAGGTCGGCCACGACCGCACGGTCCAGGGGTCGGCGCCCCCTCTCGCCGGGGTCGAGCAGCGCGCTCCACGCGGCGACGGCCCGGCGCCGGCGGCGCGGCATCCGCGCTCGTGACGCCACGGTTCTGGCCACGCCCAGGCAACGCCACGGCTCGGGGGCGACCAGCCCCTCCACGTCGGCCCGGGAGCGCAGCGGGGACCGACCCAGGGCGACGTACTCCGCCACGCCCGGCACGTCGGCGGGGTCGGGCAGCGCGACGCCGTCGGGCGGGCAGCACGGCTCGGAGCAGATCGGTGAGTAGCGGCGTCCGCCGCGGACCACCGCCACGTCGACGACGTCGATGCGGGCCTGTTCGAGCTGCTCGACGAGGGCGAGCAGCAGTGGCTGGCTGGTGTCGGGGGCGTCCTCGTAGCCGACGACGATGACCGACGTGGCACCGTCTCGCAGGAGCGGACCCATCAGGGAGGCCACGACCTCCGCGACGTGCTGCTCAGGTGGGAGGTCGGCGCGGGCCACCAGGCCCACGCGCCTTCCACGCAGGGAGATGACCACGACGCTGTCGTGGGGGTGGTAGCCGAGCTGGTAGGGCAGGATCGCGACGACGTCGCCGGGACCGCGGAGGGTGATGTCTGCTGTCATGCCGACCACGCTGGCGCGGGCGGGCGCACCCGGTGCAATCGGGCTGGGCCGCTGTGGACGACGCTTCGGCGCCGGGAGTACCTGTGGACCACGAACCGTGCTCAGCACAGCGGTTGGAGGAGTTCAGGGGGTGGAGCAGTTCGCCGGTGCAGCGGCTCAGCGGGTGGGGCGACTCAGCGGGTGGGCGACTCAGCGGGTGGGGCGACTCAGCGGACGACGTCGCCGGGGACGGTCTGCGCGGCCGCGGGACGGGGCGCCCCGCTGTACGGGTGGCTCGGGGCGCCGGCACCGGAGGACGGCGCGCCACCGGGAGCGCTGGCACCGGCCGGGGTCCGCATGGTGGTCTTCTCCCACTCCAGGAACGCCTCGGTCTCCTCGACCAGCCGGGTGGCCAACCAGCTCAGCACGAGGGCGTCGTCGGCCAGGCCGACGATGGGCAGCACCGCCTCGGGGATGAGGTCGAGCGGCGAGACGAGGTAGCCCGCCGCGGCGAGCATCATCAGCAGGCGACCCTTGGACACCCCCACGTAGTCACCGCTGAGCGTCGACCGGACCATGCGCGGCACGGCGCCGGCCCGCTCCCCGATCGAGGGGCCGCCGGGGCGCACCGCCATCCGGACCGCTTGGGCGACGGCGACGACCGACGCGATGCGGGCGTTCCTTGACATCGGGTTCCTCCTGGAGTGGCTCGGGCACCCTGCGGCCCGAAGTCCACAACGAACGACGAGTGGGCGCAGATTCCGGTTCCCTCAGGCGGGCTCGACCTGGGCGGCGGAGCCCGGGGCGGACACCGCAGGCCGGGCCGTGGGGAACTCCCGCTTGGCGCTGACCGAGACGCGGTGCTGCATGAAGCCGTCGAGCCCCGCACCGATGACACCGCCGACGACCGGCACGATCTTGCCGAGCCGCACGAACATGTTCTTGCCGGCTGTCGCGAGCAGCCGGAAGCCGACGCCCTTCTGGATGACCATCATCGCCGGGCCGGGAAGCCGCTGGGCGGCCAGGTTGCTGAGCGTGCCGCCGGGCGCCGCCATCCCCGCCTTCTTGAGCAGGTCGTCGGCGTCGGCCCCCACGAGGGTGAGCAGCACCGCGGTGCGGATCTCCTCCTGGCGCAGGTCGTAGCCGCGCACCTTGGCGATCGCGGCCGTCATCCGGGTGGCGATCAGGTAGAAGCCCAGGACGTTGGCCGGCAGGGCCACCGGCAGCGTGATGAAGCCGCCGGCGCTGGTGACGAAGCCGGATGCCGCGCCGAGCCGCACGTGCTGGCGCACGATGGCGTCGACGGCCGTCTCGGGGTCGGGGTGGGCGGCCAGGGCGTGGCCGGCGACCTTCTCGGCGGAGTGGAACCAGCCCTTGCCGTCGATGCCGAGGTCGAGGATGTTCTGCACCAGACGGGTGGCCTGGTTGCCCAGCACGCCCTCGTCCTTGGGGCCGGCCTCGGCCTGCTCCAAGGCACTGCGGACGTCCTTGACCGCCTGTCCCTCGCGGCTCCCACCGATGCCGAGCAATGCCACGTCGTCCTCCTCGGACCGTTGAGGGCGACCACGGTGGTCACCTCGTCGTCTCGTCATCCTGCCACGTCCCGAGCGTGTACCGACCGGGCGTGACCGACGGTGACGGACCACCCGCCTACGCTGCTCGGCATGATCCCCGGAGACGTCGCGGTGCTCGCCGTCACGCCTCCGGGGGCCGGCGAGCCCAGGGCCGCCCTGCTCCATGACGGGAGGTGCCGCACCGGCCCGTTGGCGCAGGTCGTCGAGGTGGCGGCGAACCTGGAGGCGGCCACTTCCCCGCGCTGGGTGTGGTGGTCGGCCGAGTCGGCAGCCACCCCCCTGGTGGATGCCGGGGTGCCGGTCGCGCGCGCCTGGGACGTCGCCGAGGCGCACCGGCTCCTGCACGGCGGGTGGAGCGCCACCGCCGGCCAGTGCTGGGCGGCGGCACACGGCATCCCCGTCGACGCGGTGCCCGCGGCCCCGAGCGGCGACCTGTTCGAGTTCGCGGCCGACGTCCCGCCCATCGGGGCCGACTCGCTCGTCGATGCCGCAGGGCACCTGCGCGGTGACCACGAGGAGTGGCTGCGCGACCCCGCGCACCTGCCCGCCTGGGCGCAGGCCGCGCTCGACACGGCGCACCTGCAGCACGACGCGGCCGCAGCCGGCTCGGTGCGCCTGGCCGGCACGGTGCTGTCCGAGTCGGCGGCTGCGGTGCTGTGCCTGGAACTGCGCCGCGACGGGCTGCCGATCGACCGGGTGCGCACCGAGCAGCTGCTCGCCGATGCGGTCGGGCCCCGGCCTGCAACCGAGGCCGAGGAGATGTCGACCCGGCGCGCCCGCGACGCGCTGGTGCTGCGGCACGTGCCGGGACGGGAGTCGACCGACCTGCGCAACCCGGCGCAGGTGCTCGAGCTGCTCAACGCGGTCGGGGTCGACGTGCCGAACACCCGCAAGTGGGTGCTCGAGCCATACCGCACGGTGCACCCGCTCGTGGGGGCCCTGCTCGACTGGCGCCGCGACGAGCGGATCGCCACGACCTACGGCTACCGGTGGCTCGACGCGCACGTGGGTCCCGACGACCGGCTGCGCGGGAGGTGGACCGCCTGCGACGGCGCCGCCGGCCGGATGACCGCCGAGAACGGCCTGCACAACCTGCCGGCCGTGCTGCGGCCGGGCGTCGCCGCGCACGAGGGCCATGTGTTCGTGCGCGCCGACCTGGGGCAGATCGAGCCGCGGGTGCTGGCCGTGGTCTCCGGCGACGCGGCGTTCGCGGCCGCCACCCGCGCCGACGACCTCTACGCGCCGGTCGCGCAGCGGCTGGGCGTCGATCGGCCGGTGGCCAAGGTGGCGGTGCTGGCAGCGATGTACGGCCAGCGCAGCGGGGCGGCCGGCGAGGCCCTCAAGGGGCTGGAGCGGGCCTACCCGGTGGCGATGGGCCTGCTCGAGCGGGCGGCAGCCGCCGGGCGGCGCGGCGAGCCGCTGCGCACGTACGGCGGGCGGCTGATCCCCACCGGGCGGTTCCTGGCCACCAGCACCGTCGGCGCCGACCCGGCGCTGGATGCCGCACGCGGCCGGTTCGCGCGCAACGCCATCATCCAGGGGGCGGCGGCCGAGCTGTTCAAGGCGTGGGCCGCGACGGTGCGCGCGACCACCCGTGACCTTGGGGCGCAGGTGGTGCTGTGCCTGCACGACGAGCTGCTGGTGCACGCCCCGGCCGAGCACGCCACCGAGGTGGCGGCGCGCGTCGACCGGGCGCTCGACGACGCCGCCCGGCGGTGGGCCGGCGGTGCGCCGGTGCGGTTTGTCGCCGACACCTCGGTGATCGCCCGGTGGTCCGACGCCAAGGGATGACTCCGCCCCCGGCCCGGAGGTGTCGTCCGGGGCGGGGGCGGTCGGTGTGACTCAGGCCTGCTCGTCGTCGTTGACCGAGCGCAGGAAGTTCTCGAAGTCCTCTCCGAGCTCGTCGGCGGAGGGGATCTGGGAGGCCTCGGTGGCCAGCAGGCTCGGGCGCTGGCGGCCCTCGAGGTAGGTGTCGTACTGCTGCTCCAGCGCCGTGACGACCGCGCCGGCCTCCTCGTTGCCGTCGACCTCGACGGCGATCGCCTGCTGGTTCGCGCGCGCCCGGCTGACCAGGTCGTCGTTGGGCAGGTTCAGGCCGGTGACGTCGACGATGGCGTTGAGCGAGGCGAGGGCGCCCTCGGGCCACTCGGAGCCGGCAAGGTAGTGCGGCACGTGGATCGCGAAGCCGACGGCGTCGTGGCCGGCCTCGCCGAGGCGCAGCTCGAGCAGCGCACCGATCGACCCGGGCACCTGCACGCGCCCGAACGGGGACTCGGAGTCCCCGATGAGGGCCGCGTTGGTGGCGTGGGCGGTCATGCCCACCGGGCGGGTGTGCGGCACCCCCATCGGGATGCCGTGCGTGTGCACGACCAGCGTGATGCCGAGGGTGACCACGAGCTCGCGGATCGCCTCGACGACGCGCTCCCACTGGAAGTCGGGCTCGGGGCCGGTGAGCAGGTAGTAGGTCTGGCCGTCACGGTCGGTGAGGCGGTGCAGCAGCATCGCCGGGTCGTCGTACTCCACCCAGCGGTTGGTGTCGAAGACCATGGCCGGGCGGCGGCCGCGGTAGTCGAGCAGCTGGTCGACGTCGAAGGACGCGACCACCTCGGGGTCACCGGTCTCGAGCAGGTGGCCACCGAGGACGGCCTGGATGTGGCCGGCATCGATGAAGGCGCCGAGTGCGACCATGAGCACACCGGGGCGGAGCACGGTGAGGTCGGCGTCGGTCTCGAAGCGGTAGAGCGCTGATGGGTTCTGCACGGCACAAGCCTTTCACGGGTGAGGCGCGTACCCCCTGAACGTCCGGGACGCCCCCTTGGATTCCCCCGTTCGACGGCCGTCCGGCTGATGGCTCTGCTCCACCCCGCCCCCCCTCCCCCGACTCCGTGCGACCTACCTGCGGTTTCTCGGCCGGGGACGGGGCAGAACCGCACCCAAGTCGCACGAGGTCGGGCAATGTCGGCGGCCGCCGGGCGGTGACGGCCGCTCACCTGGCACTGTTCGCCGCCACGGCGGCGATGGCGCTTCGCACCCGCTTCTCGGAGACCGGGCCGGACGTGCCCAGCGACTGGGCGAACAGGCTGACCCGCAGCTCCTCGACCATCCAGCCGATGTCCGTGACGTCGGCCGCCGCCCGGCGGCTCGCGGGCAGTGACTCGAGCAGGTCGGCGTAGGCCGACTCCACGGCATCCACCTGTTCCTGGAGCACGGACTCGCGGGGGTTCGTGGCAGCCCGCTCGGCCCGGTGCTGCATGGCCAGCAGGTAGCGCCGCACGTCGCGCAGCCGGGCGACACCGGTGGCGGCGACGAAGCCGGGCCGCACGAGGCTGTCGAGCTGGGCGCGCACGTCGGCGCGCGTAGCGGCGGTGCGTGCAGAGGCAGCGCCCCGCTCGAGCGCCTCGAGGGTGCGGCGCACCTGCGCAGCGAGGGCGAGCACCGGCTCGACCGCCTCGACCACCACCAGCACGCGGGTGGCGGCGTGGGCGCGCACGGCGGCGAGGGCGGCGGCATACGCCTGCTCGGTGCGTACCTCCCCCGGCACGTGCTCGGCGACGATGTCGTCGACGGCGGTGTCGAGGCAGTCCTGCAGCAGGGCCGGCACCGACCCGTGCGGGTTGTCGGCCAGGGCGAGCTTCTGGGCGTTGCTGAGCCGGGCGAGCACCCGCTTCCACGGTGCGGTCGTGTTGAGCAGCAGCAGGCGGCGCACCCCGCGGCGGTGCGCGGCCTGCGCGGCGCCCCGGTCGGGAAGCACCCGCAGCGCGACGCTGGTGGCCTCGTCGACCAGCGCCGGGTAGCCCTCGACGGTGAGGCCGCCGGAGTGCCCCTCGAAGGTCTCGGGCACGGTGCCGACCGACCAGGTCGTCAGGCCGGTGCGCTCGAAGGACGCGCCCGCCCTGGCCATGCCGGCACGCACGGCACCGCCGGCCGACTCGCGCAGGGAGTCGAGGTCCTTGCCGCGAGCCACCACCCGGCCGCCCGGGCCGTCGACGCTGAAGGTGATGCGCAGGTGGTCGGGGACGCGTGCGAGGTCCCACTCCCCTGGCGGGATGCGGATGCCGGTGCGCTCGTGCAGCACGCGCGCCAGCTCGGCGGTCAGGGCGCCGTGGGCCGGGTCGGCCTCGGCGAGGGCCGCCATCGCGTGGTCGGGGGTCGGCACGAAGTGCCGGCGGGTGGCCTTGGGCAGTGACTTCAGCAGGGCGATCGCGAGGTCGTCGCGTAGCCCGGGCACCTGCCAGTCGAACCCCTGCGAGGTCACCCGGTTGAGCACGGCCACCGGCACGTGCACGGTGACGCCGTCGGCCGCGGCGCCCGGGGAGAACTGGTAGGTGACGTCGAGGTCGAGGTCCCCCTGCCGCCAGGTGCGCGGGTAGTCAGCGGCCGACACCTGCTCGCCGGCCGCCGAGGTGAGGTCGTGCTCGGTGAGCGTGAGCAGGTCGGGGCGCCGGCGCCGCTCGCCCCGCCACCAGCGGTCGAAGTGGCGCTCGGTGGGCACGTCGGGCGGGATGCGCGCGTCGTAGAACGCGAACAGCACCTCGTCGTCGACCACGATGTCGCGCCGCCGGGCCCGCTCCTCGAGGTCGGCGACCCGGGCGAGGGTGGCGACGTTCCGCTTCCAGAAGTCGTGCTGCGGCTGCCAGTCGCCCTCGACGAAGGCGGAGCGGATGAAGATCTCGCGGGCGGCCTCGGCGTCGATCCGGGCGAACTGGATGGTCCGGTCGGTGACGAGTGGCACGCCGTAGAGGGTGACCCGCTCGGTGGCGACGGCAGCTCCGGCCTTCCGGCTCCAGCGCGGCTCGCTGACCGTGCGGGCGACCACATGGGCGCCGACCTCCTCGGCCCACTCGGGCTCGATGGCGGCGTTGACCCGCGCCCAGAGCCGGCTCGTCTCGACCAGCTCGGCCGCCATCACCAGGTCGGGCTGCTTGCGGAACAGCGCCGACCCGGGGCTGATGCCGAAGCGGGCGCCGCGCGCCCCGGCGTACTCGCGCTTGGCCTGGTCGCGGGCGCCGACGTGCGACAGCAGGCCGGCGAGCAGCGCCTTGTGGATGGTGTCCCAGTCGGGCTCGGCGTCGCGGGCGGAGGTCGCGACGTCGGGGTCGATGCGCACCGAGCGGCACGCGGACCGCAGCTGCGAATGCAGGTCCTGCCACTCGCGGATGCGCAGGTAGTGCAGGTACTCGGCCTTGCACGCGCGGCGAAAAGCGCTGTGCGACAGCTCTTTCTGCTGCTCCTTGAGGTAGAGCCAGAGCTTGTGGAGGCTGGCGAAGTCTGACCGCTCGTCCTTGAACCGGGCGTGCGACTGGTCGGCCTGGGCCTCCTTGTCCACCGGTCGCTCGCGGGGGTCCTGGATCGACAGCGCCGCCACGATGACCAGCACCTCACGGGTGCAGCCGAGCCGGCCGGCCTCGATGACCATCCGCCCGAGCCGCGGGTCCAGCGGCAGCCGGGCCAGGGTGCGCCCGGATGCCGTGAGCCGACGGCCGCGACCGCGGTGCCGCCCGCGGCCGGGCTCGTCGCTGGCGAACGCGCCGAGCTCCTCGAGCAGCCGCACCCCGTCGGCGATCTGGCGCTCGTCGGGTGGGTCGACGAAGGGGAAGCGCGCGACGTCGCCGAGCCCCAGGGAGGTCATCTGCAGGATGACCGCGGCGAGCGACGTGCGCTGGATCTCGGGCTCGGTGAACTCGGGCCGGGCCTCGAAGTCCTCCTCCGAGTAGAGCCGGATGCACACGCCGGGGGCCACCCGGCCGCACCGGCCGGCGCGCTGGGCGGCGCTGGCCCGGCTGACCGGCTCGATGGGCAGCCGTTGCACCTTGGTGCGCTGGCTGTAGCGCGAGATGCGGGCGGTGCCGGTGTCGACGACGTAGCCGATGCCGGGGACGGTCAGGGAGGTCTCGGCGACGTTGGTGGCCAGGATGATCCGGCGGCCCCCGCTGCGGTGGAACACCCGGTGCTGCTCGGCGGCCGACAGCCGGGCGAACAGCGGGAGCACCTCGGTGTTGGGCAGCTTCAGCGCGGTCAGGGCGTCGGCCGCGTCGCGGATCTCGCGCTCCCCGGAGAAGAACACCAGGATGTCGGTGGCGTCGGGGCTGGGCGGCGCCTCGGTCCACAGCTCTTCGACCGCCTCGATCACCCCGGTCACCTGGTCGCGCTCCGCGACGACGTGCCGCCCGTCGGGGTGCAGCTCGACCAGCGGCCGGTAGCGCAGCTCGACGGGGTAGGTGCGCCCGGAGACCTCGATGACGGGCACCTCGCGCACCAGCTGCCCGCGTTCGTCGGTGGCGAAGTGGATGGCGAACCGAACCGGGTCGATGGTCGCCGAGGTGACGACCACCTTGAGGTCCGGTCGCCGGGGCAGCAGCTGCTTGAGGTAGCCGAGGATGAAGTCGATGTTCAGCGACCGCTCGTGCGCCTCGTCGATGATGATCGTGTCGTAGCGGCGCAGGTCACGGTCGCGCTGCATCTCGGCGAGCAGGATGCCGTCGGTCATCACCTTCAGCCGGGTCGCGTCGCTGCTGTGGTCGGTGAACCGCACCTGGTAGCCCACGAGGTCACCGAGCTCGACCTGCATCTCCTCGGCGATCCGCTCCGCGACCGAGCGAGCCGCGATCCGCCGCGGCTGGGTGTGGCCGATCTGGCCGGCTCCCCCGCGACCCAGCTCGAGGCACATCTTGGGCAGCTGGGTGGTCTTGCCGGAACCGGTCTCACCGGCGACGACGACCACCTGGTGGTCGCGCAGCGCCGCGAGGATGTCGTCGCGGCGCTCGACCACGGGCAGGTGCTCGGGGTACCTCAGCCGGGCAGGGTCGACGACGTCGACGGGCTGGGCGGGCATGGCGCCAAGGATAGGTCGGGGCCGGCGCGGCACCCGACCGGTTATCGGCCGGCGCCCATCACCGAGTGGCCAGCGCCGTGCCGGATCGGTGGGCTGCGCTGCCCGTCCGTTCACCGCACATTCCCACCCCCCTCAGTGCTCTCGGTGCGGGGCTTGAGGGCCCTTCTCGTGACCTCGAGCGTCGTGCCGGCGGCGTACATCCGCTGCGCCTGCGGCCCGTTGGCCGTCGCCAGCCGCCAGTCGTCGAGGAAGGCCCGGTCGACCCGCTGCCGGGCGGTCGCGTTCACCCCGTTGACGACCCGTCGCGCACCGGACCTGAGCTGACCGGCCATGGCCGGGATCGTGAGCCCGGCGCCGAGCCCCCCTGCGCGCCACCGACCGCGGAGCGGGACCACCGAGGAGCGAGCTGGCCGTGCCACGGTGCGGCGGGACCACGAACGACGCCCGCAGGGCGTCACGCCGGGCCCGGGCTTGGTGCACGGCCCCGTGGGCCACCCGCTGGGCGGCCGTCAGCCGGCCCGTCGACACGATGCCGTTGGCGGTGCGCCGCGCACCGAGGGTCGCACCGGTGCGCAGCACCCCGCCGAGGGCGCCGGTCGCTGCGAACGCGGCATCCGTCGCGAGCTGCCGCCCATCGCCTTCTCCGTAGGCGACGAGCAGTGCCGTGTCAGCCGCCACCCCAACGGGGGCGGCCACCGCGACGACCGGCTTCAGCTCGGGCACCACCGCCGCCAGGGGCTCGAGCGACGCCAGGCCGTGCCCGGCATCGCTCACCCCCACGAGCACCCGGTAGGGCAGGGCGTCGGCGAGGCCGTCGACCGTGAGCGCCCGCAGGATCGCCGCGCAGCGCGCGTCGGCCTCGCGGAACCGCTCGGCCGCTGCCGCGTGGCGTGCCCGCGCCACCTGCTGCACCTCGACCTGGTCGACCTGCAGGTGGCGGATGACCAGCAGGTCGGGGTCGTCCTCCGACCGGCCGGCACCGCACAGGGCCGCCGCCCGGTCCTCGAGCACGGCATACGCGTGCTCCGCCTCGTCGAGGTCGAGCACCGCGGCGGACACCACGACCTGCGCCTCCGCCATCGCGTCGGCGAGCGCCCGCAGCGGCGCCGCGGACCCGGCGAGCCGCGTGGCCACGGCATCCAGCACCGGGCCGACCTCACGAAGCCGCGCACCGAAGGCGTCACCGGCCGGGCCGTCCCAGGTGGCACCATCGCGCAGCCGGGCGAGGACCCCGGCGAGCGCGGACAGCCGTCGGGCCGTGCCGGCGAGGCGGTCGGCCAGCAGCCGCACCGCCCCGGGGTCGCCGGGCAACGGCGGTAGACCGGTCACCACGACCCCCCGAACAGGGAGCGCGACACCCCGGACTCGGTGTCGAGGTAGAGGGAGCCGGCATCCACAGCCGCACCCCCGAGCCCGACCAGGGACTCCCCGAGTGCCAGGCGCACGTGCCGCCAACCGCCGAGCAGCTCTTCGACTGCCGGGCCTACCTCACCCGGCCCCAGCGCCCACCGCTCGGCGGCTGGGTCGCCCATGTCGAGGAGGTCGGCCCCCGTCTGCGTGAGCGCGACACCAAGCTCGGCCACTTCGGCCGCGTCGATCCGGATCGTCGTCATGGCCCAACGCTAGGCATCCACGGCGACAGTCCTTCGGAGTTATCCACAGGCCAGTGCCCTCGTGCCACGAGGGTCCGCGAACGCCACGACCGGCCGTCCCCCGGCACCGGGGACGACCGGTCGCGAACCGGTTGGCGACGCCACGAGCGAGCGGCCGCCGAGGTCGGTCAGACGCCGGCGCCCGCGAGGTCGGCCGGCTGCTCGAGGCCGAGCCCCTCGTCGGAGGACCCTTCGCCGGACCCACCCGCCGCGGCGAACCCGGCGTCAAGGTCGGCGATGATGTCCTGGATCGACTCGATGCCCACCGCGAGCCGCACCAGGCCGGGCGTCACGCCGGCCGCGAGCCGGTCCTCGTCGCCGCCCTGGCTGTGCGTCGTGGATGCCGGGTGGATCGCCAGCGAGCGCACGTCACCGATGTTGGCGACGTGGCTGTGCAGCGACAGCCCCTCGACGAAGCGCTGCCCCGCCTCGAGCCCACCGGCGATCTCGAACGCGAGCACCGCGCCCGCACCCTTGGGTGCGTACTTGTCGGCGAGGGCCTTGCTCGGGCTGCTGTCGAGGGAGGCCCAGCGCACCGACTCGACCTGCGGGTGCGCCTCGAGGTACTCGGCCACCGCCCGCGCGTTCTCGATGTGCCGCTCGACGCGCAGGCTGAGGGTCTCGACGCCCTGCGCGATGAGGAAGGCGTTGAACGGCGAGATCGCCGAGCCGAGGTCGCGCAGCAGCTGCACGCGCGCCTTGAGGATGTAGGCCAGGTTGGCGCCGAGGCCACCGCCGACACCGAGGTCGCGGGCGAACACCAGCCCGTGGTAGCTCTCCTCGGGCGTGTTGTAGTTCGGGTACTTCTCCGGGTCCCGGCCGTAGTCGAAGGTGCCACCGTCGACGATCACGCCGGCGATCGAGGTGCCGTGGCCACCGAGGTACTTCGTGGCCGAGTGGATGACGACGTCGGCACCGTGCTCGAGCGGGCGGATGAGGTAGGGCGTCGCGATCGTGTTGTCGACGACGAGCGGCACGCCTGCCTCGTGGGCCACGCCGGCGACCCCGGCGATGTCGAGCACGATCGCCTTGGGGTTCGCGATGGTCTCGGCGAAGAACGCCTTGGTGTTGGGGCGCACCGCGGCGCGCCAGGCCTCGAGGTCGTCCTGGTCGTCAACGAACGTGACGTCGATGCCGAGCTTTGTGAAGGTGAACTTGAGCAGGTTCACGGTGCCGCCGTAGAGGGCGCTGCTCGAGACGATGTGGTCGCCGGACTCGGCGATGTTGAGCAGGCCGATCGTGGTGGCGGCCTGGCCCGACGACACGAGCAGGGCCGCGAGGCCGCCCTCGAGCGCGGCGATCCGCTGCTCCACGGCATCCTGGGTCGGGTTCATGATCCGGGTGTAGATGTTCCCGAACTCCTTGAGCGCGAACAGGTTCGCCGCGTGCGCGGTGTCGTTGAAGACGTAGGACGTCGTCTGGTAGATCGGCAGCGCCCGGGCGCCGGTGGCGCTGTCGGGCACCTGCCCGGCGTGGACCTGCGTGGTCTCGAAGCCCCACTGCGAGGGGTCGGTCATCGGTGTCTCCCTGTGTTCTGGTGTGCCGGGAGGAACCGCCCGGCACACGTCATACGTGGCCTGCGGGGCTACCGGTAGCAGTCCCGCGCTTGCGCCCGGCGGATGCCGTGCGCCAGGTCTTCACCCGGGGCACCCCACCGCGGTTGGAGGGTTGCCGGCCAGCGAGCCGGGGCTTGTCGCTGACACTCATGACCTGCGGCGAATATACAGACGCGTCGGGATGCCGGTCACCCCCTCCCCCCGTGCGTCTCACCTCCCGAACCCGACCCCTTGCGGATTTCCCACGACCCCGTTCGGGAATCCCGCCCCCCGGGCGTGGGTGATTCGCGATCGGTCGGGAAGGATGGGGTCATGACCTTCCACGCTGACGAGTACCAGGCCGCCGCAGGACGCTACGAGGCGGGGATGCCGTACCGCCGGGTCGGGCGCTCGGGTCTCGACCTGCCCGCCGTGTCGCTGGGTCTGTGGCACAACTTCGGTGACGACGTGCCCCTCGAGCGCCAGCAGGCCACGCTGCGCCGCGCGTTCGACCGGGGCGTCACCCACTTCGACCTGGCGAACAACTACGGCCCGCCCTACGGTTCGGCCGAGCGCAACTTCGGGTCGATCTTCGCCCGTGACTTCCGCCCCTACCGCGACGAGCTCGTCATCAGCTCCAAGGCCGGCTACGACATGTGGCCCGGCCCGTACGGCCAGGGAGGCGGCTCCCGGAAGTACCTGATCGCCTCCTGCGACCAGTCCCTGGCACGCCTGGGCCTGGACTACGTGGACATCTTCTACAGCCACCGCTTCGACGAGACCACGCCGCTCGAGGAGACCATGGGCGCCCTCGACGCGATCGTCCGCTCGGGCCGTGCTCTCTACGTCGGCATCTCGTCCTACTCCGGTAGGCGTACCCGCGAGGCGGTCGAGATCGCGCGGTCGCTCGGCACCCCGCTCCTCATCCACCAGCCGTCGTACTCGATGCTCAACCGCTGGGTCGAAGAGGACCTGCTCGACGCCGTGGGCGAGACCGGCCTCGGCCTGATCGCATTCTCCCCACTCGCGCAGGGCATGCTCACCAACAAGTACCTCAAGGGCATCCCAGCGGGTTCACGTGCGGCACAGGGCAAGTCGCTCGACCCCTCGCTGCTCACCGACACCTCGCTCAAGCACGTGCGGGCGCTCGACCGGATGGCGAAGGCGCGCGGCCAGTCCCTGGCGCAGATGGCCCTGGCCTGGGCGCTGCGCGACCAGCGGGTCACCTCGGTGCTCGTCGGCGCCTCGTCGGTCGAGCAGCTCGACAACAGCCTGGACGCCGTGCACAACCTGGACTTCAGCGCCGAGGAGCTCGCCAAGATCGACAAGCACGCCGTCGACGCCGGCATCAACCTGTGGAAGACCTCGAGCGACCACTGAGTTCTTCTAGACGCAGGTTCTTCCTGACCCTGGTTCTTCCTGACCGAACCGTCGACCCGACCCGCCGGCGACGGTCCCTACTGTGATCCCACCACCCCGAGGAGATCCCCATGAGCGACACCGACTACATCCCCAGCCCCGCCGGCTGGGTCCGTAAGCAGGTCGAGAAGATCGAGGCGACCGGCGACACCCGCTCGGTGCACATCATGAACCTGCCGGTCGTGATGCTGACGATGCGCGGCAAGAAGACCGGCGGCATCCGCAAGGTGCCGCTGATGCGGGTCGAGCACGACGGCGTCTACGCCGCGGTCGCCAGCAAGGGCGGCGCGCCCGAGCACCCGCAGTGGTACGGCAACCTCAAGGCCGACCCGCACATCACCCTGCAGGACGGGACCGAGTCGTGGCCCGCTGTCGCCCGTGAGATCACCGGCGCCGAACGCGACGAGTGGTGGCCGCGCTGCGTCGAGGCCTACCCGCCCTACGCCGAGTACCAGACCAAGACCGACCGGCTCATCCCGGTGCTGCTGCTCGAGCGCGTCAAGCAGCACCAGCAGGACAACACCAGCAGCTGACGCTCAACGGCTCGCGGCGAGTGCGGAAGTGGCTGCCCGGCAACCACGTCCGCACTCGCCGCGAGGTGGTTCGAGGGTGTCAGGTCACCGGGCGCCGGGCGTCTGTGCGGAACTGGGCTGACCGTCATCCGGCTCGCCGGCCTCGGCAGCGACGGCCTCGCGCTCGACCTTGCGGAACCACAGCAGGCCCAGCACCGGCAGCACCAGCGGCACGAACCCGTAGCCCTGCCCGAAGTGCGACCACACCGTCTTGTCCGGGAACGCGTCGGGCACGACGTACGACGCCGTGCCGACGACGAGCACGCCCACGAGCTCGAACGTGCAGGCCCACACGCCGACGCGCACCCACCGCCCGCCCCTGATGAGGCACCAGGTCGCCAGGAGGTAGACCACCGCAGCGAGCGCCGAAAGGGTGTAGGCCAGCGGGGCCCGGTCGTAGTAGCTGGTGATCTGCAGCACCGAGCGGCCGGTCGCCGCGAGGGCGAGCAGGGCGTAGACGACGACGAGCACCACGCCCGGGCCGCCGAGGGCCCGCCGGGTCGGTTCAGCCATTGCCGCTCCAGATCTGTTGCAGTCGCAGGGCCATCACGCCGACGGCGAACGCCCCGACGGCCATCGACCCCATCGCCCAGCGTGACTTCTCCTTGATCGCCAGCAGCGCGGTGCCGACCGGGATCAGCGGCAACGAGATCAGGTAGGCCACGAACGTCGCCTTCTCGGTGGCGTCGGAGATGTGCCCCAGCCCGACGAGGCCGAGCACCAGCATCACCAGCAGCCCGAACTCGAGCAGCGCCGCCAGGCCGAGCAGCTTGTCGTCGATCAGCCGGTCGCGCAGGGCGTAGTAGCCGGCGGCGGCGAAAAGCAGGAACGCCAGACCCACCACGAGGATGGTCAGCGGCTCTCTCACGCCGCCAACCCTAGCCCGCGGGTGGGTCGGCTCCGGGCATGGTCCGGCGGGTGCGAGACTGCGGCCATGACCAGTGCGCAGCTCGGTGACGTGACGATCGAGTACGAAGTGGACGGGCCGGACGACGGCGAACCGATGCTCCTCGTGATGGGGTTGGGCGCGCAGCTCGTGGCGTGGCCGGCCGACCTGGTCAGCGGGCTCGTCGACAACGGCTTCCGCGTCATCCGGATGGACAACCGCGACATCGGGCTGTCGACGAAGACCGAGGGTCCGGTGCCGACCCGGGCGGCGCTGTTCAAGGGGTTCGCGCACCGGCGCTACGCCCGCGCCGACTACCTGCTGTCCGACATGGCCGCGGATGCCGTGGCGTTGCTCGACCACCTCGGTGTGGCCACGGTGCACGTCGTGGGAGTGTCGATGGGCGGGATGATCGCGCAGCAGCTGACGATCGACCACCCCGAGCGGGTGCTCAGCCTGTGCTCGATCATGTCGAACACCGGCGACCGGCGGCACGGCAGCGTCTCCCCCCGCCTGCTTCCCACGGTGGCCATGTCGATGTCGGCCCCGCGCCCGGAGGACCCCGCGGAGGCCGAGCGGCTCGCCGTCGAGGGCTTCCGCCTGATCGCCGGGCCGCACTTCGACGCGGACGAGATCGGCGGCATGGTGCGTACTGCCATCAGCCGGAACGTCAACCCGCTGGGCACGATCCGCCAGCTCGTCGCCATCCAGGCCAGCCCCGACCGCACGCCCGCCCTGCGCGAGGTGCGGGTTCCGACCCTGGTAATCCACGGCCTGCGCGACCAGCTGGTGATGCCGAGCGGCGGCATCGCCACGGCGCGAGCGGTGCCGGGCTCGCGGCTCATCGTCTTCCCCGACATGGCGCACGACCTGCCCGGCCCGCGGCGGGCCGAGATCGTCGAGGAGATCAGCCGCAACGCGGCGCGTGCCACCGCGGCACCGGCGCAGCCGACGGCAGAGGACGTCGACCCCGCAGCAGGGGATGACGCAGCCGCGACGACCGACGCTGCCCCATCGGTCAGCCCCGGGTCGGCGTAGCCCGCCGCTGGGGCGGCCTTCCGCCGCCCTCGGTCGAAACCCCTGCGACGGTGGCTACGGCTGCTGCAGGGCGTCGGCGACCGCGTCGACGAGCAGACCGACCTCGTCCTCGGTGACCACCAGCGGCGGAGCCAGCCGGATGGTCGACCCGTGGGTGTCCTTTGCGAGGATGCCGCGGCTCATCAGCCGCTCGCACAGCTCGCGACCGCTGGGCCCGCCGGGCTGGATGTCCAGGCCGGCCCACAGGCCACGCACGCGCACTGCCGCGAGGCCCTGGCCGGCATCCTGACCGACGAGGGGCGCGAGGCGGTCGGCGAGGACGGCACCGAGCTCGGCCGCACGACGCTGGAAGGTGCCCTCGGACAGCATCGTGACGACCTCGTGGCCGATGGCCGCCGCGAGGGGGTTGCCGCCGAAGGTCGAGCCATGGGAGCCGGGGGTGATGACCTCGAGCACCTCACGGTCGGCCGCGATGGCCGAGACGGGGTACAACCCGCCGCCCAGGGCCTTGCCCATGACGTAGATGTCGGGCACCACGCCCTCGTGGTCGCAGGCGAACGTGAGGCCGGTGCGGGCCAGCCCGGACTGGATCTCGTCGGCCACCATCAGGGCGCCGGCGTCGTCGCAGATGGCCCGCACCTCGCGCAGGTAGCCCGCGGGCGGGATGACGACGCCGCCTTCGCCCTGCACCGGCTCGAGGAGCACGGCGACCGTGGTGTCGTCGATCGCGTGGCGCAGCGCGTCGGCATCCCCGTAGGTGACGGTGCGGAACCCCGGTGTGTAGGGGCCGTACTCGTCGCGCGCGATCTTGTCGTCGGAGAAGCTGACGATGGTGGTGGTGCGGCCGTGGAAGTTGCCTTCCATGACCACGATGCTGGCCGTGCCGTCGGGGACGCCCTTGACCCGGTAGCCCCACTTGCGGGCCACCTTCAGGGCGGTCTCGACGGCCTCGGCCCCGGTGTTCATCGGCAGGATCATGTCCTTGCCGGTGAGGCCGGCCAACGCCTCGGCGAACGGGCCGAGCTGGTCGTTGTGGAAGGCGCGGCTGGTGAGGGTGAGCCGGGACAGCTGTTCCTGGGCGCGGGCGACCAGGCGGGGGTGCCCGTGCCCGAAGTTCAGCGCGGAGTATCCCGCCAGGCAGTCGAGGTAGCGGCGTCCGTCGACGTCGGTGACCCAGGCTCCCTCGCCAGAGGTGAGCACCACGGGCAGCGGGTGGTAGTTGTGCGCGGCATACCGCTCGACCACCTCGATCTGTGCGGCCGTGCGGGCGCTGGAACCGGTGGGGCCAGGACTGCCGGGGTTGCCGGCGTGGTGCAGTGACGTCATCGTCGCCTCCTCGCGGCCGAGCCTAGCGAGCGGTGTGGCGCCGCCGTGACCGGTCCCCCCGCCTGCGCGGTGTGGGGTGCGCGACAGCGGCCTGCGAGGGGGCCTGCGGTCAGGCTGTGGTGCCGCTCGGCGCGAGCACGAGGTAGCCCTGAGCCGCGAGGATGATGACGATGGCAGCCAGCTTGCCGGCCGGGAGCGAGCTGTCGTAGACGAGCCGGTCGATGACCAGGATGCCGACCTGCAGCAGCACGATCCAGCCCATGGTGACGACCGCCAGCTCGGCGTACTGCAACGAGGACGCGTACACCCAGAAGAGCACGAGGAACGACAGGGCTCCCCCGCCCAGAGCCAGCGTGTTCCTGCTCCCGGCCCACTCCTTGGCCGCGAAGGCGCCGAACAGGTCCAGGGCCGCGAGCACTGCCATGCACACGGTGGCCACGACCGGCAGCGGCCAGGACGAGGGGAACTTGAGCAGCGGCAGGGCATCGAGCGCGGCCATGGGGACCTCCGGCATGCAGTGGGCCACCGGGGGCGTGGCCTCACTGCTCAGGAGGCAGGCGGTCGGGCGGGTGATACGCCTGACGGCAGTTTCGCGACTGTTCGGCGCAGCCGGAATGGCCCGCACGGCCCGGTGGTCGGCTCAGTCGGCCCAGGTCTCGGCGACCCGCTCGGCGATCCGGGCACCGTGCAGCCGAGCGGTCTCGAAGGTGCCGGCGCCGCGCGACATGTCGAGCGGGTTGGCGCCCATCGCCCACAGGTCGCGGGCGTCGGGGATGACCAGGTGCGTCATTGCCGCCGGCTTGAGCATGCGCAGCTGGACCGGTGGGAGGTCGCGCAGGTGCGATGCGATCGGGTAGGGCGACAACACCAGCACCCGGCGGTGACCGGCGGCGAGGTCGGCGTTGGCGATGCTGCGCAACCCGCCGTCGACGTAGCGGCGTCCGCCGACCTCGACCGTGGGAAAGACACCCGGCACGGCGCAGCTGGCCGCGACGGCGCGCTCGAGCGGCACGCCGCTGGTGTTGTCGAACACCACCGAGGTGCCGGTCTCGGCGTCGACGGCGGTGATGAACAGCCGGCCCTCGGGCCACGGCTTGCCGGCCAGACCGAGACCGATCGCCTGCAGCCAGTCCTCCTCGGTGGTGGTCTGCGCGCTGAGGGCGGCCCGGCCGACCAGGGCACGACCGCTGCGCTTGTCGAGGTTGAGCTGCGCGCGCAGGTAGCGCGCGGCGTCGGAGGGGCCGAGCCGGCCGTAGCTGGCCAGCGGGGCACCTTCCTGGATGCGGGCGAAGGCGTTGCCCTCGTCGGTGCCGACCCGTAGGTGGGCGGCGACCATGGAGCCGGCCGAGGTGCCGATCATGGTGTCGGCGTCGCGCACATCGATGCCGCCGTCGCGCAGGCCGATGATGATGCCGGCTTCCCAGGCGATGCCGGTGGCTCCCCCGCCGGCGAGCACGAAGGCCCGGTCGAGGCCAGCGCTGGGCGGGCGCCATTCGCCGAATCCTTCACCGCGCACGACGGGTCGGGTGAAGTCGCCGCTCGTACCGGCGACGGGGACCACGTTCTCGCTCACCCCTCCATTGTCCCAGCGGTGCGGAGCCGTTCCAGACACCGGCCGGGTGAGCGTCCTCACCGTGGTGGTGGTGGTGGTGGTGGTGGTGGTGCTGCCGTGGAGCGACCAGGCCGCCTCGGAGTGAGCGGACCACGGCGGTCGGCTGGTGGCACCGGGGTTATGGCTTACGGGGCTCTCCGGGTCAGAGGAGGCTGCCTCGGGAGCGGCGAGCGGCACTGGCCGGCAGCACCCGCACGGCCTCGATCGGCACGCTGACCAGATCGTCGTCGTCGACCCGCACCTGGCACCGGACGGCGCCGACCAGCTCGACCTCCCCCACGAACCCCTGCCACGGCCCGGCGGACACCTCGACGAGGTCGCCGACGAACGGGGTGGCGGTGAGCGGCTGGGCCGGGCGGCGGATGGCGGCCAGGGCGGCGAGCTGCGCGGTGTATGCCGGGGGCAAGGTCGCGGGACGGCCGCGGTAGCTCCAGGTGAACAGGTACCGCTGGTCGAACCGACGGGCGCACACCCCGCAGGACATCAGCCGGGTCGGCGCCCGGTGCCGGGTCTTCTCGTGGCCAGCGGGGCACCGGCCGACCCAGTCACCGGGCACCCGGGGCGAGTCGGAGGACACGCAGCGCTCACCGCTGCAGCCGATCTCGCGGGCCTTGGCACGCCAGACGGCGTCGTGCCCGTGCTGCGGCCCGACGAGGGCGTGCGCGATCTCGTGCAGGATGGTGTCGATCACCTCGTCGTCGGAGTGCAAGGTGGTCAGCGGGGCGCTCAGCCCGATCTGGCGCTTGGCGAACCGGCAGACCCCGGCGCGGGTCTTCGCCCGGTCGGCGACGATCGACCAGTCGTGCAGGCCGTGCTCACGCAGCAGGCGGCGCCCGGTGGCCAGTGCCCTCGTGACCTCCATCGTCGCCTCCCCTGCTCCTGTGGCTGCTCTGGCCGGACCGCTGGTCGGCCAGTCCTGTGCTGGTGAAAACGACCCTAGGTGCGACCACCGACATCGCCGCGCACCGACGCCCGGGGGCGACAGATCTGTGGATGACGCGCCCACGGCGGGCGACCTGTGGACATCCGTCGCCCGCGCAGTCCGTCGCCACCAACCAGAGGCGCCTTGTGGTCGAAGCCACGCGGCAAGCGCAGCCCACCAGCCACCTCTCGCCCCTGCCGCCGCGCACCAGAGATGCCCAGTGGTCGAACCGAAATGGCCGGGTGCCGAGGCTCGCCCCGACAGCATGCGCCGATCCCCTCTCGGGAGCAACTGGCGCCGCCCCTGGAGGGGTGGGACCTCAGTGGGTGTAGAGCCGGGACTTGGCTTCGCGCACCGTGAGGGTGACAGGTGTGCCCTGGAGGTCGACCTCACCCGGGATGTCGAACCACTGGCCGCCGCCCACCCGGAACTGGCCGGTGTAGACGATGTCGGCCCGGACCCGGTGGGTGCCGGGCTTTGTGTACGTCGCACGGATGTCGCCGGATGGGTGCGGCCCGCCCAGCGAGGTGGTCGGCCCGACCGTGGTCGTGCCGAGGTGATAGGTCACGGACTTCAGCCGCGGTCGTACCTCGATGTGGTAGCCGAGCAGGCGTGCCGGGTCGGGCGTGTCGACCTCGTCGGGGCCGAAGCCGGCCTTGGGGAAGCGCACCTCGAAGAACGTCGGCAGGTTCACCAGCGTCACGTCCCCCTCCGGCTGGATGTTCACCGTCGGAATGGTGAAGTCGGTGTCGTGGAACGCCTCCTGAATCATGGCCATGGTCAGGCCCGGGCCTGCCCCAGGCACGAGCTGCGGGAAAGCATGTGATCGCCCGACTGGCCCATCTGCCCTCGCGCCCGGGCAGTGGCTGTGCCGTTACGATCGACCTCACGCCGAAAGACTGCAGACTGCAGGCCCGTAGCCCTCGCTGGATCTGTGTTGCCTGCGCACAGCGACCACCGCCCGCAGGCAAAGGTTGTCCGACCCGGGTTCGCCTGGATGCTCCTCCGCACACAGAGACGTGTAGCGAACTCATACCATGGCCCGTCCGCACGGGGGCCTCAAGTATCCGACGTGAAGCTTCGTCGAGTCCGCTCGTGTCAGGAACACCTCAGCGCCGATCCTGCGTTGTGTCCACGCTCCCCAGCCTCGCCGGCTGCCGGCCGCCAGGCTGGGAGTCGAGCCGCACAATGCCGAAACCCAATTGCGACGCGCTAGGCAAACCCCGTAGACGAACCACCGTCCCTCCTTCCAGATCACAGAAGCAACGCGTTCCCTCGAGGTTGTCGGCCTTGTCGTGAACTCACGACAACGACCGGCGCTAGTCGACAACGTTGACTGCGTGCTGACGTGATCGAGTCTGCGACGTACTGCTTGTCGGACGCTGCTCCTGTGAGTGACTGAGTTGAAGCTGACCGTGATCGGAACAGGCGGCGTAGTGACTGGTGCCGCATCGCCTTGCAACTTCTTGCGCAGTCCGCGGCCAAGTTGAGCGCACGACTCGCAGTCAGGGTCGGCGAGGGCCTTGATCGAGGCCGGGTCTGGCACTCGTCCATGCCTGGTTGATCCTGGTCGAAGAAGTAGCGGACGAAGGCTTCGGCTCCCTTGTCGGACTTCACCCGGGCGGCCGCCGGGATCGCGACCGACGGGCTCGCCGACGCCGACGGCGACGCAGACGATGCCGACGGGCTCGGCGACGTGCTGCTCACGGCAGGCGACGGGCTCGACCCGCCCGGAGTCGCCGCTTTCGAGTCACACCCCGCGAGGACCGCCGACGCCACGAGCAGCCCGGCGAGCCCCACCCCTACCGCGGCCCGCGACCTCACCCGGCCCACCGGCATCCGAATCGTGCGTTGCTCCATGCGTCCCTTCCCCGGCCGCCCCTCGTCGGCTCCGCAGGGAAACGCTAACCAAAACCCCCGATCTCGCCACTCGAGTTATCCACAGGAACCGGCGAGAGCGCACCACCCGCCCAAGCTCACCCGGCGGCGATGGCCTCGCCCACCGGGTCGTTCCAGCTCCACACGTCATCGCCGCGCAGCACCACGTCGGAACCACCGTCGATGTAGACCGTCTGCCCGCACACGCCGGAGTTCTCCTCCGAGGTCAGCCACGCCAACAGCCCTGCCACCTGGCCGGCCTGCAGGTGCCCGCCGAGCGGCATCGGCACCATCGCGTCGGTGGCCTCTCGTGCCGCCGGGTCACCCATCAGCCCGGCCACCATCGGTGTCTCGACGATCCCGGGGGCCACCGCGTTGAGCGGGATGGAGCACCCGGCCCACCGCGACGACGCCGCCTCTCGACGTACCCACCGCGACAGGGCCCGCTTGCTCGACGGGTAGATCCTCGCGCCACCCTGCGGCCCGGAGGCCTCCAGCTCAGCAGCCACCTTGAGCGCCAGCACCTCGTCCCCGGCCAGGCACGCCTCGACGAGCTCGGCACTGACCGGCATCAGGGTCGCCATCGACGACGTCACGACGGCCCTGGGTGCGCGGGCGGCCGCCAGCGCCGGTCGCAGGCCGTTGAGCAGCTCGACCGCGCCGAAGTAGTTGACTGCCACGGTCGCCGGGCTCGGCGAGGCCAGACCGGCGTTCGCGATGACGGCGTCGAGCCGCCGACCGGCCTCGCACAGGATGCCGTCGATCGCCTCCTGCCGCCCCTCCGGCGTCGACAGGTCGGCCACGACATCGACCGAGCGCACGTCGACGCCGATGACCCGGTACCCGCGGTTGCGCAGGAGTACAGCGGTGGCCTGTCCGATGCCGGAGGCCGCCCCCGTGACGACGTACGTGCGCTTCATGGTGAACCGTCCCTCTCGCTTCGACCACCCGCGAGACGACGCTCCGCGGCTCTACTACGGAGCGTAGGACCGCATCTCTCGCGCCGGCCCGCCACTTGGACGGACGTCACATCCGCGACTCCCCGACCTAGCCCATCCAAGAGAGCCCCCCGCGCGCGACGACCCCCGACAACCCAAGACGACCCGGCAGCGAACGTCGGCAGGCGGCAGACTGTCCCCCGTGCACCTCCCAGCGCTGGGCCTCCCCAACGGGTTGCGCCTGCTGCGCGGGTACAGCGGCCGGCACCTGCCCGCCGACGTGCTGGCCGGGCTGCTCGTCGCCGCCCTGGCCATCCCCCAGTCCCTCGGCTACGCCGTGGTGGCCGGCGTCCCCGTACAGGTCGGCCTCTACACGCTGCCGCCTGCCCTGCTGGCCTACGCCCTGTTCGGCACCTCGCGACTGCTCTTCGTCGGGCCGATCTCCACGGTGTCGGTGCTGTCGGGGTCGATCGTGCGGGCGCTCTCGGGTGGCAACCCCGAGCTCGCGGTGCAGCTCACGTCGGTGCTGGCCATCACGGCGGGGGTGGTGCTCGCCGCGGTCGGTCTGCTACGGGTGGGCTGGGTGGCGCAGTTCCTCAGCGAGCCGATCGTCACCGGGTTCGTCGCCGGGCTGGTCGTGCTCATCGTGGTCGGCGAGATCCCCGCACTGGCCGGCCTCCCGACGCCCACCGGGGGCATTGTCGAACGGGTGGCCGTGCTGGTGGCAGACTCCGGCGACTTCCACGGGCTGACGCTGGTCGTCGGGGCCACGTCGCTGGCGATCCTCTTCATCGGCTCCCGCCTGGCGCCACGGGTGCCGTGGTCGCTGATCGTGCTCGTTGGCGGCATCGTCGCGTCGACCCGGCTCGACCTTGCGGCGAAGGGGGTGCACGTCGTCGGCCAGGTGCCGACCGGCATCCCGATCCCGTCCATCCCCATCGTCGACGTCAGGCTGTGGAGCGGCATCGTCACCGGTGGGCTCGCGATCGCTGCGGTCGGCATCGCGGAGGGGCTCGCCGCCGTGCGCACGTTCGCGCCGAGTGGCGCCATGGACCCCGACACCGACAACCAGGAGTTCGTGGCGCACGGCGCGGCCGACCTCGCATCCGGGCTGTTCGGTGGGATGGGGGTGGGCGGGTCGCTGTCGAAGACCGCCGCCAACGCACGGGCCGGCGCCTACACCCAGATCAGTGGCGTGGCCGCGGCCGTGGTCGTGCTCGGCTTCGTGCTGTTCGCCGCGGGACTCCTGTCGAACCTGCCGCGCACGGTGCTGTCCGCGATCGTCATCCACGCCGTGTGGGGGCTGGTGAGCATCTCCTCGTTCCGGCGGTACGCCGCGGTGCGCCGCAACGACTTCCTCGCCGCCGTCGTCGCGTTCCTCGGGGTGCTGGTGCTCGGCCCACTGAACGGGCTCCTCCTCGCCGTCGCCCAGTCGCTGCTCGGGCTGGTCTACCGGTCGATGCAGGTCGAGATCGACGTGATGGGCCGCGTCGACGGCGAGAAGGCGGCGTGGGGATCGGTGGCCAACGACCCGTCACGCCGCACGTACCGCGGGGTGACCGTGCTGCGACCGGACGGCCCGCTCTTCTGGGCCAACGCGAACTCCGTCGTGCAGCACATCGAGACGATGGTGCGGGAGCACCGCCACCTGCGCGCCGTGGTGCTCGACCTCGAGGCCACCAACCAGATGGACACCACCACCGCCGAGCGCCTGCAGCAGATGATGCTGCGGCTGCGGCTGAAGGGCATCGACCTCTACCTGGTGCGGGTCTTCGGCAACGTGCGCGACGTGCTGACCCGCTCGGGATTCCTCGACGAGATGGGGCCCGAGCACGTGTGGCACTCGATCGCCGCCGGGGTCAAGGCCGCTCGCGCGGCGCCCCCGATCGTCGTGGCGCTGCCCGAGACCACGGTGGATGCCGGTCTCGCGAGCGTGGACACCGACCTCACCGATGCCGGTGCGGACGACGAGAACGACCTCGACGAGCCCGAGAACGGCGTGCACGCGGAGCAGATCGCCTCGAGGCGGGTGCCCGACGAGGGGCCCGGGGCGCGCCCCTAGGGTTGAGCCGAGGTGGTGCTCAGGCCGGGTCGCGGTCGCCCACGATGTCGTCGGCGTTGGCGACGACCCAGCCGAACAGGGGCAGCAGCACGTCGACCAGACCGGAGCCGCGCTCGGTGAGGCTGTAGTCGACGCGGGGCGGAATCACCGGCTGCGCGTCGCGGTGCACGATGCCGTCGGCCTCGAGCGTGCGCAGGGTCTGGGCGAGCATCTTCTCGCTGATGCCCTCGGCCCGACGGCGCAGCTCGCTCCACCGGTGCGGCCCGTCGGAGAGCGCGACGAGCACGAGCACGCCCCACTTGCTGGTCACGTGGTCGAGCACGACCCGGCTGGGGCAGCCGGCCGCGAACACCTCGCCGGTGCCCGGCATCCGGACAACTCCCCGCGTTGACGATGCGCTGACCTGTGAACTTACCGGCATGTGCGTACCTTACTTCAAAGTGCGTACTAACCCTCGGGAAGTGCTCGCCCGACTCCTCGGTTGGCCCGGGCGACCCCACCCGTCACCGCGCCACCCATCGGGCGCGGCACCGAAAGGACACCCCAATGAGCATCGTCGTCACCGGAGCCACCGGCCACCTCGGCCGCCTCGTCGTCGAGTCCCTCCTGCGGCGGGGCGCCTCGCCCGCCGAGGTCATCGCCACCGGCCGCAACACCGAGCGCCTCGCCGCGTGGGCCGAGCAGCACGGCGTGCACACCGCCGTCGCCGACTTCGCCGACCCCGCCACGCTGCGGGCGGCCTTCGCCGGAGCCGACCGGGTGCTGCTGGTCTCCGGCAACGAGATGGGCCAGCGGGTGGGCCAGCACACCGCCGTGGTGCAGGCCGCCCAGGAGGCCGGCGTCGAGCTGCTCGCCTACACGAGCATCCCCCACGCCGACACCGCCCGGATGGCGCTGGCCGCCGAGCACCGTGAGACCGAGCAGGTCATCCGCGAGTCGGGGGTGCCGTTCACCTTCCTGCGCAACAGCTGGTACTTCGAGAACTACCTGCCGCAGATCCCCACCTACCTCGAGCAGGGCGTCGTCGGTGCGGCCGGGGACGGGCGGATCAGCGCGGCGGCCCGCGCCGACTACGCCGAGGCAGCGGCCGCAGCACTCCTCGACCCCACGTCCGCCGGCCGAATCTACGAGCTGGGCGGCGCGTCGTTCACCCTCGCCGAGTTCGCCGCCACGGTGGCCGAAGTGTCCGGCCGCCCGGTCATCCACACCGAGGTGTCGCCGGCCCAGCTGACCGAGATCCTCGTCGGTGCCGGGCTCCCCCGCCCGTACGCCGAGACGCTCGTCAGCGCCGACCAGGGCATCGCCCGCGGCGAGCTCGAGGTCACCAGCGGAGACCTCGAGCGGCTGATCGGCCACACCCCGACGTCGCTCCGGGACGCCGTCGACGCGTCGCTTGCCACACTGGCGGCATGACCACCCTCCCCAGCCTCGCCGTCACCGGCTCGACGGGCGCCCTCGGCGGCCTGGTCGCTCGCGACCTGGCCGACCGGGGGGTGCCCCTGCGGCTCCTCGCCCGCTCCCCCGAGCGTGCGCCCCGCCTGCCGGGCGCGGTGGCGGTGCGCGCCGACTACGCCGACCGGGATGCCGCCGTGCTGGCACTTCAGGGCGTCCGAACCCTGCTGATGGTGTCGGGCTCGGAGTCGGCCGACCGCCTGCAGCAGCACCGCACCTTCGTCGACGCGGCAGTCGATGCCGGGGTGGAGCAGATCGTCTACACGTCGTTCTTCGGCGCCTCCGCTGACTGCACCTTCACGCTCGGCCGCGACCACTGGGCCACGGAGGAGCACATCCGTTCGCGCGGAACGGCATTCACCTTCCTGCGGGACAACTTCTACCTCGACTTCCTGCCGCTGACCGTCGGTGAGGACGGCGTCATCCGTGGGCCGGCGGGTGAGGGGCGGGTGTCGGCCGTCGCCCGCGCCGACGTCGCGAGGGTCGCGGCCGCCGTGCTGCTCGACCCCGAGTCGCACCGTTCCGCGACCTACGACCTCACCGGGCCGGAGGCGATCACGATGACCGAGGCGGCCGGCATCATCAGCGAGGTGACCGGCCGCGAGGTCACGTTCCACGACGAGACGGTCGACGAGGCGTACGAGTCCCGCCGGAAGTGGGACGTGCCGGGCTGGCAGTACGACGCCTGGGTCTCGACCTACACGGCGATCGCCGCCGGCGAGGTCGAGACCGTCACCGACGACGTGCGCCGGGTGACCGGCCGCGTTCCCATCGATCTGCGGACCCTGCTGGCGACGGCATCCGGTTGAGCCACAGCAGGTCTCAGCGGAGCTGATCACGGCTCCCGGTCGGGCACCCGCCGGGGCCATCTGGTCCTTTCGGGCTATGGACAGCGCGGGCCGGCTGCCACGATCGTGACGGCATCAGGGCGCCGTCCTGCCGATGGAGGGACCCCGATGGCCGTCGACGCCGACCCGCGCGGGGTCGCAGCCGGTGCCGTGCGGGGTGCGTTGCGCGACACCTGGACCTCGCTGCGGTCCGTCTTCGTCAACCCGGCGCTACGCCGCATCGAGCTCGCGCTGGCCGGGTCGATGATCGGCGACTGGGCCTACGCCACCGCGGTCGTCGTCTGGGCCTACGGCGTCGGCGGTGCGCGCCTGGTCGGCGTCTGGGGGGCGGTACGCCTGCTGCTCATGGCGTTCGCGTCGCCGATCGGATCGGTGCTCGCCGACCGGCTCCCCCGCAAGAGCGTGCTGATCAGCAGCGACGTGCTGCGCGCCGCGCTGGCCGTCGTCGCGACCGTCTGCCTGGCGCTCGACGCACCGGCCGCAGTCGTGCTGGTGGTCGCCACGCTGCTCTCTGTGGTCGGCTGCGTCTTCCGCCCGGCCCAGATGGCGTGGATGCCGTCACTCACCACGCGCCCTGAGGAGCTCACCGCCGCCAACGGCACCTCGAGCACCATCGAGAGCCTGGCCTTCTTCGTCGGCCCGGCCCTGGGCGCGCTGCTGGTGACGACCACGAGCGTCGAGGTCGTGTTCCTGCTCAACGCCGCCACGTTCCTGCTCTCCGCGTTCCTCGTGTGGGGTATCCGCCCGGTCGCCGGTCCGCCCCCAGGAGCTGACGACCCCGCCGACACCGAATCCGCCTCCACCGGAGGGGAGCCCGAGGAGAAGGCCGGCGCATTCGCCGAGATGGCCGGCGGCTTCCAGCACATCCGCCGCGACCGCGACCTGCTCATGGTGGCGATCCTGGTCTGCGCGCAGACCGTCGTGGCCGGGGCGACGATCGTCTTCGGTGTCACGTTCGCCGTGCAGATCCTGAAGACCGGGCCGGCCGGGGTCGGCATCATCGACTCGGTCTTCGGCGTCGGCGCGATCCTCGGTGGCTTCTACGCGATCGCCCGCTCCACCCGGAACCGGCTGGCCGGCGACCTCGCCCTCGGCACCGCGCTCTGGTCCCTACCTCTCCTGCTCGTCGTCGCGTACCCCTCGCCGGCAACGGTGTTCGCGTCGGCCGTGCTCCTCGGCTTCGGCAACCCGCTCGTCGACGTCAACTTCGCGACGATCGTGCAGCGCCTCACGCCCAACGCGGTGCTCGGCCGCGTGTTCGGCGCCTACGAGGGCGCCCTCATCGCCACCATGGCGCTGGGGTCGGCGGCCATGCCGTTCCTCATCACCGGTCTCGGCCTGCGGTGGGCGCTGGCCGTGCTCGCCGTCGTCGTCGGCGTGCCCGCTCTGCTCTTCCTCCCCCGGTGCCTGCGGCTCGACGCCACCCTGCGCGCACCGGCCGGCACCGACCTGCTGCGCGGCATCGCGATCTTCTCGCCGCTCCCCCCGGCCACCATCGAGGCCCTGGCGAGCCTGCTCACGACCGAGTCGGCATCCCCCGGCACCGCCGTGGTGCGCGAGGGTGACGTCTCCGACCGCTTCCTCGTGATCATCAGCGGGCGGGTCGAGGTGACCCAGCTCGGCGAGCACCTGCGCTTCGAGGGCCCGGGCGAGTTCTTCGGCGAGATCGGCCTGCTGCGCGACGTCCCTCGCACGGCCACGGTGACCGCCACGGAGGACACCACCCTCTACAGCCTGGCCCGCGAGGACTTCCTCGACGCAGTGCTGGGGCTCGACGAGTCGCTCGCCGCGGCCGACGACGTCGTGATGCGGCGGCTCGGCCGCGCCTGAGCGACCGGTCTGCCACCATCGGCCCGGACCCGCACCAGCGCCATGCAGGATGCCGGCAGTCACCCGATGTTGCCGGCTCCTGGCGTGTACGACGAGGCGATGACGGTGGTGGCGATGAGCGTGTCGCACTTGAGCACCCCGCTGACCTCCGTGGACCCGGCCTCGACACTCACCCTCGGGGCGCGGACCCTCAGGGACGCGGCGCTGCTGATCGTAGGGTCTGCGGCTATGGCTGTCTCCCAAGCGATTCCGGTCCACACCGGCCGGCTGCTGTCGCCGTCCTCGAACTGCACCCACACCGTCGAGCCCACCGGAGGAAACGCCAGCAGGTCGATCGACACCGGCGGCAGGCAGGCCTCGGCCCAGGCCTCGGTCACCCCCGCCGCTGGCACCGAGAGACGTAACCGCCCTCGCCCCAGCGGGTCCTGGTCGTCGTCGACCACTGCCCGGTAGAGACCTCGACTGCGGCCCATGGCGTCCTCCTGATCGTCTCGGTGGTCCATGACCACGAGCCGAGCGTCCCACCCCACCGCGCGTCGCAACAGTGGGCACCCAGGCCGCGTGCCCGGCATCCACCGTTCGGATGCCGGGCACGTGCGCCGTCGTGGGCCGCCCGGGCGCGCCTCGCCCGGGTGCGGTCGCTACTCAGGCCACGCGACCCTTGGGAGCGGTCTCCGCGGTCTTGCCGGGGTCGCGCTCGACGATGTCACCGAGGGCCTCGTCGATGCGCGAGAGCAGCTCCGGCTCCAGCGTGACGCCGGCCGCCTTGACGTTCTCGCCCACCTGCTCGGGGCGCGAGGCGCCGACCAGCGCAGCGGCCACGTTGCGGTTCTGCAGCACCCAGGCCACGGCGAGCTGCGCCATCGTCAGGCCGGCGTCGTCGGCCACGGGCTGGAGCTTCTGCACCCGGCCGAGGACGTCGTCGTTCATGAACCGCTTGATCATGTCGGCGCCCCCCTTCTCGTCGGCCGCCCGTGAACCCTCCGGGGGCGCCTGTCCGGGAACGTACTTGCCGGTGAGAACGCCCTGGGCGATCGGGCTCCAGACGATCTGGCTGATGCCGAGCTCCTCGCACGTCGGCACCACCTCGTCCTCGATGACCCGCCACAGCATCGAGTACTGCGGCTGGCTCGAGATGAGCTGCACGCCGAGGTCCTTCGCCAGCTCGTGGCCCGCGCGGATCTGCCCGGCCGTCCACTCGCTGACGCCGATGTAGAGCGCCTTGCCCTGCCGCACGACGTCGGCGAACGCCTGCATCGTCTCCTCGAGCGGCGTCTCGGTGTCGTAGCGGTGCGCCTGGTAGAGGTCGACGTAGTCGGTCTGCAGGCGGGTGAGCGACCCGTTGATCGACTCCATGATGTGCTTGCGCGACAGGCCGGTGTCGTTCTTGCCGCCCGGGCCGGTCGGCCAGTAGACCTTCGTGAAGATCTCCAGGCTCTCGCGGCGCTCACCCTTCAGCGCCTCGCCGAGCACCGTCTCGGCCTTGGTGTTGGCGTAGACGTCGGCGGTGTCGAAGGTGCTGATGCCGTGCTCGAGGGCCGCGCGCACGCACTGGGTGGCGATGTCGTTCTCCACCTGCGACCCGTGGGTCAGCCAGTTGCCGTAAGTGATCTCGGAGATCTTGAGTCCGCTGTTGCCAAGGTATCGGTAGTCCATGGTCCTCACCGTATGTCGGGGGGCCGGCGTCGCCATAGGACGACGGCACCGGCACCAGGGTTTGTCGAAGGGGCGGGGCAGAGCCGGTCGGTTCGGTGACCGGCCCGGCGGATCTACTCAGCCCTTGCGGCGCAGCCGCGAGCTGACGCCCTCGGCGACGCTGGAGGGGCGCTGCTGCTCACCGGCGAACGAGCTGATGACGACGAGCGCGCCGGTGATGGCCGGGACGACCCACTGCAGCACGTCCAGCTGCCGCTGCGCCTTGGCGACGCGGGTGGGCGTCTCGGCGGTCGGCTCGGTGCCCGACTCGACGGGAACGCCGTGGTGCTGCGAGACCTTCTGGCCCAGCATCCGGCTGTAGGCGGTGGCGCCCAGGGCGGCGGCGGTGAGGCCGGTCTTGACCAGCGCCATGGTGCCGACGCCCTTCTGGGCCTTGACGCGGTCGGTGTTGCCGGCCAGCTGGCCGACGCTGCCGGCCAGGTGCAGGCCGATGGCGGCGGCGTTGACGGGGGTCCAGCGGTCCCAGCCCTCGTTGGCGACGGCGCCGGAACCGCCGTTGCCGTTCGCCTCGGCTGCCGCCTTGTTGAGCCCGACCGCGTTGGCCAGGGTGCCGCCGAACCAGGCCGAGAGGCCGACGTCGTGCAGGGATCGGGAAACGGTGTTGGCCATGGGTGTGTCCTCCTGAAGCGCAGTGCTGTGGTGGTCGAGCCATCCGCCTACCCAGCGCTTCCGGGGTCTACCCGTTCGCCCTTCGACCTTCGACAGGGCGGTCAAGCCCGGTGGCGCAGGGCCCGCTCAGCTGCTCGGGGCCAGGCGCCCCACGAGCCCGCCGACGACGGCCTTCGCACCGGCGACCGCCGAGGCCAGCCCGCCGCCCTGCCCGCCGGCCCACACCGGGTCACCGGGCATCGGGCCGAGGGGGTCGCGCTCGGCCGCCGGCACGCTCTCGTCCGGCTCGGCGAGCGCACGTGCGAACGACTCCTCGACCTCGAGGACTTCGTGGTCCTCCGGCAGCAGGTCGTAGGTCCAGTCGACGTCGTGGCACACCATGTCGTGCTGCAGGCTCTCGACGAGCGCCTCGACCGTGCTCGACGGCACGTCGGTGATGGCGCCGGCCAGCGTGCCGACCAGGTCGGGCGGCAGCCCCGGAACCACCACCTGCGGGCGACTCAGCCCGGCGACAGCGGCGTAGACGTCGAGGAGGCGCGTGTACGGCATCCGTTCCGGGCCGCCGACGTCGTAGGAGCGCGACTCCGACTCCAGGCGCAGCGCGCCCGCCAGCGCCTCGACCACGTCGACGACGGCGATCGGCTGCACGCGGCTGTCCATCCACGCGGGGATGGCCTGCACCGGCATCCGCTCGCTGATCTGGCGGACGATCTCGAAGCTCGTGGATCCCGAGCCGGTCACGATCGCGGCGCGCAGGGTGATGGTGCGGATGCCGTAGCTGGCGCCGGTGAGGATTCGCTCGACCTCGAGGCGGGAGGCGATGTGCTCGGACAGCTCGTCCTCGGGGACGTCGGGCACCAGGCCGCTGAGGTAGACGATGGTGCGGACGTCGGCATTCGCGCACGCGTAGGCCATCGTCTCGGCCGACTCCCGGTCGCGCACTGCGAAGTCGGCGCCGCTCATCCCGTGGATCAGGTAGAAGACGGCGTCGACGCCCTCGACCGCCGCCTCGACGGTGTCGGCGTCGAGCACGTCCATCCGCACGAGCTCGACCTGGTCGGCCCACCAGCGACCGCGCGCCTTGTCGAGGTTGGTCACCGCGGCTCGCACCGTGTGGCCCTCACGGAGCAGCCGTGGGATCAGCCGGCTGCCGACGTAGCCGGTGGCGCCGGTGACCAGGACCGTCTGTGGCGCGGGAGGGCGCCGGCGGGTCGCGTCGGGTGCTGGCATGCGCCCAACCTAGGTGTGCTGGGCGAGTCGGCAGGCATGCCGGCGGTCAACCTTCGACAGCGGCCGGCGGGCCGGCCGGGGGCGGTCAGGGGCCGACGTGCGGGCGCGGGTGCTCTTCCTTCTTGGGGGCGCGGCGGTCCTGGATCCAGTACCAGAGCAGGGTGACGAGCACGGCACCGAAGATGGAGCCGATGATGCCGCTCGGCTTCAGCTCGAGGCCGTCACCGGCGAGGAAGCTGGCGAACAGCCCACCGACGAACGAGCCGATGATGCCGGTCGCGAACGCCAGCGGCCAGTTGATCTGGGTGTTGCGCTGGATCAGCAGCTGGGCGCCGGCGCCGGCGATCATGCCGAACAGGATGATTCCGATGATGAGCATGGGCGAAGCGTAGCCGCGGGGCCCCGTTGCCGTCAGGGGGTCCCAGCCGTGTCGTCTCCGTGTCGCGGCACCCGGATGTCGGCACGGAGCGTGGGTCTCCTAGCTGAGGATGCCGTGCCGCGCGTTCCACTGCTTGGCACCGCTGTAGGCGTCGACCATCGACCAGATCCAGATCGCGGGAACCAGCACGAACCCGATGAGGACGAAGAGCAGCACGAAGCTGACCAGGTAGGCGGCGAACATGGCTATCCCCTTGCCCACCTGCCCGTTGATCAGCTGGCCCAGCCCCGGGAGGAAGAAGCTGCCGAGCAGCGCGAGGCCTGGGCTCTTGGGGGCGACCTGGGTCACCGCGACGTAGCCCTGCTGGGTGTAGGCGAGCTGCGGTGGGGTCAGCCCGGTCTGCGCCGGCGGCAGGGGCACCAGGGCGCTGGACTGGCGTGGGCGCACCTGGTCACTCCACACCGACCCCGTCCAGAACCGCTCTGTGCCATCGGGTTGGGCGTACCAACCGGCCTGTGCCATCGTCCCCGCCATCAGCCGTTGTCCTTCCTGCAGCGTCTGCAGCCCCCGCGTACCTCGTCCGTCACCGAGCCTACGCATCTGCGCAGCCCTACGCGGTGCGTTCGCAGTGAACACCGATGGTTTGATCGACACCCGCCTGTTGCTTCCACCTGGGCCGGCTGCCCCACGGACCTCGGGGTCCGAGAGGGCAGCCGATCGAGCGCAAGCGCTACTTGACCCGCAGTCTTCACCGCCAACGGGTGAAGAGTCGACGGCGTGGAGCGGCCTGGCGTGGTCGTCTTCTAGAGGCCTACGAAATCCGCCCCATTGAGCAGCCTGCTTGCTCCTGAATCCCTCGGACTTCAGCTGGTCGATGAGCCCACTGCGGGAGAAGTGCGGCATCTTGCATCATAGCGATCTGGTTTCGGCGACTCGGCCGCCTCAGCATTCCAATTCGACCGTCATCGTGGCCAGCGAACTGCGTCCATGTCCTTGGTCTTGTAACCCTCGAACTTGAGTTTGTCGATGAGCCCCTCTTGCTGAAGCCAGACTGTCCAGGTAGTCCTGGCGGTGCCCTTGGCGTTCTCCTGCGCCACGGTCAGACTGCGCGCGGCGGGCTTCGGTGCGGCGGGCTTCGGAGCCACAGGTTTCGGTGTGGGCTTCACGACGACGGCCTTGTCGGCGTCGGTGCGGGGGACGGCGTGACAGCCGCTTCGACAGGCTCAGCGCTGGCGACTGCAGTTGGGGCGGAGGTCGGCGTGGGCGTGCTGCTGGCCGAGAGCAGACCCGCTGCTTGGGGCGATTCGGTGCTGCCGCCTCCGGTGGCGGCTGAGGCCATGCCGCCGACCAGGAGAAGAGCCATGACCCCTCCAGGGATCAAGAAACGCTTCTTCTTGAACCATGGGCGCCCAGCCGTGCCGGCAGGTGCAGCGGAGCCTGGTCCAGCCGAGACGGATTGCGAGACAACGGGTGCGACCGCGTCAGCCGCCGGTCCGGGAGCAACGTGCTCTGTCCACTGGGACCCGTCCCAGTACCTCTGACGTCCGTCTTCCTGCGGATACCACCCTGCTGGCGTCGACAAACTGCCCCCTCGCAATCGCTGTCGGACGCTTCCCCGAGCGCCGAGGCAGGCCCATACGCGGCAACAACAGGGCTCCGACCGCTAGCGGCCATCTGCGCGGAGCTTCAGCCGATCCGGCTTCCGATGCCGTCAGTTCGACCGCAGAACGGGCTGGCGCAGGGCAACCTTCAGCGCCTCAGCGAGGTCCCCGGTCAGCGGTCGCCGCGGAGGATGGGCGGCGACAAGACGGCCCGCGGGTCGCCTCGGTAGACCCGGGCCGGCCGGCCCCGGCCGCCCTCGCGCACCTCCCCGGTCGGGGTGAGGAAGCCGTCGACCCCGGTGACCTTGCGGTGGAAGTTGCCCTTGTCGAGCTCGATCCCCCACACCGCCTCGTACACCGCGTGCAGGTCGGCCACCGTGAACGCCTCACCGCACAGCGCGGCGGCGTAACCGGTGTCCTCCAGCTTGGCCCGGGCGCGCTCCACCCCGTCAGCCAGGATCCGGTGGTGGTCGAAGGCCAGCGGCTCGTCCGCAGCACCGGCCCCGTCGTCACCAGCCACGTCATCACCTGCGACGTCGTCACTGGCGTCGTCACAGGCCCCGCCGGGCATGCCCAACCCCAGCGCTTCCTCGACGGGCACCCAGCGGGCGTCCGCGGCATCCGAACCGGCGGTCGGCTCGGGAAGGTCCGCCCCGAGTGCCAGCCAGGCCACCGACACCACCCGCTGACGGGGATCGCGCCCGGGCTCGCCGTAGGCGGCGAGCTGCTCGAGGATGACGTCGTCGCGGTTGACCCCGGCCTCCTCGCCGAGCTCGCGGTAGGCGGCATCCTCGAGGTTCTCGTCGATCTCGACGAAACCGCCGGGCAGCGCGAGCCGGCCGGCGAACGGCTCACCGCCCCGCCGGACGAGCAGCACGTGCAGGGCTCCGGCGCGCACCGAGAGCACCACGAGGTCACACGTGACGTAGAACGGCGGGTACTCGCTGGTGTAGCTCATTGGGCGCATCTTAGGGTCAGACTGACAATTTATCGATGGTAGATTGGGGACGACACCACGCCACCGCCGCGCCGGGCTCCACCGTCTCGACACCACCAGATTTGGAAGGGATCGCGACATGGCCATCATCTCGTGCGCCAACTGCCAGTCCGACAACGACATCCACCTCGAGGGCAGCGGTCCGGACGGCGTACGGATCCTGCGTTGCGGCGACTGCGGCCACACCTGGTCCCCGGTCGTGGTGACCCATGCGCCCACCTTCACGCGCACCCCCTTCGAGATGGCCCAGGGCCGCTTCGCGAACGCCGAGATGGTCGAGCCGGCGCTGGCCGGGCGCGTGAAGCGACTGAAGACCAGGTTCCTCAAGACCGGCACCGGCGCCGAGGTCGACCCCGCGGTGGCCGAGCACTACGCGCGGTGCCGCGAGCTGTTCTCGGTCGAGGGGCTGGCGAGCTGCGCCCCGCAGGACCTCAAGGACTTCGTGAGCAACCAGACCGGCGTCAGCGTCGGCAACACCTCCATGTTCAGCCGGGCCTGGAAGCGGCTGGGCGAGGACGTCGCCGCTGACCGCACCCGTGCCTCGATCAGCTACCTGCTGCGCGGGCCGGATGCCGTGCCGCTCGAGGACCGCCTCACCCACCTCATCGAAGACCACGCCGACACCGGGATGCCGGGATTCAAGGAGGCGCTGCTCACCAAGGTGCTGTGCATCATGGAGCCTGACCGGTTCCTGCCGATCCTCACCTACGCCACCGAGGAGACCGGCAAGCGCGACCTCACCCGGGCTGTCTACGGGCTGCACCTGCCCAAGGTCGACCTCACCTCGATGCAGGTCGGCCGGCTCGCGGTGTGGTCGAACGACCTCCTGCTCGAGCTCGCCGGTGACGGGTTCACCGGGCCGCAGCACGTGGCCGAGTTCATCTGGTGGGCCAAGGACCGCGTCGAGCACACCACCCTCGTCTCGGCGCGCTGACCGACCCTCCCCCGGCGGTACCCCGAGGGTCCTTGCCCGAGCGTCAGGGCCCGAGGGTCAGGGCGTCGGCTGGGGCTGCTCGGCCAGCGACGCGCAGAACTCCGTCGCGCGGGCGCGGGCGATGTACCAGTAGCCGTGCTGGATGTCCTCGACGAACCAGGGATAGGGGCCGGCCATCGGTGGGCTGGTGAGCCGCGCCGAGCCGGACACGTCCGCGATGTCGAGCGCCTGCTCCGGAACATCGGCGCGCAGCATCTCCGCGCGCCCACCCCAGGCGTGCACGGTGTCCAGGTCGCGGGTCAGCAATACATAGTCGTCCCCGAGCCTTCGACAGCTGACCACGGTACGGCCCTCGATGCCCGGCATCCATTGCCTCCCAACGGTGCTCACGCTCGCGTGTGCGGCCAACGTAGTGGCCGGACCGCGTCGCCACATGAGGTTCGACGGACAAGGGTCCGACGTCACACCGCGTCACTCGGTCGGGCCGCAGTGCCCCAGAACGGGCTCGTGGCCGAGCTCGTCGCGGGCCGCCAGGCCTTGTACGCGCCCTGGCGGCAGACGGCATCCTGAGACGGGGTGGGGCGGGTGTGGCGTAGGAGACACTTCGTTGAGTGCTTAACTACTACGCGTAGTAGTACAGTGAATCTTGTCAGACAAGACCACCACCGGCCCACCACCCCGGGCCTCGGAAGGACAAGAGACCACCATGCGCAGCTCATTCGACAAGCTCATCTCCTGGACCGGCATCGTCGTCGCCGTCGTCCTCCTCTTCGCCGGCGGGCTGCTCGTGTGGGCCTCCTCGTTCGCGACCCAGAACGTGCACGACCAGCTCAAGGCCCAGCAGATCACGATGCCCGAGGGCGCCGCGCTCACCACCCCGGCCATGAAGGCGAACCTCACCCAGTACGCCGGCCAGGACCTCACCACCGGTGCGCAGGCCAAGGCCTACGCCGACTACTACATCCAGGAGCACATGAACGCCTCTTCGGGTGGCAAGACCTACTCGCAGGTCTCCGGTGAGTTCATGGCCGCCTCCAAGGCCGACCCGACCGCCCAGGCCACCAAGGACCTCGGCGACCTGCGCCAGACCCTCTTCATGGGCACCACCCTTCGCGGCATGCTCCTGAACGCCTACGCCTTCGCCACCCTCGGCACCATCGCCATGTGGGCGGCCATCGCCGCCTTCATCGGTGCGGTCGTCATGGGCGCCCTGGGCGTCATGGGCCTGCGCCACGCCCACAAGATCGAGGTCGTCGAGGCCCCCGCCATCGAGAAGATCCCGGCCACCGTCTGACCCGCAACAGGGACCACGGAGCCCCGGTCGGCACCTGCCCACCGGGGCTTCGTCGTGTCCGGATGCGAGGATCGTCGCGGCGACTGCGGGGGCGTTGCCCAGCAACGGTCCGGGACGAACGCGGTATCGGCGATGTACCGGTGGGCCCAGATGGCCTTCCGGCTCGCCCCCTGCGCACCCCAGCGCCGTCGCCGACAGCCGGGCAGGCGCGCATGAGCGTGCTTCGCTGTGGCCTGGGCGCCATCGCGCGCCCCGCTGCAGCGAGCGGGGTGTGGAGCGGGGTCAGGCTGGTTCTCGTGCCGCTCGTGTTGCGAGGAGCTGGTCGTAGGAGCCGATGGTGAGGTCCCACTCGACGCGTGAGCCGTTGTCGTCTTCGACGAGGCGGCCGGCGTAGCGGCGGGTGTGCACGATCGTGTGGTGGCGCTCGCACAGCAGGGCCGCGTTCGAGATGTCGGTGGGCCCGGAATCGGCCCAGTGGATCAGGTGATGCGCGTCGGTCCACATCGGCGGCATGTCACACCCGGGGTAGGTGCAGTGCTGGTCGCGTAGCCACAACCGTTTGACCTGGGCCGCGGTGAACAGCCGTACGTCCATGCCGAGGTCGACCACCGCCCCGGCCACGCCCATCACGGTGGGGATGATCGTGGCGTCACAGGCCAGCCGGCGCACCGTCTCGGGCGCGAGCAGGGTGCCGGCCGCCGAGCCGCCCATCGTCGTCCCCGCCCCGGTCAGACCGTTGCGCAGCGTCTGCAGGTCGACGGTGACGAACAGCTGGCTCTTGGTGTGCCGCGCCCCCGCATCGGCAGCGGCCACCCCGCGACGCACCAAAGCGACCAGGGCTTCCCCGCGGCGGCGGTCGCTGCAGCGCAGGTCACGCTCACCCTCGACCGGTCTGGGCGCCGACAACGGACCCAACGCCGCTTCGAGCACGGCCTTGCCCTCCGGGTCCAAGGTCAACCGGTACTCGGCCACCCCCATCTCGTCCACGAACGGCTGCGACAACGCCACGTACCGCTTCGCGGCATCCTGCTCACGCTGCAGCTGCCCGGCCAGGCCGTACTTCGCCAGCAGCTCCGGGCGCAGCCGGCGGCACTCCCGCGGCCCCTCCTTGGCGGCGATCCGGATCAACCCCGCCAACACCGTCGGCCGAGCCTCCTCGGTGATGGACGGCAGCAGCTTGTCGGCCTCGCACAGCACCACCGCGGCACCACGCACCGGCAACACCCCCGACAACACGGCATCCTTGACCGCCGCCCTGCCGGGGACGGCGAAGGACTGCGCCACCGCCACGACCTGCGCGGCCCCACCGGAGCGGGTGCTCGGCGCGTGCCGGCGCACCCACTGCACCGGCGTGAGCGCCTGCGCACCAGACCCCGTCCCACCCCGGCTGATCACCTCGGCGAGCACCGCCACCCGGGCCGCCTCACCCGCCGCGACCATCCGGTCCGCCTCGGCCATCACCTCCCCAGCTCGCCCGACCCCGCCCGCCACAGCTCCGCGCCCAGCCCGCCCACGGCCTCACACGCCGCCACCATCTGGTGCCGACGCTCCCCAAGCACTGCTCCCCCTGCCATGCATTAATCGTACGCATGTCCACCGACACGCCCTTCGAGTTATCCACAGGCAGCGGAAGCGGTCAAGACACGCGGCGTTGATTGCCGAGCCAACACCATCCCGCCTACGTTTCCACCGACCTACCGCCGGCAGCGTCACGGAGGACTGCCCGTCTCCCCCGCCCGACCTACTCGAGTGGCTTGGTCGCGACGTCGAGGTCGTGCGCGACGATCGCCTTCAGCTGCTCGAGGTCCTCGTCCTGGGGGCCGAGCTGTGGCCAGATCCGCTTGAACAGCAGCTGCTGCGCGTGGAAGGCCAGGTCGGTGGTGAGGTGGAAGTTCGGGTCGAGCAGCTGGGGCGGAACCGGCAGCCCCTGGGCCTGGGCCGTCGCGACCAACCCGGGAACGGCGACCTTGCCCAGGTTGCTCAGGGTCCGGTCGCTGGCCTCCCAGTCGATCTGCCACTTCGGCACCGGGTTGGCCCCTGGGACGGCCCACGACTCGGGATCCGTCGGGGCCTCGCGGCTGAACACGTAGTCGATCGGTGCGGCGGCGGCATCCCGTTGCGTGAAGGCGTCACCGATGTCCCAGAGGCGACGCATCGTCGCGATCAACGAGGTGTGCCGGTGCTCGTCGTTGAAGACCGAGCCGGGCTCGACCCACGGCGACACGACGATGGCCGGCACCCGGTAGCCGGACCGGTCGAACCGGAACCCGAACTGCCCGGCCGGCGCTGCGGCATCCGGTGCCGGTACCGGCCCAGGGGCCACGTGGTCGTACGTGCCGCCGGGCTCGTCCCACCCGACCAGCAGCGTCGTGTTCCAGACGTTGGCACCATCGGGTGAGCGCATCCCCCGGTAGGCGTCGAAGATCCGCTGCAGGAAGGCGTCGCCGGCGAGGATCGACGACGGCACGTCGACGTCGAGCTGGAGGCCCTTCACCAGGGCAGCACCAGCTGCTGGGTGGTAGTCACCGTGCCCCACAAGGAGATTCGGCTCGATCATCGCGAAGTCCGGGAGAGTGCCTGCGGCGGCATCCGCCTCGAACTCGCTGAAGGGCACGAAGTGCGTGGCGAAGCGATCGTGCAGCCGCGGCCAGTGGATGAGGCCGGTCAGGGACGCGCCCGTGTCGCCCTCGACGTAGACCTTCCAGGTGCGGCCGTGGGCCTCGAGGCGGTTGAAGATGGTCTCGGCGGTGTTGTCGTGGATCCAGTGTCCGAGAGGCGCGTTCGTGGTCCCACCGGTGGGCGTCGGCGAGCAGGTGGCAGCGGTCCAGAAGGAACGGTTCATCAGGGTCTGCGACGGCACCTCGCAGAACCAGTGGTCGAAAACCCCGAACTCGCGGGCCAGCCCGTTGAGCACGGGCACCTGCTCCGGCGTGTAGCACTGCATGATCTGCGCGTACTCGTCATACGTCGGCTGGCGACCCATCTCGCTGGTGAAGAAGGAGATGTAGTCGGTGACGAAGCCGTCCATCGTCGGCGTCGCGCCCTCCGGGGGCACGTTGTAGGGCGGCTGGGTGTCCTCCCCCGCCGCGAAGCGGTTTGCCTCGTCGAGGACGTTGTACAGCTGGGTGTTGGTGTGGAAGTACTCCTCGCCGGAGTCAGGGTTGGGGGCGTCCATGTTGTCACCGACGTAGGTCGCTACCCGGCCGGTGCCATCCGGCGGCTGGTGCTCGGCCCACTCCGGCACTGGGTTGCTCAACTCCTTGCCGAGCACCCCCTCGAACGTCTTGCCGTCGCCCGGCCCGTAGAGCTGTCCCAGCAGGTTGTCGAGCGAGCGGTTCTCGAAGATCACCAGCACCACGTGATCCATGGCGTGCGAACGGTCCTGTGCGGTCATGGCAGCTCCCAGTCAGCGATCACGGTCGGTGTCAGCGACGTCCCGATGACGCTCACTATGGCCATTCCCCCGGATAGGCGCGCAGTGAGGCGCTGCACGTCACACTCGGATGCCGCCCCCTCCCTCGCGTTGCGCGGCGCAGGATCGGCCGCACCCGGTATCCGGGTGCTGGAGCGTGGTCACTCAGTGCCGCACGCGCCGAGCCCGCTCCCCGAACTCGTCGAGCGCGCTGATCACCTCGTCGCTGCGCCACACCACGTCGCGCCGGCGGTCACGGCCGTGCTCGTTGCGCGAGGTGACGATTCCGGCATCCGCCAGCTGGTGCAGCGCTCGGTCGACCGCGGGCTGTGAGACGGCCGTGCGCTGCTGCACCAGCCGCGACGACACGGCCGGCTGGGCGAGCAGGATCGGCAGGATCCGCCAGGCCACCGAGTCGCGGCGCGCGGTGAGCTCGGAGTGCCAGCGCTCCTCGATCGCCTTCAGGGCCGCAGCGAGGACGCGGCTGTTGCCGATGGCGGCGAACGCGGCCTCGCTGAACCGCGTGACGATGGGGTTGGGGTCCCCGGCGCGATAGGCGGTCAGCGCGGTGAAGTAGCTGCTCGTGTCGGTGAGCAGCCCGGCCGAGACCGGCACCGTGGTGCGCGTCGTGGCCCGGCCGTGCCGCAGCATGGCGTGCACCAGGGCGCGCCCGGTGCGGCCGTTGCCGTCGACGAACGGGTGGATCGTCTCGAACTGCGCGTGCGCCACCGCGGCCTGCGCGATGAGCGGGAGGTCGGTGCGAGCAGTGAACGCGCACAGGTCGTCGATGCCGGCACGGATCCGCTCGTGGTGCGGAGGCACGAACTGCGCCCCGTGCGGGTAGGAGCCCGACCCTCCGATCCACACCGGCTCCGAGCGGAACGCCCCCGGGTCGGCCGCCGACTGGCCGTGCATGAGCGCGGCGTGGATGGCGAGGATGGCTGCCGGGGTCATCCGGTGCCCTCCTGCGAGCGCCCGCTGCATCGCCTCGACGTTGGCCGCGACGAGCTCTGCGTTCGAGCCGTGCTTGGCCAGGCCGATCTCGGCCAGCGCCAGCGCCCGCGCGCCTGCTGTGATGTTCTCGATCTGCGACGACGAGGACGACTCGGTGCGCAGCAGCACCGAGGCCAGCGGCGCGAACTCGCCGTCGCCTCCGAACATCGCCGACAGCTCCGCGTCGAAGCGGGTCACCTCGGCGCGGGCGTCCTCGGCAGCCGCCGTCACGGCATCCTCGAAGGTGAGCCGCAGCGCGGCGATCGGCGGCGGCACGGCCGCTTGGTACGGCGTGCCCCTCCGGGCGGTGGCGGCACGCGACATCATGGTCACGGCCGACTGCGGCTCCCAGAGCCGGGCCTCCCACTTCAGGGCGAGCGCGTCGGTGGGGCTCATGGCCACATCCTCCGGACCGGTGCTCTGCCCTGCCACCTCATTAGATAACCTTAGCAGAGTATTGTTATTCAATGTCTCGCGAGGGCACACCCTGTGGATCGACCGGTGGAGGGCGGCGACTTGGAACGGGGCTCCCTGGTCACCACTCATCCAGATCGGGGCTGTCCCACCACGCAACGCCAGCAACGACGGTCTCGTACGAGAAGACGCTGTCGACCACCCGGAGGAGGAACAGCTCTTCGGTGTCGTTGCGCTCCCCCGCGATCACCCCGTCGAGGCGATGGTCGAAGGTGAACGCGGCGAAGTCGGGGTTGTCACTGTCCCTCGCCTTCGCCTCGGGCCCCAGGTAGTGCTCGATGAGGAACCTCAACGCCTGCACGGCATCGTTCGACTTGTCCGACCGCGCCCAGCTGATCCGGTCGCCGTGCTCACACACCCGCCAGTCGTGGACGCCATAGGGAATGGCACGTGGCCCGGACATGGACCCGCCCGCGTCAGCGAACGCTTTCGTCAACGCGGCACGGGGATTCATCGGAAGTTGGAACGGGTCGCCATCCGGAAGCGCGCCCCACTCAGCGAACCCGCTGAGCCACTCCACCTCTGCCCGGTTCAACGTCGGTGTGATGCGCAGATGCCCCAGGTACTCCGTGTTGAAACCCACCGCGTCGCTCCTGTCGTCACGTCGAACACGGCTTCCAGACTGCACGATTCGTGCGACCCCGCCGCCGAGTTATCCACACCCACGGCCCCTGTGGATGACGGGAGCTGCACCGGGCTCGCGGCTGCAAAGGTGGCCCCATGAGGACACAAGAGCCGTGGGACGTTCGAGAGCCGGCCACGATCATCGGCGAGGCACTGCGCCGTCGCAGACCCAGAGCCGGCGATGTGCTCGTGGCCCTCGTGCAGTCGGGCGACGAGCCGGACCAGGCGCTGGTCGACGTCAAGCGGGTGCACCGCGGTGAACGGCCAGGGCGTTTCGAGGCCTCCGACCTGCTGAGGGCGCAGGCCGAGGCGATGGTCGGCAAGCGCCCGTTCGTCGACGGCAGATGGGCACCGCCGCGGCACGTGTTGGTGACAGTCGTGTGTCGGTCCGGTCGCGTCGTGCCCGGCCCCGAGGAGCTCTTCTGGCTCCTGGCGTGGCGGTACAGCAACCACCTGACCGCTGCCTTCAACGGCGACGTCTACCTCGTCACCGAGCACGGGTGGACGGGGTGCGCCGACAAGCGTGCCGGGTTCACCCCCGCGCTGAAGCCTCGGCCGAGGCACCTCGCCGTGCAGCGTCCCGGCGCTGAGATGCCGTGATGGTTGCCGGCCTACGACCGATGCGGTCCGAGCGCATCCCGCGCCGAGCCGCTCGCCACCTGGGCGCACGCGGGGCGATAGGTTACCGTCGTGGCTGAGAACGACATCTACGAAGACTTCCGTCAGTACGTGAAGCGGGAGGCGAACCGAGGCCTGGGCGACATTCCCCTGCGCGCGACGGCTGCCCTCTCACCGTTCAGCCAGGCCCAGATGGATGCCGCGACGAACCTCCTTCACAAGGCGCTGCGTGCGCTCGACGACGGCGACGAGGACCGCGCTCGCCGGTTCGTCGAACGGGCCGTCGCGCTGCCCTACGACGAGCACGAGCGGATGCACCCGGCCGCGATGATGGCGCAACAGCAGCTGTTCAGCGCCGTCACCGACGCCCTCGACAACGGCGGTGACGAATGGCTCGACGCCGTCATCGGCACGTTCGCCTCCGCTCCGGAACAGGGCAGGTTCACCCTGCGCGACGTGCTCAATGAGGTGCTGCAGGACTACCAGTTCTCCGACCGCGAGGAGCGGCGCCTGCGCCGGATCACCCAGGACGTCCCGGAGCGGACCGAGCTGCCCGACCTCGAGCTCCCGCCCGAGCAGCTGGCGCCGGCCGTGCTCGAGGTGCTCGAGAGCGTCATCCAGTTCGTGGACGGCTACGAGGAGGTCATCGCCTTCACCCGGCAGGACGAGTGAGCACCAGTCGGTCAGTCCGTCCCGGCCGCCTCACAACGCGGCGAGGAGGTCCTCGAGGACGGCCTCCTCGTGCACGGCGACCCCCCGCGCCCGCATCGCCGCCCCCAGCTCGGGGTCCCAGCTGGGCTCGACGGACGGGCCACGCAGGGTCAGCGAACCCGGCGCCGCCTCGTAGTCGCGCGCCGACATCAGCAGCGGCGCGGCGGCCCAACGGCTGACCGCGTCGTTGGCCATCGCGACGCCGGGCCAGTCGAAGTCTCCGTGGTACACCATCCGGCTCCTCGATGCGGCCAGCTGCGACAGCAGGTGCTGGGTGGTGAGGTTCGGGCGGCCGCTGGTGCACACCACGGCCAGGTCGGGGACGTCCTCCTCGGCCACGGCCTCGAGCACCCTGGGGTTCTCGCAGACGAGGACCCGCGCCGGGCCGGCCAGCCGCAGCCCACCCCGAACATGCCACCAGGTGACGTGGAAGGGCGCCGTCGTGTCGAGCCGTGCGGGCCTGCCCTCGAGGTCGGTCGACCCGATCGACAGGTGCCAGACCAGACAGGTGGCCGACACCGAGTCGGGGAGCACCCCGATCTCGGCCCAGGTCTCGCGGCGTGATCTCGCGTCGTCGGGCGCTGTGCGACCCCGGGCCTCGGCGACCGCCCTCAGTACGTACCCGGCGAGCCTGCGGTCGTCGTCGAGGGCGTGCGCGTCGTGGCAGACCGCGGCGGCGAGGTCAGTTCGGGCCACCGGCCGGGTCGCGGCGTCCGTACCTGCCCCCGACATTGCCGCTCGTCGGCTCCAGAGCACGTCGAGGGCCGACGTCACGGTGGACACGGCGTCGTGGTCGCGGCCGAGCGCGCCGCTGCTGCGCAGTCTCGCCAGCCAGGGCTCCACCCACGGCCAGTGGGCCTCGGGGTGCTCGGCCAGCCACGCGAGCGCGGCCTGCCCCGGGGCCTCGGTGTGCTGTCGTCGTTGCGCGGCAGCCGCGCGTCGGTCCACGAGCGGACGACCCACGACCTCGGAGCAGGCGACGACCAGGCCGCGACCGGCACGCTCGCGAAGCCGGGCGTCGAGGACCTCGAGGTCAACGGTCGCTCGGTCACTGTTCACCGGACGTCCGAGCAGGTCGGCGAGGCCGTGCCGTTCCGCGCGGTTCAGGTTCCGCAGCACGACCCGTCCAGACGCATCGAGCCCTCGCCGCTCGAGCCGGTCCGCGAGCGTCTCCCACACGGCGGCGAGCTCCACGGGGCGCCACCACGCCTCAGAGCTCCCGTCCCGACTCGGCATCGGCCTTTCACGCTCCGACAGCGGCGAGCCGGTGCCCGTCCCAGCGGTGCTGGTACTGGGCGATGCCTCGTTCACCAGGGCTGCGCAGCGCCTCGTAGATCGCCAGCCCGGGAACGGTCGCGTGGGTGCCCCACAGCCGCTCGCTGGTGATGACGAAGTCGAGGTCGAGCTGGACGAGCAGCCCGAACAGCAGGGGGTGGGTGCGGACGTCGATCTTCGGGAAGGCGTCGTCGAGGAGCACGAAGCGCGGCGCGTAGGGGGCGGCCCCGGCCACGGACGTGAAGTGCGCCGCGGCGGCCGCGAACAGCGGCAGGTAGCACAGCACCTTCTGCTCGCCCTGCGACAGGGCGGTCCGGCGCTGGAGGTCGCGCCACTCGCCGGTCTCGGGCCGGTGGTACTGCACCGTGAAGGCGTTCCACTGTCGGTAGTCCAGAGCCCGGGCGAGGTGGACCGCGTAGGGCTCCCCCGGCGCCTCGGCCCGCGAGACGTCGATGAGCCGGTGCAGGCTGTCGCGCAGCTCGTCCTTCTCGTCGGGCAGCAGCGACCCGAGTGGCTGCCGGAGCAGCTCGACCGCCCGGCGGGCTTCGGCCGGCAGCTCGTCGCGCAGCCTCCAGCGAAGCCGGACCCGGATCCCCTGCGACGTCGTGACGTCGCGGAGCTGCTCGTTCATCGCGTCGACGAGGTCCTCCGACTTGCGGCGCACGCTGCGCAGGGCCTCGCCGAGCTGGCCGAGGACGTGGTCTTCGAAGAGCTTGCGCTCACGGGCGGTGAGGAGCTCGCGGTCGCGGGCGACGGCGGCGCTGAGCCGGGCGTGCAGGGGGACGACCGGCAGGTCCGCGCCGCCGTCCCGGGCGAACGCGACGAGCACCCCGCCCTGCTCGAGATGCCGGGGTTCGTAGCCGGCGGCCGCGCTGCTCTGTAGGGCTGTGAAGGCCTGGAGCACGGCGTTGCGGGTGCGCTCGTGGTCGCCGGCTGCTCCACCGCCGGCGACCAGGGCCTTGAGCTCTGCCACCGTCCGGCCGCCCAGGCGCGGCGGCGGTTCCGCCGCCCCCTCGTGCTCGGCGGGGCGATCGCGGTGGTCGGGCACGACCAGGCTCTCGGGGAACCCCGGCACGTCGTCGAGTCGGGCCAGGGCTTCCCGGGCACCGTCCAGGGCGGGCCTCGCCGTCTCGACCGCCGCCTGCGCGTTTCGCCCCTTCTCGCTCAGCGCGCCCTCGCGGCCGATCAGCTCGTCGTGACGGACACCGAGCCGGCGCCGGAGGGTGGCCTGCTCGGCGCCGCGGGCCCGGAGCTCGGCGAGGCGCGCCTCCAGCTCGCGAACGCCGTCGCCCTCCGCCTGGAGGAGCAGGGCGTGCTCGTCCCGGACTGCGGCGAACTCGGCATCGGCGCGGTCGGCGGCCACCGTGAGGTCGGCGTGCTCGGCGGCGGCCGCCCGTGCCTCGACCACCGTCAGTTCCCACCGCTCGAGGTCGGCCGTGGCCGAGGTGACGTCACGCAGCCGTTGCCCGATGTCGCTCCGGGCGGTGTCGAGGCGGGCGGACTGGGCCCGCAGTGCCTGCTCGGTCGTGGGTAGCTCGTGGGTAGCGGCCAGCTCGTCGAGCCGCCGCTGCCGCTGGGCGGCCTCAGCGCGCGCGGCCCGGGCGGCGGCGACCACCTGGCTCAGGTCGGCCTCGGCCAGGCTCAGGGCGGACCCCCTCTCCTGCGCGGTGCTCGACGCGCGCAGCAGCGCGTCGTGGCTCGGCCGTGACGCCAGCCACGACCGGATGCCGTCGAGCCCGGCCTGCGCGGCCCGGCGCGCCTGCCTCGGCGGACGCTCCCCGCTGTCGCGCCTCGGCGATCCGGGCGTCGAGCTCGGCGAGCCGGCGCCGCCGCTCGGCGTCGCGAGCCGCGGCCCCGATGAACTGGGCGACCTCCTTGGTGGTGCGGCCGTGGAGCGGGCCGACCCGCCACCGTCCGTCGGCGGAGACGAGGACGCCGGGTGCGTCGGCACGGCCGAGGATGCCGGGTGCGTCGGCGCCGTCGAGGATGCCGGGTGCGTCGGGAGCGTCGCCGGCATCCACCGGAGCGCGGTTCGGGTCGACCGCCCGCAACGCCTCGTCCGAGTCCTCCGGGGAAAGGATGCCGATGCGGTCGAGCAGACCCCGGACGACGTCCTCGCCGACTCCCGACGAGCCGTCGCCGAGGTCGGGCCGGAGGTCCGCCGAGACCGTGGGCGCCGACAACGTACCGGGCCGTTCCGGCATCCGGTCGGTGGTGAAGGCAGCGGCAGCAGAGCTGGAAGCGAGGCCGAGCTGGACGTCGAGCAGGTCACCATCCACGTGGCCGTCGGGGAAGACCCACGCGTCGAGCACCCCCGCGCCCTCGAGCGCCGCTTCGAGCCCGGCGCGCCGGGTGGCGTCGAGGTCGTCGGCGAAGTCGACGAGCTGCCAGAACGGCGCCCCAGGCCGGTCGCCCCGGGGGTCGCGCCTCCACGGCGGTGCTTCCGGGAGCGGGTCGACCTGCCCCGCAACCTCGTCCCGACGGCGCTCGAGGTCGGCGGCAAGCGTTCGAGCCGTGTCGCGCTCGGCGCCGGCCCTGCCCACCTCGGCGGTGAGCTGCTGCGTCTCGTCGTCAACGGCATCCCGCGCGAGGGCGCCGAGTGCACCGATCCCGTCGAGGTCGAGCGCTGGCGGCTCTTCGTCGAGGCGCTCGCGCCACCACCGCGAGACGGCGTCGCCAAAGGCCTCCTCCTCCTGCGCCAGGGCGTCGCGCGCCTCGTCCCTGCGCCGGCTCGCCTCGTCCGCGCGCACCTGGGCCTCGCCCTCCCGCGCGCCCTGCGCGTCCGCCGCGCGACGGGCCTCCGTCACGGCACGTGAGCGCCTCCAGCACGACGCCGACTGCCGCCTGCCGCCGGACCGCCGCTCCATCGGCTCCGGTGAGCCAGTCCGCAGTCGCACGCAGGGCTGGGGCCAGTCCTTGGCCGGGCTCCGCCGAGTCCCATCTCAGCCGGAGGTCGGGGTTGCGCAGCACGGCGAGCGCCTCGAGCGCGCCGGTGGGCGCCCCGACACCCCCGTCGACCAGCCGGCGGGCGACGTCGTCGACGGCAGCGTCGAGCGTCGTGAGGTGCTGACCGAGGGTGCCCGCGTCCTGCTGCGCCTGGCCGGCTCGGCCATCCGCTCGCTCGCCAGCACGGTCTCGGTGCCCGGCGGAGTCGTCAGCCCGAGCCTAGCAACACCTTGACCCGCTCGCCCATCTCGAGCAGGGTCGCCCGCGCCCTCGCCTCCGGCCCGGACTCCAACGCCCGGATGGTGTGCGCGACCGCCTCGGCGTCCGCCTGTGCAGCACTCTCCTGCCGGGTGACCTCGGTGAGGCTCTCTCGCACACTCGACAGCTCGGCCTCGACCCGCCGTTGCTCTGTCGTCGCCGACCGGAGCCGGGCCTCTGCGTCGAGCACGGCACGTGCGTGCTCGGCGAGCACGGCGCCGGCGTAGCCGCGGTACACCTCCGCGAAGCGGCCGAGCGCCTCGGCCGCCCGGGCCCGGCCCTCGATCTGCTCTCCGTAGGCCTCGAGCTCGTCGAACGTCGAGCCGGCACTGCGCAGGGCGTCGTCGTCGAGCTGCGGCAGGGCGTTGACCAGCTGCTCGGCCAGGCGCTTGGGGTCGATGTCCTCGCCCACCTGGGGCTGCCGCAGCCAGTAGATCAGGCGCAGGAGGTCGTCGTACTGGTCTCCCGGTAGGCCGAAGAGCAGCCGCCCGACGTGCTCGCGGTAGCGCGCGGCCTGCTCGAACACCTGCCCGGCCGGGTCCTCCTCGAGGGCGGCCTCGAGCTGCTGGCGGCTGAACGGACCGGCGTCGTCCTCGAGCACCAGGTCGGCACCGACCCGGCGGGACGACGTGAAGTACCAGGCGGTGGCGGCCCGAGCCGACTGGGTCGCGCGGATGCCGACGCCGAACGTGAGCGTCTCGGGTGGGCCGTTCTCCACGGCGCGCGAGAACTCGACCCAGACGTACCCCGTGCGCGCCTGCCCGTCGTAGCCGTCGAGCATCAGCCAGAGCAGGCTGGTGTGGTGCCGCCCCGACGCGGTGAGGCGGGCCTTGTCGCCGTCGATCGCGAACGGGAGCAGCATCTCCATCGTCTTGGACTTGCCCGCACCGTTGGCACCGCGCAGCAGCAGCCGGCCCTCGGCGAGCTCGAAGACCTGTCGGTCGTACTGCCAGACGTTGAGGATGCCGCCGCGTTCGAGCCGGTAGCGGGTGGGCTCAGTCATCGTGGCTCCCGAGGTCGAAGAGGGATGCCTCGCCGCTCTCGGCGGCCTCGGCCAGGACGGGAGCAGGGGCGTAGCGGCAGGCGGCAGCGTGCACCTCGAGCGTCCGGCTCCCGCTCTGCGGGCTACCCTCGCGCACCAGGCCCATCGCCTCGAGCACGCCGAGCGCCTCGCTGACGGCCCGGTCCGGGTCCTCGCGCTGGTCACGCCGGAGCACGTCCGCCCAGCGCTCGACAACCTCGAGGCACCGGGCCCTGGCGCGCTCGAGGGGAACAGCCCGCCAGGGAGTGTCGGGCGTCGCACCCTCGCGGGCGTCGTCGGCCACGACCTCGAGGCAGAGCAGCGCGAGGTGCCGGGTGCCTCCGCGCCCGGGGAACTCCACGTCGGTCAGCGACTCCTCGGGGTCGATCGCCACGGCGCCCTCCGCTCGCAGCTCGACCTCGAGGCCGAACCGGTCGCGGAACCACTCGCGCTCGCGGTGCCGGTTGCGGCTCCACCACTCCGCGTGCTCCTCGGGCAGGTCGGCCGTCGTCAGCAGCGGGGACTCCAGGAGCCGGCGGCGGACGGCCAGCCGCGCCCCGCCGACCGCAGACGGGAGGGCGGCCACGTCGACGAGCTCTTCAGGAGACCCGGCGGAGCCGATCGGGGCCGCGACGAGCAGCACGAGCAGGTCACGGTGCACGTCGAGGAGGGACTGGGTGCGCTTGTCGGCCCAGTGCTCGAGGTCGCCGTCGCGCTCGCTGAGGACCCCGAGGTCGATGAGGGCCACGAGAGCGGCGTGCAGGGCACGGCGGTCGCCGATGGCATCGAGGTCGACGTCGACCGCGGCGTCGACCGCGGCCGAACGCACCTGCGCCACGAGCTCGTCGACCAGCAGCTGGTTGCGGGAGCGGGTCAGGGCGGCGAGCACGAGCGTGAGCAACGCGTACGCCCGCGGTGTGAACGACGCGCCGGAGCGCCGCTTCAGCGGCCGGGTGGCATCGGCGCCGAGACCGGTCTTGAAGAGCCGGGCGCCGCTGGGGTCGACGTGGAGCCGGTAGCCGGCGCCATCGGCAAAGAGGCGGACCAGCTCGCCCTGGTGCCGGCGGACGGCCCGCAGCACCGTCGCGTTCTCCGGCGAGGTCGGCACGAGGGGGTGCCGCAACAGGTGGCGCGCCGCCATGACGCGCTCGGCGACCTCGGCGGGGTCCTCGGCAAGCGGCGGTCGCTCGACCCGCGTCGTGCTCACTGCGCCACTCCTTCGGTGCGCCGTGCATCCGGCTCGCCGTCGGAGGACGAGTGCGATGTCGAGGCGTCGGTGAGGGCGAGGCCGCAGTCGGCGAACGTCATCCGGCCCGTAGCGCAGTGGAGCGTCGTGTCGTGGCCCGGCGTGCGACGGACGAGCAGGGCCGCCGCAGTCAAGGGGATGTCGGCGCGGCGTGCCTCGAGGTCGCCCAGCTGTGCGAGGCACCCGGCGTAGACGTCGAGCAGCTCGTCGCGGGCACGGTCGGAGAGGCGCACGTGGTCGAGCGGGCCGCGGTGCGCGTCGAGCTCCGCCAGGGCGGCGCGACGGCCCGCCTCTGCTCGTTCGCGCTCGGCGAGGCGGGCCGCCTTGGCTGCCGAGTAGTCGACGGTCGCCGAGGTCCGCCCGGTGACGCTGCGCTTGCCGCTACGCCGGAGCATGAGCGGCACCTCCGCCCCCGGGGAGGCCCACCACGAGCTGGTGGCCGGCTCGGGGCGCTCGGCGTCGTCGGCAGGGAACCCGAGGTGCCGGCACGAGTACAGGCCGAACGCCGACGCCCAGAGCGCGTGCGCCTCGTCGTCAGCCGCACGGTCGAACCACCCGGCCAGGCGGACGAGGTCGGCGTAGCGGCCGTGCTCGACCGAACCGCTGGAGGCGATGCGCCGGAGGTTGGTGAGCAGGGCCCGCATCGCCTCGGTGGCGAGCTGGCGCACGACATCGGCGTCGCTGGAGCGCCCGCCGTCGCCACTGAACCAGGCGTGCAGGCTCGGCCAGTCGGCGGGGTCGAGGCCGGGTGCGCGCCGCGCCACGCGCCCCTCGAGATCGACGAGCCGCTGCCCGCTGTTGGCGCGCTCGCACAGCTGGGGCACCAGGGGCTGCACGTCGGCCAACCGGTCCGCGATCTGGGGCATGTGGCGCTGCACCTCGTCGACGAAGCGCTGGAGGTAGTCGATGAGGGCGGTCTTGAACGCCTGGAACTCACCGCGGTCGAGGTCGTAGCGCGTGAGCACCTGCGTGAGGTAGGCGTAGAACTCCCTGGTGCTGTGCACGAGGCGGTCGAACTGCGCGAAGATCGTGCCGATCTCGCGAGCCAGGGTGTCGGGGTCGGCAGCGGAGATCGTCCGCTCGTCGTGCCGGGCCAGAACCTCGAGCCCGGCGAGGATGCCGCCGAGCATCTCGCTGCTCACCTCACGGGCCGCTTCGGAGTGTCCGAGAAGCTCCTCGACGTGGCGGTGGACGAGCTCACCACGCTGGCTCAGCTGGTAGCGAGCCCGGTTGCGCAGGTAGTCGGACAGGCTGCGCGCCTCCGTCTCCCGGGGGCTGCGCGCGAGGTTCCCGTGCTCGACGAGGTACGAGAGCCGGGCCTCGACGGTGTCCTCGTCAACCTCGACTCCCGCGTCGGCAAGGCGGCGGGCGACCTCGGCGGCCGACTGGTCGGACAGCAGACCGGAGAGCCCCACGGTGAACAGACGCATGATGGCGATGTACTGGACGGCCTCGTCGTTGACGGCATAGCGGAGCGCCTCGAGCCGCACGCGGTCAACACCCGCACTCTCCTCCGCCATGCGCGACAGAGTAGGCGAGAGGGGCGACACCGACGCCCTCGACCATGGTCATCGGCGGCCGCCACTTGGCGTTAGGCCGAGCAACCCAGAGGGCTACACAGCCACAGCCGGGACGACGTCGGTGTGGACGAAGTCGTCGCCCTTGAACAGGAGCGGCTCACCCGACACCCGAGCCAGTGCGTAGGAGAAGCAGTCGCCGAGGTTCAGCCGCGCCGGGTGCCCGCTCCCCTTGCCGAAGTCCCGATAGGCCGCGCGACCGGCTGCCACCTGCTCGACGGTCAGGGGAAGCGTCTCGACACCCAGCCCGGTCAGCAGGTCCTCGAGGCGGCGTGAGATGACCGCGTCACCAAGACGGTCGATGACGACGTAGAGCTCGAGCAGCGTTGCGGCCGAGATCTTCGGGCGGTCGACCGCCAGCATCGCCTCGAGGTAGCGCTCGTGACCCGGCTCGCGGACGACGACAGCGACGACCGCCGAGGTGTCGACGATCATCTCGGCAGGCCTTGGTCGTCATAGAGCCAGTCGGTGGTCAAGGCGGCCCGGTCGGCATCGGTCAGCCGTGCGTCCATGTCATCGAGGATCTCGACCACTCGCCTGCGGCGGTCGTC